>NZ_JBGGWF010000009.1:0-243055 GCF_041321135.1 Fibrella aquatica | reverse complement strand
GTGCCAGGTACACAGAGAGAAGTAGCGAAACTCTGTGTACCTGGCACCGGGAGGCCGGACCCCTCTGTGTTTAACTCCTTTTTCTACTTCACTCTCCCGGTGTTATTTCCTACAAATCGCTCGAAGAATTCGTATATGCGGAGCATACGGTCGATGCGCTGCCGGACGTTGCCGGTGCGGCTCAGTTCGTGGGTAGCGCCGGGCATCCGAACATACTCGACCGGTCGACCCAGCACTTTCAGGCTCTTGTACATCATTTCTGATTGAATAATGCCCGTGCGCAGGTCGTTCTCGCCGTGTTTGATCAGCAACGGCGTTTTGATGTTCTGCACGAACGAATAGGGCGAATTGGCATCGAGCACCGCCTGAGCGCCGGTTTCCCAGGGTAGCCCGAAGTAGTTCGGTACCAGTGACCAGGCATTGCCTTCGCCCATGAACGTGGTGAGATCATACACACCGCGTTGCGCAAAAGCAGCCTTAAAGCGGTTGTCGTGACCAACAATCCAGGCGGTGAGGTAACCCGCGTAAGAACCACCTGTAATGACCTGCCGCGTGGTATCGACCCAGGGTTCACGCGCGGCAGCCGTAGCCGCAGCCAAAACATCTTCGGCCGGACCGGTGCCCCAATCGCGGTAGTTGGCCCGCTGAAACGCCTGTCCGTAGCCGCCCGATCCGCGTGGATTGGCGTACACAACACCGTAGCCCTGCGCACAGAGGTATTGGTGCTCATGCCACATCGACGGTTCGCCGGGGCCCCACATGGCGGTTGGTCCGCCGTGCATGTTCAACACCAATGGGTATGTTTGCCCGGCTACAAACGCCGCAGGTTTCATAATCCAGTAATCAATAGCCTGCCCTTTTGAATTGGTATAAACCGCTTTCATTGGGTAGCTGAGCGTTTTCCCCGCCAGCCAGTCGGCATTGGGAGCGAGTAGTTTTTTCGGTGACGCGGCCTCCAGTGAAGCGATGTACATCGCCGACGGATCAGCCACTTCGGTTTTGGCAAATACAATACTGCTCCCACCCACGTCGAAACTAGTCACACCGGATTCGGGCGTAGTTAACCGATCGATGACGTTGGTACGAATTGTAAGCCGATACAGAGGAATACCACCATCGGCATTGGCCGTGAAGTAAAGCGCCAGGTCGTCGGCTGGGTACAGCCCGCCCTGCTTCAGCGGGGTTGCCGACGGCCGCGTTTTACGGCCGGTAGTGGGTGCAGGTACATTGGCCCACACGAAATTGCCCGCCGCCCGGTCGAAGTCAACGGTTTTGGCATTGCTGACCGCCATGCCGTTCAGATCGGCCAGAGCCAGATTCGAAAAGCCAACACCCCGCGAATTGCCGACCAGATACGCTAGTTTCAGGCCGTTTGGCGATGGGTTTGGCGCACTAAACGACTTGCCAGCTTCGCTCAATACAGGCGTCACTACACCGGAGCCATCAGCCGCAATCGCCACAATAGCATTGTCGAGTTCACGGTCGGGGTGCTGGGCAGCTTCGCGATCGGTTACAGCAAGTACCGACTGACCATTGGGCAACCAAACCCCGGACTGGTACGATGCAAAACCGCGTGTGAGTGCCTTAGGCTTGGCCCCCTCACGCACGTCGACCACGTAGAGATGCACGAAACTCATCACCGGTTCGGTGGTCGATTCGCCCTGAAAATTCAGGCGGGTGATAACCTTTGCTTTCTTATCATCTACATCCTTAGCCAGGTACGCTCTGATTTCGGCCAGCGTGCCATCGGGGTTCGCTTTGGGGGCATCTTTCTTCGGCAGCAGGTCAGCGGCCGTCATACCCGGTTTTTCAAGCGACCACAGCGGCCCGCGCCCACCCGGATTCAGAGCCGAGTCGGCCAGTACTTCGGGAAACGATACTGACGTGGTGAACAAAATCTGCCTACCATCGGGCGAGAACACGGGGTTCCCGGCTCCGTAGGCCAGGGTCGTCAGCTGGTAAGCCTCTCCCCCATCGAGCGGCATCACAAATACCTGCGATTTACCGCGAACAGTTCTGACAAAGGCAATCTGCTTGCCATCGGGCGACCACACTGCCTGACGGGCACTTTCAGCCCCACGTGTTAGGGCCTTGGCATCGCCGGGCTGTAAACTGGTCAGGTAAATGTGCGTGCGGTAATCGTATTCGAGCGGCTGATCGACTTGCGGCTCGATCGTTGCCAGCGCGTAAATGGCCTGTTTGCCCGTAGGCGATACCTGAATACCAGTCACCTGCTTAATGCGGGTGAGGTCGGTAACCAAAATTTTACTGGATGACTGGGCGCTGGCGAATGTGGCCCACAAAAGAAGTAGCGGAAGCAGGTAGCGGTGTTGATGGTGTTGCATCCCGCAAGATATTCCACGAACCGCGTTTTTCAGACAAAATCACCGCAGGGGTTGCAGGTCGGGGTTGCTGATGAAGGAGTAGTCAGTCAGCGTGAGGAGGAACGTGATAATGTCGTTCTGCTCCTGTTGGGTCATGGGAATGCCCACCTGGCCGTTTTGCTTTAGCAACGGGTCGAGCTGGGGGGTATCCTGCACACCGGTGGCGTAGTGGCGCAGCACCTGTTGTAGCGTAGAAAACCGCCCGTCGTGCATGTAAGGCGGGGTAAACTCGATGTTACGTAGGCTAGGCACCCGAAATTTGTAGTTATCAGCCGCTTGCCCCGATATGGCACCACGCCCCAGATCGTCGAATTTAGCGCCTGTGAGTTTGGCGAGCCCGTTGTTTCGGAAACTCTGATCTGTGAAAAACGGCTCTTTATGACAACTGGCACATTTAGCCTGAAACAGCGTCAGACCGCGTTGAGCAGCCGCAGGGAGGGCCGCATTGGCTTCCTTCCGGACAAACTTATCGTAGCCCGAATTAGCCGATACCATCGTGAGCATAAACTGTGATAATGCCTTCAAAAAACGCTCGGACGTAACAGAATCCGTGCCGTAGGCCGCACGGAAAAGGGGCCGATACCGACCGCTATTTCTGACTTTCTTTAGTACATTTCCCAGCGAATCACCCATTTCTACGGGGTTTTGGATGGGCGAAATGGGCAACAGATCCAGGTCAAAGATGCCGCCATCCCAGAAAAAAGACGTTTGCCAGGCCGTGTTGAAAATGCCGGGTACGTTGCGGGTGCCAGTCTGATCGCGGATGCCGTGGCTGAGCGGGTGGTCGGTATGCGAAAAGGCGGTAAATGGCGAATGACAAAACGCGCAGGAGATTGTACCATCTTTCGATAACATGGCGTCGTAGAACAGGGTACGCCCCAAGGCTACGCCCTCCTTTGTTAGCTGATTGTTTTCAAAATCGTAAACGGGCTCCGGGAAATTGGCTGGTTTAGTCCAGGTGTAAGGCGTACCAGTTGGGGGTGTTGGTTCGGGTTTAACCTCCGTGCCGGTCGTTTCTTTTGGCCCACACGAAGCTACCCAACCCCAAAGGGCCAGACTACACAACAGGACACACAAACGGGTGGCGTTCACGGCAACTAGTTAGGTACGTTACTTAAGCACGGATACAGATTTCCCAATCGAAAACATACTGGCGTAATTAGTAGCAATGGTAGCTGATACTGGCGACACCATCACTTCGGGATATTGAGCAATCCGAATGGATGTAGGACCGTCGAACAGTTTGCCCGCGTCGGCATCAACGCTCATGCCAATGACCTCTCCCCCCCCGATTCTTAGCAGTGATCTATTAACATTAATAGCTGGCAGACCAACTTGGACCAGTCGGGTGTTATTCAGCGTGCGGGTCTGGTAGCCGCCAAATAAGCCGATATGATACCGGAAATTTTGGGTACCGGTGGCATTGAGCGGGGCCTGCGGCGAGGTACCTTCCAGTTTCAGATGAATATAACCCGTATTCCAGTCCCAGTACATGCCACTGGTATGGCTGCCAGCCGGGTCGAGCACGCCGGTTCGTTTGCCTACATCGGCGGTATTGCGGAGGCTATCGACGCCTACCATAAATTCGAGTTGGGTGTAGTCGCCTTCAGGTACGTTGTTTATGGCAATTTTCTGTGAAGCCGGATCTGATTCCCGAATCAGGAAATAGCTGCTATCCTGCGGAACGGTGTAGGCCGAGCCGTCGGCCCGGATAAACCGCAGGTTACTGACGAAGTAATCGAATCTGGTAATGGTAAACGACTCGCCTGATTTATTCTGGTAAGTCTGTGTCCCTAACAAGAGATCGGCTCCGTTTACGAGATTATTGAATGTCACCTCCACCTTAGCCACCGACGAGCCAACGTCATCCGATTTACAGGATATCAGCGCCAGAGAGGCGAAAAACAGTCCGAAAAGAAGACGCATAGGAAGGCTATTTGTTGATTGACATTACTGCTTACTTAACGGCAAAACAGGCTTTCGTGTTGCTGCCCTTTCGATTTGTTGAACGATTTTCGGTGACGGAGCTACAACCTGACTATTTATCAAGCGGTAGGCAACATACCCACATTGGGGTATTGACAATCAGTCACTTTTGGTGAAACTTGCAGTAATACTTTCTATCTATCCACAATATAACTTTCTCTATCATGAACGCGAATACCTTCGCTTCGGTCTGCTCGGGTATGACTCCCGACGCCCTCACCCGTTTGTTCCATATGTCGGACGTTACTCTTCCATTTTGGGGCTACCGCAAGGCCATGCCCATGCACAAAATCGTACGTCTGGAAGGGGAAGGGAACTACACTATTTTTCATTTTAGCGACGGCACTAAGCTCATTGTATCGCTTACGTTGAAAAAGATGGCTTCTCGTCTGGCACCTGACGTATTCGCACGCCCACACAAGAAGAACATTGTAAATATGCTTTACCTGGAAGAATCGAACCCTCATCGCAACCAGCTCACTGTACAACTTACCAACGGTGACCGCATCGATGTATCGCGCCGAAAAGCCAGCTGCTTTTTCCGCCAACTAGCTGGTTTTCAGCAAAGGGTGCAGACGTTGGCAGATTAATGGGGTTTCGAGGTTCAATGTCTAAAGTTCAACGTCTAAAGTCGCGCTGCTTATCAGCGGAGCAACTTTAGACGTTGAACTTTAGACATTGAACTCTTATTTATTTCAGCTTCGCCATTTCTTCGTCGCGGAGGGGGCGGCGGAGAATCTTGCCTACGTTTGATTTGGGCAGTTCGGTACGGAACTCGATCTGCTTAGGCACCTTGTAGGCGGTTAGGTTCTCTTTGCAATGCGCCATGATATTGGCTTCGGTGAGCGTTTCCTCTTTTTTGACCACAAATACCTTGATGAGTTCGCCCGACTTAGCATTCGGAACACCAATACAGGCCACCTCCAGCACACCGGGGCACTGCGATACCACTTCTTCGATCTCGTTTGGGTATACGTTGAAGCCCGACACCAGAATCATGTCTTTCTTGCGATCCACGATTTTGAAGAAACCGTCTTCATTTTCAACGCCGATATCACCCGTTTTGAACCATTCGCCCGCCATCACGTTGGCCGTTTCTTCGGGACGGTTGTAATACCCCTGAAATACCTGAGGCCCCCGAGCCCATATTTCACCGGGTTGACCCAAAGGCGCTTCAGTACCATCTTCCAGCATACACTTCATGTCGGTACTAGGCCAGGGAACGCCAATTGTGCCAACCCGCGATGTGCCATCTACCGGATTTGAACAAAGCACCGGCGACGTTTCTGACAGACCATATCCTTCAGCAGGTATGTTGCCCGTCAGTTTCTGCCAGCGATCAGCCACCGACGTTTGCAGGGCCATGCCCCCCGCCGAGGTAACTTTCAAATGACTCCAGTCGACCTCATTGATACGCGGATGATTCAACAGACCATTATAAAGCGTGTTGACCCCCGTAAACGCCGTGATTTTATATTTCTTCAGATCATCGATAAAGGCGTTCAGATCACGTGGATTGGTAATGAGCAGGTTCATGTCGCCACTCTTCAGCGCCGCCATCGCGTTGGTTGTCAGCGCATAAACGTGATACAGCGGTAAGGCGGCAACTATAGTTCCCTGACCTGATGGTATGCCTGCCGGTGCCATCCAGACGTGCTGTCCTTCCACGTTCGACAGAATGTTCCGATGCGTCAGCACAGCCCCTTTCGAGACACCGGTTGTACCGCCCGTGTACTGAATAAATGCCCGGTCAGTACCTTTGATGGTTAGCGGCGTCATCGGTTGGCGGCTACCCCGGCTCAGCGCATCGTTGAATGAAATGGCATTGGGCAGGTTATAAGCCGGCACCATTTTTTTCACATACTTCACCACCGCGTTGACGAGCAGTTTCTTCGGGAAACCCAGCCGGTCACCGATCTCCGTCACGATCACATGCTTGATGTCGGTTTGGGCAATGATTTTTTCAAGATTAGACGCGAAATTGGACAAGATCACGATGGCTTTAGCCCCCGAGTCTTTAAACTGATGCTGCATTTCGCGCGGCGTATAAAGCGGGTTGGTGTTTACCACCGTCATTCCAGCGCGCAGAATGCCAAACATCGCAATCGGGTATTGCAGCAGGTTTGGCATCTGAATGACCACCTGATCGCCAGGTTTCAGACCCAGGTCGTGCTGCAGAAATGAGGCAAATTGCTTCGATTGCTCGTCAATTTCCCGAAACGTAATCTGCTTACCCATACAGGCATAGGCAGGCCGGTCGGCATAGCGGTTGCAACCATCTTCGATCAGCGCCGCCAATGATGGATACGCATCAGGATTGATTTCGGCCGGTACGCCTTTGGGATAATGCTTAATCCAGGGGTGGGTGTTGGTTGTTGACTCCATATCGTGAATGCTCGCGCGTCATCGCGTGCCAGTTTGCTTGACGATTAGTGAGATTGTAAGTTATAAAGCAAAAATACGATTTAAGCCAGAATGGTTTGAAAGAAAGAATAGTTTGTTGTTTGTCGTGTGTGGTTTGTCGTTGCGCTGCTGATCAACGTGACTGGTAAATCGGCCAGAACTTTGATCAGTAGCGCAACGACAAACCACACACGACAAACAACAAACTATTCCTTGCACCGAAAGATCATACATGTCGACATGGACGCGTTCTACGCTTCTGTAGAACAGCGCGACGACCCGGAACTGCGCGGCAAACCCATTGCCGTAGGTGGTTCGCGGGAACGAGGCGTTGTGGCCGCCGCTAGCTACGAAGCGCGCATATTTGGGGTACGTTCGGCCATGCCGTCGAGTATAGCCAAACGAAAATGCCCCGACCTGATCTTCGTGAAACCCCGTTTTGAGGTATACAAAGCTGTTTCACAACAGATTAGAGCCGTTTTTGCCGAGTACACGCCCCTGATCGAGCCTCTATCACTCGACGAAGCGTATCTGGATGTGACCGATAACCTGAAGCAACTGGCTTCGGCCACGGAGATTGCCAAAGAGATTAAGGTGGCCATTAAAGAAGCAACCGGCCTAACAGCTTCAGCGGGCGTGTCGTACAACAAATTCCTGGCCAAGCTGGCCTCCGACTATAACAAGCCCGACGGACTGTTCGTCATAAAACCTAACGCTGGCCTTGCCTTTGTAGAGACGTTGCGCGTGGGGCAATTTCACGGAATAGGCCCGGCTACGGCCGCAAAAATGAACCAGTTGGGCATTGCTACGGGCCTTGATCTACGCCAGCAAACAGAAGCTTTTCTGGTGCGTCATTTTGGGAAAGCGGGTCATTTTTACCACGCCATTGCCAACGCCATCGACGACCGCCCCGTTCGGCCCGACCGCGAACGCAAGTCCATCGGCTCAGAAACTACTTTCAGTACCGATCTCAGCGATTGGGACGACCTGTTGACTGGTTTACAGGGGCCGATCAACGATTTATGGCAGGATTGCCAACGGTTAAAAAGTATTGGCCGTACCCTGACACTAAAGATCAAATACGCTGATTTTCAGCAAATAACCCGAAGCCGCAGTTTTGGTTCGCCCATTGCCACAGAAGCTCAGCTAACGTACCTGGCGCATGAGCTACTACGTACCCAAATACCCCTGCCCAAGGGCGTTCGGCTACTCGGCGTATCATTGTCCAACCTGGAATCGACTGACGGCTCAATTGACCGGAATGACATGGGTAGACAGTTGGAGATTGGTTTTTAAAGCCCATCTTCAACTGTCTGCCTATAAGGCCTGCTACTAGTGAAGATCCCGCAACGGCGGACCGGTCGGAATGACAAAAGCGCTGCACGTTAACATCTAGGAATTAAATTCCCAGACCTCTATCCGTTACACGGCCGCTGATTCGCAGACGTAGGTGGGAATGATGCCAGTGGCTTTAATGCGCAGATCGACGTCTTCGGCGGGCGTGTTTCCGGTCAGGACCAGGGCCGTATCGAATCCGAATTTATTACCGCCCAGAATATCGCTTTTCAGCGTATCACCCACCATCAGAATTTCGTTTTTGCCAATCGTCATCCGTTCGCGCAGCAAGTCAAAGGCAAACATAAATAGCTGGGCATCGGGCTTTCCGAAGCGAATAAACTGTTTACCAACAATGCGTTCCAGCATGTCGGCCACGCCCCCGATAGCCACGGCTACGCGGTTACCCGATACGGGATAGGTTGCATCCGTATTAGCCACGATCACCGGAATGTTGCGCAGTCGTAGCAGGTTCACAGTCTTGTTCAGGTCGGTGTTCCAGTCGAATCCTTCATCATCGAGCAGCACCAACGCGGTGATATCAGCGGCATCGTTGAGGTCTACCTCCCGGATCGGCAGGGCGTGCATATCGGCGTTTTCGATATAATGGGCCGACGTATCGGTACCCAGGTAAGCCACCGTACCGTGGCTCACTTTCAACTGCAAATACTCCCGCGCCAACATACCCGACGACACAATCCGGTCGGCGGTAACCATAGGCAACCCCAACCTGGCGTATGATTCGGCGAGCTGATCCGGACTGCGCGACGCATCGTTGGTCAGAATATAGAAGGGTTTCTCCGTCTGAATAAGCGCGTTAATGGTTCGATCAACGCCGGGAATGAGTCCGTGTGCGTTTTTCAGTACGCCATACGCATCGAAGAAAACGGCTTTATACTGGTCAATCAGGGAAGCGAAGGAGCTTATCACCGTTCGTTGTTTGTCGTTTGTAGTTTGTAGTTGCGTTGCGGAAGGCACAAATTATCATAGTCTGGCAGCGCAACCACAGACTACGAACAACAAACTTCACAGTTTTAACCGATTCAGAATCGGCGTTACATCGAAGGTGTCGATCGAGGGAAAATAGATATCGTAGGCTTCGCGCTGAAGTTTGGTAGCGTATGTGCGATGAAAAAAATACCGGCCATACTTGATCACGTAGTTCAGGATAAAGAACCGGTAGGCTTCGGGCAGAAAACGCACTTCGCGCTCGGTAAGGGGATACACTTTGTGGTATTCTTCCAAAAACCACCCAAAGCGTTCTTCGGCCATAGGACCAATGTAGTACGAAAATACCGTTCTGTCGCCCGCATCGGAGCAAACTCGGCTAAAAAAGTAGAAATCCATGACCCGGTAGCTGATTCTGAACCAGTCATAATCCCAGCGCGAGAATAGTTTCTGATCGTCGGTGACCGAGAAGTTACCGATGTTCCAGTCTACGAAAACGGGCATGGTCTCTACCGTTTTGTCGACCAGCTTCTTCCGGTTTTCCAGAAACAGTTGACATTGTTTCCGCAGCGTCCCCTCGTGCATACGGTGTTCAAATTTCCCGGCTTCGGTATCCAGCAAATCGAGCAGGCCCTGAACATCGGACCGGAGCGTTTTCGAGTACTTCGGCAACACCGACGATGCCCGCGCGCAGGCTAGATGAAATTTAGCGATTTCGGTTCCCAACTTGCGGATATGCGTTTCGTCGAGGCGGCGGGGCATTCGTTGCTGGGTACGTATCGGATTGTAAAAAACGACCCATGCGTCCACCGAATCGTTCTGATGCCGGTACACAAATACCTGCCCGTTCTTCATAAGCGACTTCGCCAACACATTCTCGAAGGGGTACAGCAAGTTGTTGGCCAGCGCGTGAATGATACGATGATCGTCTTTAAAGTGCTCGAATTTTCCGAAATACGACAATTTAGCAATCACCCGATCGCCCGAATCCAGGGTGATTCGAAAAACATGGTTGGTCGATACTTTGGCACTGATGTCTTCCACAGCCTGCACCGTCTGCGTGGGGTCGAACGCGGCCCAGGCCTGGCGTATGATAGAAGGATAGTCGATGAGGCGCATAACGAATGACCCCACCCCCAACCCCTCCCCGTTAGGGAGGGAGGCAATGCTCAGCAACTTTGCCAAGCGTCTCCCCTCCCTAACGGGGAGGGGTTGGGGGTGAGGTTAAATGAGTTCAAAATACCGTTTCAATTCCCAGTCGCTTACCTGACTGGCGTACTGCCGGTGTTCCCAGTCGCGGGTTTGGCAGAAATGGTTAACGAAGCCCCCGCCGAAAAGTTCAGCGGCAATGGCCGAGTCGCGCATCAGGTACGTTGCCTCACGCAGGTTGGGAGCCAGGCGACCATTGGTAACGTTTTCGTAGCCATTGCCCGTCGTGGCAGGTACGTCGAGCGAGAGGCCGTGGCGAATACCATATAGACCCGAGGCCAGAGCGGCTCCCATAGCCAAATACGGATTGGTATCAGAGCCCGGTACGCGCATCTCTACACGAGTATAAGCCTCGGCATGATTCAATACACGCATGGCAACTGTCCGGTTATCGAATCCCCAGGTTAACGTAGTAGGTGCCCAGGCGCCTTCGACCAGTCGTTTGTAACTGTTGATGGTGGGGGCATACATAGGCAAAACATGCGGCAGGCAGTACAGCTGACCAGCTATATATTGACGGGCTATGATACTTAATTTATCGGGCGATGTGGCATCGTAAAACAGGTTGGTTCCGTCGGTCGGCGACCACAGGCTTTGGTGAATATGTCCGCTACATCCAGGCAGATCGGCGTTCCACTTGGCCATAAACGTAGCCAGAACACCGTGCCGGTAGCCAATTTCTTTTACCGCCGTTTTGAACAAGACGGCTTTATCAGCGGCTTTCAGGGCCGAATCATGGTGAATAGCGGCCTCGTATACGCCCGGCCCCGTTTCGGTATGCAGCCCTTCGAGCGGAATACCAAATTGACCCAACAGCGTGAACAGATCGTCGACAAACTGACTTTCCATAGACGGACGGAGAATTGAATACCCGAACATGCCCGGCGTAAGGGGTGTCAGATTCCGGAAGTCTTTTTGCGCCAGTGTGTGTGGCGTTTCGCGGAAGTTGAACCATTCGAATTCCTGCGCCATTTCGGCTCGGTAACCCATCTCGGTGGCCTGCGCCACAATGCGCTTCATCAATGACCTCGGGCAGGCGGGCACGGCTTGCCACGCAGTGGTGGGGTCTTCGCGACCGGTATCGCCACCGCTGAAGTCGGCTAGGAAAAAAGGCAAGTCACCTTCCCACGGAATACGCCGGAACGTACCCAGGTCAATGCGTACAGGGCGGTCGGGATAGCCGGTATGCCAGCCGGTAATGGTTCCGTTATCGTAGGCAACGTCATTGCTATCCCACCCGAAAACAACATCACAGAACCCGTAACCTTCGGTTAGACCGGCCCGAAATTTTTCGCGGCTGATGATCTTTCCGCGCAGAATGCCGTCGATATCGGCAAAGGCGAATTTGATTTTCGGAATATCGTGTTCGTCGAGGTAGGCGAGTAGTTGCGTAGCGTCCATGCGCGTTGAGCGAGGTTGGTCGGAGACGCTAAAGATAAAGAGTGAAAAAGATAAAGAGTGACAGGGTGAAGGCTGAAGTAGTGAAATGGCTCTGCCAGCGAATAAAACGGTCGCTGGCAGAGCCATTTCACTAGTTCACCCTTCATACTTCACCCTTCACTCTATCGAATCTCCATTTCGAAGGGTAAACGTGCCTGAACGCCCTGCATGGTTTGCAGTTTTTTCATCTGTTTCACCACAGGTCCCAACGGACCCAGTGCGGTTTGCATACGGGCATCTTCCTCGTCGTTTCCAAAGAATTTCATAATCTTTTTAAACGCATCTTCCTTGGCCGGGTAGTAGCGCACACGGTAGTCATTATCTTTCAGTTTAGCTTCGGTAGCGGCCACTTTCACGGCTTCGTCAAGTCCGCCTAATTGGTCGACCAGGCCAATAGCCTTTCCCTGAATACCGGTCCATACGCGACCGCTGGCAATGGCATTTACGCTATCTACCGACAGCTTACGACCATCGGCCACTTTTTTGGTGAAGCTGGCGTAAATACGGTTAACGCTCGTTTGCAGTACCTTCCGGTCGAAATCAGACAGGGGTTTGGTGGCGCTAGGGAAATCGGCGTGTGGGTTAGTCAAGACGCGGTCGAACGTAACACCGAGCTTTTCTTTGAACAGGTTTTCGGTGTTGAACAGCAGCGCAAACACACCGATTGATCCAGTGATGGTGTTGGGTTGCGCCACAATTTTGTTGCAGCCCATGGCCATGAAATACCCCCCCGAAGCCGCATAATCAGAGAAAGATGCAATAATGGGCTTCACCTTGCGGGTTAGCTGTACTTCGCGCCACATCACATCGGAAGCCAGGGCACTACCGCCACCTGAGTTGATCCGTAACACCACCGCTTTAACACTCTCGTTCATGCGCGCCTTCCGAATTTCACCCGCAATCTTGTCTGAACCAATGCTGTTCTCGTCGCCGTCGCCGGTGTTAATATCGCCGTTGGCAATGATCACGGCAATGCGGTTGCTACTCGATACCTTCTCAGCGTCGTCGGCATTCTCGCTGTCTGTTTCGGCATCTTTATATTTACCCAAGCTAACGTAGTCGATTTTTTTCTTCTCGTCTACTTTCATGGCGCGCTTCATTTCTGTTTCCAGTTCGTCGAAGTAGCCCATGTTGGTCACCAGTTTGTAACGGAGCGCATCGGCTGGCGTTTGAATGCTCAGGCTGTCGGCATAGCCGCGCAGCGTACTGGTTGGAATTCCCCGGCTTTTCGACACGCCCACCAGGAAATGATCGTTAATCGAGTTTAGGAACGATGCCGTTTGCAACCGGTTTGGGTCGCTCATTTTATCGAGCAAAAACGGCTCTACGGCGCTCTTGAACGTACCGACGCGGAAGATTTCGGGTTTCAGACCCAGCTTGTCGAGGGTTCCTTTGAAGAAAGTAAGCTCTGCTGCAATTCCATTCCACTCCAGATCACCAGCCGGATTGAGATATACTTTATCGGCTACTGAAGCGATGTAGTACGCTTTTTCGGTCATGACCTCAGCGTACGAATACACGAACTTTTTCGACTTTTTAAAGTCGATCAGCGCATTCCTAACTTCTTCCAGTGTTGCCCAGCCCGCCTGCGGGTTTTGTGCATCGATGTAGATACCCTGAATATTATCGTCATCCTTGGCTTTTTTAAGCGCTTCCTTTATCTCGATCAGGCCAAGCACGTTGGCATCGCCATCACCACTGAGGGCTGCAAACGGATTCTCAGAACTGCGCTCCCGAATCGGGTCGTTCAGGTCAAGTTTAAGTATCGAATTTTTGGCAACAACTGTCTCTTTTGGAGACGAAGCGGCACCGATAATACCTGCAAAAATGATGATGCCTAGAAACGTAAAGATGAATAGCCCCAGCAGTGTAGCCAGGAGGTATTTCAAGAATTGGCGCATAAGCTCAATTGTCGGTTAAGTGTGTATATACCAAAAATAAAGGCTCACCGGTTAAGAGTGAGCCACTTTTTGGTTGAATGCGCAATACGGGGGATGAAAGGGAAAAACTGCGTTTAGTAGTGAAGTTCAATGTTCAAGGTCTAACGTTCAAGGTTACGCTGCTTACTTGCGGAGCAACTTTGAACGTTAGGCTTTAGACTTTGAACCCTCATCACTACAATTTCTTATAATCCTCCATGGCCATCCGAATTACTTCGTAGGCTTCTTCGCGGCCGTAGATACTGGCCAATTCCATGACGGTTGGCTGATCGGGTAAGTTCTTATAGGTCAGGAAGTAATGCTGCAAACGATCAACCACACTTTCGGGCAATTCAGACAGGTCGTTAAAGGCATCGTACATGGCATCACCTTTCAACACGGCAATGATCTTGTCGTCGGCTTCGCCTTTATCGATCAGGCGGAAACCACCGATGGGGCGGGCCTGTAGCAGAATGTCGCCGTGGGTAATTGTCGACTCAGTCAGTACGCAGATGTCGAGCGGGTCACCGTCGCCTTCGGGAATAAGACGGCCTGTTTTATCAGAGGCCAGCTTGGCAATACCTTCACCACAGTAGGTCTGTGGAATGAAGCCATACAAAGACGGAATGATATTCGAGTATTTCTGTGGACGGTCTATTTTGAGGTAGCCCGTTTGTTTGTCGATTTCGTACTTCACCGTGTCTGACGGAACAATCTCGATAAAGGCTGTCAGCATTTCGGGGGCAGAATCGCCGGGAGTAATGCCATGCCAGGGGTGAGCTTTCGACTGCGCCTTGACAACGGTGTCAATTTCTTTGGTTGAGAATTCAGCTTCCATAATTGGTAATTGAAAATTTTGTATTATTCCGCGAAACGGAATTGATCTAAATGACACATCCCGGTATTCAGCATCCTGTTTCAGCCATAAGCTGAACGGATACCAGATACCGGGACGACTCTGCGCAAAACACCAAAGCGGTGTCTGCCAGCGTGATAACACAAAGATAAGACGGTAGCCAAGCTAAACCGTCACTGTATCTAAAAAACCTATCTTTCGGGCAATTTGGTACTCAACGGCCTTACCCGACGATTGCCGTATGTATAACTCAGCCAGGAAGCCCGCCAGGAACAATTGCACCCCTAATATGATGGCAATCAGGCCAAAATAGAATAGAGGATTGTCGGTTGCATCCCGGTAAGGCAGTCCTTTCAGAATATTGTACTTTTTCTGTCCAACGATAACCAGCGCCATGATTGATCCGAAGAAAAACGACAACGTACCCAGCCCGCCAAAGAAGTGCATAGGGCGTTTACTAAACCGATGCACAAAGGCGATAACAAGGATATCGAGAAAGCCGTAAATAAACCGTTCAAGACCAAACTTGGTAGTGCCATATTTGCGAGCCCGGTGCTGAACCACTTTCTCGGTAATGCGGCTATACCCGTTCCAATTAGCAATGATCGGAATGTTACGGTGCATATCGCCATACAGGTTCAGCGACTTTACAACCTCCTGCCGATATGCCTTCAACCCACAGTTGAAATCGTGTAGTTTCACGCCCGAAACCCAGCGAGCTACCCCATTGAAGAGCTTGGTAGGCAGGGTTTTAGTAATGGGGTCATACCGCTTCTGCTTCCAGCCCGACACCAGATCGTACCCCTCTTCGGTAATCATGCGGTACAGGCCAGGAATTTCGTCGGGGCTATCCTGCAAATCGGCATCCATCGTGATCACAACCTTTCCGCGCGCTTCCTGAAAACCGATTTGCAAAGCGGCCGTTTTCCCGGAGTTACGGGCAAAACGGATGGCCCTCACATGCGGGTTCCGTGCTGCCAGCTCTTCAATGACGTCCCACGAATGGTCGGTACTGCCATCATCCATGAATAGCAGTTCATAAGTATAATTATGTTCCGTTACAACCCGAACAATCCAGTCGTGCAGCTCGGGCAGCGACTCGTCTTCGTTGTATAGCGGAATCAGTATGGTCAGTTGCATTGCGCGTTGCTCTTGGTTTGTTGTGTGTGGTTTGTAGTTTGTTATTGCGCTGCTGATGGTACAAAGGTGCACTGGCAGAGCAACAACAAACCATAAACCTCAAACCACAAACAGTCGTAAAGTTCGTAAGATTTCAGAATATCAGGTAGTAGGGCTGCAATAAGAGGCGAAATTCGGGCGTGTAGGTACGTCCGTCGAGTTCGTAGATGTTTAGTTCTTCAAGCAGCAATGCAGGAGGAGCATCGGCAAAACGGAACGCCGTCAGGTGTCGGAATACCGGTTTCTGCGCGTGATGTCGCAGGTGTAACTGCCTGAAAGGGTATAACCCCGCTGAGGCCGGGCGGGCTGTACCGACGCCGTGTGCTGCTAACTTCTCCAGCTGAGCCGATTCGGTTGGAGGCAGCAACACCCACCACGTACCTGACGAATGAAGTAGCCGCCCAACCGCCGAGAGTAATTCAGCAAACGAAAGATCGTCGGTATGTATGGCCCGGTTCACTGCCTTGTTGGGCGAGCGTAACGAGTTGGTGTAAAACGGGGGGTTGGTCAGAATACAGTTGTATAGAGGCTTAGGTACGTTGTCTTGAAATGCTTGAATGGGCGTATTCCAGACACGTATCTGACTGGCAAACGGGCTGGCCGCTACATTCTCAGCCGCCTGTTGGGCCGCAATTTCGTCTAACTCTACAGCATCAATTTGGGCATCTGGATTTCGTTGGGCAGCCATCAGCGCCAATAGGCCGGTGCCAGTGCCAATGTCAAGAATCTGGGTACCGGTCACGTCGGCCCAGGCACCCAATACGCAGGCATCGGTGCAGACCTTCATAGCCGTGCGGTCTTGCTGAATGGAGAACTGCTTAAAACGAAACATCTTTGGAGTACTCAGTGCAAGTAGCACCGAAGCTCCAGCTTCGGTTGTCATTGACAAGCTTACCCAACCGAAGCTGGAGCTTCGGTGCTACACTTACATATTCCTCCGATACTGCCCGCCCACGGCATATAACGCTTGCGATAGTTGGCCCAGCGAGCACACTTTGGCGGCTTCCATCAGGCTGGCAAACAGGTTTCCGCCCGTCAGGGCAGTTTGCTGAAGCTGTTGAAGCGCCACCTCGGCTGCATCGGCATTACGATCCCGGAAGGCCTTAACATTGTCGACTTGCGCGCGCTTTTCCTCATCCGTACTACGAATAACTTCAGCCGGTGTAACCGTAGGTGAGCCGTTAGGATCGAGGAAGGTGTTGACGCCGACGATAGGCAACTGCCCGTTATGCTTCAGCGTCTCATAATACATCGACTCTTCCTGAATTTTACTGCGCTGGTACATGCGCTCCATTGCTCCCAACACGCCTCCGCGTTCATTCAAGGCCAGAAACTCTTGGTAAACGGCCTCTTCAACAAGATCAGTCAATTCCTCTACAACGAATGACCCCTGCAACGGGTTTTCGTTTTTAGTCAGTCCAAACTCCCGGTTAATCACCAATTGAATCGCCATAGCCCGCCGCACTGATTCTTCAGTTGGCGTTGTAATCGCCTCGTCATACGCATTGGTGTGTAACGAGTTGGTGTTGTCATAAATCGCCAGCAATGCCTGTAATGTGGTACGAATGTCATTGAAGGCAATTTCCTGCGCGTGCAAACTCCGCCCCGACGTCTGGATGTGGTATTTCAGCTTCTGGCTCCGGTCGTTACCGTTGTACTTGTGCTTGATGGCCTTGGCCCAGATGCGCCGCGCCACCCGGCCCAGCACCGTGTATTCTGGGTCCATACCATTTGAGAAGAAGAACGACAGGTTCGGCGCAAAATCGTCGATATGCAGCCCACGACTCAGGTAATACTCGACAAACGTAAAGCCGTTCGAGAGCGTAAACGCCAGTTGACTGATTGGGTTGGCCCCTGCCTCAGCAATGTGGTAGCCCGAAATAGACACCGAATAGAAGTTCTGAACGCGGTTCTGCGTGAAGTATTCCTGAATGTCGCCCATCATACGCAGGGCAAATTCGGTGGAGAAAATGCAGGTATTCTGCGCCTGATCTTCCTTCAGAATATCGGCCTGCACCGTTCCTCGCACCTTCCGTAGGGTATCGGCTTTGATCTGCTCATACACCTCAGCCGGAATGACCTTATCGCCGGTAGTCCCCAACAGCGCTAAGCCTAGCCCGTCGTTACCGTCCGGGAGTGGGCCTAAATAGGGGGAGGACGGAGGAAAGGAGGAAAGGGTTGCGAAGCCTCCCACTTCTCCCTTTCCTCCATCCTCCCTTTCCTCCATCCCCTTCAACCACTTCTCTACCTGCTGGTCTATCGCGGCGTTCAGGAAGAAAGCCAGCAGCATAGGCGCGGGGCCGTTGATGGTCATCGATACGCTGGTAGCGGGATCGCAGAGGTCGAAGCCGGAATAGAGTTTCTTGGCATCGTCGAGCGAGGCGATGCTGACGCCGGAGTTGCCTACTTTGCCGAAAATGTCGGGACGCAAAGCCGGGTCTTCACCGTAAAGCGTCACCGAGTCGAAGGCGGTAGACAGCCGCTTGGCGGGCATTCCTTTCGAAACATAATGGAACCGACGGTTGGTGCGTTCGGGACCGCCTTCACCGGCAAACATCCGCGTGGGGTCCTCCCCTTCCCGTTTCAGGGGAAACACACCCGCCGTATAGGGAAACTCGCCAGGTACGTTCTCGTGCATGATCCAACGCAGCACGTCGCCCCAATCGGAATACTTCGGCAAGGCCACTTTCGGAATCCTGAGGTGCGACAACGTTTCGGTATACAACGGCTGCCGAATCACCTTATCACGCACTTTAAACTCATAAAAATCAGCCGTATACCGCTGCTGCATCTCGGGCCATTGCTGTAATAGCTTTTTCGCGTCAGGGTGTAGTTGGGTGGCGAACTGGTCGTAGAGGGCGTTTACCTCACCCCCGACCCCTCTCCTTGAAATAAGGAGAGGGGGGGCATTCTTACCTTCCAGTACGTCTTTAGAATTTGGTTCGGGAGAGTGATTTCCTTCTCGATCATTTTCCTGAATACCAGATGGCAGAAGTGCCCCCCCTCTCCTTATTTCAAGGAGAGGGGCTGGGGGTGAGGTCATCGCCAACACCCCATCCAACTGATACAGTTTCGTCGCCAGCATAGCCTGCTCATTAACAAACCGATCGTACCGACGGCTTTCTTCCACGATTTCAGCCAGATAACGTACCCGGTCGGGAGGAATAATGAAAGATTTAGGATTGGGGATTGAGGATATCGGATTAGGCTCCGCTGGAGAATCGAATCTATCCGCAGCGCCCAATCCCAAATTCGTCATCACCCGCCTAAACAGTTCATTCATGCCTGGATCGTTGAACTGAGCGGCCATAGTGCCTAGAATAGGCAGTTGCTCGTCGGGCGTATCCCAGTCATTGTGGTTGCGACGGTACTGTTTGCGCACATCACGCAGGGCGTCGAGCGAGCCGCGTTTATCGAATTTGTTGATGGCGATAAGATCGGCGAAATCGAGCATATCGATTTTTTCCAGTTGTGTGGCTGCGCCATATTCGGCCGTCATCACGTAGAGCGTCTTGTCGGCGTGCTCGGTGATTTCCGTGTCTGACTGCCCAATACCCGATGTCTCCACAATGACCAGATCGAAGCCCGCCGCTTTGCAGATATCGATGGCATCCTGCACGTGGCGACTCAGGGCCAGATTCGCCTGCCGCGTAGCCAGCGACCGCATGTAAACCCGTCCCTGACTGACGGCCGGGTTCAGCGTATTCATCCTGATTCGGTCGCCGAGCAACGCACCACCCGTTTTCCGCTTCGACGGATCGACTGAGATGATCGCCATCGTTTTGTCCGGGTACGTTCGCAGGAAGCGGAGAATCAATTCATCGACCAGCGACGATTTACCCGCACCGCCAGTACCGGTTATGCCGAGAACAGGCGGGGCGGGGCGAAGGGCGAGGGGCGAAGGGCGAAGAGTGTAGGGCTGACCGTTCTCAGCCAGGGTTATGAGTCGGGCAATGATCGAAAAATCCGTAAGATCAGGCTCAATCGCGGAGCCATCCCCCAAGCCCTCAGCCCCCTGCCCTTCCCTGCACCGCGCCAGCAGATCATCGATCATGCCTTGCAGGCCCAGCGTACGGCCATCGTCGGGGCTGTAGAGGCGGGCAATGCCGTAGGCATGTAGTTCGTCTATTTCGCGGGGGAGAATGGTACCGCCGCCGCCGCCGAATATTTTTATATGGCCCGCTCCCCGCTCCTGAAGCAGATCGTACATGTATTTGAAGAACTCGATATGGCCTCCCTGATAACTCGTGATGGCAATGCCCTGCACGTCTTCCTGAATGGCGCAATCTACAATTTCGGCCACCGACCGGTTATGACCCAGATGGATAACTTCGGCCCCCGACGACTGCAATAATCGCCGCATCAGGTTAATGGCTGCATCGTGCCCGTCGAACAGTGACGCGGCGGTAACCAGTCGAAGGCGGGTTGGTACCACCACGCTGGGTACAGATTGGGGTTGTTGAGATGAAGTAATCATACATCAAAGATACCGGTTTCGTGCCATCCGTTCTTCTCTTTATACTACTGCGGTCTATGATACGGTAGTGCTGGGTACGTTGCTCTATACTGATCAGGGCAGCACAGGGCTAGCCGTAATAACCGTTCATCAGGAGAATAGGCCAGCAAACACAACAAAAAGCTCATTTGCTATAAATTTTATTCAAATTGTTGTAAATACACAACATTTCGCTTTACATTTATCACAGATTAAAACGTATGAGAGGCGAAAAGATATACAACCGTATTGCCGTTTTGCGCGAAGAACATGGGTTATCGCGCAAAGATCTAGCCGATAAGGTAGGCGTGAATTTTCAAACGATCGGCTATCTGGAGCGAGGCGAATACAACCCAAGCCTCGATCTGGCGATGGACCTGTGTGCGGTTTTCAGCCTACCGATCGAAATTGTGTTTTCGCGCCAACCCATGCGGCCACTCAGTGAGGAATTAGCCACCCTAAAACAAAAACTCCAATGACCAGAAGCCTTTCATTACCTTAACGCAGGCTGGCTACGGTGCTACAGCTGGTAAGTTACCCGACCCTATTTTTCATCACACGTTCGATGGGCTTGTCGAGCAGTCTGGCCACACTGCTTGGGCTTGTGCCCTTTGTTGCCCTCTCGGTCTATCTGTACCGAGGCACCCAACTCTGGCAGTATGGCAATGCGCCCGACGAACAGCTTGACGAACGGCAGGTGCTCGTGCGTAACCGCGCCTACCGATTGGCTTATTCTGTAGTAAGTCTGACCGTTCTCATTCTGCTGGTTTATTTAATGCTGGCTTCTGATTTTCACTGGCCTGTCTTAAGCGGCTACGACCAGATAAGTCCGTTCTTTTGGGGCGTCTGGACCATTGTCTTAGTGTTACCTTCCGCCATTCTGGCCTGGACAGAGTCAGATGTATAGCGAGACGCTTCAATCCGTTTTGCTCACCACTGTAACAAATCAACAAACCATATACCGATGAATCGCTTTCTGACCACCTGCCTGATCACTGCTGGCACCTTTTTTCATACCGTTTCGGCTCAGGACAACACCCTGCTCTATCAGGTAACGGGCAAAAACCTGACGGCACCCTCCTACCTCTACGGCACATTTCACCTCGTTTGCCCCACCGATCTGGTCATTACCGACGCCATGAAAAAGGCCGTTACCGACACGAAACAGCTCTATCTGGAAATCGATATGGACGACCCGACACTGCAATCGACCATGATGCAGAGTCTGATGTTCACCAATGGCAAAACGCTCAAAGACTACATGTCGGCTGATGATTATACGATGCTGGATACGTACCTGAAAAAGAGTTCGGGCATGGGTATGGCGCAACTCACGGCTATTAAACCCATCGGCCTTTACTCATTTCTGGCCATGGGCGCACTGGGTTGCCAACCCGCATCGTATGATCTGACGTTGATGCAACTGGCAGCAAAAGACAAGAAAGAGATTTTAGGCCTCGAAACAATTGGCGACCAAATGGCCGTTTTCGACAAGATTCCGATGGAGAAACAGGTGTCGATGCTCGTTGATATGGCGCGTAAACCTGACGAAGCCAAGCAGGAACTAGCCAATTTGCTAGCCGCGTACAAAAAGCAGGACATCACAGCGATGATGCAGCAGATGAAGGAAAGCAAATACGACGGGCTGGAAGACTTTGAGGCTGACCTGCTCGAAAAGCGTAACCAAAACTGGATTCCCGTCATCGAAAAAGCGGCCACCGACAAACCCACCTTCTTCGCCTTCGGAGCCGGTCACCTCGGCGGCGACAAAGGTGTAATTGCGCTACTTCGGAAGCAGGGATATACGGTGGTATCAATTAAGAATTAAGAGACAAGATATGAGAGTCAAGAGACAAGACTGGCTCTGCTAAAATACCATTTGGTGCGTCAGCAGAGCCAATCTTGTCTCTTGACTCTCATATCTTGCCTCTCATTTCTTAAACACCAGCGCCTTCACCGGGTCGATGCGGTTGACGATGAGGGTGGGAATCCAGAGGGCTACGGCGATGAGTGCCACGATGGCCAGGTTGATGAGGCCGATTACGGGCCAGTCCCAGACGATGGGGACGTAGTTCATGTAGTAGTTCTTGGCGTCGAGCGGAATGAGTTTATACTGGTACTGAAGCCAGCAAAGGCCAAGGCCAACACCGTTTCCGATGATGAGCCCCCAGATCACGATGTTCAGGCCAACGACCACAAACATGCGACGGAGTAAGGCGTTGGGGCTTCCGAGGGCTTTTAGCAGGCCAATCATCGGGGTACGTTCCATCATCAGCACGAGCAGCACCGAGCCCATGTTGAAGCAAGCCACGAACATGATCAGGATGATGAACACGGCGGTATTGCGGTCGAGCAACACCATCCAATCGAAGAGCATACCGTACTGATCGGTTACTTTGATGACCCGCATTTCAGGCGGAATCTGGTTCAGTACGCCCGCAAAAGTTTGGTTGAGTTGCGCGAAATCACGAACGAATAACTCGTAGCTTCCTACCGAATCGGCACCCCAGTTGTTTAACCGCTGAATCAGTCGCCGGTCACCGATGACGAAGGTTTTGTCACCCTCTTCGAGCCCGGTCTCGTAAATACCCACGACCGTCATTTTACGCGGACGAAGGCCCGAAGGTCCCGTCCCTCCCTCCGACAGTCCCGTGAAGTTAAGAATGGCCGATTGGCCCACCTCCAGCCGAAGTTGATTAGCGATGGTCCGGCTGATAAGCAGTTGGGTTGAATAGCCATTCACGGCCGCCGAGTCAAAATTGGGCAGTTTCCCCGCTACCAGCGATTCCTGAAACAGGTTCCAGTCATAATCGGGACCAACTCCTTTCATCACAACGCCTGACAAATCATCTTCGGTTTGCAGGATACCGGCTTTGGTGGCTACCCCCTGAATGTGCCGCACGTCGGGTGACGCCTTAAGTCGGGCAAAAGCGGGGTCGGCAATCGAGATGGGAGGCGCATCGTAAGACACGTTGCCGGAAAATTTCACGACCTGGAGATGGGCACCAAAGGCGAATATTTTTTGCTGAATAGTCCGTTTGAAACCAAACAGAATACCAAACGCAACGATCAGTACGGCCAGTCCAATAGCCACACTGGCAACACCCACCCGCGTAACGGTGGCCGAGAAACTACCTAATGGCGCGTTACGCACCCGACTGGCAAGAAAGACAGGGAGGTTCAATGAAAAGGGGTTCAATGTTTAATGTCCAACGTCTAAAGTTGCGCTGCTTGTTCACAAAACTATCCTTAGCAGCGCAACTTTAGACGTTGGACATTAAACATTGAACCCCTTTTCATTGAACCTTGGACCCTACTAGCCCCTCACCTGCGGGAACTGTTCAACGATGCGTTCGACCTGTTTGGCCAGATTCTGGCTGATTTTGGTTGGGTCGCTAACTGCGTTTTGCACGGCACCGCGCCAGATCAGACGTTTCGTGCGCGAATCAACCATGTCGACGACGACGGTGCCCGATTCGTATTTCTCCTGCGTATACTGCGGACCGCCGAAGCCATTCCAGCCTGGACCCCAGCCGCCGTAGCCCCAACGTCCCCAGCCTGTGTAAGGGCCGTAGAAGCCGTATGGGCCATTATTAGTAGCTACTGTGCGGGTTTTCTCTTCCACGAAAAAGTGATAACCAATCAACAAGTCAGGGCGGCGACTTACTGCTTTCAGGCCTTTCTTGGCTAGTTCACTGGCTACAGTGTTTTCAACCTGCTCAGTAGCTAGTTGATTATAATAAACCGGATTTTTCGATCCCTTCACGTCCGACTTCATCCAGGCGAAGGTGCGGTACTTTGAGAAATCAACGTTGGCCTTATCCACCGCAACACGCGGCGCACAGGCAGATACACCCACCACAAAGGCGAGTACTAAAAAGGCGTTTTTCATTAGTATGTTGAGTCTTGTTGTTTGATAGACTAACAAGTATTTAAATGAAATAGTTAGAGAGGGTGCGTCAGCTAAAGATGACGGCAATTTTTTTGCGTACTTCGTCCTATGCAATTCCGTCTTCTTTTCGCTGCCCTTTTGGCAACGTTGTCAGCCACGGCTCAGACACTGCCGATTCTTAGCCAGAACCCAACTTCGCTTCGCTGGTACCGGGTAAAAACGCCGCATTTCAACGTGTTATATCCCCAGGGATTCGAGCAACCCGCCCTTCGTACGGCGCAACGGTTGGAGCAGGTGTATGAACCCGTCAGCGCAGGACTTGGCCGTCGACCAAGACCGTTGTCGGTTATTCTGCAAAACCAGACGAGCGTCAGTAACGGATTTGCCACGCTGTATCCGCGGCGTAGTGAGTTTTTTACCGCTCCCCCGCAAGATCCCTCGTTGCTGGGTACGTTGAACTGGCTCGATCTGCTGGCGGTGCACGAATACCGACATATTGTGCAGTACGAAAAAGCCCTGCAAGGCTACGGACGGGTGCTCTACACGCTACTGGGCGCACAGGGCCTTGGCTTTCCGACGCAGATCGTTACGCCGGGCTGGTTTCTGGAAGGCGATGCGGTTGGGACGGAAACCATTCTGACCAACAGCGGTCGGGGACGGATTCCCGCTTTTGAGCTCAACACACGCACCAACCTGCTGACTCGCAAGCCATTCAGCTACGCTAAAGCTGTGGGTGGCTCCTTCCGCGATAACGTACCTAACCATTATGAGCTGGGCTATTTTCTGACCACAAAACTGAAACGTACCTACGGCCCCGACGCGTGGAGTAAGTCGTTGAATCGTATCTATACGCAGTTCCCCATCTACCCCTTCTCGTTTTCAAATGGATTGAAACAAACAACCAAATCGGGTGAGAATCCGAAAGGCACGCGGGTCGATGATTTGTATTCGGAATCGGTGGCCGACCTGATCGAAACGTGGAAGAAAAAACAGGAATCGCTGACGATTACCCCGGCGACAATGTACCCGGTTTCAGCCGAAAAAGCGAAAACGCCCCGTCCCGTTTTCACCAACTACCGCAACCCACAGTATATCACCGACAGCACCATTCTTTGTGTAAAAAGTGGCCTCGGCGATATTCAGCAGCTCGTTCTACTCAGCCGGAATGGCGTTGAAAAACGGGTTTACACACAGGGGCTGATCATCGAAAATCCGGATATGTTTTCGGCCACGCCGGAGAAAGCCTGCTGGATTGAAAACCGCTACGATCCGCGTTGGGGGCAGCAGGTATTTGCCGAAGTTCGGGTGCTCGATCTGGCCTCTGGCAAGCTGACCCGCCTGACCCACAGAACCCGCTACAAAGCCGTGGCCCTTTCGCCCGACAACCGCAAGCTCATCGCTGTTCGCAACGAAACCGACTTTCAGAATCGGCTGGTGGTGCTCGACGCCCAAACGGGTCGTGAACTGACCATCTTGCCCAACCCGACCAACAATCAGTACATTCATCCACGCTGGTTCGACGCCGAAACCGTGGTGACCGTTACGCTGTCGGAACAGGGAAAAACGATTGAGCTGATCGATACGCGAAACGGTCAGAAACGAGCGCTACTGCCGGTGTCGCAGACCAACCTGAGCAATCCGCAACCCTACACAAACGCGTTTGTTCTCTACAATTCACCGCAATCGGGCATTGATAACATCTACGCCGTAAACGTGGCGACCGGAAAAACCTCGCAAGTCACGTCACGGCCATTCGGAGCGTACCATGCAGCGCTGTCATCGGCCAGCTCACGCGGCCAATACATTGCCTTTCAAGATTTTAACACGCACGGCTTCCGCATTGCCGAAATGCCGCTCGACCCCGCCACCTGGCCACCAGTCGATAGACCCGGCACCGCTGTCGACCAGACTACGCGCTACTTTGGGCCGCTACTCAACGGCGGAACGCAGACTGTTCCGCCTATTGCTACCGACTCGGTACCGCCTTTACCGGTTTCGGCCCCCGAACGGTATCGTCGCCTGTCGCATCCGCTGAATATTTACAGTTGGGGACCCACATTTTCATCGAACGGGCAAGCCCTAAACGTCGGTCTACAGTCGCAAGATTTGCTGGCAACTACACAGATTACGGCGGGGTATACCTATAACCAGAGCGAGCAGGTGGGTGCCTTTGCGGCAAATCTGAGCTATCAGGGCCTGTACCCAGTGCTTGATCTGGGTTTCCAGAGCGGTAACCGACGCACCTCCTATTATCTCGACCGCGTCAACCCGCTCGACAGCCTACGCACCGATACGTGGCGGTACAATCAGGTGTCGGCGGGCGTTCGGCTTCCGTTCCAGCTCACACAATCGCGGTTCAATCAGAGCGCCAACCTGTCGGCCTATTACGGATTTCTACAAGTGAGCGGCTACGACCTGCCAGGCCGGTTATTTACCGAAGCGGGTAATGGTTATCTGCACACGATGACCTACGGCGCCAACTACGCGCTGACCTTACGCCAAAGCCGCCGTGATGTGGGGCCACGGCTTGGTTTTGCGGTCAGCACGCAGGTACGTTCCACACCCTTTGCCCAATCGGGCGAGCTGACAGGCCTGCAATGGGGGTCGGCGATGAACGTGTATTTGCCCGGTATTGGCAAGCATCATTTCATGCAGTTGCGGGGTGCGTATCAGTACCAGTGGGGCACCCCCGACGCCCAGAAGCTCTACCGATTCCAGGCCAGCGTACTCTACCCGCGTGGTGCGCCGTATGTTCCGTTTGACAACCTGGTGGTAGTTGGCGGCGATTACCGGCTCCCCCTTGCCGACATGCACCTATCACTGACCCGGTTGCTCTATATTCAGCGCATCAAAGGCGGCGTTTTTACCGATTACGCACGGGGCAACAGTAATCAGGTACGTTATGACAACCGGGGTGTGGCTCGCGCCATTGTGCCGTTCAGTTCGTATGACTGGACCGTTGGAGCAGACCTCTCATTCGTCTTCAATCCTCTCCGACTACGCACGCCGCTGGAACTTGGCCTGCGTACCACCTACAGCATTCGCACCGGCCAATACCTGCTGCAACCGCTAGTACTGGATATTGGCTTTTAGACACTTAGGAGACTATCGTGATTGGAAGATTCTTGTACATTCGTCTACACTTACCTAACGCCAACACCATGATTGATTTACAGGAAAAACAAAACGAACTGGCCCGCAAGAGGCGGGAACTGGCTAAACGCAAACAGGCTAATCGCTGGAATGTATCTGGTTTTCTGGCCAGCTTGTTTGCGGGCTTTTGGTGAGCTTATCTGTTACCGTTCAAATACTACAGTATGCTTCAACCCGGATCATTTTGTCATTCCGACGCCAGGAGGAATCTTGCGCGTTCCCTGACAAATTGAGAGGTCTATACTCAAGATTCCTCCTGGCGTCGGAATGACAAAACGATCCGGGCTGAGGCAGCTTCGATATAATAAATCAGCAGTTTACCATCAAAGCCAGCTTACTTCACCATCAACGCCACCACAGGTTCGATCAGTTTTCTGGATGCCGTAGCGTCCAGATGCAGGCCATCGGCAGTCATTGTCTCTACGTCGAGGCCGGGCGTTTTGTAGCCGTTGACGAACAGGCAATTGTGCCGACGCGCTACCTTTTTAAATGCTTTCGACATCGATTTTACCCGCTCATTACCGCCCGCATATTTCGACGTAGCTTCCGCTTTTTTACCGTAAGGCGGGGGCGAGATAAGAATAATTTTCGCCTTGCGAATGACGTCATACGGGCATCGTTTTATCCGCTCGATTAGCCGCCCCAAGTTAGCAGGTACGTCTGACTGACGATCAGCAAAAACGGCTTTTCCATCGTTGGTACCCAGCTCGATCACAACGAAATCGTAAGGCTGACGCCCGGTCAGTTCGGCAGCTTTCTTCAGGTTTTGATCAATCATCATGAGCGAATTCAGCGTACTGTCGCCGTTGTTGACGAAGCCAATAGTGCGCCCCGATTTGCTGATATTGTGGACTTCGGCATTCGGCAAGGCAAGTTTGAGTTGCTCAGGCCAACTGTAGGAATACGTGCCGTTACTATCGCCAAAAGTCAACACAGTCAGCCGCTTTTCAGACAGCATCGCCGGTTGGGCAATGGCCACCGCTGCGTTAAAGAGTAACGCAAAAAAGATCAGAATCCTAGTTCTCATAAAGGAAGACATAACTGCTCACCGACGTGTGGAGTAGAGGATAAACGTAATTCTCCTGCGTTTAATTACTCACAAAATTGAAGATAACGCGTAAACATGCTAGGTTAGTATGCTTTAAAAATTTATAAAAATAAGTGCAACGTCCGGTGCTAAACCGTAGTAATCGAGACTACAAACAATATCGTATAGCACATGAAAACGACTTATTTCTTCTTCGTTGCCCTGGTTGGCTTAACCCTGTGGGGTTGTAACAATGCACAGCAAGTTACGCCTGAAGATGACACCACACTCTCATCGGCCCGCTTAACGGGAGACACCACCGGATTCCATTGCCGCAGCGCCGTCACCAAAATCACCGTCGCCGAATTACCCGCCGCCGTGACTGCGGCAATCAGCGCGTCGTACGCAGGTGCCACGGTAAACTACGCCGCTAAAGATGACGCGGGGAACTTCCTGGTAGCCATTACGCAGAACACCGAACGCAAAACACTGCTCTTCAACGCCGACGGCACCTTCAACAAAGAGTTAGCCCTGCGTGATAGGCCGGGTCATGGGAAAGGCGGTCCGGGACGTGGTCGCGATAGCCTGAATCAGGTTGCCATTGCCGATCTGCCAGCCGCTATCACCAGCTACATCACGGCCAATTATGCTGGTGCCACAATCAACGTCGCCACCAAAGATGCTACGCGGGGCTTCATTGTGATGATCACACTGAATGACCAGCGCAAAGCGCTCCTGTTCAACATCGACGGCACCTTTGCGCAGGAAATTGTGCGGGGCCTAAAAGGGAACTACAGCGTAGTGGCCACCACCGCCCTGCCCGCTGCCATTACGACCTACATCACCACCAACTACGCCGGATCGACGATTAAAGTGGCGGGTAAAAACACAACGGGCCAGTTCAAGGTGATTATTCAGCAGAGCAACGGTCAGATCGCCGAACTAAGCTTCGCCGCCGACGGTACGTTCGTTCAGGTTAAGAAAGGAAGGAGGTAGAGTTAAAAATTCAAAGTCCAATGTTCAAAGTTTCGCTGCTAATCAACCTCATTTAAACGCAGCAGCGCGACTTTGAACATTGGACTTTGAACTTTAGACTCTAACGCCCTACCAGTAAACGCTTTACTGCGCGTTGGCCATCGGCCTGAATCACTACGTAGTATACACCGTTGGGCAACGCATTCGTATTATAGAAAATACTGTACGAACCGGCCTCCTGTTGTTGTTCAGGCAATTGTGTCACTACCCGGCCCGCCCCCTCGCGGATCGAGAGCGTTACCAGGCTCGCGGTGGGCAAATCGTACTCAATCCGAACCCGGTTCGATACTGGATTGGGTGACAGACGCAAGTCAAGGCCACTCACAATTGGCTCGGTAGCCAGCAGTGGGTCGGCGGTAACCAGATTGGTGGCGGGGCTTTCGGCATGAAGCCGGGTCAGGGCCGTCACGAAGTAGCGTACCAGTTGGCCTGCAGGTACGTTAGTGTCGGTGAAAGCAGTAGTATCGTTGACCGTAATCGCCCGAATGGCCGTAGCATCTTCAGTAGAGGCCGCCTGTCCGTCGTTGAAGCGATAGATCACGTATTGCCGCACGCGCTCCAGCTCGCCAGAGCCGGTTGTCGGTTTTTGCCAGCGCAGTTGAACGGTATTGCCGATGCGTTGGGCAGTCAGTTGTGTTGGTGCCGCTGGCAACGTACCTGACTTCCAGGGCATAGCAGGCTGTAGGGCCGGACGGCCATAGAAAGCCAATGTCTGAAGGCTATCGCGCAAACCCAACGGATTGCGGTTCAGCGTTGTGGTGTTGTAGAAGATGCTGCCCTGCACGCCTACCGTCCGGCGGTTGAGCCGAAGTTGCGCCGGCATATGCCCCGCCAGATTCCAGGTGGCGTTTTCAGTGGCCACCCCCACCCTATACGCCGCCTGCCCAATGTACAGATGCCGGTTAATCCCCGCCGTTGCCGGACTGCCCTGCACCACCGCTGACCACCACGGAATCAGCACGTCGTAATTAGCCGCTGCCAGCCCGATGTTCCAGTAGAGTTGCGGCGCCACATAATCGAGCCAGCCCGACTGTACCCATAGCCGCGTGTCGGCATAAATATCGGAGTAACTCTGAAGGCCATTGGTAGCCGACCCGAGCGATTGCGCCGTTGTTTTGTTCTGCCAGATACCAAACGGCGAGATGCCAAATTTAACCCAGGGTTTGGCCGCCCGGATGCTATCCGATACTTGCTTCACAAACAGATTGACGTTATCGCGCCGCCAGTTGGCCCGGTTTGGTATACCCCGGTTCAGGGCGTTGTAGGTTGAATCATCGTTGAACGATGGGCCGGAAGCGGGTGGGTACGGGTAGAAGTAGTCGTCGAAATGAACCCCGTCGATGTCGTAGCGGCGAACTACATCCATGATTACGCTCGTGACGTAGTTGCGCACGGCAGACAAGCCGGGGTTCAGTACTCGTAACGTACCCTGTGCCAGGAGCCACTCCGGGTGTTTACGAACCACGTGATTGGGGTCGAGTTGGGCGGTTTGGGCATTCGACACAGCCCGATACGGGTTAAACCAGGCGTGAAACTCCATACCCCGTTTCCGGCATTCGGCCAGCATGAATGCCAGCGGATCATAACCCGGCGATTGGCCCTGTCTCCCCGACAAAACCTCAGCCCAGGGTTCGAGCGCACTTGGGTACATGGCGTCGCACACACTACGTACCTGCACCACCACCGCGTTGAGCCCGGCCTGCTGATGCTGATTCAAGATATTGACAAATTCTGCCCGCTGCTGATCGGCAGTAAGCCCCGGCCGCGATGGCCAGTCGATGTTCGAAACCGTTGCGATCCAGGCACCCCGAAACTCCCGCTTCGGCGGTGTCTGCGCCACTGAAAGCGGCGTAACGAGCACAGCAATCAGCAGTAAGACGAACAGATAGAAGAAAGCAACTTTACGAAAAGGTATTGCCATACGCGTAGGACAGGTAGCAGATTCAATGAAATGTTACTCGTCCCACGAGGATGTGTCGACATGCAGTTGAACGACCTCATCAAGAACCAATTCGTTTTGTTCGTTCTGCTTAAGTTTAATCTCGAATGTAAACGGGAAGCTATCATCGCTCAAAGATGCATCGCTAGTTAGACCGTATTGAAGTTCAACTTCCACAGTCCCGTTTCCTTTGGCCATAAATCCACCTTCTTCAAGTATGGCTAACTCATCAACAGTAGAGTCAACTACATTTTCTATCCGGGTACGGGTAGAAAGAGAGTCAAGCTCGTCAGGGAAATCGTTGACTAAGTAGTTATACAGAATTTCGTCCAAGTTGGGAATATCTATCTTCTTTGGCTTGGGAGGAGTGGCTACAACAACTAGAAATTTGTAGTTTTTTTGTGCTTTGACATAGTCCCCTAGTCCAGCAATTTGTGCTCGCTTTTGAGGAGTCATCTTTCCGACTTTCACTTCAAAGACAACCACCTCATCCGCTTTCCTAGCCACAAGGTCAGCTCTATAGTTGCCAATCTTTTCCTCTTTGGCAACTTGATATCCTTTAGCCTGATAATCAGACATTAACTGTTCCACAGCAATATCATGCATGTAGCGCTGTAGGTATTGTGGTCTAATTTGCATTTTCTGCCAAGTTTAACCGTATCATGTCGGAATCAAATACACCACATTCAATGTACAATATATGGCTCTCCGTCTCAAAAGCCTCAAGTAAGGTGGTAATTAGATCACCAGATAAACTAGTGAAATTGAGTGACTTAAGATCATACGACGCATCTCGCAAGTTAAAACTTCCCGCTACACGTAGTTTTACCTGTCGGTCATCTTTGTATAACTCATTACAAAGGCAATCCCAAATAGGCTTGCTTAGGTTATCAGCATCGAATCCCTCGTATTTGGTGTAAAAGTGGTATACAAGTCCATACATATCTTGTGTACTACTCTCATAGTTAGGGCATGAAGCTACTAATGCTTCAGTTAGTGCTGCTTTATAACGCTTTCCCGGAGTGCTATCTTTCTGCCAGCTATTATGCGATTTAGGCTTCCGGACAAGGATGAAACTGTACATATCTATTTGCGAGCGAGATAGCTCTCGTTTAAATTACTTACCCGTACACTTCGCGCCGGGCGGCCTTGACGGTGTTTTGCATCAGGGAGCAGATCGTCATCAGGCCTACGCCGCCGGGGACGGGGGTGATGTAGCTTGTTTTGGGCGCTACTTCGTCGAATTTAACGTCACCTTTCAGGGCAAAACCACTTTTCTTGCTGGCATCAGGAACGCGTTCCAAACCAACGTCGATCACTACGGCACCGTCTTTTACCATATCGGCGGTGACGAATTCGGGCTTACCGAGGGCGGCGATCAGGATATCGGCGGTGCGGCAGATCTCAGCGAGGTTCTGCGTTTTCGAATGCGTTAGCGTTACGGTGCAGTTACCGGGATAGCCGTTACGCTGCATCAGAATGCTCATGGGCAGGCCCACAATCTGACTACGACCCACCACCACGCAATGCTTGCCGCTCGTTGGAATATCGTAGCGTTTCAGCATCTCCAGAATGCCCTGCGGTGTGGCTGAAATGTAGGCAGGTAAGCCTTTTGTCATGCGCCCCACGTTGGTTGGATGAAAGCCATCGACATCTTTAGCTGGGTCGATCGCCTCCATTACGGTGTCGGTATTTACCTGTTTTGGCAACGGCAACTGCACAATCAGGCCATCCATATCGGGATTATTGTTCACGCTTTCTACAGCAGCAAGCAGTTCAGCTTCAGTCACGTCATCGTCGAACCGGATCAGCGTGGAGTGCATACCAACTTCCTCGCAGCTTTTCATTTTGCTAGCCACGTAGGTCTCCGACCGGCCGGCCGTTCCGACGAGAATAGCGACGAGGTGTGGAATCTTGCCGCCTTCGGCCTTGATCTTGGCGACATCAGCCGCGATTTCCTGCTTGATCTGTGCAGAAAGGAGTTTACCGTCTAAAAGAATCATGGAATGTTGTGTGCCGGTTGAAGCCGCAAAGGTCGCAAAGAATCAGCGCAAACAATAGGTTAACGCCAGTTATGGATTGGCTATAGACATGACTGCTTCGCGTGCGGGGCTGACGCATGGCCCTTCGACGGGCTCAGGGTGACAATCCCACTCAAGTTTGTCATTTACATTCTTGGGTGGATTGTCACCCTGAGCCTGTCGAAGGGCCATGCGTCAGCCCCGCACGCGAAGAAATGCATTACTTACAAATACAGCTATACACTAACCACGTCAGGTTATACCACTATACGTCCGTCAGCGAGCCTCAGCGTATTTGTGATCGAATTTGGCAACTCGTCGGTGTAATGCGTTACGTAGATCAGTGTCTGATCGGGGTTGACCGTGCAGATTTGTTCGACCAGTTGGCGGAACTGACTAGTTTGGGTTGCATCAAGTCCCTGCGTAGGCTCATCGAGCACAAGCAGCGGTGGATTTTTGATCAGCGCACGGGCCAGCAACACCCACCGTTGCTGTCCCACCGACAAGGCCGATAAGGGCTGATCGCGTAGCTGATCGAGGCCAAGCTGCCGGAGTTGATCTTCAATGCGGGTACGTTGTTCGGGCGTCAGCTTACGGAACAGGCCCATCGTGTCGAACAGGCCAGACGCCACCACATCGTACACCTTTATCTGGCGGGGAAAGTACAGGTGCAGTTCAGGCGAAACGAAACCGATCTTCGCTTTGATCGACCAGATGCTTTCGCCGGTGCCGCGCTTTCGGTCGAAGAGGTCGAAATCGTTGGCGTACGCCTGCGGATTATCGGCGGTGATGAGGCTCAGCAACGTACTTTTCCCAGAGCCATTCGCACCCAGCAACGCCCATTTTTCGCCCCGCCGCACTGTCCAGTTAATGCCGTGTAACACCGTCTTATCACCATACCGAATAGTCACGTTTCGCATCCTGACAGCATGAGTGAACGAAGGCTGGGGGCTTGTTGAAGCGGGTTGTAGTTGGATGGTCGATTCGTCTGACTTGAGTGTACCGATTAGCGTGAGCCGGTTGGTAACGCAGTCCGGTACGTCGCGCTCATCGACTACCATCACCAGCGCTACTCCTGATTGTGCAACCCGGTCTATAATGGCGTGAAGCTGGACGCGACTGTCGGTGTCTAGGCCGACAAACGGGTTGTCGAGCAGCAAGACGCGCGGGCGTTCTAGCAATGAGCGGACCAGCAACGTCCGGCGAGTTTCGCCATTAGAAAGCGACGTTAACCGCCGGTCGAGCAGGTACGTTATGTTCAGTTGGGCGGCAATGTCGGCCAGCCACTCATCGGTGTAAGCTGGCGGTGGCACAGGGGCCGAAGCCAGATCGATCGTGCCAGTGGGACGTACCTGACCTTGCAACACATCGCGCACGGTCGGGGCCGTATCAACGGTTTGGGTGTTGTAGCGTTGCTGATAAAACTGCGCCGCACTGGCAATGCGCCAGTCGAACGAATAGTCGCGTGCTACCAGTTCGACCGTGGTTTTGAGCGGACCAACCGGGTGCAGCAATTTCCCGGCAAGCAAGGTTATCCGTCCGGCCAGGGCATCCAGCAACAGGCTTTTCCCCGACCCCGATGGCCCCATAATGGCCCAGTGCTGATCAGCTTCCAGCGTCCAGTTTATGGGTGGGTACGTTGTGTTTGTCGGATTGCGGAAGGTAGCGTCAACGAGTTGGATGAGCATCGGAGAAGGGAGTAAGTGCGAAACTGGCGCGAGCATGTGCTCGTGTCTTCTATATCGCAAGCATTCGCTTGCACAGCGCGAAAGCGCAATGCGGTAGTGAAAATAAGTAAGCCTATCACTTACCTGTCTCTACTGTATTGCGCATTCGCGCTGTGCAAGCAAATGCTTGTGATATAAAAGACACGAGTAAATACTCGCGCTAGCAAACTTCGTCACCCTCACCCATACCTTTCCTGCCATTCTTTCTTTTGACGCTTATACTCCGGGTCTTCGCGGGCTTCGAGGTACTTGGCATAGAAAATTCGGGCTGATTCGGCCTTGACAGGGTCTTCCTCACTACGCGGCAATTGCGCCCGACCGTGCGCGCCCGACTGCCCTTTTTTGTCGTCAGGCACCGGACCGTCGTACTTCTTACCGCCTTTATGATTGGCGTAGCGACGGGAGCGGGTATAGCCCATTTGCAGGAATTTGCGGGCCATATCCATCCCAATGAAATCGTTATCGGCCTTGTAGTCCAGAAACAGCTGGTAAATCTTCTCCGACGATTCGCGGGCTATATCAGGGTCTTTGAACCGCCAAAATGGCAATATCTCAGCCTTGTACGGCATAGCAGTAAGAACCCCCATCTCGCCCACACTGACCCGGTACTTTTCAGGCTCTTTTCGGAAGTCGATACCGTAATAATCGGGCTTAGGAGTTGGCATAGTCTGACGTTTGAACTAACACTGTCAACGCATAACCTTGCCAGTACTCAACAGTTGGGCGATCTGTGTTTGCGGTCCACTCACTATTATTTTTTCGATGTATCGACACCATAACCCGGCTTAACTGGTTTGCTGTATAGTCGGTTAGTCTATCGACTTATCGAGTCAACAAATAGACTATTCCATCAGAAAGCCCAACCAGCTCACTTTATCGATTCTATGCATTTACAGTCAGTAACTACGGCATTGGCCGACGCATTTCATCAGGTACGTGACCAGTCGGTGCGGCTGTGTGCGGGCCTCGAAACCGAAGATTTTGTGGTGCAGCCCATGGTCGACGCCAGCCCGCCAAAATGGCATCTGGGGCACACAACCTGGTTCTGGGAAACGTTCGTGTTAATCCCGAACGTGCCTGACTACCAGGTGTTCAACAATCAGTTTAACTACGTTTTCAATAGTTATTACGAAACCGTTGGTCGACGAACACTGCGCACTATGCGAGGAAATTTAAGCCGACCAACCGTGGCCGAAGTCTATCGCTACCGCGACTACGTTGATGAGCAGATGAATCGTTTTCTGACCGAAAACGAATTGGCTACCGAGTTGGAGTCATTGCTTGTACTGGGTCTGGAGCATGAGAAACAGCATCAGGAATTGCTGATTACCGACATCAAATACACGCTCGGTCACAACCCGCTGTTTCCAGCACTGGATATCCCCGTTTCGGAGCATGAATCAGAACAGCCAGGTACGTCGATCACTATTCACGAAGGCGTGTATACCATTGGCTATCAAGGAAGTGGATTTAGCTTCGACAATGAACTGGGGGTCCACAAGGTTTACCTGAACGAGACAACGCTGGCGGGCAACCTGGTTACCAACGCCGAATATGTGGCCTTTATAGAAGCCGGTGGCTATAGTCAATTTCAGCATTGGCTCTCCGACGGATGGGCGTGGGTGAACGCTACCAAAGCCGAAGCACCACTCTACTGGCATAAACTAGACGGCCGATGGCACAACTACACCTTCGCCGGTCTGGAACCCATCGACCCGGACGCGCCGGTTTGTCACGTCAATTTCTACGAAGCCGATGCGTATGCCCGCTGGCGGGGAACACGTCTGCCTACCGAATTTGAATGGGAAACAGCCGCGTTACGAGGTAACCTGAACTGGGGAAAACGATGGGAATGGACTTCATCAGCCTATCTCCCCTACCCCGGTTTTAAAACCGTGCCGGGAGCTGTAGGTGAGTACAACGGCAAATTCATGAGCGGACAAATGGTCTTGCGGGGTGCTTCAGTAGCCACACCGCCCAACTCATCAAGACCCACGTATCGTAACTTCTTCCAGCCCGACAAACAGTGGCAATACACTGGGATCCGGCTGGTGAATGCATAGTCAATCTCTTACAACAACATGCTTACAGACCATACCGAAACAACGTACCTAATAAGCACGGCGCTGGCCGACGAGGTACGTACGGGACTGACCCAACAGCCCAAGCGCCTTTCGTCGCGTTTTTTTTACGACGCTGAAGGCAGCCGGCTGTTCAGCGAAATCATGCATCTGCCCGAGTACTACCTCACCCGTAGCGAATACGAGATCATCGACAATTATAAAGAGCAGTGGCTCAGCATGTTTTCGGCCGACAATCGCTCCTTTGACCTCATTGAACTTGGCGCGGGCGACGGGCTAAAAACGAAGGTTTTACTTTCCCACTTTGTAGAACAAAACGCTCAATTCACCTACTCGCCGGTCGATATTTCGGAAACGGCGCTGGATGAACTGACCGATGATCTGACCCAAAAACTACCTTCGCTCAGCGTAACCCCGCAACACGGCGACTACACCGACGCGCTGGCCCGCATTGCGCAACGGACCTACGATTCTGCTAATGAACCGCGCAAAGTGGTACTTTTTCTGGGTTCGAACATTGGCAATTTCACGCCCGACGACGCGCTGGCTTTTTATGCCCAACTGTCGGCTTCTCTCAGGCCCGGCGATCTGCTGCTGACAGGTTTCGACCTGCAAAAGCACCCCGCCGTGATTCACGCCGCCTACAACGACCGTCAGGGCTTAACTAAAGCGTTCAACCTGAACCTGCTCCGCCGCATCAACCGCGAACTCGATGCAACCTTTAATCTGGCGACCTTTGATCACTATGAGCTTTACGACCCTGAAAGTGGAGAAGCCCGAAGCTATCTGGTGAGCCAGACAAAGCAGACGGTTACTATCGCGGCGTTAGACCTGACGATTTCATTCGATTACGGCGAAATTGTTCATACCGAAATTTCCCGGAAATTCACCCGATTACAGATCGATGAACTGGCCAACCAAACCGGATTCACGCAGACCCACTGGTTTACCGACTGCCGCCATTACTTCGCCGATGTCGTGTACACAAAGAATTAACGGGCCACTCCATCACTTCGCGCGCCCTTACCTGCCTACGGTTGTTTCCTTATAAAAACAGCTTAGTTTATGGCCAGGAATACATTGCTCTGGAGTATAGCTGGTGTGGGAGCCGTTGTCGCTATCCGTGCCTTGCAACGCCGTAATCAGAAGATCGATTTTCGGAATAAAGTGGTCGTAATTACCGGTGGTTCACGTGGGCTGGGGCTTGTACTGGCCCGACAACTGGCGCGTGAAGGAGCTCGGATAGGTATCTGTGCCCGAACGCAGGAAGCCCTCGATATTGCCGCTGCCGAGCTACGTGCCTACGGCAATGAAGTGTATGCGCATCAATGCGACCTAACGAACAAAGACCAACTAAACGGGTTTTTCGAAGCCGTCAATCAACAACTTGGTCCAGTCGATGTGTTAGTAAATAATGCGGGCGTGATTATGGCCGGGCCATATGCCAACACCACCGACGATGATTTTCATGAAGCGATGAACACCAACTTCTGGGCTGCTTACCACGCCATCAACGCCGTTTTGCCCGATATGCAACGGCGAAAAGAAGGTCGGATCGTGAATGTGGCCTCATTTGGTGGCAAGGTTTCCATTCCGCATCTGTTGCCTTATTCGGCCAGTAAATTTGCGCTGGTTGGTTACTCAGAAGGCCTCCGGGCCGAAATTGCCCGCGATAATATATACGTGACCACCATTTGCCCCGGTCTGATTCGTACAGGTAGCCCGCGACAGGCACAGATACGGGGGCAACACGAAAAAGAATATGCCTGGTTTAAGATCGGCGATTCGTTACCCGGTCTATCGGTAAGCGCCGAGAAAGTAGCCTCAGATATTATCGAGGCCACTCGCTACGGTGACGCTGAACGAATTGTATCGTTACCGGCCAAGTTTGCCGGCGCCGTTCATGGACTATTTCCGGGTCTCGTAACCGACACGCTTGCCTTTATCAACAATATGCTTCCCGATCCATCTTCGGCTGGTCGCGACAGCACTCGTAAAGAAGGCAAAGAGGTAGAAACAGCCTTGTCGCAAAATGCATTGACGACCCTCACCGAAGAGGCTGCCAAACACAACAATGAGTTGACCCCTTAACTTTTGGGGCCTATTCTGTTGAGTCAGGGTATTTGTTCGTGGTCAAGGAGGCTTTGCAGCACATAGGCGTGGGTGCCGTAAAGCTTCGCCATCTCGCCAAGCTGTGATAGTTCGATGGTTAAGTTGCTTTGGTAATCGGGCAGGCAATGACGAATCAACGCCTGCTTGATAGGCGATGTGATGGCGTCGGCTGCTTTAGCCAGTACACCATTTACAATAATCAGTTCGGGGTTGAACAAATGAACGGCAATGGCCAGTCCGCGACCTAATTCACTACCGGCGTTGCGCAACAGGTCAATACAAAACGCATCACCGGCATTGGCCTTCTCGATGATTCGTTCAATCGTCACCGCATCTGATCCCTCGTCGGCCAGCATAGACGGTTGTCCCTGTGCCAAACCAAGTCGGGCACGGCGAATCAGCGACGACGCTGAGGTCAATGTGTCCAGACAGCCTACTTTTCCGCAGGTACACAGTTCACCATCGGTTTTGATCTGAATGTGCCCTAATTCACCGGCAAAGCCCGCAGTTCCCTGCAAAATTTCGCCATTGATCATTACGGCAAGCCCAATGCCCCAGTCGATGTTGATAGAAAGCACATGTTTTTTGTCCTGCGAGAGCCCGAATTTGCTTTCGCCAAAAATGATGGCTTTGGTGTCGTTGATAAAGAAAGTCGGCGCATCGAACAGCGACTCGAAGAGGGCACTGAGCGATTGCCCCGGCTGATTCAGTTCGGGATGCGTGAAGTTGAAGCCCAGTTCCGGGTTAACCAGCCCCGGCATGGTAGCGCCGATACCAATGACCATGAACTCCAGCGCATTCAGTTTTTGGGCCAGTTGCTGCAACGGTTCCCGCAAATCACAGACAAACGAAGAGGAATCGCCAAGATGCAGTACCAGATCCATTCGAAGTACCACCTGATTAGTCAAATCGAACACAAGCAGTTTGGTATCATGAACAGTGATGTCGACCACAACCGTAACATAGCACCTTGGTTTTAAGGCATATAAAGAAGGCTTTCGACCCATCTGCGCCACGCCCGTTCCAATGCTTCGAATCCATTTTGTAGTCATTAACTCATCGATCAGGGCCGTGACCGACGGTACACTACTGTGCATGACACGGGCAAGTTGGGCAATGGTTCGTGACTCAGATCGGTATAGCTCCGAAATAATGTATCGCTTTAACCTATTCTTTTTTTTATCAATGACAGAGACAGTAGGGAGATCGTACATAAAGCAATTCACTCTGGTTTCAGCCGGTTTGGCGCTAGCTGATGTCAAGTTAGGTTGAATGGTTTATCTGGAAGTTGGGAATTAGTGATCGGTAGCAACAAGCGAATTAACTATCGCTATTGGTCATAATAACACCATACTGCACAAAACCATGCTTTATCAGTCAGTTACTTATCTGGCGCCATTCACCCTGATGCGTTGGCAGGGTGAATGGCGCCAGTAACTAGTTTTCCGAATCCACGTAGTCGAGTACTTGCTTGATTTGCAGGTCGGTTAGTGACGTAAACGAGGTCATCTGAATTTTACCGTTATCGTTGAAAATCTTCACGGCGTAGGCGTCACCGCTGGCAATAACAGCCGACGAGTTGCGAATCCATTTCTGCAACCATGCCTCTCCTGGGGCACGCTGACGGATACCCGCCAGCCCTGGACCCAGCAATTTATCGGCACCCGCGCTGTGGCAGGAAGCACAGTTTCCGGCAAAAATTTCTTTTCCGGCAAGGGCATCAGCAGAGAGCACTTTAGCCGCTGCCACCGGAGCACCGCCGCCACCGGCCATCTGACCAGCCTGCGCAACCGGCTGCCCTTCGCCGGGCATATGCCAGGCTAGTAAAATCATGATTACGAACATTAGCGCCACGGTTGCGGCCAGTCCAAACAGGACCATAAGCATTGTGCGGAGTTGGGCAGAATCAAGCATAAGAGGAATCAGATAATACGTAAGTGAGCGATCAATACATCGAACAAATGTAGGGATACACGTTCTTCAATAACCTGACTTTTGTCAGGCAAAAGGGGTGCCATTGTCCAGCTTTACCTCTTACCGTTCCTGCCCGTCAGTCGACACTCGATGTGGCCTTTCTGCGTTATGGCACAAAATGTAGCTTGAAAGCGTATATACAGACATGAAACTTACGGTTGATTTTTTACAGGAGGCCCTTAAGGGTCAATTTGAATATGCCCTGCTTCAGGAATTAGCTGAGGTGGGTCAGCATAAAGTAGCACCGGTTGGAGCGTACCTTATCAGACCTGGCGAATTTATCCGTTCCGTACCCATCATTCTGCGTGGCTCGGTCAAGATCATGCGGCCCGATCAGGAAGGGCGCGAAGCCTTGCTATACTACCTCGGTGGCATGGATGCCTGCGCCATGTCACTCACCTGTTGCATGGGTAGCAAGCAGAGCGAGATCATCGCCGTGGTAGAAGAAGAAACCGAACTGATTGCCGTACCCGTTGCCAAAGTCGATAGCTGGATGTGCCAGTATTCGACCTGGAAACAGTTTGTGTTTCAGACCTACCAAAAACGCTTCGACAACCTGCTCACAACCATCGACGAGGTGATTTTCCACAAACTCGACGAGCGGTTACTAACGTACCTGAACAAGAAGACGCAGAGTTGCCAATGCACCGTGCTATCGATCACGCACGAAGAAATTGCGCAGGATCTGGCTACGTCACGCGAGGTCATTTCGCGCTTGTTGAAACAGTTGGAAAAAGCCGGACGCCTCACGCTGATGCGTAATAAAATCACGATGCTGGTCTGATTTCGCGCCTTTGTAACAATTGTCACGGAAGTCGGGCGTGGCAGGGTCGTATTTCGCTTAAAATTTAAGTGATTATGACCTTACAGCATGTAGCAGGTTTTGGTGCCTCTATCATCATCGGTGTCAGTCTTGGGTTAATTGGCGGCGGCGGCAGTATTCTAACACTACCCGTTCTGGTTTATCTACTGGGTATCAACCCCTTGCTCTCTACCGCCTATTCCTTATTTGTGGTTGGCACCACTTCCCTGGTGGGGTCGGTCAACTACATGCGGCTGAAACAAATCAACTACAAAGCAGCGGTTGTTTTCTCTATTCCGTCGCTGCTCACCGTTTACCTGACCCGGAAACTCATCGTCCCCGTCATTCCCGACCCGGTCTTTTCAACCGATACCTTCAGCCTGAGTAAGAACGTAGCCATCATGGTCTTCTTCGCCCTCATCATGCTGGCCGCATCGATCAGCATGATTCGCGACAAGAAGGCTGAGGCCAAACAAACTGACGGGGCCGTTCAGTTTAACCTGCCACTCATTGCGCTCGAAGGCATGCTGGTTGGCCTGTTAACCGGCATTGTGGGTGCAGGCGGCGGTTTCCTGATCATTCCTGCCCTAGTATTGCTGGCCCGGTTGCCCATGAAAACGGCGGTGGGAACATCGCTGCTGATCATTGCGGTGAAATCACTGGCAGGCTTCGTGGGCGACCTGTCCAACATGGCCGTCGACTGGCCGTTTCTGCTCGAATTCACGGCCCTTTCGGTCGCGGGCATTTTCGTGGGTACGTACCTGGCCCGCTTTATTCCAAGCCAGAAATTAAAGGTCGCTTTCGGCTACTTCGTCCTGGTCATGGGCATCTACATCATTGCGAAAGAAACACTTCTTTAACACATCAAAATACTCTTTTCACATGAAGATCGAGCAGATTTATACTGGCTGCCTGGCGCAGGGAGCATACTACATTGAAAGCGAAGGCGAAGTGGCCATTGTTGACCCACTCCGCGAAGTGAAACCGTATATTGAGCAGGCCGAAAGGGCCGGAGCCACGATCAAATACGTGCTGGAAACCCATTTCCACGCCGATTTCGTCTCCGGTCACGTTGACCTCGCCCAGAAAACGGGAGCCACTATTGTGTATGGTCCAAACGCACAAACGGGTTTTGCCGCCCATATAGCGAAAGATGGGGAAGAGCTGACCCTGGGCAAGCTGACCATTAGAGTGCTGCACACGCCCGGCCATACTATGGAATCGACCTGCTATTTACTGATCGATGAAGCAGGTGGAGAAAAAGCCCTGTTCAGCGGCGATACGCTGTTTATCGGCGATGTAGGACGGCCCGACCTGGCGCAGAAATCAGACCTGACCGTGACAGACCTTGCTGGGCATCTGTTCGATTCGCTACGGAATAAAATTATGACCTTGCCCAATGACGTGATCGTGTATCCAGCGCATGGCGCGGGGTCGGCCTGTGGCAAGAACATGAGCAAGGAAACTACCGACACGCTCGGCAACCAGAAACTGTTCAACTACGCCCTTCGCGCCAACATGACCCGCGACGAGTTCATTTATGAAGTAACCGACGGACTATTGGCACCGCCGAAATACTTCCCGCAAAACGTGCAGATGAACAAGCAGGGCTACGAAAGCATTGATACGGTACTTAGCCGGGGAACACAGCCCCTGTCGCCCGACGCTTTTGAAGCGGCCGCCAACGAAACAGGTGCGCTGGTACTCGACGTTCGTGCTGCACAGGTGTTTGCCAACGGATTTATCCCTAACTCGATCAATATTGGCCTCAGTGGTCAGTTTGCCCCCTGGGTGGGTGCGCTCATTCCCGACGTTCGGCAGGAGTTACTGCTGGTGTGCGATCCCGGTCAGGAGCAGGAAACACTTACGCGGCTGGCCCGCGTAGGCTACGATCAGGTGATGGGCTACCTACAGGGCGGTTTCAGCGCCTGGGAAGCCAGTGATAAAGAGGTCGACCGGGTAACGTCGATCTCTGCGGATACCCTCGCCAACCTCCTCGACGGTGGTAACGTACCTGTAATCGATGTGCGCAAGCCCGGCGAATTTACAGCCGAACACATCGATGGAGCTAAGTCTATTCCGCTCGATTTCATCAGCGAACAAATGGCCGAATTTCCGAAAGACGAGACCATCTACCTTCACTGCGCGGGCGGTTACCGCTCCATGATGGCCGCTTCTATTCTGAAAGCACGCGGTTATGATAACGTGATCGATGTAGCCGGTGGTTTTGCCGCCATTAAAGCAACCGGGCGATTCAAGACAACCGATTACGTATGCCCCAGCACGTTGGCTAAATCTTGATTATCCATTCAGTAACTGCTCAATACCATGTTAAAAGGAACCAGGCTCTACAGCATCCTCTTCAATAAATGTCCCAGTTGTCAGCAGGGTGATTTCTTCATCAGCAAAAGCGCATATGACCTGAAACATTTCGACGAGATGCACGAACGCTGCAGCCACTGTAAGCTGCGTTACGAAAGTGAGCCTGGTTTCTTTACGGGCGCTTTATACGTGAGTTACGCTTTCTACGTGGCGTTTATCATCACGACGTTTGCACTCTTCATCGGCATCCTCGACATCGACATGACGTACTACCTGTTTGGACTCATACCGGCGCTGATTGCTCTGACGCCTTTCTTATTCCGCCTTGCCCGACGTACCTGGATCAACTTTTTCGTCAGCTACGACCCAGCCCACCAGTCAAATGCTGGATAGGAGACACTGGTTGCTAGACGTTGGATACTGGACTGGGGACGTACCTGAGTAAGAAACTGATAATCATCTGACTGTGTGATTTTTATCACAGACCAGCAGGGTGCTACCTTGTTTCTTCGTCAGAAAAAAACTGTCATGAAAAAGAATATGGGTTCCATCGACCGGACGCTCCGGATTGTCATTGCCATTGTCCTGATCGTCTTGTATGCCACCGGTACGCTATCGGGCGTTTGGGGCATTGTTAGTCTGGCAGTAGCCGGCATCTTTCTGCTCACCAGCCTGGTTAGCACCTGCCCGCTGTACCTTCCTTTCGGTATTCGTACTAGATAGGTTCAGGAATTAACCGCAAATCAAACCTGAACCTTACTGCCTTAATGTGAATGGGTTACACACGAAAACCAAGACGTATCCGTCATTAACCTTACCATTGAAACAGCTAGCTCAAAGCCATGTCATCCATCGAATCAATCAAAACCCATTGGGAAACCGTTTACGAGACTAAAAGCCCTGATCAAGTCAGTTGGACACAGGAAGTCCCGAAAACATCGTTAGATTTCATCCGTTCATTTGAACTGGACAAAACGGCTGCTATCATTGACATAGGTGGTGGAGACAGTACCCTTGTCGACTGGTTACTTACAGAGGGCTACACGAATGTAACGGTACTGGATATTTCGGCCGTAGCCCTTGAAAAAGCAAAAAAACGCTTAGGCGATAAAGCAAAGACCATTAATTGGGTAGTGAGTGACGTGACCGAATTTGAGCCGACAACTACGTTTGACGTTTGGCACGATAGGGCAACGTTCCATTTTCTGACCACTGACGAACAGGTAGCGACTTATATGGAAACCGCCCGAAAATCAGTAGATGGCTTCATGAGCATAGGTACGTTCTCTGAAAACGGCCCCACCAAATGCAGTGGTCTATCCATAAAACAGTACACAGAAGAAACGCTGAGCACTGAACTGGAAAATGGTTTTGATAAGCTGCGTTGTATTACCGAAGACCACATAACGCCTTTTAATACAACGCAGAATTTTGTGTTCTGTAGCTTCAAAAAAAGAGTCGCCTGATAATCCAGCCTATGGCGTTTGCACGCCTTTCAAACAACAACTACGATGAACACGATTGATCTTAAGAACTGGGGCGTTATGCGGGTTGTCCGCCTGATTGCGGGTGTTGGCATCATCTGGAGCGCCTTCACCGATCATCAACCCCTGTTGAGTCTGGTAGGTGGCCTGCTGCTTTTCCAGGCCATGACCAACACCGGTTGCGGAGCTGCTGGCTGTAGTGTGCCCTCATCGACAAAAACAGCGAACAAGTCTGTCGACGATGTTGAGTATGAAGAAGTACGGTAGTTGGCTGGGCGCAATGGCTGGCGCGGCAGGCGGGTACGTCTATTGGCGCGAAGTGGGTTGCCTTACCGGCCATTGCCCCATTCAATCGCACTGGCAAACAATGTCGGTCTGGGGTGGTATAATGGGTTTCCTGGTTACCGATCTCCTTGTTCAATTATCAACAACTGTTCTTAAAAATCGCTCTTAATCGTTATGGATACGCCAGCAAGACAACCGTTTAACGAAATTATTCAAAGTGAAACACCTGTTCTCGTCGACTTCTTCGCCGAGTGGTGCGGCCCCTGCAAAGCAATGGCGCCTATTTTGAAAGACCTGGCCGCTCGTATGGGTGATCGGGTACGTATCCTGAAAATAGACGTTGATAAAAGCCCGGCGGCCGCCAGTGGTTACAAGATACAAGGCGTGCCCACGTTGATCCTGTTTCGGAAAGGACAGATCATCTGGAGGCAGTCGGGCGTGGTGCCTGTTCACCAACTGGAGCAGGTAATCAGGCAAGCTGAAACAAGTGCGGCTTAACTACTTCTCATGAACGAATTCTGGAATACACGTTATAGCAGTCCAATCTACGCGTATGGCACACAGCCAAACGCGTTTTTCAGCGAATGCCTTCAGCCGCTGAAGCCGGGCCGTATGTTACTGCCCGCCGAAGGGGAAGGCCGCAACGCCGTGTATGCCGCTCAGCAGGGTTGGGCCGTCGACGCGTTTGATTTCAGCGAAGCCGCCCGCGATAAAGCCCTGCAATTGGCAGGTGGTGCCTGTGTCAGTATTCGGTACAACATCAGCACACTGCAGGATTTTACAGTTCCCGAAAACACTTACGATCTCATCGGGCTGGTGTATGTGCATATGCCGCCCGCCGAGCGTAGTGCCTTTCACCAACGCCTTATTTCTTGGCTGAAACCGTCGGGGCGAATCGTACTGGAAGCATTTCACAAAGAGCAACTCGGCCGAAATTCAGGCGGGCCGCAGAACTCCGATATGCTCTACAGCCGCACCGAGTTGCTTCAGGATTTTAAAGGCCTGGACATCCTTCAGCTCGAAGAAGTATATACCGACCTCGACGAAGGTCCTTTCCACCACGGCACCGCCTGTGTACTGCGGATGGTAGCGACTCTTCCTGTGTGACATCTATCACGGAACCGGACCCATACACAGGGCAACTTTGTCAGAAAAGTCGCTAAGTCATGGAACGCTACATAGACGCTATCACGAACGGGTACTCGGGCTACTTCAACTACCTTGTCAACGAAATTCTGTACCCTACCTGGCATAATTATTTCTACTGGCTGGTAGGCTTATCAATGGCTGTTTGGGGACTCGAAATCCTGTTTCCGTGGCGCAAAGACCAGGCCATTATCCGGCAGGAATTCTGGCTCGACGCCTTTTACCTGTTCTTCAACTTTTTCCTGTTTTCGCTCATTGGCTACAATGCCTTCTCGAACGTGGGGGTACAGGCGTTCACGGATTTTCTGGCCCTGTTCGGCGTCCGTAATCTGGTGGCTATCAACGTACAGGCGCTGCCAGTCTGGGCACAGTTACTAACGCTGTTTCTGGTGCGTGATTTTGTGCAGTGGAACGTTCACCGCCTGCTGCACCACGTTCCGTGGATGTGGGAGTTTCACAAAGTACACCATAGCGTTAAGCAGATGGGGTTCGCCGCGCACCTGCGCTACCACTGGATGGAAACCATCATTTACCGCACGTTCGAGTACATTCCGCTGGCGATGATTGGTTTTGGCATTCAGGACTTTTTCCTGGTTCATATCTTCACGCTGGCCATCGGGCACTTCAACCACGCCAACGTAAACCTGCCGTTGGGGCCGCTCAGGTACGTGTTCAATAGCCCACAGATGCACCTCTGGCACCATGTCGATGTGTTGCCCGAAGATCGGCCCGAAGGCATCAACTACGGCATCACCCTGAGTATCTGGGATTATCTGTTCAAAACGGCTTACCAGCCCTACAATGGCAATCACCTTAAATTAGGCTTCTCGGGCATGCATGAGTTTCCACAAACGCTGCTGAATCAGTTGCTGTATCCGTGGAACAAGAATAAACCGCAACAATAGTGTCCATGGCAACTACTCCTTTCTATAAAACCCGAATTTTCCGCTCATTAGCGTTTGCCTGTCTTACGCTGGGGCTGGCTCCTTTTCTGCCCGAACCCCACCTGATCGGGAAACTGCGCTGGCTGATGGGCGGTGCCAACGGCATGACGCTCATGGATTGGGGTGACCTATTGTTTCACGGCGCGCCCTGGGTTGGCCTGATTGGCTATTCGATCTGGTATTTGACCCGTAAATAAGCTCTGTGTAACAATTGTCACAAACTAGCCGTAAACAGTGGGCTAGTTTCGCATGATTCAAATCAGGTCTGGGCGTTTTTTGCGCTCATCAGATTACTGAACGCTTTTGAGGTACAGGCGTTTATATATAACCAGTCTTGATTATTAATCATCGCTATAACCAACTATATGGATTTTTTTGAACTCGCTCGTAAGCCCTGGCCCTGGTATGTGGCCGGCCCCTTGATTGGGCTTACCGTTCCAACGTTATTATTGATTGGTAACAAATCTTTCGGCATCTCGTCGTCACTCCGCCACATCTGCGCGGCCTGTATACCTGCCAATATTCCGTTTTTCAGCTACAACTGGAAAAAAGAAATCTGGAATCTGGTTTTCGTGCTGGGTACGTTAGTTGGCGGCTTTATCGCTACCATGTTTTTGGCCAATCCCGACGCGTTCCAATTGTCAACGGCTACTGAGGCTGATCTGCGGGCACTGGGTATCAATGACTTTTCGGGGCTGATGCCCGCCGACCTGTTCGCTACCGAAAACCTGTTTACCATTAAAGGGCTTATCTTCTTCGTGTTGGGTGGTTTTATGGTTGGCTTCGGCACTCGTTGGGCTGGTGGTTGTACATCGGGCCACGCCATCATGGGCATTTCCAACCTGCAATGGCCATCGGTAGTAGCTACCTGCTGCTTCATGGTCGGCGGCTTTGCCATGACTCACTTGATTTTACCCTTTATCCTGAAACTGGTTTAACAGTATGCAACAGATACAAGAAATTCCGGAGGCGTTGGTGTGTGATGCGCCCAACGATATGAAAAAGTCAGAGACCGGGCTGGCTAACGTCAAGTACCTGATTGTGGGAATTCTGTTTGGCATTGTTTTCGTAAAAGCCGAAATTATTTCGTGGTTTCGCATTCAGGAAATGTTCCGATTACAGAGTTTCCATATGTACGGCGTTATCGGATCGGCTATTATGGTCGGCATGATTTCGATTCTGCTGATCAAAAAATTCAACATCAAAACCCTGTCGGGCGAAACCGTAGAATTTCACCCCAAAACGTTCAACAAAGGTCAGGTCTACGGCGGTTTGCTGTTCGGCTTGGGATGGGCCATTACGGGTGCCTGTCCGGGTCCGCTATTCGCCCAAATTGGTAGTGGTTACGTTGTGGTCATTGCCACGCTGTTGAGCGCCATTGGCGGCACATGGACGTATGGGCTGCTTCGCGACAAACTGCCAAACTGACCTCGATTATATAGTTTTCGCCGAGCAACTTGTCTGGTCGACAAGATTTAAAAAGGTTTTTTTGACAGGATTCACAGGATTTGTTTTTGCATCAGAGTTATGCGGTACAAGCGAAAAATCGTGCAAATCCTGTCAAAAAAAGAATCCTGACGCCTGAAGCGGCAGTGTGTGACTAATGTTACAGACCGCCGCTTTTTCATGGCCTATGTTTAGGAAAACTAAACTATTCCTGGACAATGACACCACATTATCAAGTGCTGATTATTGGTGGCGGTAACGCCGGTCTGTCGGCAGCAGCCCAGCTACTACGGAAAGATGAGACCCTGCAAATCGGGATTATCGAGCCGTCGGTGAAACACTACTACCAGCCCGCCTGGACACTGGTCGGCGCAGGTCAGTTTGCCATTCAAGACACCGAAAAACCAGAACACGATTATATTCCTGAAGGGGCTTTCTGGATTAAAGATGCCGTTGTAACCTTTCAGCCCAATCAAAACCAGGTTACCTGCCGGAGCGGCGATGTGATCGGCTACGATTCGCTGGTGGTAGTGCCGGGCATTCAGCTCGATTGGAGTAAGATCAATGGACTGACGGAAACGCTGAGGAAGAATTCGGTATCAAGCAATTATTCGTTCAACTCGGCAGCCTACACCTGGGAACTGATCAAAAATTTCAAGGGTGGAACGGCGGTATTTACTAATCCCACCACACCTGTCAAGTGCGGCGGCGCGCCCCATAAGATCATGTACCTGGCCTGCGATTACTGGCGCAAAAACGGTGTGCTCGACAAGACGGAGGTGCATTACATTTCTGGAGCCGGGGCCATTTTTGCCGTGAAAGAATTTGCCCAAACGCTCGAAGGTTTGCTGAAACGCTACCGGATCAAGACACATTACGCGCAAAACGTAACCGAAGTAGATGGTACCAACAAAATGATCTATTTCGAAGGGAAGAACGCAGGAGGCGAGTTGGTGAAACAATCGATCCGGTTCGATATGGCGCATATAACGCCACCACAGTCGGCACCCGATTTTATCAAGAGCAGCCCGTTGGCCGATCCGGCGCAGGCGTTGGGTTGGGTCGAGGTAAACAAATTCACGTTTCAGCATACCCGATACGACAACGTTTTTGCGTGCGGTGATGTAAGCAACGTACCTACGTCGAAAACCGGCGCGGCCATTCGGAAACAGGCACCAGTCATGGTCGAGCATATTCTGGCTCATCTCTACAAAACCAAATCAGATGCGCAGTACGATGGCTACACAGCCTGCCCTATTCCGACGGAATATGGCAAGCTGATGCTGGCTGAATTTGACTACACCAACAAGCCCAAAATGACCTTCCCGTTCAATCAGGCTGTGCCCCGCTGGAGCATGTGGCTCATGAAGAAATACCTGCTTCCGTGGCTATATTGGAACCGTATACTATCCGGTAAAGCCTGAAAATCTGATTAGTATCAGCGTCAATTCGTGACAAATACCACAGAGTACCCTCGGCTGGTGAACCCTTTTACCCCATCAATGAGTAAGCCAATAGCGCGGGCTATGTGGCCCGCGCTATTGGCTTATATCTACACTACTTGCTAGTTCAAATTGCGCCAGCTACCGGCATCGTGCAGATCGGCTATGCCTTGACCAGCCAGAAACGCTTTGGCCCGGGCACTACGCATACCCGACGCACAGCAAACCACAATTGGCTGTCTGTAGCCTTTTATCTTGCTCATTTTCGCCTCTAACTGATCGAGGGGAATGTTTACGGCTCCTTTGGCATGCCCACTGGCAAATTCGCCCGCCGAACGAACGTCAACAATTACCGCTCCCTGAGCCAGTACTTCGTCGAGTTTACTGCTGTTACCTGCTCTGCCAAAGACGGCTTTGACTAAATTTATCATCGTTGTCTTATTTTAAGATTGATGACACAAAGCACGCTGGTAAACAACTTGTTATCCGTGACTTTTATCACGAAAGGATAGTAGATGGTAGACGTTGAATACTGGATCTTGAATAAAAAACAAGTCTCCCCCAAGGCCGTTTTAGTCCAGCGTCTAATATCCAGTATCCAAAATCCCTTACTTCAGATTTCGCCAGCTACCGGCATCAAACATGTGGGTAATGCCTTGTTCAAGCAAGATCAGTCGGGCCTGTGAACTACGCATACCGGTGGCGCAACACAGTACGATCGGCTTCTGATAGCTTTTCAACTGTATGACTTTCGATTTTAGTTGATCGAGGGGAATATTGACGGCACCCCTGGCGTGACCGGTAGCAAATTCGTTGGGTGAGCGAACATCAATGACGACCGCCCCCTGCGCCAGCACTTGTTTAAGCTTATTATTCCCGGTGCTGCCGAAAACAGTCCTTAAAAAATTCAACATCCTTGTAGCGAGTTTAGAGAGACCACAAATCTCCTCAGTCACTCATCAAGTAAAGATGATATTTATCACAGCTTCCTGCTGATCTATATCAGCGCTGCCAGTTGGAGCACAGCGCGATCAACATCAGCACGTTTGGTGACGGGCGGATCGAATCGGTTGAAGGGCCGGAGTTCAATCACGTACGTTTCGTCAACGGCCTCTTCGTCGATGGGCGTGAACAGTTTGTAGCCAGTTACGGTGACCGGCATCAGCCCATGACAGGTTTTGAAGCGGGTCAGCAACGTACCCAGCCATGGCTCAAGCCTGGCATTTGGTTCGGGCAGAAACCGAACTTCAGCATGATTTCGGTCGCGCATGCGTTGCTCCTCGGGCGCGAAGTGTCCCTCACAACTCGAAAAAGTTTGTAGTAGCCCGGTTCGGTTCAGTGCGTCAACCAGTGGTAAAATGCCGGGTTCAATGTGATATTCGTTGTCATTCATTGTCATTACGCTTCGCTGTCATTAGGTAGTCATTTTTTGTTTTACGATAAATGACAACGAATGACCATTTAATGACAGAGAAGCATAATGACCACTTAATGACATTTCCCCTAATCAGCGCTTCCACCCAGCGAGGTTTTGCGGCTGACGATTCGGCCGGGGCCGCTGTGGGTAACGCTACCGCCCGTCGAGGCCTTCATAAACAATTCATTTTCGGCGTACACGCGCACAGTGGCACCGCTTGTTGCTTCGGCCTGTGTGGTGTTTGAGGTCAGCGCTTTAGCATCAATGGTAGCCCCGGCCGATGCCGAAGCGATAACCGTTTTGGCCGCCCCCTCTACCGTGGCCGTTGACCCCGCCCCTGAACTTAGCTCCACATCGGTAGCCTGTAGGTTCATGGTCAGTTGCGATCCTGATTTGGCAAATAAGCCAATTTTCTCAGCCTGAAACGGTGTCTCACCCGTTAGCTGCGCACCCGCCGACACGGTAATCTCATTGAGTTGACGGGCCGTTACGTAGGCTTTCACGTAGCGATTTGTATTCTTATCGGCTTTGTTTTTGCCCAGCCAGCCTTGCAAACGAATGCTGATCTTTAACTCACGGCCGTCTACTTCAGCCACAATGTCTTTTTCCTCGAATCCTTTGGCCTCGATCTTCACCGATTCCGCATCTCCCTGCGTCAGAAACACTTGTACACCTGAGCTTACTTTCAACACCGAAAAGTCGGCGACCTTCGGATTCAGTGTAACATTCTGTGCATAAATTGGGCTGATTGCCAACGCAAAAAAGGCTACCAACAGCCGCATACCATTCATTTTCATTCGTTTCTCTTGTTTAATCCCGATTAATATCGCCGCCACCCGATGTTTTACGGCTCACCAGTTGTCCCGGTCCGCTATACGAAACGTCGCCTCCGCCCGATGCCCGCAAGTACAGCTCTTTTCGGCCATACACTCGTGCATCGCCACCACCTGATGCCTCGGCGTAACAGATGTCGGTAACCAGTTTATCGGCGTCCAGATCGGCTCCGCTCGAGGCAGAGGCCGTTAATTTCGCGGCCGACCCCCTCAACGTAACGTCGGCACCACTACTGACCGATACAGTCATGCGGTTGACTTTAACGTCTAAATCAACATCGGCACCGCTGCTCGTGTTCAACGTCAGTTCATCAACGACCAGATTGGTCTCCCCTTCCAGATCAGCCCCCGACGATACATCGATGCTGTTCAGGTTTTTAATGGTTACGTAGGCTTTCACAGATCCATTTCGACCAAAAATGCTTTTCCAACCGTTTTGCCGCCGAACGCCCAGCACCAGTTTACTACCACGCTGTTCACAGATAACTTCATCATCGTCGAAACCCTTTGCCTCAATGCGCACCGATTCGGTGTTTCCCTGAGTCAGGTACACGTTCACGCCAGCGCTTACGTCGAGGGCAGATACGCCCGAAAACGTTTGCTTTCTGTCGACATCCTGCGCCGACAGGCAGGAACTGAGGCTAAGGCTCATGGCCAAGTACGTGATTAGTAGAGGCGTTTTCATTGGGCGTATAGAGTTGTGTAGCGGAAAGATGCAGGATACCTCTGAAAGGTTGCAGCCTTTTTATGACAAACGGCCCATTGCGCTGGTAGCTGCTCTTTTTCGACAGGTTATTTTTTTTGACAGGATTTACAAGCTTAACAGGTCAAAAAACATTTCTTGTAGGAAGCCATCTCTCAAACTTTTTCAAAAAATGGCTTGTCGGCGCATTGTTGCGTTGGGACTGTACCTTTGCGTCGTTGTTTTACCGGAGCAGGATTTTGCTTCGGAATAACGCATCAGCCCTCTTATACCAATGACACTGTCGCGCAACACCAAAATTGGCCTTTACCTCGCCTTTACGGTACTATTCGTTTCATTTACGTTCTACGGCTGGCAACTCGCCAAGACGCCCAACATTAACGCCCATACCGACGACGCCAAGACGTTTTCGCTGTACATTCCCAAAGGCGCCACGTTTGAATCGGTCATCGATACACTTCAAAAAAATAAGGTGCTCGAAAATGAGATGACATTTCGGTTCGTCTCGAAATTGATGAAATACCCTGAGCGGGTGAAAACAGGCCACTACCGCATGAAACCGGGCATGGGCAATTACGAGGCTATCAAGAAACTCCGTAGCGGTAGTCAAGACCCTATCGAGCTGACGTTTAACAGCAGCATCCGGCTGAAAAGTGAGCTCATCGAAAAAGTGGGCAACAAGTTTGCATTTGGTCCCGAGCCACTTCGTGCCCTCCTCAACAACCCCGACACCTGCAAACGCTACGGCCTGGATACCACCACGATCATCTGCCTGTTCATTCCGAATACCTACGAAATGTTCTGGACGGCTAAACCAACAGCCCTGCTGAACAGGATGGCCGATGAGTACAAAAAATTCTGGACGCCCGCCCGCAAAGCCAAAGCCGATGCCCTGGGCCTGAGTCAGACCGAAGTACAAACGCTGGCGTCGATTGTCAGGGCCGAAACCATAAAGGCCGACGAGCAACCCCGCGTGGCCGGTGTATACCTGAACCGACTGAAACGCGGCATCAAGCTCGAAGCCGACCCTACCGTTGTTTTCGCCAACAATGATTTCACCATCCGGCGCGTACTAAACAAACACCTGGCGTTCAACAGCCCCTACAACACCTACATGTATGGCGGTTTGCCACCGGGACCAATCAACCTGCCGCCGCCCGGTACTATCGACGCCGTGCTGAACCCCGAGGAACACGATTACCTGTTCTTCGTCGCCAAAGCCGATTTCTCAGGTTATCACACTTTCTCGCGCAACATGGCCGAACACATGGCCAACGCCCGCATTTACCAGCGCGCTCTGACCGAACGGAAAATCATGAAATGATTTACGATTTACGAGGTACGAATTACGATTTTTGCGCTGCCACTTAGCGAAGTCTCAGTAAGTGGCAGCGCAAAAATCGTAATTCGTACCTCGTAAATCGTAAATCCCTTGTTTTCCTTCCTTGTTCCTCCTTTCCGGGTACGTTATGCTGATACTGACCAGATGGGGTACGTGTATTACGGCAATTATGCGCGGTTTTACGAAATTGGGCGCGTAGAGGCGTTGCGTAGCTTAGGTTTCTCGTATAAAGAGATGGAAGCGTCGGGCATTATGATGCCGGTTTACGAAAACACGTCGCGCTACCTGAAGCCCGCCCGGTATGATGATCTGCTCACCGTAACGGTAACCATTCCCGAACTACCCCGCGCCCGAATCATCTTTCAGTACGCTATTCATAACGAAGCCGGTGACTTGCTGAATACAGGACAAACTACGCTCGTGTTCCAGCGTGCCGACACAGGGCGGCTCTCGGCGGCTCCCGCTACGCTGCTCGACCACCTCAAACCTTTTTTTGAACCTGAAGTTGGCATAGTATAAAAGGATGTCCAAAACCAGTTAGCTTATGTTTCAAAAACTGATGAGTTTGAAAGCGTTGTCTGGGGCTCGGGTCTGGCTACGTTCACACAACGCGTTCAACTCGACCAACGACTGGTACAGTTTTCTGAGCAGGATCACCGATAAGATCACTGACAACGACCTTAGCGAACGGGCTTCATCGGTAGCTTACAGTCTTATCCTGGCCATTTTCCCGACCATTATTTTCCTGTTTACGCTGATTCCATTCATCAATTTTATTCCTGATCTGGAAGGGCAGATTTTGCAGTTCTTTGCCCAGGCCTTGCCATCAGGTACGTTCGATTCGGTAGGGGCAACTATAAAGGATATTGTCAGTCAGCCGCGTGGCGGAGTCTTGTCATTTGGTTTTCTGTTGGCTCTGTATTCAGCAACCAATGGTATGGTAGCGTTGATGAATGCCTTCAACGCATCGCACCATATGCCCGAACGGCGTAGCTTTCTGGCTAAACGGGGCATTGCCGTGGTGCTCACAGTAGCCCTGGCTATTTCACTGGTATTGGCCATTGGCCTTCTCGTCATTGGAGGCGTGGTGATCGATTACCTGCTTAAATTCGGCGTTTTCAATAATATCGTTTTTTACTACGTACTTAAAATTGCCCGGTATCTGTTGGTATTTGCCGTGTTCGTGGGTGTAGTTTCCGTCATTTATAAGTACGGACCAGACGTGAACATGAAGTGGACGTTTATCACACCCGGCTCAACAACCGCCTCGGTACTGATTGTACTAACTACACTCGGGTTTTCTTATTACGTCTCCAACTTCAGTTCTTATAATAAAGTGTACGGCTCCATTGGTACATTAATCGCTCTGATGATCTGGACGAATCTCGTTTGCCTGTTGCTGGTGCTTGGGTATGAGATGAATGTGGTCTTGTTTGACCTGGAAGGCGACAAGAACCCGTCGGTTGCCCGGAAAACAACAAATGCCACCTCCAACACGTGAAGTGGCATTTGCGAACCCTAACCCATAAATGTGATAGCGGCCGGGTGGCAGGCATTTTGGCACGCCGCCCGATCCGCTTACATACATAGTGTCGAAAAACTGTGCCAAATATCAATTATCGTCTAAAAATAACCTGACAATTTCCGCTCACTCAAAATAAAGCGTTAAGCCAGAGGTAACCTGTTACTTTCATATCGTATAGTATTCTATACTACTTTCTCCAACATGAATTGGTAATATGAATCGTAAACGGATAACCCAGGCGGGCGTCAGCATTCCCATGGCTCCTTTCCTCAATCAGCATAAGCCCTGGGTATCAGTGATCTGTACTTGCTTCAACCAGGCCGGATATGTTCTGAGGTGTCTTCAATCAGTAGCCGAGCAAACGTACCCAAACATCGAGTTGATCGTTATCGATAATGCCAGCACAGACGAGTCGGTAGAGCAGATCACGTTTTTTTGCAAGCAGTTTCCAGACACCCGATTTATTCAAAATAAAACTAATCGGGGACTGTGCAAAGCGTTCAATCAGGGGTTGGCAGTGGCCGTTGGTGAATATGTGATCGACCTGGCCGCCGACGATTTTATGCTTCCCCATAGAATTAATCGACAAATCGAACAATTTTTGTCGCTCCCCACCTATTACGGTGTGGTATTCTCCAATGCTGCTTATATCGACGACGCTGATCAGTTTATCCGTCATCACCATTCTGTTCGGGCCGATGGGCGAACGACAGAAAACGTACCTACCGGCGACATATTCCGGGAAGTGCTTACACGGTATTTTATCAACACGCCTACGATGATGATGCGGCGCAGTATGCTAACGGCATTGGGTGGCTACGACGAAACGCTGGCCTACGAAGATTTTGACTTCTGGGTACGTTCGGCCCGTACGTATCGTTACGCGTATATCGACGAAGTATTGACGCACAAACGACTTTTGCCTAACTCATTGGGGCAACAAATAGTACAGGCCGATAATGCACTGCTCGATTCTACCTGGCGTGTTTGTCAGAAAGCATATGCCCTTTGCCAGACAACCGACGAAAAAAAAGCACTTTCCAACCGTATTCGGCAGTTTATTCGCAAATGCTTTTACGCCGAGCAGTATCAGTTGGCGGCAAAGTTTGGCGAATTGTTGGAGCGAATCGAACCGGTGGGATTGCCAACAAGAGTCATACTGCTCCTCTGCCGTATGCACCTCCCCGTAAACAACATGTACCGACGTTACTATCGATTAACAATGAACAGTTAACAGTTATCAGTTATCAGTGGCTTCGCCCAATAACGTACCTGAGCGGAGCCATTGTTAACTGATAACTGTTCATTGATAACTGATAACTGATTTATGGCTGCTGAACTCATAAAATTATATCCGAAAAATCCTGATATGAACCGGATTCGTCAGGTGGCGAAGGCACTTCGCGATGGAGCGGTGGTCATCTATCCGACGGATACCATCTACGGACTTGGCTGCGACATTCATAATGCGCGGGCAGTTGAACGAGTGGCCCGGATCAAGGGTATTAAGCCGCAGAAGAATGATTTTTCGTTTATCTGTTACGACCTCAGCCACATTGCCGACTATGCCCGGGTGAGCAACTCAGCATTCAAACTGATGAAGCGATTACTCCCCGGCCCCTATACGTTCATTCTTGATGCGAACAATAACGTACCCAAGCTGCTCAATTCCAGCAAGAAAACGGTCGGTATTCGCGTGCCGGATAACGACATACCACGCCTGATTGTGCAGGAGTTGGGTAACCCGATCATTACGACTACCCTGCGCGAAGGTGGCCCTGAAGACCTGCCCGAAGGCATTGCCTACAGCACAGATCCCGAGCTGATCTACGAAACCTACCGCCACGATGTCGACATTGTGATTGATGGCGGCTACGGCGGGTATGCTCCATCTACTATTGTCAATGCTACTACCGACTCCTTCGAGGTGATCCGTCAGGGCCTCGGCGAAGTAGACTGGGAATAAGCAATACACTTTTTTCCGGTCGTTCTCCGACCCGCCAAAGCCTTTCTCAATCCCCAAACACACCCTAATCCGGTGCGATTCCTTCTATACAGACCGGTACGCCTGATAAGGCGGCGTTTCCGGTGAGCGTGTCGGCGAATGCTTCGTCGGTGAGGTCGTTGACGCTGGCACCGGCATGTTGTTGGGCAACATCCAGCCGGGTTCCAGGGCGGTTGTGGCCATAGCCGTGGGGCATGCACACAACGCCCGGCATCATATCGGGCGTTACATCGGCGGGTAGTTCGATCTCGCCCACGCGGGAACGTACCCGCACCGCCTGACCGGTAGCGATACCCAACCGGGTAGCATCGTCGGGGTGCAGCATCAGCGTACACCGGTTACGTCCTTTTACCAGCACCGGGGCATTGTGCATCCATGAATTGTTATCGCGCAGGTGGCGGCGACTAATTAACAGCAGCGGGCGAGGTGCATTGGGCGCAGGAGTCGCCTGTATCAGAGCGGCTTCGGCACGGGACAGATCGGCCAGGAATAAAGCGGGGGCAACATTGATGCGCCCATCCGGGGTTTGCAGCCGCTCGTGCAGTTGAGAGCGGAGTGGCCCCAGGTCGATGCCGTGCGGGTTGTCGCGTAACTGATCGAGGCTTAGGCCGGTGCGTCCGTAGGGGCCGTACCGCAAGCCCATGTCGATGGTTTTGGCTGGATCTTGCAGTTTCCACTCATCGCGGGGCACGTCGCTGAGCCGCAGTCGCAGGTTCTCGAAGATTTCCCAGTCATACAATGTACCTGAGGGCTTTGGCACCATCGGCTCCGAGTAACGCGACGTATTCCGGATAGCCAGCACGTGGAAGGTAAGGTCATAATTGGCCGTTTCGACGCCCGTTAGTGGCGGCAGAATATAATCGGCATGGCGGGTGGTTTCGTTCATATAAATATCGACCGAGACCATAAATTCCAGCCCGGCCAACGCCTGATCGAGGCGACGACCGTTGGGCGTCGACAACACCGGATTGCCGCAGCTGGTTACTACGGCCCTGATCTGACCGGGACCGGGCGTTTCAATTTCTTCGGCCAGACAGGCCACCGGCAGTTCGCCCATAAACTCCGCCTTACCACTCACCCGACTCTGAAACCGGTTGAACTTATTGTAAACAGGTCGCTGCACACCGGGCCGTTGGGCCAGTAGGTCAATAGCGGGCGAGGTGAACAGCATACCGCCTATTTCATCGAGATGGCCCGTCAACAGATTCAGTACATTGATTAGCCACAGACATAGCCCGCCAAATTCCTGAGTCGACACGCCAACGCGTCCATAAAGCGCAGCGCGGGGCGTGCTGGCAAACTCTCGCGTCAAACGCAGTAACGTACCTGGCTCAACGCCCGTCAGCGGGGCAACGCGTTCGGGCGTGCAACCGGCAACAGCGTTGCGAAGTAGATCGATATGATCTGTGACGCTGCTCAGGCGACCGGGATTGACCAAGTTTTCGGCAAACAGCACCTGCGTTATGGCTAGCAACAGAAACACATCGGTACCGGGTCGGACAAAGTGATGCTCATCGGCCCGTTTGGCGGTTTCGGTGCGGCGCGGATCGATCACCACGACCTTACCCCCACGTTGCTGAATGGCCCGCAGCCGGGTTGCCACGTCGGGAGCGGTCATGATGCTCCCGTTCGAGGCGATCGGATTTCCACCCATAATGAGCCAGAAGTCTGTATTGTCGAGATCAGGAACAGGCATCAGCAACGGATGGCCGAACAGTTGCCAGGCGGCGAAATGGTGCGGAAACTGATCGACCGACGAGGCCGAGAATACCGTTCGGGTGCCCAAGGCTTTCACAAAACCCGGCATACTCAGAAACGAGCCCGAATTATGAACGGTCGGATTACCCGCATACACGCCAATGGCGCTGGGGCCGTGGGTGTCACGTACCTGACGTAACCGGTCGGCCACCTCATCGAGCGCCTGTTCCCAGCCTATCTCCTGCCAATCGGTGCCCACCCGTTTCATGGGTCGCCGCAACCGGTTTGGGTCTTCGTAAATGTCTTTCAAGGCCAGCGCCTTTGGGCAAACATGCCCCCGACTGAACGGATCGGCCGGATCACCGGCAATGCTGATGATGCTGCCGTTGCGGTGTGTGATTGTCAGGCCGCAAATAGCCTCACAGAGATTACAGGCGCGGAAATGCGTTTGCAGCAATTCATCGGTTGGTTCAGCCACGGCGGAAGAATTTGTTGAGAAGGTGGAAGGTACAAAAAAGACTTTTACCGCTGAAAAACCAGACAAAAACAGGAATCGCCGCTGGTTCTTGTTTTTTATTTTGATTAAATCTAAATAAACATAACCTTTGACTAATCGATACTGATTCTAAATAACGACATCGACCTGCTATGTCTTTACCTATACTCACCTCAACGCTTTTATTCTTCTCGGCCCTGGCAGTCACTAACCCAACCGTTGCCCGCCCAAATCGACCCCACGCCTCTCGGATTCGTACAACTAACGACGATGACGATAATCAGCGCGGTGCCGTTCATGGCCGCATCAGCACACAGGATGGACAGCCGGCGGCTTATGTCAGCGTTTCTGTCAAAGGCAGTTCAAAAGGAACAACCACATCTGACGATGGCAGCTACCACCTCCGGCTGACTCCCGGCGAGTATACGCTGGTAGTCTCCTTTGTCGGCTTACAGACGCAGGAGCAATTGGTTACGGTTCAGTCGGGTCAAACGACACAACTCAATCTGACGCTTCAGGAAACGGCCCGTCAACTGGGCGAAGTGCAGGTACGTAGCTATAAATCGCCTAACCAGGTGCCGCTGACGGTGGGTAAAGTCGCCATTCGTCCGCTGGACCTGCCTCAGAGCGTTGCCGTTATTGAGCGCGACATCCTGGATAGGCAACAAACACTCCGCCTCAGCGATGCCCTGGCCAACATCAACGGCGTGTATATCACGGGCACAACGGGAGGTTATCAGGAAGAAATTGGGGGCCGTGGGTTTGCCTTCAATAGCAGCAACACCTTTAAAAATGGCGTCCGCTACAACAACGGCGTGATGCCCGAAATCTCATCGCTGGAGCGGCTGGAAGTGCTCAAGGGCTCATCGGCAATTCTGTTTGGCAACGTGGCAGCTGGCGGCATTCTCAATCTGGTGACCAAGAAACCCCGCTTCGAGTCAGGCGGTCAGGTGTCGATGCGGATCGGCAGTTACGGTTTCTACAAACCGTCGTTCGATGTGTACGGTGGCCTGTCGAAATCGGTGGCGGTCCGCCTGAACGGCACCTATGAAAACAGCCGCAGCTTCCGCGATCAGGTACGTGGCGAGCGCATTTACGTAAACCCATCGGTGCTGGTCAAGCTCGGCAGTCGCACGGAACTGTTACTGGAAGCCGATTACCTGAAGGACGACCGGACGCCCGATTTTGGTATCGGCGCCATCAACTACTCGATTCCCGACGTACCTCGAAGCCGCTTTATCGGCACGCCCTGGAGCTACAACCGCGTAGAACAGAAAAGCAGCACCGCCACCCTGACCCACCGCCTGACCGATCAATGGCAGGTACGGGCTACGGGAGCCATTCAGAATTTCAACAGTGAACTGTTCAGCGCAGCCCGCCCCAATGCCAGCAGTCAGGCTATCAAAGCCAACGGCGACTGGATTCGTGGCCTGCAACGTACCCAGGTGGCCGAAACCTACTGGATCGGACAGGTTGACTTGACCGGACAGATCAGCACCGGCGCTCTCAAGCACACCCTGCTGGTTGGTGCCGACGCCGACCAGTACCGGACGAATACAACAGCGTATAACCCACTGGCCGTTTACGATACGATAAACCTGTTCAACCCGGCTAAATTCCGCATCCGTACCGACGTGCCTACGCTCACGGCTCGCCAGCTGACGCAGGCTCCCATCAACCGGGCAGGTGTGTATGTGCAGGATCTGATCGCGCTGTCTGACAAGTGGAAAGTACTGGCTGGTGTGCGCTGGAGCTATCAGCAAACCAGTAGCACGGTCACTACCCTGAGCGACCAGAAAGCCACCAGCAGCAACGCGTTCGACGATGCCTTTACCCCGCGTTTCGGGCTCGTATATCAGCCCCGCCAGACTACGGCCCTGTTTGTGAGCTACGCCAATTCGTTTGCCCTCAACACGGGTATCGACGTGGCGGGTAATGCGCTGCCGCCGTCATTCATCAATCAGTACGAAGCCGGTATTAAAAACGACCTGTTCAACGGATTACTCTCAGCCAATGCAACGGTGTACCAGATCAGAAACAGTAATTTGGCCCAGACTAGCCTCGAAAATGGCAACACCAACGCGAACATTAAGGAACTGGCCGGTGAAGTAACAAGTCGTGGCGTCGAGGTCGACGTAAAGAGCAAGACGTTCCGGGGCCTATCGTTTCTGGCCGGTTACAGCTATAACGAAACCCGCTACACGCAGAGCAACACCTATATTGTGGGTAGCCTGCTTCGCTACAATCCGAACCACACGGCCAACGCCAGTATGTTCTACACCGTGCAGCGCCCCGGCTTCGGACAGGGTCTACAACTGGGCCTCACCGCTTTCTACATGGGCGACCGTCAGGCCGGCCGGTCTACCCGCGTGACGGTGAATAACGACGTCTTCCGCCTGATTCCTCTGGCAGCCTTCACCCAGCTAAACGCCTCGGTTGGGTACGTTAAGGCCCGGTACGCCATCCGCGCCAACATGACCAACCTGCTGAACGAACTGAGCTATAACGTTCACGACGATAACAGCATCAACCCCATTGCCCCCCGTCAGGTATCAGCCACCCTTTCGTGGACGTGGTAAGACTGTATTATCACCAAGTAAAAAAGGACGTACCTGCGCAGGTACGTCCCTTTTTTATTTGAGGTGTAGTAGCAAAAAATGCTAGCCCGGGGCGCGGAGCCACGCGTCAGCAAGTTTTGCTACTACAATACTCCTGCCTGGGTACGTCCTCTTTCTATTGTAGTAATTTAATACGGCTCACATCTACAACCCCGTCACCTTCTTAAGATTATCAGCCGGAATGCGGTCGGCGAGGTAGCTGAGCGGGTCTACGCCGGCTTCGTAGGGAAGTTCTTTCACCACGAAGGAGTACGTACCTGTTTTGGCCTTCATCCGGGTACGTTGAATGGCCAGCAGTTTCCCAATCTTCTTGCCCTCGGCTGGTTTGCCGTACACGCCTACGTCGATGAGGTCATTGAGCGGTAAGGTCATTTCCCGGCCCAGCGAATCGGCGCGTAGCTTTTCGGTCTGAATCGTCACCGTGACATCGTATTGGCCATCTTTCCGTTTTTTAGCCGTGGTCGCCGTGGCCCGGTTATCGTAAATGGTAATCTGCTCGAACAGGTCTTTGATCGTCGATTGCAACGAATCGGGTGTGTTGGCGCGAAGGCGATCGACAAGGGCGTACGACGTTGGGTAAGGCGGCTTGCGATAGGCGTACTCGGTCGTGAGGTCACGAAGGGCGTTGTTCACGGCTTTTTCGCCGATGAACTCCTTCAGGTTGAACATCACCAGACTGCCTTTACGGTAGTGGATATACCCCTGATTCTCAACCTTCTCCAGCGGCACTTCTTTCTCGGCTTCACTGCCTCGCGCCCCTAAATAGCTGTTGGATTCGTAGCCCAGGAAGCGCTTCATCCGATCGCGACCATAGGCTTTCTGCATCACCATCAGGGCCGAATACTGCGCCAGCGTTTCCGACAGCAATGTAGCCCCCTGCATTTCGGCACCTACCACCTGATGCGCCCACCACTGATGCCCCATTTCGTGCGCCACCACATACTTCACCATGTCGATATCGGTCTCCGGGTCGATTTTCGAAATGAAGCCGATACTCTCCGAATAGGGCATTGTACCCGGAAACGCCTGCGCAAAGGACGCATAGCGCGGAAACTCGATGATCCGCGCCTGTTTGTGCCGATACGGCCCGAAGTTTTCCGTGTAATAAGCCAGTGACCCCTTGATCGACTCGCTCATGTTTTTCACGTTATAAGGGTGCTGTTTATCATAGTACACCTCCACGTCGATCCCATTCCACTTGCTCCGGTTTACCTCAAACTGAGCTGAAATGAAGGAGTAGAAGTTGAGCGACGGATGATCGAGCGCATAGTCGAAGTAGCGTCGGGTACGTCCCTTGGCGTCGTTAGCGGTCCACTCTTTCCGAAGCGAGCCAGGGGCAACGGCAATCTGATCGGGGCTTGTACTAATGGTCGTGCGCACGTTTACCCAGTCGGAACTACCACCAATATAGCTGTTCATACAAGCATCTGTGCAGGTACGTTGCAGGGCGGGCATGCGGGCGCGCTCGGGCAGTTTGTATTCTTTCCGACTATTCTTGCCGCTGATCTCGCCTTCTTTCTGATAACCGATCTGCGGCGAAATATCCATGTTGTTGAAAAACGAGCCGTTCTGATTTACCTGCTGCACAAACTCGACTTCATTCTCGATTCCCCGCGCCGCCCGATGCGCTGTCCAGGCCATCGTCAGCGAATCGCCGGGCGCCAGTGGTTGGGCCAGTTTGTAGATCGTGTACTGATGAATGGAGTCGTTCAACACCCGTTTTGCCCCGGCAATCTGGATACTGTAATTCATGCGATTAGGCAGCAACACATGGAGCGAATCGATGGGAAAACTGGTCCGGTTAACCAGTTCGTATTGACCACGTACCTGAATAGCCCGCTCTTCGGGATACAAGTCGATGGTATAGGTAACGTCGGTGATGCGGGGCTGTGGCCGGTTCTCGAATTTCTTGTATGTTTTCTCATACGACACCTGCCGCTTTTCCTGCACTTTGGTTGTCACGAACGGATTCAGGACATGCGCATTGTAGAACAGAAATCCGCCCACAAGCAGCCACACAGCCAGCAATCCAAACGTCACGCGCTGGTTCAGGCCAGTGAACTGCTGCTTAGCCATGTGCCAGCGATTGGCCCAGGCCGTGTCTTTACCACGTACCCAGAAAAGCACCGCCACCACGCTCAGCAAAGCGGCAAACAGCAGCCAGTACGTGCGGAACCAGACGAGTGCTGCTACATACGGACCCCAGCCGTTCATGTCAGAATACGTATAGTTGGGCGTGGCATTGAACTGAGCCAGATTGCTCTGCACGTCGAGCGGTCCCCAGATGTAGCCATTCGCGATCAGGAAAACGACCACCGCGAAAAAGGCGATGTACTTGTTGTTCACCAGCGTGTGCATCAGCATCGACAAGACGACAATTGGCACCAACCGCGACAGACTGATCAGAAAAAACTCGACAACGTACTGCTTCAGGTCGTAAACGGTATAGCCCATCAACGTTTGCGCCAGTATGCCCGCCAACACGCAAACGAGTTGAATAAGGGCCACCACGCCAATCATCGCCAGCAGTTTCCCCACAAACACCGACCAGTTCCGGTGCGGCATGGAGTCGTAAATCTGCGCCAGATCAGCATCGCGCTCTTTCCAAATCAGGTCGCCGGAATAGAAAATGATGATGGCAAACAGGAAAAGGCCCATCGTGCCCTGAATCGTCTGAATGACGTTGTAGGTGACGGGGTACGAATACAGGCCGTAAAAATCATCGGCGAAACGAAGCGAGAAACCCATGTTGATCAGGCCCGCCATCATAATCACGATAAACGCTACGCCCCGAATGGTGCCGTTGAAATCGGTCTTGGCCACGCGCAGCATCTGTGCCAGTTGGGCGCTTCCTCCTGTATGTATGCGAACACGGGGAAGCGGTTGTGGCGTGCCGAACACCGCAATACCAGCCACATCGGTCGGCAGCGAATCGCCTTTTTTCTTCCGTTTGAACCAGCCGCCACTACTTACCCGCTCTGCGAAGGAGAAACGAGCATACGTAATGCCCAGCCAGATGAGGCCCACGCCGAACCAGATGAGTCGGTTTATGCCCATGTAGCCATCCAACAAACCAACCGACCGCGTGTTTTTATCGGCAACCGTCCAGTATTTAGTGACCAGTCCGAAAGGCCCGAAACCCAGCGCATCGAAATAAGCGACCAGATTTTCGTTGTCGAGGTCGCCCAGCAGATTACCCGCCACCGCCTGCACCACAAGCAAAATCACCGCGCCCACAAACGACACCACCGTAGACCGGCTGAGGGCGGCGAGCATGAAAATGAACGTACCTGAAATGAAGGTGTTTCCAACCGCAAAGGTCAGAAATGAGTTGGCGTGCGCCGACCAGACCACCGGTCCATACCGTTCTGCTTCCATGGAGCCCGTGGTCTGCCCAATCAACGTACCCAGCAAAATACCGATAGAGATACCAAAGAAGGGAATCAGCGCTACGACGTATGACCCGAAAAACCGCCCCGCCAGGTAATCGATCTTGCGGATGGGCGACGAGAATACGAGTTGGTGGCTGTTGTACGTGAAGTCGCGCAGGGCAGCGTTTTGCACAAAAGCGGTTGTCATCAGCAAGGCGAAGATGGTCCAGACAGCGTACTGATTTTGAATGACGTAGGGCGCGTTTTTGTAGATATTACCAAACGAGCCGCCAATCGTCAGATCATCCGATGCCGCCGCCCAGGCAAACATCACGATGTTAACGAGCATAAATATCCAGACCATCGGCTGCCTCAGCCAATACCGGATTTCGAAGGTGAAGAGGTGGGAAAACATATAGTAATTAAGAATTAAGAATGCAGAATTAAGCTTCGCCTTTCATTGAAAAACTAGCGCTTTTCAGTCTCCATTCTGATTTTATGTTGTGTCGTTTTTTTGATTGATCCGAGTATGCGCAACAGTTTTTCACAGTCAGCTAACATTGAATCGAACATGGGCCTTTCTATATAACCCGAGCCGTAAAGCAGTCGTAACCAATAGCGTGTTTCTCGCGCTTCTTTGTAGGAATTTCCAATTTTGGCCGCAAAATCCTTCATGCTGTATCCACCAACCGCTTCCTCTGCATTTGCACCAATAGAAGTACCACTGCGTAGTATCTGGTCGGCAAGCGAATAAATGCGGTGTTTCTCCATCAACCATTGATACATTTTCACAATACGCAGCCCGAATTCGAATGACTTCACCAGAAGCACATTGTTATCTTCCAAGAGCGTCTCAGGTTGAAAACCGTTGGCCATCTCATTCCTAATTCTTAATTCTTAATTCACTAAAAAACACGTCCTCCAGATCGGGTTCGGCGGCGACGAAGCCATCGCCGGGGTCTAGGTCGCTGAGGATGTGGATGAGGGGTTTGCCGGCAACGAGTTTGCTGGAAATCAGCGTGTGGGTTTGCTGATAGGTGGGTAGTTCCGATTTATTGATCGACTTGGCCCAAACCTGACCCGACAGGCCGGCAACGGCTGCTGTGGGTGTGCCGCCGTAGAGAACGCGGCCCTGATGAATAATAGCCATGTTGTTGCAGAGTTCCATCACGTCCTGCACAATATGGGTAGAGAGAATCACGACGACGTTCTCGCCGATCTCCGATAATAAATTGTAGAATCGATTGCGTTCGCCGGGGTCGAGGCCTGCGGTGGGCTCATCGACGATGATGAGTTGCGGGTCGCCGATCAGAGCCTGGGCAATACCGAATCGCTGCTTCATACCGCCCGAATAGCTGCTTACCGCTTTTTTGCGGTGTTCAAACAAGTTGACCCGATTCAACAGCGCTTCGACCAACTGCGCCCGCTCGCGGCTGTTCACTACACCTTTGAGCAGGGCAAAATGATCGAGCAGTTCAGACGCCGATACGCGTGGATAGACGCCAAATTCCTGCGGCAGGTAACCCAACGTGCGCCGAACGGCCTCTTTATGGTTCAGCACATCGAGGTCGCCGAGCATAGCCGTACCGCTGTCAGCATCCTGAAGCGTAGCCAGCGTACGCATAAGCGTACTTTTTCCCGCTCCGTTCTGACCCAGCAGACCGTACATGCCCGTCGGAATAGTCAGCGAAACATTGTCGAGGGCACGAACGCCATTTTTATACGTTTTGGATAGGTTTTCAATAACTAGCTGCATAGAAAGTTTGGCGAAGGAAGGTGAATACGACTAATCTGTGCTGTAATCTACAGATTCACAACGTACCTGACGCCTTTTCTATGCTACCGGTTGTAATTGGGGATAAATGGAGTTTCAAGTTTCAGGTTCCAAGTTTCAAGTGCTCTGCTTTTCAGTCATATGATTGACAAGCAGAGCACTTGAAACTTGGAACCTGAAACCCATTTTACTTAAACCGCTGTATGCTATACGCTGACGAGGTTAGGCTGGCCGGGTTGCTGGCAGCGGCGGCGGCACTTACTTCGCCGATGCGAGCGTTCAGCGTGTAGATTTGGCCGTTTATAACAGTGTTGGTCGTGGCTTGATCGTATCCAACAGCGTCGGTTTTCACCACGGATGCTGTAGCCCAGTTACTGGCTCCGCGCAGTTGCGTTACCTGATTCCGGTTGTTCACTACATACAGATCGTCGTTGATCAATACCATGCCGTCGCCACCGGTAACGGGGGCAAATCCGGTCACTTCGGTAATGGTGTTGCTATTGGCCAGGTCGATCTTGTACAGTTTACCGGTCGACGCAACGACCACGATCAGGTAGTTTCCGGGATGAACCACAATGCCATTAAGCCCAAACTGCCCCGCCGGTACGCCCAGCACAGGGTTGTTCACTAAAATACTGGGCGTACCATCGGCAGCTACCCGGTAGATCACCGGCGAAAATGAATCGGTCACATAAGCAACACCCTGCGCATCGATAGCCACATCATTGGCTAAGTGTGAGGCGTTAGGCAACAAAGCGGCCAGATCGGTACGCCGTTCAATCTGCCGGGTACCAATGTTGTAAACGAACAGACCCGCCGTTCGCATTGTTGCCGTTGTTGTTGTCTTGTCAGCAATGCCCTGTGCTGCATTACAAACGTAGATCCGGTCGTTAAACACTTTCACACCCTGCGTTGAGATTAATTGCGGATCGCTAAACAGGTCGGTATACGTACCGTTCACATCAACAGTACCTACCTTTCCCTGGGTCAACGACGTAACTACAAACTTGTTGAGTGAGGGGGCGTAAGCAATACCTTCCGGATACAGCCGACTGGCGGTAAATGAGGTACGTTCTGCGAAGGCGGGAGCGTTGACATCGGTGCCGTTGTTCTTGCAGGCACTAAGGCCTAAAATGCCCAAAACGGCAGTCATCATTATTGAGTTTTTCATAGTTGGATGATTGTATGTTTAAACACCTAATCGCGTATGAACAGGTTTGTTCCTGTTATCCTATCAAACGACTATACAGATAAAACACAGACTGATTCTTATACGGACAAACAACCACCGCTCAAAGTGGTTTTACTGCTAAAACAGAACCACGTTATGACACATTTCACCACCCTTACCGAAGCTATGCAGGACTTGCATGAGCGCGGCTACACCGAAGAATTTGCGCCTGAAAACGACCATCTGAAGGTGACCAGCAAAGAAGAAGATGTTAAATACAGAAGCGACGAATTTATGGTCGATGAATTTCATCGCTTTGAAGGCACATCTGACCCTGGCGACGAGATGACACTATATGCTATTTCCTGCACTAATGGCATGAAAGGGCTCTTCGTGTCTGCTCAGGGTACCTATTCCGACGAAGTCTCGCCTGAACTGATGGCCAAATTCAACCTTTCAGAACGCGGTGGCGTAAATACAGAAGGCTCTGTACAGCCTATAACAGCGCCCGAGGCGTAAGAGGTGAGTCGTAAGTCGATAGTCAGCTGACGCGAGAGTACGCTTGCGCCAGCTGACTATCGACTTACGACCATCACCTACCGACTTACGACTCATTTTTCCTCCCCCTCCCCCGTCGAAACCGGGGGTTTCTGTCGTATATTTGCGAACTTTCCCCATCTTATAGGCTTAATTATCAAGGGGAAAACTTGTATGAAACTAGCTGAATTTAGATTTGACCTCCCCGAAAGTCTGATTGCCAAATATCCGGTTGAACGAGGCGAAGCACGGTTGATGGTCGTTGACCGTAAAACCAAAACCATTGAACACAAAAAGTTCGGCGACATTCTGAGCTATTTCTCAGATGGCGATGTGATGGTAATCAACAACACGAAAGTATTTCCGGCTCGGCTGTATGGCAACAAAGAGAAAACGGGGGCGAAAATCGAAGTGTTTCTGTTGCGCGAACTGAACCGCGAAATGAAACTCTGGGACGTGCTGGTTGATCCCGCGCGGAAGATTCGGGTAGGCAACAAGCTGTATTTTGGCGATAGCGACCTGGTTGCTGAAGTCATTGACAACACTACCTCACGCGGCCGTACCATCCGGTTCCTGTTCGACGGCAACCACGATGAGTTCATGAAAGCCGTGGATCAGTTGGGCGAAATGCCGATTCCCCGCGAAATCATGCGCGAATCGGTTGAAGCCGACCGTGAACACTACCAAACGGTATTTGCCCAGCACGTTGGTGCGGTAGCAGCGCCAACGGCCGGCTTGCACTTCACCCGTGCCATGATGAAGCGGATGGAGATTAAAGGGATTCACTTTGCGCCTGTTACACTGCATATTGGTCTGGGTACATTCCGTCAGGTAGACGTAGAGGACCTGACCAAGCACAAAACAGACTCGGAAAACTTCCGTATCGAGCCCGATGCCACTAAGATTGTTAACGCTGGTTTAGATGCAGGTAAACGCGTATGTGCCATCGGTACAACCGCGCTGAAAGCCATTGAGTCGTCGGTATCGGCCAATAGCCGTCTGAAGCCCGTTGAAGGCTGGACAGACCGGTTCATTTTCCCACCGTACGATTTCAAAATTGCCAATGCTCTGCTCACCAATATGCATTTACCCGAATCGGTATTGCTAATGATGACGTCAGCTTTTGGTGGTCATGAATTGATTAAAGAGGCGTACAAAGTTGCCATTAAAGAGAAGTATCGCTTCTTCACCTATGGTGACGCGATGTTGATTTTGTAAGTATCTAGTCTGGAAAGTCAATAATGGGAGTCCAGAGTCTGGAAAGTCCATTTGCTAGAATCGTATTTTAGCAAATGGACTTTTCAGACTCTGGACTTCTTCATGACTTTCCAGACTCTGGACTCTTAATTTCAGCGACTATCAAGACTGAACATTGACACGTACAACTCAATTCTACGCCATCATTGTGGCGGGCGGTAGCGGAAGCCGTATGAAAACCGACGTTGCCAAACAGTTTCTGCTGTTGCGTGGCAAACCCATTCTGCAACATACAATCGAGCAGTTCCTGGCTTATTCGCCCGAGATGCCGATCCGACTTGTTTTGCCCGAACGTGATCTGGCCATCTGGCAATCGCTCTGCGATACCCATCAATTTTACCCCACCAACGTCACCACAATTATCGGCGGAGCCACGCGTTTTCAATCAGTCCGCAATGGACTGAACAGCATTCCGACACACGCCGATGCGCAGGGGTTGGTTGCCGTGCATGATGGCGTTCGCCCTTATGTAACGCCGGCAACTATCGCCGAAGGCTTCGCCACAGCCTCACATAAAGGAAGTGCCGTTACCTGCGTTCCTGTCAAAGATTCCGTACGGCTTATCAACAGCGACGGTAGTAACAAGGCCATCGACCGAGGTCAGGTACGCCTCATCCAAACGCCGCAAACGTTTCGACTAGATTGGTTCAGAAAGGCATTTGCTGGTCCCGAGCAACCCTACTTCACTGACTGCGCCAGTGTACTAGAATTTGCCGGTTACCCCATATCCCTCATTGAAGGCGACTACGAAAACATCAAAATCACCACGCCAGACGATTTAAAATGAGTTTGTGGTTTGTTGTGAGTGGTTTGTGGTTGCGCTGCTGAGAAAAAAAACGGTTAATTAGCAGCGCAACCACAAACCACTCACAACAAACCACAAACAAAAAAATGCGGCCTAGACAGCTTCCATCTTACTACATCGACGGCTTGCGGGCGGGTGATCGGCTGGTGCTGAGCCGTGCCATTACGCTGGTGGAAAGTCAGTTGCCGAGCGATCAGTTACTGGCCCGGCAGGTCATGGAAGGTGTGTTGCCATACGTTCCGCAGACGTCGGTACGTGTAGGCATCACAGGCGTTCCGGGCGTGGGCAAAAGCACCTTCATCGAAACCTTCGGAACGTACCTGACCGGGCTGGGCAAACAACTGGCCGTTCTAGCTATTGACCCAACCAGTCAGCGGTCAGGCGGCAGTATTTTGGGCGACAAAACCCGTATGGAAAGCCTCTCCATGGACCCTCGTGCGTACATCCGCCCCTCGCCCGCTGGTGATTCGCTAGGCGGCGTGGCTCACCGAACCCGCGAGACCATGCTTCTCTGCGAAGCCGCCGGTTTCGACGTTATCCTGATCGAGACGGTGGGCGTAGGGCAGTCAGAAACGCTGGTTCATGGCATGGTCGATTTCTTCCTGCTCTTGATGCTGGCAGGTGCTGGCGATGAACTGCAAGGCATGAAACGCGGTATTATGGAGCTGGCTGACGCACTGGCCATCACTAAAGCCGATGGTGACAATGCTAATGCCGCCAATCGGGCGCGTGTCGAATACCAAAACGCGCTCCACCTCTTTCCTCCGACGGGTACAGGCTGGCAACCGCCGGTAGTTACCTGCTCAGCAACTAACAGCACGGGCATCGCCGATGTATGGACCATGATCGAGCGTCACCAAACGCTGTTTACCCAATCGGGTGAACGTATTCGCCATCGGCAAACGCAGGCCCTCGACTGGTTCCGAACGTTGCTGCGTCAGCAAATCGAACGGCAGTTTTTTAATCAGTCCGGTCTGTCTGAACGACTGAAGCAGGTTGAAGATCAGGTACGTTTGGGTACGTTACTGCCTATACAGGCTGTTGAGAAACTGATTATATTTCCTGATAACTAACTGAGGATCAGACATAAATTTCATTCAATTGAATTTAATGTCAATACATACAAACTAATAGTAAGTGGCCCGTTGTTGTTTGCTTGTCTTTGTACATACAATAACTTCAACATGTCTACGAAATTATTTGCACCTGCTACGTTAGGAAACATCACCCTGAAAAACCGGGTTGTTATGGCCCCCATGACACGTAACCGTGCCACTGCCGGTCATGATGTTACGCCAATTATGGCGACATACTATGCTCAGCGTGCCTCAGCAGGTTTGATCATCACAGAAGGAATTGCTCCATCAGCAAACGGTAACGGCTACGCCCGCGTACCTGGCATATACACTCCCTCACAGGTAGAAGGCTGGCAGGCTATTACTGCGGCCGTTCACGAAAAAGGCGGCAAAATATTCGCTCAACTGATGCATACCGGCCGTGTTAGCCACTCAGCAAACATGGAGAAAGGTGCCGAAATTCTGGCTCCTTCGGCCATCGCCGCTGCCGGTCAGATTTACACCGATGAGTTGGGCATGCAGGATCACCCAACGCCCCGTGAAATGACGAAAGCCGATATCGAGAAAACGATTCAGGAATTTGTTGCCGCCGCCAAAAACGCCATTGCTGCTGGATTCGACGGGGTTGAGGTTCACGGAGCCAATGGCTATCTGGTTGAACAGTTCTCACGGCCGACAACGAATCAGCGCACCGATGAATATGGCGGCTCTACTGAAAATTACGCGCGATTTGCTATTGAGGTAACCACTGCTATTTCAGCTGCTATTGGTGTCGAAAAAACAGGTATCCGCCTGTCGCCGTATGGTGTGTTCAACGATATGCCTTACTCGCCCGATTACGATGCCATTACTCTACAGATTGTCGAGAAGCTGAACGGCGTTGTCACGTATGTCCACCTGGTCGATCATGAAGCGATGGGCGCCCCAGCCGTTGACAAGAAGATCGTTGACGCCATCCGTGATACGTTTACAGGTACGTTGATTCTAAGTGGTGGCTACGATGCCGCCCGCGCCGAAGAAACGCTGAACGCTGACAAAGCTGAGTTTATCGCATTCGGTCGGCCGTTTATTCCCAATCCAGATTTGGTAGAGCGCATGGAGAACGGTGCAGAACTGGCTCAACCTGATTACGACACATTTTACACACCAGGCGAAAAAGGCTACACAGATTACCCTGCTTTGGTTGAAACGGCTGCTTAATGTACTAACCAGTCGATGTACAAAAATCCCGGATGACCTCATCCGGGATTTTTTTTCACTAACCTTTTAAGCGCAATAATATCTTCCTATTATCCTACTGCTTATCTTTACACACGTACAGTTTCCTATTCCTAAATCCTTTCCTTTCTCTTTTTCGACTTCTTTCTTTAAGTAACTCTCAAGCTAGTTACTCTTGGTTTCAGCCGGGTTGTGTACTTAATCTATTACCAACTTTCAAAAAAAAAGCCCCGGCTATATTGCCAGGGCCTTTTTTTATGCCTTTGAACGTAGAGGAGGCTATGCGTAGGTATTTAACATCACTGGCATCACCAGCATTAAAATCTCTTCGTTTTCTTCCTTGTCGGCAGGAATGATCAAGCCAGCCCGGTTAGGTGCCGACATTTCAAGCGAAATCATCTTAGCGCTCAGATTACTCAGCATCTCGGCCATCAACTTAGCATTGAAACCAATTTCCATATCATCGCCTTCATACTCGCACATCAACTTCTCGTTGGCTTCGTTCGAATAATCGAGGTCTTCGGCCGAAATGGTCAGGCTATTGGCCTTCATCGACAAGCGAATCTGATGTGTTGTCCGATTCGCGTAGATCATGATTCGCTTTAATGAGTTCAGCAGATCAGCGCGGCCAATAGTCATCACATTTGTGTTGTTGGTTGGAATAGCGTTTTCGTAGTCGGGAAAGCGCTCATCGATCAGGCGGCAAATCAACTGCGTTGAGCCGAACACGAAAGAGGCGTTGGCCTGACTTAATTCAACCTTCACATCAACACCTTCGGGTAACGACGCTTTCAACAGCGATAGTGCTTTGCGTGGTATGATTAGCGATGTGCTGGCCGAAGCCTGAATATCGGTGCGACGGTACCGGATAAGCCGATGTCCGTCGGTAGCCACAAAGGTAGCATTGTCGCTGTTCAACTGAAGATAAACACCCGTCATGGCCGGGCGCAGATCGTCTGTACTCGTGGCAAAAGCGGTGTTATTCACAGCACTCAGCAACGCATCTGATGATAGCTCGACTGACTGATTCTTGTTGACAGCAGGAATCTTGGGAAAATCAATTGGGTTTTCGCCTGACAGTTTAAACCGGCCGTTATCCGTCAGAATTTCGGTACCAAATGTATCTGTATTGATATTAACCGTGATAGGTTGCTCAGGCAGGCTCCGCAGTGTATCGAGTAATAGCTTGGCCGGAATCGCGATAGCACCACTTTCCGACGCATCCACGGGAATTTGCGTGGTCATGGTTGTTTGCAGATCCGACGCCGTTACGGTTAGCGTACCGTCTTCAATACGAAACAGAAAATTTTCGAGAATCGGTACGATTGGGTTGGTCGCAACCACCCCATTGATGTTCATCAGGTTCTTGAGCAGAACGGACGAGGAGACGATGAATTTCATGCGCTGGAGGCGTCAGTATGTTCTTGTGTATTTGAACAAAAGTAGCAAAAAAAGTGCCCTTTTCTTAGCCTCGATTTATGTTTTATTCCCGGTTAACATATGTACTATCTGGCGTATCGACGGCGGCGAATTACCTGCCACACCAATCCACCGATAGCCAGTAACCCCAACGGAACCAACACGTTAATAGCTTGCCACCAAGCACGTTCCTGACTAAGCTTTACCGTGTCAAGCGGCCGCAAAGGTACTTCTCGGGTACGTGCTCTGATCAGCCCTTCCGGATCAATCATATAGTCGATGGCGTTCAGGGTAAATTCTTTATTAGCAAACTGTTTCTGAGAGAACCGATCATATCCAAGCGGCAACGGCGCTTTGCGTTTATAGTCGACATCGTTCACTACCAGATCCCCATCAGCGCAAATCAACACTTTACCCGGCTCTCCTTTCGCCTTAAAGCCCTGCGCCAGCGAATCGGGCAACAACTGGTTGCCAAACAGAGACGTAAATGATCCTTCGAGCAAAACCCCTACTGATTTAACACCTCCCGTATACGTGGCAGGATCTGGTTGTTGGCGTGCTTCGTTATAGGAGATCAGCGCTGGCAAATTCAAGATGCTCGTATACGGCGACGTTTTCAGTAACACTGTTTTTTGAATGCCTCTTGTGCGTACCGTATCGATCGTGCTTAGAAAGCGACTGGAAACAGCGTCCAGGTTTCGGGTGATGGGGTTATCGCCGAAAGAATTCAGCACCGGATAGAATCGCCACGGTACCAGTTGTACATTGGGTTTATCACCTAACGTACCCACATTCAGCGGAATCACGCCACATGCCAGATCTTTCACCACATTTCGGTTAATGCGCGCGCCCCAGTTGAAGAATACATCATCTAAGCCAAGTGGCATAGGTTGCGCGTAGGAACCCTGGGCACTAACACTATCTACGCGCTGACCATCTACGAAGAACAGCGCCTTCCCCCCTTTCACGATGTACTGATCGATTTTAAACACTTCGCTTTCCGCAAACGGCTGATCGGGCTTTAAAACAAGCAACGCATCAACCCCCTCAACAGGGCCGGGCTTTTTGAGATCGACAAAGAAGAGATCATACTGCTCCTGAATGGAAGCTAACAAATCGGAAAAACGCTCTGGTGGAACCTGTGTATGCCCAAAGACGAGGCCAACGCGCCGCCGACTACCTTCCGGCTGCGTTAGTCGGCGAATAGCGGCCGCTAATTGGTATTCTACGCCCTCATACGATTGATTAAGTTGCTCGGTAGGTGTTGCGGCTTTATTTCCCTTTAGCAGGAGCACGCCCGCTTCTTTGCTTTCGTAGCTAATAACAGCTCCCGGTACAATGAGTTGCTCGGTGCGCGTGCCACCCTGATTAGCGAACAGGTTTGTAGGCTGAAGGCCCAGCTTTGCCAACCGATCCAGTAGCTGAATCTGTGCCTCCGACGTACCTGAAATTGGATCAATGAACCGGAAACTGATGCTGCTTCCTGCCTCCGCTTCAAACTCATCTAATGTTTCACGGACCGCTGTTTCTAACCGCTTAAAACCCGGTGGCAGGTTACCCGTCAGAAAAACATCGACATGCACCCGAGCGGGCAACGTACCCAACAATTGCCGCGTGCCGCCCGATAGCGTGTACCGTTGGTCTTCGGTGAGGTCAACGCGGGTGTAGATAAAAGCGGACAGTGCGTTTAAAAGCACCAGGCCCAGCCCAACCAGGAGAAACCGTTTGATAGTGGATGACATAGGACTTACTAACGAAAAAGCCGACGCCGTTGAGGCGTCGGCTTTGCGAAAAAAGAGGAGTTTACAGATTGTGCACTACTGCATCAACTTCACGAAATCGTCGAACAGGTAGCGCGAGTCATGCGGTCCTGGTGAGGCCTCGGGATGATATTGTACAGAGAATGCAGGTTTGTCTTTCCGGCGAATACCTTCGATCGTCTTATCGTTCAGGTTGATATGCGTCACCTCTACATTGGCGTGGTCCATTACCTCATCAGCAACTACGGCGAAACCATGGTTTTGCGAGGTAACCTCACACAGACCCGTGATCAGGTTCTTGACAGGATGATTCAGGCCTCGGTGACCGTTATGCATTTTGTAAGTTCCGATTCCGCTGGCAAGCGACAAAATCTGGTGACCCAGACAAATACCAAACAAAGGCTTTTCGGTCTCTAGGGCTTGTTTAACTGTGTCTACCGCATATGACATAGCTGCCGGATCGCCAGGTCCGTTTGAGATAAAGAAGCCATCCGGGTTGAAAGCCTGCAACTCAGCAAACGACGTTTTCGCAGGGAAAACCCGACAATATGCTCCCCGATCGGCCAGATTTTGCACAATACTCTTCTTAACACCGAGATCGAGCACGGCTACCCGGAAACGCGAGTCCTCCAGACCTAACTCATATGTTGCCTGTGTACTCACTTCTGAAGACAGCTCAAGACCAGCCATATCAGGTACGTTAGCCAATTCGGCACGTAACACATCAGCATCAAGGATAACCGAGGAAATAATGCAGTTCATTACTCCCTTGTCCCTAATATGACGCACGAGCTGACGGGTATCGATTCCGTGAATACCAACGATATTGGCCTTCTCGAAGTACTGTTGCAACGACCCGTCGGCCAGATGACGCGAGTAGGTCGGCGAAAAGAAGTTACAGATCATGCCCCGAATTTTCACCCCAGCGGATTCTTCTTCGACGCCCAGTTGAATGCCGTAATTGCCAATGTGTGACGTAGTGTTCACAATCACTTGACCAAAGTATGACGGATCGGTATAGATTTCCTGGTACCCGGTCATACCAGTATTGAAACATATCTCACCGCCAGCTGTACCCATTTTGCCGAGGGCAAAACCTTTGAATACAGTGCCATCCTGCAAAACCAGTAACGCTTCGGGTTGTTGAGGGCGTGTCATTAGGGTATAATTGATGTTTTTGGTTAAAAAAAAGGGTTAACCGATAACCGGCTAACCCCATTTCTTTATGACGAGTGGCTTTTCACTATTCAGCGGCGGGCTTTGTTTCGTCATCTTTTGCTTCTTCAGCAGCAGGAGCCTCATCGGTAGATGTGGCTTCAACTACAGGCGCTTCTTGAGCAGCAGCAACAGGAGCTTCTTCTACAACTGCGGCTGGCGTTTCCTCAACCACTTCGGCTGAGGGCGTTTCGTCAGCAGCAACAGCTACAGGAACAACGTCAGTTGCACCAGCAGCGCCACGGCCTGAACCACCCCGACGGCTACGACGAGTTTTGGTTGCAGCCTGCTCAGCAGCAGCGGCCAGCAGTGTTTCGTTAAAGTCAACCAGTTCGATCAGGCAGGTCTCAGCTGCGTCACCTTTCCGGTTGCCCAGTTTGATGATGCGGGTGTATCCGCCAGGCCGAGAAGCGATCTTGTCCGACACTACGCCGAACAACTCCTTCATGCCCTCTTTGTGGTTCAGTGACTGGAAGACAACCTTACGATTTTGATTGTTATCTTCTTTGGCACGCGTCAGAATCGGCTCAACGTATTTACGAAGTTCTTTCGCCTTCGCAACCGTTGTCTCAATTCGCTTGTGCATAATCAGCGAAACGGCCATATTCGACAGCATTGCGTCGCGGTGCGAATGGGTCCGGCTGAGGTGATTATCTTTTTTACCGTGTCTCATTGTAGTAGTTTGTCGTTTGTCGTCCGACGTTCGAAGTGACAAACGTCAGACTTCAAACGGTAAACGTCAAACTGAGCTTATTCTTCGTCTAACCGATATTTCACAACGTCCATACCGAAGGTAAGACCTTTGTCGGCAACCAATTGCTCTAATTCAGTCAGCGACTTTTTACCAAAGTTGCGGAACTTCATCATATCTGAAATTTCCAGACGTACAAGATCGCCCAACGTCCGCACTTCAGCAGACTTGAGGCAATTGTAAGCACGTACAGACAGATCAAGATCAGCCAGTGACGTTTTGAGCAGCTTGCGCATATGCAGCATCTCTTCGTCAACGACATTGTCTTCTTCAGGCTTCACCGTATCAAACGTCATTGTTTGATCCGAGAACAGCATGAAGTGCTGAATCAGGATATGAGCGGCACCTTTCAGCGCTTCTTCCGGATGAATTGAACCGTCGGTCTCGATATCGAGAACCAGCTTTTCATAATCCGTTTTTTGCTCTACCCGCGTGTTCTCAACACCGAATTTAACGTTCTTCACCGGGGTGTAGACCGAGTCGATAGGGATATGACCGAATGGCAATTCGTTGGCACGCGGCTCATCGGCAGGTACGTAACCACGACCTTTTTCTACGAAGATTTCCATCTCCAGGTCGCGTGTATTGTCGATGTTGCAGATAACCAGATCTGGGTTCAACACTTCAAATGATGCCGTTGCCTTGCTGATATCACCAGCTTTCAGCATCGACTGACCTTTGATGTTGACCGTGATCTTGTTGTCGACCATATCATTAACCTTCTTAAACCGAACCATTTTCAGGTTCAGGATAATTTCAGTTACATCTTCAACAACTCCCTCAATCGAAGAGAATTCATGGAGTACGCCTGGAAACTTGACGCTAGTGATGGCGTAACCTTCCAGTGACGACAACAGTATGCGGCGTAAAGCGTTTCCAATTGTAACGCCATAACCCTTTTCGAGAGGCTTAAACTCAAATACACCGTGAAAGTCGTCGGCTTTTTCCATTACGACTTTATCGGGCATTTGGAAAGCTAATATAGACATACCTTTTCGTGGTTAACAGCCTAAAATTAAGACTACAGTTGGCCGAAGTGGTTCGCAGATAAACACTACCAACCGCTTCGGCCAACTATACTCATTTATTACTTAGAGTACAATTCAACGATCAATTGCTCGTTGACGTTCTCAGGAATTTGATCACGTTCAGGATAGCTGATAAACGTACCAGCTAATTGCTGTTGATCCCACTCCAGCCAGTTGAACCGCTTTGCATTACGAGCAGACAAGCTAGTCGTGATAGCTTCAAGCGACTTCGATTTCTCGCGAACTGCGATGATCTGACCAGGTTTCAGAGAGTATGAAGCAATGTTCACTACTTCTCCATCAACAGTGATATGTTTGTGAGAAACCAACTGACGGGCAGCCCGACGAGTTGAAGCGATACCCATGCGATAAACAGTGTTATCAAGACGGGCTTCACAAAGCTTCAGCAGGTTTTCGCCAGTGATGCCTTCTTTAACAGCGGCGCGGTGGAATAATCCACGGAACTGACGCTCCAGCACACCATAGATGTACTTCACTTTCTGTTTTGCCTGAAGCTGCTCAGCATATTCTGAGGTCTTACGCTTCCGACCGCGTCCGTGCATGCCGGGCGCATAGTTTTTCTTTTGTAAAGCTTTGACGGGGCCAATGATAGCCTCACCAAACTTACGGGCAATTTTGCCTTTTGGGCCAATATAACGTGCCATTATAAGAAATGAATAATGTGAAAAAGAGATCAGACACAACTGAATGTCGCCCAACCGTATTCATTGCTGCGGCAATAACCTGACTATAATTTAGTACTATGCCAAATGATTGCAATCAACTTTACCCAATACTATACGCGCCGACGTTTCGGAGGGCGGCAACCATTATGGGGCAGCGGGGTAATATCACGGATTGTAGTCACTTCGATTCCCGTGTTCTGTACAGTACGGATGGCTGACTCACGTCCGGCACCCGGGCCTTTTACGAACACTTCTGCCTTCCGCATACCCAATTCATGGGCAACCTGTGCGCAGTTCTGTGCAGCTGTTTGAGCTGCATAGGGGGTATTCTTTTTCGAACCACGGAAGCCCATCTTACCGGCAGATGCCCATGAGATAACCTGACCGTTCATGTTCGTAATCGAAATGATGATGTTGTTGAACGTAGCCCGGATGTGTACCTGACCTACTGACTCAACTACGACGACCCGCTTTTTAGCTTTGTCTTTACGTTTTGCTTGTGCCATTTGCTTAGATAATCGTCATTACTTTGAAGTTGGTCATTTCTTGTCATTAATAGCCATTTGTCGAACGCACTTTATTGAACGATAACTGACTAGCTAATGACTATGAATGACGTTTCAACTAATGACCATTTACTTATTTCGTTGCTTTCTTCTTGTTGGCAACCGTCTTACGCTTCCCTTTCCGAGTCCGTGAGTTGTTCTTGGTTTTTTGACCACGAACTGGCAGACCTTTCCGGTGACGCAGACCACGGTAGCAACCAATGTCCATCAACCGTTTAATGCTAAGCTGCACTTCTGATTTCAGTGCACCTTCTACTTTAAACTCTTCGCTGATAGCGTTACGAACAGCCGTAGACTCTTCGTCATTCCACTCACCAACTTTTTTGTTTTCATCGATACCAGCTTTTGCCAGAATCGTTTTTGCTGCGCTCCGACCGATACCATAGATGTACGTCAGCGAAATAGCGCCGCGCTTCTTATCGGGGATGTCAACACCTGCAATACGTGCCATAGTGCTTAACCTTGTCTTTGTTTGTAACGGGGATTCTTCTTGTTGATCACGTACAGTTTCCCTTTCCGCCGGATCACGATGCAGTCTACACTGCGCTTTTTAATTGACGCTTTAACCTTCATGGTTGCTTGCCTGTTTACTTGTAACGGTACACAATTCGCGCCTTACTCAAATCATAAGGCGACATCTCCAACTTCACACGGTCACCAGGCAGAATTTTGATGTAGTTCATCCGCATCTTTCCTGAGATGTGTGCAATCACTTCATGCTTGTTGGCGAGTTCTACCCGAAACATCGCATTAGACAATGCCTCTAGAATCACACCGTCTTGCTCAATCGAATTCTGTTTTGCCATATAGACGTTAAGCCACTGCTGCGGCACTCAACTCGATTTCCATACTGGTTCCAGCCGTCACTGCTTCGATATAATCGAATGTAGTCAGAATATCGACCTTCCCTTTACGAACTGCCACGGTATGCTCAAAATGTGCTGAGGGTTTGCGATCACTTGTCCGAATTGTCCAGCCATCGCGCTCCTGTACCACACCTTTTTTGCCGAAATTGATCATGGGCTCAATAGCAAGCACCATTCCTTCTTTCAGCTTCACACCCTGACCACGCTTGCCATAATTGGGCACTTGTGGCTCCTCATGTAATGATTGACCAACACCATGACCAACCAACTCACGTACTACCGTATATCCGAAATGCTCCGTATACGACTGAATAGCATAGCCAATGTCGCCAATCCGATTACCATCAACTGCTTTGGCCGTGCCAACGTATAAGGATTCCTTAGTACGCATCAGCAGTTTTCGAACACCAAGAGCAACTTCTCCTACCGGGTACGTATACGCACTGTCGGCGTGATAACCGTTCCGGAAAACGCCACAATCTACTGATATTATGTCGCCTTCCTTTAATTCGTAGCTGGTCGGAAAACCATGTACAACAACATCATTTACCGAAATACATAAAGCACCCGGAAAACGAGTAGCGGTACCATTGTTGAAACCAAGAAACGAGGGTATACCGCCATTATCCTTTATGAACGTCTGTGCAACAATGTCAAGTTCCTTAGTCGTAATCCCCGGACGAATCAGCTTAGCGACTTCGGCATGTGTTTTACCGAGTACCTGACCATTCTCACGAATGATCTCAATTTCTTCGTCGCTGCGTAATGTAATCATACGTTATTATGCTGGTATGCCTTCTGTACGGCCCTTAACTCGGCCAGACTTCATCAAACCTTCGTAACGACGCATTAACAGATAACTTTCAATCTGTTGCAATGTATCTAGTACCACGCCAACCATAATCAACAGCGAAGTTCCACCAAAGAAAGAAGCGAAACTCGAAGTCATGCCCAGCTGACTGGCTAACGAAGGCAGAATAGCAACGATAGCCAGCATAACAGCACCCGGCAAGGTAATATGGTCAAGTACCGTTCCGATATACTCTGAGGTAGACAGGCCCGGTTTAACTCCCGGAATGAAGCCACCACTGCGCTTCATGTCGTCAGAGATCTGAACAGGGTTAACCGAGATGGCCGTATAAAAGAACGTAAAGACTATAATTAACAAAGCAAACAACAGGTTGTACTGCCATGACGTGTAGTCTTGAAACGTATTATACAGCGACGCCATCGTCTCACTTTTTTCAGCACCTAAACCAAAGGCAAAGCCGGGTACGAACATCAATGCCTGAGCAAAGATGATCGGCATAACGCCGGCAGCATTCAATTTCAATGGCAAGTATTGGCGTTGACCACCTACCACTTTGTTGCCAACAACTTGCTTAGCATATTGAATCGGTATACGACGTACTGCTTGCGTGAGCAATACAGCACCCATAATCACGAAGTACAAACCAACCATCTCGATAAAGAAGATGAAGATCTGCGATGTTCCCCGTGAAAGAGCCTCGCCGTAAATAGCACCTGGCAGCCTTGATACAATACCGATCATGATGATCATCGAGATACCATTACCGATTCCTTTGTCAGTTATCCGCTCGCCCAGCCACATACAGAAGATGGTACCGGCAGTTAAGATAAATACAGCAGCAACCGTAAACAGTGTCCGATCAATGAACAGCGCATCAGCAGGGATCGTTGTACGGATGTACGTAACGGCCTGAATGGCTGTAACAAAGATTGTCAGTACCCGCGTAATTTGGTTCAGCTTCTTACGGCCCGACTCTCCTTCCTTCTGCATTTTCTGGAAGTAAGGGAGTGCCAGTGTCAAAAGCTGAATGGCAATTGACGCCGATATGTAAGGCATGATACCCAACGCAAAGATGGACGCCTTGCTGAAGGCACCACCCAGGAACGTATCAAGCAGGCCAAGGAGCCCGTCGGTACGCACATTTAAACGGGCTGGATCGACACCGGGGAGCACAATTTGCGTACCCAGTCGGAAGACCGTTATAAACAAAAGAGTGTTGAGGATACGTGTCCTCAACTCCTCAATTGAAAAGATATTCTTGATAGTCTCTATGAAACGGTTCATACAAGTCGTACGCGGCTTCCGGTGGTTAAATCGCAGACTCTTTCCTAGCAATCCGTTCGATAACGGTTACTTTCCCTCCTGCTTTCTCAATAGCCTCTTTGGCTGATGAGGAGAAGCCGTGGGCTGATACTTCCAGGGCTGACGTAACTTCACCACGGCTCAATACCTTGATGAGGTCATTTTTGCCAGCTAAACCATGTTCTCGCAGTACAGCGAAATCGATGGTTGTAACATTGGCAGTTGTGGCCAATTCCTGTAACGTATCCAGGTTGATTGGTTTGTACTCTACCCGAGTTGGGTTAGTAAAACCAAATTTAGGTAAGCGACGCTGAAGGGGCATTTGACCACCTTCAAAGTTTAGCTTACGGCTGTAGCCAGAGCGTGATTGAGCACCTTTGTGGCCACGGGTCGATGTTCCGCCCATTCCGGAACCTTGACCGCGACCGACTCGCTTGCGCTGCTTAACTGACCCTTTTGCCGGCTTGATATGACTTAGATTCATTGTCAGTTTGATTTAAATTTCTTCGATCTTAACCAGATGTTCGACCTTACGAATAACACCAGCGATAGATGGGTTATACTCCAGTACAATGCTCCGGTTAATTTTGCCCAAACCCAATGACTGGATCGCCAGTTTCTGAGTTTTAGGACGTTTGATGGTGCTGCGCACCTGAGTAATACGTACCTGTGCCATATTTCGTCTCGATTAACCGTTGAATACTTTCTTCAGTGACACCTGACGCTGGAAGGCAACCTGGTGAGGCAGACGCATCTTGATAAGCGCATCAATGGTAGCTTTTACTACGTTGTGCGGGTTAGATGAGCCTTTCGATTTTGCCAGTACGTCATGGATACCGGCGCTTTCCAATACAGCACGCATGGCACCGCCTGCGATAACACCTGTACCCGGAGCAGCTGGTTTAACCAACACGAAACCGCCGCCGAAACGACCTTCCATTTCGTGGGGTACAGTGCGCTTCAGCAAAGGAACCTGGAACAGGTTTTTCTTGGCATCTTCAACACCTTTGGTAATAGCGTCTGTTACTTCGTTCGCCTTACCCAGGCCATAACCTACTACGCCGTTGCCATCACCAACAACTACGATGGCCGCAAAACTGAAGCGACGACCACCTTTTACTACTTTGGCTACCCGATTGATCGCTACTACGCGCTCTTTCAGGTCAGCCTCGTTTACTTTTGACGGTTTTACGTTCGATACCATTCTCTTAGAAATTGAGGCCACCCTCACGGGCACCGTCAGCCAGGGCTTTCACCTTGCCGTGATACAAATAGCCGTTACGGTCAAAAACCACCGACTGTACATTCTGGGCGGCGGCCTTTTCGGCTAACCGCTGACCGACCATTTTCGCAGTTTCAACTGTGAAACCGCTCACTTCGGTCTTCAATTCCATTGAAGAAGCTGACACGAGTGTCTTTCCTGCTTCATCATCAATGATTTGTGCGTAGATCGCTTTATTAGAGCGAAATACAGATAAACGGGGGCGTGAAGGCGACCCGGATACTTTCGACCGGATACCAAACTTGATCCGTTGCCGTCTTGATTGTTTCGTTGCTGCCATTTTATTTGATACCGACCAAATGGGCGCTTATTACTTCTTACTTGCTGACTTACCAGCTTTCCGGCGAACCACTTCACCCACGAAGCGGATACCTTTTCCTTTGTATGGCTCAACCTTACGGAGTGAGCGAATTTTGGCAGCTACATCGCCAATCAACTGCTTGTCAGTCCCTTCCAGGATAACCTTTGGGTTCTGGCCTTTCTCAGTGATGGCAGTTGCTTTGATCTCAGCCGGAATCGCCAGGAAAATATTGTGTGAATAGCCCAGATTCAATTCCAGAATATTATTGGCAACCGAGGCTTTGTAACCTACACCAATAATTTCCAGATCAATTTTGAAGCCAGTGCTTACACCCACCACCATATTGTTCACCAGCGCACGGTAAAGACCGTGAAGGGCCTTATGCCGCTTTTGCTCAGTTGGGCGCGTTACCTTTACAATGCCATCTTCCATTGATACCGAAATATCACGGTCGATAGCCTGTGACAGGCTGCCTTTAGGGCCTTTCACCGTTACTACGTTCTCAGCATCTACGGAGACAGTAACGGCTGCAGGCAGTTCAATTTGTTTATTCCCTACGCGTGACATAGTGTTTCTTTGGTATTAATAAACGTAACACAACACCTCGCCGCCTATATTCAGCGTCCGGGCTTCTTTGTCCGTCATGACGCCTTTTGACGTCGACACAATGGCGACACCCAGTCCGTTCAAAATACGGGGCAACGTTGCTGCACCTGTGTATTGACGAAGACCCGGACGGCTAACCCGCTGCAAATCAACAATAGCTGACTGTTTTGTAGTCGGGTTGTATTTCAAGGCAATCTTGATTGTACCCTGAGGACCAGTTTCATCGAACTTGTAGTTCTGGATGAAGCCTTTTTCGAAGAGCACTTTCGTGATTTCTTTTTTAATATTTGATGCAGGTATTTCCACCACACGGTGCTTGGCACGGATGGCGTTTCTGACACGGGTCAAAAAATCTGCTATCGGATCTGTATTCATTTCTGCAAGGAGTTACTTGCTTGCCTGTATCTGAAAAAGGCTTGCAAAAGTACGGAAACTGTTTGAGAAATAAAACCTTACCAGCTTGACTTCGTTACACCCGGAATCTTACCGGCGCTTGCCATCTCGCGGAAGGTTACACGCGAAATACCAAATTTGCGCATGTAGCCACGAGGACGGCCAGTCAATTTGCAACGGTTGTGAAGACGAACCGGTGAGGCATTCCGTGGCAGTTTGTCTAAGCCAACGTAGTCGCCAGCCGCTTTAAGCGCAGCCCGTTTTGTCGCATATTTAGCGACTAAACCTTGCCGCTTGCGCTCTCTTGCTTTGAGTGATTCTTTAGCCATGGTTGGTTTTACTTATTTTTTGTTGCTGGCGAAAGGCATACCCAAAGCCCGCAGCAATTCGATGCTCTCCGCATCGGTATCTGCCGTTGTCACAAAGGTGATGTCCATTCCTGAAATACGTGACACCTTGTCGATGCTGATTTCTGGAAAGATAATCTGTTCTTTAACGCCGAAGGTATAGTTACCACGACCATCAAAGCCTTTGTCGCTAATTCCTTTGAAGTCACGAACGCGGGGCAGAGCCACCGTAGTCAGACGGTCCAGGAATTCGTACATTTTGTCACCGCGCAACGTAACTTTCGCACCAATGGGCATATTCTCCCGCAGTTTAAAGTTAGATACGGCTTTCTTTGACAGCGTTGGTACAGCCTTCTGACCAGTGATCGTTGTCAATTCGTCTACGCCTACATCGACCAGTTTCTTATCGGCAACAGCGGCACCAATGCCTTTGTTGATAACAATTTTGGTCAGGCGTGGCACCTGCATGGCTGACTTATACTCAAACTTCTGCTTGAGTTGTTCAGCCACTTCGTTTACATACTTATCTTTCAATCGTGGCGTGCTTGCCATTTCTTTGTCCGTTTAGTGTGTTTTGGAACACATTAGCCGATTAAAGCAGGTTGTTCGTCTTCTTAGAAAAACGCTGCAACTTCCCTTTCTCGTTCAGGCGGCGGCCCGTCCGGGTCGGCTCACCTGTGGCAGGATCAACGACCATCAGATTGCTGATGTGGATCGTACCTTCTTCTTTACGCAGTTCGCCCTGAGGATTTTGAGCCGTTGGCTTGATGTGTTTCGTGATCATTGCCACGCCTTCCACCTTCGCCCGGTCTTTCTCCCGGATTACTTCTTTGATGACGCCCCGTTGTCCTTTGCTATTACCAGAAAGTACCAATACGGTATCGCCGGTTTTGATGTGGAACTTGTGCGGAACGACTGTTTTCTTCTTTTCCATCCTGATGCCTTAGTTTAGATAACCTCGGGGGCTAGCGAAACGATTTTCATGAATTGCTTCTCGCGCAGTTCACGGGCAACCGGCCCGAAGATGCGCGTACCACGCGGCTCATCGTTATTGTTCAGTAATACCGCTGCATTGTCTTCGAAGCGAATGTATGAACCATCTTTACGACGTACCTCTTTCCTAGTCCGAACGACAACGGCTTTAGACACCGTGCCTTTCTTCATATTGCTAGACGGGATAGCGGCTTTGACCGTAACTACGATCTTATCGCCCAACGAAGCGTAGCGCTTGCCTGTACCGCCCAGTACGCGGATAACGAGTACTTCTTTCGCACCACTGTTATCTGCAACACCTAATCTTGATTCCTGCTGTACCATGGCTGCTTACTTCGCTTTCTCGATGATTTCAACTAAACGCCAACGCTTGTTCTTGCTCAACGGGCGGGTCTCCATGATCCGAACCGTGTCGCCGATACCGCACTCATTGTTCTCGTCGTGTGCCGTGAACTTGGTGGTGCTGGTCATAAATTTACCATACTTGGTGTGCTTCTCTTTCCGGTCAACGGCAACGGTAATGGTCTTCATCATTTTATTGCTGGTGACCTTACCAACGCGTTCTTTCCGGGCACTCCGTTCAACCGATGCTGCTGCGGCTGGCGCAGATGCTGCGACCTGCGGCTGAGTTTGCTCTTGTTGTGATTCCATTGCGATACGTAGCTAACGGGTTATGCCTGATTTTCCTTCTGGGTCAACTCCGTGTATAACCGGGCAATTAGCTTGCGGCTTTCCCGAATGCGCATTGGGTTCTCGATAGGAGACACCGCATGAGCGAAGGTTAGCTTCTGTAATTGCGATTTTTCGGCACTGATCTGCTCAACTAACTGATCGACCGACAGGGCTTTGATTTCTTGCTTTTTCATGGCTCTCTGATCTCCTGTGGCTTATGCCTCTTCTTCGATATAATCCCGACGAACAACGAATTTCGTACGTACAGGTAGTTTCTGAGCGGCTAACCGCAGTGCTTCCTGGGCAGTAGCGAGTGGAACACCGGTAGTCTCGAACATAATCGTTCCGGGCTTCACAACGGCTACCCAATATTCAGGGGCACCTTTACCTTTACCCATCCGTACTTCGGCGGGTTTCTTCGTGATAGGCTTGTCAGGAAAAATACGAATCCAGACTTGACCTTCCCGTTTCATAGCCCGTGTCACAGAGATACGAGCTGCTTCGATTTGCCGAGCCGTAATACGACCTGGTTCGAGTGATTTAATGCCAAATGTACCGAAGGAAATCTCGAACCCGCGTGTAGCGAGTCCTTTGATACGACCTTTGTGCATTTTGCGAAACTTGGTTCTTCTTGGCTGTAACATTGCTGTTATAGTGAGTTAAGGAATCGTGGGCTTATTCAGGTACGTGTACGCTGTGGGTCACCCACGGTTCACTGATGTCTATCGACGACCACCGCCGCCACCACCGCCGGGACGACCTGCGCCGCCACCGCCACGATTAGCGCCGCCAGGGGCTCCGCCACCACGATTATTGCCTCCGCGATCATTGCTGTTGCCGCCACGATCATTACGACCACGGCCACCACGATCACCGCCACGCTCATCGCCCCGACCACGGCCACCACGGTCGCCACGGTCATTACTTCCACCAGCACGGTCGCCGGCTGAAGCCTGTGACATCAGTGCAGCAGGTGACAAATCACGCTTACCGTACAGCTCACCTTTGAAGACCCATACTTTGATACCGATTTTACCATACACTGTCTGAGCTTCAGACAAGGCATAATCGATGTCGGCACGCATAGTGTGCAGAGGCACACGACCTTCTTTATATTGCTCTGAACGGGCAATCTCAGCACCGCCTAAGCGGCCCGATACTTTTACTTTAATACCTTGAGCACCTACACGGATAGCCGAGTTGATAGCCTGCTTCATGGCGCGACGGAATGAAATCCGGGCTTCCAATTGCTGAGCAATCGCTTCACCAATCAGTTTAGCGTCAATTTCAGGACGTTTGATCTCGAAGATATTGATCTGAACATCTTTGCCCGTGATCTTTTTCAGCTCTTCTTTGATCTTGTCAACTTCACCGCCGCCTTTACCAATGACGATACCCGGACGTGCCGTGTGAATCGTTAGGGTAATACGCTTAAGCGTCCGCTCAATAACAACCCGGGCAATGGCTCCTTTCGGAATACGTGCTGAGATGTATTTACGGATTTTCTGGTCTTCAACAAGTTTATCTGCGAACTCTTTGCCGCCGTACCAACTCGAATCCCATCCTTTGACGATGCCGAGCCGGAAACCTACTGGATTAATTTTCTGTCCCATTCGAGTTACGCGTTTTCAGATGTTTCGGGTGCCGTTTCGATGGTCGGCAGAGCGGGAGCCGCGCTATCGATCACCAACGTAATGTGGTTCGACCGTTTGCGGATCCGGTGACCACGGCCTTGTGGCGCTGGGCGCAGACGCTTTAACATCGTGCCACCATCAACGAAAATCGTTTTGATGTACAGGTCGGCATCTTCGATGCGCTCACCTTCGTATTTTACTTGCCAGTTGGCTACTGCCGAAAGAAGGACTTTTTGCAGTGTAACGGCAGCGGCTTGCGGCTGAAACCGCAGGATACCCAACGCCCGGCTCACACGCTGACCGCGAATCAAATCGACGATCAACCGCATTTTGCGAGGTGAAGTGGGTACATTTTTAAGCTTAGCTATTGCTTCCATTTCTAAGGAGTTAATAGTGAAAAGTTAATAGTGAAGAGTTATCTGCCTAGACACCAACTCTTAATTCTTAACTTTTAACCTTTCACTGATTTTACCGTTTGCCTTTGTCTTTCTTCGCCGTGTGACCACGGAAATTGCGGGTAGGAGAGAATTCACCTAGTTTGTGACCCACCATGTTCTCCGTTACATAGACCGGAATGAACTTGTTGCCGTTGTGCACAGCAAAGGTGTGACCTACAAAATCAGGTGAGATCATTGACCGGCGAGACCAGGTCTTGACCACCGATTTTTTGCCCGTATCGTTCAGCGCTTCCACCTTCTTGTCGAGGCGGTAGTCGATGTAGGGGCCTTTCTTTAAGGAACGTGCCATTTACTGCTTACTTTTTACGACGGCTGATAATCAATTTATTAGACGGGTTCTTCTTGCTCCGGGTCTTCTGACCTTTAGCAAATTGACCGTTCCGAGAGCGGGGGTGACCACCTGATGCACGACCCTCACCACCACCCATTGGGTGATCGACTGGGTTCATAGCAACACCACGTACCCGTGGACGGCGACCTAACCAACGCACACGACCGGCTTTACCCATCGTAACGTTCATGTGATCGGCGTTTGACACCGTACCAACCGTAGCTAAACATACGTTCAACACACGGCGGGTTTCACCAGAAGGCAAACGCAGTACAGCATAACGCTCTTCACGAGCAACAAGCTGTGCATACGTACCTGCTGAGCGCGCCATTGAACCGCCGCGACCTGGCTGCAATTCGATGTTGTGAACGATGGTACCAATTGGCATCTTCAACAGAGGTAATGCATTGCCCACGTCGGGTGATGCACCTTCGCCTGACTGAATGATCTGGCCCACCTGAATCCCTTGCGGAGAAATGATGTAGCGTTTCTCACCGTCTTCGTACTGTACCAGTGAGATACGGGCTGAACGGTTTGGATCATACTCTACCGAAATAACGGTAGCAGGCATGTCAAATTTATCGCGTTTGAAGTCGATAATTCGGTACATACGCTTGTGGCCTCCGCCAATATAGCGCATCGTCCGACGGCCTGTGTCGTTACGACCACCTGATTTTTTCAGGGGCTCTAACAGGCTCTTTTCGGGCTTGCTGGTAGTTAACTCCTTAAAATCAGGAGCCACGCGACCACGCATGCTGGGGGTGATTGGTCTTAGTTTTCTTACGCCCATGATAATGGTTCGGTTTGTCAGCCTATGGGGTCAGGCTATAAATCTCCGTAAATGTCGATCACTTCGCCTTCAGCGACGGTCACGATGGCTTTCTTAACGAGGGGAGTACGACCTGTAACAACCCGTCCGTTAATGTTTTTCGAGCGCTTTTTGCCCAGTTTCCGCATCGTGTTTACGCTCGTCACGTTTACACCATACAGTTGTTCTACAGCTCTGGCAATCTCGATTTTATTGGCTTTGGGATCTACCGCGAAGGCATATTGACCTAGCTTGTTCAGCACAGCCATCTTCTCGGTTACGATCGGTCTTTTCAGCACGTCCATGATTTAGTTCGCTAAGATGGTTTGCAGTTTCTCCAGGGCCTCTGTGCTGATCAGCAATTGGTCAGCATTCATCAGATCATACGTGTTCACCTGCGAAGCAGTGGTCACACGAGTTTTCTGTACGTTACGGCTCGACTTAACGATGTTGATATCTACGTCGGGCAGAATCAGCAGGGTCTTTTTGCCAGTCAGTTGCAACGCGTTCAGGAAGGCTACATAATCTTTCGTGCGTGGCGCATCGAATGTGAAGCTTTCCAGCACTGATACATTGCTAGCCTGGGCTTTGGCAGCCAGTGCAGAACGACGGGCCAGAGCCTTTACTTTCTTGTTCAGTTTGAACGAGTAATCACGAACGCGGGGACCGAAGATGGTACCACCACCCACAAATACGGGTGATTTAATGCTACCGGCACGAGCACCGCCCGTTCCTTTCTGCTTCTTGATCTTACGAGTCGAGTGGGCACTCTCTGCACGCTCTTTCGTTTTGTGCGTACCCTGCCGTTTGTTGGCCAGGTGCTGCTTAACGTCTAAGTAGATCGCGTGCGTGTTCGGTTCGATGCCGAAGATGGCGTCAGACAATTCGGCTTTCTTGCCTGTGTCTTCGCCTTTGCTGTTATATACGATAACTTCCATGACGGCTTACTTCTCGATTATGACGAATGAGTTCTTGGCACCTGGAACCGAACCGCTGACAACCAGCAGATTTTGCTCAGGCAACACACGTAACACTTTCAGGTTTTGAACCGTAACCCGGTTACCACCCATACGACCTGCCATGCGCAGACCTTTGAACACCCGTGAAGGGAATGAACAAGCACCAATCGAACCTGGGTGACGACCCCGGTTGTGCTGTCCGTGTGTTTGTCCGCCAACACCGCCGAAGCCGTGGCGTTTTACTACACCCTGGAAACCGCGACCCTTAGCCGTACCGACTACGTCAACGAAATCTCCCTCACCGAATACGTCTCCAATCAGGAGCGTATCGCCCAAGTTGAACGACTGCTCGAATTCTTTGAATTCAACCAGTTTCCGCTTTGGCGTTGTGTTAGCCGCTTTGAAGTGGCCCAACATCGGTTTGTTGGTGTTTTTCTCTCTTTTTTCTCCGTAACCCAATTGAACAGCTTCATAGCCATCCTTGTCCTTGGTGCGGACTTGGGTTACAACACAGGGACCAGTTTCAATTACTGTACATGCCAGAGCCTGCCCGTCCGCATTGTACACACTGGTCATCCCGATCTTTTTACCAATTAATCCAGACATTTTCTGTTTGTTAAAAAGCAGGTGAATGATTGATTAAACTATCACGGAGCGCCGTGCCGCCGGTAGGCCGGACCCCGCCGAAACGGAGCGCAAAAGTACGGGAAATAGACCGTGATTGCAACAGCTTGTTTTTCAGCACAAAAAAAGGTCAGGCGTTAGAACACCTGACCTCCTCAGGGCAAAACAACGTACCTCGTGGAACGCCTCTGCCGCTAACTAAATCAAATGTGGTTTCCTTTCGGACCTTCACTCGCTTCTATGTCGTTAATAAACTGTTGCGATTGGGAGTGCAAAAGTAGCAGAAAGTAATTGGGAATCAAAGTGCCGCCAAAAATTTACTTTCGCGTAGTGTCGACCACCGTTGTGGTTACGGTCGTTGTGGTCATCGCACCGGGTTTGCTAGCAGCAGGCTTGTCTTTTTTCCCAAATACCGAGAACGATACATTGATGTACTTCTTCGGGTTTTGTCGGAAATCAGTCAACAGCTTTTCCAGGCCACCCGCCGTTCGGCTTACGTTCACATAGAGCGAGTCATCTGTGGTAAGTTTGCCCAACGAGCCTTGACCCTTCTCAATGTTGCCCAGCAGCTTCTGCAGATTATCAATCGATTTGTTAGCGCTGTTTAACGTTTGCCGTAGTTGCAGTGCATTCAGCGAATCGGTGAATGTTGATGCCTTGGTCAAAATAGGACTCAACTCCCGGGTGGTTTGATCCAGCGAACGCGATAGTTGATTTACGTTCGCCAGCGCGAGCCGTAACCCCGCCCGGTTTTCGTTCAACGCACTATTCAACGTACCTGTAACGGTATTGGCCCCACGCAACGTCTGATTGAGTACGTCGGCGGTTTGATCGAATGAAGCAACTACATAGTTTAACCGCCGAGTCAGTGAATCAACGTTATTCAAAACCGGCAAGGTTTTTTCTTTGATCAGAGCCGAGATACCCTGCTCATTGGCCGCAATCAGTTCACCTTCATCAATGACGCCTCCTGCTCTGTTCAGCTCCAGACGAATGATTTTGCCACCCAGTAAGCCACCATCGGCCAGTAACGCTTTGGAACCCTGACGAACAACTACGTTTTTGTTCATGTCGATGGTTACCAGCAACTTATTTCCCTGCTCAGGCAACAGATCAATTTTGGCCACACGTCCTACTGTCAGTCCGTTTAGTAATACCGGGTTAGAGGTAGTAAGCCCGTCAACATTGTCGTAAACAACGGTGAACTGCTTATTTTTCTTGAAGATGTTGCTCCCCTTGAGAAAATTGAATCCGAAGAAAAACATGGTGAAGGTAACTAAGGCCAACAGGCCTACTTTCGCTTCCTGGGAGAGTTTCATGTAGCGTGAAAAGAATCAGTGCACATTCAGATGCGCTTCGACGTATAACCGGTAACAGGGGGGTCAGGGTTCAAGTAATACAATCCAAAGTTCAACGTCAAAGGTCTAAAGTGTGCCCCAGAGCACTATATTACCGGAGAATAGCGCCCTTCAAACGTTGAATGAGAGGAGTTTAAGTCTCAGTTCGCCCCTTCCATATCCCGCTTATATTGCTCAAAGGCATTATAAATGGCTCCGGCAATCCGCTCCTGCCCGGTATCAGAAGCCAAAAAATCTTCTTCGTTAGCGTTGGTGAGGTAACCGGCTTCTATCAGTACACTAGGCATCGTAGTACGCCACAACACCAGAAAACCAGCTTGTTTGACACCCCGACTATTTCGCTCTGCCTGACGACGGAAGTTGCGTTCGATTTTCTCGGCAAAGCTGATACTACTACCCATAAACGCATGTTGGTAATTAGCCAGCATAATATAGGCTAAGGGTGAGTTGGGGTTGAAGCCCTTGTACGTTTCCTGATAGTTTGCCTCTTTTAAAATAACCGCATTCTCCCGCTTCGCTACGTCGAGGTTACCTTCTGTTTTGTGCAAACCCATCGTGTACGTTTCGGTACCGTGAATAGCTTTTGAGTGGGGATTAGCGTTGCAGTGAATAGAAATAAACAGATCGGCGCGGTTACGGTTGGCAATAGCCGACCGCTCGGCAAGCTCAATGAAACGATCGGTGGTGCGGGTGTAGATAACGCGCATACCAGGCATCTCTTCTTTTATCTTCGCTCCCAATGCCATGACTAGCTTCAAATTCATGGTTTTCTCCTTGGCATACCGACCATGTGTTCCCGGATCTTTACCACCGTGCCCGGCATCGAGCACAACCGTACGGATCAGATTGGCTCGTCCGGCTGGGCGGGGTTGCTGATTGGTGCTATCTTGCCAGGCTGGTTTAGGCAACATTGTTCCAGCCATTAAGGGAACCAGCACTACGCAAAGTAGGATAATCTTAACAAGCATAACCGACTTGATGGGAGTAAAGGGTTTAATAAAAATTAACAGCAAAATGCGTTTCAAGGCAGTATCACGTGATTGTTCGTAGGTAACTTTGTAGGCTCTGTTGAGACGATTGACAGCAGCAAATGTAATTTTTGATAGAACCGAAAATCAGGTATATTATTTTACGGGTGACGAATTATACACTGCTACTGTGGCTATTAACAGCAGTTACGGGCCTTCTGCACGCGCAGGAGCGTCCCACTAATCCGTTGAGCCCATTGCCAGTACCACCCTCTATCCCAGCCAACACGCGCCCCGTCAGTACATCCTCCTCTGCCCCGCTACGTACCCAACGCACAAACATAACGGGCATTACCGGCGCTGATACCACTCGCCTGGGTGTAACAAAAGATACAACGAAGACCCCGGAAGACCAGTTTACCACCACCGTTCAATATTCTTCGAAGGATTCGAGCCAGGTAAATGGCCAGATTGTTGAGCTCTGGGGCGACGCAGAAGTTGTCTACGGGGCCATCTCACTTAAAGCCGACTACATTAAACTAAATCAGGCCACTAACGAAGTATATGCCCGGGGTCGATACGACTCGACGTCGAAGAAGACCGTGGGGTCACCCATTTTTAAAGACCGTAGCGAAGAATATAACACCAAAGAAATACGCTACAACTTTAAGACCAAGAAGGCACTTGTTCAGGGAATTGTAACGCAGCAGGGCGAAGGCAACATTCGCGGAAAAATAGTAAAAAAAGATGCTGACGATAATCTGTATATCCGGGGTTCGATCTACACAACCTGTAATCTGGCTACGCCCCACTTCCACATCAACGCCCCTAAACTGAAAGTAGTACACAACAAGCAGGTGGTGTCGGGGCCATTCAATCTGGTAATTAACCAAATTCCGTTACCCATTGGGCTTCCCTTCGGCTTTTTCCCGTTTCCTAAGAAAAAAGACATTGGCGTTTCCGGTATTCTGATGCCTCAATACGGCGAAGAACCCAACGGGCGCGGCTTTTACCTGCGCGACGGTGGCTATTACTGGGCGGTCAATGAAAACCTAGGCCTTCAGTTCACCGGGCAACTCTACTCACGCGGGAGCTGGGGACTAGGTACGTCGGGAGCGTATAACAAACGGTATCGCTACGCCGGTAGCTTCCAGCTTCGATACAACTACAACACGTCGGGGGCGCTTACTGAAGCAGAAAAACTCCTGAACCCGCCACGTACCGATTTTGCCATCAACTGGTCGCACGCGCCGCAGAATATTGGTCGTCGGGGGTCGTTTTCGGCCAACGTGAACGTGACCAGTAACAGCTACAATCAATTCAACTCCTTCAGCACACAAGCCGTTACATCCAACGTAGCCGGGTCGTCTATCCAGTACAGCCGCACCTTTGGAAAATACATTCGATCGGGCTCCAACATTCGCGTAAACCAGCAGTTCGGGCAGGTAAACCGGCAAACAGGCGTTCGCGAAAACGGGAAAACCGATGTAGGGGCCGATTTCAACCTGTCGGTAAACCAGATTGCGCCATTCGCCCTAAAAGGCGGCACCGGAAAATGGTACGAAAGCTTTCGCGTAGGCTTCCAGTTCGACGCGCAGGCGCAGATCAACAACACCATTCGCACACAACTCGACACCAGCGGACTTGGCTTCAACGTGCTTCCTCCCGATGGGGTTACCCTTCTGAGCCGCGAACAGCGCGTACGAGATAGCCTGGCTCGTGCAGAATTGATCCGATTAGGGCAAACGGTAACTGACCCAAACCTGATTGCGTTCAATTTCGATAACCTCAGCCGCATTTTAGATAACCGCAACGTAACCATGCGCTATAGCATTCCGGTGGCGCTGCCTAACTTTAAAATTGCCCGCTACATCAACTTCACGCCCGGCTTTTCACTACAGGGCGACGTTTATAGCCGACAGTTGACCTACACGTACGATCCTGTGAAAGACGGCGTGCGTATTGATACGGCCCGTGGTTTCTTCCCCACTTATTCGTTTGCCACCAACGCCAGCCTCAACACGCGGGTATATGGCACCTACTTCTTCCGGGGCAAACGGCTCGAAGCTATTCGCCACACGGTAGCACCTTCTGTCTCTATCAGCTACACACCCGACTTCTCAGGCTCTTCATTTGGCTTCTTCACTACCCTGCCTGCCGTGGGTGAGAAACTGGCTAACCTTCCCGAATATCGCCGGACACTCTCGCGGTATAGGGGTTTGGGCGGTACGTATGGCAGTAGCGCGCCGGGACAAAATGCCGTAATTTCCTTTGGCATTGTAAACCAGCTGGAAATGAAAGTGCGCTCAAGGGACGATACATCAGGGGCTGAATTCAAGAAGATTCCACTCTTCGATAATATCAGTATCAACGGCAGTTACAATGTGCTGGCACCGGAATATAAGCTCTCGCCGATCAACGTCAGCGCCAATACACAGATCTTCAAAAACGTCAATTTCAACCTGTCGTCAACGTTTGATCCGTATGCGTATCGGCCTTTTTACAACGCCTACTATAATCCTTACCAAACCGGTTTCACAGGGTATGACCCGGCTGTAGCCGCCATTGTCGGTCAGGAATCGACGGTAACGTACCCACGAATCAATCGGTATTCTGTGTTTGAAGGACAAGGTTTAGGGCGATTGACCAGTCTTCAGGCTTTCGTGAGCACCCGGTTTGCGCCGAAAAAGGCCGACGCCCCCAAGAAATCACCCAACGCGTCGGACGCTACGCTGAAAGCGATTAACCAGAACCCCGATCTGTACGTCGATTTTGACATTCCATGGACGGTCAACGTTAGCTATTCGTTTGGCTATACTCGCCTGACTCCCATGCAAAGCGCCATCATTCAAACACTGAACCTAACCGGCGACTTCAGCCTGACGCCCAAATGGAAGTTTACCTACCAGACGGGCTACGATTTCCAGTTCAAAGCCCCTTCGCTCACAACCATCGGCGTGAACCGTGACCTGCATTGCTGGGAAATGGCCTTCAACTGGACGCCCTACGCCGGTAGTGCCAGCCGCGCCGGTAACTACTCGTTCGATTTACGCGCCAAATCGTCGATTCTTCAGGAGTTGAAACTCAGCCGCCGCCGCTCGTTCTTCGATAATGGCGGTTTTGGCGGCGGCTATCGCTAGCACCACAAAACATTTACCGGTACTCTTGCCGTTTAGGTAGTGGTCTGTTAACAGGTCATCTACACTCAACGTCATGTACAATCCGGTTTCTACCTATCGCGTGCAACTGCACGAGAATTTCACATTTGCCGATCTCGAAAAACAGATCGAATACCTGCATAAGTTAGGTGTTACCACTATTTACGCTTCGCCGACACTGGCCGCTACGCCCGGCAGCACCCACGGGTACGATGGTATTGACCCGCAACGCATCAACCCGGAAATAGGTACGCTGGATCAGTTACGAAGCCTGAGCCAGAAATTAAGGGAACACAACATGGGTTGGGTACAGGACATTGTACCTAACCATCTGGCTTTCCACCCCGCCAACCCTTGGATAAGCGATGTGCTGGAAAAGGGGCATCAGTCTCTTTATGCCGGGTATTTTGATATTCCAGGCAGTAACGAATTGTTCGACGGAACGTTAATGGCTCCCTTTCTGGGTCAGAAACTGGTCGAAATCATCAAAAATGGCGAACTGCGGGTAGCGTATCTGCATCAGCGGCTCGTGCTTCAGTACTACGATAGCCATTTTCCGCTGGCCCCGCACACCTACGCACAGGCGCTCGTATCAGAAGAACAACAACATGCCGATGTGTTTGCCACCAACGTACCTGCGGCCCTGTCGCAATGGCTATCGCAGATAAACGGCGTTTTCGCGCCTGAACCAACCAACCCGGTAATCGACGTAACGGATCAGCGCGGTTTTGTTGATCAGCAGCACGCCTTTGTGGGAAACCCCGCCCTGATTTGGGACGAAGCCCGGCTGGAACTGGCAGCACTCATGGACGATGATGAAGCCGTTCGCCACTACGTGGAAACGCGCCTAGCCTGGTTCAACCAATCGGCCGACGATATTCATGCGCTTTGCGAAGAACAACACTACCGCCTTTGCGATGGGGAAGAAACCCGGAGACGCATCAACTTCAGACGTTTCTTTACCGTTAACGGCCTTATTTGCCTGGCTGTAGAACGGCCCGAGGTGTTCGACAAAGTGCATCAACTCACGCACGAATTGGTAGCCGATGGTACATTTCAGGGCCTCCGCATCGACCATATCGACGGCCTCTTCGACCCGGCGGGTTATCTGGATCGACTACGGGAAACAATGGGTACCGAACCCTACATTGTTGTCGAGAAAATTCTGGAACCCGGCGAAGCCATGCCCGCCGATTGGCCCATTCAGGGAAGCAGCGGGTACGACTACCTGGCACTAGTCAATAACATACTGACCGACCCCGCTGGAAAGGAAGCCTTCACGCAGTTCTATGAAAAACTGGTTGGTAACACCACACCGATTCACGATCAGATTCTAAGTCGGAAAGCGTATATCCTGTATCAGGATATGGGTGGCGAACTGGCCAACCTCTACAAATTCTTCTGGCATCAGCAATTGGCTACCGGTGAAGAACTAGCCAACGTCAACGAAACCATGCTGCTGCTGACCATTGCCGAACTACTGGTGCAATGCCCTGTGTACCGCTACTATGGCAATCAGTTTCCGCTGGAAGCAGACGAGGCCGACGCCCTGCGACATATGCTCGACGGAGTGCGTAACCGGGCGGTCGAATTCAAGGCACCAGCCGACCTGCTGGAGCAAATCTGGTTGATCAATCCGCAACGAGGTGAGGCTGAGTACAACGCTCGTGCCCTGCGGTTTTACCAGCGATGCATGCAGTTTACCGGGCCGCTTATGGCCAAAGGCGTTGAAGACACCCTGCTCTACACGTATTTCCGTTTTATCGGACATAACGAAGTAGGCGACTCGGCCGAGGCGTTCGGCATGGACATACCTGCGTTCCATCGCACCATGGAGGAGCGGCAGACACAGTGGCCATTGGCGATGAACGGCACCTCGACCCACGATACCAAACGGGGCGAAGATGTACGCGCCCGTCTGAATGTGCTGACTGCCCTTGGCAATGAATGGGTAGAAACAGCACAACAATGGCTGGACAAAACGGCTTCGCACAGGCCGCAGAATATGCCTGACCAAAACGATGCTTATTTCATTCTGCAAACGCTGGTTGGCGCACATCCCTTTGCCGGAGAAGACAGCGACGATTTCCAGAACCGCCTGAAAGAGTACGTAACAAAAGCCTTGCAGGAAGCTAAGCGACATACAAGCTGGACAGCGCCAAACCAGCGTTATATGGATGCCACTCACGCATTCATCGACCATTTGCTGGATCAGGAAGGCTCGTTCTGGTCCGAATTTCTCTCTTTCCTGAATAGCATCGCCGATTTTGCCATCATCAATTCACTGGCGCAAGTGCTACTGAAATTCACCACGCCAGGTGTACCCGATGTTTATCAGGGATGCGAATTACACGATCTAAGCCTGGTAGATCCCGACAATCGCCGCCCGGTTGATTACGCTCATCGGGCCAAACTGATGGCTAGCCTAGCCTTACCCGAACGTACCCAGCCAGCCACCTTATGGGAGAATCGATTTAGCGGAGAGTCTAAACTGTGGCTCACCCAGCTTTTGTTGGAGACACGGCGTGCCCAGCCCGATTTCTGGGCCAACGCCGACTATGTTGCAGTCGAGGTAGAGGGCGAATACCGCGAGCATATTCTAGCCTTTTCCCGGCAGCATCAGGGGGCCGAATATGTTGTTGTGGTACCGCTTCATCTGGCACGCTTGTGTAGTCAGGCAGGTGTCAGCGATCCTATGATGATCAACTGGCAGGATACACGGGTTGTGATGCCGACCGAACGTACCTGGCACGACTGCCTGCTTAATACCAGCGGCAGTGCGTTGACGATAAACGATCTGTTCCGAAACAAACTGCCGATGGCCTTGCTAAGAATGGCAGACTGATAGGATGCCGAATATTGGATGCTGGCTATTGGATGCTGGACGCTGGACATTAGATGTCTGGCATCCAGCATCCAATAGCCAGCATCCAACTCTGGGGTTTTCGCGTTGAATATGTTAGTAAAAACCTGATTTTCTTTACATTCGCGGACTGTACTCAACAGCTTTACTGTACGTACTCAACGCAATTATGATCACCCCACTCTCTACACCCGAAGCGCTTACGCTTCTACTAGGAATTCTCGACGGATCGCCCAACGGCATTGTTGCCTATCAGCCTGTGTATGATGAGCAGGGTGCTATAGTTGATTATCAGACAATCTATTATAACAGTAAAGCGCAAACATTACTAGGCTACACAGCGACTGACTTTACAGAAAAAACCCTGTTTGAGCGCTTCCCGGAGGGACGCGCTTACGAACAGAAATACATCAAACTCATTCGGCAAAACCAGCCCTTTATTTACGAGTCTTATTTCAAAAGGGCTAAATGCTGGCTCGAGATGCAGGCTCGGCAGTTGGGCGATGGTTTTTTCCTGATTCTCCGCGACATTACCGACCGTAAAGAGGCCGAAGCAGCTCTTATTCACCAAAATAAACTACTCGATGGCGTGATCAACACTTTCCTGAGCGGCATTACCGCTTTTGAAGCTGTAGAAGACGAAACAGGTGAGGTAGTTGATTTTAAAACCATACTGATTAATCACGGTGCGCTACGGCTGGCTGGCTTCGACAATCGCGAGCAAATGCTTAACAAAACCGTTAGCGAACTGTATCCACAGAGCCGTGAGCAGGGTATGCTACCTAGTTATGTCGCTGTTTATAAGACCGGACAACCCATCAGAGCTACCCATTTTTACCCTATTCCTCAAAAGTGGATCGACCTCTCCATTCAGAAAACAGATAATGGCCTACTGGTCACCTACAACGACATTACCGATCAGAAACAAGCCGAGCAACAGTTGCAACAAAGCGCTAATATGTTGCAAAACGTACTCGACGGTGTGCAATCGGGGGTGATTTCTTACCAATCAGTTCGGGACGCGAATAGCAACGTTGTTGATTTCGAGATTATTTCAGCTAATCACCAGGCTTGCTTAATCATGCAGCAATCGAGTCACCAACTGATTGGACAACGCATGCTGGCGCTCTTCCCCGCCAAACGGACAAATGGGCTTTTTGACCGATACATCACCGTGCTGGAAACAGGCGAGAAGCAACAACTGGAGCAGGAGTTTCGTGAAGATGGCTTAAATGCATGGTTCGACATTACGGCCATTCGACAGAACGACGGCCTTGTGCTAACCCTACTGGATATCTCGGACCGGAAACGGGCGCAACTCGAACTGTCTCGCAAAACCGATCAATTAACAGCCATTTTCGAGTCGTCGCTCAACAGCATTATTGCCATGCGGGCCATTCGGGACGATGCCGGCCAACCCATTGATTTCCTGATGGAAGCGGCCAATGAGACAACCTACAGCATGACCGGACGTACCCCAGCCGAAATAATAGGAGCACGACTACTCACTACCTTTCCCGGAAATGCTGAATACGGTTTTTTGGCTCTTTATCAACGCGTTGTCACAACCGGCAAACCTGAACAGGCTACCCAATTCTACCGCGACCAAAACGGTCTGGAAGCCTGGTTTGAGGTATCGGCGGTGAGGCAGGGAACTGAGCAGGTTGTGGTCACATTTAGAGATGTTACGGCTGCGCAGAAAATACAGCAGCAACTACTGGAATCGAACCAGAGCCTGGAGCAGTTTGCAGGGGTAGCCAGTCACGATTTGCAGGAGCCCTTACGAAAAATACAATCGTTTGGTAACCTACTGGCCCAACAGTTTGGGACGCAGTTGGGCGAAAACGGGCAAGATCTGGTTCACCGCATGCAAAGTGCGGCAGACCGTATGGCCGTTCTAATTCGCGATCTGCTGGCCTACTCCCGCCTATCGAACCAACAGGAAGTGGCCAAACCGCTTAACCTAAATGTGCTTGTTTCTGAAGTGTTGATCGATCTTGAAACCCGAGTAACCGACAAAAAAGCCACTATCGATGTAAGCTCATTACCTACTCTTCCGGCGAATGCACTCACGATGAGACAGCTTATGCAGAATTTGATCGGAAATGCGCTCAAGTTTTCCCGCCCCGACGTGCCCCCTCATATTCAGATCAGCGCCAAACAGGTTGGGGGTAAACAACTGCCGGGGCTTACACCTTCACAGTCAGACGTATATTGGGCCATTCAGGTTGTGGATAACGGGATTGGGTTCGATGAACGATATAAAGACCGGATTTTCGGCGCCTTTCAACGATTACATAGCCGTAACAGCCCTTATCCCGGTACAGGAATTGGGCTGGCTATCGTGAAAAAAGTAGTTGAACAGCACAACGGTACGATTGAGGCCAGCGGTCGAATTGGCGAGGGCTCCACGTTTACCGTGTATTTACCAGCCTGACGCCGACAACGGTAAAACATGACGCCTGGAAACTCGGCACGCTCACACTTCGGTCAGGTACGTAACGCGCAAGTGCTCAACAACGCCAAGCACAGCACGCTCGAACTGATCGATGAGAAGGGCTAACTCAACAGAGGTCGGTTCAGAAACCGCTAGCTGTTCTATTTCGCGAATGACCTCTTTCTGGGCGTGTAACCCCATGTTATCGATCGAGGGCTTTACCTGATGGGCCAGGTACGTTACCCGCTCATAATCCTGTGTATGGTAAGCAACTTTAAGCTGTGCGGCAACATCGGGTGCATCTGTGCAGAAAAGGCGCACCATTTTTTGCACAAATGCCTGATTACCGCGCCCTATCGTTTCCAGCTTTGATAAGTCGTATAGTGGTTTAAATCCGATTTCGACGGTCGTTTCGGGCGCATTTACCCACTTGATCAGCTTATCGACCAGTTCTTCTTCTTCAAACGGTTTGGCCAGAAAGTCATTCATACCGGCTTTGTAACACTCTTCCTTTTCGGTTCGTATAGCACTGGCGGTTAAGGCCAGAATCGGTATCGAATCGCTGATTTCCTGCCTGATGATACGGGTGGCTTCCAACCCATCCATAATCGGCATCTGCACATCCATCAGCACCAGATCAATTGGGTCAGTACGTAGTATTTCCAGCGCTTTGAGTCCATCTGCTGCTTCCAGCACTATCACGCCATATGAAGCCAGAATGGTAGTCGCCACCAACCGGTTCATGTCATTGTCTTCTACCACAAGCACCCGTTTTCCGCCCAAAATGCCCGTGTCCTGGCAACTTTGTTTGGTAGCTACAGGGCTGTTCTCTTCGTCGCCGACGGGAAAAGACAGATGCACCTTAATGGTTGTTCCTTTATTTTTTGTGCTGTCGACCTCAATTGTCCCCCCCATCAAATCAACCAATTGTTTGGTGATGCTCATGCCAAGGCCAGTGCCGCCATACCGTCGACCAATGCTAGCGTCTTCCTGCGTAAACTTCGAAAACAGGTTTTCTTTGAAGGTGGCATCCATGCCAATGCCGGTATCATTGATGCTCAGAGTCACAAGCTGACAGTTACCAACTGCACGGACATTGCAACGTACCTGCACGCTTCCTTTCTCGGTAAACTTGATGGAATTGCCAAGCAGATTAAGCAAAATTTGCGTCAGTCGGTACGGATCGCCCATCAGTACCGGTGCCAGATCTGGGGCAACCTGCATACTGAGTTGAAGGTCTTTCTGTCGGGCGTTTTCAGACATGACATGTACAGCCCGCTGCAGCAGATCGGTCATGTTGAAGCCGATATGTTCCAGCGATAATTGCCCCGCCTCTATCTTCGAGAAATCAAGTATATCATTGATAATCACCAACAAATTACGAGCGGCGGTGTTGATCATACCCAGGAAAAACTGCTGATGATCGGTCAGGGTCGTTTTTGTCAGTTGCTGGCCAAGACTCAAAATAGCGTTCATCGGCGTACGAATCTCGTGGCTCATATTGGCCAGAAAAAGCTCCTTCGCGTGCGACGATCGTTCGGCTTCCTGCTTAGCAACGCGCAACTCCGATTCGAGCTGTTTCTGGTTCGTAATGTCGAGGTGAATGCCCGTTGACCCGATCACTTCGCCGGTCTCGGAATAGAGCGGTGCCCCACTGACAAGCCACCACATGGCCTCGCCGCGCTTGTTTTTTATGGCTACTTCATACGTATCCATGCTCCCCCTCAGCCGACTCTCGTTCTTGTCGCGCATGAAGTCAATATTCTGGCCTTTAAGCAGGATTTCAGTAGCTACCCGGCCAAGCAGATCGTCGGGCTCGTAGCCGCTCATGGCACAGAAACTGTGATTGGTGTACACGATCCGCTCCTCCAAGTCGACCTCAATCAGGCCCAGATTCATGTTTTCAATGATCCGCTGATACTTTTCCTTCAGCCGAACCGAGGCGTTTTCGGCAATTTTCCGCTTGGTAATGTCCGAGTATTTCCAGAGATGACCCGCGTACACATCGTCCATGAAAATAGGTACGTAGTCGCGCTCGAAAATACGTCCGTCGGCCAGTTCCAGCTCTTCGCCCGTCACCAGTTTCTGGTCGGCCAACAGTTGATCAACCCGCGCCACAAACTGATCCGGGTGTTTGAAAAAACCTTTGCTCTGTTCGGCCATGCCCAGACAGTTCATACCTTTCATCTGAACGGGCGTGGCAGGTATGGCAAATAAATCGCAAAAGAGCTGATTCACCAGCACAATGGTACGGTGTTCATCTTCCAATAAAATACCTTCCTGAAGGCTGGCAATCAGGTTCGATAACCGGTAGGCATTGGTACGCAAAACCTCATGTACCTGCCGTTGCTGTACCATATCAGCGTCGGCCTCCAGCACCGATTTCCAGCGTCGTTCACTCTCGGCAAGGGCTGTCTGCTGTTGCAGTACAACTGCCTCAAGCTGTTGCTTCTCGTGGCGAAGACGTTCGTTTTCCTGAATCAGCAACGCGGTCAGCGAAGCTTGTTCGGCCGTAGCGGTAGACACTTCTTTCATACGGGTTGCAGACGGGTTCAGGCCAACGAAAGCTCGTTATTCTGAATCATTTTGTAGATCGTCGATTTGCCAACATCGAGTTTCTCGGCCACCAATACCACGTTATTATCGTATTTCCTCAAGTATGATTTGATTACCTGAATGGTGTAATCGCGCAGGGTTTTCTCTTCGCCGTGCATCGATAATTCTTCCGATTCCGAGGCCAGCAACACATCATCCTGCCTGATCTCGTTGCCATCGCACATCACCGCCGATAACTGCATCACTGACTTCAGTTCCCGCACATTACCCGGAAAACTGTACCGCAGTAGTTTGTCGGTCGCCAACGGTGAAATAGCCAGCATAGGCAGGCGATTTTCCTGGCAAAAGTCATCTAGAAAGTGCCGCGCCAGAATCATGATATCGGTCGATCGGTCGCGCAATGGAGGCAAAGCGATGGGAAGGCCCATCAGACGATAGTATAAATCTTCGCGGAAACGGCCCTGCCTCACCTCATCGAGCAAATTTTTGTGCGAGGCAATCACCAGCCGGATATCCAACGCTATTCGTTCGCTGCCCCCTACCCTCACCAGTTCGCGTTCCTGCAACACACGAAGCAGCTTGCTTTGCAGCGAAAGATCCAGCTCGGCAATTTCATCCAGAAAAAGGGTGCCTTTATTGGCTTCTTCAAACCGACCAATTTTCCGGTTCATGGCTCCCGTAAACGCGCCTTTTTCGTGACCAAAAAGCTCACTTTCAGCCAATTCGAGTGGAATAGCTGCCATATTTACCGCTACAAATGGCTTCTTTTTCCGATCTGAATGGTAATGAATGGCTTTGGCAACCAGCTCTTTTCCCGTTCCAGTCTCGCCCGTTACCGATACGTTTATATTGGTGCGAACGGCCTTTTCAACCAGCGAAAATACCTTACGAATGGCGGGGCTGTTGCCTTTGATGATGGTACTAAAGTCGTATTTCTGACCCAGTTCTTCGCGCAGGTGTTCAATTTCCTGCTTCAGCGACTGATTTTCCCGAATCTTGATGATGGCATTCCAAAGCAACTCTTTGGTACGGTCATCTTTCACGAAGTAATCGTGTACGCCCGACTGCAGCAAACCAACGGCCGTTTCAACATCTTTCTGACCGCTGATGACAATGACAGGTACGTCGGGCAATTGCGCGTGAATGCGTTTGAACAAGTCGGCCCCATTGGTGTCGGGCAATGAATAATCGATCGTGATCAGATCCGGTGTACAGCTGGTCAGTTTGTGCAGACAATCTTTTCCGTTTGTAAACCGATGAAGTTCATAGTCCGGGTTGAGCGACAACTGATACGTCAGTACCTCACCATACCAGGGATCATCTTCAACAATAAAAATACGGTAGATACTTACATCCTTCATTGAAAGAGCGTCTTAAGTAGTTGTACAGAATCAGTGAGGCTGATTGGCAACTAAAACACAAGTATACTGTACGGCTAGTTCTATGTTAATCCCATGCTTTTCAGCTGTTGGGATTACAAAACTTGCCGTACAGTAGCGTAAATCAGCCGTGTATCAGATTACAATTTGTTACCAAATTGCAAATATCATACCGCTAATACTTCATGAAAGTAACAAACTTTTTTTGCTTGTGCGTTTACTTTTTTGGAGAAAAACCGAACTGATGAGTTAATTACTCAGTCATGCAACTGATTTTAATTGCTGATTGGTGCTCAAAAAAAAACGAAACACACCTCAGCCAACTAACTATTCGCCAACATCTTAACCAAACGGTAGCTTTGCAGAAACGAGTAACTAAGCTGCATAATTCCTGTGTACAGAGCAACAAATAATACTTGAGCAAAAAATACTATTGATATGCTTGCACCAAACGAAGTTGTCACCGAAACTATTAACAAAAAAATATGAATGGCCGTTATTCGGACCGTGATTTGCGAGTGGGCAAGCCGGTGTTTCAGCAGCCAGTGGTGCATATGATTTTTGTCGGCCAGGAAAGGGGAATCTCCCTTTAAAATACGACTGCTAAATACCCGGAGCGCATCCAATACAGGAATCATGCAACTAGCCATGACCACTACTACTACCTGCGGTGCATAGCTTGAGTTGCTCTGGTAAGCCTCTTCAACAAACACGATACCTAGTACGGCAATCAGAAAGCCAAGTACCACCGAACCGCCATCGCCCATAAAGAGCCGTGCCGGTCGCCAGTTGTATTTCAGAAAGGCAAGTAACGCTCCCATTAGTGGTAGCAGCAAAGCCAGCCAGGTACGTTGCCCCAGCACCAAGGCAAGCACCGTAAAGAGTGTCATATTAATGAACGCCAAACTACCGGCCAACCCGTCGATACCATCGATCAGATTAAAGGCATTGGCCATTCCGGTGAGAATCAGCACTGTTATCCCGTATTGAACGGCAAGCGGTAACTCATTGATGCCCAACAAACCATGCAACGATGTGAGTCGAATGCCATAGTGAGCCACAGTCACTGCACAGCCAACCTGAATGAGCAAACGAACCGACGCCCGCATATTCAGCCGATCGTCGACAACGCCGGTCACCAGCAAAATCAGTAATGCCAGAGCCAGCGGAATATGCTGACGGAACAGGATCTGTAACGGCGCATAGATCAGCGCTGTACAAAACACGGCCAATCCAATAGTGAGGCCACCAATGGCCGGAATAGCCTGCTGATGCACTTTACGATCATTTGGCCGATCAACCAAACCAATAGCAGGGCTCAAACGGATCAGCAGTGGCAATAGCATCCAGCAAAGAAGCAGCGCAATGGCGAAGCCAGAGAGCAGGCTTGCAGAAGAGAGTGTAAAATTGATCATGGGTTATGGTCAAAGCTTATTCGTAGAAATAAATAGGGGCCTGTAAATGAGCCAGTTCTGCTTGTAATAGCCAATCGGTCGATAAACGTTCTCCCGCTTTAGAAAGTAATTTACCCTTGCTCGATGTTTGCATAACCCGTTGTACCAGAAAAGCATATTTTCGGGTAATGACCGCCCAACTGTAGCGGCGATAAGCAATGGCTTTCAGCGCAGCCGCCTGTTGCATCAGTTCACCAACCGAGGTGTCCTCGATGTGCCGCACCAAATCGTGAGTTGTTTTGAAGAACAAGGCTTTATTCTCGGTGGTGGTGCGGTTGTAGCTCACATCAAAAGCCATAATGGGTAATCCCAGATACATGGCTTCTACCAGCGACGGATTAGTGCCACCCGCGCTATGACCATGCACATAAACCAGACAGTTGCTCCGCAGCAGGTCAAGCTGCCGTTGATCGTAGATCGGATCAAGCAGGTGCAGGTTTAGATAAGCACCATAACGAGCATACAAATCGACACCATAGTCGCTGTTGGCCCAATTTCCCACCATCACCAGCGTACGCTTAGGCAATTGAGCAAAGGCTTCGAGCACCAGGTGAATGTTATTTTCCGGCTCAATACGGCAGACCGTAAAAGCATAGGCTTTTGCCAGCACCGGATACTGCTCTCGATCGGCCGGGGTTGGGCGCACCGCCATGGTGTGGTCTGCCCCATACTCGATAATCTGACTCAGTGTCTTGTAACGAATGGCCGTATAATTCTGAATCGATTCGTTGTCTGAAATATCGGCGTGCGAATATCGAACGGCCATCCATTCGGCCGCCCACAAATACCACTTTGCCAGTTTGCTCCATTTGTGACGTTTCCACTCAATCCCGTCAATAGATATGATCACTTTTTTATTTGTAAACCACCGCACAAAGGGCAACACGAAACCACCGCTTACACCCAGAATCAATAACACATCGGCATAGAACAGAGCATGTATAATACTAACACAATCGTAAATGATACTTTGAATGCCGTTGGCGTCGAACGGCAGATAGATGAGCCGGGCTTGTTTATAGTGTGTTTGCCGCTCGGCCTGCCCGTATTTCTTCGTGGTACAATACACCGACAGGTCTAACTCATTACCCAAATGCTCGACCAGGTGCTCGGCCAATGTTTCAAAACCGCCATATTTAGCCGGTATGCCAACAGTACCGATAATGGCTACGCTTGTCTTATTCATGCTACTAATTAGTTATGTACTAGCTAGTATGCTTAAGCCGTGCCAAACTGAAAAATGCCCTCTATTTCGCTCAAATCGACGTTTTCAGAAAAAGTAAATTCCGAATTCTGGAAAATTATTCCACTTTTTACAACGTCAATATTAGTTGGTGTCTCGTTACTAGACGTTGGATACTAGAGGCTGGATGTTGGCTAAAAAAAGCTAGCCAATCCCGTTTTTATTTATCCAGCATCCAGCCTCTAGTATCCAAGATCTGGTACGTTGAACAAGTGTTGATCATTCCAAATTAGAGACTCATATTCCAAAATATGGAAAAATCTCATTTATAGAAACCACGATAACTAGCTAATAACTAAACAATTAAATAGCGATCGCAATACTGGTACGATTTTTTATGGTGTTTATCGTTCAGTCTATACTTTTTGCCTCGCTCTACTTAAATGGTCGTATCAGTTGTACAGTATTCAGAAAATAATTGGTCGAGGCACGCGGTTAGCCAGGCATTAGATGATAAAGATGCCCAGTTGGTGCTGTGCTTCGGTGCCAAGGAGATTCTGGAAGTTGAATCGATGTTCGGCCTCGTTCAGGCGAAATTCCCCAATGCAGAAATAGCCTTATGCAGCACAGCGGGTGAAATTTATCAGGATACCGTACATGATAACACGTTGGTAGCCATTGCCATAACCTTCAGTAATACCCGTGTTAAAACGGCATCGGTCAATATTGCCGATTTCAACGACAGTTATCACGCTGCCGAACACCTTTCCGGTTCATTACTGGCCGATGACCTGGCCTATATGATGGTGCTGTCTGATGGCTGTCTGGTCAACGGGAGTGAACTGGTGAAAGGGCTGACGGCGGGAGCCAAAAACGTACTGATCACAGGAGGCCTCGCCGGCGATGCAGCCAATTTTACGGCGACACTGGTTGGGCTGAATAAACAACCAACTGAGGGCAACATTGTAGCTATTGGCTTTTACAGTAGAAAACTGGTAGTTACCCACGGGTCGAAAGGCGGATGGGATATGTTTGGTCTGGAGAAAGAAATAACCAAATCAGAGCGAAATATTCTGTACGAAATTGATGATCAGAACGCGCTGTCGATTTATAAAAAATACCTGGGGCCCGATGCCCAACATTTGCCAGGCTCTGCGCTCCTGTTTCCTTTGTCGGTTACAAGTCCAGGTGCCGAGCAACCCGTAGTTCGTACTATTTTATCGATCGACGAACAGAAAAAGAGCATGACTTTTGCCGGTGATGTACCGGCGGGGTCTAAAGTGCGGTTCATGAAAGCCAATTTCGATAAGCTTACGGCCGCCGCTGCCAAAGCCGCTCAACAAACCTGCTTTGCCAACAATCGGAAACCAGATTTGGCCTTATTGGTAAGTTGTGTTGGTCGCAAACTCATATACGGTCCACGTATCGACGAAGAGGTGGAAGCAGTAAGCGATACCCTGGGCAGTAGCGTTCCAGTAGCCGGCTTTTACGCCAACGGCGAAATTTCTCCTTTTTATGATGGCGGCAGTTGTCAGTTACATAATCAGACTATGACTATTACTTCTTTTTATGAACTACCATAAGCTACTGACGAAACAAATTGCCAAGTATTTTCCGGAAGAATTTCTGGAAAATCCCAGAATGAATAAATTTCTGGGTGTGGTCAGTGAGTCGTATAGGGCTCTTGATAGAGATAGAGAGCTGGCAGAACGGGCATTCACCATCAGCGAAGAAGAATACCTACAATTACACCATAAGCTTAAACAGGAGATTTACGTAAAAAAGCAGTCTATTGAAAAATTAAAAGATGCCACAAGCGCTATTTCCGGCATCGACACTCCGACCGATTCTGATGATCTGCTGGCTATTGCCCGATTATTGCATCAGCAGGTAAATAAGCGCAAGAATGCTGAGGAAGTATTTACGTCGCTTATAGCCAATATGCAGAGTGGTGTACTACTGGAAGATGAAGATCGAAAAATTGCGTTTACAAATCAGGTTTTTTGTGATCTTTTCAGTATTCCCGCCCCTCCTGATTCGCTCAAAGGTGTAGATTGCACCAATACGGCTGAGCAAACGAAACATCTCTTTAAACAATCAGATTATTTTTCAGGGAGAATCAATAAGATTCTTTTCGAAAAAAAACTCATTACGGGTGAAATTCTTGAACTCGTTGACGGAAAAATATTTCAACGGGATTATATTCCAATTTTTATCGACGATAAATATAAAGGGCATCTATGGAGTTATACCGATATAACCGAGCGCAAAAAAAGCCAGGATGCCATTGAACAGAGCGAATTAAAAAACCGGCTGATTATGAATGCGGCTTTAGATGCAATCATTACGATTGACAAAGCCGGTTTAATTACATTCTGGAATCCGCAATCGGAACATGTTTTTGGCTGGAAAGCAGCGGAAGTTATTGGCAAAAAATTAGCCGATCTCATTATCCCTCCGATACACCGGGCTGCCCATGATGAGGGCATGAAGCATTATAACGAGACCGGACATGGCCCGGCAATGGGGAAGCAAATGGAATTACCAGCCCTTAATCGGGAGGGTAAACTATTCCCTATTGAAATGTACATTATACCCGTTAAACAGGGCAATGATGAATTTTTTTGCTCGTTTATCAGAGACATTTCCGAACGTAAGCGAAACGAAGCTGAACTAGAGCGACTGTCATTAGTAGCGAGTGCTAACAAAAACGGCATTGTGTTTGTCAATCTGGATGGAAAAATCTTCTGGTCGAACGAAGGTTTTTGCAACCTGACCCGCTATACCAACGCAGAAGTTATCGGCAAAACCCCTATTGAACTGTGCAAAGGCCCTTTCTCTGACCGCGACAGTCTGAAAGTAATGCTTAATGCCTTTGAGAAAGGACAAGCGTTTGACATTGAAGGCATTCATTACCGGAAAGACAACACCTGGTTTTGGGCCCGAACAAACGGCCAACCTGTTACGGATAAACGGGGAGCTATTACGCACTATTTCTCGATGGTTGAAGATATTTCGGCCGAAAAAGGAGCCCAACTGAAGCTGAAAGCCTACGAGGAACAGCTAAGAATGGCGTTAACCAACGTAGGTGACAATTATTGGGAACACGACTTTAGAACCGGGAAAACCTATTTCTCAAATCCCAGCAGTAGTATATTGGGCTACCAGCTTGAGAAATTTACAAATGTTGCCGATTTGTGGTGGAGCAGGGTTCACCCCGACGATCGAAAAATACTGGAACTCAATGATTTTCAATACAAAGCGAAACTGATTGATCAGCACCATCATGAATACCGCATGATTCATCAGGATGAAAGCATTCATTGGGTACTTGACAGAGGCGTTGTGCTTGAAAAAGACGACGAAGGAAATCCGCTCAAAATAATTGGTACCCATATTGATATTACGCGGCAAAAACAGCTAGAAATTGAGTTAACCTATGCCAAAGAGGTAGCCGAAGAATCGACTCGGGTAAAAGAACTATTTCTGGCCAATATGAGCCATGAAATACGTACTCCAATGAATGCCATCATGGGAATGGCCAATCAGTTAACTAAAACACCCCTCACTACCGATCAAAAGTTTTATCTAAGCACCATACAATCTGCAACCGATAATTTACTGATTATTGTCAATGACATTCTCGATCTATCAAAGATTGAAGCCGGGAAACTCACGCTGGAGAGTATTGGTTTCGAGCCCAAAGTAGTGGTAGGCCGGGCTATGCAGGTAATGATGCACAAAGCAGAAGAGAAAGGCCTGGCGTTTACCAATTCGTTCTGCGACAGCGCCTTATCGTCTGTTCTCATTGGCGATCCGTATCGCCTGAATCAGATATTGCTCAATTTAATCTCGAATGCCATAAAATTCACGGAGAAGGGGGGCATCGATATTCGTTGCAAAGTGATCAGCGATACTGACACAAGTCAGATTATTAAAGCCACCGTAAGCGATACGGGAATTGGCATGGATGACGCTTTTTCCAAAACAATTCTTCAAAAATTCATGCAGGAAGATGCGTCGATTAGTCGGCGCTTTGGGGGCACCGGACTTGGGCTGAGCATCTGCAAAAATCTGGTTGAGTTGATGGGGGGTACTATGGAGGTGCAAAGCAAGAAAGGCGTAGGTACGTCAGTTTCTTTTACCATTCCGTTTTTAAAGGGTGCTCAGGAAAGTTTGCCGGTCAAGGAAACGCATTATATAAATACAGATTTAATCGCCAAAAAGCGAATTCTGGTTGCCGACGATAATGAAATGAATCGGTTGGTAGCCTCGACGATACTGCAGAATTATGGTGCCGTAATCGAAGAAGCAAACAACGGGCAGGAGGCCATTGATAAACTTCGGCAAGCCACGTTCGATATTGTGTTGATGGACGTTCAAATGCCGGTCATGGATGGTGTAGAAGCCACCAAACAGATTCGGGCAAAACTCAGTAATCAGTTGCCGGTCATTGCCTTAACTGCTTTTGCCGTTAAAGGCGACAGTGAGAAGTTCATATCAGCTGGCATGAGCGATTATCTGTCTAAACCATTTGAAGAAAGTCAGCTGGTGGCGGTGATTACCAAGTGGTTAGCTAAAACCGAAACGCCAGTCCAGAATCTGGACATTCGGGCTACTCCCCTGTTCGATCTATCGGCGCTCCGGCGCATGGCCAAGGGCGATGAAGTGTTTGTAACAAAAATGACCAGCCTGTTTATCGAGTACGGCCCGGCTGCCGTACAAGAGATCAAGGACGCTCATATGGCCGGAGATTTCGAGAAAGTGAGAAAAACAGCTCACCGCATTAAACCTTCGATCGATAACATGGGCATTCTTTCGCTCAAAGAGGCCATCAGAACGATCGAAAAAGAAGCCGGTAATACCCTGACAAACAAGGAACTGGAATTACTGATAGCCCAGTTGGATACCGTCATTACGGCCGTAGTCAACGAGTTACGAACGGTTCAACAACAGGCGTAGCCCGGTCAGCTTTGCCACTGAAAACCTCAACGATTTGCTGCCGGAATGCGTATCCTGAAAAGGAATCTGCACGATGCCTGGCAGCTTTCGCCACGCGCATATACAGACTAATATCTGACGATAATCGTTGAAGAACGCTTACAACAGCCTGTGGTGCCAGCGCATCGACAACGAATCCTTCTTCCCCATCATCAATCAGTTCGCGAACGCCGCCAACGGGCGGAACAAGCACGGGTCGTCCGCAAGCCATACCTTCGAGAATGGTAAGCCCGAAAGTTTCGACCCAGGCATTTCGATGCGATAAGTTGACCACTACATGGGCCTGTTGGTAGAATGGAATAGTGTCGGTTTGGGCTGGAAAAACAGTGCAATTTTGGGGCGGTTCGTATTGCTCAACAAAGGCGTCTACGTCGGCTTGATTTGTGTTCATCACGAGCCGAAACTGTAGACTTGGCAGTTGCCGGGCAGCCTCTACAAACTCATACGTGCCTTTATACGCTTTGTTGGAACATACCATCAGCACAGTGAATGGTGAGAACATATTGGGCGTATGAATTTCACTGGCCCGCTCCATAAACAAATCAGGCAACGAGTTGTATATCAGTCGGTTTTTAGGTTGTTTCAATTGAGTTTGCTCCGCCGTATAGCGCGATACAAACAGGGCTTCACTCGCCGTTTGGTTAGCTACCGCACGTAGCCATATCTTCAACGGCCGGGGCTTTATACTTACCTCGTGCACGTGATACACTACCCGGCAACCACGTACCCAGCCCGCCAACGCCGCACCAAACGGAAGCAACGTATTAATGTAAACCGTATCGGTTGATCGAAGTAGAACCATTAGTTTCCCAAACAAACTGAGTTGAACCAGCAGGTAGTTGACTAGCGTCACCAATTTGGCGGGATGCCATTTGTAGCGAAGCGATCGGGTTGTTACACCGTCGATGTTGCTGAGAAAGCCACCACCTTCGGACGTTGCCGTGAATAGCGTGACAACGTACCCAGCCTGATGAAGGGCTTCGAGCGCCTGCCGGAAAACAAGGGGACTCCCGCTCCAGTCGTTAAGCAGGTGAACCGCTATAAGTCGTTTCGACGTCATAAAATGAGTTAACTACTACTGAATTGGATGATAAAATACGGTCGTAAACCTGCCGAAGCTGTTGCCCCCGTACCGACCAGGTGAAGGTTGAATTGAATTGCTGATGAGCCAGTTGGCTTTCACGTTTGTAAAAACCAGGTGAATGAAACAAGGCCTCTAGCCGGGTAGCCATTTGCGCCTCGCCCCTCTTCAGGTTACGCTGACTGATTCGCAACGCCGACTGTGGATTGACAAACCGACCCGGCCCTTCATTATCCCAACAAACTACGGGCAGGCCGTAGCTCATTGCCTCGGCCACAACCATACCCGCCCCTTCGTGCGACGGGAACAAAAAGACCGATGCCGATTGATAACAGGCGGCAACTTCAGTTTTAGGAAGCCAGTTGATGATATCCGTACAATGCCCGATACCCTGCTCCTGAACCAGTTGCCGAATCATCGCCTCGGCAGGGCCGCTGCCCACCAGCGTTAGCCGGGTACGCTGCTGCTCGTCGGGGTTAAGTCCTTGATAAAATTGAGCAAACGCCCGTACCGTACTCGTAAAGCCTTTCAGCGCCACAAACCGGCCAACCGACAGCACCCGAAAATAGCCATGATTGGTCCGTTTCGGATTGACTGGTACCGATGCTACCGACGGCACGATGCTATACTCCCGGGGCGATAGCCGGAGCACGTCGGCGGCGGCCTGATTCATACAGAGAATGTGCGCCGCCTGCCACTTACTGAGCGCTAAAAACGGATCCAGTTTCCAGAAGGCCTGTTTCAGCAGCCATAAAGCACGATCCTGACATCTCGCTTTCCAGCCGAACTCCTCAATAGCCTGATCGGGTATGGCCGGGTGATGCCCTACTGGCCCCCACACCAGTGGCTTGCCCAACAGCCAGAGAAAGGTAGGCGTCCAGTCGTTGTGGAAATTAACGTTATGAACCAGATCAACCGTTAGTCGTTTGCGTTTCAGCCAGAAGGCCAGCGTCAGTTGCCATCCGTAGTAATAAATCATGGACAACAACGGGCCTTTTTTCCAGAAACGAAGCCAATAGGGCCAGTCGAAATACAGAAACTGGGTACGTTGCCGAAGTTCATCCAGTTCAGGATGCTCGTTCCAGTAGCGATCAATGGCTGGTTGATTGTTAGGCCGGGTTACGGCAATAACGCGCTGATGACGGGCTATTTCGAGAATAAAATTCCAGCCCATTCCGTCTTCAGATCCCTTGTAAGGATTCACGGCATAAGCAGTAGCAAGGATTGTTTTCAACGGATTGATTTCGGGTAGAAATGATGCATTAGTTGATCATAAAAAGCGATTTTAGCGATCAGGCGACCGCAAGATGTTTCTTCTCGCTTTCCGTTCGCGTTTTAAGCAACCGGGCGGGTACGCCACCGATGAGGCTGTTGGCAGGGAAACTCTGCGTCACAACGGCCCCGGCGGCCACTACACATCCTTCGCCAATGGTGACGCCGCTGAGTACGGTAACCTTACTGCCAATCCAACAGTTAGCACCAATTGCAATCGGTTTTCGGTCGACCCCCTGTAGGCGAATAGGTACGTTCAGGTTGGCGAAGAGGTGATTTTCGGGGTGGCAACTGAAGTACTGCCCAATAATGCAATCGTCGCCGATGGTTAGCCCGCCCGCGCCGCCGAGGTAGGCAAACTCGCCAATACCTACCCGATTACCGATGCGAATAAACCGGCCGGGGTTATCGAGCGTTGTCGAGACTACAAGTCGGCTGAACGCCCCAATGCTTACCTGATCGCCGAGCCGGATTCCGTCGGTACTGATGGCTGAGCAATACACCTGATCGCCCAGTTTCAGGAAACGCCCCCACCGAATTTGAGCCAGGTTAAAAAACTGTACACCTCGCCCCCGAATCATCCCTTTGGGCGAACGGCCGCGCAACAGCAGCGTACTACTCCGCAACAGAGCCAGGCCCTGCTGCCAGCAAAACGCCAGAATAAGCGAATCGGTCAACACGGGCGAAAACCGGAATTGCGGATTGCGTAACCGGACAATGCGTTCGAGAAGTGTTTTCATAACGTACCCAGCGAATGGGTTTTAATACGGCTGAAGATGCGGTTCAGGGTGATGGGTAGATCCTGATTCAGCACCGGCATGTAGTCGGACGATGGGTATTGTCGCTGCAACGTGTCGAACAGGCCGAGATATTGGTTGGTCAGTTCGGTGATAGTGGCCGGGTCGAGTTCCTGCTTGCGGCGCAGGATTTCATCGGCGGGCGCGTAGAGAAATACGTTCAGTTCGGGTTTCAGCAGAAAGCGGTACAGGCTAGCGGCAAGCCCGGCGGGAAGTTGTACGTTACTCCGGCGCGGGTCGTTGATGAAATCGAAGTAATAGCGGTCGTACAGAACAACATACCCACGCGACACGTACCTGAGTTGTACGTAGAACTGGCCCAGCAGGTAATCGGCGAAATAATAGGCGAAGCGCAACATCGACGACAAACTGCTTTTGTTCGTTCCCTGACGCGGCAACCGACTGGCCGATCGTTGTTCGGCTTCGCGGCGACCATATTGCCAGGCGCTGAGAATAGGCAGCAGCGAAGGCCGATGCCGAAGCACAACCACCCGTTGCCGGAGCTTCTTTTCAATGTCGTGTTTCGTCTGCTCAATCACCGTCGATTTCCCCGCACCGTCGACACCGCTGAACGTCACGATCATGCCGCGCCGGAACGCAAACGAGCGTATTGTATCCCAGCCGTAGGCCAGCGTGTTGCGCACTGCACGCCATCCCCGATTGGCGGGCATTGCCTGAATAGCGGTCGTTTCCTGGGTGGTCATCGTGGCCTGAGTAAGATAGCCGAACAGGTATTGGTAACGGTCGGGAACCGGGGCATTATTGAGGCCGTAAAACCGGCGCACGTAGGTTTGTTCATGTTCGAGCGCAGGTACGTTCAGGCCATGCGGGGCTAGCTTTGCCGTTTCCCAAACGGCATTAGCAGGCATAAATTCGAGTTGTTTCCGTTTGAAGGCCCAAATCAGATCAAGGTGCAGGCTTGTGTTATCGTTTAGCTGAATGTGAAGCTGTTTCATGAACGTCCGGTTATCGATCACAAGCTGACTAACCAGCGAATGTTGCCGCACGAAACGAACCAGTTGACTGGCCGAAGACCGGGGCATGCACAGATCCAGATCCGACGATTCGGGTAGTTCGTACAGGCACGTTGGCAGGAATTTCAGCGCCGCGTGGGGCTGATTGTGCAGCCAGAAAGCCAGGTCATGCAGCAGCAGTTTCCGGTCGGTGGTGGTTTGTTGCTCGGTCAGCCAGTAGGTAAGGGCCTCGTTCCAGGTAGTGAGCAGCCAGTTTACCTGCTGATGCCATGCCGCCTGCCGACTGTAGACCGACAGATAATACGTGATAGTATGAATGAGGTACAGTTTCTCGGCCACGTCAACATCGATCTGGTGCGCTTCGCGAAATAGTTGCCATTCTGCCTGATCCAGCGTGTTATCAACCTGCTGCCGAATGGCCTGAAATCCTTTATTCCCAACCATAATCAGCGACTGATACTGGAAATGGAAGAGATCGTAGAGACCCGGCAATGCGGTTTGGTACAGTTCCCAATCGATGACGCACAGCTTGTTGCCACGCAGCATGCTGTTCCAGGGCGTAAAATCGCCGTGCGCCGCGGCCAGGGCTACGGGTTGCTGATCGTCGATGCTGAGCATCAGCTTTTCGAGCTTATCGATTAGGCTGACGGGAATACGACTGTCGTTTTTCACCCGCAACGTCACCAGCGTGTCCAGCGCCTGTGTCCAGAAATCGGCCTGTTGCAGCGGTTTCGTATGCCAGTTGCGGCTCACGAACTCCTGCATGGTTCCGTAGGGCAAGTCGGTCAGTTGGGTGATGGGCTTATTTCCGGCCGCTCCCATGTCCTGCTGAATCAAGGCGTTTCCTGAAAAAGAAAGAAGTGCGGACGTCATGATCTGGCGAAAGGGCGTTTGCTGCATCTGTTGCAAGGCCGTTGCTTCCTGCCGAAGGTTGGCCTCCGCATTGGGCGACAAGGCAATTTTCAGGAAGTGGCTTTCGCCGTCTTTTGTGTTGTACCAGATTACCAATTTGCGGTTTGGTCCGGCCGTTCCGGTAAACAGCGCCCACCGGCAAACCTGGGTACGTTGCAGCAACTCGAAGCCCGTTTCGGTGGTGTAGAACGTGATCCGGTTTTGCACCAGCAGGTTATCCAGTTTTAGGCGAAACAGCAGGCGAACCACCCACACAAACCAACGGGCCCGACGGCTACCGGCATGGTAAAACCGCAAAAAATCGGGCTGGTTTGATGCGCTCGGCCACACCCAACGAATGGTGCCATCGGGGTTGTGGTACAGGTTACAGAAGATCGGATAACCCGTTTTGCCAGTGGGTTTAGTTGATACCGGAAGCCCAATGGCCAGCAACCCGTCCTGCAACCGCTGTATGTCTGCACTGTATACGTTGTTCATGTATACCTATATTGCCAGTACCATGCCAGCAACCAAAACAGGCCCATACGCGCTGTATGAGCCTGTTTTAGGATAAATCAGTTCCGCCTTCGGGAAAGTGATTCCATTTTCTGGAATGGGGGATTTTCTTGCACGGCGTAGGCTTCGCGCTTATGTGTATTGCTTCGCGCTCTAGGCCCTTCGACTCCGCTCAGGGTGACATCAGTCATCACCATGTTCAGGCTATGACTCTTGAGTGTCTTGTCACCCTGAGCGGAGTCGAAGGGCCTAGAGCGCGGAGCAATACACTCAAGCTCTAACTGGCCGCAAATCGGGCCGACGACGATAAAGAAACAATTTTTCTCTAGGCGTGAACAGCGGGTTGATCGACAGGCTGATGTAGAAAATCAGAAGCTGATAGAACAGGATGCCGTAGTTGGTTTCGCCGAAGATGCCGAACTCTGTAAACGAGTTGATCATGATCGGAATCAGCACGCCGACGCAGATCAGGCTCTTTTCTTTTTCGGGCACCTGCAAAAAACCACGGATGGTGAACACGAGCTGGAACAACACGATGAAAAAGCCCACAAAGCCGAGATTCATCAGCACCTGAATGAAGGTATTGTGGGTCATTTTAGCCGCGTAGGTAAACACGTGCACGCCCTGGAAATAGTCAGTAGTGGCGATGCGCATGAAACCGAAACCGAAAAAAGGGGCTTTGGGCAAGCCTTCGGTCAGCAGGGCGGTCCAGAATGGTAAGCGACCAGTCATGCTCATCACCTCGTCGAGGCCACCGCCGTGCTCTTTAATCAGCAGCGTTTGCACTGCCACCGGCACCACCATAGCCGCCCCAGCGTACATGGCAATCTTGAGCTTCGTGTTCGACGACTGGCGAATGTGAAAAAACGCGATCAGCAGACAGCCGATCGTCGATGAGCGGGAGCCGGTCAGCACCACAGCCCACATCAGCAGGCCAATTTTGATGAACGTCCAGACGAGTTGGTGCTTACGATAGATGTTGAAGATGAAGCAGGAGACGCCCACCGCGCACAGCATACCCAACTCGTTGGGGTTCATGATAAACCCACCCAAGCGGGCCTCTTCGCCGCCGTGGGTCAGCCGGTAGAACGTATCGGGGTCGATGTACATGCCCACCAGAAAGATGCTGATCATCATCATGACCGCGTCGCCGATGACCTGGTACATTTTCACGGCCTTATCGGTAAAGAAATGGTCGATCAGGATGAAACAGGCGATAAAGTAATAGCAAAAAACCAGCCCTTCCATATCCATGAACCACTGAAGACCAGAGTATCCCGGATCAGTCGACCACATTACCGACAGCAGTCCCAGAAAGAGGTAAACGACGTATAGAAAAGGCGACAGGCTCTGTTTCCAGCCAAACGACGCCACCGCTCCACGATTGATGATTGCCCGGTAGAGGTACCAGATAGACCCCGTCATGGCAATGCGGCTGATGACTTTGATGACCCGCGTAATCGAGATGTTATTGCTCCAGGTGAAGAAGCCGCCCAGCTTGACAAACAGGATCAGCGTTAGCAAAAAACCGACTGTTTTCAGGAACCGCGTATGGTCGGTCGGCGTGGTTAATTGGCGTGCCATACCTGTTGATATAACTCGTTAAACTGCTTGAGCTGACGCGGCCAGTTATAATGTTTGTCCACCATGTCGCGGGCGTTTTTACCCAGTTCGGCTAGTTGGCCGGATTTCCATTGCGCGTGCAAAGCGGTCAGGCCCTCGGTTACCTGCGGGGCGGTGCCGTGCTCAACAACGTACCCGGCATTGAACGCCCGAATGGAGTCGCCCACGTTGGTTGCTTCCGACACCAGACAAGGCAGCCCCAGTGATGCTGCTTCGAGTACAGATACCGGCAAGCCTTCGTAGCGCGACGAATGTACGAACAGGCTGCACAAGCCTAGTAGTTGTAGTTTCTCTTCGCCAAACCGACTGCCCCAAAACGTTACGTGGTGCGCTATGCCGTGTTGTTCGGCCATCGCTTTCAATTGCTTCCGGTGCGGACCATCGCCAATCAGCCAGAGACGGGCGTTGGGGACGTTCTTTTTAAATTCGGCAAAGCCATCAATGAGCCAGTCAAGCCCTTTATGATCAATATCGAGGCGGCCGCAAAAGCCGATGATGAAGGCCGAATCGATGGGTTCGCTAGCCTGTTCGTAAACCGAGAATCCGTACGGAATCAGCACCGATTTCTGGTTGGGGTACATGGTCTGCAAACCCGAGATTTCACTTTTCCCCAACACATGAACAGCACTGGCACCGGTCAGCACCTCCTTTTCAAACAACCTGAAATACAGACTTTTCGCTAGTTTATTCCGTTGCAAGGCATGCCAGTTGTAGTTGCCGTGGGGCGTAACCAGATACGGAATGTGGTGTTGCTTCAGGAAACGGGCGGCGGCGAAGAAACGGGGGATGAAACCACCGTGAAACTGCACCACCACATCGTCTTTCCGGGCCAGAATAGCCCGTTTCCAGTTGTCGCCCACCCAAAACGGATTACGACTGGCCTTAAACAGGCGGGTGGTGTAGGTACGTTCCGGGTAGTCGTGCAGTGCATTGGCCGCAAAGCCCCATACCTCGACCGAATACCCCGCCTGTTGCTGCTGAGTAGCCAGTTCATGAACCACTTTGTTGACCCCGTTCATTCGGGCCGGATTGGCCTTGCCGAGAATAAGATGAATGATTTCCATACGAATAAACCGTTACGATGTAAGACAATAAGCCAGTAAGTGATCAGAATGAGTTGGGTAAAAAACAGACCCGCCAGCACGCCCTTGAGCCCCCAACCCGAAATAAGCCAGGTAGCCGTACTGAGGCTGAAAACGGTGGTAAGGGCGTAGCCGGTGAAGTAGTGTTTGTTGAGTAGGCGAACCCGCAGCAGAATTCGGAGGGGATAGCTGCACACCACGAGCAGGTACACCGCCGACAATCCGTACATGACGTAGCTGAACGACCGGTAATCGTTGCCACCGATGTGGGCCATCAGCGGTTCGGCACCCAGGGTTAGCGCGAGCAGCACCGGTAGCAAACCGAGCAGGCTTTTCAGCAGCACCGAACGTAGGTACGTCAGCAGGTCGGTGGGGACATGCGCCCGTTGCGCCGCCTGGGGTATGACGTAGTTTTCAACGGCCTGGAGCAGCACGTTTAGAAGTCCGAAAATGTATTGCGCCAATCGGAGGGCACCAAGCGCGGCAGCACCCAGCCACCAGCCACCGGCCACAATGAAGAAGTTACCCGCCAACCACTGCGTCAGGGCCGAAAGCAGCATCCAGCCACCTTGTTGCCGGTGCTTCTCCCAGACCAGTTGCCCATTTTCGGCCCGGAACCGACCGGGTTTGAGCCAGAACGTACCCAGCAAAATCGACGGCACAAACGTGGCTCCGATAATCCACAGGGCTACAGGCAACGTCAGGGCGTTTTGTTGACTAAAGGCGAACAGCAGCAGGAGTTGACTTACGTTGGTGAGGCCATCAAGCACCAGGGCCTGACCAGCGCGCTGTTGAACAAGCAGCGTTTTACGCAGGAAATCCTGTAACAGGTACAGCACCGTAGCCACGCCCGCCGCCAGCATAAAGTCGGCGTTATAGGGTATAAACAGAATAGGCAACAAGGCATACAACAGGCTACCTGTAATGAGTACAAGGGCCAGCCAGACCAGTTGAAGCCAGAACAAGCCGTTGGTATACGGTTTCTGAACGGCAGCCGACAAACCCGGAAACACGACCTGATAAATGCCACTACCCACCGCTTGTTGCACTGACAACAGAAACAGTTGACTCAGCACCACCGCCGAAAATTGCCCGTAGGCCACCAGCCCCAGCGATTGCGCCAGTAGTAGGTTGGTAGCAAAGGCCGCGCCGCTCACCACCACCTGATCGGTGAGTACCAGTCCTTTTTCGGACCTCAACAGTTGGTTGATCGATGCCGGGTTCATGCGTAAACGTTCGTTGGTTTAGCTACCGATTGGCGACGACGAGCCAGCCCGCGCACGGTCTGAATCAGTTCACTGAGCAATGACGGGGTGTATCCGGCGCGGTTCAGCACGAATGCCAGCATAGGCAGTTTCAGATTACTGGCCAGTACATCGGTATCCAGCACCCGGTTTTGTTTGGTACGGCGACTGTCGAGCACCAGCAGGTTGAGCGTGGCCGAGGCCATGAGCATCACGGCGGCGGGCTCGGCGGTGATCGGCGCATTTTTGATCAGCACCACATCGAAGCAAGCTTTCCACTCGTTCAGCATCGGTTGCCAATTGATGGGCCGTTGCCACTGCGGATCAGCCTCAGGTACGTTCACGTAGGCCGGGTTGTCCTGATTACCGAACGAGGTCAGCGACCCGTCGGCATCGACGAGTAGCACCGTTTTACCCAGATTCACCAGCGCCGTTGCCAGCCCCGTAGCCAGGGTACGTTTGCCTTCTTTTTTGTCGAACGACGAAATGGTAACGACCGAACCGGGTATGAGCCACTGTTTCAATTCCATGTGCAGCGCCCATTGCCGGAAAAAGGCGGTCGATTTAGCGGCATTGGCCAGAAAAGGCACCACACCTGCCACTTCGGTCTCCGACGTGCGCTGAATATTCTCTTCGTTGTTGACCCGCGCTTTCAGGAAATGAACGCCGTAGAGCAGCACGATACTCATCAGTAGACTCAGGAAACCGGCCAGCACTTTGATCAGGGTTGGGTTGGGCGAAATGGGGGTGCGGGCTACTTTACCTTCTGTGATAACGCGATGAAACGAGATCGTGGCTGCGCGGGCAATGTCGGCTTCGGTGCGTTTCTGGTGCAGAAACCGGTATATCTGTTCGTCGAGGCTGAAATTTCGTTCCAGCACGGTCATGGTTTTCTCGCGGCTGGGCAGACCAATAAATTGTGCTTCGGCCTCTTGAATGGTGCGATTAAGGTCTTTGTGCTTGATTTGCAGGTTGGTGAGCGTGTTGTTGATGCTCTCCTTCATGTAGTCGGCCAGGTCGCTCATCTGCGTATCGAGCAGCCTGACCTTTTCGTGGTCGACCGTGTAGCGGGTCAGCAGTTCGCGGCGGTCGCCCTGCAACTGCTTCATTTTCTTCACAATTTCGGTCGACAGCAGGTCGTTGAAGGCCTCGAAATTGGGGGCCGATTTCAGGAAATCGGGGTTGCGGCGAACGTACCTGTTCAGGCTGTCGATGGCGAGCACGTTCATATGTACGCTCGACAGTTGTTTTTGCAAATCGGCAATCTGACGAAGATCGGTCTCCGTTTCCTGCCGAATGTTGATGATGTTTTTGCTGTTGCGGTATCCCTCAATGGCCTGCTCACTGGCGGTCAGTCGTCCCTGAATGTCAACTAGTTGTTTGTTCAGAAAATCAACCGTAGTGTCGGCCGTGCGGAATCGGTCTTCTACGCCGTCGGCAATGTAGGCGGCCGCCACACCGTTCACCACGTCGGCCGCTTTTTGAGGTACTGAACTGCGGTAACTGATGCGCAGCACCGGAATATCTTTATCGACAGCCATCACATCAAGGTCACCGACAATCGATTCAACCACGCTCTCTGTGGTGCGGACCACGAATTCATATTTATCGTTGATGGCCAGGTGATGCCGTTCTTTCAGCAGGGCTTCGTTGCGGGTGATGAAAAAACTCCCTCCGTCGAAGTTTAGAATCTGATTTAACTGCCCGTTGATCGTTTTGCCGCCGGGAATGGTAATGGTCAGCAGCGAGTCGCGGCGAATGGCCATGGTGAAGGTTTGGCTATACCACTTTGGCTCGGTAAAAGCCGCCGTAATGCGAATGGGCGACTGACCATACAGGTCTGTTTTGCGAAGGCTTCCCACCCGGAAGATCGTCACGCCCAGGTCGAGGCTAGCGAACGCCTTGGTCAATAACACATTGGATTTCAATAGTTCAACCTCAGCCAGAATCTTGTTTGAGTTAGCAAACACGTCGAAATCCTTGTACAGATTGGCGCTGGGAGCCCCTTCGTTGGCGTCGGCCAGCTTTATCTTGGCCATGCTGTCGTACATGGGCGTGGCGTAGCGCAGGTAGCGACCCGCCAGAAATAAGGCCACGCTCATGATGACCACTGTCAGCGGTAAACCGCGGACGAATGGTCCTAAAATTCCCAGCGTTTTCGATAACTCAGACATACCGTTGATTAGATAAAAAACTTGAATAGCACCAGCAACGTGGTGATGGCACTGGCCACGGGCAACACACTTGGCCCGGCCCGCTTGTCCCACAGCTTGCTTTTTTTGGCAGGTACGTAGATGACATCGCCCGACTGAATCTGGATATTCCGCGTGGCGAACTGATCCATGCGCGTCAGGTCGATCTGCATGGTGTGGGGCTGGTTATCGATCGTGCGAATGACCTGCACAGCCTGCCGGTCGGCATAGAGGTCGAAGTCACCCGCGCGGCCCAGCAACTCAACAAGTGTGTTAGCTTCCTTTTCGAGCAGAAACTTGCCCGGGTTTTTCAGTTCGCCCAGCACCGTCACCTCTTTGTTCAGCACCTTCACATCGATAATCGGGTCGACAATCCACTTCCTGAACTCAACCAGCAGTTTCTCGCGGGCTTGCAATTGAGTCAGGCCCGCCAGTTTCACCTTGCCAATTTTTGGGATAGGTACGTCGCCGTTGGGGTCTACCATCACCCATTTACCATACACTTCGTTGGCGCTGTAGATGCTGTAGAGCGACCCCACGCTCAGGTCGTCGTGGTTCCAGATACTGATGCTGATTTTATCGTCTTTTCGGATAGTGTACTGACTGGGAGCCTGTCCCAGAAAAACCGAATCGACCTGATTAGTAGCAGTTTGCTGAAAGAGATTCTGCGACGCACAGCCCGACAGCCACAGGGTACTCAGCGCCAGCAATACAGCCAGTAGCTGACTTCTAACCAGCTTCATATAACGCCCAGGAAGCTAAGCAGTTTCTGTACTTTCCCCTGTGGCCGTTGCTTCAGCAGATCCATCACGGTCTGGATTTTTTTCAGCACCGTCTCAATTTTCTCCAGGTCGTTATCGTCTTTGATGATGTAGTCGAAGGCACCGTATTTAAGCGCGTTTACCGCCACTTTCATATCGTCTTGCCCCGAAACCACCACCATATAAATGTCAGGATTGAAGCGCTTCACTTTCCGAAGCACCTCCAGCCCGTCCATTGGCTCCATACGGTAGTCGAGGAAAATAACATCGGGCTGGTCGGTGAGGTGATTCAGGCACTCCTGCCCGTCGCTGAACAGGGTAACGTTAGTGTGGCCGAGGTTACGGATGTGCTGTTCGTAGAGTTGCCCGCAGAAGGGATCATCGTCGATAAGGAAGATAGACAAGGGATTCTTGGTTTCCATGGTTTGATTATTTGGAAACTAAGAATACGAATAGCGTGCCAGCAGAACTACTCACTGACTATCAGTTAGTTATCTTTACAATCTAACAACATTCGTCTACAGATTGGAAAGGCATTCCAGAATGTGGAAATGATGATTACGCGGTAGATGGTACGCGGATTTGAGGGGATTTAAAACGATTTACGCGGATTTTGGATTTAAGCGGATTTAAGATGGGTACGCGGATTCGAAGGATTTAAAGGAGTTTGCGCGGATTTTTCGATCAAAAGTGATTTAGGGGGTACGCAGATTCAAGGGATTTAAACCGATTGACACAGATTTTTGATTAAAAGTGATTATATATTTGAGCAGCGCAAATCCATTTGAATCCAAAAATCCGCGCCAATCGGTTTGAATCCCCTCAAATCCGCGTACCCTATACAATCCGCGCGAATCCTTTTAAATCCTTTTAATCCGCGTACCCATAATTTGCGTACCCACTTGACGACCAGAGCAAACCCCACCAACGAACGCCTCGATCTGGCGCATAACTACGTCTTGCACACGAGTCAGAATGTGTTTCTGACGGGGAAAGCCGGTACGGGTAAAACCACATTTCTACACCAGATCAAGCAACTCTCGGCCAAACGACTGGTGGTGGTGGCACCCACGGGCGTAGCGGCGATCAATGCGGGCGGCGTTACCATTCACTCGCTCTTTCAGCTCCCGTTTGGCCCCATTATTCCGGGCGATCAGGAGCACATGAGCCGCAAATTCAACAGTGAAAAAATCAAGCTACTCCGTACCCTCGATTTACTGGTCATCGACGAAATCAGTATGGTCAGGGCCGATGTGCTTGATGGTATCGACGCCGTGCTACGGCGATATCGGGGTGGCGACCGGCCGTTTGGAGGCGTTCAGTTGTTGCTCATCGGTGACATGCAGCAGCTTCCGCCCGTCATTCGCGATGAGGATTGGGCGCTGTTGCAGCCGCACTACCAGACCGGCTACTTTTTCAGCAGTCAGGCGCTGCAACAGACCGAGTACGTATCCATTGAACTTACGCACATCTACCGGCAGTCTGACCAGCGCTTTATTGACCTACTGAACGGCATCCGTGAGAAAACGATCACCGCCGCCGGGCTTGCCGACCTCAATCAACGCTACATTCCCGATTTTGCCCCCGACGATGACGCGGGCTACATTACGCTATCGACGCACAACAACACCGCCCAGCAGATCAACAACCGAAAGCTGGCCGAGCTGTCGTCGCCCCTTCGCTCGTTTACCGCCACTGTGCTCGATGATTTTCCCGAACACATGTACCCAACCGAGCATAAACTCAGCTTGAAAATTGGGGCGCAGGTGATGTTCATCAAAAATGACGTGTCGCGGGAAAAACTGTTCTACAACGGCAAGATTGGCCGAATTACCGCTTTCGGGGAAGATTACATCGAGGTACAATGTCCCGGTGAGGTCATGGGCATCGTAACCGGCCCCGTTGAATGGCAAAACATCCGCTACACACTCGACCCGGCAACAAAGGCCATTAAAAGCGAAATTATCGGGTCGTTTATCCAGTTTCCGCTGCGGCTGGCCTGGGCCATTACCGTGCATAAAAGTCAGGGACTGACCTTCGAGCGGGCCATTATCGACGCCGGCAAAGCGTTTGCCCACGGACAGGTGTATGTAGCCCTGAGTCGCTGCAAAACCCTGGAGGGACTAGTACTCCAGACACCCATTCCGGCCAGTAGCATCAAAACCGAGTACAACCTGGAGCGTTTCCACGCCGACGTGCAGGAACGTACCCCCACCGAGCAGCATTTCCAGAGCGCCAAGCGGGTGAATCAGGAACAGAGGCTCTACGACCTGTTTTCGTTCGAGCAGGCCGCTTACTGGCTGGAACGTACCCGGAAAGTGGTAGCTGAGTCGGCCCGGAGCCTGCCTATGCACCTGGTGCCCGAGCTGGGCGAACTGGTAGCCCTTCTGAACGACAAAGCCCGCCTAATGGCCCACCGCTTCCAAAAACAGCTACCCGACTATTTTGCGCAGGAATCCATGCCTGAAGCCAATGAGCCGCTTCAGGTACGTATCCGCAATGCCAGCGTGTATTTTCACACCCTGCTGGTCGACGAGCTGTTGCCGAAGTTGCGTGCCCTGCCTACCGAATCAGACAATAAGCAGGTACGTGCCGCCCTGCTCGAATATCTCGACGACGCCGAAAAAGCCTTCGTCGTTAATCTGGCCACGTTTGCCAAATGCCGCGACGGATTCGATGCCCTGCTTTGTGGCGAAGCCCGCAACCGCGCCGAGCTGGATTTTGTACCCGCCCGCAAACAGGTAGCCGCACCAACGGCCGGTCTACGCGCCAGAAGTACCACCGGCCGGGGTAACCGCGATGACTCGAAACCAAGTGCGCTGTATTTCGAATTGATGAAATGGCGCAACAACATGGCTACTGAACATAATGCCACGGCGTACCAGATCATGGCGCAGCAGACCCTGACCGAAATTGCCCGGGTACGTCCCGAAACACTGGATCAACTGGCTAAAATAAAGGGCCTCGGCAAAGCCAAAGCCAAACGCATCGGCGAGGAACTGCTGACCATCGTTCGCAACAACCCCGATTACGGTAGTGCAGGCTACGGCCGCTCGGCCCGTCCGGGATCAAGTATTGCTCAGGGGCAACGTACCCAGGCCAACGTACCCAGCACCGCAGCTCATGAAGCAACGCTCACCCTTTTTCTGACCGGGAAATCCATTGCCGACATTGCCACGGTGCGGGGTATTTCGCCGCAAACGGTAGAGAATCACCTGTCGGTTTGCATTCGCGAAGGTCTTTTGCCCGTCGAGGTTGTTGTGTCGGCTGATAAGCTGTCGTTGATATACAGCACCTTCGGCACCTCACGCCCGCTAAGCCTGACTGAAGCCGTAAAAACGCTCGACGGTAAGGTCACGCAACGCGAGTTGCGACTCGCCTATGCCGATAGTTGAGTGAGAAGCAGCACGCAACAAAACGCATCAGTACCTAACAATTACCTTCGACACGGGTCCGTTTTGCGTAGTCAAGGTTAGCAGGTACGTACCTGGCCCGCGAGTAAACCGATCAGCAGACAACGTTCGCTCGAACGTACCGGTGGGCTGATTGGGCCAACGTACCTGATGCAACAAACGCCCTTGCATATCGGTCAGCGTTAAGGCCACGTCGGAAGTGGCGGACAAAGGAAGCGATACCAATACATCGCCAACCGACGGATTCGGGCCAAGCACGAGCGCGTTGGGTTCCGTGGCCAGTATAGCCGTACCAAATGGCTCAATAGCGGTGTCCATCCAGTTCAGGCGCTTCGTGATCCAGTCTTTCAGGTAATCAACCTCTCCCTGATAGGTTGGTCCCACGTACCCGTTAGGCCACACGTACACCCCAATAACCGGCCATTTGTTGAAATTCCGGAAACGTGATTCGGTTAGCACGGTGGCGGTTGAATCAATAAACGAACCAAAGCGCTGTGATGTCAGCACAGTTTGGCGCAGGACTTTGTACTTCGCTTTCACTTTTTTGCCAAATTCCAGATCCTGAAGCAACCGACTCCACCAGAAAGGAACCGGATAAATATCTCCGGGGCACAGGGTATTATAATCAAAAGCCCAGCCCCGGAAATTGTTGCCATCGCAGTAATCGGCGTTACCATAGGCGAGGTTATAATCCCAGATAGGGCCCATCACCAACCTATGATTTTTCGAATCGCGGTCTTTGGAAAAAAAAGCACTGATCCGGTAGCCATCGATATTCTTGCAAATCTCGGTCAGCAACAAATAATCGATGAACGACTCTTCATCGGCAAACTTCCGAAAGCCCTTTTCGGGATCCGTAAAATCGGTGCCATTTAGAGCCCCTTCAAATTCAGTTACGTATTGCCTGATATACTGAAACTGCTCATCGGCCAGATCTTCGGGCTTCGGTCGATCGATCTGAATGCGTATAGGTAACCGGTTTGGCCCACCCGTATAGGGCGATGTCCAGGTGCGAGATGTTGAGCCTTCTGTTTTGTCCAGTTTCAGAATATAGCCTCCTGTAAGGGCATCGCCTGCAATATCGGTCTTTTTAATGTTGCTGATATTCACCCGGTTTTTGTCCCGTTTTAGCCGTTCCATTACAATGTAAATGCCGCGGTATTCGCCGTTCAATACCAACTCACAATACCGGAACCGCGACGCATAGTACTTGCTCATTTTATGAAAAAAGTCGTACGTCAGCGTTTCGCGCAGCAGGGTTTTGTCATTGTAAGATGCGTTGAGCACCCAATCGCTCTCGGCAGGCATACCAAGTATCGATTGGGCTACTGAGTTGATGCCCGTTGAATCGCGAAGTTCGATACCGTATGGTTTCTTGGGAAAGCTCTGCGAACTGGCGCCCCGTAATTCAATGCCAATGACACTCCGAAACGAAGCCTTATCGGTCAGGTAGTTACGCTTACCCGCGCCGTTGTCGATGATCTGCATATCAGCCACAATTTTGGGCTCATCCACGATGGTTGCCCCGCGCGAACTGATGACAACAATGGGCAGATTAGAATCGGTAAACGACTGGCCCGCTCCTATCAGTGGTAGCAGCAACAGAATCCAGGCGGAAAAGCGATAAAGACGCATAGCATTGGCTAAACCAGTAGAGGTCAACACCTTCAACCGAAAGTGCCAACACCCCGCTCACTTACTTGTTGTACTGGTACGGCGTTTGCTCACAGAACCATAGAGGGCAAAGGTTGTTTGGCTGTTTGGCTGTACATTTGTTTACCTTACCCAGACCGTATTTTTGGCAATACCAGACCAGACCGGGGCGTTGATAGTGTATTTACTCGTTATGCCATTGATTTTCACATTCTGCCGCCTATTAACTCCCGCTTTTCCGGGGGTTCGGACCCTATGGCCTCGCCTGTTGCTTGGCCTATGCCTCGGCTTGCCTGTGGCTACGTTGGCCCAGCGAAAATCGCCCGCCCCCGCTCCTGTTGCCCCTGTTACTCCACCGGTAGCCGTTACCGCCATTGATAACGGTGCCATTGCCCAGCCAGCGGTAAAGTCGGATAAGGAAGTAGCTGAAGAAACAGAATTTACCGACGCCTACCGCTTTTTGCTGGTCGATGAGCCAACGAAGGCCATTACGGCTCTGGAAAAAATGGTGGCCAAAAACCCGGCCAATGCGGCGGCTCAGTATGCCCTCGCGGCGGCCATGATTAAGGCCGAAAAAAGTAAAGAGGCCCTGCCCTACGCTCAGAAAGCTTATCAGCTCGACAAGAACAACGCGTATTACCTGTTGCAGGTAGCCGAATTGTATGTGAAGCAGAAACGCTACACCGAAGCCGAAGAGCTGTATGAAAGTTTACTGGCGAAAGGCTCCGAAACCATCGAGTACGGCGTTGAACTGGCCGCTATTTACCTTTTCGACGATAAACCCGACAAAGCCCTGGCTACCTACGATCGGGTAGAGAAAGCAATGGGCCTGAACGAAGAAATCACCCGTCAGAAACAACGCATTTATTTAAAACAGAATAAGGTCGATAAAGCCATTGAAGAAGCCGAAAAGCTAATTGCTTCTGAACCCGCCGATCCTGAATTTCTGGTAGAAGGAGCCGAACTGCTGGTAGCCAACGACCGCGTACCCCTGGCCATCACCTGGCTCGAACGCGCCCTAAAACTGAGTCCCGACAGCCCGGAGGCCAACATGATGCTGGCCGACATTTACCGGCGGCAGGGCGATGTCGATAAGTCAAATCAGGCCATTCAGAAACTGTTTGCCAACCCCAATCTTGAAGCAGGCCTAAAAGCCCGGATTCTGTCAAGCTACGTTGGTGCATCGGCCGACACGCCCACGGCTAAACAGGATGCTCTAAAAATGGCGCAGGAGTTGAGCCGTCAGAATCCTAATGATGCCAAATCGCAGGTGATGATGGCCGATCTGCTGATGCAGCAGGGGCAGAAAGCCGAAGCCCGCGACGCCTACGCACGGGCCGCCCGCCTCGACCCATCGATTTATGAAGTGTGGGGAGCCATTGTACAACTCGACGGCGAACTGTCGCAGATCGACAGTATTCTGGTGCACACGACTCAAGCGCTGGAGGTATTCCCCAATCAGGGATTGCTCTGGTATTCAAATGGGGCTGCGAATCTGTACAAACGCCGCTACCAGGAGGCTGTTGACGCGCTGGAAGAGAGCCGTAAGCTGCTTTCATCCAACGAAAAAATTCTACCCGAAATAAACGGGCAGCTTGGCGATGCGTACAATGGCCTTCGTGAATACCCCAAGTCGAACGAAGCCTACGAAGCTGCTCTGAAAATTGATCCAGCCAACGACCGGGTGCTGAATAACTACAGCTACTTCCTGTCGCTCCGGAAAGAAAATCTGGCCCGAGCAAAAGCCATGTCGACTAAACTGGCTGAATTACATCCTGCCAATGCAACGTACCTGGATACCCATGCCTGGGTGTTGTACGTCATGAAGGACTATGCCGCCGCCCGGAAGTTTCTCGAAAAAGCCATTCAATCAGATCCTGCCAATGTCAGTGGCACCATTCTGGAACATTACGGTGATGCCCTGTTTCAGTTGGGTGATAAAGCCAAAGCCATTGAACAGTGGAAATTAGCCAGGCAAAAAGGCGGAGCCAGCGATAAGCTGGACCAGAAAATTGCGGGTGGAAAATTATATGAATAGAGTTCCCTTGTATGTTTTGCTGGTAAGCGTACTGATTAGTCAGGCGAGTTGCCATCGTCAGCGCAATAAACCCAGGTCCATCGCTACAACCATCACCGCCGATACGGTAGCTATGAGTCAGCCGCAGTCAGCAACGGTGCTGTCGCCCCCCCAGGCCGTCCCCCCCGTTACGGTTACGGCTCCGACAGCCAACACAGCCCTGACCCGGCCCGGTATCGACGAGGCCCGGACCAATGTAGCCGAGATTGATTTTAGCTATCTCACGGCCAAATCGAAGTTATCGTTCAAGAGCAAAACCCAGGATATCAGTAATGCCAATCTGAATCTGCGCGTTCGGAAAGACAGCGTTATCTGGATTAGTATTTCCAAAGTAGGCATAGAAGCTGTTCGAGCCCTGATCACCCGAGACTCGGTAGCTATCATGGACAAACTGGAACGCCGCTACGCCATTTACGATTTCCCAACGCTGAGCAAACAGTTCAACTTCGACATGAATTTTGATCTGTTACAGGCGTTAATCGTGGGTAATTTGCCACTGCCGAAACGCCCTGCTCAGAAGATCAAAAAAGAGCGCGATTACCTGCTGCTACGCCAAAGCGCGGGCAAGGTGCTGGTTGAAAACTACATCGGCGAAAACGACCGGAAGCTGAAACGCCTCATGGTCACCGAGCAACCCACTAAGAACGCTCTCCGTCTCGACTACGACGATTTCGATCTACTCAACAATTTTCTGTTCCCGTACTCCAGCCTGGTCACGCTCGACTACCAATCGCAAGTCGACGGGCAGTTTTACCAGACACTCATTCAGATCAAGCACAGTAAGGTTGAATTGGTTGATAAAGACCCCGGGTTTCCGTTCACCATTCCACCCAAGTATCAACGTAATTGAAGTCTTGAAAGTCGTCTTTTGTAGTGCATAGTCTTGAAAGTCGCACAGCTACTGAATAACGACTTTCAAGACTATGCACTACAAAAGACGACTTTCAAGACTATTCACGCCTATTTTTGCCCATGCGTTTATTCCTCTTTCTTCTATTCACCTTACTCACGTCCCTGCCACTGCTGGCTCAAAAGCGGGATCGGCAGGCGTTGGAGCGCGAAAAGCGGAAAAACATCGAGCAGTTGAATCAACTTCGGGCGGTACTAAAAAAAACGTCATCGCAAAAGCAGGTCTCGATTGGCCAGTTGAAAGCCCTAACTGCCGAGATTGACGCCCAATCGAAGCAGATTAACCTACTCTCTGACGAGATAAAACTGAGCGAGTCTGAGATTTCGGACCTTCGAAAAGCCAGTCAGGCCCTGAATCGTGATCTCGACAAGCTGAGGGCCGAGTATGCCCAAATGATCTACGCCGCCGATAAGCGCCGACAACAGTTAAATCCGCTGGGTTTTCTGTTTTCGTCCGAAAACTTTAATCAGTTGGTGGCCCGGTTCCGTTATTTGAAGCAATATGCCAAAGCCCGCCAAACCCAGAAACGGGAGATGGAAACGGTGCAGACAGAAATATCGGGCAAACGAACAGCCACCGAACAAAAACGCCGACAGCAAACGGTTGTGCTAACCACCAAGGTGCGCGAATCGGAAAAACTTGAAGACCTGAAACAGGATAAGAACAAGGTTGTTGAGCAACTAAGTCAGAAAGAAGGCATTTTGCGCACCGAACTGGCCGAAAGCAAAAAGAGCATCAGTCGACTCGAGAACATGATCACCTCGATCATTGCCCGGGAAGCCCGCGAACGCGCCGAACGCGCTCGTCGGGAACGGGCCGAACGCGAACGTCTGGCCAAAGCAGAAGCCACCCGGCTAGCCGCCGCCCGCCGCGAAGCCGAACGTAAACAGGCCGAAGCCGTAGCCAAAGCCAAAGAAGAAGGGAAACCAGCCCCACCCCCAGTGGCCACACCCGTGATAGTGGTTCCCGACCCTGAGTTTGGGGTGGCTAAGTCAGACAATACCCGTACGCCCAGCAATCTGAATCGCGAAGAGTTGGCGCTGGGCTCGTCCTTTGCTGCCTCGCGTGCCCGGCTACCGTGGCCAGTACAACGCGGGTTCGTTTCCGAACGGTTTGGCGTTCACCCCCACCCCGTGCTGAAAGGACTGAAAGTGTCTAATCCGGGTATTGATATTCAAACCAATGCCGGCGAACCCGTCCGGGCAATTTACGATGGCATTGTCATGAACGTTGAATACGTGATGGGTAGTCAGAACGTAGTGGCCATTCAGCACGGCGACTATTACACGATCTACGCTAAGCTAAAGAACGTGACTGTAAAGATGGGTGACCGGGTAAAAGCCCGCGAAACCATTGGCAGCGTAGGCGTCGATAGTCGGGGAAACGCTGAATTGCAATTCCAGATCTGGAAAGAATTTGCCAAAATGAACCCCGAATCCTGGCTGGCACCAAGATGACAATAAACAGTTATCAGTAACCAGTTATCAGCGTTGCAAATGCGCATAACGTACCTGAAAATCTGATAACTGTTTACTGCTAACTGCTTACTGAAAAAATGTCTGTTCACAACCCCGATATTAAGCGCGTTACTACGCATACCCTGCAGGAACTGAAAAGCCGGGGGCAAAAAATCTCGGCCCTCACGGCCTATGACTTCTCTATGGCCCGCGTTGTTGACGCCGCCGGGGTAGAGGTTATTTTGGTTGGCGACTCGGCCTCCAACGTAATGGCCGGGCACGAAACAACCCTCCCCATCACACTCGACCAGATGATATATCATGCTGGATCAGTGGTACGGGCTGTAAAGCGTGCGTTGGTCGTAGTTGATCTACCCTTTGGCTCTTATCAGGGCAATTCGTCGGAGGCGTTGCGGTCGGCTATTCGGATCATGAAAGAATCGGGTGCCCATGCCGTGAAGATGGAAGGTGGCAGCGAAATTCGTGAGTCAATCACACGTATTCTAAGTGCGGGCGTACCTGTAATGGGGCACCTGGGCCTCACCCCACAGTCGATTTACAAATTCGGCACCTATGCCGTTCGGGCTAAGGAAGATACCGAAGCGCAGAAACTGATGGAAGATGCCCTCATGCTTCAGGATATTGGTTGCTTTGCCACCGTACTGGAGAAAATTCCGGCGGCGCTCACCAAACAGGTATCCCAGAAGCTGGCGATTCCAACCATTGGTATCGGTGCCGGCCCCGACGCCGACGGGCAGATTCTGGTTATTCACGACATGCTGGGCATCAATACAGAGTTCAAGCCCCGTTTTTTGCGCCGCTATGCCGATCTCCACACGGCTATGCTCGAAGCCATCACGCATTACGTCGACGACGTGAAAGCCAACGACTTCCCGAACGAATCAGAAGCGTACTGAGTTAAAAAATGAATGAATAATTAAGAATTAAGAATTAAGAGTTGAGAAATGAGAGTCAAGAGTCAAGAAGTGAGCGTCAAGAGTTAAGAATCAAGAGCGAGCCCTGCCAATTAGCAGCGCTTACTTATGCCTCTCAACTTTCAACTCTTGCCTCTCATCTCTTGCCTCTCGTCTCTTGCCTCTCGTCTCTTAATTCTTCATTTCTATGAAGAAGCGCGTACCTTATTCGGTGGTTTATGAAGATAACCACCTCCTGATCGTCAACAAAGAACCGGGTGTTCTTGTGCAGAGCGATCGCACTGGCGACCTCTCGCTGACCGAACTCCTGAAAGAGTATATCAAGGAACAGTACAACAAACCCGGTGACGTGTTCCTCAACCCCGTTCATCGCCTCGACCGGCCCGTGAGTGGGTTGGTTGTGTTCGGACGTACCTCGAAGGCGGTAGAACGCATGACGGAGATATTCCGTAAGCGGCAAATCCAGAAAACGTACTGGGCGGTTGTGCGTCAGCACCCTGCTGAGAAGAAAGGCAAGCTGGTTCATTACCTGATTAAGGATGAAGCCAAAAATCAGGTAACAGCTTACGACAATGAGGTGCCGGGTTCGCAACGGGCCGAATTATCGTATCGGCTATTGGGCAAAATTAACGAGCATTACCTGCTGGAAGTTGAGCCACTGACAGGCCGTCCACACCAAATACGTGTTCAACTGGCGGCTATGGGTTGCCCAATTCGAGGCGATGCCAAATATGGCTACGACCGTGAAGTGGCTGATAAAAAGATTTATCTGCACGCCCGCCGGCTCTATTTTATTCATCCCGTGAAGAAAGAGCCCCTCATTCTCCGCGCCGGACTTCCCGTTGATCCCTTTTGGGAAGAATTCCTTGAACTGGATAACGAAGAATTCAAGGATAAGAACCTGGATTTTATCTTTTAGTCGCCGGGAATAGCACGAAAAAAGGCGCTGATACTACGTACTGTAGTGTCAGCGCCTTTTTTATGGACGTCTACGTAAACCTTACTAAGCTTCGGGTTGTACCGAGGTGCTTGTTGGCTTGTAACTAATATCAGTACTCATTTGGTCGATGACGCGCTCAGCCATTAGAACAGCACCACGAAGGGCACCGAAGACCATGCAAAGCGGCAACAAAATGGGCAAAAACAATACCCATTGCAAAATCATGTACAATCGAATCGTTCTCATCTCTTTTCAAGTATTATGGGTTGGTCACTTAGCTAGAAGTGAATACCTGTTTCAAATCAAAACTTATGCCAACTTTTGTTACGGAGGTAAAAATTTGTTGATTCAAAGTTAATCTTGATATAATACTAAAACAATAGATGAACCATGAATTCGTCTATTAAATTAATTAATAAAATCAAATGTGAACATTATAAGTCTGTAGGTTTACTAGTCCATAGAATTAACCGTTTGATAATAAGTTAGTTAACCATGAAAAAATAATCCCCAAACTATATAAAATAGTTTGGGGACAACACCTACTTGCTGAAAACTTTCTACAGGTTCTGCTTCTTCAGTTCCTTCACCGCGAAATCAGCGGCACGGGCAGTTAACGCCATGTAAGTCAGCGATGGATTGACGCATGAGGCAGACGTCATAGCGGCACCATCTGTTACAAACACGTTTTTAACGGCATGCAACTGATTATTGGCATTCAGCACCGACGTCTTGGGGTCACGTCCCATACGGGCAGTTCCCATTTCGTGGATACCAATGCCCAAGTGTTTCGACTCGTCATTGTAGCCACGTACGTTTTTCAGCCCTGCAGCTTCCAGCATCTCTACAGCGTCGTTCATCATGTCTTTGCGCATCTTCTTCTCGTTCTCGCCGTAAGCCGCATCAAACACGATTTGTGGCAAGCCCCAACGGTCTTTCTTGTCTGGCGAGAGCGTCATGCGGTTGTTGGGATCAGGAATTACTTCACCAAAGCCACCAATACCAAAATTCCATGGGCCCGGCTTAGTCAGGTCTTCCTTGAAATCAGCGCCGAAACCTTCTGTACCCACGCCCCGGTTCCAGCCCGAACGACTGGCACCACCCTGATAGCCGAAGCCCCGGATGTAATCGCGCTTATCGCCATCCCAGTTCCGGTAACGAGGAATGTAAACGCCATTGGCACGACGACCATAATAGTACTGATCTTCCATACCATCAAAATCACCCGATGCACCTACACCCAGGTGGTGGTCCATGATGTTGCGACCCAGTTGATCAGAGTCATTACCCATTCCGTTCGGGAACCGGCTCGACTTCGAGTTCATCAGGATAGACGTACTACCAAACGCCGAAGCGTTCATGAAGATGATCTTGGCGAAATACTCGCGCTCTTCTTTCGTGTTCTGGTCAATCACCCGAACACCTTTGGCCCGACCTTTTTTATCGTCATACAATACTTCGGCCACAATAGAGTCGGGACGGAGTGTTAAACGACCGGTGGCAGCTGCGGCAGGCAACGTAGCCGACTGCGTGCTGAAATAGGCACCAAACGGGCAACCACGCATACACTGATTGCGGTACTGACAAGCAGCCCGACCCAGGTTTGAGTGTACCGCCTTGGGATCTGTTAAGTGAGCAGCACGGCCAATGGTAATGTGGCGCTTACCAAACGCTTTCTCAACCCGGGCTTTCACCTCTTTCTCCACGCAGTTCATCTGCATAGCAGGTAGAAAATTACCGTCGGGCAGTACGCTAAGGCCATCTTTCGAGCCACTGATACCGGCAAAGCCTTCTACATATGAATACCATGGAGCCAGATCTTTGTACCGGATTGGCCAGTCAACAGCAATGCCGTCTTTGAGATTGGCCATAAAATCCTCCTCATTGAGCCGGTAACTCTGCCGACCCCACATCAGCGAGCGACCACCTACGTGGTAACCCCGAATCCAGTCCATCGGACGTTTTTCGATGTATGGGTTCAGTGAATCGTTCTCGAAATGATGCCGCCATTCTTCATTGGCAGTATACCCTGTGCGCATGTTGGCCCAATATTCTTCGGCTGCCTGCACTGTAATACGGCCCCGATGCGGAAAATCCCAGGGGTTATTGGTAGCGGTGGTGTACCCTTCAACGTGTTTAATGTCGCGGCCCCGTTCCAGCATCAATACGCGCAGGCCTTTCTCGGTTAATTCTTTGGCAGCCCAGCCACCTGATATGCCCGACCCAACTACGATTGCATCGTAAGTCATGTCTTTCTGGGCGTCTATATTGAGATTCATAGGAAAGTAGTAATTAAGTCTATGAGTCATAAGTCTGGAAAGTCGCTTAGTATAAAAAGGGATCAGTAACAAACTGAACGACTTTCCAGACTTATGACTGACAGACTTGGAACTTTTGTTTTAGATGGCCCAAGCTTTCTGACCGGGTTTCAGAGGAACGCAACCGTCGTAACGGCCAGGAATCGCTACATACTCCAGCGCTTGCGTAGCACCGATTTCGGACGTGAAATAACCCATCAGCGTAAGATCCTTCAACATGGCGAAGAATGGCGTTACGTTCCGTTTTTCGGCCGCAATCTGTACATCCTGCTGACCGGCTACAGCGCGGGCTGCTGCTGATTTCTGCTGTTTAGCATCGGCTTCCAGCTTCTTCATCAATTCGATCTTCTGAGTGTTATCGAGTTGAGAAAACGATTTACCATAGCTGTCCTGACTCATTTTCTGGGTCATGGTCAAGCCATCGATAAACTGTTTTTGATCAGCGGGTTTATAGCAATCTTTCAGCACAACGTCTATGATCTCATTGACTTTAGCCGCCTTGGCACCGGGTGTGCTGGTTGTTGGAATAATTACATCGGCCAAATCGGCCACTAAGGCATCCTGCTCAGCCGTAAATAGCAAGGGTTTGCCCGTTGCCATTCGTTGGGCTGCCGAAGCCTCAAGCGTATCGGCCAACGCAGATGAGCCCAGGGCAGGCAGCGTCATTGTCGCACCAACCATTGTGGCCACCCGCAACAGGGCGTCGCGTCTGTTCATAGGAGTAATAAGTTAGAATACAGTATAAAAACGTTCAAAAGGAACACAAATGTATATAATTACAAGACGGAATTGGACAGTGCGATCAAGTTTCAGAACACGTTTTTTCGGGCAATTTCTTCTCCATCCGAAGCGTCTGATTATTAAGCATGTACCGTCATAAAGTCACACTCGGTGACCTTCGTGAAGCAACATCTACGCAACAGCCCGTACTTTTACGCCAATCACAACAACAACCTATGACAATCAGCCTGATTGCCGCTATGGCACAAAACCGGATCATTGGCCAAGACCGCCCCGACGGCCGACCCGACCTGCCATGGCACCTACCCGACGATTTTGCTTACTTCAAACAAAAAACCAGCGGTCACGCCATTATTATGGGGCGTAAATCGCTGGATGCATTGGGGAAACCCCTGCCCAAACGGACCAATATTGTTATCACTCGAAACCCCAATTTTCAATTCGACGGGGTGCAGATTGTTAATGATCTGGATACGGCGCTGGAAGCAGCCCGACAGGCCGAAGCGAAACGAGAGAATCCGGAAATTTTCATTATTGGCGGAGCCGAAATATACGCGCTCGCCTTACCAGTGGCCGACCGGATTTACCTCACCGAAGTGCAACGTACCTACGAAGGCAACGCCTCGTTCCCCGAATTTGATATGACGGTATGGCACGAAGTCAGTCGCCAACCTCACCCCGCCGACGATCGCCACGAAGCCGCGTTCGATTTTGTGGTGTATGAAAGATCGTAGAGACGCAACATCTTGCGTCTCCGCGTGCGTCAGCAATTACGATTAACAATTTGCTGACGCAAGAGGAGACGCAACATCTTGCGTCTCTACTTTATCGACTAATCTCCAATACTTCAAATTCGATTTTACCGGCGGGAACCGTGATTTCGGCAGATTCGCCTACTTTCTTACCGAGGAGACCTTTACCGATGGGCGAACCAACCGAGATCCGGAATTGCTTCAGATCTGCTTCTTCTTCCGAAACGAGCGTGTAGGTGACCTCGGCGCCCGTCTTCTTGTTTTTGATCTTTACGTGCGACAGCACCGACACAATCGACGTATCGATCGATGACTCGTCGAGCAGGCGGGCATTAGCCACCACTTCTTCGAGTTTCGAGATTTTGAGCTCGTGCAGGCCCTGTGCGTCTTTGGCCGCATCATATTCGGCATTTTCGCTTAGGTCACCTTTATCGCGGGCTTCGGCAATTTGGTGGGCAATGGCTGTACGACCTTTTGTTTTCAGGTCATTCAGTTCAGTTTTGAGGCGGTTTAGACCTTCTTCGGTATAATAATTAATCTTAGACATAATATGCTGGTGTCTTTTGCTTAGACAATTGCCCCAAACGAGTTCAGATAACGGGTAGAAGCAACTATTGGTAACATTCGTTGTGGATAATCGGACTCGCCAACTATCATTAGCAGTTGTTGGTAACAAAAAAAAGAACGGCCCACCGACCGTTCTGCAACAAGTTTGTTTGTTTTGCAGCTCGTCAGAAGAACCAACCTTTAATGATTTGTGGGCGTTGTTCTCGCATCGGGTTGTGATGGCGTTTAGACAAATGTACGACTTCAGACCCGCCTTTGTCAACCCACCCCGACTGGTTTCTGAAAAACAGGAAAACGGGAAAATGACAAGACGACATCAACGTACCTACGAACGAATCATATGAACAACAGATTACGCATTGTGTTTATGGGCACCCCCGATTTTGCGGTGGCCACGCTTCAGCGCCTCATCGACGGCGGTTGCCAGGTTGTTGCCGTTATTACGGCCCCCGACCGACCGTCGGGAAGGGGTTTACAACTCATGCCTTCACCCGTGAAGAAAGCAGCCCTACAAGCCGGAATACCTGTATTACAACCCGAAAAACTACGTGACCCTGCTTTCCTGTCCGAATTGGCCGGTTACAATGCCGACCTTCAGGTAGTGGTGGCGTTCAGAATGTTACCAGAGGTGGTGTGGGCCATGCCCCGGATAGGGACGTTCAATCTTCATGCATCTAAACTACCCCAATACCGGGGAGCAGCGCCTATCAATTGGGCCATCATCAACGGAGAAACAGAGACAGGGGCCACTACCTTTTTCATTGAAAAAGAGATCGACACCGGTCAAATGATTTTTCAGGAAACAGAGCCAATTTACCCGGATGACACCGCAGGTACGTTGCACGATCGTCTGATGGAACATGGGGCCGATCTGGTCTTACGCACGGTAGAAGCCATTGAAACAGGAACGTACCCCAAAACCCCGCAACCGACGTCGGATAACCTGAAACCGGCTCCCAAACTTCACCGGGAAACCACGCAGATCAACTGGAACCAGCCCGCCGCCGCCATTCGTGATTTCGTACGGGGCCTCTCGCCCTATCCCGCCGCCTGGACCATACTGAACGGTAAATTCTACAAAATCTACGCGGTATCTGTCGCCAACGAAACGCTGCCCGACGGAAGTGTTGTGACCGTAGAGCAGTTCGAGGCTGAACCGGGTGAAGTATATACCGATCACAAAACGAAGCTGCACGTACGTGCTGCCGATGCCTGGGTAACCGTGAATGAGCTACAGGCCGAAGGCAAACGCCGTATGCTGGTCGGCGATTTCCTACGCGGCAATACGATTTAGGGGTGAGTGGTGAAGGGCGAGGGGTGAAGGGTGAGGAGTGAAGGGTGCTTTGCTACGTGTAGAGACCGGGCCTAAATAGAGCGTCCTTCACTAATTCACCCCTCGCCCTTCACTCCTCACCAATTCACCCTTCACCCTTCACCCCTCACCCCTCCACATTTAAACTCTTGATGTATGGCCGATACGATTCTAGTGACGGGGGCGAATGGGTTTCTGGGAAGCCATATTGCGCACGAATTAGTGACGCGCGGGTACGTTGTGAGGGCGTTGGTGAGGCCTTTCAGTTTCCGGGCTACCTTGTCTGGTTTGCCTATCGAGTTCATTGAAGGGGATATTAGCAACCCGACCGATCTGCTGGCTGCTACCGAAGGCTGCACCGGCGTGATTCATGCGGCGGCTCTGGCGCAGGTGAATCCGGCCCGTAATGAGTCAGTCTGGCAGGTGAATAAAGTGGGTACAGAAAACGTGTTGCAAGCTGCTCAACAGCACGGCATACGCAGACTCGTGTACGTGGGAACCGCCAATGTGTTTGGCTTCGGCACAAAAGAAAACCCCGGCAACGAAACGCGGCCCTATTCAGGGAAACACTACGGCGTAGACTATATGGATAGCAAAGTGGCCGCCACCATAGCCGTGACGCAGGCTGCCCTTACCGGCAACGTACCTGCGGTGCTGGTGCATCCGTCGTTTTTGGTAGGTCCCATGGATAGTAAGCCCACCTCAGGAGCCATGTTACTGGCTATTGCCCGTCGGCAAGTGCCGGGATACACGGCAGGCGGAAAAAACTTTATTCACGTTCGCGATGCGGCGGTTGCCACCGTGAATGCCCTGACCATGGGGCGTGTGGGCGAATCGTATATTTTAGGAAATGAAAACCTTAGTTATCAGGAAGCGTTTGAACTAATGGCCGGTATTGCGGGCGTACGGGCACCACGTTTTGCCATTTCGCCGAGCCTTACCCGGTTATATGGCCGTTTCAACGACGCCCTTTCCGCAGTAACGGGAAAACTGGCTCAGGTAACGTTTCCGATGGCTATGATTGCCAATGATGGCCACTATTTTTCGTCTCAGAAAGCGATCGACGAACTCAACTTACCTCAAACATCCATTCGAGAAGCCATTCAGGATGCTTACGACTGGTTTACGGCGAATGGACACGTCTACTGAAAAACCAATATTCCAGGCTACCCCACCCCATCGACAGACGACACGCACCGGACTGTTTACCGGCAAAGTGGCCTTAGTTACCGGTTCAGAATCAGGTATTGGGCGCGAAACAGCTCGTGAGCTGGCGCGTCAGGGTGCCTATGTGATGTTGAATGGTCTCCGGCCGGATCAATTGACCGAAACGCTCCGTGGTTTCATTGAGGATGGGTACGTTGCCGAAGCGTACGTGGCCGATGTGACTGATTTTGCTGCCTGTCAACGGTTGATTGACCAGACAATAACTGCCTTTGGGCGGCTCGATATTCTAGTGGCCAACGCCAGCATTTCCATGCGAGCCTACTTTGGTGAGCTGGATGTCGCGGTTTTTCGGGCCGTTTGCGACAGTAACATCTACGGCACTGTTTATCCGCTCAAAGCAGCTCAGGCTCACCTGCTGGCTTCTAAAGGCTGTGTTACGTTTATTTCCTCCATTTCGTCACTAAACGGTATTCCCAGCGGGTCAGCGTATTGCGCCGGTAAAGCCGCCGTGAGTAATCTGGCCCATACCCTCCGGCTCGAATGGCATGGAACCGGACTGCATGTGGGCGTTATTCATCTCGGATTCACAGCCAATGATCCTGATAAACGCGTATTAGCGTCCCACGGCGAACCGGTCCCACTGGCGCACCGTCCGCCACGCTGGCAGATGTCTCAGCAGGAGGTGGCAAAAGCCATAGTACGGCATATTCACCGCCGCCGCGCCAAAACCGTGTTGACGGGCATGGGTAAACTTAATTCCGCGCTAAGCCGGTTTTTCCCCGGTCTGGTCGACAGGATTGTGCTGTTGAGCATGAAGCTCCGGCCCGAATTATATGAGTGACTCTCGCGCAGTTCCAGCAATCAGTTGAGCATGAATCATACTATACTTCTTCTACCGTGGCTGGCACCGGGGCTATAGGTTGCACGTAGTTTTTTAACGCACCAACGGTGAAGGTAATGGCGGCAACGGTACATATAGCCCCCGCCATGTAGGGCGCTCCCGGGAAAAAGACAGGTGCACCGGGTTTGGTGAAATAGGCAAATAGGTTGGTCATCAGCACCGGGCTAATAATAGCCGTCAGGCTCATCAGACTGGCCAATGCTCCCTGTAGCTCACCCTGCTCGTTGGGTGGAACCTGACCGGAAATAATGCCCTGAATGGCGGGGCCGGTAATGCCCGCAAATGCATACGGAATGATTAGGACAAAAGCCATCCAACTCTCATTGGCAAAAGCGAAGCCCAGAAAGCTGATCACGTAAACAATCATTCCCAAAAAAACGGATCGTTTCTGCCCCAGTTTCGGAATGATCAGGCGGATTAGTCCACCCTGCACAACCGCTACCGCCAATCCAACTAACGCCAGCGAAATGCCAACCATTTTCGTATCCCAATTGAAGCGTAACATGGTGAAATAGCCCCATACCGACTGCATTACCTGACCTGCGATATACAGAAAAGCCAGCGCGATAATCAAGCCTAATAACGACCGGTACCGGCGCAGGGCTTTAAACGACCCCACCGGATTAGCCCGCCGCCAGCTAAAGGCGCGACGATTAGCCATCGACAGTGATTCGGGTAACACAAAATAACCGTATAACCAGTTGAGCAGTGACAGACAGGCTGCCGCGTAGAATGGTGCCCGGATACCGTAGCTGCTAAACAAAGCCCCAAGCGTGGGACCAATAATAAAGCCTAATCCGAATGCGGCACCGATGAGGCCGAAGTTCTGCGCTCTTTTTTCGGGCGTACTCACATCGGCAATGTAGGCACTGGCCGTGGTGAAACTAGCCCCACAAATACCAGCCACGATACGCGCAAAAAACAGCCAGCCAATTGTAGGCGAATAAGCCGAGACCAGAAAGTCGAGCCCGAGGCCGAACAGAGAAATCAGTAATACCGGCCGACGACCGTACTGGTCGCTGAGGCCACCCAAAATGGGCGCACAAACAAACTGCATGGCTGCATAGGCGAAACTGAGCCAACCGCCATATTGCGACGCAACGCTGAGGCCCTGTCCCGTAAGTTCTTCAATCAGTGTGGGAACTACCGGAACAATCAGGCCAATGCCGATGCAATCGATAAGAACCGTAATGAAAATGAAAATTAACGCCGGACTTCGTTTATCAGCCATATTGACAATTGCATGTTGAACAAAGGCTGCAAGTTACGATGTTTCGATAGGTAGTTGGCGGACATTACCCACCGGCTGCCCTCTATGGAACTCTCTATCAGTACTCCGGCGCTACTTTTTTCTACTGTTTCGCTGTTGATGATCGCCTTTACCAATCGGTTTCTGGCCATTGCCAGCCTTATTCGTGATCTGCATGACAAATTCAGAACCAACCCCGAAACGGTTTATGTGGATCAGATCAAGAACCTGCATCGCCGTTTAAAGCTTATTCGTAATATTCAGATTCTGGCCGTGATGAGTCTGCTGGTCAGCGCTGTATGCATGGCGCTTATTTTTTGGAACGAACCCGTTGCGGCCAGTTATCTCTTCGGTCTGGCGCTGGTTCTTCAGATTTCGGCACTGGTCATTTCTGTGCTGGAAATCTCTATTTCGATCAACGCCTTACAAATTGAATTGAGCGATATGGAGAAAGAACTGGGCCACCGCCGGTTTGATTTATTCACGCTCCGATCGCGCAACGCTACCAATCCCGATAGGTCACATTAAAATTATCGATAGGCCCAAATTTTTAATCCTTCACTGCCAAAAAGGCAAGCTACTTAGAACCAATTACTTACAAATAAATTAGTGGTAACAAGTAATAGTAGTTACTTTGCTGACCGTACAGTAAATAAATAAACACAATATAATCGGTATATTTTTGTCTGACATCCAGCTATTTATAACCGTTTATCTGTGTAACGAATGCATTGGACAACTACGCTTTATCCAATTATTAGCCTTTTCCTGCTTCTTTCGACATCGCTCTCTGCACAGGTTCGGCTAACATATCCACTTGACCGTCAAGTCATTCAACGCGACAACAATAACCGGGCGACGGTGCAACTTGCCGGAAGCTACTCGGTATCCATTGACCGGGTAGAAGCACGGTTTGTAAGCCTTCAGGGCGGGCAAACCACCAACTGGGAAACGGTACAGGACAATCCGACTAACGGTCAGTTTTCAGGTACGTTGACCGCACAGGGCGGCTGGTATCGCATTGAAGTTCGGGCAAAGAATGGCGGTCAGGTAGTTGGCACCGATCAGCTTGCCCATTTCGGAATCGGCGAGGTACTGATCATTTTTGGCCATTCCAACGCCCAGGGAACTACCTGCAACGATACCGAAGAATGCCTGTCGCCGGGAGGGTCAACCGACGAGCGGGTTGTCAGTGTTCCTATTAATGTTGATCTGGTACAAAACCCGGCTTATGGCCAATACCTGCGCACCGTTGACCCAACGTACCTGCCCAAGCTCACATTCTCGCAATGGACAACCTACAGCGGCGCAGCCCCTTTCAACAGTAATGCCTGGCTTTGGGCGAAAATGGGCGAAAAGCTGGTTCAGCAACTCAACGTACCTGTGTTGTTCTACGGAGCCGGTTTTGGGGGAACCAATATGGAACATATGTATCTGGCCATGAACAATCAGCCGTTTGAACATGGTTTCTGCAAGTGGGAGTTGCAGATGCCCTATGCTAATGTGCGCAACGTCATGAACCTATATGTTCCCTCTACGGGCGTACGGGGTATTCTGGTCATTCACGGCGAAAACGACCGATACAGTTCGCAGGAAGCCATTCGAACGCACAACCGGGAGGTGATGAAGCAGTGCCGCACTAAATTCGGAAAACAAAACCTGGCCTGGGTTATTGCTATTTCGTCGTATGTAGGCGAACGGTTCGATAACGTCAGAAACGCGCAGATGCAGGCGGTGGCTGACATCAACAATGATCCGTCGCAGGCGAAGGTGTTTCAGGGGCCAGACATGGACCCGCCGGTTGGGTCTATGCATTCAACACCCGACCGGCCCGATGGCATTCACTATTCTACGGCTGGTCAGTTAAAGTACGCTCAACTATGGGTTGATAATCTCACGGCCGATAACAACGCCTTTTTCAGAAACTCAACACCTTACCCGGCCGAGCAACAACCACTGGCGTCGATACAATGTGTGGCCGCCAGCCCCAATCAGTTGCTGCTTTCACAACCAGCCGGTTTTGACGCCTATAACTGGAACACGGGCAATACCAACCAGCAATATCAGGTTGGTACAGGCTCGTATTCGGCCCGATTGCAGCGTAGTACCATGAGTACACCAGCCTCGCGCGATGCCATGCGGTTTTACTTCCCGCCCGCCATTGCGGTGACCAACGATCAGAAAATTCCGAGCACGCCAACCATTTCTGCTTCCAGCCTGATAGCCTGCGGTAATTCACTCACCCTGGCATCGAGCCACAACGGTCCGGCCATTTGGAACACAGGAGCCACAACCCAATCAATAAGCACATCGTCGGGCGGCAGCTATTCCGTTAAGGCAAAAAACCCGGTCTATGGGTGCGAATCAGCGTTATCGGGGGCCGTTACGCTATCTACCGGCACCGCCGATCTAAGCCTCTCGAGCCAGGTAAGCCGGCGATTAGCTACGGTTGGCGACACTGTTCGTCTCACTGTCAATGTACACAACAATGGCCCCTGCGACGTAGCGGGCGTACAGTTTCAAAATAGTTTACCCGCCAACATGAGTCTCGTCTCGGCCGAAACCGGGCTTATCAATTCAGGTACGCTGGTCAGTGGGTCCTTGCCGTTGTTGGCCAATGCCGGCTCGATCAGTAAATCGTATGTTGTTCGGGTGAATGCACCAGGTACGTATGTCAATGCGGTTCAGGTAACGAGTTCGCCGGTGCCCGACCCCGATAGCCAGCCCAATTCGGGCACCGGCGACGGGCAGGATGATATGGCACAACTCGACTTCCGCACCTTATCGACCGGTGTTGGCAGCGCATCGGCGTCATTATTTACGTCGGCCAATCCGAACCAAACCCCTTTACCCGCCGTACAGAGTAGCCAGCCTATCCCCGAAGCCCTTAAGGCTGATCTTAGTCTAAGCTTACAGGCCGACAAACGAGTAACACGTACAGGTCAACCCGTTACATTTAGCCTCACCATCCGTAACGCAGGTGGTTTAGCGGCTACCAACGTGGGCGTTCGGGCCACGCTACCAACGGGTATGACCTTCGTTTCGTCAGCGTCAGGGTTATCCGTTAGTCAGGGCATTGTGCAGGGAACCGGTACCGTAATACAGTCTGGAGGGACGGTAACGATTACGTTTATCGCTTCTGTTGGACCCTCCGCGAGTATTGACCAACTCCTGGTTGTTAACGCCGAAATCTACCAGTCTAACCAACCTGATCCCGATAGTACACCGGGGAATAGTGCGCTAAAAAAAGGCGAAGATGATGAAGCTTCTGTTGAGATTCGGGTCAGCGCAATTCAGTAAATAGAGGCAGTTGGTTGCGTAGGGCCTACAGATAAACCCATCGTTACGGGCACGCTTAACGGCAAAACGGTTTATATTTGCCCATTACACATCCACCGAGCGGCTCTAATGACGTATTGCTTAGGAATTAAAGTAAAATCAGGTCTGGTAGCCATCGCCGACACGCGCCTGACGTCGGGGACTGAAGTTTCCACAAACCGGAAAATCACGGTCCACGAAGTAAAAAATCATTCGTTGTTTATCATGACCTCGGGCCTTCGTTCGGTGCGTGATAAAGCCATCACCTACTTCCGCGAAGTGTTGGCCGAACAGGATCAGACATTCAACAAGCTATACAAAGCCGTGAATGCCTTTGGCGAGCAGGTAAAACGGGTGGCTGCCGAAGACAAAGAATCCATTCAGGCGGCGGGTATGAACTTCAACCTGAATGCTATCGTGGGCGGTCAGTTGCAGGACGACGACGAGCACAAATTGTTTCTGTTGTACCCGGAAGGTAACTGGGTGGAAGTTGACTCGGGATCGCTCTTCAAGATCATCGGCAATTCAGGCTACGGCAAACCGCTCCTGTTCCGAAACCTGAATTACGAAGCTACGCTTCAGGAAGCCCTGAAAATTGGGTTTCTGGCCTTCGACGCCACACGGGTCAGCGCCAATGATGTAGACTATCCGCTCGATGTGGTGGTGTACACGAAAGACAGCTTTCATATGACGGAACACCGACTGGAAAAAGACGACATGGACGAGATTTCGCATCAGTGGAGTGCCTTGCTCAACAATTCCGTTCGCCGATTACCTACCTATTGGATGGACCCCATTTTTGACAAAGTAGTTAACCCGATTATCAATGATCAATGATCAATTGACAAGTCTTCTGCGTGGCAATCCTTGCCATAAACTGCGGTTCATTGTTAACTGATAATTGTTCCTTGTATGCGCCTTTCTGTTCGGCATCAACTGCGCTATGAATACGACCAACCAGTTGTGTTGCAGCCACATATGCTCTATCTGTATCCGCGCACGTATCCCTATCAGCGGCTACAGCGTTACGAACTAACCATTCACCCGGTGCCATCGAAAGTGGTGCGAAACGTGGATGTAGAGGGTAACGTACAGCAACTGGTTTATTTCAGCGGCCCAACAACGCACCTGCACGTTACGGCCGAAATTGAGGTCGATTCGGAGCCCTTCAATTCGCTCGACTTTGTTCTTTTCCCGTTCGAAGCCCAACGGGTTCCCCTGAAATACCCCCATCAGGTACGTCCACTGCTGGAGACATACTTGACCCGCGAGGGGGTAACGCCTGTCATTGAAGCGTGGGCCCGGCAATTGGCGGCAAATGTTGGCTGGCAAACGGTTCCCTTTCTAATTGCGCTGAACAACGCCATCCGGCAGTTCACCTACGCCATTCGCGAAGAAGGCGCTCCCTACCCTCCCGAACAAACATTGCTGGAACAACGCGGTTCATGCCGCGACTATACCACGCTGTTCATGGCGGCCTGCCGTAGCCTGGGCATAGCCGCCCGGTTCGTGAGTGGATACCTGTTCGGCTCAGCGCAGCAGGAACACCAACTACACGCCTGGGCCGAAGTGTATCTACCCGGTGCCGGTTGGCGCGGTTTCGACCCCACCGAAAACACCGTTGTAGTCAATAATCACGTTTTTCTGGCCTCTTCAGCACGCGCCGAACTTACCGCCCCTGTCAGCGGCACCTTCACCGGCAAAGCCAACTCCGTGCTGGAAGCAGATGTTAGAATTAAGAGTTAAGAATTAAGAGTTGCTTCGCTTAGGTACGTTACGTCTTTTAGCGAAGCAACTCTTAACTCTTCTACCCTCCCGCTTTCTTGGCGGCGTACTTCTTTCCGGTCAGGTACGTCAGGATCTTGTCGCGGTGGTCGCCCTGGATCTGGATTTCGCCGTCTTTGACGGTACCGCCCGTGCCACAGGCGTTTTTGAGCTGCTTGCCCAGATCGGCCAGGTCGGCGTCTGTACCGACGAATCCACGTACGGCCGTTACCACTTTTCCTCCGCTCCGCCGATCCAGCCAGACTTTAAGCTGTTGTTGCTGAGGCGGCAGCGTTTCGGCCACAGGCCCATCATTCGTTTCGTATTCGTGGTCGGGATTTGTTGAATAAACAATCCCTGTATAGTTTTTCTTGCTCATAGTAGCTACCCTCACCCCCGACCCCTCTCCCATTGTGGGAGAGGGGCTGGGGGTGAGGGCTTTACATCAATACTAATAAACTGGCTGGCAACACCCGAACGGTGCAGCTGTTTCCTGGTAAAAGAAGTGGCTCTCCGTCGGCATGGGCTAGTAGCGGTGCGTTGCTTTGAATGGTAGCTTTCAATACGGGGCGACCAGACCAGTAGGCTGACCCACTAAGCGATTTGCGAAACAGCTGCCAACCCAATATACTGGCCATGTGCGCCGGAAACGGTTTTACACAACAAAGCTCCAGCTTTCCGTCCGAAATATTGGCAGTAGGTGCAATCCAGGCGTTGTTGCCAAACTGACCGGCGTTGGCGGCGGTCAGCGAGAAAAGAGGTCCGGTTTCGTTGGCGTCGATGCTATACTCCGCCGGTTGGTAATTCCAGTACGCCTGATAAGCCGTTTTTATGTATGTCTGTAAGCCACGGGTGGGTTGTTTAGCGAACTCATGCGCTACGTAGGCTTCGAACCCTAGCCCGGATGTACAGAAGAACGGATGATCATTCAACTCACCGCTATCGATCAGAACGGGTTTGCCAGCCAGGGCACGCTGCACGGCTTTTTGTGGGCTCATGGGTAAGCCCAGGTGCCGCGCTAACCCGTTGCCTGAGCCCATGGGCACAATACCCAGTGCTGTGGCTGTATGGCGCAGGGCACGAGCCGTTTCGTTGATGGTTCCGTCGCCACCCACGACCATTACCCGGCGAATACCCTGCTTGACAGCTTCGATGGCCAGTTCGGTCGCATGACCTGCATAGGCTGTAGTGACAATCTCGGCCTGGTAAGCTTGTCGGTCTGCTTCGGCAGCAATAAATGCTCGCAGGTTTTCCCGTTGCGTAAGCGGCAACGTACCCGACAACGGATTGATAATAACGAGCAGATCAGTTTTGGGCATCAATCAGGCGAAAAAGAGAAACATGAGGGCAATGAATACGAGGATAAACACGTAATACCACCCATCGGAGAATATGTAAGGCTTATATTCCCGGTAAAAATTACGTAGCCAGTTCATACTGCAAAGTTCGCCAAAAAAATGAGACACATCCGTTTTCTCCTCGTCCTGTCTGTGATTGCCTTCGTCAGCTCCTCCTTCACTCACGCCCAAACCGCTTCTGACCGCCAGACTATTCTGGGTACGTTAAAACGCCAAACCGACGATTGGAACGCCGGGCGGGTCGAGGCGTTTATGAATGGTTACTGGCAGTCCGACTCGCTCACGTTCGTTGGCAAAGGCGGAATCACCTACGGATACGACGCCACCCTGGCCAATTACAAAAAACGCTACCCGGATCGGGAAAGCATGGGTACGCTGGCGTTTACCATTCTGAAGGTCGAGTTTCCGGGTAAAAACGTGGCCTATGTCATTGGTAAATGGCACCTGACCAGACCTAAGGTTGGTGATGCCGGTGGCCATTTTACGCTACTTTGGGAAAAGAAAAAAGGCCGTTGGCTCATCGTCAGCGATCACTCTTCATAACTTCCGTCCGCTAAAGCAGACGGCAACCGGTAAAAAGTCCCTGCGGGACTGGTTCGTTAGTCCCAACGGGACTTGTCTTTCGTTGCCGTCTGCTTTAGCGGACGGTAGCGGTAAAACTCAACCCCCAGCCCGATTTGCCGTACCTTTGTAGCCCGAAATTCGTTACCGAAGTATGTTCAAGTTTCTGCCCAAATTGCCGTTTGCCTCGTTGAATCAATCATTTGACGGTGAGTTGTACTTCAATGAATCGCCCGAGCATCAGGCGCAGTTAAGCGTGTATGCTACCGATGCTTCCGTGTATCAGGAAATGCCCGTGGCGGTGGCCATTCCGCGTACCGTCGACGACATAAAACGGCTTATCCGGTTTACTAAAGCCAATACCCGCCCCAACGCACCACTGGGTTTGATTCCCAGGGCGGCCGGTACATCGCTGGCCGGACAGGTAGTGGGTAGCGGCATTGTGGCTGACATCGGCACGTATTTCGATAAAGTTCTGGAAATCAACGCCGCCGATCGCTGGGTACGTGTACAGCCCGGCGTTATTCGCGACGACCTGAATGTAGCTTTAAAACCACATGGACTGATGTTTGGCCCCGAAACATCGACCGCCAGCAGGGCTATGATTGGTGGCATGATCGGTAATAATTCATGCGGACTACACTCGATTATATGGGGCACCACCCGCGATCACCTGCTCGAAGTGCGCGCCGTACTCTCCGATGGTGCCGAGGTAACGTTTGGCCAGTTGACCGAAGCTGAATTTGAGGCGAAATGCCGGGGCGAAAACGTCGTCAGCCCACTCGAACAGCAGATTTACCAGCAGTTTCATACCTGGCTCAACGACCCCGTCATCTGCCAGCAAATCCGCGATGGCTACCCCAACCCCGCCGTCAGCCGCCGCAACACCGGCTACGCGCTGGATGCGCTGATTGAGAAAGGGGCGAAGGGTGAGGGGCGAGGGGTGAAGAGCGAGGTGAGCACTATCAAGCCCATCGCCCCTCACTCCTCGCCCCTCACCCTTATCAACCTCGCCCACCTCATTGCTGGCTCAGAAGGGACGCTTTGCTTTATCACCGAAGCCAAACTGAGCCTGCTGCCGCTGCCACCCAGGTATGTTGGACTGGTTTGTGCCCATTTCGAGACACTACGGCAGTCACTGGAGGCTAACCTGGTGGCGCTTGAGCATAACTGTTACGCATCGGAGTTGGTTGACGATTATATTCTGCAACTGACCAAAACGAATATCGAGCAGGCCAAAAACCGGGCGTTTGTAGAGGGCGATCCGACGGCGGTGCTGATGGTCGAGTTTTTTGCCGATGCCGAGCAGGACGTAATCAATCAGACCAGTCAGTTTGTCGACGCACTACGGGCAAAAGGTCTTGGGTACGCTTACCCGGTGCTGTTTGGCGACGACACCAAAAAGCCGTGGGCACTGCGCAAGGCGGGGTTGAGCATTATGTATAACGTACCTGGCGACGAGAAGCCCGCCAACGTGATCGAAGACTGCGCCGTTGCTCCCGCCGACCTTCCCGACTATATTGATGAGTTAACGGTGATGGCGAAGGAAAACCACGGCCTCGACCTGGAATTTTCGGCCCATGCTGGTGCGGGAGAACTCCACGTATTGCCGCTGATTAACCTTAAAACAACACCCGGCCGCGAGACTTTCCGCGCCCTCCTGCGCGACACGGCCCAGCTGGTGAAAAAATACGGCGGTTCCCTTTCCGGCGAACATGGCGACGGACGACTACGCGGCGAGTTCATTGCCTACATGCTTGGCCCGGAGAACTACCAGCTTTGCAAAGACGTGAAAGCACTGTGGGACCCGCATAATCTGTTCAACCCCGGCAAGGTGGTGGATAGCCCGCCCATGAACGAGCACCTCCGCTACGAGGCCGACGTAGTTATTCCACAACCTAAAACCATCTTCGATTTTAGCGATGCGGGTGGTTTGCTCGAAGCCACTGAGAAATGCTCGGGTTCGGGCGATTGCCGTAAAACGCATTTTTCGGGCGGTACCATGTGCCCCAGTTACATGGCCACCCGCCGCGAACACGACACAACACGAGCGCGCGCCAATATGCTTCGGCACTTTTATAGCGGCCGGGAAGTAGCCGCTACTGAAGTGAAGGATGTGCTTGATCTGTGCCTGTCGTGTAAAGCCTGCAAAGCTGAATGCCCCAGCAGTGTGGACATGACCCGGATGAAAGCCGAGTTCACCCAGCAACTGTACGATGAGAAAGGCATTCCCCTACGCGCCCGACTGGTGGGCAACTTCACTCGCCTGATGAAGCTTGCCAGCTACGTACCCTGGGCATACAACGGTATCTACAACACACCTGCCCTCCGCCGCATCGCCAACCGACTCGTAGGCTTCCACTCCGAACGGACCATGCCACATCTGAAAGAGTTTTCAGTTGACAGTTTACCGTCTTCTGTTGCTTCGCCAATTAGCAGCGTAACCTTAAACCCAAAACTCAAAACCCTAAACCTGTTTCTTGATGAATTCACCCGGTTCAATGATGGATCGGTGGGAGAGAAAGCGGTGCAGTTGATGCAGGTGCTGGGCTATACCGTATCAATACCGAAGGCGGCGGAGAGCGGGCGAACGTACCTGTCAAAAGGATTGGTGCGTGAAGCCAAAGCGTTAGCTATCCGCAATGTGCTGGCGCTGCGTGATTTGGTTTCGGCCGAAAACCCGCTCGTTGGTCTGGAACCATCGGCTATCCTGACCTTCCGCGACGAATATCCCGATCTGGTGCCCGACGAATTGAAAGCCGATGCCCGCCAGATTGCCGCACATACGCACCTGCTCGAAGAATGGGTGGCCCGCGAAGCCGACGCCGGACACATTCGACCCGATCAGTTTACCAGCGAGGCGCGCACCATCAAGCTGCACGGACACTGTCACCAGAAAGCGCTGTCGCTGCTCAGCCGGGCGGTCGATGCATTGTCGATTCCCGCTAATTATACGGTTGAGGTCATTCCGTCGGGTTGCTGCGGTATGGCGGGTTCGTTTGGTTATGAAACCGAGCATTATGACCTGTCGATGCAGATTGGCGAACTGGTGTTGTTCCCCGCTGTTCGCGATGCCGCTACCGATGTACTTATTGCCGCCCCAGGTACGTCGTGCCGTCATCAGATTAAAGATGGTACCGGTCGAGTGGCCCAACACCCAGCCGAAATTCTGTTCGATGCCTTAAAGAGATAACTTCGGCTCAGCCACAAAAACCATTAAATATGTAAGCATATTAATTTTTACATTTTAATGTCAATTTCTTGAGAATGACCTAACAACTTATGCAGTAGTCGAGTTAATAGCCTGTCAATCGACTAAATCGATAGAATTAAACAACTTAACGTCATGAAGAAGATAACGATCCTGGGTGCGCTGCTGATAGCTGGCCTAACCCTCAACGCCAACGCGCAAACGACAACGCCTACAAGCCCGGCTACGCCAACCACAACGCCGATGCCTTCGACACCAGCGGGTATGCCACAGACGGGTAATACAACGACCACCCCCAACACAAACGGGACGTATAACAATTCAACGAACCCAACCACTACGGGTACGTACCAGACGCAACCTACCACTACCAACGGCACAACAACGGGTTACCCACAAGGTACAACTCAGGGGCAGATGCCTACAGGTACGTCGCAGAGCGGTACTACGCAGGGAACCACCACTACTGGTTCGTATCCAACGCAATCGAACGGTACTATGCGTAGTGGACAAACCCAGAACTCAAACCGGACACGTTCAACTGACCGTACAACTATGGATCAGATGGACACCAACCGGGGAACACGTGGCACTAACACCGGCACACGAAGCACGACTACAACCGGTACACGGAGCAACACAACTCGTCCCAACTCGACGACGAACTAATCAACTATTGAATTAGAAAAGGGTTTTTCAACATCTGGTGGTGTCGAAAAACCCTTTTCTGATTTATGAATACTAGCTTATGAATACGCTCCTTCTTTTCTTGGGCTTCTCACTATCACCCCTTGCAGACTTGCCTGTACAGCAGCAACAGCCTGCCCCGGCAATGCGCACTACCCAACCACGTAGCCGCACCTTATCCCCTCAGGCGGATACAGTTGGCAAACGTAAACAGCCAAGACTTAGGCCCGATTCGCTGCGTCGGGGTGGCATGATCAGGGTCGACTCTGTTCGCAGGCGTTAATAGAAAGCTATACCTTAGGCCGAAAAACCGGCATGGCTTCCGTAGTCGTTAAAAATGGACCGCCAATTAAATCGACGCAGTACGGGATAGCCGGAAACACAACGCCCAGACATTGACCTATAGCTTTAGGCTTTCCCGGTAAGTTCAGGATCAGGGTCTGGTTGCGAATACCCGCTGTTTGGCGCGACAGAATGGCCGTGGGTACATATTTCAGGCTTTCCTGGCGCATTAACTCGCCAAAACCCGGCATCATTTTCTGACAAACAGCCTCCGTTGCTTCGGGGGTTACGTCACGCAAAGCCGGACCAGTTCCGCCGGTAGTTACAATCAGGCAACACTTTTCTCTGTCAGCCATCTCGATCATGGCTGTTTCAAGCTGATCCTGTTCATCGGGAATCACGCGGTAGACGGGTTCCCAGGGTGAGGTTAGCCATTCGTTGAGCAACGCGACCACCGCTTTGCCGGGAATATCTTCGTAAACCCCCGCACTCGCCCGATCCGATACGTTAATGATCCCGATCCGGGCCGTTACTGATTCGTTTTCCATCGTGTAAAAATAGCATACGTACCCAGCTTTGGGCCGTGTTTAATGTATAAACCAACCGGTACTGCTCTGGGTTAAGTACGTATGAAAATGCGCAAAAAATCGGAGTTGCCAACTAAGGTCTGCCCTGTCTGCAACCGCCCTTTTGCCTGGCGCAAAAAGTGGGAACGCGATTGGGATAACGTCATTTATTGTAGCGACCGATGCCGGAATTCACCTCACCCCCAACCCCTCTCCTTGAAATAAGGAGAGGGGTTGGGGGTGAGGTGAAAAAAGGCCGGAAGCAATGCTCCCGGCCTTTGTTGCGACACCAATATGAATTGAACTAAAAGAACGTTGAGTGTATAGAATGCAGAGCGTTACTAAGCACACCCGGCCCCTCTCTGACTCTAGTTATAATTTGTATTCTGCGGATCCCAGTTGGCCCAGCCCTGTGTCCAGTTGGTGGTTCCGAAAGCACCGCGGAATGTTACCTTATCGAAGAAAGAATCTGCGCCTTTGCCGTCCCAGATAGCGCCTGTCAGTAGGGGTGAACCCGTACCAGGCAGGAAGTTAGGAGCCGTTAGGCTGAAGTTGTTGGCATTGAGCAACAACGTGGCCACGGCCGTTGATGGAATGACTGTGTTCGCAAAAGCGGTCGTATTGAAGAATGTCTGCGCCTCAGCGTTGGTAATACCCGTTGTACCTAGGTTATCGCCCCGAACTGCCGTTGTTGACGCAGTGCCAGTGTTGGCCAGCACAATACCGCGCAGTTGTAACGTACCTGCAGTCATATTAGCGCGTGTACCCGTTCCACCCGCGTTACCGTTGTCTAAACGTAATCCTTCTGGGTAACCGAACAGCAGCGTGTTGAAAATGCTGATGTTGGTGTTACGGCGAATGTGCATGCCCGACTGATAGGCCCCACTACCACCCGCAGTGTTGGCAGCAGACGGTGTACCGCTAAAGGCGAAGTTGCTCATGTTGGCAAATACCGCCGAAGTAAGTGGCAAGCCGTTATTAGTCGCAGGAGCAGCCGCCTGACCCGTACCTGAGAAATTATCTGACTCAAAGCCATTAGAAAACGACTGGTCAGCTACGTTTGGATCACGAAGCGCCACACCATACTGCACTTTACCGCTGTAGCCCCAGTCAGCATCCCAATCATCATCGAAACCACGGTGAGCAATCAGGTACTTCGCGTTTACTGTTCCACCAAACCACTCGAACGAATCATCGCCGCAATACGACACCTGAACGTGATCGATGGTTGTACCGCTACCAACACCGTACATGGTTAAACCATTGATTTCGTTATTGGCTGTCAAGGCGATACCGGGGAACTCAATACGCACGTACTGCAACGTACCTGAGTTATCGGCAGGCTCGTTGAATGAACCAAGCTGTCCTGAAATACCGCCTTCAAAACCGGTGTTGGCAGCGCGGTTGTGTGGTGATTTCCCAATCAAGACAATGCCACCCCAGTCGCCATAATTCCGCTGACCGGCAGGCTTGTTCGATGTAAATACGATTGGGTTCGTCGCCGTACCTTTGGCCTCTAACCTGGCGCCCGCTTCAACAATCAGCGTACCACCCTTTTGTTGGTTCGCTGGATCAAGAGTCGCGTCGCCACCTTTGATGATCGTACCCGGCTCGATGGTCACAACGGCTCCCGACTTAACATATGTCAAGCCACGGATCAGGTATACGTTACTTGCCGACCAGGTTTCACTGGCTGTGATATTACCCGATTTTTCGATGATTGGACGGCTCCCAAGCGAGAAAACCTGTGTGCTGGCTACCGATTGTCCACCAGTCGCTACTGTAATAGCGCCATTCTGTGCGTTGGCAGGTACACGAACGACCAGTTGTGTAGTTGAAGCAGTGACGATTTCAGCAATGGCGTTACCACCAAATGTTACGGTGTTGCTGGCTGGAGTAGCGTTGAACTGAGTACCGGTAATGGTTACTGTGCTGTTTATGGGCGCCGTGGTTGGGCTGACGCTGGTGATACCCAGCACAGGTGCTGGCTGATCATCATTTTTACAGGCGGTGAACGCAACTGTTAATCCGAAGAGGACGAGCAGTGTGTAGGCCAGTTTGCTTACTACTTGCATGGGAAGTGAATTAAGTGAATTGATTTATTGGTAATTTTTTTGCAGCCCAACCACAGGCACTAAGGCACGATTACCCGGCGACCAAAGGTGTAGATAGCCGACAACGTGTAGTAACTGCCCCGGCGGAACCGACGCGTATTCTGATCGGCATCGGCCGACAGTGAGGTCACGTCTTTACCAATTTTACCGTCGCGGTTGAAGTCCTGCGAGAACTGAACGTACTGATTCAAAATATCCTGGATGCCCAACCGGAACTCTAACCGGTTAGCAATGGTCTTAGTCAGGTTCAGGTCAACCACGTGGCGGGGCATCTCGTAAATGGTTGGGTTAGCTACGTTACCCACAGCGAAAATCCGCTGGCCAAACACGTTGTAAAGAATGTTACCCTGCCAGCCCGACTTAGGAGCCGCGTAGTACACCCCAGCGTTGAACAGGTAAGGAGACTGACCGGCAAGTGGCCGTTTTGAATCAGTCAGGCCACGGTACTCTTGAATCTGACCGCCCAAATCCGGCGCTGTCACGACCTCACCAACATTCACACTGCTCCGAATCAGCGAGAGGTTACCCACCACCGATACATTTTTCAGGAATTGACTCGGCGACTCCGTGAAGCCTTTCCGCACTTCGATTTCTACCCCGTAGTTCTGTGCCGATTCCGCGTTCATGAACGTGTATGACAGCGTATTGGGCTGGTTCAGCAACAGTGATTCAACTGGATTTTTGAAGTGTTTATAAAAACCGGTTACCGAGATCAATTCGCCCGAAGTGGGGTAGAATTCCCATTTGGCATCTACGTTCTGAATAGTCGCCGTAGTCAGCGTTGTATTACCGCGAATGTCGGCCAGCAGGTTGAAATCGAAATAGCTGAACGGAGCAATCTCCCGGAATTCAGGACGGTTGATGGTCGACGAATACGCGAGACGTACGTTGGCGCGTTCGCTCAGTTTGTAGGTCAGGTTGAGCGAAGGCAGCGGGCTGAAGATCTTGTTCGATACCAGTCGCGTATCCACCCCTCTGATGGTTGATCGAAGGCTCTGATCGTTGTATTCACCCCGGAAGCCAAGGGTCAGGTTCGTGCGGGTTCCCAGATACACGTCGCCGCTAACGTACCCGGCGTAGTAGCTATTCAACCCCTGATACGAATCCAGATCGCGGGTGCCATCACGGAGCGTCAGGCCATTAGAACCGTTGATATTATCGAAAGAAAAGGCTGAGCCGATGTCCTGCGTCCGAACGTTCAGGGCGTTATCTCCTACTGAATTGTAGCCATAGAAACGGGCGGCAAAATCGCGATTTTTCTGTTCGTAGTAAACGCCGCCCTTGATCCGGTTTGGTTCACGGTCGGTTGGGTTACCAAACGCATGTTCAATATTGGCTATCCCCGAATAGACGTATTCGTGAAGAGTCGAATTGAATCGGCCTACCTCATTGGGCGTTGGATCTTGTGGCGTAGCAATGGCAAACGCTTCACTCGTTCCGATGGAACGGAGGTAACGGGCGCGTTTCCAGTCGGGCTCCCACCGGCCGGTATAGCTGAAGCTACCGATCCAGTTTACTTTCGTCAGTTCATTAATGGTGTGTTCACCCGCCAATTGCGACGTCAGAATGCTGCGGTTCTCGAAACGCTGCGAGAACGAGCGCACGTCGAGGTTGTTGGCCAGTTGCTGCCCAACACGTTGTACAGTTTCGGTCGTACTCAACTGATTGAATAGCGTTTTCCACTCCAGGTTGAACAGCGGCGAAATCCGGGCCGACCAGTTATGGAGTACACCTAAACGGGTTCCCCGTGAGTAAGTGGCATCGTTGTATTGCTGAGCAACGGAGTTGGCCTGAGCCGCTTCATCGTATAGTTTCAGTTCAACATCGGCGGCCTGATGGGTCATGGCGTAGTTCACGCTTGTCAGGTTGCTCACCCGTACATTACCCACATCGAAACGGCGACCAAAATTCAGGGCTACCCGAACATCAGGTGCCACGGTCATTGGCTGCATAGCCCAGGTATTGGGCAACAACCGCGCATAAGCAGCACGCTGCAACGAGTTCAGGTTATTGAACTCACCTGAGCTGGCGGGAAAGCTACTCGGAATCTGCTGATCGGCGCTCCAAAGGCCTAACCAGTTCAAACCACCCCGGCTGTGCGATTGCACCTGTTGCCCGGTTGTGTTACCCCGATAGCCAAACGTAACGCCCGCGTCGAAGAAGTTTTGCTCTGGACGACGTTTGGTGTAAATCTTGATGGCTCCACCGGCAAAATCGCCCGGCAGTTCGGCCAGACCGGTTTTGTACACGATCATACGGTCGATAATGTTACTAGGAACCAGATCGAATGAGAACGAGCGTGTGTCTACTTCACTCGATGGCGTGATAACATCGTTGATCAGCACTGAATTATACCGGGCACCCATACCACGAATAAGCACGAAGCGGTTATCTACGATGCTGACGCCCGGTACACGGCGAATGGCGGCGGCGGCGTCACGGTCCTGCGATTTCTGAATTTGTTGAGCCGATACACCCACGGCCATTGCTTTGATCTGCTTGATCTCGGTCACTACGGCAATTTCGGTATTGGTGGTCCGGCCCGCTTTTACCACTACTTCCTGTAGGGTTTTGTTGTCTTCAACCAGATCCGTTTCCAGTACCGTGGCATTACCCGACTCGACCCTTACGTTTGGAATCGACTTGGTGGTGTAGGAAACGTAGCTGATCTGAATGGTGTGCGTACCGGCCGGTACTTTACTCAATTCGAACTGACCGTTTACGTCAGTGCTGCCACCCATTGTTGTGGCTAATCCCATCACCTGCACAGTGGCTCCGATGATGGCTTCGTTGGTTTTTCCGTCACGAATGGTACCGCGCAGGATACCCGTCTGGGAAAAGGCACTCACTGATAAGAGAAATAGTGAGCAGATAAATATTACGTGTTTCATATTGGCGTTTATCCTTTACCGGATTTGACGCTGCAAAACTACCGGGGTAGTGTTACCTCAGTGTTACGTGAAGGTTACGGGTAGGTTATGATTAAACCAACATGCCTGCGAACCCATCTAAGCCATAAATAACTGATAATCAACCATCTTTAACTTTCCCCGCTACAACCTTTTGCCATCGTGTATCTTCGCCATATAATCGACTGTTGATTCTCCGTTATGCGTATCATTTATAGTATCGGGCTGGTGCTCCTCCTCGGTTTTTGCTTACTTCGTTGTCACCGGGCCGACAAACCGGCCAAATCGGCACGGGTTGTATTTAGCACACCTTCGGCTTCGACAGTGGTCTCTACCCCTACCCCGACTACCATCGCCGTTGCCAAAATTCAGCCCCGTCCAGCACCCGTTTTCGATACGTTATTATTGGAGCCTCCGCTGGAGCCAGGTACGTTAGCGCCGCCCAAACGCGAGTTCCGCGCTGTCTGGATCGCCACCGTCGACAATATTGACTGGCCCAGCAAAAAGGCGTTGCCCGTAGCCGATCAGCAACGCGAGTTTATCGAGTTACTCAACATGAGTCAGCAGACAGGACTTAACGCGGTAGTGGTTCAAGTACGTGCCGCCGCCGATGCGTTTTATGCGAAAAGCGCCGAACCCTGGTCAGAATGGTTGACCGGTCAGCAGGGATTAGCGCCCAATCCGTTTTATGATCCGATGGAGTTTATGATTCAGGAGGCTCGTTCCCGTAATCTCGAATTTCATGCCTGGCTCAACCTCGACCGGGCTACGTTTAGCAAAACAGCCAGCGTGGCACCCACCAACATCAGCTATCAACGCCCCAACTGGATGGTTGACTATGGCAACCGGAAGCTGTTCAACCTCGGCCTGCCCGAAGTACGCGCTTATGTAGCGGGTACCGTGGCCAACATTGTCAGGAATTACGACGTCGATGGCATTCATTTCGACGACTATTTTTATCCGTTTGGTGCCGTTGGGTCGTCATTTGCTGACGATGTTGCTTTTCAGCAATACAACGCCGATGGTCTGAAACGTGACGACTGGCGGCGGCAGAACATCGACAAGCTCATCCGGCAAATCGGCGACTCGATCCGGTCGGTGAAGCCATGGGTGAAATTCGGCATCAGCCCGTTCGGTATCTGGAAGAATCAGAAGAGCGATCCCGAAGGATCGGTTACGTTTGGTGGGCAGGCGTATTACGACCTCTACGCCGATATTCGCCGGTGGGCAAAAGAAGACTGGGTCGACTATATGGTACCTCAGATTTACTTCTCGACCCGTTTCGACCGGGCCAATTACAAAACACTGGTCGACTGGTGGGTGAAGAACCGGGGCAACCACCACCTGTATATTGGTCAGGGGGCGTATCGGTTGGGGAAAAACACCAAAACAGATACCGGTTGGGGCGAAGCCAGCCAACTCGCCGATCAGATGCGTCACAACCGGCAGTACGCCGATGTAACGGGCAGTGTGTTTTTCAGCGCCCGGTCATTGCAGACCAACATGGCCAGTAGCCGCGACTCGTTGCGAACGAACTTTTATCAGTTTCCGGCACTGATTCCGACCATGCCTTGGATCGACGCCAAACCACCTGGTCAGCCGCAGAACCTGAAAGCCGCTCCGGCCACCGATGGTGTTGAACTGTTTTGGCAGGAACCGGCTCAGGCTACCGAACTCGACCGGGTACGTTGCTACGTCATCTACCGCACCGAAGGCACCCGACTACCGCGCACCAGCGACCCCCGCCGTATCCTATCGATCTGCCGCCCTGAAGAAGGCACCCGTTTAGTAGACCGCACAGCCGATCCCAAAAAACAATACACCTACGTCATCACCGCCGTAGACCGCCTACACAACGAAAGCGAAGGCAGCACGCTGGTGTATAAGGGATTTAACTAAGAAGGTTCAAAAGTTCAATGTCTAAGGTTCAACGTTGCTCTGCTAATGGCCAGTTACATGGCTTAGCAGAGCAACGTTGAACCTTAGACATTGAACTTTTGAACCTTCTCAGTTAAAAGCTCCCATCACTTCTTTCACTGGCTTTGCATCCGGGAAAGCGGCTACCAGGCGGTTCAATACGCCTTCAACTACCGCGTCGGGGCAGGAGGCACCGCAGGTGAGCAGGATGGTGACGGGGCGGGTAGCGGGCAGGTAATTTTCGGTGACCAGTTCCTGCTTTGTGTGCAGATTGTAATGACTGATGAGCGTGTCGGACAGGATTTTACGGTCTGATTCAATAAAATACGTCGTCAGCTTTTCCTCGCAGAGTTCGACAATGTGCTGCGTATTCGAAGAGTTGTAACCACCCGCCACCACGGCAAAATCGGCCGGGTACGTTAGCAACGCGTAGGTTGCCTCCTGGTTATCGTTGGTGGCGTAGCAAAGCGTATCACGGGTATTGGCGAAGTGCTCTTCGACCATCGCAGACCCTTCTTCAAGACCGTATTGATGAATCATGGTCTGCTTCAAAAAATCAGCAATACCCTGTGTATCAGAGGCTAGCATGGTGGTCTGATTCACCACGCCAATGCGGCGAAGGTCGCGGGCAGGATCAAAGCCTACGGAATACTGATTGGCAAACTCAATGAAAAACTGATCGGCCGGTAGCTCACCGGTCATGTAAAGGGCCAACCGCTGCGCCTGCTTCATGTCGTTGATCACCACCGTTGGGGCACCTTCTTTACTGTGCGAAAACGTGGCACGGGTTTCTTCATGGCTCGGTTTACCGTGCACCACCACCGTGTACGCTTTCTGCCCAATCTGAGTCGCCTTATTCCAGACCTTTTCCACAAACGGACAGGTGGTATCATAGGTAGCCACGTCGAGGCCAATAGCGGTTAGTTCACGCTGCGTTTCCAGCGTGGTACCAAAAGCCGGGATGATCACCACATCGGCGGGTGTTAGTTCGCTGAATGGAATCAACGGCTTACCGAGCGTATCGAGCAGGAAACGTACGCCCCGACTCTGCAAATCGGCGTTCACATCGGGATTGTGGATCATTTCGCTGAGCAGGAAAATACGCTTATCCGGGTTTTCGGCAATAGCCCGATAGGCAATTTCAATGGCGTTTTCAACCCCGTAGCAGAAACCAAAATGTCGCGCAATCAAAAAACGGACTGGTCCAAAATCCAGGATTGTGGGCGTAAAGTCACGCTTCAACTTATCTTTCCGCCGCCGAAACTCTTTTAATGGCGTAATAATTGTGCTGCGGTAGTAAGCGGGGATATCAAACGATTTCATATTCTTCAGGGAGGCAAGCCGATTTACGAACCAGGCACCAATGGCGCAAAGGTACAATCTGGCCTGCTACAGCAAGAACAATACCCTTCAGCGCTTTGTTCGTAGGTACGTTGGCCTAATGTAAAGCAATACCAGTGAAACTATCTGCCCGTTTTTACGTCAACATAAACGTCTGATTTTCGTATATTTAACTCATAACTAGCTAGTCCCTGTCTTAATGAGACAACTCTTTACTCTCTTTCTTGTAACAGTTGGTATACTAACTGTTACCGCCTTTACCGAACCACTTCGTCCTTCGCTCGAGAAGGTGTTCGGTCGCATCAATCAGGAGGTTCTTCAGAACAGCCGTGCCTACGAAACCCTCGCCGATGCCAGTCAAACAATCGGCCATCGGCTGACGGGAAGCCCCAACGGAGCCAAAGCCGAGGAATATGCTTTCAACCTGTTGCGTCAATACGGATTTAAAGATGTTCGTTACGAAAGCTTTGAAGTAGAATCGTGGATGCGCGATACCTGCACCTTAGCCATCGTACCCAACAAGTCTGACAATTTTCGGCAGATAAGTGTGGTCTCACTCGCTCATTCTCCCGTTGAAGCGCACGTCCGCGGAGAAATCATCGACGTAGGTAATGGTCTGGAAGGCGATTTTTCGGCGCTGAAGGATCAGATCAAAGGCAAAATTGTGCTGGTCAACATTGGTTTATCATCACCCACCAAAGGCGCACGCAACCTGCACCGGTCCGAAAAAACGGCGTTGGCGGTTCAAAATGGGGCAGCGGGAGTAATCATGGTGAACCTGGTACCCGGCAACGTGTTGCTTACGGGCACCGCCTCGGTGACGGGTAAGCTGATTCCAATTCCGTCGGTTTGTATTACCTACGAAAGTGCCGTAGCCCTGCGAAAGTGGATGGCTGAAGAGCAAAACGATCGCCTGCACGCTATGATCGACATGACGAACTTCAGCAAGAAGATCAAGGCTCGCAACATTGTAGCCACCTTGCCCGGCTCAAAACTTGCCAACGAAAAAATCGTCATCGGCGGTCACCTCGATTCGTGGGACCTGGCAACGGGCGCGATTGACAATGGCATTGGCTCGTTTTCGGTGATGGATATTGCCCGAACGTTTAAAACCCTGAAACTGAAACCCCGCCGTACCATTGAATTTGTTTTGTTCATGGGTGAAGAACAGGGTCTGCTTGGCTCGAGAGCCATGACCGAAGCCTATAAAAAATCGGGGCAGCTCGATCAGGTACGTTACATGATGAACCTCGATATGACCAGCAACCCGGTCGGTATTAATGCGTTTGGTCGCGATGATATGGTAACCTTGCTGAAATCAGTTGGTGAAGTAATGCAGAAAACAGATGCTGGTTTCACCAATACGCAGGAAAATCGAGCCGGTTTACACTCAGACCATCAGCCCTTTATGATCGAAGGCGTACCCATCGTGGGCATGAATGGTAACCTCCCCCGTGAAACGCTGGATTGTTACCACGCCAACTGTGACCGGATGAATCTGGTGAATAAGGATCATTTAAAAAACACGGTTCGCTACAGCTCGATGGTTCTTTACGCCATTGCCGATACTGAAGAGCTGCCTGCCCGCCGCCTCGATGATACCAAAACCCGTGACTTTCTGATTACACAGGGGTTACGTACCCCGTTGCAAATTGCCAATGAATGGCGCTGGAAAGAATAAGCGGCCATTTCTTTAGTCAGATTATATGAACATCTGATCAACAATATTGTTGTTGATGTATTAAGTAGACTGAATGTGACATAGCGCATTTTATCGACCGTTTATACGATTTTCATGACCGCTTGTTAACTCATATACATTATGGTAAGTATGCTGGCTTACCTTTGCATCCATCAACTACACGAACATGATTCAGGCTTTCAAACAAATGGTTTACAGTATCCGATATTTAATTTGGGTGGCCCTAAACGATCCGCTCAATTCGGGTCAGTAATAGTCGCACAAACTAAAAATTCCCGCTCAGTCAGCGGGAATTTTTGGTTTATAGCCATGTAGCGTTGAGCTGGTACCTGAACAGCATCAAATTATATCGAGTTATATCTGTCCATGAAACCATATCAGATTATCTACTTCCGGGGCTTTGGCTCCCCACACGCTATTTGGCTTACGGGCCGCGTACTCAGACAGAACGAACTCGCCTCACCCGCCGATCGGGCCCCCTTCTGGGAAAATTTATCGGCAACAGTTAGCCGATTTCTGACCACTGAAGTGGGCGGCATCACCGTTCGCATCGAGACGTTTGGGCAGGTTTTTCGTACTGTAACCGACAAAGACGGCTATTTCAATACCACCATCGACCCTAACATTGAGTTACCCGCCGGTCGGGCGTGGTTTCCGGTTAGGTACGTGCTGGAAGGCGTTGAACAGCCCGAAGGGTACGAAGGCCCATCGGGGTCGGGCACACGCGAGGTGATTAAAGATGGTCAGCTAATGATTGCCCCGGCCTATAGTCAGTTCGGCATCATTTCTGATATTGATGATACCGTGCTCGTTACGGGGGCCACCAATATCTGGCAAACGCTAAAGCTCACCTTCCTGGAAAATGCCTTCTCGCGCATGCCGTTCGCGGGTGTGTCGGCATTTTACCGGGCGCTGCAAAGTGGCGCTACTACCACGCTTTTCAATCCGATCTATTTTGTCTCAAGCAGCCCGTGGAATATCTACGACCTGTTGATCGACTTTTTCCGGATTCAGGGTATTCCTAAGGGGCCGCTTCTTCTCCGTAACATTGAATTGAACGCCGATTTTATTTCGTCGAAAGGGCACCATACGCACAAGCGCGATATGATCGACAAAATTCTGGCTGTGAACCCGGATCTACCTTTCGTTCTGCTGGGAGACAGCGGTCAGCAGGACCCGGAGATTTACGCCGACGTGATCGAGGCCAATCCAGGACGTATCAAAGCAGTGTATATTCGCGACGTGACCATCGAGGATAGGCGCGATGAAGATGTTCGGAAACTCATTCAGGCAGCGGCCAACTTCAACGTACCCATGATGCTGGTGACCGACACGGTTGCCGCCGCCGAACACGCCGCCAGCCTTGGCCTCATTGACCCCGATACGCTACCCGAAATCAGAGCTGACCGACAGGCTGACGAAGAAAAATAAACACCACCATGAATCCCACCACCCTTCACCCTGACCTTACCTTTCAATTTGCCCGTAGTGGCGGTGCGGGTGGACAAAACGTAAATAAGGTAGCTACCAAAGCAGAGCTGCGCTTTTCGGTGCGTGACTCTCCTCTGCTGACCGACGAGCAACGTATCTGGCTTTCAGAAAAACTGGCTAATAAACTTACTAATGAGGGTGAACTGGTGCTTACCCATCAGACGGAACGTACCCAACTGGCCAACAAAGAAAAGGTCATTAAGAAGTTTGACCGGCTGATTGCGAAGGCGTTTGAGGTTCCCAAACCCAGGAAGGCCAGCAAACCCAGCAAAGCCGCCGTTGCCCAAAGGTTGGACGAAAAAAAACGCCGAGCCGATGTTAAATCAGCGCGGCGAAGAGTGGAGGAATAGATGTCCAAAGTTTAACGTCTAAGGTCCAAGGTTGCTTCGCTGCTCAGTCATATATTGACATAGCAAAGCAACCTTGGACCTTAGACGTTAAACTTTGGACTTTAATTTATCCTTTCTGACTTGCCCGGAACAGCTTTTGCTTTTCTTCGCGGGTTAGGCTTTCGTAGCCGGAACGGCCAATTTTGTCCAGAATAGCATCGACTTCATCCTGATCGGGCATTGATGGTGCAGTATTAGTGCTTCCGACCGATGCATAAGCACTGGCCGTGGCCTGCGTGCTTCGTTGCCGTTGCGATACTTTTACCGGTGGCTTCGATCGGAATAAACCGTTCCAACGGTCCATTAACCAGTAGATAGGGCGGCCCATGTCGCTACCGGCCTGTAACAGTTTTACGTAGCTAAAGCCAACCAGTGCCCCGCCCAGGTGAGCCAGATTACCACCGGCATTGCTGCCTACCGAGTTGAAGAACGAGAGAATTACGAAAAACAGCACAATGTATTTGATACGTACCGGCCCGATAAACAGCAGGTGGAAGGTATAGTTCGGCAATAACGTGGCTGCACCTACCGCCACCGACAGTGCCGCGCCCGATGCGCCCAACAACGCCTGCCCGCCGACTTGTGTGCTGAAATAAGGAACCAGGTTATAACTGGCAAAATAGCATAACCCTCCGCCGAGACCGCCCAAAATATACAGCCCGATAAGCCGGCGGCTACCGAGGTATTCTTCGATAAGGCGACCAAACCAGTACAGGAAGATCATGTTCCAGAGAATGTGGAACGGATCAGCGTGGGTAAAGGCATAGGTAAGCACCGTCCAGGGTTTCTGGAGTAGCGCCATAGGCACCCAGGGCATCATTAGCTGGTCGAGCACCGTTTGGTAGACCTCCGGATGACTGGAAATCTTAGAACCCACCAATACAACAATGACAGTCACGAAGATGACCACATTGATCAAAATCAACTGCACCAACGTGTTGTTGGGCTTGTTGAATTCGGACTTAAAATCGTCAAGTAGTCCGCTCATTGTACACCGGATTAATCGATATAAGACAAAGGAAGCAACGCAGCGGTCTTTCCGCTTATCAGCTTATGTCTATTGTCTTACATCTTTTTTTAGTAAAATGTTTTTCGTTGAGACCCCCAAATTTTAATAATAATGTAGGCAAAAAGCATTCCGCCAATATGAGCGAAGTGCGCCACGTTGTCAGACTGCGCCCGATAGATTCCGGAGTATACTTCCCAGATTGCGTAGGCACCTACTAAGTACTTCGCTTTGATAGGAAAAGGGATAAACAGCAGGAATAATTCGGTATTGGGGAATAATAGGCCAAACGCCATAATGATACCAAAAATTGCCCCTGAGGCCCCCACCATTGGCGTATCCATGTGCTCACTGACGTACGTGCTGAGTAAACGGATACCTTGCTCAATATACGTCGGATTAGCCTTGTCAGCGTCAAATTTCTGGATAAAAGGCTCCAACGGATCATAAATTGAGGGAGCGTGCTCATTGATAAACCCCAGAAACTCCCCATTGGTTGGATTGGCCTTGAAGGTATTGAAGCCGTCGACCAAAGCAGCCGTTTCGTAGTAGTTCACACCCAGATACAAAGCCGCTGCACCCAGGCCAGTCATCAGATAAAATGAGAAAAAACGACGCGGGCCCCAGAATTGCTCCAGCAACGGACCAAAAATGATCAGACCCAGCATATTGCTGAATAAGTGACCAAATCCAGCATGCATGAATAGATGCGTAATGAACTGAATCGGGCTGAACTGGTCGGAAAGTACCGAATGAAGGGCAAACCGGTCAACTACTGATGCCCCCAGCGACGATGTCAACAGAAAGACACCGACATTGACGAAGAGCAACAGACGAACGGTAGGCGTAATATTAAACATAAGAATTAGAGTTGTCTAGGTAACTTAACCTTTAAGTAGGCCAGACAGTTTATCGAGCGATAACAAGGATGTAATTGATTCACCACCGGGCGTATAGCTTGGATTGGCCGAAGCAAACAACTGATCGACCAGAGCGCGCCGTTCGGTTTGGCTCAGTGGCTTCTGATGGCGCGTTGCCGACCGCCGCGCCAACGATCGCGCCAGAGCTTCTGACCGGTCTAACTTCATACGGCCCGTATCTTCGCGGAGTTGCGCCAGCAGATTGGCAAATAATTCTTCTTCCCGCTCATCGGCCGTTTGCGCTGGCACCCCCCGAATTACAAACGTGTGCGCTCCTAACTCGTCGAACTGAAAACCAACACTTTCCAATTCCATCCGCAGGTCCAGAGCGAGTTGATAATCGACCGCCGATACGGTTACCGTTTTGGGAAACAACAACTGTTGCGAGGCTCCGTTTAGCTTGGTCAGCGCCGAATGAAACTGATCGTACAGAATACGTTCGTAGGCCGCCCGCTGATCGATCAGCAATAAACCTGATTTTACGGTGGTAAGCAGATACCGGTTTTTCACCTGAATAACCGCCGTTTCTACTTCGTCGGTCAAGCGTTCAGTGGTGCCCGCTATCTGATTGGCCCGGCTCCCCATGGTAACGGGTGCATCGGAGAATACCGGGCTAAAAGCAGATTCATCATGCTGTATCGGCAACGTACCCGACGAAAATGCAGAGCCAGATACGTCTGTCTGAGCAGTTTGGTCTGGCTGCGGATCTGTAGCCACGCCATCATATCGGCGGGGCGGTTCCGGGCGGGGGGCACTATCGAGCCAGTTACCCTCACTAGTCGGTTTGGCATCGGCGGGTTGCTCTGCTTTCCGGGCCTCGAAAAGGGCTTGCCAGTTCTGAGGCGTTACTTTTTTAGGGGCCTCGTGGTGAGCAGGCACTGGTGGCCGGTTATCGGCCCCAGCATCGGCAGGCGTTTTGTTCCAGGAAGGCGTAACGGGGCGGGCATTGGGCGCATTCAGGCCCGCCTCTCCCCCACCGACGGGGCGGGCACCTGGGGCAAAATGTTTGCCGATGGCATCACTTCCGCCGTTGCTGCCCCGCCCTGCCAAAAAATTAACGTCCAGTTCAAAATCAAGCGAAGGCGACAGGTTATACACCCCAATGGCTTTGCGAACGGCAGCCATCACAATGGCATAAATCGACCGCTCATCATCGAACTTGATTTCGGTTTTGGTAGGGTGAATATTGATATCGATGTGCGACGGATCAATCTCGATAAACAGCACGTAGAATGGATGATGCCCGTCGGGAATAGTGCCTTCGTAAGCCCCTACCACGGCATGGTGCAGGTAACTGTGCTTGATGTAGCGGTTGTTAACGAAAAAATATTGCTCGTTCCGCGTCTTTTTGGCCGATTCGGGCTTACCGATGTACCCATGTACCGACACATAGGGCGTTTCTTCATCGCAGGATGCCAGTTGTTCCCGGTATCCTTTGCCGAACATATCCACAATTCGCCGGCTCAGTTTTCCGGCCACCAGATTAAACACTTCCTGGTCATTGTGAAACAGCGAAAAGCCGACTTCAGGGTTAGCTAGCGCTACCCGCTGAAACTCGTCGATAATGTGGCGCATCTCTACCGAGTTAGACTTCAGGAAATTACGCCGGGCAGGTACGTTAAAAAACAGGTTCTTCACCAGTAAATTTGTACCCGGCAAACACGACACCGCTTCCTGCGCCTTAATATCCGACCCTTCGATACGCACCAACGTACCCAGCTCATCATCGGCACGGCGAGTGCGCATCTCTACCTGAGCCACGGCCGCGATAGATGCCAGCGCCTCGCCCCGAAAGCCCATCGTACGGATCTTAAACAGATCGTCGGACGTACGGATTTTCGACGTGGCGTGGCGTTCAAAGCTCATGCGGGCGTCGGTTTCGGTCATGCCTTTTCCATCGTCGATCACCTGCACGAGTGTTCGACCGGCGTCGCGCACCACGAGTTGTACCGACTTGGCACCCGCATCAACGGCGTTCTCCAGTAGCTCTTTCACCACCGAAGCGGGTCGCTGCACAACCTCACCGGCCGCAATCTGGTTGGCGATCGAATCGGGCAAAAGCTGGATGATATTCTGCATAAAAAGACAACAGGTAAACCACAAAAATAGTCTCTTAAATACTCATTGATTCTGCCAAACAGGAGCCCGTTTTTCCAGGAAAGCAGCCATACCTTCCCGGGCATCGTCGGTCTGCTGAATCCGGGTAAATTGTTCATACAGGAAGGCCTGTTGCTCGCTGACGGGTATGCTTTTAAGGGCTTGGTAAGCCTCCATGCCAAACCGCAACGCTGTTGGCGAGCCTTGTTTCAGCTCGGTTACCAGGGTGGCTATAGCGTTATCCAGATCGTCCGGAGAAACAACCTGTGTCACCAACCCGATATTCATTGCCTCATTAGCAGTTAATGTTTGTCCGCGCAGGCACAGGTCGAGCGCTTTGCGGGCCGGCATCAGGTTCGTTAGTACCGCCAGCACCTGAAACGGAAACAAACCGCGTTTTACTTCGGGCAACGAAAACGTAGCGGTTTCTGCCGCCACGGCATAAGTAGCCCCACCGACCAGTAATAACCCACCCGCGTATACCGGCCCCTGAATACGCACGATACAGGGTTTGTGCAGAGCCGCCATCAACTCTCCCACCCGGATTGGCCCATCAGGTTCAGGTACAGCCTGCCCTACCGTGGCGGGGTTCAGCGCTTCAGTATCTCCCGCCGTCAGTGCTTTTAGATCCATACCCGCGCAAAACACGTTGCCAGCTGCTGCCAGCACAACAACCCACACCGCCGGGGTATCTTGTGCATACGCCAACGTAAACGCCAGTTCGGCCAGTAAGGGCGGATGCAGGGCATTTTTCTTTTCAGGCCGATTCAGCGTCACCGTCAATACGTGATCCGTCTGGTCAACGAGCAGGTAGCGCAAGGGGCGGGTGAGTAAATCGGCAGTCTGGGCGCGAGTGTAGTGCATAGAAGTCGTCAGTACTTAGTCGTGAGTCTTGATAGGGTGTTTATTCACAACTCAACGGTGGTAATCTTGGTTTATCAGGTATGAACACAACGCAGCAACCCCTTTCGCAAGCTGATCTCGACCGTGTCGTTGAAATGGCATGGGAAGACCGTACCCCTTTTGATGCCATCGAGGCTCAGTTTGGCCTGACGGAAAAACAGGTAATAGACGTCATGCGTCTAGAAATGAAAGCCTCTTCATTCAGAATGTGGCGGGCGCGGGTACAGGGTCGTAAAACCAAGCATACGGCAAAGTCACCCCTAGTCGAAGAAGGGGAAGATCCTCGTTTCCGGTCGAAAAGCCAGCGGATTATCACACACAACAAAATCTCGAAGCGATAATTCGGAGAAAAAATTAGACGAATCTATTCCCAATATTATGCGGTTAATTTGCCATTAACCAAATTTTTATTTTATGATATCGCATAAAAGCGGCATGATTTTAGAATAAATACGTTTAGGTACGTAGCTTTGTACGACCAAAAACGAAACGTTCTTTAAAGACAAACCCTGTCGCAGATGAAACTTGACCAGATCGACCGCAAGGTTCTAGATATTCTTCAATCTAACGCTAAGATCACCAACGCACAACTCTCCAAAGAGATTGGTCTCTCCCCCGCACCCACGCTCGAACGCGTTAAAAAATTAGAAACCTCAGGTATCATTCAGAGTTACCATGCTCAGCTTGACCGCGAGAAAGTGGGCCTCGGGGTTACCACCTTCGTGATGGTCAACCTGGTAGGGCACAAAAAAATGGTTACCGACTCGTTTGTGGCGCGGGTAGACGAAATTCCTGAGATCATCGAGTGCCATCACATCACCGGTTCGGGCGATTTTCTGTTGAAAGTGATTTCGCATGACATTGCCTCGTACCAGAAACTGATGCTCGAGATCATCAACGAAATTGAAGAAGTAGCCAGTACGCAATCCATGGTCATCCTGTCGACCTTCAAGGAAAGCAAAGTGATGCCGATTCCGTGAGTTAAGAATTAAGAGTGAAGAATTAAGAATGGCTCTGCCTGATCACCATCCGGTGCCTCAGCAGAGCCATTCTTAATTCTTCACTCTTAATTCTTAACTCTTAACTCCAACAGAGTCACCGTGGCGTAGTAAAAGCCACCGACCGACGGGCCAGCCGTGAATGTGGTATAGGGGCGATTCAACAGGTTGGTGCCGCCAAGCTTGACTGACAGACTCGGTTTGGGCAGCACGTAGCTAACCTGCGCATCAAACGTGTTAATAGCCGGAACCATACCCGTTGCCAGTGCCGATTGCCACAGAAACGTACGTTGGTACTTGTAGTTGACCGAGAACCCTAAACTGCGCCACACCGCCGGGTTGCCAATGCCCACGTTAGTGATCCACATAGGCGTATTGAAGGCTTCTTCCAGCCCGTCGCCCTGATCGGTACGGTCGAGGCGGGCCAGCGAGGCGTTACCCGATAACACCCAGTTACGCCCCGCCGAATAACGCGCGCCGATGCTGGATCCGTAGTTGTACACCCGCGTTTTCGAGTTGGTCCAGAGACGGTAACGATCCTGTTTAGTACGGTCGGCGAGATAGTAAGGAATCGAATCGGCGATGGTGCTTCTGGGTACGTTGGCTTCGACCTGCGCCATGAAGTTTTTATAGACGTTGTAATAGAAATCAACATCGATAAAGAGCCGATCAGCGAAGAGCAACCCCTTATAACCCAGCTCAATACTATTCACCTGCTCGGGCTTCAGGTACGTATACGTGTTAGGTTTTAGCAACCTTTTGTTCTTCTCAATTGCCTGATTGGTCGTCAGCCTATTGATATTCACGTCATTGGTAATAGCTGCCTGGAATGCATCGATCGAAGTACGCAGGTACGAACTCTCGAAAATTCCCTGCGACATCACTCTCAATCCACCCACCCGCTTGACCCCACCCGAATTCACGTTGGAAAATGCCTCAAACAACGACGGAAATCGGTATCCGGTCTGGTATGATGCCCGGAAATTGTGCTGATCAACAGGCGAATACACCGCCGAAATGCGTGGATTCAGTCGAGCATCAAAATACCGATTTTTGTCGACCCGAAGTGAGCCGGTCAGTTTGAGTTTCTCGTCGATAAACGAGCGTGAAGCTTGCACGAAGGCACCGGTTTTGTCGTAAATCAAGTTGCGATCAGATCCGTCGGGGTTTATGAAGTAGTTACCATCCGGAAAAACGACATATTGCCGGTAATCGAGCCCAGCCAGGATATTGATACCCGTTTTCTGCCGAAAGCCCGACCAGAACGATTGCGTGGGTTCGATCTGTCCCTCGGCATGATACATCCACGATTGCACCCGAAGGGCCGCTCCTATATCCCAGTTATTAATATCGCGCAGTTTATCTATCTGATCACCAAACGTTTCTGATCCGGGCTGCGGTCGACCCTGATCAGCGGCAGCACGGGCTACCTGCAATGCCGGGGCAGTTGGTTGACCAGCTTGTATACTGGTCAGAAATTGATTGCTGAAATCAGCGAACCATTGGTTATCTGACTTAAACGACCGGTCAATATTCTCGGCCATAGACCGGATGTTATACGAATCGCCGGTGTTTTCGTGGGTTCGGTAGGCGCGAATATTGACCGACGGCGATTTGAGCGACAAACCGTGCTGATCGAGGCGGTAATTGTCGAGGCGGAAGCGGTTGGTGCGCTGGTAAACGTTGTCGAGGGTGGCGGCTTTATAGTTGTACGACATGGTAAGATTGGGTTTCGGTCGCCAGATAATCGCCGCATCGCCCCGCAAGTTATTCAGCGAAAGATCGGTTGTTTCGGCTTCCTCGTACCCCGTGCGTGCCACCACATAGCGTCTACCCGCCAGCGTCAGCGTGCGCCGGTTGGCCGATTCGTCACCGTACGTGTTCACCAGATCACGGCCGGGATTATCGGTACCGGTTAGCCCCAGAGAACGATTAGCGTTGGCGTTCAGATCACTGTTATCGCTGGCAATCCAGTCGTAGCCGCGCTGGTAGGTCAGGTTCACTTTCACGGCAATCTGCGTACCGAAGACATGCGCATACCGCAGCGCCGTTTCACTGTACGCTTTTGCCGGGACCTGCGCGTGACTAACGTGGTTGACGCCTGTTTTCTGGCTAAAGCTCAGGCCCTGCGATGTGAACGGATCTTTTGTGATCAGTTGAACCAGTCCGTTCAGCGCGTTTAACCCATACAAGGCCGACGATGCCCCCGGCACTACCTCGACCCGCTGAATATCCAGATCAGACGGAGCTAGGGCGTTGGCAATGGGTGCGCCAATGTGCGGTGCCTGATTATCCATTCCGTCGACCAGTTGCACAAACCGAACATTGGTTGGATTGGCAAACCCGCGTGTATTGTACACCTTAAAACCCAGGCTCGATGTGAGCGACTGTACACCTTTCAGGTTTTCAATCGCTTCAAAATAAGACGGTTGCGTCGATAATCTAATCTGCCGGGCATCCAGCAATTCAATACTCACCGGCGATTTCAACAGGCTTTCCGGCAAGCGGGAAGCAGAAACTACTACGCTATTCAGTTGAATGTTGCGAAGTGTATCCCCAGATGACGTTGTCTTGCTGGTTGGCGTTTGCGCCAATGCAAGTGACCGCGTTAACAAAAAGAGGATAAAAAGTCGTTTCATAAAGCGTTATCTCTGACCAAATATAACGACTCGTTCTATCCAGACGAAAATAACGCTTCATTTATCTGGAAATAGTAGGGAACGGGATGCGCTACCTCAGGTGTCGTATTGCCTCCAACGTCATGTAGCTACAACTGACAAATACGTTTTTCTTACAGGCAGGTACGTATTTTGGCAAAGCGTTCTGATAGCGTTCTTTGCAAACTCATCCATTACTCATCAGACAGACTGTGCGCTACCTCTTTCTTTTATTCTGGTTATTTGTTGATGTCCACCTGGCACTCGCTCATCAGGGAAGTTTAGTTGGGACCGTTACTGATGAGGCTACCGGACTACCTATCCGGGGCGTAAACGTTCAACTGTGGGGTATAGGCAGGGCAACCGTCACCAACGAATTGGGCCAGTATCGCTTCACCAATCTACCCGCCGCGCCATACCGGATCGAATTAACGTACCTGGGCTATGCACCTATTAGCGTGAAGGCCACTGTTGACCACGACCGCGTTACAGCCATACAAATCAAGATGCAACCCGCCACTGTTCAGCTTGGCGAAATAACGGTATCGGCAGCGCGGGCACACGATCAGCAGTTGATCAGCAGCCTGGATATCAAGGTTCGGCCCATTACCAACTCGCAGGAAATTTTGCGCCTCGTACCGGGCCTCTTCATTGGGCAACATGCGGGTGGAGGAAAAGCTGAACAGATTTTTCTGCGCGGTTTCGATCTCGATCACGGCACCGATATTCGCCTGACGGTAGATGGTATGCCGGTAAACATGGTGTCGCACGCCCATGGACAAGGCTACGCCGATCTCCACTTCGTAATTCCCGAACTGGTTGAGGGTGTTGATTTCAAAAAAGGCACCTATCAGGCCGATAAAGGAAATCTGGCCACAGCAGGCTGGGTCGACTTTCGTACGCGCACCGTTCTCGACCGGTCATTTGCTAAACTCGAAGTGGGGCAGTACGGCACCTACCGGGCCGTGGCGGGCGTTGACCTGCTGGGCAAACAAGCCAGAGCCAAAAACCAATCGGCTTACATCGGTTCAGAATATTCGTATTCAGATTCGTACTTCGATAATCCACAACGGTTCAACCGGCTCAACGTTCTGGGAAAATACCACGGCCATCTGTCGCCCAATACCGAGCTAACCGTAACAGGGTCAACATTCTGGAGCAAATGGAACCACTCGGGCCAGATTCCTGATCGGGCTGTTGAATCGGGGCTGACCGGCTTCTTTGGATCCGTTGACCCTACCGAAGGCGGCGAAACAAGCCGTACTAACGCCAATGTGCAACTGGTGACCGTTACGCCCCGCAATCACGTCATCAAACAGCAGTTGTTCTACAGCAACTACAAGTTTGAACTGTATTCCAACTTTACATTTTTCAAGGAAGACACGGTGAACGGCGATCAGATTCGGCAGAAAGAGCGGCGTAATCTGTTTGGCTACAACGGCAGTTATTCTACGCAAACAACAGTGGGTAAAAGCCAGTGGACTACTACGCTGGGTGCGCAGTACCGGCAGGATATGACGAAGGAAACCGAACTGTCGCGCACCCGAAACCGGGTCGAAACACTCAATCGGCTTCAGTACGGGAATATCAATGAACTGAACGCCGCCCTCTACGCCGATGAACTGATTCAGCTGTCGGACCGGGTCACGGTCAATGCCGGGGTACGTTACGATTTTTTCCGAAGTCAGTACGCCGACTTGCTGACAGCAACAACAGGTCACGCCACACAGGGTATTTTTTCACCTAAACTAAACGTCTATTACACGGTGAACCCTTCCTGGCAAATCTATCTGAACACGGGCCGGGGTTTCCACTCGAATGATGCGCGGGTGGTGGTGGCCCAACAGGGACCGCTCCGGCGTACCGGCGAAATTTTACCTGCCGCCTACGGCTCTGATCTAGGCGTCATTATGAAGCCATTTCCCAAATTGCTGATCAATGCCGCCGCCTGGTATTTGTGGCTGGAACAGGAGTTCGTCTATGTGGGCGACGAAGGTGTGGTTGAACCCAGCGGCCGCTCGCGCCGGATGGGCATCGACCTGTCAGCGCGGTATCAACTTACCCGGCACCTCTACGCCGACCTGGATTTGAACACGGCCAAACCCCGCGCTATTGGTCTGGAAGCAGGCCAGAACTACCTGCCACTAGCCCCCGTATTCACGTCGACCGGCGGCTTATCGCTACAAACCAATTCGGGGCTGAGCGGCTCGCTACGTTACCGGTACATAGCCGACCGACCTGCCAACGAAGACAATTCTATTGTAGCGGCGGGCTATTTTGTCAACGACCTGCAACTCAACTACGGCAAAAAGAACTACACGCTGGGCCTATCGGTGCAAAATCTGTTCGATGTTCGCTGGAAAGAAACGCAGTTTGCCACCGAAAGCCGCCTACAGGGCGAAGCAACTCCGATCAACGAAATTCACTTTACCCCAGGCACCCCATTTTTCGCCCGTCTGAGCTGGACTTATTTCTGGTAGCAACCGGCACTTACAACTTGTCAGGCAGCCACGGCAACAAAGGCTTGCGCGAGTTCCTGTAACTGTTGGTGGGCCTCAGACAGACCCGTCAGAAAGTCGTTTTGGGCGGCTGATGTCTCGCCCAACTCAGGTGCCAACTCACGGTAATAAGAAATACCTTCGTCCAGATTTCGGCAGAAGGTAGTCATGGCATTCACCCGTTTCCGATCGGTAAAATCCAGATCAGCGAGTTGTTCGGTCAGGTAATTCAGGTACTGCGTCAGTTCGTTCAAAAACACATGCGGGCGTTTCTGCCCACTCAGCAAATCGGTACGCCCGTAGATGTGGTCGATCATTTGTTGCAACGATGCGATTTGAGAGAAATAGGCGATGTTGGGGCCGGGGCAGATGGTGACAGCGTGCAGTTTTTTCAGAAACGGCACCCCGTATACAAGCGATACCGCGTTGCTCAGGCCCACGCATAAACACTCTTTTTCCAGCACCTCCGATTCCTGCTTCGTGTAATCGGCAACGGGCAAATTCAGGGCTTTAAGCTGCGCCAGTTTTAGCTTCTGGTATTGGTGCGAGGCCGTACAGATGGGCTCGGTGGTAAATTCCGTATTCGTTACCAGGTGCTTTTCGGTGCACGGGCTACCCGCTACCCCTCTGGTAATTCGGTCCAGCTTTTCTCTTTCAGCCGTGGTGCCTTTCAGGTAATAAAACCGCACGCCCAGCGGCGAGGCTTTGCTCAACACCACATCACGCTGACCGGCTTTCTGCAACTTGCCCAGCGTATCGGCATCAACGGTGGTGGCTTCCGGCACCAGCAGAAAAGGCGTTCCCCAACCAGTGCTTACCGCGTTATAATGGCGACGCAAAAAATTGTCTTCCGTATGCGTACCAATACCGCCCTGTACGGTTAAACTAATAGGGTGTGGCTCCGCAAATTCAGGCTTTCCTTTCTGGCGTAACGCATTGGTATATAAACTAAAAAGAGACTCTATCAGCTCATCTTTCTTCTGTTTGAATTCCTCCAGAATAGGCCCCATCAGGTAGCCATCTGTCGCAAAAGCGTGGCCTCCGCAATTCAGTCCCGATTCAACCCTGAACTCGCTCACCCAAACGCCTTTCTTCGCCAAGTATTTGCCCTGAATTAGTGCTGACCGGTAGTCGCTGACTTTGATAACGACTTTCTTATCGAACTCACCGGGCCCTTTGGCATCAAACTCCGGGCAACCTTCCAGGACATTGAACAACCGCGGATTAAGTCCCGCCGAAAAAATAATGGACGAATTGGTTAACGTACTGTTTGCGTAGCCCCTTAACGCGGCTACCGCATCAGAATCGAGAGCACCTCCTTGTTTGTCTAGGTTGTTTTTATCCACCTTCGTCATGATGTTGACGTCGATGCTCCCGGCCTGAATCTGGCTTCGGAAAAGTTGCTCCAGACTGGCTTTTTCTACCGCACTGTCGGTGGCAACCATTCGCTGGTATAACTCTTTCAGCGCACTGCCGTCGGGCAGCATGTCGACGTACCTGACCAGTTCAGAACCGGCTTCAAGCGTAGCCTGCTTCACCTTCTCGATTTGTTCCTGAACCAGTCGATTCATCAAATTGAGGTAATCAGTTATACGGCGGGCCCGAAAATCGGTTTCTGATGACAGTATGGGTACGTATGGCTCGTTGGCCACCCGGTAATAATGCGAACGCATCGATTCGATAAGCCGGTCTTCAACAATAGAAATAACCGAGTTGATGCCGAAGCGGGCCACTTTAAGCGGCGTATCTATGGTGTAGGCCAGCCCCATGACTGGAATATGAAAACTGTGAACCGGGATGTTCATGCAGAGAAACTGATTAAAGAGGAATGCAAAGAGGCCTACTACGACAACCGTTGTAGTAGGCCTCTTCCTGTGTATAAAGATAGCGGCGCCTCTTTGGCCAGTTCCTGACAACTGAATGACGTTCAGTTGACTTTAATCATACAGCGCTGAATGAGCATGCCGTGAGTTAAGCACACTCGCGATCCCAACATGTTGATAGTGCAATAAAAGATTTGCTTACGCGTGGCCCTTCGACTCCGCTCAGGGTGACATCAATCATCCAGGTATTTAGCTAGCATACTCTATTTTCCTATCACCCTGAGCGGAGTCGAAGGGCCACGCGTAAGCAAATTTTTTATTCACTAAGGTTTCGCGTGGCGCATTTCGAGGCCAACGGACGTGCGGGGTTTGAAGCCAGTCCAGGGTCCACCCGCGTCTGTCTCAGGTACGTTCAGGTACTTAGCGTAATCGAGTTTTTTTAGATGGATACCCAGAAAAGCCGTTACAAAATGCTGGTTGATGTTATTAATCCGGCGCTCATTCCAGGCGGGCTCGGCATAGTGATCATAGTCGTCGGCGGGCGCACCGGGCAACAGCGATGCCGCCGGAGGTGGATTAGGCGCCACGTTATGCCGGGCATTCACGTAGGTTAGCATATAACGGTCGGCATTTACGGCTCCCTCGTAAATGGCTTTTATGCCTTTTTCATACCCCGAGATATCGTCTTTGCTACCCGCTACAAAAAGGGTTGGCAGGGTTAGGCCCGCCAGCCCGGTGGCGTCCCAAACGCCATTGACCATCCCCCAGGGCGCAAACGCAACCACAGCCTTAATTCGGGGATCGAGCGTGCTTTTATAGGTCGGAGATGCCATGGTGCGAGGTTCGAGCGCCGTGCTGCCACCGGTTGCTTTGCCAAAAAGGGTCATGGCCTGCTGACTGAAACCGGCACCCGTTACATTGAGCACCCCATAACCACCCATCGAATAGCCAATCAGAGCTGTGTTGTCGGCGTTGAGCAAACCAGCCAAAAAGCCACCGCTATTTTTTGCACCCATCCTGGCCATTTCATTCAACACAAACAGGTCATCGAGAGGCCGATTAAGCAGTGTACTTGGAAAGGCTGCCAGATCACGGTAGGTCGATTCGGCATGATCAATGGCGACTACTACGTAGCCTTTCGAGGCCAGATTTTCGGTCAGGTACGTAAGCAATAGCCGCGAGCCGGGGTAGCCGTGTGAAACAATCACTAACGGGTAGGCTCCTCCTGTATTGTCTGGCGCAGCATCGCGGCTGGCCCGGCCGGGAAAAGTGAACGGAACAATAGGACGTTTAGGGTCATTGGAGCGGCCAAATACTGACTCGTATTGTATGACCGCCGATTTATTGGTTGCTACACGGGCCGGGTACCATACTTCAAGGGTAAGTGAACGGTCGTAGAGCGGATGTTTTCCATCTTTCGTATGCAGCACGTCGACTTGCCCTTTGTGCACAACGGTCATGGTTCGTACACCCACGTTATACGTTCCCCGCGCCGTCAGATCGGGTGCGTTGGGTAGCGGGTCACCAGTCACAAAAGCCTCGCCGGAGGATTGACCTACCGCCTGAAAGGTCATCGTCAGGGCTACAAATAAAGGTAACAGGCAGAAAACAGCGTTGATTCTCACGGTTATCAGGAATAGGAGTTCAGATTTCCCGTAAAGCTATCTGATTCATCCCGAATCAGCAGCTATGAAAACGTGGCCAGTTCATCGGCCAGAAACTGCTGGAAACGTACCTGAAGCGCCTGATACCGGGTGAGGTACTTTTCTCCTTCGGGCGTCACCACCGCGCCACCGCCTGTTGAGCCACCAGTCTGCGTAACAACCAACGGTACATCGGCCAGTTTATTCATCGACTGCACCAGTTCCCACGCCCGTTTATACGACATTTTCATGGCCTTAGCCGCTTTGTTAATCGAGCCCGTCTGCTGAATATGGCCCATCAGTTCCATCCGACCAATACCTAAAAATCGCTCCGTCTCGCCTCCAGACGTAGTTTCGAGCCAGATACGGCCGTTGATGCGGAGGTCTTTCATAGTGAAACGTCGTTTGTTGTCATTGCGCAATGACCGCGAAGCTAATAACGTTTCTTTATTCCCGGCGCTTCCGGCGCTCTTCCCGGCGCGACTGTTTACCGGCTTTAACCGATTTTTTAGCTTCCAGGTATTGCGCCGATTTTTTGTCAGCGTTGTCTAATACTTCGGTGTAATAGGCCCGCGCCTGATCGTAGTTCTTTTCTCCGTCGGCAATTCGGCCCAGCCCCAGTAGCGACGACCAGTAATAACCCGCATTTTTCGAGTTTGTCGCCAGCGCATAATCGATCGATTGCTGGTAATACTTTTTGGCTTCGCCTGTATTTCGGTAGTAGTTCTGGTTGATATACGCCAGAATATAGGCTGCTGTTCGTCCGCTTACACCTTCATATCCATTCTTACCGGCAGCAATCTTGGTCAGTATATTCTTAGACGCATTCTCCGCCTCTGTGAGTTTCCCTTTCACAAACGCCGACCGGGCATAATACCGCTCAAAGAACGGATTATCAGGATATTGCTCCGTCATGAATTTCGACATATCGTAGGCTTTATCGTACTGATTTTCCATGCTGTATATCTGTAGCAGGAAATAGCGCGCCTCTACTCGGGTGTAGAATGCATTGTTAGCCGTTTTCTCCAGTTCCCTAATTCCCTGCTCTTTATTCCCTTTTGGAAAGAACATCAAAATCGGCTTTAACAACGAATAGTTTTCGGGAATCCACTTGGCGTAATAGTTATACAGGCCATCGCCAAACATGAGTTCAGGTTTTAACTCGCCGTTTCCCTTGCACATGTCGAAATATTTCAGCGCGTTTTTACCGGCAAACGTAGCTTTGGTCCACTTCTTTCGTTCCGAATAAATGCGGCCTTTGAACGAATAAGCAGCAGCTAAGAAAAAGGAAGCTTCAAGCTTGTTTTCGCTTTTTTCGTACAGATTTTCCGCCAGTGTAATGGTAGTGTCCATCAAGGCAAGGCAGCGGTCATCATACACCTCAACGTCGGTGTTTGGCACAATTTTCCACCACTCGGCCATACCCATCAGGAAGTAAGGCATCGGATGGCTGGGATACCGAAGTCGTAACCAGCGAAATTCCCGATCTGCCTCCGCAAACTTAAAATTATACATGCTATTGATCGCCTCCGCCGATTCGATCTGCACGCCGGGATGGTGCAAAAGCCCATCGTATTTTTTGTCGAAATCGGCCGATGAATACAGCTGTGCCTGGGCAACCGAGGCCACCAGCAGCAAAAACGAAACGAGTATTACCTGAATACGTAAGAACATAGTGAAAATAGTCTCTGGCAAAACCGCGACGTAGTGCCGCCGGAGGTTGCGCCTATACAACGTTTGCACAGGCATATCCGTTTAACACGCGTCCAATTTCTACCGTACCTTTGATTGATGCTGACTGTACTCGACAAAACGTTTGTGCCATTTATTGGCCGCGATACGCTTCAGAACCGTATTTCTGAACTGGCCGACCAAATCAACCGCGACTATGCCGGCCGTTGTCCCCTGGTTGTAGGCGTCCTGAACGGGGCCGTGCTATTTACCGCCGACCTGCTCAAGAACCTGACTATCGACTGTGAAATCACCTTTATTCGGGTAGCTTCCTACGAACAAACGGCGTCGACAGGCAAAATAAAGGAGATTCTGGGCCTGACCGAAGTCATCACTGGCCGCGACCTGATTGTGATTGAAGACATTGTGGATACAGGAATGACCATTGCGCACGTTTGCCAGCAACTGGCCGAAAAGAATCCCGCCTCCATCGCCATCGCCACGCTGCTTTTCAAACCCACCGCCCTGAAAACACCAGTCGATCTGGCCTACGTTGGTTTCGAAATCGCCAATGAATTCGTTGTCGGCTACGGCCTCGACTACGACGGTCTTGGCCGGAACACGAAAGATATTTTTGTATTGAAAGAATCGTAAAGACCCTCACCCCCAACCCCTCTCCCACATTGGGAGAGGGGAGCCGCTTTAGCGTAGCTCTGCTATTCAGTGGAGCTATTTCGCAGTAGCCCTGCTAGCCAGTGTCAGCGAAGCTACTGTAGTGCGGCTCCCCTCTCCCGTAGGGGGAGAGGGGCTGGGGGTGAGGGGTAAGCCTATGCCTGCTCCACGTTACTATCCGCTCCTGATTCTGGCCCTGGGTGCCTTTTTTTTCCTTCCTTTTCTTGGCCGCGTTCACCTGTTCGACTGGGACGAGATCAACTTTGCGGAGTCGGCCAGGGAGATGCTGGTAACAGGTAATTATAGCCGTGTACAGATCAATTTTGAGCCGTTCTGGGAAAAACCGCCTCTTTTTTTCTGGCTTCAGGCTACGGCCATGAGCTGGCTTGGCGTGGGTGAATATGCGGCCCGGCTACCTAACGCACTCATCGGCATTGTTACCTTGCTGACTTTCTTTTTCGTGGGAAAACGGTTGCATGGTTCTCAATTTGGTATGCTGTGGGCGTTGGGTTATCTGGGCGCACTGACCCCGCATCTTTATTTCAAAACCGGCATCATCGACCCCACCTTCAACCTGTTCATCTTTCTTGGCGTATGCTATGTCTACGAAGCCGTTCAGAAATATGGAAAACAGGGTGCATTGCCATCAGTAGCCATCGCGGGTTTATTTGTGGGACTTGCCGTGCTCACGAAAGGACCTGTAGGCGCTTTATTGGCAGGTTTAACGTTCGCCATTGTCTGGGCCATTACCCGTTTCAGACCGCTATTACGTTTATCTCATGCGTTGTTGGCGATCGTAGCAGCTCTTGGTATAGCATCGCTTTGGTTCGGTCTGGAAATTATCCGCAACGGCCCCTGGTTTCTGGAAGAATTTATCACCTACCAAATTCGCCTTTTCAGCACACCCGATGCCGGCCACGGTCAACCGTTCTACTACCATTTTGTGGTAGTACTGGTAGGTTGCTTTCCCCTTTCCATCTTCGCCATTCGCTACCTGACTGCCAACCGCGACCCACGCGATTTTCGGTTGTGGATGGTGGTGCTGTTCTGGGTGGTAATGATCCTGTTTTCGATCGTAAAAACCAAGATCGTGCATTACTCCAGCATGGCCTGGTTCCCGGTGTCATACCTGTCCGCCCGACACATACACGACCTGCTGACGGGTCGCGCAATGTGGCCACGCTGGCTCACCGCCGCGTTGCTGGTTGTGGGTGGTCTACTAGGCTTGCTACTCACACTCCTGCCGGTAGTAGGGCAGTTCAAAACCACGCTCATTCCTTACATTAAAGACCCGTTTGCCGTGGCCAATCTACAGGCAAATGTGAATTGGGGCGGTTGGGAATGGATTATCGGAGCAACGTACCTGGCTGTGTTAGCAACCGCTATCATGAAACTGGCTAATGTGGTGCAACGTCGGCAGTTGTCGCACAACAACGGCTTGCCAGGTTCGGTCTGGACACTGTTTATGGCTACAGCCGTTTGTTTATGGCTTTATCTAAGCCTTGTTGTCCCGAATATTGAAGAGTACGTGCAGGGAACAGTGGTGCGTTTCTATGAATCGAAACAGGGGCAGGATGTATACGCTGAGCCCATCGGTTACAAGAGTTATGCTCAGCTATTCTATTTCCGCAAACAGCCACCGGTAAACCCACGCACGAAAGAGGAAGCCTATCTCATCGAAGGCCCTGTTGACAAGCCAACGTACCTGATCACCAAAATCACCATTGCCGATCGCTACCGTTCGCACCCGAATTTACGGCTGGTGAAAGAAGAAAATGGCTACGTCATTTTCGAGCGGAAGTAATCGTGTAACTCAAAATGCGCCGTTACCTGACGAACTCAAAACGGTTACGTCAGCAGCTCAATAATGGCTTTATGCTGTGGAAACAGCGTCAGCATATCCGCTTGGTTAGCCAGTTCAAACTCGGCGAAGTTGAAGGCAGGAGCTACGGTGCAGCCTACCAGCGAAAAAGGCGGCTCGTCGGCCAGACCAACCGGTTTCGAGCCAAACCAGTAACCCGCCGGTACAACCGCCTGGAAAACTTCGCCCCGCTCCGGATTACTACCAAGTCGAATAACAGACAACGTACCTGAACCGGGTTCGATCATATACACGTGTAGTGGCCCACCCGCGTAGAAATGCCAGACTTCATCGCTTTGAATCCGGTGCAGGGCCGAGCGATGGTGATTTTCCAACAGGAAGTAAATAGCGGTACTATAAGGCCGGTCGCCGCCAAACCGATCAGGCAATGCAGCCTTCGAAATGTGCTCCGCCGCCTCATACGTTTGCACATAGAAACCGCCCTCAGGATGCGCCTCCATCCCAAACGCCGCGATATACCCCGATGCTGTCATGGTCAGTTGTCAGTAAACAGTTATCAGTTATCAGCGCTGCGGGATGAAAGTAAAGTTGCAGCGCTGATAACTGTTAACTGTTAACTGTTTACTGTCTCGCTTTAACGATGGTGACGAAATCGCGGGATTTTAGGGAAGCGCCGCCGATCAGTCCGCCATCTACGTCGGGCTGAGCAAAGATTTCTTCGGCGTTTTGCGCGTTGCAGCTACCACCATACAAGATGCTTGTATTCTGGGCCACCTCGTCGCCGTACTGACTAGCCAGGTGCTGACGCAATTCGTAGTGCATATCCTGCGCCTGAGCAGACGAAGCCGTTAAGCCCGTGCCGATAGCCCAGATGGGTTCGTACGCGATAACGATGTTGGCCATCTCTTCGGCCGATAGGTGGAATAAGCTCTCGGTGAGTTGATTCTTGACGAAGCCAACGTAATCACCATTCTCCCGCAAATCCTGCGATTCGCCGCAGCAGAAAATAGGCGTCAGGCCATTGGCCAGCGCAGTGTTTACTTTTTCGGCCAGTTGCGCGTTTGTTTCGGCAAAATACTGCCGACGCTCGCTGTGTCCCAGAATCACATACTGAACACCCACCGACTTCAGCATAGTGGCCGAGATTTCGCCGGTGTAGGCTCCTGATTCTTTCTCGTGGCAGTTTTGAGCACCTAAGGCCAGTTTATCTCCCGTCAAGTATGATTTATAGGTGGTCAGATAAAGCGCCGGAGGGCACAGTACCGCAATTACCTCGCCAGTTACCTCGGCGTTAATCATGTTTGTTACCTCCGAAACCAGGGCCAGACCCTCATCGGCGGTTTTGTTCATTTTCCAGTTACCAGCAACGATCTTCTTGCGCATGCGTCTTTTAACTTAGTATGTAAGGCTTAGAAAGCAGGCGAAATTACGGGTTTTCGATCGAATGCCGGAAACCTTTGTGAATCAGTCGCCTTAGTCTCAACTTTTTATAGATTTATAGAGTTTTTATGGTAATTTTCTGGTACAATACCTCAAAATCATGAAAGCGCTGTACCTATTACTTGGGTTACTTTTCGGCACCCTGTCGGCGTTTGCAACCGATAGTCCCAAAACCCCTGAAAAAGACCGTTTCGGCTATTATCTGAAAGGGAACCGCACCTCAGCGCGGATTCCCTTCGAACTCCATTCCAATCTGATTGTGGTCAAGCTACGGATCAACAATTCAGACACGCTCAACTTTATTCTGGATACCGGCGTAAGCAACACCATTGTTACCGATCCGCTGGCGCTGAAGAAACAACCCCTTAAACTGACTCGCAAAATAAAACTGAGTGGTGCCGGTGAAGGAGGTAACCTATCGGCCATCGTTGCCATCGACAACGAACTGTCAATGGGGGTGATGCACGCGTCGCATCAAAACATGGTTGTTCTGGAAGATGATATTCTACAACTCTCCGAATACGTCGGTATACCCATTCATGGCATCTTTGGCTACGACCTCTTCAATAGCTTCGTCGTGAACATTGACTTTCGCAACCGGGAGCTGACGCTGACACAACCTAAAAAGTACAAGTACAAAGCGCGGCACGGCGACCGCTATCCTATCATCATTCAGAACGCCAAGCCTTACCTGGACGTTACTGCCCTCCTTTCCGATCAGCGAACGGTGCCGCTACGCGTAGTTCTCGACACCGGTGCCGGTCATGCCTTGATGCTCGATGGACAGTCGGAAATCTGTGCACTACCCCGTCCCGAAAAGCTGTTGCGGGCGCAATTAGGCCGGGGTTTAAACGGCGTCATCAATGGTAGCTTGGGGCGTATTGAAGGGCTTAGGTTGGGGCGGCATAAACTGCACAACGTCATTGCCTCGTTTCCCGATAGTTCGTCGTTCGGTATGCGGATAGTGAACACAACGGACCGGCAGGGCAACGTGGGCTGCGAACTGCTACGTCGGTTTCAGGTTACTTTCAATTACCCTGAACAATATATTGTCTTGAAACCCGTACGCCGACTACTCCGCGAACAGTTCGAGCACGACATGAGCGGTCTGGAATTGAAAGCCAAAGGCGATCGGCTACGTACCTATTATATTGAAAAGATCAGGGTAGATTCGCCTGCCGATATGGCTGGTTTACAGGAAGACGACGAATTGATGTTTGTCAACAGCGAATTGGCGAGTACGCTAAGCATCAGCGATATTAACAAATCATTGCAACGTGGCGAGGGCAAAGAGATTACGCTGGTTGTACGCCGCAACGGGCAATACCTGGTTGTCAATTTCGCGCTGAAACGCATGATCTAAAAAAAGCCTCCTTCCGCTCGGGAAGGAGGCTAATACGGACGTTCACGCAGGATGTGCAACGGTCGACTACACCGACAAAGTGCCTTTTTTATAGGCATCGAGAAGGGTCGCTTCCAGACCTTTTTTATTGATCGTCTTGATGGCCGACGTCGAAACTTTTAACGTAATCCATTCGCCCGTCGATTCAACAAAGAATCGCTTCTTTTGAAGGTTCGGGAAGAATTTACGTTTCGTTCTATTGTTGGCGTGCGATACGTTGTTACCAACCTGCGTCCGCTTTCCTGTAATTTGACAAACTCTGGCCATGACTGTACTCGTTTTCCGTATGAGGGTGCAAAATTGGCGAAATCCCTGTGAATGTGCAAATTATTTTTCTTTTCTGTACCCATAAGGGCAATGCCGGCATCCGCTTTTGCAACAATAACCCCGTTTCTGGTGGTAAGCAGCTGTGAATACAACAAATCCTTCCTTCGTGTAATAGTAATCGTCGTCGGCCAGGCCGGGGAGCTTTCGTTTCCTTGGTTGGTTATCAGCCATGGTGTTCAGGTATGTATCTTTACGGTAGACTCCTCAGAGCAACAGCCTGTTGACTCGAATGGTTTTGACGTATAGCCAGACACCAATCTAAAAATTTAAGTAAACGCTCCGATGCTTCTATCTACCCCGCCCTCCCCTGCCGAACAGGCTATTCACCTTGAAGATCAATACGGAGCCCATAATTACCACCCGCTGCCGGTAGTGCTCACGCGGGGCGAAGGTGTGTTTGTCTGGGATCTGGACAACAAACGCTACTACGATTTTTTATCTGCTTATAGTGCTGTAAGTCAGGGTCATTGCCACCCGCACATTATCGGTGCACTAACCCAACAGGCACAACGCTTAACGCTTACATCGCGGGCATTCCACAATGATCAGTTGGGGAAGTGCGAAAAATACCTCTGCGATTATTTTGGCTTCGACAAAGTGCTGATGATGAATTCGGGCGTAGAAGCGGGCGAAACGGCGCTGAAATTAACCCGCAAATGGGCTTACAAAGTCAAAGGTATCCCCCAGAACATGGCCAAAACGGTATTTGCCGAAGGTAATTTCTGGGGACGTACACTTGCTGCCATCTCTTCGTCAACCGATCCAAGCAGCACCAACGATTACGGACCGTTACTGCCCGGCTATGTGTTGGTTCCCTACAATGATTTGAACGCGCTGGAGGCCGCTTTTGCTGCTGACCCCAACATTGCTGGCTTTATGGTCGAACCCATTCAGGGTGAAGCGGGTGTGCTGGTGCCCAACGATGGTTACCTACGTGGGGTACGTGCCCTTTGCACAAAATATAACGTACTGTTCATTGCCGATGAAGTGCAGACCGGCATTGGACGAACGGGTCGCCGGATAGCCTGCGACCACGAAGAGGTAAAACCCGATATTCTGGTACTTGGCAAAGCCCTGTCGGGCGGCGTGTTGCCCGTTTCGGCCGTGTTGGCTTCCGACGAAATCATGCTCACCATCCGTCCCGGCGAGCATGGCAGCACGTTTGGTGGCAACCCACTGGGCTGTGCCGTGGCCGTGGCGGCTCTTGATGTGGTTCAAAATGAGCACCTGGCCGAAAACGCCGAAGCAATGGGCCAACTGTTTCGCAACCGCATGAATGCCCTCAGCGCCAAAACTGACCTTATCAAACTAGTACGTGGAAAAGGCCTGCTTAATGCCATTGTGATTCAGGAGCGCCCCGAGCTAGGCGATGAGACGGCCTGGGAACTGTGCCTGCGTCTGCGCGACAACGGTCTACTCTGCAAACCCACCCACGGCGACAAAATTCGCTTCGCTCCTCCCCTGGTCATCACCGAAGCCCAAATGAACGAAGCCTGCGATATTATTGAAAAAACGGTGCAAGGGTTTTAAGGAATTAGAAGCAAGAGGTGAGAAGCAAGAGACAAGATAGGTCTGTTGTGGGCAGAATCTTGTCTCTTGATTCTCACCTCTTGCTTCTAATTCCTTAGCACATCGTTCACGTAGTTTCCTTCTTCTTCCACTTCACCGTCGGCGTTAAGTAACGTACCCGGTCCCGAGCGTTTTCCGTTTCGGAACGTACCTACGAACTTATCGCCATCGGCAAAATAATAGGTGCCTTTACCGTGCGGATGGTCATAAGCGAACTGCCCGGCATAGCGGTCACCATTGGGATAGTAGTAGACACCGTAACCTGTTCGCAGGTTCATGAGCACACCGCCCTGATATTTTACCCGACCGTCTGGGTAAACCTGTGTAGCCATAGCTGGTACTACCGCATCGGAAGCCGTTGGCTTATTGTCAACGGCTGGCCGGGGGGCGGCGGCAACAACAGGCGGAGCCGGTCTACTGGGCGCTACTGTTTTCGTACGCGGATAAATGCCATCCGCTTCGGTCCAGCCTTTTCGGATGGCATCCAGACGAGTCGCGCGGCTGGGGTGCGAAGCTGAGGCCGACACACTTCCTAGTGCCCGGATTGCTACCAGCGACTCATCGAGGGTAGCCCCAAGCTGATGCAACACAAACCCCGAGAAACGATCGGCCTCCAGTTCTTTCTGGTGCGAATTGCCGCCCGGAGCCAGGGTATGCCCCTGCAAATGGTGACCAATTTCGTGAGCCATAATGCTGGTAGCCGACCAGTCGGTCTCCGTAGCATCCTGAAGTTGCTGCATGAAAGCGCCATCATAAACGATGAACCGCTGACCGTTCATAACAGCCGCAAAGCAGTTGCGTGTTTCAGGACATTCGAGCACCTTAAAATTCTGCATGAGGCCGATTGGCTTCAAGATGCGGTCAATCACGCGGGTAGCGTGACTGCTGGTAGTCTGCCCCTTGTATGTACATGGAACAGAGGGTGCGCTACCGCCTGTATAGTTGCAAATAAACGCCGGAGGAGGTGCGACAGAAGGTTGAGCAGATAGCGAAGCCGTCAGCAACGTACCTGCAAAAGCAGTTGTTAAAGAGCGTATGTTGTTCATCAGTGAGCGTATGGGTAAACGTCACTAATAAAACGATAAAGAGCAGCCCAACAGTATCTTTTAGTGGGCACGCGGATATTGATGGATACGCGGGTAATTAGTGGTACGCGGATTAAAGGGATTTAAAACGATAACCGCGGATTTTTGATTTAAGCGGATTGGTAGCCTGAAGCAGAGCCAATCCATTTAAATCCAAAAATCCGCGCAAATCCATTTAAAATCCCTTTAATCCGCGTACCCATCAAAATCCGCGTACTATACGCTAATCCGCGAGCAGCACTTTTTTGGTGACCCGCTGCGTACCCTGAATCAGGCTGAGGATGTACATACCCCGGTTATACTCTCGTACTGGAACACGAATCATGTTTTCGCCTTCGGTAACGGTGGTACGTTGTTGCATGACCGGATAAGCACCTACACTGGTTAGCTGTAGCGTTAGCTCACCGGCAGTTTGCGCGTAGTAACGTACCTGCAACTCGTCGCGGGCGGGAACCGGAAAGACCTGCACAGCCATATCGGGCGTAAAATCGCTTTCAGCATTGGTCACTGGCAGAGTCGCCGCCATACGAGCCGACCCACTGGCCGGATACAAAAACGCCTGCGGAATAATCTGCTGCCCCTGCCCCTGATAAGCCCATGATAATCTGGCCACAGCCCCGACTATGTTATCGAAATATTCCATCCGAATATCGTACCGTTGTCCGGCAATGAGGGCAACTGTTGGGCTATTGTTGGTTTTGGTGGCCCGACCGTTCCAGTCGTCAACGATGAGCTTACCGTTTACCCACAGTCGAACACCATCATCTGTAGACGTGCTAAACGTATAATTGCCTGTTACAGGCGCTTTTACTTTTCCGGTCCAGCGCACCGAGAAATAATCGGTATTGATGCCCGACGAAGGTGAACCGTTACCCCAATCGAAATCTACTGTCGCATCGGTACGGGTCATTACCGGATTACCCGATATTGTCGCATTGTTGAAATACTCGGCCCGCAAACCAGTACCGTCACTTGTCACCACTTCACCAACGTGTAAATAAGCTGACGAAGGAATTTGCTGCTTGTTCAGGCCCGGTCCGCCGTAGCTTACCGTCATGGCCTGGCCACCGCCACCCTGGAAATAAATAATGGTAATGGCATGTACACCCGCTTTTAAGCCAATGGTCCCCGATCGCTCCTGTTCGGCATGACCACCATCGTTGTTCACTACTTCGGTGTTGCCGATAAACAGCTTACTGCCATCATCAGAGTTGGTGTAGAAGGTATAAACCCCATCGGCTGGCACACTAACATAGCCCACATAGCGCAGGCCGTAGTTGTTGTCACGTGAACGGACGGTCAGATTAGGCAGGTTGTTAACGCCCGTTTTCTGAGCAATAAGCGAACCGAAGTTGGGCAACGTACCCCAGCTTCCTTCATAATATCCGTAGGTCAACCCGTTTATGGCATTGGCTGGATTTTCAGGGTCACGCAGGTTAACCGAAACAGGTGGTGGCGTAACCGTGCCTATGCGTTGGTAGGCCGAAGCGGGAATTTGTTGCTTGTTCAGGCCCGGTCCGCCGTAGCTTACCGTCATGGCCTGGCCACCGCCACCCTGGAAGTAAATAATGGTAATGGCATGTACACCCGCTTTTAAGCCAATGGTCCCCGATCGCTCCTGTTCGGCATGACCACCATCGTTGTTCACTACTTCGGTGTTGCCGATAAACAGCTTACTGCCATCATCAGAGTTAGTGTAAAAGGTATAAACCCCATCGGCTGGTACGCGTACGAAGCCTGTATACCGAAGCCCGTAATTTTCGGGCCGCGACCGAACGGTCAATTCGGGCAGCGCATTCGCACCCGTTTTCACCGGCGTTAGTGAACCGAAGTTGGGCAACGCACCCCAGCTTCCTTCGTAATAACTATAATCAAGCCCCGATACAGTGTTGTTCGGATTTTCAGGATCACGCAGGGTGACGGTCACTGGCGGCGGCGGCGGTGTATCAGAGGCCACTCGCCAAAGCGCGGAAGCAGGCAACGTTTGCTTGCCCACGCCCGGTCCACCGTAGCTCACCGTTAAGGCCTGACCACCCCCGCCCTGGTAGTATATAATGGTTATGGCATGACGGCCCGCCTTCAGGCCAATAGTGCCCGACCGCTCCTGCTCGCCGTGGCTACCGTCATTGTTCACCACTTCGGTGGCGCCAATAAACAGCTTGCTACCATCATCAGAATTGGTGTAGAACGAGTAGACACCATCGGTCGGTACACTGATATAGCCTGTGTACCGCAGTCCATAATTCTCCTCGCGCGACCGAACAGCAATATCGGGCTGACTACCGTTGCCTGTTCTCACCGGCGTAAGCGCACTGAAATTGGGTAAACTATTCCAGCTTCCTTCGTAATAGGCATAATCGAGACCCGATACTGCGTTGGCCGGATTTTCGGGGTCGCGCAGGGTGACAGGTATCGACGCTATTTCTTTAAACAAAACGATCGAAGAAAATGCCGCCACCGTCACCTGATCGGCATACGGATTATTGCGGGCATCGCGATACGTACCTGACAGAGAAACCTGAATGGGACTACCCGACGGATTACCGATGAATTTGAGTACATCGTCGGGGTTGCCGTTTGAATAAGTAATTGGGCTCTTCAGCGTGTTCTGATCTTTGCCATACCGGCTCCGCCAGGTTTCCAACGACAAATCGGCCCCAACCGTATTATTATAAACAGCTCTGATGGTGTACGTATCTTCAAAAGGGCGCGAATATACGTTGTTGTTCATTTGCCCGTAACTGCCCAAATCATTCTGCGCCGACTCGAACTTTACGTTGAATTGGTTGGGCAGCTTACTAACGAATATATTATTCTCAATCAGGTTATTACGTGGCTGACAACCACCGGCCGTAGTAACCGCAAGCTGCCCTTCGCCATTGTTGAAAGCCGTGTTGCCGGTCATGGTAATGTTGGATGACCCATGCAGGTAAAAACCCAATCCAACACAATTATAGACCGAGTTGTTAGCGACTTCGATGTTTGTTGTGCAATCGTCGAGGTAGATTCCGTTAGCACCCGAATACGCACCAGCCGGACTACCTTCAGGTGCTCCAATGCCGTTATAAACTACGTTCGACAAAATCCGGATACCACTCATGGGCTGCTGATTACCATTCCAGATATATAGACCGCTTCCATCACTTTTGGTGAGGCAAAAATTACTGATTCGGTTGCGTTGCAATGTAGTACTGCTGGCAAAATTCAGCGCGTTATAGCCGATGTTATCAAATACGTTGTTTTCGATCATCGTGTTTCCCGTGCTCGACGACATAAAACCAACATAGGTACCGTCACCGCTACGCCCACGCCCCGGAAAAAGAGCAATGCGCCGAACCGTATTGTTACGAAACGTGATGGCCTGGTAAGCAGCGATGTTAACTCCGTTGTTGTTGATGTCTTCAATTAGGTTGTTCTCTATCAAAACGGCATTGCCATTTCCGCGAACCAGTATACCATCTTCGCCCGCTTGCGTAATATCATTATCGGCGAAAACCAGATTAGACCCATTCGTAACCAACAGGTTAGTATTGATGGCCTGGGTTATGTGCAGGTTGCGAACCGTAACAAACGACACGGTAGTCAGATCAACAACTTCTGCATGGGCAGTAGCAGCAATCGACTGATCATTCGGATTATTTTGGTTGTCGAACAGCCGAATAGACTTATTCGATGGATTATAATACCACTCACCGTTTTGGTCGAGGGTAGCCGGGTGGTTTTGGATAAAGAAGCCCCACCTGTCGGTTATGTCGTACGTACCTGCACTGACCAGGTTTAGCGTGTTGCCGTTCTGGCCAGTAATACGCGCACAATTCAGAATCCACTGTACCGGCCGATACACAACCTCGCCGCCCACCCAATTGGCCGGAAAACCTTGTTGGCTGGTGAGCTGCGTTTTCCCTGAGTGCGACTGCACCGTCAAGTAACCCCGATTAGAAGCATCCAGATTGGGATAGCGGCCCAAGGGTAAGGCTGTATTATCGCGATAAACACCCGTTACAGCATCGCCGCAGGAAGGGCAACTTGCCTCCCAGATATTATTGCCCAGATTAGTCCAGTCAGTTACGGGAGTAGCGCCACTAAGCACGGGTTTGTTACCGTCTCCATATGCATCAACCACAATCGGTTGGCCCGACGTACCTGACCGGCGAATTCGTAATGTACCCCGAAACGTGTTGTTCCGCCGAAACAAGACCTGATCTCCTGGTTCGAGTTGAAGGGTATTGACCTTCGCGATGGTTTGAAACGGCGAATCGGCCGATCGACCTGTGTTACCATCGTTTCCTGAATTGGCCACATAGTAAGTGGTTTGCCCAAAGGCCGCTGATAGCCCGCTAGTCAGCAACAGGCACATGGAGGCGTGACGAACCAGAGTTCTGGCCCGTGAAATCACTATGTCTTTCAAATTACGGAGGGGTGAACAAGTAAAAGTTGAACAAACATACACAGAAGTAGGGCTATATAATCTATATGGTATATTCCTAACAGAAGTTACCTACCGGCACATTTATCAAACTTTGTACCAAAAAACGTTCAAAAAATATAATTATCACAACAATCTTTAGCCCAAAAAAGCACTTGTTGGACCATTTATAAGGAAAGTATTTACAGATGACTATACGACGGTATCACTTAGCCAACTTTTTCTATGGAGATTAAATTTTTGTTACATCCAGCATTTCGTTCGACTAAAAAAGGGTAACGCCCTCTGTGGTTGGTGTGCTGCATACACACCAACCACAGAGGGCGTTACCCTTCGTCAGGCTAAAAAGTTACCAACATTCTAGATCAGCATGTTATCGAATGAGGCGTTTTTTCGTTTAGTATCCAACAGCCAGCAGTTGATAATCGGCACTGAGCTTTCACTTACAAAACGCGTACTTCGGCCTGAGCCCGGTCGTCTTCACCATTGGTAAATCCATTGCCAGGTACCGAGTCGGGATCGGCAACGGCCGATGCACTGATTTGAGCCTGAATAGGCCGGGAGCCCGCCGACGTTGCCCGTACCTGAATCAATATACGCTCGGTTGTACCGGCCGATACCGACACGGCTGCGCTGCTCACCAGTTGTCCGTTAATGGTCCAGTTCGCTCCGTCAATAAATTCGATCCCTTCAGGGAGCAATACCTGAACCTGCACCCCATCAGCAGTTCGTCCGCCCGCATTTGCAATGCTGAACACAAGCCCAAACGATTCCCCAGAAACCGGCGTGCGCTTGGTCACCGCCAGTTGAAGACTCAAATCGGCTTGATTGGGTGCAGGAATTGGCTGGCTGGAAGCCACGCTTGGTAGCACACGCTGATTCGGGTTTGGTGACTCGAACACAGTAGTAGCCCCGCTGACCCTGAGTTCGGTAACAGAAGCATCGTCTTCTCCATCCAACGTACCTGAATTCGGACTACTATCGGGGTCTGGAGACGTAGCCGTTGTAAGCTGCGCCGCCAGCCTGAACGTACCGGCTACCACTGGTTTCACTACTACAGAAATGAGTGTATCGGCTTGCGGAGGTAACTGCTGTACTGTTCCATGCAGCACATTATCTGAGTAAGGCTGTCCGTTGTCGGTAACGAATTGAATATAAGCTGGCAACCGAAAAGTCCAACGAGCCAACTCGGCGGGTTGGTTACTCTCGTTTTTAACACGTAGCCGCATGGTAGTTGGCTCGTTCACCTGAATCAGGCGTTTGTCACTATACAGCAATAGGCTAAGGTCAGCCGGGGCAATAGTCACGGTATCCTTTAATAACACAACAGACGTAAATGGCTTAAGCACTAGTGAATTGGCGTAAGGCTGATTTTTCACATCCCGATAAGCACCGGCGGGCAACACCACGGTGCTATCTCTAAGGGTAGGGTTATAGTATAGCTTTATAAAGTCATCGGGTCTATTCTGAATCGCTATATCTTCCTGAAGACGGACATTGTCGAGCCAGAAAACGGGCCCTTCTCTGTCGGTCTGCACCATAACGATGGCATTGGACTCACTATCAATAGCAGTAAATACCAGTTCATAACTTTTACGATTAGGGCCAATTACAACTGAATACCGCCTGTCGAATTCCCGATACGGTGCGCCGTACTGGCGAAGATAGAATAGTACAGGTACGTCGGTTGTTGCCACAGCATCGAACCGAAGCACATACGTTTTCCCCTTTGTAATGGCTCCAATGGGCTTCGCCACCTGTGCATACGAGTTTGTCTGTCCCGACAAAGTAGGAAAAGAAACTTTCAGACTACCGCCATCCAGTTTGTTGCTATTATCAAGTGTTGCCTCGGCATTACCATATGGACTATATACCAATTGCCAATCATCATTGGATGTATCAAATGAACTAGCGACTCGGTTTATGCCGCCGGAACCCTCATTTCGGTACTGTCGGTAAGTAATAGGACTACTTTTTGAGTGAAGATCCTGACCTCTAGAGAAATTTTGCCAATCCCTGAGTTCATAATTACCACCCTGTCCCGAATTAATTACTCCCCGAATAGTAGCTTCCTCATTGAACGGTCGGGCATAATAATTTGAATCAATCAATCCATACTGTAACAAATCATCCGCGTTTGACTCGTACTGCGCTGCCAGCTGTGCATTTGTTTTACTGATAAATACATTCCGCTTGATGATATTACCTCGAATAGGGCATCTACCTCCATTATGGTAAACTACTAATTGAGAAGCATTATTATCGAATAACGTGTTATCAGTAAATGTAATATTGTTAGTACCATGTAAAAAAACACCCCACTGTGTGTGACCAAATATTGTATTACCTTTTATTTCAACATTTTCGGTACAATCATCCAAAAAAATTCCAATAGAATAGTCGACCCACGGGGTATTTCCTGCTGGCTTAGTATACAATATATTCGATACTATTTTCACATTAGACATGGGTGTCTTGTTACCATTCCATGTGTAAATACCACCACCATCAATTTTTATAAAACAGTAGTTAGCAATCAGGTTTTGCCTGATAGTTGTGTTATTTGTAAAGTTTATGCCGTTATAGCCAACACTATCAATCACGTTATTCTCAATCAGTACATTCTGATTTGCCTTTGCCGTTATACCGTTGTACTGACCATCACCGCTTTTACCTCTGCCAGCTAAAATACCAATGCGACGCATTGAGTTTCCTCTTATCGTAACTGTGCTATAAGGATCAATCCAGATACCGTTGTTGTTGACAGTGGCTATTTTGCTATTCTCTAATAAGATAGTATTACCGGAACCCAAAATAATTACACCGTCTTCACCAGCATTGGTAACATCCAGATTAGACATTACCAGGTTCGATACATTCTGACCAAAAAGACTTGTATTTAACGTTTCTGTAATGTGAATATTCCGAAAAATAATGTGCGACAGATTAGCTATATCGATGGCACGACCATGTACTGTAGCGGTATAAGTATCACTTGGTAAAATCCCCTCCGATGCATAGACTAAAATCTTTTTATTCGCTTTATCGTAACACCACTCGCCATTTCGGTCTAATGTAGCCGGATGATTCTGAAAAAAGTATTCCGAATTATCCCTTGGAAAATAATTTGAATAATTAAACAAATTTAAAGCGTCGCCATATTGAGCATCAACAACAGCCCGGTCAATAATCCAGGCAGCAGGGCGCATAACGACCTCGGCCCCCTTCCAGTTTATATTTGTAGGCAGTGGCTCTTTGCTGAATATCTGATATTTCTCGGTATGGGCACGAATAGTCAGGTTACCTTGGTTCGGTGCATCTATGTTCGGGAAACGCCCTAGTGGCAGGGGGGCAGCATTACGATAAACACCCGTTACGGCATCACCGCATGATGGACAGGGCGCTTGCCAGACGTTGTTGCCCAAGCTTGTCCAACCTGTTAAAGGAACTGAACCTGATAGAATCGGCTTGGCGCCACTTCCGTAAGCATCGAACACGATGGGCTGGCTGGCCGAGCCTGATCGACGGATCGATAACGTCCCCCTAAAGGTGTCGCCCCGGCGCAACAAAACCTGATCCCCTGCTCTCAGTGCAAGGCTGTTTATCTTACTAAGGTTTTGAAAAGGCGTGGTAACTGATGTGCCATTATTGCCATCGTTTCCTGTATTGGCTACATAATAGGTAGTCTGAGCGAAGCCAACCGGGGCCAACAGCCACAGGAAGAACAATAGAGTGTATTTGATCAACACTCTATACCTATGGATATACTTCTTAATGAACAACATGAAAACGTCGAGGATGGTGAGACAAAGTTACTATGTACTCAACCCCGGCAGCGTTGACGATAAAGTTGAGCCGTAATACACTATATACTATAAATTGTTATATAAAGATTTTTAAAAGTCGATATATAGACGGAACGGTAAGTCTACTCAAATAACAGAGTTAGTATTTTATTGGAACCAGATTAGTAATCAACGACCTCAACGATCGATCCTTAACTAAGAACTGTCACAGCACAAAATGCTTGCTAATCAACTAGGGTCAATGGTATACACATAAGTCAAAACAAAATTACTCAAAAAGCTACTATTCCCATATACTAAGATTATGTAACAACCATGCCGGTGATATATGTTTATTCACGTATTCTTACCCGCTTCTACGGAGACAGATTTCACTGAATTATGGGTCTCATTATTAACGCATTACGACATCCGGTACTGATTTCTCATCTATCAGGAGCAAATAACTATTCGTTCATTCACTTTAGAACGGGGGAACAGCTGCTGATTTCCAAGTCACTTCGTTTTCTGGAGAAACAGTTGCCTTACTTCATCAGAATTCATAAAACATTGCTGGTTAATCCCAATTGTGTGATTAAGATTCAGATGCAGCAGCACACCAGATCCAGTGGCGCGGTTGTTCTCGAAGACGGTACCATACTTCCGGTCAGCCGTAGACAGTGGCCGGTGCTGGTACAGTCGGTAGGTATTGATGACTTACCTGTAGCGGATCCTGATCAATTTGTTGCCTTTGTTTCCAGCGATGTTACCAAGGGACTGTTGCTACGTCAGCTTATCAACGATCATTGGCCGCAAACCATGTTGCACACCGTCGACAACGGGTCGGCTCTTTCACAATTAATGGTATTGGCCGAAACAGACCGACCGGCCCTTTTGCTGATTGACCTACGACAGGCTACCCCCGCGCGGCTGACCCTGCTGCGAGAATTGAAAGAAACCCCACGACTACGCCGATTACCGGTCGTTTTACTCATTGCTCCCAATGCGGGAGTTACCAAGTCGGGCTATGCACTCCAGGCAAATTCGGTGGTAGTGGTGCCTGACGATAATAGTGAATTTGTTGAGATACTGGAAAAAGTGTGTCGTTACTGGCTCACAATGGCCTCATTGCCAGTTCTCTAGTAGCGATAGTCGGAAGAGGGAAGCAACACCGTTTCCCACCAGTATTTTCTTAGCATCTGAAAATAGTCGGGCCACTCGTCAACGTTGGCCGGCTTAACCAGATAGGAAGAACTACCTCTGTCATAGGCTCCGCTGATATCTTCTGGGTCGTCAGCGTATCCAAGCATGACAACCGGCACTTGATTGATAGGGGCGGGTAACTCCTTAATACGTCTCAAAATACGCCACGCATCATCCCGACAAGGCATAAGCGCGTCTAGCAGAATCATCTTCGGCAGTTTCCATTCATCAAATTTGCAGGCCTGCAGGTACGTTATGGCTTGTTCTTCATTAATAGCCTTGACAAGCTCGACCTCGGGCAGGTACGTGGCAAAACACCGCTTGATGAGCGCCTGCTGATCAATATCATGTTGAATCAACAGCACGCGCGCCCGTCGAAAGTTCTGCCTGCTTATGGCCGTGTTGGTGGTGTCGCTTTTCATAAATGCCTTACATTGAGGAAAGTACAATAATAACAAACAGTCACTTTATCTACTATACACATACGATAGATTCCAGCTAGTAAGATTTATTTGACCGATTGCCAGTTAATCAGTCGTAAAAGCGAGAGAATAAAAATGACGTATAATCAATACAGTTAGTTTTTGGACTATACCGGGTTTCATTGATCGAGTAAACACCTTTTAAGCCATCTTTCGATACTACAATAGTGAACGGAAAAGAATAAGTAACCTTAATGAGTATTTTGTTTACTTTAATAAAAATAGTACTATTTTACGTTAAAAAATGAGTTTACAATTGTACTCTAACAAGCTTTTTACCGGCTACTCTTTTTTTGAACCGGAACCTCACTTTCAGTCAATAGAATCGTAGTAGCCATCAGCATTCTACGTTAATTCACCAGTCGATCTTACGCTAGAAGCCTCGTAACAATTTGACAGCATCGCTTAGGTTTAATTTTACTACTCTAAGACTCGCTTTAATTGTACTAAATCTAGATTTTGATTTACAAACAGCCTGATCTCAACAGTCAGCTTACCACAAACGTTATGTCAGATTCTATTGCGGCCTACACCCCGTATTCGCTCATAGAGAGCAACCGCCCACCTGTGAGGGTGATTCTCTTTCGTTACCTCCGTCATTGGCCCTGGTTTGTACTTTCGCTGGGTTTAGCCTTAGGCGGCGCTTATCTATATCTACGCTATAAGCAACCGATTTACCGTGTTCAGGCAAGCGTATTACTGCTCGACGGTACCAAAACCGATGACCGGGGTGGTGCGTTACGTGAATTTCAGGCTGCCACACCCAAAAAATCGGTTGAGAATGAAATCGAGATGCTTCGCTCGGCCACACTAATGGGGCAAGTAGTAGAGAAACTTCACCTGGAGCATCGTTACTTTAAAGAGACCAAATTTGGTAAACGTGAGATTTATCAGGAAAGCCCCATTGAGCTGATTGTTGACAAGGCGCAACCCGTTTTATACGAAGAGCCTATTACACTTACCTTCAGCGACAATCCGGTTGTTCTCATCAACGGTAATCCTATCCCCCTCAACCAATCGGTAAATACAGCCTTTGGCCGCATCAGGGTGGCTACCCGCAAGCCAGTGTCGGCCAAGACCGCACCGGTGATTGTACAGGCATCGACCAAGCAAGCTATAGCCGGTGATTATGTGAGCCGCCTCAAGGCCGAACCAACCAGCAAAACTTCATCGGTTGTAGTGCTAACAGTTGATGATGCGGTACCAGCCAAGGGTGAAGCAGTGCTGAACACATTGATTGCCGAGTATAATCTGGCCTCTATTCAGAGTAAAAACAAAGTTGCCGGCAACACGCTCCAGTTCATTCAGGAACGCCTGAACGGACTATCGGGCGAACTGTCGGGCGTAGAACAGCGGGTCGAGAATTTCAAGGCCAACGAAGGCATTACCGATCTGAGCACGCAGGCCCAAACGTTTTTACTGTCGGCAAAAGAAAACGATTCTAAACTCAACGAGGTAAATGTGCAATTGTCGGCCCTGCGCGATTTACAGAAATACGTACGTAGCCAGCCCGCCGACCAAAGCGGTACGCCAGCAACGGTTGGCCTGGACAATCCGGTTCTGTTGAGCCTGATCGGCAAAGCAACGGAACTGGAATTGCGGCGCACCGAAATGGCGCAGACCACGACCAACGCTGATCCGAAACTGCAAGGCCTCGATAACCAGATTCGGTCAACGAAACGGCAGATTTCGGAGAATGTGCAAACCATGCAGAATATGCTGGAAAGCACAAAACAGAATTACGAAGCCAAAAACCAGGCGTTAGCCGGACAAATACGGCAGGTGCCCCGGCAAGAACGGGCGCTGATGGATATTTCGCGGCAGCAAGCCATTAAAAACGATTTGTATACGTACCTGCTTCAGAAGCGGGAAGAAACAGCAGTAGCGTTTGCGGCCGCCGTTTCAGATAGCCGCACGGTCGATGCGGCCATCAGCAGCCTGACGCCGGTGAAGCCCGTGAAACCAATGATTTACCTGCTTTTCGGCATGGTGGGCTTATTGTTGCCTTTGGGTGCTATTGCCGGTCTGGATACGCTGAATCAGCGAATTCGCAGTCGGCATGAAGTAGAACGGTCAACGATCACCCCGATCCTTGGCGAGTTATCGAGCAATTCGGAATCGGGCAAAAAACGGCTGGTCATCACGCCCCGCAGCCGGTCGCTCATCACGGAGCAAATCCGTACCCTGCGCGCGAATCTTCCCTTTGTTGAAAACACTGAATCGGGTAGCCACGTGATGCTGGTAACATCGAGCATCAGCGGCGAAGGAAAAACGTTTGTGTCGTTGAACCTCGGAGCGAGCCTTGCCCTGGTTGACCGGCCAACGGTTGTATTGGAAATGGATCTACGGCGGCCTACGTATCAGCAAACCTTTCACCTCGATTCTAACGTAGGTATTAGCGAATACCTGTCGGGCGAAGCCGAGTTGAGCGATGTATTGCAACCGGTACCAGGCTACAAAAACTTTTTCATGATCAGCAGCGGCACATTGAGTGAAGACCAAAACCCGGCTGAGTTGCTGAGTTCACCCCGATTGCGGCAGTTGATTACTACACTGCGCGACCAGTTTGCCTACGTCATGCTCGACACGCCGCCGCTTGGCCTGGTGTCAGATGCGCAATTGATGGCTCCTTATGCCGATTCGACCCTGTTTGTTGTACGTCATGGTGTAACGCCTCAAACCAGCCTGAAAGCTATTGAGCTGGTTCGTCGCGAACAACGCTTCAAGAATCTGAATCTGGTACTTAATGGTGTTGTTGGCAACGATGGTTCGTACCTCAGCCATAGCCACAAAAACCGCTATTACCAGGCCGCTCAGCCCCGCAAGTGGCTGCGCAGCTAGCTCGCTCTTTTCCCCAATAAGTAAACCGTTCCGATTATTTTGATTGCTTTTTTTGACAGTGACTAAGTAAATACCAAGTAGCTAACCTGAGGTGCTGATCGTTTTCTAGAACAAGAAGTTGGACTTTTAATCACACACCTAAATTGACTCAACGACTATGACATCATTTACAATGCAAAACATGGAGACGGTCAGCCTGGAACGAGACCGAGACATGGCGATACAAAACCCTACCTGGGGCCTGTATGCAAAACGATTCTCCGATTTGCTGATCGCCGGTTTAGTAACCGTGACCATTTTGGTTTGGCTTATTCCTCTACTTGCCCTATTGATTAGATTGACATCAAAAGGACCCGCTATTTTCGTTCAGATGCGTACAGGACGGGGAGGTGAACAGTTTCCATGCTTCAAATTCCGCACAATGGCCTACAGTCCGAATGCGCAATTTCAGCAGGCAAGCAAAGGCGACAACCGGGTAACGTCGATTGGTCGGGTATTACGCAAGACCAATCTCGATGAGATGCCTCAATTTTTGAACGTACTGATGGGCCACATGAGCATTGTAGGGCCTCGGCCACATCCGCTTCCGCTCGACCAACAGTACTGGCAATCCTTACCAGGCTACCGCGAACGATACATTGTAAAGCCGGGCATTACCGGACTGGCGCAGGTACGTGGCGCACGCGGCGAAACGGGCAAGCCTTTCCAGATGAAGCACCGAGTTCGTTATGACCACATGTACATTCGTCAACAATCACCAGCTCTCGATCTTCGTATCTGCTGGTGGACCATCAAAGCGGCTCTAAACGGAAACCCTAATGCCTGGTAAGGAAACAACAGTGCTGGCTGATGATGAAACAAGTGTAACCCCGGAATCTGGATTCTCGAAGAGCATTTTGAAGCGACTGGCGGTGAATGTGGCGTCGCTTTTCAGTGTACAGGTAGCCAATTTTCTGTTACCCCTATTGACCGTACCCTACGTAGTACGTATTATAGGGCCAGAGCGGTTGGGGTTGCTCAATTTTTCACTAGCATACGTTACCTATTTCAGTCTGATTATCAATTACGGTTTCGACTTGGCCGCGGTGCGCTCTATTGCGGCAAACCGGTACGACAAGGAAGCCACGAGCCGGGTGTATAGTGAGGTGATGGCCGGCAAAATCCTGCTTTGGTGCCTGTCAACGGTCATCTTTGCCGCCGTCACCTACAACGCGCCTACGTTCCGTGAACATTGGCTGTTGCATGTCTGCACCTATATTACCTGTATCAGCACGGTGCTGTCTCCGTTCTGGGTGTATCAGGCCATGGAAGATCTGGGGCGAGTGGCCATGTTCAACCTATTGGTGAAACTGCTGTTTACCGGGGCCATCTTTCTGGTTATTCACCAGCCCGAAGATTATCTGTGGCAAAACCTGGTCTTGAGTATATCGCAGGTACTGATTAATGCCGTTGCGTTGGGCGTGGCTGTAAAACGGTTCAACATCCGCTTTTACTGGCCGGAGGTAAAGCAATTAGTTGCCCGGTTCAAAGCCGATGCCACCCTGTTTTTCTCCAATGTAATGATCACCCTCTACGCTTCGTCGACGGTGTTCTTTCTGGGTATTTTAAGCACGGCCTACGCCGTTGGGCTGTATTCGGCCGGCACACGGCTGGAAGGGGTTGCGCTCTCTTTTGTAACGATGGCGCTCAATCAGGCGCTTTTCCCGATCATAGCTAATGCGTTCGGTAAAGGCCGCGAATCGGGATTGCGTATGGTACGGTCGGTTTTTTGGCCGCTGTTGGGGGGACTAGGTGTTGTATCGGCAGGCTTATGGATCATTGCTCCCTGGTTTATTCCGTTCTTTTTCGGTGCCGATTTTGTGGGTGCCGTCACCGTATTGCGGGTCGTAGCATTACTACCCCTAATTATTGGCATGAGTAACCTGCTGGGCATTCATACGATGCTGAACCTGCGCATGGATCGCCCCTTTTTCGTCATTACCGCCATTGGCTCGGTAATCGGTTTAGGGCTAAATATCTTCCTAATTCGTCAGTACGGTCACCTCGGCGCTGCCTGGGCCTGGGTCGGTACTGAAGTGTATGTGTTACTGGCCATGGGCGGCTACCTGCTATTAAAAAGCCGGGAGTGGACGCTGGAGCCCGTAGCGGAATTAGAAAGCCATTAAAGCTGTCGGTTAAACGTAAACGATTACCGATAAGCCTAAAAACTCAACGTCAGGCTTATGAAAAAGGTCTTAATTTCTGCCTATGCCTGTGTACCCGGCCTGGGTTCAGAAGAAGGAAACGGCTGGTATTATTCAACCATCGTTAGCCAAACAAATCATCAGGTTTGGTGCTTAACCAGATCGTGCAATAGAGCAGCTGTTGATAAACGGTTGCTGGAAACGCCCTTCCCTAATCTGAATTTTGTGTACGTAAATACACCAGACTGGGTAGAAAAAGTGTATTTCTGGGGGTTGATCGGCATGTATTTTCATTACCTCTACTGGCAGTGGGCAGCGCTCAAAACAGCTCGTCCACTCAATGAAGTTCATCAGTTCGACGTAGTTCATCACGTGAGTTATGGCAGTTTACAATTAGGCAGTCTGCTGTACAAACTCAATCGCCCCTTCATATTCGGCCCCATTGGCGGGGGGCAGGAAGCACCCTCATCGCTACGGCATTATTTCAAAGGGCATTGGAAAAAAGAGCAGATGCGCACTATGATTAGTGAACTACTTCTGCGCTTTAATCCAGGATGTTTCAAGGCAGTGCGCCGGGCCAAACACGTGCTGGTCTGGAATAAAGACACTCGCCGAAAAGTGGAGTGGCTTGGTCGCACCGAAAACGTGACCAGTGAATTTAGTGGCATCTCGCAGGCGTTTATTCCACAAACGCCAATTGTTCACCCGCCGGGGCCCGTGTTGCAACTGGTATGGGTTGGGCGTTTAATGCCTCGCAAAGCGCTGGAACTTACGCTACATGGATTGAGCAAAGTAGACAGCCGATTACCCATTCAATTTACTATTGTGGGCGATGGCGAAATGGGCCAATACGTACCTGAATATCTGGAGACCTACAACCTCAAAGACCGGGTTCACTGGGCGGGAAAAGTAGGCTATGAGCAGGTAAAAGCGTTTTACCGGCAGGCCGATGTTTTCTTTTTCACCAGTCTGCGCGATACCGGCCCGGCCCAATTGATGGAAGCAATGGCTTATTCACTACCCGTTGTCACGCTTGATATGCATGGGCAGGCCGAATTGGTCAACGAGTCCACTGGCATACGGGTAGCCGTAACGGATCGGGAAACCGTGGCAACCAACCTCGGAAAAGCCATTGAGTGGATGTATTACCATCCGGAAGAGCGACTGACGATGGGCGCAAATGCCTACGAATTTGCCAGTAAACAAGCCTGGGAGGTAAAAATCAGACGGATGGTGAAGACTTACTACGGCACTAGCGATCAGCTACAAGAGAAAAGTGATTCGCAGGTGGGTACGTCCACCGAGATGATCTCTGATAGAAAAATAAACCCTTAAGTAATTTTCATAAACAATATCGACTAATACTCACTAGAGTAGGTATACCACTAGTCAACACATATGGAAACAGTTACGGCGGTCATCGTCACATTTAACCGCCTGGCGGATCTGAAAATTTGCTTAGACAGTCTACGACAACAAACCCGGCGGCCAGACGCTTTTCTGGTTGTGAACAACGGTAGCACCGATGGCACCACCGAATGGCTACCCACTCAAACGGATCTCACGGTTATTAACCAGGCAAACCTGGGCGGTGCCGGAGGATTTGCCGCTGGTATCGACGGGGCGTTTAAGTCGGGGGCTACCTGGCTTTGGTGCATGGATGACGATTGCATTGCCGCACCCGATGCGCTGGAGCAATTGCTAAAATCGCCGAACCTCGGACCATGTATCAAAAACTCCATGTCGGTCAGTATGATCGACGATGAAGAGTTGGCCTTTTACGTAGACCGGCCCAACCGGAAATACCGCAAGGTTGCCGATATGACCGGCTTCGATTTGATCTATGGCGTGGCTTCGTTTTTTAACGGTACACTCATTCACAATGAGGTGGTAGAGAAAATCGGCATTCCTGATCAGAAACTATTTATCTGGGGCGACGAAGTAGAGTACATGACCAGGGCACAACGGCTGGGTTTCCCGGTGGTGACCGTGCCCAAATCGGTATTCCGGCACCCACCCTCGTTTGATCGGAATGGTATTCCGTGGCCGGGTGCGTGGAAGCAATACTACGCCGTCAGGAATCAGCGGCGGGTGTTCCAGAACGTACATGGCCCTGCCGTGGGTATGGCCATTTTTATGCGGTGGGCCGCCCGCGAAATTGGGCAGCAGGCCGCACAGAAACGCACTAACCGGATGTATAACGTGCTGCTCTTTGGCGAAGCCGCCCTCGACAGTGTGGTGAACAACTTCCGCAAGCGGCCCGATACGATTCTGACGCTGAAGCTTTACAAAATGATGAACAAATGAACGTATTGATCCCCACTTTCCTGACCCATACGTCGCCATCCGGCGTGGTTACCTACTACCAGACACTGGCACGCGATCTGCGTAGCCGGGGTACATCGGTGCAGGTGGTGGAGACAACCGATACGCCCTTTGTCTGGAACAAGAGCCTGAATATTCTTGGCCATGCGGTCAGGCGACTAGGGCAAACAAGCCGGATTCTATGGGACGAAAGCAGCTTTTTCGCGCGCTTGTATCTGGGAGCCCGGCAGCATCGTCACCAAACCTTCGACCTCATTCATGCCCAGGATGTACGGTCGGGTGTGGCGGCGTACTATGCATTGGGTAAACGTGTACCGGTTGTTCTGACCGCCCATTTCAACGATGACCCGGTAACGGAGCTGATCACAGCGGCCAACCTGATTAATAAACCGTTGCCCGCCTGGCTCGTGCGTGCGCTTACGCATTGGTACCAGTGGCTGTTTGGGCAGGTCGATCATTACATTTTTGTATCCAACTACGCCTACACGCAATCGAAGCATTTACTGCGCGATGACGTAAAGCGAGCCATTTTACCCAATACAGTTACCATTACCGAGGCTGATAAATCGAAAACGCGTTTGGCAGAAGACGCTGGCCTGTTTATCATCAGCAATGTCGGGTACGTTGACGAGCGGAAAAATCAGGAGTTGCTGATCCGTATAGCGGCCGAAATCAGGCAGCGGGGCGTCAGCGATTTCCGGGTGTGGCTCATCGGCGACGGCCCGAGTCGGGTAGCTTACGAACAGTTGGTGGCCGATCTCGGTCTGACTGAATCCGTTCGGTTTCACGGTCGGCAGTCGGCACCGTGGCGGCTGGTGGCGCAGTCAGATATTTACGTTCACACCGCCCTGAACGACAACTGTCCCTACGCGTTGCTCGAAGCCTTTGCGGTGAACGTACCTGTGCTGGCGCTGCCGGTGGGCGGAATTCCCGAATTACTGCCCCACGGCGAAGGCTTGCTCACCAGTCGCGACCCCGCTTACCTGGCCGATCTGATTCTGTCATACCGCGATGCGAAAAAGAGCGAACAACTGACCAGTGTGCAAACCGAGTATGCCGAAAAAAATCTGAGTCATGAAGCCGGTTTACAAAAACTGCTGGCTTTTTACGAACAGGCTACCGGCAAGCGTGACCAACCCAACCAACCCGACATAAACACCCACCGTGTGGTTGACGTACCCAACTCGGCGGGAGTACCAACCTTGTAGTTTTTCTATCCATCATTCAAGAGTAAATACTATGAACGTTCTCTGGCTAGCAGCGGCCCCACACCCGAAAAAATCGGGACATCCCGTACCCTGGATGACGGCTTTAGCCGCCAATCTGGTGGCGCAGGAGGGAATTTCCATCACCGTTGTCAGCTACAATCACCACATTGACCAGGACGAAGAAATAACCCGCGACGGCGTACGCTACATCTACCTGAAAGTGGCCGACGACAAGTGGGATATGCTCACCGGCTACAAAAGGCGCATTAAACGGGTAAGAGAATATCTCCGCGATTCGGTAGCCACAAAGGCGCTGGGTACGTTCGATCTGCTGCATATTCACGGCACAGAACAACAATACCCGGCTATGGCTGCCCATCTTAATATGCCCAAAGTGGTGTCGGCCCAAGGCTTTGTAACGGAATATTACCGCTACCTGCCTAAACGGCTCGATTACCGGCACGTATCGTGGGCGGTAGCCAGCTATTACGAAAAACGGTTTGCCCGCAGTGTTCACCACTACATTGGACGTACCCACTGGGACAAAGCTGTTATCCATAAACTGAATCCAAAAGCGGTTATTCATCACAATTGGGAGCTGATGCGGCCCGTGTTTTACCAACCCATTGCCCCGCCTACCAATCAGCCACCCAATGCCATGCTGTTTATTGGTGGCCTGCACGACATTAAGGGCATTCGGGAAGCACTGAAGGCGCTGAATCTGTTGCGGGAACGGTTCCCCATGCGGCTTATCGTTACCGGGTTTGGCACACAAGACGCGCTGTTGGAACTGATTATCACACTCGGTCTGATTAACATTCCAGACGAGGCGGTTGAACATCGAGGCATGCTGACTGGCGAACAGTTGTGGGCTACCTACTCCGATGCGTTCTGTTTATTGCATCCGTCATACATCGATAACAGCCCAAATAGCGTATGTGAAGCACAGCTTGCCGGTTTACCGGTTGTAGCTTCTGACGTTGGCGGCGTTTCGTCGCTCGTTGAAAATGGCCAAACCGGCCTGCTTACCTCACTAGACCCCGCCAACATTGCGGCGGCAGTGGGTGAGCTTTGGGGAGACACGTCACTGCGCCAATTACTGGCCAGGCAAGCACGGGCCATCTCGCTGGAGCGATTTGATGCCCAACACATCACGCACCATACCAAAACGATTTACGAAGCTGTACTGGCAAACCCATGAACATAGCTGAACCCATATACACGCTGGATCCGGAAAAGGAACCCGTAAAAGAACCCAGGGTAAAAGCCATTACCTGGGGGTATCGGCTTGCGCTGTTCATGCTCCTTTTTGGCGTCGGCTCGCTCACTTACGGCTCAAACCAGCTCAGTCCGCTTCTATCGAACGTATCCAATCTGGGCGGTCTGGTGGGCGCGACCTGTCTTTTTCTGGGCTACTTCGATTATCCAAGCCCCTACAAACTGATTGCCTGGGTACTGAGTCTGGCCGTGTTCGGGCTGGTGCTCGAATCACTGCACGTGTATAACCAGTACGTGTATTCGTTCTTCGTCATTAAACGGCTGGCCTATTGCGGGCTCGCTCTACTGGCTTTTGTGGTGGCGCAACGATCGGGTCCGCTCAAACTGGGCTGGGCAGTGGCCATTATTGGGGCACTCTACTTCTACGGGCAGATTATCATGGGCAAAATCATGGAGTACAGCATGACATCGGAGAGCCGTACCACCTCGGCCTACGAAGCGTTTTACGTGATGTTGCCCCTGCTGTTTTTCCTGATGCAATACTTGCAAAAACACCGTATTGTTGACCTGATGGGCTTTCTTGGTTCATTCGGGCTCATAGTCTTTCTCCTTCACCGCTCGGTTATTTCGTCGGCCGTATTTGGTGTGGCTATAGTGGCTGGTCTGTCTATAATGGGCAAGTTACCGGGCAGCCGGTTGCCCATTGGTCGCACCGCCTCTACACTGTTTGTCCTGGCTCTGCTCACCATTCCGTTCCTGACGGCCTTATCGCCCAAGCGGGTCGATGCCTTTTTGGAAAATATCGGCGGCATTGCTAAACCAACGGAAGACAATACGGGCAACTGGCGCTACGAGCAAACCCTGTATTACTGGAGCCAGATTCCTGACCGGCCGTGGCTGGGTTGGCGTTATGAAGGCTACGACCGGGGCGAGATTATGGCCAACGAAGATTTCCCCGAAAAAGGCACCATCATTCACTCGCAATACATCGATATGCTGTATAACTACGGCATTCTGGGGCTGTTGCTCAACCTGTTTGTGATTCTAAGCACACTCTGGATGATGTATTTCCGCAATCGACAATTCACCTTCGAGCAAACTGTGCTCTTTGCCTTCATCGCCAGCGGCCTGCTCTTTGGCGTTTCCTACCAACTTCCCATCTATTACTGGGGGTTTGTTGGGCTAGGGTTGTATTACGCAACAATCAACAATGAAAAATTATCAGCCCCCAACGCCTCGGTACGGAACGTACCTGAGCGAAGCTGGTAGCTGATTATCGATAACTGACTACAGACATGATTTACGTCGTTATTCCCGTTCATAATCGCCGCGAACTTACCCGCCGCTGCCTGGCTTGCCTGGCTGTTCAGACGTACCCGGACCACCAGGAAATTGTGGTCGATGATGGGTCGACCGATGGCACCAGCGAGATGATTCAGCAGGAATTCCCCAACGCTATTGTGCTGCAGGGCGACGGTAACCTGTGGTGGACAGAGGCTACCAACGTAGGTATCCGTAAGGCGCAGGAGATTGTTGGTGCTACCCCAAAGAGCGACGATTTTCTATTAACGCTCAACGATGATACCGAGGTACAGCCCGATTACCTGCAAACATTGCTCGATACCGAAAAAAAGCATCATCCGTGCATTGTAGGGTCGCCAAGCGTCGATATCGCCAACCCCGACTACCTCGAATTTGCCGGTACAAAAATCAACCTGGTGCTGGCCGGAGGTCATCAGATGGCCGAAGATTATGGCCGGAGCTACGCCACGCTGATTAAACAGGCCGACGTGCTCAAGACCGATTCGCTACCGGGGCGGGGTACGTTGATTCCGATGGAAGTGTTCCAGAAAGTGGGGCTGTATGACTCGGTCCGGTTTGCGCATTACATGGCCGATGTTGAGTTTTCGCTACGGGCCAGTAAAGCCGGTTATCCCCTGTTTGTCAGCACTAAAAGTGTGGTTGGCGAACACGTAACGGCAACGGGCATCTTCCTGAAGCAGCGGCCGGGATGGGCCGACTTTGTGAAGAGCTTCACCTCCATTCGATCACCAACCAACCTGACAGTTCGCTACCACTTTGCTATGGTTCATTCAAAAACGAAACTGCTGTATTTCGTGCTGGATGTAGCCCGCATCTGTGGAGGATTTCTTCGCCGTAAATTTCAACCTGTCTAGGTCATGCTGACTATCCTTTTATCGGCTTACGCTTGCTTACCTAACCGGGGATCTGAAGAAGGAAACGGTTGGCATTACGCTACTCTGCTGAGTCGGCGCGGGATACAAACGCACTGCATTACTCGCGAGGAGTTTCGTTCTGAAATTGAACCCGCTCTGGCCGAAGGACATTACCCAAACCTGACGGTACACTATATCACGATGCCCGCCTGGCTCGATCGGGCGTATGGTAACCTGCTGGGTATGTATACGCACTACATCTACTGGCAATGGCAAGCGTCGCAACTGGCCCGCGAACTCGATAAACGGGAGCATTTCGATCTGGTACACCACGTTACCTACAGCAGTTTGCAGTTGGGTAGCTTTATGTATCGGGTAGGCAAACCGTTTATTTTCGGACCGGTAGGGGGCGGGCAACGCGTGCCTAAATCGATGAAACAGTACCTCGGCGGTTATTACTCGCGCGAGGTCATGCGCGATGGCGCTAGCTGGCTCTTTCAACGGCTAAACCCCGGTTACTACCAAACCATGCGGCAAGCTGATCTGGTACTGATATCTAACGCCGATACGCTGAAACTGGCTCGCCAATCGCGCCCCGACAAGCCGATTGAGCAGGTTCTTGATTCAGGAATCGGCGAAGAGTTCACATCCCTCGGCCCGCTCGAACGATCAGCCAATCCGCCGGTGATGAATTTACTGTGGGTAGGCCGTTTGTTGCCGCGTAAAGCATTGGAATTGAGCATTCATGCCTTTAGCCGGGTAAATCCTGAACTACCCATCCGCCTGACCATCGTGGGCGGGCAAGGCCAGATTGCCGACCAGGTGACAACGTACCTGACTCGCTACAAGGTGACCGATCGGGTGAAATGGGTCGGGCACGTTTCCTACGATGAAGTACGTCAGTACTATCAACAGTCAGACGCGTTTCTGTTTACCAGCCTCCGCGACTCGTGCCCTACTCAGGTTACCGAAGCCATGGCCTACTCGATGCCCGTTATCACGCTGGCCATTCACGGGCAGGCCGAACTGGTAGATGGTACAAATGGTATAAAAGTGGCCGTAAACGACCCCGAACAGGTTGTTAACGATCTGGCCAAAGCCATTGAATGGCTGTATTACCACCCCGCCGAGCGACTGGAAATGGGTCGGCGGGCCTATGCTTTCTCGAAAAGTCAGGTTTGGGATAAGAAAATAAACGTATTTACCGATCACTTGTACCCGGCTCTTCTGAGCAAGGGGAAACTGGTTAGTACCGAGCAATAGAATGCCGGACCTCCGTTACGGTAGCCCGTTCTTTTTCTCTTTGTTCGTCAGTCAACATCAACGATATGGAGCAGTATTCAATACAATCTACCGCCCTTCCGCGTGCCCGCGTTGTAAGCCTGGGCATTAGTGCGGCTACGTTTTCAGACGTACGCGAAGCGATTATCCGGGCCGCACACCAGGCCGAATCGCGAACGGTCTGCTTCCCCAATGCCCACATGGTGGTTGAGGCGCAGCAGAAACCCGAACTCGCCAAAGCCGTTAACAACGCAGACTGGGTACTGGCCGACGGAGTGCCCCTTCTGTGGGCCATTAAACGCCTATATGGTCGTAGTCAGGAACGGGTAGCTGGCATGGATATGATGCCCGCCCTGCTGGAACGGGCCGCTACCGAACAGATTCCGGTGCTGTTCTACGGCTCAACAACCGAGCGGCTCGAGCAGGCCGCTGCCGTTTGTCATCAGCGATTCCCCGGCCTCAACATTGCCGGGTTAATTTCGCCACCGTTCCGGCCGCTGACCGCCGCCGAAGAAGAAGCCGAGGTAGAACAAATTAAGCAGTCGGGTGCCCGGCTGATATTCGTGGCCCTGGGTTGCCCCAAACAAGAACTTTGGATGGGTCGTATGCGGGGCCGGATTCCCGCCGTTATGCTTGGCATTGGTGGGGCATTACCTATTCTGACCGGCGAACATCAACGCGCCCCGGCCTGGATCAGAAGCATGGGGCTGGAATGGGTTTTCCGACTTGCCCTTGAACCCCGACGTTTATTTCGCCGCTACGCCACAACCAATGCCCTGTATGTGTGGCATTTAGGCAAACAGGTTATCAGTAGTCATTAAGTGGTCATTTGCCTTCGGCGTTATTAGGTGGTCATTGATGGTCATTTGTAGCAAAACCACCCCTGTCCTAATGCCGAAGGCAAATGACCACCTAATGACGCGCAGCATAATGACAATAAATGACATGTCAATTTCCTCAACAACATGAACGCACCCGTTATTCTTTTTGCCTACAAACGCCCTAACGAACTCCGAAAGACCGTTGAGGCATTGCAGGCCAATTTCCTCGCTTCCGAAAGCGATTTGTATGTATTTGTAGATGCCCCGCAGAAGCCGGCCGACGAACCCGGTGTGGCTGAAGTGAAGGAAGTAATCGGTCAAATAACCGGTTTTCGGACTATCACCCGCCATTTTGCCGAAGCCAATATTGGTTGCGCCGACTCCATCATTCGGGGCATCAATACCGTACTGGAAACACATTCATCGGTCATTATAGTCGAAGATGATCTCATTACAGCGCCCAATTTTCTGGACTATATGAACCAGGCGTTGAGCCACTACGCGACCAACAAACGGGTGTATTCCGTGGCGGGTTATACTTTCCCCTTTGGCAAGCCACCCGGCTACACAGAAGACGCCTACTTTGTGCCTCGCCACAGTCCCTGGGGTTGGGCCACCTGGGCCGACCGCTGGCACTCGATCGACTGGGCGGTGTCGGATTATGATCAGTTCAAGAATGACCCGGTTCGGCAGAAAGCGTTTAACTCTGGCGGGTCAGACCTGAGCCGGATGCTACGCCATCAGATGGAAGGAGCGATCGACGCCTGGGATATCCGGTTCTGTTACAGCCGATTCAAGGCAGGTGGACTTACCGTTTACCCAACCGTATCGAAAGTGCAAAACATTGGTTTTGGGCCAGGTGCCACCCATACCGACATCTATAACCGGTATAAAACACAACTCGATGCCGGGCAGCAACGGACGTTCAACCTGCCCACTGTTGCGCAGACAACAGACTACTATCATCGCAAAACAATTCAGCGATACAGCCCTATTACCCGTATTTATAACCGGCTGAAAACGTACGCAGGCATCCGATGAACAGTTAACAGTTATCAATTAACAGTTATCAGCTCTGCGGGGCAAGTGTAAAGTAGCAAAGCTGATAACTGTTAATTGATAACTGTTAACTGATAACTGTTAACTGAACTTATGAAATCGATACAACTTATTGCCGGAACGGCCGCGCTACTCATACTGATGCTGGCCAACTGCAAGCCAGTTGAGGTAGACCCGGATACCCTGATTCGGCAAACAGCGACGGATACCCTTACGCTGGCTCAGGTCAGGGCTTTTACCCGCGCCGACGTACCTGCCAATTTGTTCTTGAGCGATGCAGGAAAACAGGGTTTATTCACCCTCGACCGGGGCGACCGGACTACCAAAGACAACACAGGCATTGTGGTGGTGATGGCCAATGGCCGACGCTACAAACGCCAGTTTACCGGAGCAGCCAACGCAGGCTGGTTTGGCGTTCTACCCGCCGATGACGACATCGGACCTGAACTTCAGATGGCCGTTAATGCGACTACAGGTGAGTTATTTATCCCCGACGGACAGTATACGCAGCAAACCGAAGTTCGTATGCGCAGCAACTTGACTCTGCGCGGCACACCTGGCAGGGTCACCATCACACTCCCTAAAATCTATGTGTCGCTCTTCAGCCCTATAGATACAAGGCCGTCGTTCGATAATGTATTCATCGAAGGCATCAACTGGGTGGTGACGGCCAAAGGAACAGCTACCTACGGCGTCATTTCAATTGACGGACCAACCATCAATAACCTGACCATTCAGAATTGCCGCAGTACCGATGAAACCGCCGAAGCCAGCACCAATTTCCTGACGGTGAAAATTCAGGCGGGAAAAACCGGCAAAAATATGGTTGTCCGTCAAAACGATGTGCGGGCAAAACGTATGGCGTTTGAGATTTTCAATCACGACAATTTCAACGTGTATGCGGGCGAAAACATCAACGTCAGCAACAACATGATTCACGAGTGTGAATTTGGCATCTCACTGTCGGGCCCACTCGATGGGTTGGTGGTGTCGGAGAACTACGTGAAAAATTGTAGCCTGTACGGTGTTGAAATTGCCGGTGCCTCTAAAAACGTGCAGATTATCAATAACAAGTTTGAAGGTACGTTCGACAAATTCATCGAAGGCTCGAACGACGGAAATGGAAACGGCTCTATTGTGGGTGGGCTACTTATTACGGGCAACCAAACAGTAGGTACCTGTGTAGGTGGTATTCAGCTATTCAATGCCGGCGCTGCTAAGTTCAACAATAACCGGATCAACATGACAGGCCGGTTGGAATTGCTGACTACATCGAGCACAGGGGGTACTTACGAAAACAACGTAATTGTGAGCGGCGCTACACACGCTATAATTTGCGATAATGCACCCAACAACATTTTCCGAGACAATACCATCTCTAACCAACCAGCTACCAACAATGTCGCCACGTTCAGAGCGTACGGAGCAAGATCGACCGGCGTTGTTGTAGCTAATAATCGATTCAGTAAGGGTACTGGTGGCGCTTATTTCGATGCTGTAGACGGCGCGTCTTACTCACTAACTAATAATGTCAACGAAACCGGCAACCTTATCCAGTAACTATGCTGACAACCAACCGGCTAAGCGCGGCATTACTGCTAACCCTAACCGGTAGTTTGTTTTTATCGCTGTTATTTAAAGATAGTCATATGTGGATGGATGAGATATTGAGTTATCTCCTTCTATCCGACCCCTCACTGGCGCACGTCAATCAGGCCATTGTGAGCGGCATGGACGCCAATCCGCCCTTATTTGTCAACAGTTACTGGCTGTTGGCGCAGGGTATCAGCCTGAATCCATTCTTCCTGAAAGGTATTTCAATTGGCCTCTTCGCACTCACAATAGTCTGGTTTTTCCGGTACATCACCAACTTGCTCGATCACGAACTGGCATCGGCTTATAATGGGGCCAATCAACCAACAGTGGTCCGTACAGCGTTAATAAATACCCTGGTCATTACAGCTGTTGTAGCCCTAACGTACCTGAACTACACACTCTCGACTCAGATCAGGACCTACAGCCTCTATCTGTTGCTTAGTTGGGGCTATGTAGTGGTACTGCATCGCCTGTTGCTTCATCCCGATCGGCGTCGCTGGCTGCTAGCACAGGCTATCATAGGCACGGGTTTCCTGTTTACGCACAATGTAGCCCTGTTTTATCTGGCCGGTTCGGGCACCTTTTTTGGCGTGTTATGGCTCGCAAACTGGCTGATTAAAAAAGACCCATTCAGGTATTTATCGGTGGTGGGCATTCATCTGCTCATAGCTGCCATCTGGCTGGTAACCTGGTATCCTTCCTTCGCCATCCAGTCTGAATCAGGCAAGCCCCACTCCTGGATTCCGATTCCCACAACAGATCGGTTTTTTCAGACGATTGGTGATTTACTGCCCACCTTTTCAGCGCGACTGGAGGATACCTATCCGCTACTGGTGTCCATTCGGGTTTTACTGGTTGTCGGGCTGTTTGTCTGGATAGCGTTGCCCCGCCTCCGGAAACAGGGACTGGCTGCACTGGCCAATCCGGCTTTTGCGCTATATGTGCTGTCAGGCTTTTTGGTTGCCTTCACGCTGCTGTTAGGGCTGGCTGTATCACTGTTGCATACCTCTGTCTTTCTGAATCGCTATTTCTGGCCTTCGAGCCTGTTGCTGCTCTACCAACTCCTGTACGCTGGCTGGCTGATCTACGGAAAAACGCGGGAACGTACCTGGACCCAACGATTACCCCACCTGACGCCTGCCGTTCAGGTGGTTGGTCTGCTATTATTTATGGGGCTTACGACCGTCTTTATAGTTGTTCAGAATAGTAAAGTGCCGCTCTTTTCGGGCGAGATCAGGCATGATGTAGCCAGGCTAAAACCCGATCAGCCTGTTTTGTTCGAGTCGGCTTATTACTTTTTACCGATCTATTTTTACCATTCACAGCAACCCATCTACTATTTGCTGGACTGGCCTACGGCCCTCGACAGCCGCAACGTGCTGGAATCTACCACTGATTACAAGATTCTGGAAGGAGTAGCCGATAACTACCGGCTGAAAGGCTTGATAAGACCAAATCAGTTCAACGCCACTCAGTTCAACCGGTTCTACGTAGTCGACGAGGCTAGTCGGTATCAGATTGAAGCGTTTATAGCACGTGGTGAAGTGACAGTGCACGAGGTTATTCCAGCTAATGTAGCCGGCCACCGCATTCTGGATTGCTCTTTTCAGGTACGTTAAGAGGCCTGATTGGTTAGCACCCTGACAAGACCCCTCTCCACCTCGTCTACCGATACCTCAATGTCGGCATCAACAAAGGAGTGATGGCTCTCTTCAGCGGGGCCAAAACAGTAACCGGCATAGCGCAGATCCAGCACATGGGCCAGATACCGGAAATATTCGGGGCGATAGTTTGGCGCAAAAAACTCGAATAGTTGTGTACCCGGCCGACACCATAGTAAATTGGCAAACGAAGCACCATGCGGACCAATCACGAATGAAGCGCTCCGGTACAATTCGATCTGTTCGATTACGCTGCGAGGCTTATCCTCGATAACCTCAAAATCGTATTGCCGTAGCATCACAATCAGCGCCTCTTCGTTGGTAATTTTGCGGCGACCTTTCCGGCTGATGTAGATTCGCCGGACTGGAGACGATCGTGCAGGCTTAAGTTCTGCTTCAACAATGGCTTTTAAGGCTAGCACATCGGCCGCCGCCGGATAAAACCAACTACTATTGTTGGCTAGAATACACCGGTCAAAATGCAGCGCGTACTGCCGGGTATCGAATAACCGGTCGGGTTTTACACCCAGTAATTGAAGCAATTCAGCCTCGAATGGCGTGTGAAATAACGGATAGGCAACGGCCGCTTCGGCAAACTGGGCCGGTGACATCACCATTTTAATGCGCGCCAGCTTAGCGGCTACGAAGAAAACGAAATCGTAGTATGTACCCCAGTAGTGACTCCACAGAGCAATGGTGACGGGATAGCGCTCTACCATACGCCGGTCAGGATTAAAAAGATCGGCTAGTAGCGCTCTGTTTCCAAAATCAGTGTCTAAAAATGAATTACCAACCGTTAAGTTACCACTCCGAAGTAGTTGAGACCGACTGTTTGTGTTGGGATAACTCCAGACAAAATCAGGGTCTGCTTCAGCAGCTTTGGGCTCAAACAATACTTTCTTACTGTCGGCAACATCCACAACACCTGCCAGCAACACGGGCATCTTCACCGAATAACTAAGTTGGAAAGGGCGTAGTAATGCTTCGGTCTGGGTCTTATCAAGCAATTTCAGCCCTACAAGCCGCAGCAAAGTGGGCGAGAGTTGCTTTATGCGATCTTTAAGTCGATGGGATAAGCCGTTTATCGTAGGCATTCGTAACTTGTTGGTGGTTATTGAATTTACTCATCAATGCCCGGAATGACTTCAGTTTATTGAGTCAAAGTGAGGATTAGGGCCAAAAATTTATCCATGAACCATTCCCTCACTATCAACAGGGTATAAAAGCTGTATAAACGAAACGCACGTACATAGACAATGAATCAAACACATGCCAAACCCACAGACGGAGCCAGCCCGGCCAAAGTCCCCGGCTTGCCCCTTGTTTCCCCGGGATTGCAGGTAAGTAGTTCAACCCTCCAGTTCGATCGTACCGAACCCGGTAATGAAAGTTTCCTTACGCTGAAGGTCACGCCGCCTCAGCCCAACGTACCTGTCGTGCTGTCTGTCTCCGACCCGGCTTTGTTTCAGCTGGCTGTAGGCGTAGAAAGGCTGGCGTTCAAAGAATCGCTTACCTTCAAGCCCGACCCTCAGGGTACGTATATTCACCTTCGCTATACGCCTCCCCGGGCTGGCAAGCATCAGTCGGCACTGGTTATTGAATCGCCAACAACATCTGAAACACACACCGTCTCATTGTTTGGCCGCACGTCGGGCATGGCACTGCCTGTGGGTAGTTTAAGGCCCGTTGGGGAAGCAAGCCAAAGTGCTGGGAGTACAACAAAAGCCTTTGTGGCCATTGGACTGGTATTGGGGCTGGGGATTGGGGTATACGCATACCGCTGCCAGATTTGGCCAGATACTTGCGGGCCTGCTTCCGCGCTATCACCCCCCGTTACCGACGCCGAGGAAACAGTTTCCGAATCGCCTGCTGAGAAAGAGCCGACATCGACGCCTGTAGTGCCTAAGCCATCGGTTGCGACTATGCCGGTCAGGCCGCGCCCAATTCAGCCAGAAACGCAACGTACCCAGACAGCAGCTCCTTCTCAGTCGGTCAACACAGCCGAACGTACCCAGGCAGTTGCTTCTGCACCGACTCGGAACATACCGACGGAAACGCCATCCGCGTCGGCAAAGACAACACCGAAGCCGACCACAGCACCCCGACCAACGGCTGTTCAGCGCCCGCAGTCGGCCACAGTGGCACCCGCCGCAGTAAAGCCCGTACCTAAGCCCAGCGTATCGGAAGAGTCTGAACTGGAACGGGTACTTAACCAGAACGGAAACTAAAGGCAACAAAAAGCCCCACCGACAACTAGTCAGTGGGGCTTTTTCACGAGTCACTCGTTTTACTTCGTCAGATCTCTCAGTTCGGCCAAACGGGCGCGCTCAATGGAGCGAGACACCAGAATGCTTACCTCATATAGAATCACCAGCGGGAAAGCTACCAGCAACTGGCTGTAGATATCGGGCGAGGGCGTGATGATACCGGCTACTACCAGAATGACGATCCAGGCGTGTTTGCGGAACGTACGCATGAACGAAGGTGTCAGTACACCTACTTTTGAGAGCACGTACGCAATCATGGGCATCTGAAACATGAGCGCGCAACCCAGCGAAAGGGTAGCCAGAATACCGATATATGACGTGATATCGTACTGATTTTTGATTTGGGGTGACAACTGCCAATTGGCTAAAAAATTGATAGCCAATGGTGAAGCTACATAGTAGCCAAAGAGCAAGCCCATCAAAAACAGCATCGATACGAAGAACACAGCGCCACGAGCGGCTTTCTTCTCGGTGATTCGCAAACCCGGCTTAATAAACCGCCAAACCTCCCAGAACGCATACGGAAAGGCAAATGCCAACCCGATAATGAACGAGATAGTGATACCCATCGTGAAGTTATCGGACATGCCGAGCGCCTGCAACTGAAAGTCGAGCTTATCGACGCACAGGTCAGGTACGTTTACAGCACTAGCCAGTTTGCATAGCTGACGGTACGCCCAGAAATCGGGACGCGACGGTGCAAGAATGATGATATCGAATATTTCGTGGATAAACACGAAGGCAATAATTGCGAACACAAAAATCGACGCGAAGGCGCGCAACAAGTGCCAGCGAAGGGCTTCCAGATGCTCCAGAAAACTCATCTCGGTACCATCGCCCAATTCTACTTCGTCGGTGTCGTCGCCATCGTCGTACCCACGCTGGTCAAATGCCTGATCTAATGCCATTTTGAAAAGAAGTTTGGTGTTTGTGGTTTGTAGTTTGACGTTGCGCTGCAAAGGCACGACAGGTTTATTGGCAGCGCAACGTCAAACTACAAACCACAAACATCAAACACAGTTAAGCGTATAACGGAAATGCCTTCATCCAGGCGTTAATTTTCTCCCGAACGGCATCAATCTTCTGGTCGTTGTCGTGGTTCATCAACACTTCATCGATGTAGCCCACGATAATTTCCATATCAGATTCCTGCATGCCTCGGGTTGTCATGGCCGCCGTTCCAACACGCATCCCCGATGTAACCATCGGCGACTTGTCATCAAACGGAACCATGTTCTTGTTAATAGTAATATCTGCTTTGATCAGCGTGTTTTCGGCCAATTTGCCCGTGAGGCTGGTAGCCTGACCACCTTTCGTGCGCAAATCAATCAGCATCAGGTGGTTATCTGTACCGCCTGAGATAATCCGGTAACCACGTTCGGTAAAGGCTTTGGCCATGGCTTGTGCGTTGGCTTTCACCTGTACAGCATAGTCGTAGAAATCATCCGTCAGGGCTTCACCGAAGGCAACGGCTTTTGCCGCAATGATATGCTCGAGCGGACCGCCCTGCGTACCGGGGAATACACCCGAATCGAGTAGCGACGACATTTTGCGTAGTTCGCCTTTTGGTGTTTTCAGGCCAAACGGATTTTCAAAATCGTTGCGCAGCATGATCAGGCCGCCGCGCGTACCCCGCAGGGTTTTGTGCGTAGTGGTGGTCACGATGTGTGCATGAGCAAGCGGGTCGTTCAGCAGTCCTTTGGCGATCAAACCAGCCGGGTGCGATACGTCGGCAAGCATCAGCGCACCTACCGAATCGGCAATGGCGCGCAGGCGTTCGTAGTCCCAGTCACGGCTGTAGGCCGAAGCGCCGCAGATCAGCATTTTGGGTTTTTCGCGGTGCGCCGTTTCTTCAACCACATCGTAGTTGATTACGCCTGTTTCCTGCTCTACGCCGTAGAACGTAGGCCGGAAATACTTACCCGAAATGTTCACTGATGAACCGTGGGTGAGGTGACCGCCATGGCTCAGGTCGAAACCCAGGATGGTATCGCCCGGCTTCAGCGTGGCCAGGAATACCGCCGTGTTGGCATTAGCACCTGAGTGAGGTTGTACGTTGGCCCAGGTAGCGCCAAACAGTTCTTTCACCCGGTCAATGGCAATCTGCTCGACCTCGTCAACTACTTCGCACCCCCCGTAATAGCGTTTTCCGGGCAGGCCTTCAGCGTATTTGTTGGTCAAGACACTACCGGCAGCTTCCATCACCTGAGGCGATACGAAGTTCTCGGAAGCAATGAGTTCAATGCCCGACTCCTGCCGGTGTTGCTCTTTGGCAATCAGATCAAAGACCTGTGTGTCGCGGGTACGGGTGGTCGTAGTTGTGGTCATTTTGTAAGAAGTTCAATGTTTAAGGTTCAATGTCTAACGTTGCGCTGCTAACACAAACAGTTACTGAGCTAGCAACGCAACGTTAGACATTGAACCTTAAACATTGAACCTGTTTTTTGTACCCTTCAAAGGTACGGTGTTTCGGGCAGATGCGATTTATCGGGCATTAAAAAAGCCTCCTGCTGTGGGCGGGAGGCTTTTCAGGATTTTCAAACCTTACAGGTCTCTTTCCAGACCTATAAGGTTTGTTAAGCGAACCCGATTCTAGAACCGGAAGTGTGAGAACGCTTTGTTGGCTTCGGCCATACGGTGGGTATCGTCCTTCTTTTTGACGGCGGCACCTTCACCTTTAGCAGCAGCAATGATTTCACCGGCCAAACGGTCTACCATTGTTTTTTCACCGCGTGAACGGGCAAAGCGGATAAGCCATTTCATGCCTACCGAGACTTTCCGATCTGCGCGTACTTCAGTGGGCACCTGGAAGGTAGCTCCACCGACGCGGCGGCTTTTAACCTCAACTGAAGGCATTACGTTGTTCAACGCCTTTTTCCAGGTATCGATACCGCTTTCGTTGGTGCGCTTGGCAACCAGGTCAATGGCTTCGTAGAAAATGGCGTACGACAATGACTTTTTGCCTTCGTACATTAAATTGTTCACAAACTTGGTTACCAGTACCTCTTTGTATTTAGGGTCAGGTAACACATACCGCTTGGGTGGTTTCGACTTTCTCATTGTGTCTTCAGATTTCTCTTACTCTGCCGTAGTCTTTCAACGGGCAGTGGATGAATGATTTGCGAATGACGATGTACGAGTTACGATTTCTGCGCTGCCAGGACCAACCTAGATGACCCTGCGGAGCTACATCGTAATTCGTAAATTGTAAATCGTAATTACTTTTTCTTCTTAGCTGGGGCACCTTTGCCTTTTGCGGCAACAACCTGACCTGGCTTCGGACGCTTGGCGCCGTATTTTGACCGGCTTTGCAGACGACCGCTTACGCCAGCCGTATCGAGCGCTCCGCGCACGATGTGATAACGTACACCCGGCAGGTCTTTAACCCGACCACCGCGAATAAGCACGATTGAGTGCTCTTGCAGGTTGTGGCCTTCTCCTGGAATGTAGGCGTTAACTTCTTTCCCGTTCGACAAACGAACACGGGCTACTTTGCGAAGCGCCGAGTTGGGCTTCTTGGGAGTGGTCGTGTACACACGCGTACATACACCCCGACGCTGAGGACACGCATCCAGAGCTGGTGACTTCGACTTGAAGTTCAGCTTCTCGCGGCCTTTGCGGACTAACTGTTGTATGGTAGGCATTAACTAATTGGTTTTTTTGCTATGGCTATCCCAAAAAAATGGGAGTGCAAAGGTAAGAAAAAATAGGCAACAAGCAACTACAAACCACAGACGACAAACCACAAACCCCGAAAACCTGAATTCCTGATTAAATTTGGTACTTCAATCAATATCAACTTCATCCGTTTATGAAAAAACAGTGCCTTTGGATGGCTGCTGCGCTCGTAGTAGCGAGTAGCACCACGTTCGCCATTGACCCCGTTAAAAAAGCGACGCCCCCCGACCAACGGAAATTCATCGATCCAAAAAATATGGATATGAGCGTGAAGCCGGGCGATGACTTTTACCGCTACGCCAACGGCACCTGGCTGAAAACCAACACGGTGCCCGCCTCGAAAACGTCGTGGGGTAGCTTTAATGAACTGCGCGAAAAAAGCGTAGAAGCCATGCGGAGCTTACTTCAGGAGGCCGCTAAGAATCCGAAAAAAGGTCGTTTACAGCAAATGGTCGGCGATTTCTACGCCAGCGGCATGGATAGCCTCACTATCGAGAAGCGTGGCTGGGAACCACTGAAGCCCGACTTCGCCCGCGTCGATAAGCTGCAAAACATGACCGATGTACTGAACGAACTGGCCTACCAGCGTCGGCAGAGCAATGGCATGTTGCATGGTTTCTCGGTATCGCAGGACCGGAAGAATGTGAGCAAATACCTACCACAGTTTGGTCAGGGTGGCACTACCCTGCCCGACCGCGATTATTACCTGAAAAACGACCCCCGCAGCACCAAGATCCGTGATGCCTACCGCGATCACCTCACCAAAATGTTTGGGCTGATTGGCGACGCCAAGGCGGCCGAAAGTGCTGATAAAGTCTTAAAGATCGAAACGGCACTAGCTCGGGCACAAATGGCCCGTGTTGAGATGCGTGACCCATATAAGACCTACAACAAACTGACCGTTAAGGAATTCGACAAGCTGACGCCCCACATCAACTGGATTGATCAGATGAAGCGGTTTGGCGTGGAAGGGCAGGATACGGTGCTGGTGAGCAATCTGAACTTCTTCAAGTCGATGGATAGCCTGCTGGTGGCCACCCCCGTAGCCGATATAAAGACGTATATGCGCTGGAATTTGCTTCGCGGCGCAGCACCGTACCTGAGTACGCCTTTCGTAAATCAGAATTTCGTCTTTACCAAAGTATTGACGGGCCAGAAAGAACAGACGCCACGTTGGCAGCGCGTGAGCGGCCTCATCGACGGAACGCTGGGTGATCTGCTGGGTCAACTTTATGTGCAGAACTACTTTAAGCCCGAAGCCAAGCAACGCATGATGACGCTGGTCGATAACCTTGAGGCTTCTTTCAAAGAGCACATCAACGGCTTGGAATGGATGACGCCCGACACCAAGAAAAAAGCGGTAAACAAACTGGTGTCGTTCAAACGCAAAATCGGCTATCCCGACAAGTGGAAAACCTACGATGGGGTAACAATCAAGCGGAATGATTTTTTCGGAAATGTAGACGCAGCCGGTCAGTGGTCCTACAACTACATGATCAACCGGTTGGGTAAACCCGTCGACAAAACAGAATGGGGCATGACGCCGCCAACGGTAAACGCTTACTACAGCCCGGTGAACAACGAAATTGCCTTCCCGGCGGCTATCCTCCAGTTCCCCTTCTTCGATGCCGATGCCGATGACGCCATTAACTACGGTGGTATTGGCGCGGTAATTGGCCACGAAATGACCCACGGATTCGACGATTCAGGTCGCCAATATGACGCCGACGGTACCCTCCGCGACTGGTGGACGAAGGCCGACGCCGATCAATTTAAAGAGCGGGCTGGCAAAGTGGAGGCCCAGTTTTTCGGCTACAAAGTGCTGGACACGCTGGCTGTAAACGGAAAACTAACCTTAGGCGAAAACCTGGCTGACCTCGGTGGCCTGGCCATTGCCTATGATGCGTTCAAAAAAACAAAGCAGGGTCAAAGCAATACGGCGATCGATGGTTTCACGCCCGATCAGCGTTTCTTCCTATCGTGGGCGCAGGTATGGCGAATCAACGTACTGCCCGAACAGCAGGCGCAACTGATCCTGACCGACCCCCACGCTCCCGGCCAATACCGCTGCAACGGCCCGCTCAGCAACATTGATGCCTGGTACCAGGCCTTCAATGTGAAAGCAGGCGATAAACTATATAAAGCCCCAGACCAACGAATTCGGGTTTGGTAAAACAACGTTCATTGTTCAATGTTTAACGTCCAACGTCTAATGTTGCGCTGCTACTTAGCACATACTTTGATGTAGCAGCGCAACATTAGACGTTGGACGTTAAACATTGAACCATACATTATTCCCCCATGAAACTTACTGCCGGTTGCGAACTGCAATTTGATGTACAGGATGATACGCCACTCATGCTCATGCTCCGGCCCCGGTCGGGCGCGGGCCAATGGATTATCAGCGAAACCTATGAGATGGAGCCGGAAGTGCCTGTCACCGAATTCACCGACTTATATGGCAACCTCTGTCAGCGGTTGATTGCGCCCGCCGGAAAGTTCCGCATACGTACCCAGGCCGTGGTGCAAACCGACGATGTTATTGCTACCGAACCCGGCGCACCACTCACTATTGTACAGGATTTACCCGACGATGTGTTGCACTTTCTGCTCCCCAGCCGCTACTGCCCGTCCGATTACCTGATCATCATCAACGAAGCTGCAAAGATTGTGGCCAATGCCGAACCAGGCTACGACCAGGTTGAAGCCATCCGGGCCTGGATCAATACCAACATCCGGTACGAGTACGGCACCAGCGACTCAACTACGTCGGGGGCTGATACGTTGTACAATAAGGTTGGTGTTTGTCGTGATTTTACGCACCTGGGCATCTCGCTCTGCCGTAGCCTGAGCATTCCGGCCCGGATGGTCGTGGGCTATCTACACGAGCTGAAACCGATGGATCTTCATGCCTGGTTCGAGGCGTACGTTGGCGGTGTATGGTACACATTCGATGCTACACAGACAGAACCAAAAGGTAACCGCATCACCGTAGCCTACGGCCGCGATGCCGCCGATGTTGCTTTTATGACCCAATTTGGCCCAATGACCATGACCACCATGGAAGTATGGGTAGATACCGATGAAACCGCTACAGCTTAGCATAATCGGCCTCGGCTGGCTGGGCTCCCCCCTGGCCGAGCGCCTGCTGCAGGCAGGTATCGCCGTTCGGGGAAGCACCACTACAGCCGAAAAAATACCAGTGCTCCGTGAGAAAGGCATTGATGCCCATTTGCTTCATTTGAATCCGGCCCCCGAAGGTGATTTGACGGTATTGCTCGACGCAGATTATCTGGTTGTGAATATCCCGCCCAAAGCAGGAAAACAAGGCGATGATTTTCACCCGGCGCAGATGCGCTTGCTGGCCGATCAGGTACGTTCCTCCCGAATCAGGCATATTCTATACGTTAGTTCAACGTCGGTTTATCCTGAGTTGAACCGGGACATGATCGAGTCAGATGTTGTTACGCCCGATGAGTCGGCGGCTCCGGCGCTGGCCACAGCCGAACAAGCGTGGTTGGCGCTGGCCGACGAGAACCTCTCGGGCCGGGCTGTTACCATTGTACGGTGCGCGGGCCTGATGGGCGACCGGCGGATTCCCGGCAAGTACGTGGCGGGCCGAACTGTTGATACGGGCAACGTACCCGTCAATTACATTCATCAGGTCGATGCCGTTGGGCTGATAGCGACGGTGATCGAGCAAAGCCTGTCGGGTACGTTTAACGCCGTTGCGCCGCAACACCCTACCCGCGAAGCCATTTACCGCAAAAGCTGCGCCGATTTTGGTTATGCGCTTCCCACTTTCGTAGAGCCCGCCGAACCGATTCCGTTCAAAGTGATCAACGGCGACAAACTGATGCAGGCCACCGGGTACGTCTTCACCTACCCCGACCCGCTGGCGTTTCCGTATTCGGCAGTGTAGGGCCCGTACCGCGGATTTTAGTCCGCATTACTATATGCGCGAAAATGCGGACTGAAGTCCGCGGTACGGGCCCTACATCATGCCAAATACGCACATGATTACTGATTTCTCAGGATTTAGATAGATTTTTATACTTATCTATTCTACTCACCATGACAATCAGTATTCTCCATATTCGCCGTACACTATATCGTATACTGGAAACTTCAGCAGGTAAACGTCGGGGCATCAGCCTGGTATTCAACCTCACGCTGATGACGATTATTACGCTCAATGCCATTGCCATTGTTCTGCATACAGTACCAGCCTACAGCCAGAAGTACGATCGCCTTTTTTATGATTTTGAGTTATTCTCGGTTCTCTTTTTCACCGCTGAGTATATGCTCCGCGTCTGGATCTGCGTAGAAAATGAGCGATACCAGCACTGGTTCTGGGGTCGGCTCAGGTACGTTGTTTCGGCCACGGCCATCATTGACCTGCTGGCCATTCTTCCCTTCTACGTCAGCCTTTTTGCCACCGACCTGGCCATTGTCCGAATTCTACGCATTTTCCGAATCTTTCGATTATTCCGCATCTCGAAATATTCGCACGCTTACCGAATGATTCTGCAGGTTGTTCAGGATAAAAAGGAGGAATTAATCCTGAGCCTGACTATGGTCATTTTCATGCTCATCATCATCTCCAGCGTGATGTATTACATTGAACATCCGGCCCAACCAGAAGCCTTTTCGAGCATTCCGGCTACCATGTGGTGGGGAATCAACGCCATGGCCACCGTAGGTTACGGCGATATTCACCCGATCACGCCACTTGGCAAACTCCTGGGTGGTATCTCGGCTATTCTGGGCATCGCCTTATTTGCCCTGCCTACCGGTATTCTGGTTTCGGGCTTCACCGAACATATCCGCTACCGTAAATCCCCTCCCCGCTGCCCCCACTGTGGGAAAGAACTATAGAAACGTCATTTGCTTCGCGTCATTGAGCTTCGCCGTCATTAAGTAGTCATTCGTCGAAAAGCAATGAATGACTATTTAATGACGGCGAAGCTCAATGACATTTTTTACAGCTTCACCGCAAGTTTGCTCTTCCAACGGGGCCTATCTCTTAAAAACGCTGATGTGCAGAACGAACAACCTGACGAAATAGCCCGGCTCGACCGCCTTCGACAAGGCGACGAATCTGCTTTTCGGTGGCTGGTCGATACATATCAAACGCGGGTTTTTCGCACAGCGCTTGCCATTGTACCCACTCCTGAAGAGGCAGAAGACGTTGCACAGGAGGTATTTATCGAAGTGTATAAGACCGTGGGCAATTTCCGTGGCGATGCGAGTCTGGCCACCTGGCTATATCGGATAACCACGTCACGCGCCTTGAAAAAAGAGCGCGACCGAAAGCGTAAAAAACGGTTTGCCTTCCTGACCAGTCTCTTCGGCGACGACGAGGAAGCGGAACGGATTGACCCGCCCGATTTTCAAACGCCGGAAACAGTGCTCGAAGCGGACGAACGCACCCAGCTTATCAACGGAGCGGTGCAAACCCTGGCCGAATCGCAAAAAATAGCCTTTACGCTGCATTATCAGGAAGAGCTGTCGTATCAGGAGATAGCAGCGGTGATGCAGACATCGGTCTCGGCGGTTGAATCGCTGCTGTTCCGAGCCCGCCAAACAGTACGCAAACGACTAACACCGTACCACTTATTATGAACGAATCAACAAACGAACCGAACAAATCAGATCAGTGGGAGTCTACCTTCCAGCGCTGGGGAAAACGCCCTCAGCCCGAACTGCCCCCGTTTTTTTATACCCGACTGCAAGCCCGACTGAGTCAGTCAGTTGAATCGGCGGAGTGGTTACCCTGGTGGCTTCGTCGGCCGGTATACGCCTATTCAGCCTTGTTGTTGCTGATTTTACTGAATCTGGGTGCGGTGGCTGGCGCATCCTGGTGGACCAATCGCGATCAGCCAGCAGCTATCAGCACTACGAACTCACCTCTAGACGATTACGAAGTAGACCCGGTTATCTTGGCTTATGAATGAACAGCGGCGCATCCGTCTGCTCCTGGGCATCATCGGTGTCCTGGTAGCGCTTAACATCGGCCTACTTGCCTGGCTCTGGGTACGTCCGGCGGCACCGGAACACCGGCGAAACTGGTCACGCTCAGGTACGTTCCTGTCCGATACGCTTGGGTTTTCTCCCCAACAGCGGCAACAACTGGGCGAACTACAAAAAAGCTATTTCCAGCAGTTGCAGATTCAGCAAAAACCGCTCAAACAAGCCCGGAAAGCTTATTTCAGACTGGCTGACTCCTTGTTTACCGTTGAGCAGCGGCGCCAACAGGCTCTGGCTTTCCATCAGCAAGCCGCCGAAATAGACCTGCTAACACTGGCTCACTTCGATCGGGTAGCCGGGATTTGTACACCAGCGCAACGCACATTACTGAACACGTTGCTGAGCGAATTACCAAGCCGGGCTTTCCGAACGCCCCGTTCCCGCAAAACAGTTGCCGATTCAACACGTTAGGGTAGATGCTCTCACAGGGCTGTGCCCGGTGCAATGGATGCGTTGCTTATCGACGTACCCAATCAAATCTCACTATGAATGATAGCGAAGCATCTATTGCACCGGGCTATGCCCGGTGAGAGCAATTATCCGTTTACCCTAATTACCAATCTACCCATCTACTTTTTTTTCAGGTGAACCGCAAGTTCGGCTGATCAAGAGAGCCTAAGCGAAAGAAGGGGTTTCGCGGTATCATTCAAAGCGGTATAATCTCATCTATCCAACTACTTCATTCACCGGTACAGGCCTTTAGCCAAACCCCCTTTTACTCAACGTCATGCTCTACTTCCTATCCCCTAAAACAGTTCGGTACCTTGCCGGATTAGCCCTTCTGCTACTCGCTACCACTGGCTTCGGTCAGCAACTTGGTTCGCTCAGCGGCAACGTAACCGGCCCCAAAGGCGACACCCTGATTGGGGTTACCGTTCGGGTCAACAGTGCCTCCGATAGTACCGTCAGGCTGGGTAATGTAACGGGTTTGGATGGTCGCTTTTTGTTCGAGAATCTCCCGGCGGGGTCATACAAAGTACTGGCCTCGTTTGTGGGCTACAACACCACCGAACAAACCGTACAGATCGATTCGGGACGGGTTGAACTGCCCACAATCATTTTGCTGGAAACGGCTCGTCAGTTGAATGAAGTAGTGGTAAAAGGCAAAACGCCTACTGCCGAACAAAAAGGGGACACGCTTCAGATGAACGCCAACGCCTTTAAGGTGAACCGCGATGCGCAGGCCGAAGATCTGCTCAAAAAAATGCCGGGTATCGATATGAGCGGTGGCGGCATAAAGGTGCAGGGTGAAGACGTACGGGAGATTCTGGTGGATGGGAAACCCTTTTTCGGTGACGACCCGACCATTGCCCTCCGGAATTTACCCGCCGAAGTGATTGACAAAATCGAAGTGTTCGACCGCCAGAGTGATCAGTCGCAGTTTACGGGGGTCAACGACGGTAACACGCTCAAAACCATCAACATCATCACCCGGCCCGACCGTAGAAACGGACAGTTTGGCAAAGTATATGCTGGGGTAGGTACACCCGTCGATGGTACTGACGCCACCTTTGCCGCGGGCGGTAGTGTCAACTTATTCAAGGGCGATCGGCGCATTTCGGTGATCGCGCAGAGCAACAACATCAACCAGCAAAACTTCGCAAGTCAGGATTTACTGGGCGTTCTCGGCGGTGGGGGCGGTGGTAATCAGCGTCAGGGTGGCGGCGGAGGAGGTCGTGGTGGCCGGGGCGGCGGAGGCGGTGCACCGGGTGGCGGTGGCGGCGGAGGAGGTGGTGGCGGCAGTACCGACAATTTTCTGGTTGGTCAGCAAAGCGGCATCAACACCACTAACTCGCTGGGTATCAACTACACCGATTCGTGGGGCAAGAAAATGACCATTCGCGGCAGCTATTTCCTGAACCAGAGCAACAACCGCAACGAACAATCGCTGTTGCGGGAATATTACCAAAACGGCGACGACTCGACCCAAACCTACCGCGAACAGTCGACCAACAGCAGTTCGAACCTCAACCACCGGCTAAACTTCCGGCTCGATTACACCATTAACCGGAACAACTCGCTGCTGATTACGCCTCGATTGAGCTTTCAGACCAACGAATCGGGCTCGCTCACCAACAGCGAAACCCGGCTGGGTAATAGCCTCCTCAACCGGTCCGACAACAGTTTTGGGTCAAATAACAACGGGCTGTCGTTCAGCAACTCGATCCTGTTCCGGCACCGCTTCGAGAAACGCGGCCGTACATTTTCGCTGAACCTGGGTACGTCGGTCAACAACCGCGATGGCATGAGCACGCTGGCTTCGATTAACGATTTTATAAGTGCCGATACTATCACGCGGCAAGCCATTGATCAGCGCACGACCAACCTCTCAAACGGATACCAACTATCGGCCAACCTGAATTATACCGAACCGCTGGGCAAAGGCCTGTTGCAATTATCGTATAGTGCGGGCATCAACCGGAGTAATTCCGACCGATTCACCTACCGCCTTAACCCCGCCTCTGACCGTTACGACCTGCTGGATTCGCTGTTGAGCAACCGGTTCGACAATGACTACCTGACACAGCGGGCGGGCGTTGGCTACAATGTCAACACCAAAACCCTTCGTCTGTCGGCCTCGGTTGATCTGCAACGGGCCGACCTGGAAAGTCAGCAGCTTTTTCCACGGACAGACATGGTGAACCGGGCTTTTACCAACCTGTTGCCCACCGTCACGGCCGATTATCGGTTCACCGACGATCTACGGCTACGGTTCAACTACCGCACCAACACGCAGGCACCTAGCATCAACCAGTTGCAAAACGTGCTGAACAACACCAATCCGCTGTTGCAAACCATTGGTAACCCCGACCTGAAACAGAGCTACAGCCACAACGTATCGGCCCGGTTTACCAAAACAGCCGTCGAAAAAGCGAGCAGCTTGGTTGCGTTGATCAGCGCCAATTACACACAGGACCCCATTGGCTCGTCGCTGTTCATTGCCGACAGCGCCATGACCGTTCCCGGCATACGTTCACCAACGGGCGAAGGCATTTTCCTGCAAAAAGGCACGCAGTTGACAAGGCCTATCAACACAGAAGATGCGGTTAATCTCCGCCTGTTTGCCTCGTACGGAAGGCCGCTTTCGTTCATCAAAAGCAATGTGAATCTCAACACCAGTCTGAACTTCAACCGAGCCCCCAGCGTGATCAACTTTCAGGTGAACCGGGCCAATTCATACGCTATCAGTCAGGGAGTTGTTTTGAGCAGTAACATCAGCGAAAAAGTCGACTTCACCCTGTCGTATACCTACGGATACAATCAGGTGGTGAACTCATTACAGCCGCAGCTGAACACGTCGTTCAGCACGCAGCGGGCTGGGGCCAACGTCACCTGGAATATCTGGAAAGGCATGGTGCTGCGGTCTGACGTTAACTACCAGCAGTACGCGGGTTTGTCGGGCGGTTTCAATCAGGAGTTTACGCTGTGGAATGCCAGTTTTGCGCAACGGATGTTCAAGAGCCAGAACGGCGAGTTACGCCTCTCGGTGTTCGATTTGTTGAACCAGAACAACAGCATCAGCCGCACTTTCTCGGAGACGTACCTGGAAGACAGCCGTTCGCTGGTTTTGAACCGGTATTTTATGTTGACCTTTACCTACACCCTTCGCCAGTTTAAGGCGTAGGTTTGTTACCTGATCAACGTTCAATGACCAATCATGGAAGAAGCCACCAACCTAAGCCGCTTTGTCGACGCGCAGGCCGGTAACTATGCCGATGCCGTGACCGAAATCAGAAACGGACAAAAACGAAGCCACTGGATGTGGTATGTGTTCCCGCAGTTAACGGGCCTGGGCCTTAGCAGTACGGCGATATTCTACGGGATAAAGGATCTTCAGGAAGCAACCGACTACCTGAACCACCCCCTGCTCGGCCCCCGCCTGATCGACATGTCAACAGCGATGTTGCAAATAGATGGGAAAACAGCTACGCAGATTCTGGGTACGCCCGACGACATGAAGCTCCGGTCGAGCATGACCTTGTTCAGTGTAATTCCTGACGCTGACCCCGTTTTTCAGGCGGTTTTGGATAAATATTACAACGGTGAGCCAGACCCGCAAACGTTGGCTCTTCTGGGAAGGGAGTGAGGTTACTTTGTGCGATTGTTTCGCGCTGTAGGCTCCGCGCTGGTTGGTTTCGCGCTGTAGGCTCCGCGCTGTAGGCCCTTCGACAGGCTCAGGGTGACAAGAACGTAAAGAATGTAGATGACCAACTTGGGTTTACATGTCACCCTGAGCCTGTCGAAGGGCCTACAGCGCGAAGCCTACAGCGCGGAGCCTAACTCGCGAAACAAACCAGCGTGAAGCATCATGTCAGTTGCGAAAACAATACAACAAACAGTTTAACGAGAAACAACTATTTCCTAGAGGTTGACAATGCAGGCAGTAAATCGAAACGCCCTTCAACAAGTGCCTGTTTCTTACGTCGGCTCCAGCCTTTAATCTGTTTTTCTACCTCAATAGCAGCAACTGGTGATTGAAACGCTTCGTACCAGACCATACGAACGGGGCGGCGCAGGTACGTGTACGCCGTAGGGTCATTGCCCTCTTCATGCTCTGCTAACCGTCGTTCCGGATCATTGGTCATCCCTGTATAATACGATTCATCAGCACATTTCAGCATATAAACATAATACTTGTTCGTCATTCTTAGGTCAGGAGAATTAGTTGTACTGCTTTGGGTTTGAGCTTTAATAGCTGATACGGAACTGACACGCTGATTGGTTTCACGAGCTAAGCTTCGCGCTGTAGGCTCCGCGCTGTAGGCCCTTCGACAGGCTCAGGGTGACAAGAACGTAAAGAATGTAGATGACGAACTTGGATAGGCTTGTCACCCTGAGCCTGTC
>NZ_JBGGWF010000008.1:0-256110 GCF_041321135.1 Fibrella aquatica | reverse complement strand
GTTGCGGTGGCTCTGCTAAACAACCAACGTATCTATTAGCAGAGCCACCGCAACGGCGGACCGGCTTAATTCTTAATTCTTAATTCAATCAGCGCTCTAATCGCCAACTCATAGCCTTGCAACCCTAGCCCCACAATGACGCCTTTGCATTTGGCCGACAGGTAACTGTGGTGACGGTATGATTCACGGGCGTGGACGTTACTGATGTGAACCTCGATGGCCGGGGCCGTAACGGCCGACAGCGCATCGGCAAGGGCGATAGACGTGTGGGTGTAAGCACCTGCATTGATCACAATACCGTCGATGGTGAAACCGAGTTCGTGAATTTTATCGATCAGTTCGCCTTCGTGATTCGACTGGAAATAGCGCAGTTGCACATCGGGGAAAAGCGCTTCAACCGTTTTCAGGTAGTCGAGAAACGTTTGACTGCCGTAGATGTGCGGTTCACGTTTACCCAGCAAATTCAGGTTAGGGCCGTTGATAATAAGAATAGAGGTCATGATCTTGTGCGTTACACCACCGCAAAGTAACAGGCCCCGCGCCGATTATTTATCAACAGGCGGTTGTTTCGGCACTGCTCCCGACTTTTGCGACACCATGTGGGAACGATATAGTAACGCCTTTAAAAATTACATGCGGCTGGAACGGTCGCTGTCCGAAAATTCCATCGATGCCTACCTGCACGATGTGGCGCGGCTGCACGAGTACATTCAACTGTCGCACCCGGAGATTGGGCCATTGCAGGTCCACGAAGGCCATATTTCCGGTTTTCTTCAATACGTGGGTGAATTGGGGCTGGTGGCGCACAGTCAGGCCCGAATGCTGTCGGGCGTGAAGGCTTTTTTCAAATACCTGTTGCTCGAAAACCTGATTCAGCACGACCCGGCCCATCGCATCGAAGGCCCGAAATTGGGTCGCAAGTTGCCCGATACGCTCAGTTTTCCCGAGATAGAACAGTTACTGGCGGCCATCGATCTTTCCTCACCCGCCGGGCCTCGTGACCGGGCGGCGCTTGAAGTACTCTACAGTTCCGGCCTTCGTGTATCCGAACTGCTCGACCTTAAGTTAACCGACTGCTATTTCGATTCGGGTTTTGTTCGGGTCATGGGAAAGGGAAACAAAGCGCGGCTAGTGCCCATCGGTGGCGATGCCATCAAGTACACGACCATGTACGTGGAGCACACCCGTAGCCAGATTGACATTCAAAAGGGCGACGAAGACACGCTGTTTCTGAACAGGCGCGGCACCAAACTATCGCGCATCACGATCTTCACGACAATCAAAACGCTGGCAGCAACGGCGGGTATCACGAAAACGATCAGCCCGCACACGTTCCGGCATTCGTTTGCCACGCACCTCATCGAAGGTGGTGCCGACCTGCGCGCCGTTCAGCAGATGCTAGGCCACGAATCCATCACCACCACCGAAATCTACACCCACCTCGACCGCGACTACCTGAAGCAAACGCTAGTGGACTTCCACCCGAGGGGGAGGAGATAGTTTGTGGTTTGTCGTGTGAGGTTTGTGGTTGCGCTGCTAACTCAACTTGATTATGACTTAGCAGCGCAACCACAAACCTCACACGACAAACCACAAACTTGTCACTTCCCGTCAAACAACCGACGGATGACGTCTTGCTGGTTTTTGGTGAATATGCCCCGGTCGGGCGATTCGGCCAGGAGGGTATTGGGTGGGTAATAACTGTGTTGGGTGTAGCTTTCGGCATACAGCTCAAATCGTTGCCGCGAGAGTAGATTGGCAACCCCCGTCCGCTGGCGGTATTGCCGTAGCGCGCTTAGATCTATATCGGCATTGGCTACCATACTTTCGCCATAGCCTGCTTCGGCTAGCACTAATCCTTTGTAATCGACTACTTTGGAACCCGCATCAGTTGAGCCAAACGGAATGGATACGCCCGACATACCAGCAGAATTGGCCGAGACCACGTATCCCATGTTTTCAATGGCGCGGGCCATTTTGCCCACGTTTTTCTGGGTTAGCATGGGGCTGCCAATCTCGGAGGTAGAGTGCAGGAATATCTCGGCACCACGCATAGCCAAACAGCGGGCCACTTCGGGATACAAAATCTCGTCGGAAGCAATGCACGCCAGGTTTCCGATGTTTGTTTTGGCCACCGGAAAAATTGAATCGTAGCCGTATGCCTCCAGGTAGTAAGCCCAAACATCATGCGGAGTTGGACTGTACAGCGAGTTCAGGCGACGGTAGCGCAAGATCACATCGCCACCGGGGCCAATGATGAAACTGGTCTGGAAATAAAGATCAGGAAAGAAGGGGTCTTGTTCGTAGGCATTGCCTGAAAAGTAAATTTTATGCCTTTGTACCATCGCCCCCAACGCTTCGTAGATGCGTCCGTCAAGTTCCAGCGCTGCCTTATCGCGCCATTCCACCAGGCTTTCGCCCATCGGAAATCCCGTCAGAAAATATTCGGGAACCACAATCAGCAACGTATCGCGACCGGCGAAATTGATCGATGCTTCGATCTGCTTATCAATCCGATCAATGGAAGCCAGCATAATTGTTTCGGCTTCCTCACGGGTCGTGGCCCTATTAACGGTTTGGCAGGTAAGTTGTAACGCTAGCGCTTTATACATGAGTGAAGGATGGAGTTAATGGGCCAAATTACAAAGATCAACCTGATTTCTGCGTTAACTTTCCGACATGAACTTCATTAACAACCGCGATTTTGCCCGTCAACTCGATCAGGCAGATCCACTCAGCATATACCGGGATCAGTTTCATATCCCGCACCGAAACGGACAGCCACTCATTTATTTCTGTGGCAACTCACTGGGCCTCCAGCCCAAAACCGCCCGCGCCGCGCTGGAGCGCGAATTAGCCGTTTGGCAGAATCTGGCCGTCGAAGGCTGGTTCGAGCACGACGAAACGCTTCAGCATACGCCCTGGCTGGCTATTCACGAGCAAAGTAAGCCGGCAATGGCCCATATTGTAGGAGGTACAGAAGCTGAGGTGTGCGCCATGAACAACCTCACGGTCAACATGCACCTGCTCCTCGCCTCTTTTTACCAGCCAACGCCGCAACGAGCCCGGATTCTAACCATCAGCGGTGATTTCCCGTCTGACCAGTATGCGCTGGAAACGCACATCAGCAGCCGTGGACTCGACCCTGCCGAGGTCTTGATTGAGGTAAGCCCGCGCGCCGGGGAGGAAACGTGGCGAATGGCTGATATACTCACGGCTATAGAAGAGCACGCCGATGAACTGGCGCTGATCTTACTCAGTGGTGTGCATTACTACACTGGCCAGGCCTTCGACATGGCGGCAATCTCCCGGCTCGCCGGGAAGTACAACGTACCTGTGGGTTTCGATCTGGCCCACGCGGTGGGCAACATTCCGCTGCATTTGCACGACTGGGGCGTAGATTTTGCGTTTTGGTGCTCCTACAAATACCTGAACGCCGGGCCGGGGGGCGTGTCGGGCATTTTCGTACATAATAAACACCACGCCAACACCAACGTACCCCGGCTGGCGGGCTGGTGGGGTTACGATCAGGCGCGGCGATTCGAAATGACCAAGGGTTTTGTTCCTATGCCGGGGGCCGATGGCTGGCAGGTCAGCACGCCAACCGTACTGGCTATGGCCGTACATAACGCCGCTGTGCAACTTACTGCAGAAGCAGGCATGGCCAACCTACGCCGTAAAAGCGAACGGCTCACGGCGTACCTGCATTTTCTGGTTGCCGATCTAGTACAGGTGCTTACCCCTACCGACCCCACGCAGCGTGGCTGTCAGCTCTCGTTACTGATTCCTGCCAACGGAAAAACCGTTTTCGGGCAACTTACCGAAGAAGGTATCATTGGCGACTGGCGCGAACCCAACTGCATACGTCTGGCACCTACAGCGCTCTACAACACATTTGAGGAAGTTTGGCAGGTGGGCAACGCGCTACAACGTTTGCTCACTATTGGCTGAAGGCAGGTGTTCAGGTACGTTGTTGCCAAGCCGCTCCTTGGCCGAAAGCGAAACACCATAGAAGATCCGCCGGATTGCCTCTTCAATTTCCGCCCAACCTTCGTCGCTTCCTACGTCGACACCCATAATCGTTCGTTTATCGTGCGCCATGAAGGTCAGCATCGTCATGCCGCTGATGATGATGGCTGCAAACGGGCGTCCGTATTTACTCTGAATTAACTCGCCCAATTGCTCAATCATGATGCGGAGTTTTTCTTCTTTCTGGAATGCAACCGGGTTGGGTGCGCCGTTTTGCCCGTTAAGCAAATCATTCCGTAAAAATCCCTGCGCTTGCGGATTGGCCCGTAGCAACCTGAATTCGGTGAGAATAAAATCGCAGCAAGCCTCAAAAAACACGTCAATAGGTGCGCCACGGAGCTTTTCAAGATCAATGGGAGGAGCCGTGACTATAGGCTGATATTTTTCATAATAAGCCCTAACAAGCCCATCCAACCCTCCAAAATAGCGATAGATCAGAATCTTATTAACCTTGGCTTTCTGGGCGACCCGATTAATGCGTACCTGTTCAAATCCGCCCTCGGTCAGTAATTCGTGGACTGCATCAATTAATCGTTGCTCAGTCTGTACTCTATCACGCGTCATATTGGTAAAGCCAATGGCTCACTGATTTAGGTTTATTTCGAAATCAGCAAAATCACCGGCTAAACATAACGATTAAGTGAACACAAACTACGAATGGTTTATAAAGCGGACGTTTTTAGTCAAACCCTCCCATTTTGTCCGCTTTATGGGCGACCGTTTGAATAATTCACGGAACACATCTTCCGTAATTTCTTCCCAATCATTTTTGGTCATCGCCGCCAATTCCGGCGATAGATTAAAGGCTGGTGTCTGGTGTGGTTTGGCGAATTTGTTCCACGGACAAACGTCCTGGCAGATGTCGCATCCGAAGATCCAGTTCTCGAATTTTCCGGCTACTTCCTGCGGAATAGCCTCTTTCAATTCAATGGTAAAGTAGGATATGCAACGGCTTCCGTCAACCACATACGGGGCCACGATAGCATCGGTAGGGCACGCGTCGATGCAACGGGTACAGGTGCCGCAGTGATCGGTAGTGGGGCCGTCGGGTTCCAGGTCAAGATCCAGAATCAGTTCGCCGATGAAGAAGAAGCTGCCCATTTTCTGGTTCAGCAGATTAGCGTTTTTACCCACCCACCCCAACCCCGATTTAGCCGCCCAGGCTTTGTCCATCACCGGTGCCGAATCAACAAAGGCCCGTCCTCCCACCTCCCCAATCTCGTCTCGAATGAACTGTAACAGATCGGTTAATTTGTCTTTCAGAACAAAATGATAATCGGTGCCGTAGGCGTACTTAGAAAGTTTATAGTCTTCGTTGCTCTCAGGAAGTCGATGGTCGGGTTCTTCGCCGGGGTAATAGTTCAGCAGTACCGATACCACAGACTTGGCCCCTTCCACCAGCAACCGGGGATCCAGCCGCTTATCGAAGTGGTTGGCCATGTAGCCCATTTGCCCGTGCATGTTACGCGTCAGCCACGCCTCCAACCGGGGGGCTTCTTCGGCCAGAAAATCAGCCCGGGCAACGCCGCAGAAGTCAAAACCCAGTTCGAGTGCTTTTGCTTTGATCTTTTGCGCGTTCGTCATCATAGGCCTATAATGATTTGTTGACCCGATAGGTTTCTAAGTTTCTTCAGGTACGTTTCCTTACTGAGTTGTTGATTTCCACGATAAAAATATCACCAACATTTATGAATTCTTACCCAGAATCGCATCACATCACAACTAACTAAATCATACTCTGATCTGCTATGAAAACGCTATCAATTGCATTAGTGCTATTAGTAGGCACAATGTCTGCCTCACTCGGGCAAGCTAAGAAACAACTGCTCAGCAAATCCAGCGAATTTTACCAGGCCATCGGCAAAAATGTTCGTTATCCAAGCGCCTCTAGCAGAGCCAACAGCGTGGCCAAGGCTTACGTAGGGTTCAACATCAACGAGCAGGGATCTATTGCTGATGTCGTTGTCTTGAATTCGACGAATGTGGATAGCCCGTTTTCCGAAGAAATTAAACGGGTGTTGACCAAACTCCCGGCTCAGAGCCAATCAGATGCAGGTAGTTATGTGATTCCGATTCAATTTCAACTCGAAACTGAACAGAAGACCATTCAGGCCAGAGATGAAAACAGCGATTTTCTTACGTCGTTGAAAGACAGAAAAATATTGGAAGAAGTGGTGGTGGTTGGCTACGCTAAATAATAGCGTCGACATTCGTCACGTACCCAGAATGGCAATGCCCAATCACTGATAAAACAGGATTGGGCATTGCCATTCTGGGTACGTTCGTTTTATGCGCTGGCGATCTGTGGGTTATCGCCTGACGTTTCGTCTTTGTTTTCCTTCTTCTTTCTCAATTCTTCCAGCCCTTTTTTACCGTAGGCCAGCTTCGTAATGGCCACGTATAATACAGGAACCACAAAGATGGCCAGTGACGTAGCGGCCAGCATACCACCCAGCACAGTGCGGCCAATAGTAGCTCGGGCTACACCACCAGCGCCGGTAGCGATAGCGAGCGGCACCACGCCCAAAATAAACGCCAGCGACGTCATCAGAATAGGGCGTAACCGCAACCGTACGGCTTCAATCGTTGATTCGAGCAGGTCTTCGCCTTTATCTACACGCTCTTTGGCAAATTCAACAATCAGAATGGCGTTTTTTGCTGCCAGACCAATCAGCGTAATTAACCCGATTTGCGCGTAGATGTTGTTGGTCAGATACGGGAACAGCGTTAGGGCCAAAATAGCCCCAAGGGCACCAATCGGCACCGACAACAACACCGAGAACGGAACCGACCAGCTTTCGTATAGCGCCGCCAGAAACAGGAACACAAACGCGATCGACAGCATGAAAATGAATACGGAGCTATTACCCGCATTGATCTCTTCGCGGCTCAGGCCCGAGAAGTCGTAAGAATAACCCGCCGGCAATACCTGGGCTGCTACCTCGCGCAGGGCATCGTTGGCCTGACTGCTACTGAAACCCGGTTTGGCAGCCCCGTTAATTTCCACTGATCGAAACAGGTTAAAGTGCGAAATCAGCGGCGCGTTTTCGATGACGCTCGTTTTTATAACCGCACTGAGAGGCACCAACTGACCGCCCTGATTTCTGACATAATACTGCCCCAGGTTTTTCACATCGGTACGGTACATGGTATCTGCCTGCGCCACCACCCGGAATTTACGACCATAGATAATGAAGTCATTCACGTACTGGCTACCCAGAAACGTTTGCATAGTGGTATACACTGAACTAACCGAAATACCCAGCTTTTTGCATTTCTCGCGGTCTACGTCCACTCGGTAAGCGGGCGATTTGGCCGTAAAATAGGTGAACGCGCGCCCAATTTCCGGGCGTTTAGAAGCTTCGGCCAGGAAATTCTGCACGACCCCATCGAAAGCCCTGACATCATCGTTGGTTTCGCGCTGCTGAATGACAAACGTAAAACCCGATGATTGCCCCAGCCCCGGAATGGCCGGCGGCTGAAGTACCTGTGGCCGGGCATCATTCAATCCGGAAAGCGCCTGTTGTAGTTTGACCACAATCGAATCAGCTTGCATGTTTCGCTCCTTTCGTTCGGCCCACGGTTTAAGCTGCATGAAAACCGTACCGCTGTTCGATTTGGAAGCGAACGTAACAGCGTTCAATCCACCCAACGCCGCGAAGTGATTTACGTAAGGTTGCTTTTTCAGAATATCCATGATCTGATTGAGCACCTCCAGACTTCGCGTTGTCGAGGCAGCTTCCGGTATTTCGTAGGTAACGATCAACCGACCTTCATCTTCCGTTGGAATAAAGCCGGTGGGTTTGGCCCGGAAAAGCAGGCCCGTTCCAATATAAAGCACCACCAGTCCCACAATAACCAGCGGTGTAGCTTTGATCAGCCGGTTTACGCTGTTTGAATAGGCGTTGGTTACCTTCTCGAACCACTGGTTAAACTTGTAGAAAAACTTGTTCAACCCCGTCGAATTTTCGTCGATGTGCATGGGTTTGAGCATCAGCGTACAGAGTGCTGGTGTCAGCGTCAGGGCCACGAAAGCCGAGATCAGTACCGAAGCGGCAATGGTGATGGCAAACTGCTGATAGAGCCGCCCCACAATACCAGGAATGAAGCCTACCGGCACGAATACCGCGGCCAGAATCAGGGCGATGGCAATAACCGGAGCCGATATTTCACGCATTGCCTCCATAGTCGCCTCTCTGGGCGACTGGCCTTTGTCGAGGTTTACCTGCACAGCTTCCACCACCACAATGGCATCATCGACCACAATACCGATGGCCAATACGAAGGCAAAGAGCGTTAGTGTATTGATAGTGAATCCAAGTGGAATGAATAGCGCGAACGTACCTATGATAGACACCGGAATAGCTAACAGCGTGATTAGCGTGGCGCGCCAGCTTTGCAGAAACAGGAACACCACCAGAATCACCAGCACCAGCGCTTCAAGCAGCGTTTTCACTACTTCTTCGATAGACACGTCGATAACGGATACCGACTCAAAAGGCACCACATACTCAATGTCTTTCGGGAACGTCTTTTTCAGGTTGTCCATCGCTTCGTACACGCCTTTGGCGGTGGCCAGCGCGTTACTTCCCGGCAACTGATACACTAGCAGGTACGAGGCCCGTTTGCCATCAACGAACGAGTTACTGGCATACGAAAACTTACCCAGTTGAATACGCGCTACATCTTCCAGACGAACCAGCGAACCCGTTGCCGGATCACTACGAACGATGATTTTGCGAAACTCGTCTTCTTTGCTGAGACGACTATTGGTAAACACCGAATACTCGAACGCCTGCGAACCGGGTTGAGGAGGTGCGCCCACCGAGCCGCCAGCCACCTGTAAGTTCTGCTCCTGCAAAGCGGCTACTACCTGATCGGGCGTTAGTCCCAATTGCGCCAGCCGGTCGGGCTTAAGCCAGATTCGCATGGAAAAATCATCAGCGCGGCTAAAAATGTCGCCTACACCTGGTACCCTTAACAAAGCATCCCGTATATATATATTGGTATAATTATCCAGGAAGGAAACGTTGTGTGTGCCTTTGGGCGAGTACATAGCTACCAGCATGAACAGCGACGGATTCCGTTTCCGAACCACTACGCCGAGCCGGGTTACCTCCTGCGGTAGTTGCGGCTGCGCAATACCTACGCGGTTCTGCACGTCGAGCGCGGCAATGTTTACGTCGGTACCTACTTTAAAGGTCACGTTCATGCTCATGCGACCATCGTTGGTTGCATTGGTCTGCACATAGTCCATCCCGGGAGTTCCGTTCACCTGCGTTTCAATCGGCGTAGCCACGGTTTGCTCCACCGTTTGCGCATCAGCACCGGTATACGTACCTGTCACCTGCACCACCGGAGGCGTGATATCGGGATATTGACTGACCGGCAAATTCAGTAAAGCCAGCACACCCAGCGCCACAATCACGATGGATGTTACAATGGCCATCACCGGCCGATTTATAAAAATTTCTGCGAACATATTTTTCCTGTTTCACCGAACGTTGACCGGTGTGCACTACTTGTTTTCTCACACCGGGTAAAACCTGGTGTAATGGTGTCAATTATTTCACCGTGGCTTTCACCCTTGTTCCTTCACGGAGTTTCTGGGTACCTTCCGTAACAACGATTTCACCTTCATTCAAACCCCCTTTCACAATTACCTGATCATTGACCCGGGCACCAAGTGTCAGTTTTTTCTGAGTCACCTTACTGCTATCGCCGACCACATAGGCGAAGTATTCACTCATTTGCTCGGTCACAGCCTGATACGGTATCATAAGTTGCGGCTCACGGGTAGCATTTTTCACCCGAATATTTCCGTTGATACCTACTTTAAGCTGCCGACCCGGATTCGGGAACGAGACGCGAACACGTAACGTACCTGTCTGTGGATCAACGGCACGGTCTATGATTTGTACCGTTCCTGGGTATTTGTAAACGGTACCGTCGGTCAGCACAAACAGCAGCATCGAGTCGCGGACGGCATTGGGCTGTTTTTGCAGAGCCGAAAAGCGGGCAATCATCGAATCATCAGCCTGGATGTCAACGGCGATCGGATTATCAGCCGAAACCGTATTAAGCGGAACAGCACCGGGTGCAACCGCAGCCCCCAAACGTACCTGTGAAATACCGATGGTACCATCGAGCGGCGAGTAAATGGTCGTATATTTCAGGTTAGTAGCTACCTGGCGAATGTTGGCTTCGGCCGCTGCTACCTGCATTTGGGCGGCTTCGAGCGTTGCCGAGGCATTATCAACTACCTGCCGGGCAATAGCATCTTGCTGAGCCAGCGTATTATATCGATTGGCATCTTTCTGAGCACGGTTCAGGTTAGCCTTCTGCACATTCAGATTAGCCACGGCCTGATCATAACCAGCGCGATATTGTTGCGCGTCAATCGTGTACAATTTTTGCCCTTTACGGACAATCTGACCATCCTGAAAGAAAATTCCCGTGATGTTGCCGGCTACCTGCGGCTGAATCTCTACTTCGCGCAGAGCCGTTACTGTGGCCGGATACTCCTCATAATAGGTAGCATTGCCTTTCATTGCTTTTATAGCCGTGACGGGTGTGGGTGGTGGTGGAGCTTGCTGTTGCTCGTCTTTTTTGTCACCACAGGCAACCAGCAGCCCTGCCGTTGCCACTACTATAAAAATGGTTATACTCTTTTTCATCGCGTTGAATTTGTCGGGCATTAATAAGTGATGAGACCAAGCGCACGCTGTACGTCTAGTTTACTGATGATAACGGCATAGAGGGCGTTGAACACGTTGAGTCGTGCGGTTTGCAGATCAGCCTGCGCAATCGTTACGTCCAAGTACGTTCGAATGCCGGAACGGTATTGCAGATCCACGATTCGGTAAACATCCTGGGCCAGGGCCTGATTTTCGCGCAACGCCTCATAACTGGCCAGATTCCCTTTATAGGTGGCCAGTGCCTGTGCGTATTCGGCATCGACCGAACTGGTCAACGCCGTCAGATCCCATTGCAGTCGCCTCGATTGAAGTTCGGCTATGCGGGTCTGCTGAGTTCGCCTGCCACCCTGAAAAATGGGAAAGATCACCGACAGACCGATGAGTGAGTTAGGAAACGTCTGATTGTATAGCTGCGGAAAAACGTTGTTCTGATAGAGCAGGTTGTAGTTGGCGTTGGCGTTTACGGTGGGCAGAAACGACCAGCGATTATAGCGAACATTGGCGTCAAGGAGTTGGCCCTGCGTTTGCAGCAATTGATACTCAATCCGCGACTTTGGATTAACCAGCAAGGTGGTATCCATCGTGATTTCGTTAGCCAGTTGAAGCGTGTCATACGTTAATGCCAGTGGTGAGGTGGGTGGGTATCCCATCAATTGCTTCAAGGCCTGTGCCTTCGCTCCCACCAGTTCCTGATATTGTTTACGCTGAGCCAGGGTATTATTGAGCGCAATTTTAGCCCGTTGTGGATCCGTTTTGTCCACTACACCACTTTCATACTGGTTATTGGCATCTTGCAGACTACGCTGCAATCGAAGAATGTCCTCGTTCAGAATCTCGATTTGCCGCTGGGTCAGTATGACATCGTAAAACGCCTTGCTCACATTCACCGTCACCTCGATCTTGTCATTGGCCGTCACTTGAGCCGCCTGTAGTCTATATGTATCGGCGGTTCGACTGGCAAGCAACACGTCACGGTTAAAGATGCTTTGTGTCAGCGAAAACGAAACGGTCGATGTGTTCTGGGCGCCAAGGGCTACCGGCCTTCGTTCGCCAGTGGTTGCATCGGGAATTAGCGTAACCGGGAGTTTCAGGAAATGAACCAGATTATAGCTACTGTTAATCTGCGGATACCAGGCCGCCAACGCACTACGCACCGACCGGTCTGCTATTTCCTGATCAATCAGTCGCTGGCGAATAACTGGGTTGTTGGCGAGTGCATACTGAACGCAGTCGGTCAGGTAGGCTTGTTTCCCTTGCAAGTCGGGCGCGTTTTGCCCAAAGCATCCGACATTAAATAAGACAAGTAATCCTGAAAAAAATACAAACGAACTGATTTTCATAACGTTGTGAGCAATAATTGCACGTTGCAAATTAGATGGTCAACAGGGTTTACTACCTGAAAATTCCGGAGTTTTGTTTTTGTTTGGCTTCAGCGTGTACCTCTGTATAACCGATAGCCATCTAATTGTTTACGCATCAGCAGAATCCTTACTATACGTAGCTAAACCGCTTTTGCGCAAGTCTGTCTCTTGTCTATGGTCTGACAAAGTTGAGTACTAGCGAGTTTTCATATGTAATTAGTAGACTTAACGCTCAATATATTTAGGTCATCAGAGACTATGAGGCCGCTATATTTAGGGAGAACCCGGAATCAGGTGTGTTTTTTTGAATTTGCGAAAATGATCAATAATCCATTTTCAGATGGCTAGTGTTTTGGTAAGTGTTAAAAATATATAATGTCCTATATTTAACAACGTATACAGCCCATTTACAGAGCCTTATGAAGCTAATTACACATCAAAATAGACTTAAGAGTCAGACCGTTGCCTAAAATCTTTCATGGAGTAACCCTTGATTTCAGTTACTGTAGTTGTATTTTGCCATCGAAACAAAAATAAACTGTACGTATGCACAGACTTATCCGACTTATGGCGGGCGTTGCGTTCCTCTATGCGGGTACGGCGTCCACCTATGCACAGCAAGCCGACACTGTGCGCCGTAATCAGGCCGCAGACCGCTATGCACCCCGTGAACGAATTTTCGACCTCGGAAAAAAAGGGTACACAGACACTGTCCAACGGGCCAGCTTTAAGTCTCAGTATCCAACTTTGACTGAGTTAGAAGATTGCGACACCACTCTTCAAACATTTGCTCTTGTACGTCGTATCTCCCCTTGGCGGGTTGGTGCCTTTATCGGACCTGCTTTCGCTTACTGCGGTAGCTTCGACGCTACATTTGGCCCTAACCGGCGCGACAACTCTCTGTATAATGGTACAGGGATCAACACAACATTTAATGCTGACTATTTCTTCTCTCGTCCCGAGCGCAAGCTTAAGCTAGGGTTGAGTGCAGCATTGGGTTACCAAAACTTCTATACACGTAATGTATGGAAAGATGATTTTCTTGCTCTTGCTAGTGGTCGTGGTATTCCGGCAGCCAACGTATTTCTGCGTAACAAGCCTCAGGAAGACTTTTTCCTGACAATCGGTCCTGTTCTCTCGTGGGAAATTGGTCGCCGCAGAACGCCGATCTCTACAGGCACGTTTATTGAAGCCGCCATTCGTGGTGGTCTCTACCGTACAGAATCGGCATTCCTGGGTGCCACTGTACCAACAGGGAACCCACTAACAGGCGAACAGCTTGTTCGGGTAGTTGCTCCAAGTAACAAGTTGTTGCATCTGGGCGGTAATGCCTCATTGGGTATCTTCTTCCCATTGCGCAACAACTGGCACCTTGGTTTGCAGGCGCAGGGTTATTACACGAAGCTTAATTACATGATCTTCGATGGTGGTTCGCAAAACGTAACCAACAGCGTATACGAATTTCAGCGTTTGCACGGTGGATTCACCGCGGGTGTTGCCGTTCGCAAGAGCTTCATTCAGAAACGCCTGATCCCGAAAGCACCAACGTTCTGCCCAACCTGCGATTCGATTCCAGCCCTGGCCGTCAATTTCCGCAACACGCCGCTTAACGGCCTGACGCTCGTTTCTGACAGCATTCCAGACAACGTATCGGCGCCAACGATCAGCTGGAGAAGCACGACGATCAATCCTCGCAACGAAACCTTCACGGCTCGTCTGTACTACCGTCCAGACACAGTTAGCAGCACTTCAGCCGCTGGTGATCAGGTAATCGCTCAGGTTGTTGACACACGCGACACTACACTGACTTTCCCATCGCAGTACCTGCAGAATGGTAAGCCAAGCCGTGGTTTCTACTACGTAACGGTGCATAACCATCAAACAGCCGCCTGTGGCGATTGTATGAGCGAAGTTGCCACTACAAGCTTTGCTATCCTGGGTGGCCCAACAGGTCCGCTGACTCCGCCAAGTGGTCCATGCGAGTTCCGTCACAAGCTGGAGCGTCTGGAAGTATATTACCGCAACCCGTATACGCGTGAAGTAGCCAATGTATGTTACTGTAACGGTCAGATTACGTCGGTTGGTGATACTACTACTCGTCTGCGCTACCGTACGCTGAACCGTAAACTGGCTTCACAACCATTCGAATTCGATACTACTGCCCTGATTCTTGACATCCGTGAACTGCCTGGTGACCTGGCACGTACACTGCAACAAGAGAAGACGCAGATCGAAAGTGGTCGTGCAATTCGCTTCAAAAACCGTCGGGTACGTCCGCAAGTACAGTACTTCCGCGCTGTATTTAGTGTAACGCAACTCCCATGCAACGGTCAGCCAGAGCGCGTTGTTGGTCAGTTCAACACCATCATCAGCGACAACACGTATTCGATCACCGATCTGAAGCCGCTGAACGCTCAGCAGTATCAGAAACTTATCACGCCTCCTGCACCAGCAAGACGTCGTCGGTAGAGTAATCGATTAAGTTCAGAATGCAGAAAGCCGGATCAAACGATCCGGCTTTCTGCGTTTAAGTGATAAAGTAAATAGTCAATTTATTTACAATACCGTGAAGGAGGCAATGGCTGCATACTGTTTGTACCGCTCTGTTTTACTAGCTTTCTGCTTAGCAAATATGTACAGAGTCTGCGCGCCACGACGCGGTACATTTACGTTTAGCTGATAATTACCGCCCGATCGGGTCACCGAATGCTTGACCTGTGCATGGGTTCGCCCACCTCTTGGACCAACAGCGCACCAAAATTCAACATTGCCTTCGTTGGCCAAATCAAGCGTTACGTTATCTGCTCCTCTGATTATGCCCTGTTTTGGGAAATACGGAGTAAATCCCAGATTGAAATAGGCATCGTAGTACTTTGGAAACCGGTCAAAATCTGCTTTAGTAACCGCTCGTGAAAGCAGCTGCCAACGTGAGTCGAGTGGTAGATGCTGCGAGATGAAGGCTTGCGGGTCTGTCAGAAAGTAGAAATCGTTGGGCACGCCTTTCTGCGCCGTGGTGCTTGCCCAGGTCAGGTCGATCAGATACCAGTCACCATCAAGCTTCACCGCATTCCATTCATGGTCGATGCCGCCGGTGGGATAGCCAGCCTGCGCATCGGTGTAGCGGGCATAGCCTTTCACGGTAGTTACCTCTACCCCTGCCTGATTAAGCAGGTGCTTATACAACATGGCAAAACCAGAACAAACCGCCCGCCGACTTTGCAAGATCCGACTGGCATAGTATGTTTCAGACGAGTAATGGCTTCCTGAATAAACCGCCAGATCGTATTTCACGTGCGATAAAATCCAGGCGTAAACAGACCGGGCTTTGGCCAGATCAGACCGGGCAGGGGCTGTTAAATAGGCGCTGAGCGTTTTTAAATCTTTTGCATGAGCCTCCGGCGTTCTCCGGGCATAGGTGTCAATCGCCTCATATTCATTGGGCGCAAGGGTGGTTACAGAAACCGAATTCGGTATTGTTCTGGGAGTCAATGCCGTAGTGCCAGCTAACAGGAAAGCGGCAACAATGGCGGGAAGGGTGTATTTTCGCATACCTCAAGTCAATCACACAACTAATAACCCGGATGCGCTTTCTTTTATTGTTTTCGCTCTTCAGCCAATTCCTGACTATGCCCGAAGCTACTGCCCAAACCAACCCTCCTATCGGTCAAAAATCGCCGATGGTTACCTTTTCTTTCCGGATGAAACCCGGTCAGGACCTGAAAGAAGAACTGGATAGAGTGGTGCGCGAAGAACGCATAGAAGCAGGGTTGATACTCACCTGCGTGGGGAGTTTGACCGATGCCTCGTTACGATTGGCTAATCAGGAGAAAGCAACAACGTACACGGGCCACTTCGAGATTGTGTCGCTTGTAGGTACGTTATCGCTCAAAGGCAGTCACGTGCATTTATCCGTTTCTGACTCGACAGGCCGTACGCTGGGCGGGCACTTAATGCCGGGCAACAAAATTTACACTACGGCTGAAATCGTCATTGGCATCCTGCCAGACCTGCTATACACCCGCGAGCCTGATCCCACATTTAGCTACCGCGAACTGGTTGTCCGTAAAAAAAAGCGAAAATGAACAGATCGGCGACGTAGCCTTTACTTACCCAGATCAGCCATCAGTTCATCGGCCAGTCGATAGCCCGCCAAAGCCACCTGACGCTGCGCAATGGGCTTCACCGTTGCCACGTAGTCGGGCGGGAGAACGGTTCCTTCCTCATCGGTTCCCGGCATCAGGGTATTACTCCGATACGCGTTGTCCTGCGCGAGTTGAAAACTCTCCTTCGACCAGCTGGCAATATCTGATTTACCCAACTGCGGCAATTGTTCACGACTTACTGCCTGACGAGTCAGAACAGCTAGGTTTCGGGCAGCCTGAAAGTCGTCTTCACCCAGCAACATCCCGTCCCAGAAAGAATGCAGGTTAATGGTTCTGCTACTCATCATCACCTTAATCTTGAATAGGTTGCCGCCCCTGTCTCCGTCCGGAAACTGCTTACCAACCAGGGCGGTGGCGTGTAGTGGCTGATGAATATCGCCGGTGAGATGGAATAGCCAGCAAATAGCAATGGCTTTGGAACTGTCGGGTGCGTTACTGGCCAGTACCTGCCGATTTTGCTCGAAAGCCTGGAGAATATTTTCTCCCGTGGCCAGTGTCGTATCGGTTCGGGCCATACCCTGCTCGGGGGCATACACGTAGTTGATGTAATGCCAGGTAGGATGGTCGTAGGCGTTGCCTCGAATATCGTCGGCCCAGCGGGCGGCGAGCATAAACAGATACTGGTTACGGTCATCTTCCGAAAGACTGGCGTCGTTGAGTTTACCGGCCCACCGTTGCTGATATTCAGGATGCTGACGTAAAATGGCTACAACCCTGGCAAGTGCCTGGGGTGAACGTACCTGCATATCACGATAGGCGATTGCCCCGGTTGCCATATGCGTGGCTTTATTCCAGCCATACGACGGCGTAGATACAGCCATTGTCAGACACAGACAGGCGGAGAGAAACGGCAGGGCAAAACGATTCATGAGTTTATTTACGTTGACCCCTGCAAGGTAAACATAGCAACGTACCTGTGCAATTGGCTAGCCAACTCGTTCGTTAGCCGCTCTGTCACACTTTGCGGGTTTCGGGCTGATTCACCACCGACAGTTGAAAAACATCGGGCCGGGCGTAGTGACCTACGCAATCGAAATCCAGCTTGCTTTTAATGAGTTCCGAAAAATCCAGATCAGCCGTCAACAAGCCTTCCTGATCCCAGAGCGGACCAGCCAGAATGTCGCCCATGGGTGAGATAATAACACTACCACCCCGACTCAATATATCGGGTTCGTCGGCAATTTCCTGCTGATACCGTTCCGGATAATCAGCTTTGGTCACGTATTGATTGCTGGCCAGCACGAAGCACCTACCCTCCAGGGCAATATGTTGCATGGTCGATTGCCAGGCCGGCCGGGCATCGGCCGTTGGGGCCAGATAAATCTGAACGCCTTTCTGATACATAGCTGTTCGGGCCAGTGGCATGTAATTTTCCCAGCAAATCAACCCGCCAATGATGCCGAGTTCAGTATCGAAACTGACCAGCGAATCGCCGTCACTTTGCCCCCAGATAAACCGTTCGAGGCCCGTGGGTTTCAGCTTTCGGTGTTTGCCCAACAGGCTTCCGTCACGCCCAAAATAAAGCAGGCTACAATGCAACGATCCGCCAATTGGCTCCCGCTCGGTGACACCCAAACCAACGAACATACCGGCGGCACGAATGGCCTCGCTGACCCGCTGCATTTGTGGCGATCCAATCTCAATGCTGTTTGTCCAGTAATCGAGCCACATAGCCCTTCCCTCTTCAGACCGTCGACCAATCACGGCATCGAACCGAAGCCCACGAGGATAACAGGGAATAAACGTTTCGGGAAAGAGCAACAGTTGACAGCCTTGTTGCACCCCTTTTTCGATCCAGCCTATGACCAGATCGATACTTTTTTCAAGATCAAAAAGGGCGGGGGTTGCCTGAACAACGCCTACTTTTACGGTTTTATCTGACAGTGGCATAGCACGAATGTACAGTAAATGCCAACCACCCCGCCCATTCGTCGGCAACAATTACGACTTGCTCTGCTCTACTTTCTCGTCGATCGGAATCACCTTCACATCGCGCTCCCTTTCCGTTTGTTCCACATAAACGGCGTGATCGGCAGGTTCAATTCTAATACCAAAATGGTTGGCATATACCTGCGTGAACTCGGCGCCGAAATACAGAATGGCCGCTGTGTAGTAGATCCAGGTCAGCACTACAATCAACGAGCCCGCCGCCCCATACGATGAACTTGTTCCGGTGGTATCAATATAGATGCCAATTACGTAGCGACCCAGCATGAACAGCAGAGCCGTAAACAGAGCACCCCAACGCACATCTTTCCAGCCAATTTTAGCATCGGGCAGCACTTTGAAGATAACCCCAAACAAGAGCGAGATAACGGCCGTACTGATTAGGAAATTGATACCGCTCACCACATATATGCTAAGTCCTGGCAACAGGCGTCCCAATCGGTCGCCCAACGCCAGAATGAGGCCATTGATAACCAATGAAACCAATAGAAGAAACCCAAGACTGACCACAAGGGAAGAAGAGAGCAGTCTGTCTTTAACAAGCTTAAGCCATCCTTTTTCAGGCTTTGCTTTCACGCGCCAGATCAGGTTGATCGAATCCTGAATCTCAACAAAAATAGTGGTAGCACCAATCAGCAACGTACCTATACTGATGATCAGCGCGCTGTTTGTTTTACCCGACAGCCCCACATTTTTGATCATGTCCTGAATCTGCTTAGCGGCTTCGTTGCCGACCAGTCCGTTTATCTGCTTAAAAATCTGGCCCTGAATCGCTTCTTCCCCTAGAAATATGCTGGCTAAAGACATTATCAGCACCAGAAGCGGAGCCAGTGAAAAGATGGTGTAGTAGGCTAAAGCGGCGCTTAGTTTCAGCCCACGATCGTCCATGAAGCTATTGCCGCTATCACGTAGTACAATCCATGCGTTTGCGAAAAAGCCCTTTTCCGTATTATTGTTTTCCTGTTGAGTAGTCATCTTAATGGTGACGAGTGCATAGGTCTCCCCCACCTCATCGGCAGTCGAAGCCTTTCGTCATAGAGATAACTGTGCCAAAACGAAGTTGTTGGTAACCAGACGTGGGCGCTACCCCAACCATGACTATACGGTCATACACTAGTTTCAACGATGCCGGCTGTTGTGGTTCAGGTAATCGCCTACGATTTATCTACGGCCGCGATAAATACATGATTGATCGGCTCTTTCAGGCGCTCCCAGATTGACAGTTGTTCGGGATAATGCCTATCTTTCCAGCCTTTCTCCTAACGTCTTCTTCTATGAATCGCAATATTTTGATCGTTACCGGCGATGGTGGCGAAAGTTACGAAACCCTCTATGCCGTACACCGTTTTCAGGAAGAGGGTGATTCAGTCCGTATTGCTGCCCCTAGCAAACGGCGACTCAACCTGGTGATGCACGATTTCGAACTGGGCTGGGATACCTATATCGAGCGGCCCGGCTATTGTCTGGCTTCTGATCTGACCATACAAGACGTGGTTGTGGAGGAGTATGATGCCATTTTGTTGCTGGGTGGCCGCGCCCCCGAATACCTGCGTAACCATGCCGTTCTGCTGGATGTCGTCCGCGAGTTTGACCGGCAGGGGAAATGGGTCTTTGCGATCTGCCACGGAATTCAGATTTTGGTCACGGCTGGTTTAGCCACTAACCGCACGTTGACAGCTTATGAGCATGTCCGCACAGAAATTGAGATGGGCGGTGGCACGTATTCGACCCAACAAGCCGTACGTGACAAAAACATAGTCACGGGCCAGACCTGGCAATCACACCCCGAATTTTATCGGGAGGTATTTGCCTGCCTCAACGAAGCGCAATCGGTAGAGAAGTAAAGCGAAATTGGGTGTGGCTCAGGTGGCTCACAACTTCGTGCTTTTGGAAGAAGGCAGTAATTAACCTCGGCCGCTGGCATACTGCCTTAAGTATAATAATTCGCGTCAACCTGACTTCTGATGAAGCTGGTGACCTATAAGTGTCTTTTTCGATTAGTATTAGTGTAGAGGCAGTGCATAAACAGTTCGAGTAGCTAATGTAGTTGGATTCTCTCCCGGTCTTTCAACAAGTAGATCAGACAATTCAACTACAACTCTATCCCCAGCAGTAGCCTTCCAACCTGTTCCAGATGGAGTTTTTGAACTTGGGTAGTAGTGGGAAGTAGCAACTCTGCGAGTCCCGCTGACCAGTGTAACGACAGCTTTTTTTAGCACTATCTTTTCGCGGGCAGGGTCTGGCGACTCAATATCAATTCTAAAGTCGTTGGTTGACGCGGGCATTCCCAGTTTTGGATCAATCAAGTTTCCATCGACGTAGAATTTAACGCGGAATACAGGGGTACGCACTTTCGAGCTTTGACTAGAGGCCTGAGCACTTGCCCAGCTATTTGCCAACAGTACACCACATAAGAAGAGCAGGCTAAAACGGGTCATGGAGAAGCAGATTTGTGCGTTTAATATGGAACGCATAGACCTGATTTTTCTTACAATAACTGGATATCAGTCCATTTTACTTTTATCTGTTTCGTACAAACGTAGATCACACTACCTCCTTGCCAACATTTAACTATTTCTTATCTGTGTTTTGCTTAACACAGAAAAACCCGCAGATCAGCTTGATTTGCGGGTTTTTGAAGAAATCTTGGTAGGACGTAGCGGGCTCGAACCGCTGACCTCCGCCCTGTCAAGGCGGCGCTCTGAACCAACTGAGCTAACATCCTGTATCCGTCTGGCTACACTAGCTGCCGAACGGGAGTGCAAATTTACGCAACTTCAGGTTTTTTCAAACGAACGCCGTACACTTTTTGTGACGGGATACGAGCCAATAACGCTAACCCAATGATAAACAGCACCAACAATGCCAGAATACTATTGCGCATGCTGCCCGTTACCTGCTCAACGTACCCATAAATGAACGTACCCACCACAATCGATAGCTTTTCGCATACATCATAGAAGCTGAAATATGAGGCCGTGTCGGTGGTAGGGGGCAGTAGCTTGGAATAGGTTGACCGCGAGAGTGACTGTATGCCGCCCATAACCAGACCCACAACGCCGGCCACAATGAAGAACTGCATTTGCGTGGTTACAAAATAGGCCGCCACGCAGATGCCGATCCAGATCACCACGGCCCCCATGATGGCGTATGTATTACCAATTTTTTCCGATAGTCGCGCAAAGCCGTAAGCGCCGGGAATAGCCACCAGTTGAATCAGCAGAATAGTGATAATCAGGGCGCTCCCTTCCATCTTCAACTCGTTGGAACCGAACAGTGTGGCCACATACATCACCGTTTGTACGGCCATATTATACACAAAAAAGGCGATCAAAAATCGTTGAGTCAGTGTCTGTTCTTTCAATTGGTTGAACACTTTTCGTAACTCGTGGAAACCGTTGAATAGCCAGTTGCCGCCGCTTTCGCTGCTGGCTTTTCTGACCCCGTCGGGCAAAACCCGGAACGGAATCTGGGCGAAACCAAACCACCATAGTCCTACGGTCAGAAATGAGATCCGCGAGGCTAATCCGCTCGATATACCGCCAAACCATTCTGGCTTTAAAATCATCATGAGGTTGAAAATCATCAACGCCACACTACCGATATAACCCATTGAAAAGCCGCGCGCACTGACCCGGTCAAACTGGTCTTCGGTGGCAATATCGGGCAGGTAGGAGTTGTAGAAAACGATACTGCCACTCCACCCAACAAGACTCCAGGCAAAGCAAAAGATGGCGAATGTAGTGGTCTCTTTGGTGAAAAAGTATAGTAACGCACAGGCAATGGAACCGGTGTAACAGAAGAACTTCATGAACGCCTTTTTCTTGCCGCTATAATCGGCCAGGGCGGTGGTGAAGGGGCTGATAATCGCCACAAATAGCATCGCGGCCGAAACCGTGTAGGAGAACAGCACCGAGTTCTTGATGTTTAATCCCAGGAAATTAATCACTGGCCCACCTGCCTCATTCAAAGCCGTCGCCGAGAAATAGACCGGGAAGATGCTGGATACAATAACCAGCGAATGAACCGAATTGGCCCAGTCGTAGAGTGTCCAGGCGCGAATGACGCGGGGATTATTTTTCATTACAAAAGTATCAGATGAGCCAGAGTGTGTCTTTTCGAACGTAATAAAGCTTATTATTCCAGAATACGCGCCACCAGATGTCGGTGCTACCCACAATATTCACCTTATTGCCCCGGCCCAGCGTTACTTCGACCGGTGCGGCTGCCGACGGATCGGTTCGTAAAAAAACCTGTGGGGCGTTTGTAATACCGGCATCATAACCTTCTGGCAAGTTGATGAAAATGAGCAGCGCTACGAAATAAACCAGAATAAGCGTTTTCAATTGCGCTGAGGTGGGCTCGTTACGCATAGACTTGATGAGCAACACGCTGAATACGTAGGCCCCCAGCAAGAGCATGACCAGCAACAGGTACACGCCGTATTGACGGTAGAAGAGATAAAAATAATTCAGGTCGCTGGTTTCGTAACCGGTGAGGTTGTTGGCACGCGCAAAGTCATTCATTTTCCGAAGAACGGCTCCGTCGGGATGGCGCTTGAAGTACACTTGCAGGAAATAAAGCACTTTAGCCACGTCGCCCTGCTGTTCGTAGGTACGTGCCAGTTTGAGCAACATGGGATCGGTAGCTGGCTGGCCATCCACCATCGCCGACTCATAGTATCGCGATGCTTCGGCCCAGTTTCCCACGCGGTACAGCGAATCGGCCAGAGCAATGAGGTTCTCTTTGGGTACTGTCTGAGCAAATAGGGCTGAGGGCCAGAACAATGCCCGCAAAACCCCCAGAAATAGGAATATTTTTACGAGGAAGGCTTGCATTGGGCCAAATTACGCAATAATTTTGCATCGCGATTCAGGAAACGGTCATTTAATCTGCTGCTGAAATTGCCCGATCTGGTAGCTCAGCTGGTAGAGCAATACACTTTTAATGTATGGGTCCTGGGTTCGAATCCCAGCCGGATCACGAGTAACAAAAAGAGGGCTGGTAGCATTGCGCTACCAGCCCTCTTTTTGTTGTTCAAGGTTTAAAGTCTAATGTTCAATGTTGCTTTGCTAACCCACGCATTTGGGAATTAGCGAAGCAACATTGAACTTTAAACTTTGAACAAAATTAAAACGGTAAATCTCCGCTGTTGTCATCATCGAACGATGAATTGAACGGTACGGCGGTAGGCTGGGCAGCGCGTGGCTTGCTGGCCGCTGGAGCCGATTGGCCCTGACCACCTGTGCTTCCTTCTGCCCCGTCGGCCGCTTCAATACGCCAGACGCGGGCTTCGGTATACCAGCGTTCGTTGTACTCCCGCGACTCCAGATTGAGGCTCAGTTTCAGCATATCGCCGGGAGCATATTGCTTCAGATCATTGACCTTATCGCCCCAAAGCGACACGCATACTTTTTTGGGAAACTGATCGGTAGTTTCTACCACAAATTCCTGCTTCTGCCAGGTGCCATTCTTGCCCTGACCCGTCACTTCCGGCAGCGTTTTTATCAGCTTGCCCACTAATTCAAGTGCCATATACTTAATTGATTCGGTTTGGAAAGCCAGTCAGATACAGCTTGTTCTGCTGTAGCAGGGTTTCTGTATCCACCGGTTCATACCCCTAAATTACGAAATTTTGGCCGATTTTCAGCGATTCCATTGACATTATCCCCTTGTTCACCTACTTTTGCATCCACAATAAAACACGGCCACGTGGTGAAATTGGTAGACACGCCACTTTGAGGGGGTGGTTTCGCAAGATGTGGGAGTTCGAGTCTCCCCGTGGTCACAACGGCATTGTAAACGGTCGTTTCGAAAGCCCTGATTACTAACGTAGTCAGGGCTTTTTCGTACGCCATTCACTAGCCGAAACAATCAACTGTCTCGGTTTATTTGTTCAGGTCACGATAAGTGATCACCTGTTCAACAGTGGTTAACGCGATGCCATCAGCCTCGGCATAGGGGTAAACAAAATAGTTGAGCGGCTGCTGTTGGCTAGGGTGCAACATCAAATCACGGCCCCGACTAAATTCGATGCGATTTTCATCGTGGGCACCGAAAAAATAGGTTCGCCGCGACGGGTTTTTAGCCGCCTCAGAAGCATCGATCGGGATCCAGCCCAGCGATTTGCTGTAGAACTCAGCCCAGCAATGATAACCACTCAATTGCCCGCCCAATCGGTCGGGCGGTAACGAAAAACCAATCGCAAATCGAGCCGGAATACCCAGCGCCCGACAGTAACCAATGAAGATGGCATGAAAATCGGTGCAGTTGCCGCGCCGGGCATCACAGGCGTAGTAGATATCGCCACGGCCCCAACCGGTGCCCGTTTTGTCATACTTCACGGTGGCAATCACATGATTGTAAATAGCCCGCGCCTGCTCAAGGTCCGTAGTAGCGCCCACTGAGTCGACCACAGCTTTGGCCCATCGCCTGATGGTTGGATCGATAGGCACCAGCCGATCGGATTGTAACCAACGCGGATCAACCGGTTCATCAGCAGGGTGGTTGGCGTTAAGCCCTACCGGAGTCAGTGGCCGCCTGTGTTCCTTTCGCGTGGCCCTGAATTGCACATCAACCGCAAAGCCCTCATCCGGCGGGTTATTTACTTTGACGTGCAACAACCGGTTACCATATTCAGCCGAATCGAGCTGGTACGGAAAGGGGGAGCTGATAGTCAGATCGGTGATCTGCTGATAAGGACTGTCGTGCGGAATGGGAATCCATACATCGATGGTCCGGGTTGACGGCGGTAGCTTGCCGACCATCGACTTATAGCCAAACTGAACGGTCCGGGTACGTGGAGCAGAAGCACTGGCTGCGAACAACGCCAGCAGAAACAGGCCAGTTATCCCCTGAAATACGAAGGGCACACGCCATCTCGCCCTTCGATTTGTGTTCATTTTTCGTTGCATTCATCTGTATAAGGCTCCCCGCAACGGGCTGGTTCCCAAATCAGATTGAACGGAAGACACCATAAAGGCCGAATCCAGCAATCAGGTTAACAGAACGCACCTGCTTTGGTAGACGGCAACTAGCTACAGCGAGTAATAGCCCTCAGCAACCGCCTTGTCGGGAATGGCTTCATAATTGGCCATTGTCTTCAGGTTGATCTCAATCGTTTGGGCGATGGTGGTCATGGGCGTGTCGGTAGGCTTATTCTCGAAGGGGTCCTGGAGCTGAATGGCGCTCTTATCGATGAGCAGAAAAGCAGAGGCAATCACCGTAACCAGCGGTACATCGAGTAAATCGAGATCGGCTTCAAAACAGAACGGCAAAATGGCCGCGAACAGATAAATAAACACCTGCATGTTGAACGTGTAGGTGCGTGGAAAAACTGTATTCTTGATTCGTTCGCACCGCCCCATCGAATCGGTTAGCTTAGTCAGTAATTCTCCCAAACTCACCATCTGATAATCGGTTAGTTGCCCTTCATCATACAGTTGCCGAACAGCCAGCCCATGCTCCAACAGCAGGGCATTGGGTTTGTTGTCGAACGACATGATATAGCGGGCATTAGCCGGTGGCAGAAAATTGCGCAGGTGATCGCCAACGTCCATTCCCCGCAATGAATCGCCCAGGACATAGCACCACGCACATTGACGCTGCACAAACGAGCGAATGATCGAATCACGATCTGGCCCCTGAGGAACAAACATTTGCAATTGCCGGATAAACGAACGACTGTCGTTGACAATGGCTCCCCAGGCAATGCGGGCCTCCCACCAGCGGTCATACGATTGATTGGTGCGAAAGGCAAGCAGTAATGAAATACAGGTGCCAATCAGGGCGGGCACGGCAATAGGAATGGTCAGGAACCGAAGACCAAAAAAGTGTTTGAGGAACACAACCAGATTGGCGAACAGAAAAATGTATAACGCTTCCCGGCGAATCTTTCTAAAAAAGAAGATGAGCGGAATAGGTTTATCAAGGAGCATATGAGTTAATGTGTTATGGCCCGATCACCCATGATTCGGCCAGGCCGAATGGGGGTAACAGACGAGTTATTGCGATGACCAGGTTCGTAAATGAGCCGTAGGAATGAACTGAGCCGCTGATTCTGTTTATCGATCGGAATACCGGTAACAATACCAACCAGCAGATTATCAGCTACACTAACGCGTAGTTGTGGCCGCATGACCATACTCATTTTCTGATCGACTATCTCTTTGTTGGCTTCAATGCCGAGGAAATTTCGGCTGCCGGGAATCATGTAATGAAGGCTGGAATTGATTTGCATCACCGTTTTCCAACCCGGCGAATAAAACGACCGCTCTATCTGCGGCCCCGCATAAACGAGGGTATGGAAATTGGTCCCCCAACGTTTGGCAGCGATCAGAAACGGGTTGAACGTGTTGCCTTTCAGCCAGCTCCCTCCCCGAAGTTCATCGAAATTCCTGAGTTCCAGTTCGTTGATGTAGCCCACCGCCAGTGATGTTTGTAACCTCTCTGAGACAAAGAACGACCACTGAATGGCCGTTTTAATCCCATCCAGTTGGTTCACCGGCCGGGTTCCGTTGGGTTCGTTACGCGTGTAGAACGAGAACGGCAGTTCTACTTCCAGACCAATACGATCGGCGGGTGCCCATTCGTATTCAACAAGTGCCTGATAGGCGTCGTAGCGCAGGTTGTCGGTTAGCCCCAGGCCGACGTTCCATTCTTTTTCTCCTTTTCGGGCCCCCAGATCACGGATGAGATCAATGTAGAGCGGCTCAGCGTGAAGCACTTTGACAGGCTTTTGCTGGTCTTCTACCTCATTGATATACAAGCTGTCGAGGCGTTCTCTAGCCTGTTGTCGTTCTTCGTCCTGAGTTACTTGTCCACTTGCTGACAATGAAAAAAAGACGAGCAGAACCGCCCACAACGCAAACGGAGCTATCAGTCGGTTATTCGTAAATAGCACAGTACTGTTGTTTTAACTAACTGACAGACTGTCCTTTATAAGACGAATAGTACCTAAAATGGTACCTGACTCTTTGTGCTGTAAGCTGGCAAGTTGTTTCATGTTCGTGAGTATTTGTTGACCAGCAAATATAGAACAGTGATATTAGGAGGGGCTTACAGGCTAATTAGAATAAACTTGCGAATCGGTTAGAAAAAAATTAGTGGCTACTAACTCACGGCCTTAGTGGTAATACAATTGTGAACGTGCTCCCCACCCCCGCTTCGCTAATCACATCGATTCGACCCTGATGAAGCTCGGCAATACGACGACAAATAGACAAACCAAGCCCAAAACCGTCGTGCGTACGGGCATTATCAGCTCGGTAAAACGGATCGAAAATGTGGGTAAGCTGATGAACCGGTATCCCAATTCCGCGATCGCTGATGCTGATTTGGCAGGTACGTTCATCGGTCGCAATCCGAATGTTTGCGCGCTGATCGGCACTGTATTTACAGGCGTTATCGAGCAAATTGAGTACCATTCTGTGCAACAACGCTTCGTCGCCACGTACCTGCGGATGCTCTTCAAACTGTGCTACAGAATCGAAATTTACATCGACCCGATACTGCGGACAAGCCTTCAACAACTCATCGAGAGCCGAGAAAATAACATCATCAATCAAAACCAAATCAAACAATTGTTTGGCAGGTGCGTCGAGTGTACGGGCCAACAACAGCAAGCTGTTGGTCAGGTTAATGATTCTGTCGGTGTCAGCAGAAAGTTCGCCCAGAATGGCCCGGTATTGCTGCCCCGTCAGGGTATGGCGCAAACCAAGCTGCAGTTCAGATTTTAAAGCGGTCAGTGGCGACCGAAGCTCATGGGAGGCGTGTGAAATAAACGTGCGCTGTTGCTCAAAAGCCTGCTGCAATCGTCCCAGCACTCGATTGAAATTTATGGCCAGTTGTGCCACCTCGTCCTGCCGATTCCCTTCGTCGAGCCGCTGCTGCAGATTGCCGGCGTTGATGCTGCTCACCTGCTGATTTATTCGACTAATTGGCCGAAGCGACTGACCGGCAAACAGAATCCCCAACCCCACCGTGAGGCCAATGCCAAATAGCCAGCTCCAACTTAGTGTTCGCCGCAATTCAGCTAGTTCGGCTTTACCCGAAAGGTCATAAGCCGAGGCTACCACCGTAAGTTTTTGACTGGCTTCGGGTGCGTACAAGCCAAAAACCTGCCGGTCGTCTATTTCGGTACGCACCACTCCCTGCTCACGAATGTCGGTCAGTAGTGATAGGGGCACCGCTACCGAATCGTCATCAATGCTGGAATACAGTAGTTCATTGGTGGCGTTGTAGACCAGTACTTTCTGATTGTAGAGCGTTATCAGCGTGTTACGGTCAATAACGCGCAACAGGTTCTCATCCAACTCTTTTACCTCGGTCAGAAAACGCACGGTTGTTCGCGCTCGTTGTTCAAGGCGACTGTAGAATTCCCGCTGCCGGTACTGCTCGGAACGCAGGTACGTTACCAGTGAGAACACGATTAAGATACCGGCCACTATGAGCGAAAACTGGAGCGCAATCCGGTTACGAATAGTCATGGCCACCTATTCGTTTTTCAGCACGTACCCAAATCCGGGACGGGTGTGAATCAGTTTCGGTGTAAAATCTTTATCAATTTTCCGGCGCAGATAATTGATATACACCTCCACCACGTTGGTACCCGAGTCGATGTAAAGGCCCCATACCTGTTCGCTCAGATCAGCCCTCGACACAACACGCCCCTGATTACGCAACAGGTATTCGAGTAGCGTAAACTCACGGGCCGTCAGTTCAATAGGTACGTTGCCCCGACTGACTACCTTGGTCGACAAATTGACCGTCAGATTGGCCGACCGTAATACCTCATCCTGGGCCGTGTTGCGTTGCCGTGTTGACCGGCGCAGGTGTGCCGCAATACGGGCGCTGAGCTCGCGCAGGTCGAAGGGCTTTACCAGATAATCATCGGCCCCCAGCGATAGCCCTTCTACTTTATCCTCAATTTCGCCCAGAGCGGTAAGCAAAATAATGGGCAAATCAGGCTTTCGGGCGCGAACGCTTCGACATATTTCAAATCCGTTCAGGCCTGGAAGGTTAATATCAAGAATTAACAGATCAATAGCTTTTTCGACCGCTAACTGACGTCCTACTACTCCTTCGTACGCCACCTCGGTGAGGTAGCCTTCATCGCGCAGGCTACGGCTGATGTTTTGCGCAATGCGGCGGTCATCTTCAACAATCAGTATGGTTTGCATAGCGTTGAGGTTGACTTCATGCATTCGGGTTAACAATCAAACCCGATTCATTAGACGAAGTCAATCTATATAGCTACAACCAACCGGAACACATTGTTTAGCGCTACCCCCCTTAAACTAGCCATTAGCCGTATCATTCAGCCAGTTAGCGCCCTTACCAACCTCTCGGTTGCTGCATAATACACCGGAACGTACCTGATTTATGCCTATTTATCCCACCAGATTTTGTCACTGATTACATCATCAGAGCCCTGTTTAGACGCTTCGCTGTTGTTGGTCATCCGCTCGGTTTCGGGGTACATCAGGCGTAATGGCCAGGCTGTTGGGGCGGGGGCCTGTAACGAGTTTGGAATGGCCGGAACACCCAGTCGGCGGTAATCATTCCAGGCTTCGAGGCTACTAATACTGTTCAGGGCCAACCACTTCTGCTCCACAATCCGGGCAATTTTGTCAGTCGCCTGATCCAGATTCACCGTTGCCTGCGCATTGTATACAGCCAATTCGGTGGCTGGTACTTCCATGTACTTAAACGATTCGCTGATGCCTTTTTCGTACAAGTCTTTGGCCGATCCGCTCAACCAACCGCGTTGGGCCGCTTCGGCTTGTAGGAACAAACTTTCAAAAGAACCCATCAACACCGAAGGCTGCGTAGCACTCTTGAACAACGCCGCCGGTCGGTTGCTGTTTTCCTGAGGGCCTTTAAACGCTGATGTACTGGCCCGGTTATAGGTGGCGGTAGCATTTGGGTTGCCAAACAGCACCCCGTTGTAGTCTGCTCCAACCGCCACATAAAGCGTTGCCAGCCGGGGATCATTGCGTTGTTTGTACTGGTTCACAGCAAAAACCGTTGGGCGTAGATCCTGGTGATTACCGGTACTGACGCCCTGCACAGTACGGTAGTTGGTTTCCCAAAACGGATTAAGTTTACCCGCCGTATTCAGGTAGCCAGGCTGCACATACGCGTTCTCACCCACACCGAGGAAACCGCTTCCCTCCTGCTGAATCTTCTGGATCTCCGACGAAATAAAGGCCGCGTCGGCTACTTCGCTTTGCCGAATCAGCGCCCGTAGCTTTACGGTATTGCCAAACTTGGCCCACAACGTTTTGCTGCCTTTGAACAGAATATCATCGGTAGCAGCTTCGGTACCCGCCGGGGCATTTTTGATGTCGCCAATGCCATCCGTGATCAGGTTAATGGCTTTCTGATACACTGTTTTTCCATCTTCGTAACGGGGCGTTGGCCTGACAGTTCCCTGCAAGGCATCGTCGAAGGGCAGGTTGTTGTAGAGATCTACCAGCCGCAGGAAATGCCAGCCCTGCATGACCTTGGCCACACCCGTGTAGAATGGGTTGCCTTCGGTCATAGCCTGCTCTTTCAGCAGTTGATAATAAAGCAACGTGGTATAACTGTTTTCCCAAAGCGGAATACCGTCGCGCTGATGGCGAATGGCGGGGCCGTTATAGGTTTTTAGGTCAACAAACAGGTTCACGCCTTCGCTGGTTGTGCCCCAATAACCACCCCAAAAAGCGCCTACCTGATTGAATTGCCCTGTTTCCAGGTTTACGGTACTGACCAGGGCAGCGGGCAATTTGGCACTCAGCGGCAAGTTTTCACTGACCGGCGCATTGGGGTTACTATTTACCTCCAGAAACTCATTACAGGCACTAAGCGACAAGCCTATCAGGCCAAGAAAGGCGAATCGCAGCAGACTATTTTTCATTGTTATTCGATTAAAAACTGACATTTACGTTGAACCCATAGGTCCGGTAAGGGGGTACCTGACGGAAGCTGAGGTAACCGTCGGTGCTGTTGTAGAGGTATTCAGGATCGCCATATTGGTTTTCCTTATTGCGAATAATGAACAGGTTGGTACCTACAAAGCCAATACTGGCTTCCCGCACAAACTTTTGCTTACTCAGCAGCGACGCAGGCAGTGCATAGCTGATGTTCAGCTCGCGAAGTTTAAGGTAATCAGACTTGGCCGCCGTATTCGACTGCACTTCGCCCTGCTTGCTCCAGTACGCCTTGTCACCTTTCGATAACACCGTTGTGTTGGGTACGTAGGTACCGTCGGGCTGCTGAAGTACTGAGTTCGGGAAGATGAACGGCTGCCGGTTAAACTCGGCCGTACGTGGGTCGGTACCGGCGGTGTACATCCGGGGCACGATTTCTGAATAAAGCCAGCCCCCCATGCGCCCATCGAACTGAGCCGCTACACTGAGACCTTTGTATTGCACCACGGTGCTCAGCCCCATCTGGAAGGGTGGAACCATGGTGCCGAGGTGAACGGGATCGGTCGCAATGAGCGGCTCGCCAGTTTGGGCGTTGATGATCACCCGACCCTCTGGATCCCGTTTGTAATCGCTGACCAGCAGACTGGGATATTGCTGACCAATATTGGCGTACGACTGCCGGAAAATATTGAATGATGTCAGGCCTTCGTACAACTCCCGCACCTGGTTGTCGATATGCGTGAAGTTGACCCCCACGTTCCATTTCAGCCCATTCCGGCGTACCACATCCCCATTGACACTTAGTTCGATAATGTTGTTGGTCAACCGGCCCGCGTTGACAATAGCGCTGCTGTAGCCCGTTGCCCTCGACGTGGTGGCGTTGAAAATCTGCCCTTTCGAGTCTGAGAACACGTAGCTCCCCTCCACATTCAGTCGGTTGTTCAGGAAACTCAACTGAGCCCCGGCCTCCATCGAGGTTACAAATTCGGGTTGAATGTTTGGGTTGGGATACCGGCTACTGGGGGTGAATCCAACCACGCTTCCGAACGGAAACCCGTTTATCTGGCTGTACGGATTATTTAGCGAATACGGGTCGAGGGTTACGTTACCGGTCCGGTTCCATGAGGCAAACACCTTACCGAAAGACAGAAAACGACTGTCTTTTAAGCCGTTGATGGCTTCACTGAACACAAACGACGTGCTTACGCCGGGATAGAAATAAGACCGATTTTCCCGGCTCAACACCGACACCCATTCGTTGCGTCCCGTTAAGGTCAGGAACAGGTAATTGTTATAGCCACCCGTAAATTCACCATACGCCGCCATCGACCGGTATTCGGTAATCGACGCGCTGCCCGTTAACTCGCCAATGCGGCTACCCGGATTGAACAGGTCAGGCAGGAGCAAATTGCTGGAGCCGATCGACGTTGCTTTCGTATTGTCGGAACGTAGGTTCTGGCCCAACAGTAACCGAGTCGAGAACTTACCGATGTTCTGATGAAAGTTCAGAATCAGATCACTGTTGATCCGCTGGAAATTCGAGCTACCGTCGGTCACCGCGCCGTTCACATTCCGGCGACCAGTGGCTTCAAACTTACCGGTCGTACTCCGGGTTTCGGTAGCGGTGCTGAATAATCCAGCCCGATACAGCGCGCTGAACCAGGGTGTTACGTCATAATTTAGTTCAACCTTTCCGTTAATAGTTTGCTGTTTACTGGCATCGCGGATGTTGTCGATCTGGTGGTACGGGTTCTTTTGCAGGTCGGTAAAGAAATAGCGCGGGTTGGCATAGGAAGCCGGATCCTGCCAGTTTTTCATCGAGTTGAAATCGAAGTTGGCCGGTAGCTGATAGGCCGTTATCCAGGGACCGTCAGGCGTGGTATTTTTATTAAAATAGACGTAATTAAGGTTATACAATGTACTCAGTTTACCAAACCGCCGCGACCCGTTGAAGCGGGCCCCCGTCCGGCGACTTTCGTCACTGGGAATGATGCCTTTAATCGCCACATCCTGCACTGAGAAGAAATAGGTCGTTTTTTCGTCACCACCCGAAAAAGACAGATCGTTCTGCAGGTTCACGCCCGTCTGGAAAAGGTCAAGGCGGTTGTCACGGTCAGGCGCGGCATAGAGCACCTGATGGCGGGTACCACCGGGCAGTACCGGCCCAATGTCTTTCATCGTACCGTCGAACGCGGGTCCCCACGATTCAGCCTGTGTCGGGTCATACACGCCGTTGGCGCCCTGGCCAAACTGTGTTTGAGCGGGTGGCAACATAAACACGTTCGAGAACGTAGTTGTGTTGCTGAACCGGACCATCCCTTTGCCCCGGCTTCCGTTTTTGGTCGTGATCATCAACGCGCCGTTCACCCCTTCCGACCCGTACAGGGCCGCAGCATTGGCACCTTTCAGCACCGTGATATCTTCGATGTCATTAGGGTTCAGGCGGGAGATTTCGGGTACAGGTACGCCATCGACCACATAGATAGGCGCGTTTTTAGCCCGGTTCAGCGAACGGCTTCCCCGCATCGTAATCTGCACCTGCGGGTCTACCTTACTATCATACATGTTGATGCGGAGACCGGCCACTTTACTGGTCAGGCCGGTCAGTGGGTTAATCGCCTTTCCCTGATTCAGGTAGTCGTTATCGATTACCTGTGCTCCACCGCCAAACTCACGCGCCGCCCGTTTAATGCCTAACGCGCCAGTAACAACCACTTCAGAAAGCTGCTGAAAATCTTCTTTCAGACTAACAACAACCGTTTTTGTGGCCGAATTGACCGGAATTTGCTGGGTTTCGTAGCTGATAAACGAAACGACAAGCACATTTCCCGAATTAGCCTGAATAGTAAACGTACCGTTTGCATCGGTAGTAGCACCGGTGTTGGTTCCCTTCACGAGTATAGTTGCACCGGCAAGGGGTTGTCCGGTGGCTTGTTCAATGACGCTGCCGGAGATGGGTCGATCCTGGGCAAAAGCCCTTGCAGCGAGCAAGACTAAAAAGAAAGTAATGATTGATTTCATCGCGTGATTTTTGACAAAGGCCCAAATAAGCCCTTCCAAATTCCTTTATTTAGACTAAGTCTAATTATTTTTGTCGATTGCAAATGTACAAGGCCAGTTTTCAGGATAATGACGCATAAGGGAGAAATGGGAACGTTAAAGGGAGAAGATGAGGCGTCTGGCCAGCCTAGAGAACTAGTGATAAAACTAAGCCCCGACTTAGTAGACTCAAAGACAGAGAGTTATACAGAATCGAAACAAGATCTTTCTGATTTTACCGATGATGGCCTTTACCACGAATGGCGGTTGAACGGCGTACACATCGCCTACGTTCACCAACCTGCCAACACTACAGCCACGGTCAACCTTATCAGTAACCGACCATCAGTGCTTATTCTATTCGCCATCTCGGCCGGTTGTACGTTTCAGTCTGCCGAGGGCGAGGAACCCTTTCCGGTATTGGCCCAACAGCACAACAGTCTGTTTTATCCGGCACAGTCAGTGCGCGTCGAGCCCGACTCAGCGGGTACACTCGAATTGCTCGTCATCAGCATTCACCCTACGTTGCTGTCCAGGTACGTACCCAGCGACATTCCTTCTTTGATGTCTTTTCGCACCCTTGTTACCCGAAACAACCCTGCCCGACTCAGCAACTCAAGTCTGCCCATTACCCCCGAAATCAGTGCTGTGCTTTATCAGTTGGTGCGCTGCCAACTCGCCAGTTGTTTCAAACCCCTGTTCATCGACGCTAAAGTGCTGGAATTGATTGCGTTGCAACTCGACCAGTACCTTCAGCAGCTCGACGAAACGGGAAAAATACCGGTTAAAGACGAGGTTCGGGCCAGAATGCAGGAAGTCCATAACATTATGGTGGCCGATCTAGCCCAGCCGTTTACACTGCGCAATCTGGCCCGGATGGTGGGCACAAACGAGTATACGCTGAAAGTTCAGTTCAAGCAGGTATTCAATACCACCGTTTTTGGCTACCTGAATCGATTGAAAATGGAAAAGGCAAAGGATCTGCTAACCGATGGCGAACCGAAAATTGCCGAGGTAGCCCACGCGCTGGGCTATAAACACGCCACTCATTTCACCGCCGCTTTCAAAAAACATTTTGGTTACCTGCCCAACACCATCAGGTTGGGTTTGCTAACACTCTTCAACTTCGATCCCGATTATGTGCTTCTGCTGGCAATCGGCTAGTGTCAAAGCAACTTACCCTGAACACGTCTGAATTAGCCCGACAGGAGCATCGAAGAGAATGAATTACCTTTGGGGGACCAACAAAGCCCTTTCTCAACAAATCAGCTAACCAGCGAAGACGTGGCTTCTTCGTGGCTATTCCAGGCTTCCCGACCGGAGGCTTTCCAGTATGCAACAACCCGACAGACAAGAAATCACAACGTACCTGCAAGACCTTCAGGATCAAATATGTACCGCCCTCGAACAAGCCGATAGTTTGGGTGAAAAGCGGCCTGGTGCCGCCGCCGGAGGTACGTTCCGCGAAGATCACTGGCAACGGCCGGGCGGCGGTGGTGGCCGGTCGCGCGTGATGGCCGACGGGGCAATCATCGAAAAAGGGGGCGTAGGTTTTTCGGCCGTTGAGGGCGAAGCATCAGCAGCTACGTTACGGCAACTGAACCTCACCGAACCCGCTGATTTCTACGCTACAGGCGTATCGATCGTGATTCATCCGCGCAATCCCCGCGTGCCGATCATTCACATGAACGTTCGTTATTTTGAGTTGAGCAACGGCACCTACTGGTTTGGCGGCGGCATTGACCTCACCCCGCATTACGTAGTGCCCGACGATGCGCACTGGTTTCATCAGCAGCTAAAAAACGTTTGCGATCAGCACGACCCGACTTATTATCCAACATTCAAAACCTGGGCCGACGATTATTTCTACATTCCGCACCGGCAGGAAACCCGCGGCGTAGGTGGTATTTTCTTCGATTACCTGAAAGAGAGCGATACGGTGACCAAAGCCGATTTGTTCGCTTTTCACCGAGCGGTGGGCGAATCGTTTGCGCCGATCTACACGCACTTCATGCAGCAGAATCACGACCTCCCCTACTCGCCCCACGAAACGCACTGGCAGGGACTACGCCGGGGCAGGTACGTTGAGTTCAACCTGGCCTGGGACCGGGGCACCAAATTCGGACTGGAAACCAACGGACGAACCGAGTCTATTCTGATGAGCATGCCCCCGCAAGCCAACTGGATTTACGATTACCACCCGGAATCCAACTCACCTGAAGCAGAAACGCTGGCCTGGCTACGAAAAGGCGTCGACTGGGTGTAATCCGAAAACGGACGTTCACATGGTTGGTGTGGTTGATATGTAGGGGTAGCCCATCGTGGCTACCCGCTTTCGGGCGCGACAGCGACCGCCTGATGGATACCCGCACAAAAAACGGACGTGACCGCCCAAAGGGCGCGTACATGGAATGTTCACGTAAAAACTTTCGCGGTCGCTGTCGCGTCCGAAAGCGGGCGACCACGATGGGTCGCCCCTACATATCAACCATCTTGGTCAGCAGGTAGTAATCGGCGTCGATATTGACTTCTTTTACGTTGGGTTGCTTTAGCGTTTGCCAGGTGATTGTGGGCGTGACAAGGCGGCGCGGACCGGCATCGTTGAGGCAAAGGCGCACGGGCATGGTGAAGCCTTTCTGGCAATTGGCGAAGCGATAAGCCACCCCATCCGGCGTGATTTTGTACTCCAGCGTAGGTACGCGGGCGTCGCGCAGGTATTGGTTGAGCATTGGTTGGAGTGGCAAACCGGTCTTTTTGATCAGGTACGTTTCGATCTGTTGCGTGGTTACAGTTTGGTGGTAGAACGTTTTGTTCAGCCCCCGCAAAACCTGCCGCCACTTCTCGTCATTCGATACCCACTGCCGAATCATGTGCAGCATGTTGGCCCCTTTATAATACATATCGCCCGACCCTTCGCTGTTCACGTTGTAATCACCGATGATTGGGCGGTCATTTCTGATGCCAATGCGGGTACCGATCACGTATTGCGCGCCGGCATTTTTCCCGAACAGGGCTTCAGTATACAGATTCTCCGAGTAGGCGGTGAAGCTCTCGTGAATCCACATGTCGGCGATGTCTTTATACGTGATGTTGTTGGCAAACCACTCGTGACCCGATTCGTGGATGATGATAAAATCCCAACGGAGGCCCCAACCCGTTGCCGACAGATCGCGACCCAGATAGCCGTTTCGGAACCGGTTTCCGTAGGTGACCGAGCTTTGATGCTCCATGCCCAGATACGGTACATGTACGAGTTTATAGCCGTCCTGATAGAACGGGTAAGGGCCAAACCAGTTTTCGAATACCCGCAACATGGTTTTCACCTGCTCGAATTGTTTTCGGGCGGCGGCTTCATACTGAGGCAACACATAATACGATAACGCCAGCGGCCCCGCCTCACCCTGATAGGTTTCTTTCCAGCTAACGTACTTCGCCATGTTGATGTTGACCCCGTAGTTATTGATCGGATTCACCACCGCCCAATCGTAGGTACGTGTCTTGTCGGCGTTGGTGACCACCCGCCGAAGCTGTCCGTTCGACACATCGACATAGGGTTCGGGCACCGTTACGCTGATCAGCATCGAGTCAGGTTCGTCGGCCATATGGTCTTTGCAGGGCCACCAAACGCTGGCTCCCAGCCCCTGACACGAGGTGGCCACAAACCAGCTTTTGGTCGAATCGGTGTCGCGCGCCCACGACACGCCACCATCCCAGGGGGCGTTGCGGGCCCGGCGTGGCTTACCACCGTATTCGACCGTGATGGTTTCGGTTTTGCCGGGGCGTTGCGGTTTGGTCAGCGTAATGAAGTGCGCGTTTCCGTCGGTACGGACTGTCAGTGGTTGCCCATCCTGCTCGGCCCGAATCAGCTTCATAGGCGCTTGCAGGTCGATCTGCATCACCTGACTGGCTTTCAGTACCCGATACCGGATGGTATTCTGCCCGGCAAAGGTGCTATCGTCGGGCGAGACACGTACCTGCAGATGGTAATGGTTCAAGTCCCACCAGCTTCGTTCGGGCGTCATAGTACCACGAAGGGTATCGGCGCGGGTGTAGGCTGGTTTTTCGGCTAACAGTTGACCAAAACCAGGCAGGCAGATAGCAAGTAAACACAACACCAGCAAACCAGCTGTTGGGCGGAAGAGGGCAGTCAATGACATGAGTATGAAGCAGAGATTCGTGTACTGTAAAACTTACGGACGCAGGCCGTTGAGGTGCCAGGCGGTGGTGGGATCATACTGCAACGTACCTGCATCGATACGGAGCGGGCTACTGATATTGTTGTGGTATAACTGCCCGGTACCCAATCCCTGCGGCATCAGATTTTTGAACTGCGAGGCATATTGCGCAATGGCATTCAGGCCAATATTAGATTCGAGCGCCGACGTAATCCACCAGCCGATAGACAGGCGGTTGGCCAATTCGATCCACTCATCGCAGTGGCGCATTCCCCCCAGTAACGTGGGTTTTAGAATAATAAACTGAGGATGAATCTTCTTGAGTAACCGGAATTTGTCGACGTACTCCATGTGCCCGATCAACTCTTCATCGAGGGCGATGGGTAATGGTGTCTGGCGGCACAGTTCGGCCATCAGGTCATGCTGACCGGCAGCTATGGGCTGTTCGATTGAATGCAGCTGATATTGGGCCAGCCGTTTCAGTTTCGCCAGCGCTTCATCAGGATGAAACGCTCCGTTGGCATCTACGCGCAGAGTAATCTGTTCGGCCGTGTATCGTTCCCGGATGTATGCGAGTAACGCGCACTCGCGTTCAAAATCAATTGCCCCTATTTTAAGCTTGATGGTAGTATAGCCCGCCGCAATCTTCTGGTCGATTTGCTCCCGCATGGCATCCTGCGACCCCATCCAGACTAGTCCATTGATGGGAATCGCTCGTCGCCCGTGGGCAAATTCGGTATCGCGAATCAGCCGGTTACCGCCCGACAGGAAGTCGTGCATGGCCGTTTCAAAACCGAACAAAATGCTGGGGTGCTGCTGACTGATCAGTTGATTTAAGATGACCGTCACATTCCAGTCAAACAATTGAAGATCAAGCTGATTGAAGTAGTCGCAATAATCAGAAAGGCGGTCTTCAAAGTCAGGAATATCATCGAGACTAAGGCCAACCAATGGGCCACATTCACCGTATCCGATTACGTCGGGCTGGTCTGAATCGACCAACCGCAGGAAGAATGAGTCTTTTTGGGTAAGCGTTCCCCGCGAGGTGCCAGCCTCGAATGTGAAATTAAGCGTGTATTTCAGGTAGGTGACCCGGAGACTCATTGGATACGGTGGCGGAGGGGAACAAACCGCTAAAACTACTACTTTTGACCCCACCTGCAAAAACATATTACGAAATTATTACCGGAAATGTGACTTACAAAAACCTATTAAAACCGCTGTCTATGGCCTACGGAGGCGTCTTATCGCTTCGTAATGCGCTTTATGACAATCAGTTTGTCACCACTTACATTCCTACTCAACGGTGCATTTCGGTGGGTAACCTCACGGTTGGCGGCACCGGTAAAACCCCAGCCGTAGAATACCTCTTGCGCCTACTGCTCACGCTGGATTCACAACTAACGGGCAATATAGCCACGCTAAGCCGGGGTTATGGTCGAAAAACGCGGGGTTTCCGTGTGGCCACAAACACCGATAATGCCGACACCATTGGCGACGAACCACTTCAGCTTTTTCGAAATTTTGCCCCCGCCATTTCAATCACCGTGGGCGAGCGCCGGGCCGATGCCCTTCGGGAACTGGCCATTAACAGACCCGACATTAAAACCGTGGTGCTCGACGACGCCTATCAGCACCGGGCGGTACAACCCCACCTGAATCTATTACTGACCGACTATAACCGGCCTTTTTATACAGATGACCCGTTTCCGGGTGGGCGATTGCGCGAATCAAGAAAAGGTGCCCGACGGGCCGATGCCGTCATTGTTACCAAATGCCCATACGAACTGCCCCCCGAGGAACGAGTTGCCATTGAACAGCAAATTCGCCGATACACCCGATCTGCGCAGTCCGAAAACACGGTGCCTGTTCTGTTTGCCGGTTTAACCTACGAACAGCCCCGCTCGATAACCAACCAGACCGTCGCACACATGAATGGACCGGTGCGATTGGTGTCGGGGCTGGCCAACGCGGAGCCGTTGGTCAGGTACGTTACCGATACCTGGGGACTGACAAAACACGACGATTTCGGGGATCACCACCCTTACACGCGCGATAATGTGACCCGATTATTGAACACCACACCTACCGATACCTGGCTGTTGACAACCCAAAAAGATGAAGTGAAGTTATCGCCTTTACTGACCGAATTGGAGCGGCAAACCCGTCGGGTCGCTTACCTGCCCGTTGGTATGACTTTCTTTGAACGCAAAGACGCCGAAACACTGGACCAGTTGGTCATTGATTGCCTACGCGGCCCGGCACTTAAAAATCGTTAACTACAGTTCCCAACGCGGCGCGGCGCAGCTTTTGGCCTATTTTTGCATATGCAGTTTTCGGCACTTCTTTTTCTGGCCTCTTTTCTTTGTCTATCCACCATTGGGCGGGCGCAGCAATTTCCGGGCGGCGCAGGTACGTTCCCTACTACAAACGGCACCAATAGCCCCAATGGAGCGGGTCGGCCCGGTGGGTCGGGCGCGGGCGTTGGCATCGATGATTCGACGAAGGTGATTTACGGGCCAACTACCGCTAAATTTTTTCTGGAAAGCGACGTATTCAACAACCGGAAAAGACTGTATCTGACCGACACTTCTCTGATCGGCTCTCATCAATTTGAGTTTACCAAACGAAACGATAACCGCTACACCGACCTCGGTAACCTTGGGTCGCCGCTACGGCCGGTTTTCTATGAGACGCCTAACCAGATTGGTGAACAGCAGGGCTATTACGTGTTTTCGCCCTATGGCTATCAGACCAGTCAGGTACGTTACTATGACACCAAATCGCCATTTACCAACATGTATCTGGTGCTGGGCCCCCGCAGTCAGAACGTGCTTAATTTCGACTTCAACCAAAATATAAATCCGCGCCTCAACGTCGGATTCAACGTGCAGCGCTTCACCTCAGAAAGGCAATTCGGCTTAAGCGCGGCCCGCACCCAAACCGAACGCTTACTAGCTCAGAACTGGGGCCTGTTGTTGCATGGCAACTATCGTACAAAAGACGACCGGTACACCCTGCTGGCCCACGTTAATCACATGAACCACAGCCTGCCCGAGCAGGGTGGTAACGTGTTCAGCCTCGTCAATGGCGATACCCTGGCTATTGATTACGAAGGGCAGGCCCGCCTGGCCAGTACCTTGGGCTGGGAACGCCGCACCAACGTTCATGTGTATCATCAATACGTACCTGCCGACGGCATACAGTTCTTCCATAAGCTTGATTATCAAACTAATATCAATAATTTCGAAGACGAAGCACTACTGGCTAATCAGCAGTTTTCCAACTTTTACCCGCGTATTCTCAACGATTCGTCACGTACCCAGCAAGACGTGTATTGGCGGTCTATCGACAATACGTTTGGTGTAAAAGGCATTTATAACCGGGGGAAATCGGCCTACAATTACCGGCTTTTTTACCGACAACGGATCTTCAGTCAACAAACCGATTTCAACCTGACATCGACAACCGCGATCAGTGGCGAGGGTCAGAGAAACCTTAATCAGTATAATTCGTCGGGTTTTGAAAACTACGTAGGTGGCTGGCTGGGCTATTACTTCCCCGACAGCCTGTCGCGCCTTACCGGCGAGGCCGAATACCTGGTGGGCACCGGCGCATTCCGGCTCAACGCCCAGCTCGAAAGTCGTTTGTTTACCGCCGGCTTCACCACCATGCTGGCTCAGCCTACCCTGATTTCACAGCGGTTCAACAGCAATCATTACCAATGGAATAACCTGAATCAGTTTGGCTTGCGCGGCACCCAACACGCGTACGGTACGCTGAACGTAAAATACAAAGACTGGACGGTTTCGCCCGGTGCCGATTTGTGGTTACTCAACAACTACGTGTATTTCAACCAGCAGGCCGAACCCGCTCAGTTATCCACGGCGTTTACCATGTTCCGCGTTGGCCTGAATGCAACATACACCCGCGCCCGTTTCAGGGCTAGTACACAACTTTATTATACCCCACTCAACGCCGGGGATGACGTTTTACGGATTCCGACTTTTTTTGCCAATGGCCGAATTCAATACGATTTCATTTACGCCAAAGTGCTGCACATTCAAACCGGGCTTGAATTGCACTATAAATCGGCGTTTTATGGCGATGCCTATTCACCCGTTAGTCAGCAGTATTATTTGCAGGACAGACAACTGGTAGAGGGAGCGCTTCTAGCCGATGCTTTTGCCAACATGCGCGTGAACCGGGTACGTTTCTTCCTGAAATTCAGCCACGTCAATCAGGGCCTGTTCCAGCCCGGTTACTTTGTCTCGCCCGGTTTTCTGCAACTACAGCGTGGCTTCGGCTTCGGCGTCGACTGGCTACTTTTCGATTAGAAAAGACGAAAGCCCATAATTTGGGGATCGTAATCAACAAATTATAGTAAATTCGTAGATTACGATCCCCAAATTATAGATATGATAAAGCGGGTACTGGAGAAACAGCTTCGCGCGCGCTGGCACTCGGGCAAAGCACTAGTGGTAACCGGACCACGTCAGGTAGGCAAAACAACCTTACTGCACAAGCTATGTTCTGAAGAGGGCAACTATCTACTGCTCAACGCCGATGAAGCTGAAGTTCGGGCTTTGCTCGAAAATACCAGCCTGACTCGGTTACGGCAACTCATTGGCGCGCACAAAACGGTGTTTGTCGACGAAGCGCAGCGGATCAAAAATGTTGGTTTGACACTAAAACTCATAACCGATCAATTACCAGAGGTACGTCTGCTTGTCAGCGGATCATCGGCGCTTGACCTGGCCAGCGAAATAAACGAACCCCTCACGGGACGAAAATTTGACTTTCACCTCTACCCTATTTCCTGGCAGGAACTAGTTGGTCATGTAGGCTTCCTGGCAGCTCGTCAGCAACTGGAAACCCGGTTGTTGTATGGCTTTTATCCAGATGTGGTCACTAGCGTTGGCGATGAGCGTATCATTTTGCAACAGCTAAGCAGCAGCTATCTCTACAAAGACTTACTAACATTTGGCGGCATCAGACGCCCTGAATTACTGGACAAACTACTGGTTGCTCTGGCGTTACAGGTAGGCTCTGAAGTATCGTATAACGAGCTGGCCCGCACCATTCAAATCGACCGGGCTACCGTTGAGAGTTATATTAACCTGCTCGAAAAGGCCTTCATTATCTTCCGCTTACAACCATTCAGCCGCAACCTTCGGCATGAGATCAGCAGCAGTCGAAAGATATATTTTTACGACAACGGGATCCGAAACGCCATCCTGGCCGATTTTAAACCGTTGGCCTTACGCACGGACATAGGCGCATTGTGGGAAAACTTTCTGATCAGTGAACGGCAAAAAGTGTTGCATTATCATGGACAGTGGGCGCGCACTTACTTTTGGCGTACCCATCAACAACAGGAAATAGATTACCTTGAAGAACAAGATGGGGCGATCAGTGCCTGGGAATTTAAGTGGAACCCCAATGCGAAAGTCCGATTTGCCAAACCTTTCCAGGAAACCTATTCACCTGCACGCATGGACATTGTTCATCGCGATAACTTCGAAAGCTTCGTCGGTGTCAACTAAACAGCCTTCACGGGGCTCCTCTTTAACCACTTCAGTCAACGTTTAATACACACACAATGCGTCTCTTCTTTGCCATTGCTTTCTTTTTCACCACCCAGATCAGTTGGGCACAGGCGTATCAACCCGAGCCGATAACCGCTTTGTTGGGGGCGTTTGGACCCGAAGTGGAGTTGGTTGAAAAAAAGCTGCAGAACCCGGTTGTGATCACGAAAAACGGGATTCGCTTTGTTACGGGTCGCCTCGGTACGCAGCAGGTAGTAGTAGCCCTGACCGGAATTGGCAAAACAAACGCCTCCATGACAACGGCCTTCACGCTGGCCTACTTCAAACCCAAACAGGTTATTTTCACGGGCATAGCGGGCGGCGTAAGTCCCGACCTGCAACCCGGCGACCTGGTAGTTGGGCGCGAAACGGGTTACCATGATTACCGCTGGACCACGTTTGAGAGCAAGCCAACCAACCAAACCCGAAACCTGCTGACCGGCGAGTTGAACCCCAGCTATTTCCCCGGTGACTCAACCCTGTTTACACTGGCGCTGAAAACGGCCAAGGCCAGCCGGTTCGAGGCTATTCCGGGCCTTCCGCGCGGCCCGATTGCCGTGGCCGGCCGCATTGTCACTGGCGACGAGTTTGTGAATTCGCAACAACGGGTAGACCAACTGAGAACCGACCATCAGGCCGATGCTACCGAAATGGAAGGCGCCTCTGTGGCTCAGATCTGCTATCAACAAGGCATTCCCTGTCTGGTTATTCGTAGCCTCAGCGATAAGGCCAACAGTTCGGCCCGCGCCGATATGCGCACGTTTCTGGGCATTGCCGCCCGTAACTCAGCCCAATTGGTGGTGTCGATGATGGAAGCCGCCCGGTAAATTCCAGACACCCTATTCTGTCTTTAACCCGTTCTAGAAAACGTTTATGATTGATCTCCGCAGCGATACCGTTACCCGCCCCACTCCCGCTATGCTGGCTGCCATGATGGCTGCTCCGGTTGGCGATGATGTGTTTGGTGAAGACCCCACCGTGAATGCCCTCGAACAGAAAGCGGCGCATCACTTCGGCATGGAAGCGGCCCTTTTCTGCCCATCGGGCACGATGACCAACCAACTGGCCATACGTACCCATGTTCGGCCCGGCGACGAGGTCATTTGCGACCAGATTTCGCACGTGTATCTGTATGAAGGTGGTGGCATTGCGGTAAACGCCATGGCTTCGGTGGCGCTACTACCGGGAAAACGCGGCAAGCTGACACCCGAACTGATCCTCCCGGCCATTAATAACCCCACCGATGTACATCGACCCGTGTCGCGACTGGTGACGCTCGAAAACACGATCAACAAAGGCGGTGGTTGCTATTATACCCTGCCTGAACTAGCCGCTATTCAGCAGCTTTGCCAGGAACACGGTTTAGCCCTTCACCTCGACGGTGCCCGGTTATTCAACGCGCTGGTCGAAACCGGTGACGCCCCCGAAGCCTACGGCCGCCTGTTCGATTCCATCAGCATCTGCCTGTCGAAAGGGCTGGGGTGTCCGGTGGGATCATTGTTACTGGGGTCAGGTACGTTCATTGCGCAGGCAAGGCGATTTCGCAAACTGATGGGCGGCGGCTGGCGACAGGCTGGCTTTTTGGCCGCCGCCGGTATATACGCCCTCGATCATCATGTGGAACGACTGAAAATTGATCATTCGCGCGCCCGGCAGATTGGGCAGATTCTGGTCAATCAACCCGAAGTAGCCGAATTACTGCCCGTTGAAACCAACATCGTCATTGTGCGGCTTGCCGATGGCATAACCAACACCGACTATGTGGCCAAACTGAAAGAGCATGGCATACTGGCTGTCACGTTCGGCCCCCAGTTAGTCCGCTTCGTAACGCACCTGGACCTGACCGACGACGATGTAATGTTGTTTGAGGAGACCATTTCAAAACTTGGTGTACTGGTGTAATTTGCGGTCGAACACCACCACGGCTATCCCTATGCGCATTGCTCTACTTCTAGTACTACTTGTTGCCCTGAACTATTCAGGATTAGCTCAGCCGGGGCGATTTAGGATAGACAGCGTACCCACCGGGTCACTCACGCCAAGGGTAGCTTTCCGCTGGCACGCGGGCGACAATCCGGCCTGGGCTGCCCCAACCTTTGATGACAGCCGCTGGGATACCGTAAAAACCACCCGATCTATTGACCGATTGCCTCAGGTTGCCAAGGCCGGTATCAGTTGGTTTCGACTCACTATCGACCTCGATTCATCGGTGGCGAATAGACCGCTGCCGTTATTCGTTTTCCAGAACGGAGCAGCCGAATTGTACATCGACGGGAAACCCTTTACTAAACTGGGGGTAGTGGGCACGTCGGCCAAAAATACGGTGAAACACAAGCGGGTACGGGGCGAAATGTACACTTTCCCCGCCTTACCCGCTGGCCCTCATGTACTGGCCGTGCGTTTTGCCACGTACCCAAACCCATGGTACGTGCCCCAGTACATCGAAAAACAACCCGTATTCAGTATCGAATTCGAGTCGCCCACGGGTTTCGCCGTTTCTATTGCCGACAACATACATAGCAGTTCATTACAGGCTTACCTGACGCTGGGCATGTTTTTGATGCTGGCTGCCATTCATTTCCTCTACTATATCTACCGCCGCCAATCGATCAACCTCATTTTTGGCACAACCATGTTCCTGTTCTGTTTGGGAACCATTGCCAATGACCTGCCTAACTATGTATATAGCCTAACCCTGGCCAGTTGGGCAGACTACCTGGGCACCTTGCTCAGTACCGGTTTCGCCGTGATGCTGCTGGCCACCTATTACAGCTACCTGCAACAAAAACGAGGGCTCATTTTCGGCTTACTGGCGGGCTTCGCGCTGTTCACAGCCCTGATTACCTACGTACCCATGCAAATCCGCTGGGTTACCGTAGCGCTTGGGTTTATACGGGGCAGTGCCTCGTTCTTACTCTTCCTCGACGGGTTCAGAATTACCCTGATTGCTATTCGGGATAAACGATATAATGCCGTTTTGGTCCTGATCAGCGTTTCTGTTTTAATCGTGGTGCTTATTGTTGGTTTCGGTATCGTGGGTATCCTCTCGATGAAGAAGATTATTCCCGACGGAAATATCCTCCTGATTTTTGGCACTATCATGTCTATTTCGATCCCAACGGTGCTGGCTATTCTGCTGGCGAAAGAACACGATCAGACAAACGACGCCCTCCAGAGCAGACTAGCCGAAGTTGAAAAACTTTCTACGGAGAAAGAAAGCATCCTAACGCAACAAAAAGAGTTGCTGGAACAGCAGGTAGCGCGGCGTACAGCCAAGCTGAATCAGTCGCTGCAGAACCTGCGCGAAACCCAAACGCAGTTGGTTCAGCGCGAAAAAATGGCTTCACTGGGCGAACTAACGGCTGGTATTGCCCACGAGATTCAGAACCCACTCAACTTCGTCAATAATTTCGCCGAAGTGTCTACCGAACTGCTCGACGAACTGAAGCAGGAACAGGCTCGCCCCAACGAGGAGCGTGACCTTGAACTGGAAGCCGAACTCCTGGGCGACGTACACCAGAACGTCAGCAAAATAAGCCACCACGGGCAACGGGCAGCCAGCATTGTGAAGGGTATGCTGCAACATTCACGCGCTACCAACGGAGACAAAGAACAAACCGACCTAAACGCCCTCGGCGATGAATACCTGCGGCTGAGCTACCACGGTCTGCGCGCCAAAGACAAAGCCTTCAACGCCACCCTCCACACTAGCCTCGACCCGCTGCTCGAACCGGTCATGGTGGTTAGTCAGGATGTAGGGCGGGTATTACTGAACCTGTTCAATAACGCCTTCTATGCCGTTCGCGAAAAAGCAAAGGCAAATCCCACGGGTTATTTCCCCACGGTCTGGTTCGTAACCAAACAGCATGCCGATGGCATTGAACTACGCATTCAGGACAACGGCAACGGCATTCCGGAGGAGTTACAACGCAAAATATTCCAGCCGTTTTTCACCACAAAACCCACCGGCGAAGGCACCGGTCTAGGCCTCAGCCTCAGCTTCGACATCATTACCAAAGGCCATGGCGGCACGCTCGACGTAGAAACCACCCCCGGCGAACAAACCACATTTATCATTCGATTACCAGTGTAGGGTTTGTAGTTTGTAGTCTGTGGTTTGTGGTTTGTGGTTGCGCTGCTGAGGAGTGAATCGTGGAGTAGCAACGCACAACCACAAACAACGGACTACAAACCACAAACTTTTCCCCATATGAAATACATCCTCTTTTTCCTGTTCCTCTCACTGCCCGTTCTGGCGCAGAAAAAGCCGTTACAACCGGGGGCTGAGCAAACCCAACTTTATCTGGGCTCATTGACCGGCAAACGGGTGGGCATGATCGTTAACCAGACATCGACCATCCGCAAGACACACGTGGTGGATAGCCTGAAGGCGCTGGGCGTAGACATTCGCACCATTTTTGCGCCCGAGCACGGTTTTCGGGGAACAGCGAGCGCGGGCGAAAAAATCAGTAATGCGAAAGACCCCAAGACAGGCATCAGCATTGTGTCGCTCTACGGAAAAGATTACAAGCCCAGTCAGGCCATGCTCGACTCGCTGGACGTACTGATCTTCGATATTCAGGATGTGGGCACCCGCTTTTACACCTACATCAGCACGCTGCATTATGTGATGGAAGCCTGCGCCGAAGCAAAAAAAACGCTGATTGTGCTCGACCGCCCAAACCCCAACGGTCACTACATCGACGGCCCCGTGCTCGACCCGGCGTTTAAATCGTTCGTAGGCATGCACCCGATTCCGATTGTGCACGGCCTGACCGTTGGCGAATTGGCCCGGATGATCAACGGCGAAAAATGGCTGGCCGGGGGACGTACCTGCACGCTGACTGTGGTACCGGTGAAGAACTACACGCACCAGACGCCCTACACGCTACCCATTGCCCCCTCGCCAAACCTGCCCAACCGTCAGTCGATTTTGCTGTACCCGTCGCTCTGCTTTTTTGAGGGCACCATAGTAAGCGTTGGGCGTGGTACCGACAACCAATTTCAGGTGATTGGCTCACCAACGTACCTGGGAGCCACTTCGGGCAAAACATACACATTTACGCCCGTTGATAAGCCGGGTGCCATGAACCCACCCAACGAGGGCAAGTTGTGCTACGGACTAGACCTGACCAAAATCGACGCTCAAAAACTGGGTTTTTCACTCACGTACCTGCTCGATTTTTACAAGAAAACGCCCGACAAAAGCAAGTTCTTCCTGGCGGGAAACTTCATCGACAAACTAGCCGGCACTGACCAAATTCGTAAACAGATCACGGCGGGCGTTTCCGAAAAAGCCATCCGTCAATCGTGGGAACCCGCCCTTACCAGCTATAAACAGCTTCGCAAAACGTATTTGCTTTATCCGTAGGGGTTATCTTTGTTGTTAAATTAACGTTCAATGTTTAAGGTTCAACGTCTAGGCGACCCCGTCTAAAGTTACTCTGCTCTGGTACGCCGAAGTCGGCGCAACTTTAGACGGGGTCGCCTAGACGTTAAACCTTGAACATTGAACTTCTTTCTTCCATGACCGAACACATTGCCCAGCTATACGCCGAAATTGAACAGGCGACCGTAACGACTAAAGATGAACTCGAGCAGTACAGGCTGCGCTTCCTGAGCAAAAAAGGAGCGGTAACCGAACTCTTCGACGGACTAAAAACGGCCGCGGCCGATGAGCGTCGGGCATTGGGACAACAGCTAAATGGTCTCAAGAACCTGGCTCAGGAGCGTTTTACCGCTTTTCAGGAGCAGGTGGAGGCCCAACAGCAACAGGCAGGATCACAACCCGCCGTTGACCTCACACTGCCCGTTATTCCGAACCTGACCGGCACGCAACACCCACTGAGCATAGTTCGCCAACGCATCATCCAGATCTTCGAGCGCATCGGTTTCAACGTGTCCGACGGCCCGGAAATCGAATCGGACTGGTACAATTTTGGGGCGCTGAACTTCGCCGATAACCACCCGGCCCGTGAAATGCAGGATACGTTTTTCGTGCAGAAATCAGGCGGGGCTGTGGCCGACGATATGCTGCTACGTACCCACACCTCGAACGTGCAGATTCGGTTAATGGAGCACGTGCGCACCATCAATGGCGGTCAATTTCAACCTATCCGGTCAATCATGCCGGGGCGGGTGTATCGTAACGAAGCTATTTCGGCGCGGGCACACTGCCAGTTTCATCAGGTTGAAGGTATTTACATTGACCGGAATGTTGGCTTCAAAGACCTAAAAGACACGCTGTATCACTTTGTGAAAGAGCTGTTTACGAAAGACACCAAGATCCGTTTCCGTCCGTCGTATTTCCCGTTTACCGAACCCAGCGCCGAGATCGACATTTCGTGCCAGATCTGCGGCGGCAGCGGTTGCAACGTCTGCAAACACACCGGTTGGGTCGAGATTGCGGGGTCAGGCATGGTTGACCCCAACGTGCTCGAAAACTGCGGCATAGACCCCAATGAGTACACTGGTTTTGCCTTCGGTATGGGCATCGAACGCATCACAATGCTGAAATACCAGGTACGTGACCTGCGCCTGTACTTTGAAAATGACGTCCGTTTCCTCCGGCAATTCGAAGGGCTTTGATGGAATGAATTAACGAATGGGCGCTACGTGTTAACAATTCAAGTAAGGCTACATTCGTTAACTCATACGTTACATCTACAAAGTAGCTTTCTCACGTATATTCTTAAAAACCTGACCATGCAGACGTATTACGACCCCGCCGATCTTAAGAAGTTTGGCCAGATTGGCGAGTTTCAAAAGGAATTTGCCGACAAGTTTTTTGCCTATTACGGTGCCGTTTTCGCCGAAGGAGCCCTAACCGCCCGTGAAAAATCATTGATCGCCTTGGCCGTTTCGCATACGGTTCAATGTCCCTACTGCATTGATGCCTACACAAGCGATACACTCGAGAAGGGCTGTTCTGAGCAGGAAATGATGGAAGCCGTACACGTAGCCGCCGCTATTCGGGGTGGCGCAACACTCGTTCATGGCGTTCAGATGATGAACAAAGCTAAAGAATTGAGTATGTGAGGCATGGGGTTTAACCGCTCAACGTCTTTAGTTGAACCCGTTTTTCTTCCCTATGAAATCATTAAAAGCCTCCGGGCATGTGCTGGCCAGTTCAGCGGCTCAACTCGACTTTATTGAGAACGACACGTTCAGTAAGCTGGGCCTCTCTCCGTTTCACCACAAACTCGACACCATTGGCCTGTTCCCTCTGAAACCGACTCAAATCGAGATTTTTCAGGTGAACGTGGGCAAGATGTGCAATCAGGTTTGCCGCCATTGCCACGTTGATGCCGGGCCGGATCGGAAGGAGATCATGACCCGCGAAACGATGCAGCAATGCCTCGACGCGCTGGCAAAAACGACCATTCCAACGGTTGACCTGACGGGTGGTGCACCAGAGATGAATCCCGATTTTCGGTGGTTTGTCGAAGAACTGACCAAACTGGGCCGACACGTGATTGTGCGTTGCAACCTGACCATTATCGTTGCCAACCCAAAATACCACGACCTGCCCGAGTTTTTCCGGGCAAACCAGATCGAAGTCGTGAGTTCGCTGCCTTTTTATAACGCCGACAAAACTGATCGTCAACGCGGAAAAGGGGTATTCGCCGATTCGATCCGGGCCATGAAAATGCTCAACGATGTAGGCTACGGGCAGGAAGGGTCAGGGCTTTTGCTGAATCTGGTCTACAACCCCAACGGTGCCTTTTTACCCGGCGATCAGGCAGGTTTGAAACGCCAGTTCAAGCGCGTTCTGGCCGATGAATTTGGCCTGGTTTTCAACGACCTCTACGCCATCACCAACGTACCTGTGAGCCGCTACCTGGATTACCTGATTTCGTCGGGTAACTACGAAGGCTATATGGAAAAGCTGGTCAATGCGTTCAACCCATCGGCGGCGGCGGGCGTGATGTGCCGCAACACCATTTCGATCGGCTGGGACGGTCAACTCTACGATTGCGACTTCAACCAGATGCTCGACCTCAACGTAGCCAGTCCAATCACCCACATCCGCGATTTCGACGCCGAAGCACTCAACCAGCGAAGCATCATTATCAATGAACACTGCTACGCCTGCACCGCCGGAGCCGGGTCGAGTTGTGGAGGAGCGACGGCCAGTTGAGTTTGTGGTTTGTGGTTTGTAGTTAATTGTTGCGCTGCTGATCCACGATTCGTCCCTTAGCAGAGCAACAACAAACTACGAACCACAAACCACAAACTTTTATAATGTCCTACCTCAACGCTACCGTTGACGTGTATAAACAGGCTGCTGAAACACCTGATGTTGGCCTATGTTGCACCACCAATCCTGTTTGGCAGTTACCCGGCCTAAGCATTCCGAAGCGCATGCTCGAGATGAACTACGGCTGTGGCAGCACCGTGAACCCGCGCGATCTGGTCAACGAGCCAACCGTGTTATACGTCGGCATCGGGGGCGGCATGGAATTACTCCAATTCGCCTACTTCAGCCGTCGGCCGGGGGCTATTATCGGCGTTGATATCGTTGATGAGATGCTGGTTGCCTGCCAGGATAACCTGCTGGAGGCCGAGGCTCAAAATGACTGGTTCCGCCGCGAGTTTATGGACATTCGCAAAGGCAGCGCTCTGGCCTTACCCGTCGACGATAGCAGCGTAGACGTGGCGGCGCAGAATTGCCTGTTCAATATTTTCAAAGCCGACGACCTGCGCGTTGCCCTCGAAGAAGTGTACCGGGTATTGAAACCGCATGGTCGGCTGGTGATGTCAGACCCTACCTGCGAGCAACCCATGTCGGAAGCCCTGCGCAACGATGACCGGCTGCGTGCGCTTTGTCTCACGGGTTCATTACCGCTGAAAGATTATCTGGACGTAATCACCAGCGTAGGCTTCGGTACGGTTGAGGTACGTGCCAAACGGGCTTACCGCGTATTATCGCCAAACCAGTATGCTACCGACGAACTGATCTACATCGAAAGCGTGGAAGTGTGCGCCATCAAAGACCCGATGCCCGCCGACGGACCGTGTATTTTCACCGGCCGCACCGCCATTTATTACGGCGATAATGACCATTTCGATGATCACAAAGGTCACGTGCTGTTGCCTAATCAACCATTGGCCGTTTGCGATAAAACAGCAGGCGCTTTAGCTGCATTGGGCCGCGATGATATTTTCATCTCTCCCTCGACGTACTTTTACGACGGCGGCGGATGCTGCTGATGTAAAAGTCATTTTGTTTCGCTGTCATTTGCCTACGGCGACATTAGGTGGCCATTCATTGTATTAATACGACGATTGAGAATGAATGACCACCTAATGACGCCGTAGGCAAATGACAACGAAGCGTAATACTCACTTCCTATGTCTCCCATTCGCTTATCTGACCTTGCCTACACGATTGAGGCTGTGCTGGAAGAAAATTTCGGCGGCAAAGCCATGTGGGTTTTGGCCGAAACCAGCGATATCAAAAACTACCCCGACCGGCAGTATTGCTTTTTGGGTCTGGTAGAACGGGAAGGCAACCAGACCGTAGCCAAGCTCGACGCCGTTATCTGGCGAAAGAATTACCCCATTCTTCGCGCGTTTGAGTCGGCTACCGGCGTTGCCTTTGCCCGCAACATTCAACTGCTGATGCTGGTATCGGTTACCTACAGCCCCGTTTATGGCATGCGGCTGGAGATTCACCAGATCGACCATGCCTACACGCTGGGGAACATCGAACGCGAGCGGCAGGCAGTGCTCGACACGCTCGTTCGGGAACATTCGCAGTACGTCTGGATGGATCAGGGGCAGTATATCACCAGCAACCAGATGCTCGACCGGCCTTCGGTTATGCAGCGCATTGCCCTGATCACCGCCCCAAATTCCGACGGTTGGCGCGACTTTCGGCAGGAACTGGCCAACAACCCCTGGGGCTATCACTTCTTTGTCGACGAATACCTAACCCAGGTTCAGGGGCAGGGCGCGGATAAGGCCATTTGCGCGCAACTAGACGAGATTATTCGGTGCGAGGTGCCCTACGATGCCGTTGTGATTGTGCGGGGTGGCGGTTCGCAGCTCGATTTCGGCGCGTTCGACACGCTACGTATGGGGGTTGCCGTTGCCAGTTGCCCCTACCCCATTCTGGCCGGTATTGGCCACGACCGCAACGTCAGCATCACCGATATGCTGTGTCACCAGAGCGTAAAAACACCCACCAAAGCCGCCGTTTTTCTGATCGAACACAACCGATTGTTTGAAGAAAACTGCCTGCAAATGGCGTACCGCGTGGCAGAGGCCAGTCGGGTAGCCATGCAGAACGCCCGCGAAGAGGTAGATATGCTGACCGACCGGTTTCGATATGGCACTCAGACGTACCTGCGCAACCGACATACCGAGCTTACCGAAAAAACCACCACGGTCCGCCACCTCGACCCTGTCAACGTACTACGCCGTGGCTACGCCATGCTCAGCCGAAACGGGCAGATCCTGACCCGTGCCGATGCCTTCAACCCGGGCGACGAGGTACAAGCCCAATTTGCCGACGGAACTGTTCAGTTATCAGTTATCAATGAACAATGAACAATGAACAATGAACAATGGCTCCGCTCAGGAACCTCTCCCGCGTATAGCATAGCGTACCCAGGCAGCGCTGATAACTGATAACTGATAATTGTTCATTGATCACTACTAACTGACAACTGAAATGACATACCAGGAAGCATACGAACAACTGACTTCGCTCGTTGACGAGATAGAGAACGAAGCTGTACCACTCGACGAATTACCAGGCCGGATTCGGCAGGCTACTGAACTGATCGCTTTTTGTCAACAGCGGCTCCGAGCGGTAGACGACGACTATCAACAAGCCCTGATTCAGTTGCAGAAAAGGCAGTAACCCAACATTTATAAATGATTGAGTGGTAAGCATTGGAAAAGTGTGTTTAATTTTGGGACAAGATGTATGGAGTGGCGTGTAATATTCAGGACTTCCAAGTCCGCTAATCATGCCCTTACATTCAGCAGTAACCCATCCACCGACATCAACAAAACTAACGAAATAGCCCTGGCAAGTGGGCCTTCGTATAGTCACTGTATACTGACCTATCATCATGACATTATTTGGTGCGTTTAACGAAGTGCTTACCCCTGAGGTACTGGCCAAGATTGCCTTGTACGAGGATGAGCCTGCGGAAAAAACCACAAAGGCCGTCGAAGGCTTGGTGCATACTGTTTTTGGTGGCCTCTTAAAACGGACCACTACCGAAATTGGTGTTAATCAACTTTTTAGCCAACTCCAGAAAAGTGGCTACGATGGTTCACTCACCGCCAATTTGAACAGCGTTCTGAAAGATGCGACGCAGACCCATGCGGTGATCACGACCGGCAATGAAGCGATAAGCCGATTACTGCCTGCTATGAAAAGCTCTATTGCCGGTATGATCTCCAGCTATGCCGGCATTAGAAATTCGTCGGCTATCTCGTTGCTTGGTCTCACCGCCGGTGTTGTGCTCGACGTGCTGGGACGGCAGGTAAAAGAAAAAAAGCTAGACGCCGACGGGCTGGCCGCTTCACTTTTTGACCAGCGTGAAGCGTTTATCAATGCCGTACCAGAAAAACTGTTTCCGCAACTGGTCGAAAAAGTAGGCATTCAGCAGATAGTAGCTGGCGTAGCCGCCCCCGCCAAACGTACAGCCCAATCGCTTCCCCCCCGAAGCAGCAGCGGATCACCCATCAGGCCTGTTCCTACATCAACAGTATCCTTTGAGCCAGTCCCCGATACAGAATCGGAAGGATCGGCTGGCAAATGGCTGATTGGTGCGGTTATCGTAGCCGTCATTGGTTTTGGAGGCTATCTGATCTGGCAAAACAGCAAGAATTATTTCTCGTCTGATTCATCCTCTTCAACCGGCGAGAGTTCATCCGTTCTCGGCGATTCGGCCCAGTCTGACACGGTAGCCCGATCACTGGCTGTACCAGTCGATACCGTCATAAACCGGCCTGCGCCAGCCACGGCTTCATCGGCCACCACAGCCACCGGCATTGGCACCCCCACCACAACAGATGCGGCATTCAACACCGCAATGACAACGTACCTGAACGATCCTGCACAGCCTAAAGGGCGTGTCTTTGGACTCACGAGCGTTACGTTTCAGCCCGCATCACTAAGCATGACTCCTACTTCGCAGGGGCAAATAAACGAACTGATCGCCCTGCTGAAGGCCCGACCTACTCTACAAATCCAGTTACAGGGATACGCCAACGATGCTCCTGGCCCAGCGGCTGGGCTCACCAATAAAATGCTTTCTTTCAAGCGCGTCAATGCGATTAAGCAACAGTTGGTTGGGTCTGGTATCAACTACCTGCGCGTCGATGCCATCGGGTTAGGCACCGGCGTGAAAGTGGGAGAGCTTGGCAAACAACCCCAGAAAAAGATCAATATCAAGGTGATAACCAAGTAACGATTCACCTTCTTTAAAGCCCGCTTACTGCTACTGGTGAGCGGGCTTTTTGTTTTCTGTCGAATTCAAAGCTGTTTAGTAGAAAGCCTTGTATTGCTACTTTGGCTCTACATGAAGCATCAGCTATTCCATTCACTGCTAACCCGTCAGGGCGCTCATACACGTGAGCGTCTGGTTCTTTCTGACACCGACGAGCAGGTTAGCCTCAGCCGTCGACAGTTTCTACAGGCGGCCGGTGCATCGGCACTGGTTCTGGCTACCGGCTCTGCCAGCCTGGCCGGCTCTCCGCCTAAATCAGGACTTCGTATTGCTTACTCGGCTATTACCTGGGGCGGTAACGATGCTCAGGCTATTACCGATATTTCCTCAACCGGCTTCAAGGGTATTCAACTACGGGCCAATGCATTTGGTCCTTATCGGGCTAAACCCTCTGAACTGAAAGCGCTACTCGATCAGAATGGCTTGCAGCTAGCTATGTTTTCGAGCGGGAATGTGGAGATCGATCCGGCAAAATTCCAAAGCACCGTTGATCAGCATGTGGCGCACGCCAGTTTCGTGAAAGCCCTCGGTGGTTCGGCCATTCAACTAACCAACTCGGCCCGGCCCAAAGATCGGCTTCCAACCACCGAGGAGTTGAAACGGCTGGCTACAGTAATGAACGAAATAGGCAAGCAAACCGCTGATTTAGGCGTGCAGGCAGTCTATCACAACCACATGCATCAGTTGGGCGAAACACCAGCCGAAGTAGACGTTATTGTGCAGGCCATGAACCCCAAAGCCGTACGGTTACTACTCGACATTGCTCATTTTCAGCAAGGCGGCGGCCAACCCGAAAAAGCCGTAGTGCAATACAGCGATATCATTCATTCACTGCACCTGAAAGACACCATGTCGCCTGTACCCGACCGGCCGGGCAACGCCTACAAGTTTGTGGAACTTGGTCGGGGAAACGTGAACGTACCTGCTGTATTTAAGGCTCTGAAAACCATTAAGTTCAATGGATGGGGAATTGTCGAGTTAGACGGCGTACCTGATCCGGGGCGTACCGCACTGCAATGCGCCCAAACCAACAAAGATTACATTACTCAAACCCTGAAGTTTCCGCTTTAAACAAGGAATAACTTATGCATAACAGACGTGACTTTTTGAAAACATCGGCTTTAGCTGGCTTAGGCATGAGCTTCTCGGCCAGCAGCTACGGGCGAATTCTGGGCTCGAATGAGCGGGTTCGGGTCGGCGTAATTGGTTTCTCAGACCGGTTCCGTCAGTCGCTGGCGCCGGCATTCATGGACCATTCCAAAGAAATGAACTTCTCGTTCGTAGGAGTATCTGATCTCTGGAACCGCCGCCGCGACGAAGCCAAATCATTTCTGACCGGCAAAGGCTGGGCCGACGCCAACAACTTCGCCATGTGCCGCAACAATGACGAACTCCTTGACCGGAAAGACATCGACGCGGTAATTATCAGTACCGCCGATTTCCAGCACGCCATTCACTGCGCCGATGCCGTAGAGTCGGGGCGGGACGTGTACGTTGAAAAGCCATTTGCCGAGTCGATGGAGGATGCGCGCAAAGCGTTGAAAGCCGTTGAAAAATCGAAGAAAATTGTTCAGGTAGGTTCACAGCGTCGTTCAGCTCCCAACTACCACGCGGCAAATGACTATATCCGCTCGGGTAAATTCGGCGATGTATCGATGGTTGAAATGACCTGGAACGTCAATCAGCCCGGTCGCTGGCGCCGCCCCAAGTTGGTGTCAGAGATTCGTCAGGAAGACACCGACTGGAAGCGCTTTTTACTGAACAGACCCGCCGAAGCCTGGGATCCGCGTAAATACCTGGAATACCGTCTTTTTTACCCCTATTCGTCAGGTATTCCCGGTCAGTGGATGTCGCACCAGATTGATACGGTTCACTGGTTCAGCGGCTTCGATCACCCCCGGTCGGTAGTGGCCAACGGCGGTGTATATGTCTGGAAAGATGGTCGTGTAAACGCCGATACGTTCACGGCAGTGTTTGATTACGGCCCCGACAATGATAAAACCAAAGGTTTCCAGGTGATGTACTCGTCACGGATGCACAACGAAGCAGGCGGCACCAAAGAATACTATTACTCGAACGGTGGCATGATCAACCTCGACACCAACAAGATCACCTCGGAAGGAGGTTTACAAGCCAATCACGCCCGCGATATGGGTATGCAGCCTAACCTGCTCGCCTCGCAAACACTCGCCACCGGCCCGAAGATTGAAACCAGCGCCAATACCGGTGGTGATCCGATGACGTCGATGCACATGAAAAACTGGATGGACTGTGTGCGCAGCCGGAAAGAGCCCAATGCTCCCGCCCGCGTAGGCTTTAACCACTCAGTAGCTAACATCATGGCTACTAAGGCATTGCATACTGGAAAACGTGTTATCTGGGATGCAGGCAAAAACGATATCGTGATTGTGTAGAAAAGTCTGGGAAGTCGTTGAAAAGAGTAGTGCTATTTATTTCAACGACTATCCAGACTCTTAGTCCACTTCAATAATCTCCAGAATATCCATCAGCGCCCCGAAGTCACGACTTCCGGGGCGTTCTTCATTTCCACCCGTCAGCGCAATACCGGCTATGGGTAATTCGGCCAGTAACGCCTGAATGTTTTGTGCCTCGAAGCCAATACCAAGTAACACCACATGACGGGTTGCCACCTGCGTCAGAGCAGCTTTGAGGTCTTCATCGATATGAATGATCGACTGATTTTCGAGCAACAGGTAATCAATACCGGGCAGGGACGTGCCAGCAACGGCATCGAGTTGTTCCAGCGTCACACTTGCCAGATCGACACGAAGTATGAGGGGTTTACCCAATGTGCTGAGGTAGGGCAAGCAGGCCACTTCATCAACCTGTAACACATCGGGCTGGTAATCGGCGAGGAGTTGCTCAATTTCTTCGGGATCTGCACTGCTTGTTTCCCCGACAATCTGTACACCTGCTACCCAACCCCGCATTTCGGCAAAGCGGGCAGGGTCAACGTAGTCAGGGCTAGCACTATCCATTGAAAAGCCCAGTAAGTCGACGCCCATACCCGCGCAATAGCGAGCATCGCTGAGGTTAGTCACGTTTGATATTTTAACGGTTGTCAGAAGGGCCATACGTACCTGGAGTAGTTGATTTGGGAGGGGCGAAAGTAGTACAGTTCGGCTGTTCTTCCGTCCCCATCAACAAGAACCGGTTAAAAAAATCAGACTCGTTTCTGTACCCTCTTCAAATAGCCACCCATGAAACTGCCTATAAACGTGAGCGCCACAGCACCGTAAATACCAAATGTTTCCATCTCACGATCGACACTCGACTCAGCCGGACCAACTACCACATAATAACCTACGAGCAGTATGACCGATTGTAGAATCGCTAATATCCAGCCCTTACGGGGCTCAGCGAAGCCAATCGCTCCTGCCGAAAAGGCCGCCTGCAAAAAAGGCCCGTGAATGCCCGACACCTGCTTGATAAAAAACAGTAACAACAGCGCATTAGCTATCGTAAATGCACCATTGATCAGGAGCGTTAGGTTAACAAAAGCCGTTTCGACAACAGGTTTTTGTCTGCCCCGCTCTGTTTGTGCCTTTAGCACAGCATCGGCTTTGGCAAAATCCAGGGCGGCTTCGTCGGGCTGATTAATCTGTTGCCGGGCTACCCCCCGCCAATGATACGCCTCGGCTGATGATCCATGAAAAACGGCCTGATCGAAATCCTGAAAAGCCGTTTGATAATCGCCATAGTCGTAGCGTATCTGACCAATTTCCAGATGAATATCGGCAATCGTATTATCATAACTTTTACCTTCTTCCAGACTTTTCAGCGCGGCTTCTTTATCGTCGAGCGCACAGTAAATGCGGCCGCGATACAGGTACGCGACGCTCAGATTAGGCTGCTCTTTCAACGCTTTGTTAAAATAGCTCAGCGACGCGGCAAACTGATCTTTTTTGTAAAGCTCAATTCCTTCATGGAGTTGCTCCATTTGCTTCTCGGCGCTATTTTTCTGATCAGCATAGTAGCGTAAATAGACGATATAGCCAACCACGGAGGTTATAATGAGTAACTCGAGCATAAGAATGAGGAGATTGCCAATACAAACAACAAGCTACTAACCATTTTGTGTCTGGTAAACAGGATATGGTCAGCTGCGGACTATTTGGCGGGAAAGATACAGGAGACCTACCAATCCAGTGCCTTTTCAATTTAGCTGGAAAATCACAGCCAACCAGTTCCACCCCTCCTATTCATGTCCATAACACGCCTGAGCTTACTCTTCCTCCTTTTTTGTTGCTGCCTTCCCGGTATGGCGCAACGTGTACTGATTGAGAAAGCCGATCAATCCCTACAGCATAAGTACGCCATCAACGAACTGACGAAGGCACTTAACAGCCAACGGTACACCATTGTCGGGCCTGCCGGAAAAAGCGATTTTATCGTTCGATTGGCTCCTGTGGTGGCTACGCTTGGGGCAGAAGCATTCACGCTGACACGACAAAACAATCAGATTGTCATTACAGGTGGTGATGCACGTGGCTTGCTATATGGATGCCTTTCGGTGGTTGAAGACCTGCAAAACAAGATTCCACTTCAGCAGGTAAAGGCTCGAAACGAACGCCCACACAATGCACTACGCGCCATCAAATTCGACCTTCCATGGGATACCTATCGCCACAGTTATGCCCTGGACCTCCATTATGATACCTGCCGGGATACGCTTTACTGGGAGGCTTTTCTGGACATGATGGTCAAAAACCGGTTCAATGCCCTAAGCTTGTGGAATTTACACCCGTACACCTTCATGATCAGGCCAACGAATTTTCCGGCGGCCACACCCTTCAACAACCAGCAACTGGCGGAATGGCAAACGCTATTCAAAAGCCTGTTCCGAATGGCCAAAGAACGTTCCATCGACACGTACCTGATTCCATTCAACATCTTCACCAGTCCCGAATTCTCGAAAGCCTATAACCCCAACCCAGCCCTGAACAACCTGGACCACAAGCATTTCGTGGATGGCGATACCTCCGCCATTGTCAAGCGTTACACGCGGGAATGCGTCACGCAGGTGCTGAACGAATACCCCGACCTCACGGGCTTTGGGCTGACCCTGGGTGAAGGCATGGGAGGAATGACGCCGCAACAACGCGAAGACTGGATGACCGCCACGATCATAGAAGGCATGCGGCTGGCAAATCGAAAAACGAAGTTGGTTCATCGGATTCCTTTTTCGAGCACTACCGGTTCGCTCGGCGTTACCAGTGTCGACACGGAAAAACTAACCCGAAAATCGGTGGAGCGCGAAGGCGATTTACCGTTTATTGAAGGTCCGGTCTGGGCAGATTTGAAATATAACTGGTCGCACGCCCACTCAACACCAACACTCGTAAAAGTACACGGAGGCAAGCTATACGACACCTATTTTAACCCTACGCCAACGTCGTACAAAATCACCTGGACCGCCCGAAACGAAGATTTTTTCTGCCTGCGGTGGGGCGTACCCAGTTTTGTCAGAGCGCACATTGCCGCCAATAGTCAGGCTTACGTGGGCGGCTATTTTTTAGGGTCTGAAACCTACATTCCGGCTAAAGATTACTTCACCACGCCCGGTGGCCCAGTCGACTGGCGGTATGCGTTTGAGCGGCAATGGCTGTTTTACAAGATTTGGGGCCGGCTGCTCTACAATCCAGGTACGTCGGACGTGGTGTTTCAAAACGAATTTGTACGCCGGTACGGACCATCGGCCAACCACCTGCTCGAAGCCTACACCCTGGCATCGGCTACACCCCTACGGCTGGCTTCGGCCTTCGATTTTACCTGGGACTTTTCGCTTTACAGTGAAGGCATGATGGCCCACGACGCCGAGAAAAACGTGTCGTACATTTCCGTCAGTCAGCAGATTACGCAGCCCACCCTCGATTCCAACTACGTATCGGTGAGTGATTATGTACGGTTAACTACAACAGGCAGCCCCATCAGCCCAACCAAAATCACGCCTCTCAAATTGGCAACCCTGCTCGAAACAGACTGTCGCAAGGCTCTTTTACTGGTTAAACCCATTAACACGTCGGCCAATCGGTCGTTGCACTACGAAGTAGCTGATGTGAAAGCCTGGGCGAATCTGGGCTTACACCTCGCCGAAAAGTTGCGTGGGGCCGTTGCACTGCAAACGTATCGCACCACTGGCAACGCGACGATGAAACAGCAATCTGTTAAGCATTTGAAAGCAGCCCTACGATACTGGGACGAAGTGATTACGATTACCCGGCCTATTTACAATGATATGCCGCTGGTTCACCTCAGCGAACAGAAAGGAGGCACACCCGCCCAAAATGACCAGCTCCGGTTTCACTGGGCCATCTTACGGCCCAAAGTAGTTCAGGACATCACGATGGCCGAGCAAACACAGTTTAGCCCAAAAAAATAATAAAGCTGGGCCCACCTTCCACCCCTCTCCAATTCACCCTTCACTCTTCTCCAATTCACCCCTCACTTAGCCGCCCGTTTCACCAGTTCATCCCGTTTGAGCGTCAGTTGCCGACCAGCCGGTTTACCTCCGCGATACGTAATCACGCGCAATGTCACATTGCCGTCGGGAATAGGTAGTGGCTGTGTATAGCGCAGGCTGTATCGACCCGGCATCGTGTCGTCAATCGAATAATAAATTTCAGTGTCGGGTAACTCTGTATCGAGCATGACGGTCAACTTGTTGTCGGCCAGAGTAGTGGTCACAATTGGATCGTATACAGCCCGGGAGTAGTTAATATTGGCTCGTTCGGCGCGCTCCATTTGGGCTTCGAGCCGGGGCGTAAATCCTGCCCAATCGCGGCGGTTTCGGGGTGTCCAGAATACTTCAGACAACGCCCAAACCCGTGGGAACGACATGTATTCGGCATGGCTCATGGTGGGAATCTGCTCGGTCCAGAGGTTACCCTGCCCGCCCAGAATCCGGGCTGAGTCAACACCAGCGGGGACGGGCTCAAAATTGTAGCAGGTTTTCAGGCGGAGGCTGGCGTAAATCCGGGGTTCCAGCGTGGGGTCGCTCTGCATGTAGTCGATGTAAGCAAACGTACTGGGTGTCATCACCACATCGTGCCCGTTTTTGGCCGCCTCAATACCTCCCTTCATACCACGCCAGCTCATCACCGTTGCGCTGGGCGATACACCACCTTCCAGAATTTCGTCCCAGCCCATGAATTTTTTACCCTTGGCGTTGATGATCTTTTCAACCCGTTTCATGAAATAGCCCTGCAGTTCTTCTACTTTTTGCATGCCTTCTTTCTTCATCAGCGCCTGACAACCGGGATCTTTTGCCCAGTATCCGTGGTAGCATTCATCGCCACCAGCATGAATATACTGACCCGGAAACAAGGCGGCCACTTCGGTGAATACCTTATCGAGAAACGAATAAACAGCTTCGTCGGAAGGGTTCAAGGTATTATCGATCAGCATTTTAAACGTACCGTCACCAAACCATTCGGCAAATTGCGTACCCGGATTTACCCGCACCGATGTGTCTTTGGTACACGACAGTTCGGGGTAGGCCGCCAGAATGGCCATGCTGTGACCAGGTATGTCTATCTCGGGCACAATAGTTATGTTGCGCGCCTGTGCATATCGCACAATCTCACGTACATCATCCTGCGTATAAAAGCCACCGTAGGTAGCTGCTTCGCCCGGCTTGGGGTCAGGCCTTTCGCCAAAGTGACCATCGCGTGGTACGCGCCAGGCCCCAACACTGGTGAGGCGGGGCAATGATTTTATTTCAATACGCCAGCCATTATCATCGGTCAGGTGCCAGTGTAGGGTGTTAATCTTAAGGTGAGCCAGTTCATCGATGTAGCGCATCACGTCTGCCTTCGGAAAGAACGACCGGCTCACGTCGAGCATGACACCGCGCCAGCCAAAACGAGGATAATCCGTAATCTTTACCGCAGGTACGTTCATCGCCGTTTGGCCGGTGCGTTCAACTGGAAGCAATTGCAGGAGCGTTTGAGCGCCATAGAACAGGCCCGCCGGTTTGTTGGCTGTGATAACAACGCCTTTTGGCTCACTGGTGAGCCGGTAGCCTTCATTGCCCAGTCTGGTATCGGGCGTTGTTGTCAACACCAGGGCAATGGCATTGGCGGGCGCAACAGTAGCCGCTTTGTCAACCAGGGTGAAACTGGTCTGCTTTGCCAGATCTTGACTCAGCATAGCTGCCACCGTAGCCGATGCCGGCTTGCTATACGTAATAACCGTGGCTTTGTTCAGCACAAAATGACCAGCCTGCACCTCTACGGAAACAGGTTGTGGAATGAGATGAACAGGCTGTTGCGCATAGACAACTGAAGTCAGCAACGAAAGAACGAAGAGAACGGGTATACGCATAGCAGTAGGGCAGAAATAAGTGCAACCAAACGCAAAACAGACTAACTACCAAACTATTGACCAATCACGTTTTGCAACGTACCTGGCAGGGCTGAGGTCGGGAAAGCCTGAAAACAAACGGGGCGTGTAAAGCGATAAATGGCCGACGTACCTACCGACGAGCTACGGCTATCGGTCGTGGCCGGGAACGGTCCACCGTGCACCATGGCATGGTTTACTTCAACGCCGGTTGGGAAGCCGTTGAATACTAACCGACCCACCTTAGTGCTTAGCACCTCGATCAGGTCAGCATACTCGACCAAATCGGCTTCGGTACCGTGAATGGTAGCGGTGAGATGCCCATGCAAATTTCGGGCAAATGCCATCATTTCTTCTTTCGACTCGGCAACCACACCTACTGTCGACGGACCAAACACCTCTTCTGCCAGTTCTGGATAAGCCAGTGCATTTTGGGCGGTGGTCATCAGCAGGTGAGCCTGTACACCTTCGCCCGTCCAGTTGGTCGACGATTGGGTATCGGCAATGGCCCGTAACCGGCCAATCCCCTGCTGATAAGCTTCTTTGATTCCTTCGGTGAGCATTGCCCCGCACGAAATAGCCGCCAGCTGACGATCGAGTTCATCCGTAAAATCGGTATGTCCGTTACCGACCACAAAAAGGCCGGGATTGGTACAAAACTGCCCTACACCCTGCGTAACGGAGGCCGCAAAACCGGTAGCCAATGCCGTTTTATTCTGTTCAAGCGCACCGGGCAGGAAAAAAACGGGATTTGTACTGCCCATTTCGGCATAAACAGGAATGGGCTCAGGACGACGTACGGCCAGATCATACAGCGCTTTACCGCCCCGGAAAGAACCCGTAAAACCAACTGCTTTGATGAGCGGATGCTGAACCAGCGCTTCGCCAACGCGGTGTGTGGCGCCCTGCAACAGCGAAAAAACACCCGCAGGCAAACCTGTTTTCTCGAGGGCCAGACTAATGGCTTTACCCACCAGTTCGCAGGTGGCGGGATGAGCCGGGTGAGCTTTGAACACGACCGGACAGCCCGCCGCCAACGCCGAAACCGTATCGCCACCCGCTACCGAGAACGCCAACGGAAAGTTGCTGGCTCCGAATACGGCCACCGGCCCCAGCGCAATCTGCATCTGATGCAACAAAGCCGATTCCCCATTTGCCTGTTTTACAGCCTGTAACGGACTACTGATTACATTGATCCAGGTATCGTTACGAACGAAATCAGCAAAAAGACGCAGTTGACCTACCGTACGCCCCCGCTCACCTTCGATACGCGCCATGGGCAAAGCTGACTCTTGTGCCGCCGACTCGATCAGTTGCGTACCCAGGGCCAGTATTTCGTCGGCAATGGCTTCCAGAAAAGCCGCCCGCTGTTGGCCCGTTGTTTTTCGGTATGTCCAGAACGCTTCGTCGGCCAGTTTAACCGCCTGATCTATCTCGGCCCCGGTTGCTTCATAAAACGCAGTCTCGGTAGGCTGATTATTTTGAGGCGTATAGCCGTGGAAAAACTCGTTCCCCTCGCGTGACCAATCGCCACCAATCAATTGTTTTCCAGTAAGTTGCATATGTTTTAAAGTCATTTATAGTCATTATTTGTCATTCTTTGTCATTAGTTGCTTTCAACCGTAAATGACAATGAATGACAAACAATGACAGCAAAGCGTAGTAACGTTTCTTTTTATTCAACCCAATTCACCAACGAACCAATTCCCTCGATGGTAATGGTGATCCGATCAGCCGATTGAAGCGTAAAGGTATTAGGCGGAACAATGCCGGTGCCGGTCATTAGAAAAACGCCCTCAGGGAAACTGCACTCCCTGAATAGAAACGACACCAGTTCGGTGTGGGTACGTTTCATCTGGTTGATTTGAATTTGCTGCGCAAAAGCTACCTCACCCGCCCGTTCAATAGTCAGGCTGATCAGCGTTTCGGGCGCGATGGGTTGACCGGGTACGTAGAGGCAGGGACCGAGGCTGGCACAACGATCGTAGCTTTTGGCCTGCGGCAAATACAGCGGATTTTCGCCTTCGATGCTTCGAGAACTCATGTCGTTACCGGCGGTGTAGCCCACGATATTACCAGTTGCCGTAATAAATAACGTCAGTTCCGGCTCGGGTACGTCCCAGGTTGAATCGCGCCGAATTCGTACTGAATCATTGGTCCCAACCGTTCGTTGGGCCGAGGCTTTGAAGAAGAGTTCGGGGCGCTCGGCGTCGTACACTTTATCATAAAACGTATCGCCACCGGCCACTTTCGATTCGTCCATCCGGGCATTGCGGCTACGCAGGTACGTTACCCCCGACGCCCACACTTCCTGACTTTGAATGGGCGGCAAAATAGACTGTTCTGCCAGCCATTCGGCCGTTTGTACTATAGCCTGACTACTGTTGAAATCAGCAGATGCAGCCTCGAATAGCCCATCACGGTTGATGTACTCATCCCAGTTTGTCTGGCTAATCTGCTTGATCTGACCATCTGATTCGAGTATAATTCCGTTTGGTATGCGGTAAATTTTCATGGCTAAAAAGTGATGAGGCACTAGAATGAGTTCATTGGCAAAGGTCTCACTCAACGTCGACATACTCATTACCTGATTGATCGAAACTATTCACGCGTTGGCGTTCGTTAGCTAATTTCACACCAGTTAGCACAGATCTGGTAACTAACAGACAAACCAACACTATCGCCGGACTTTGAATCCGGTCAGATATTATGAGCAAACACGGACGGATTCTGGTCGCCATGAGCGGCGGAATCGATTCTTCACTGGCGGCGGTCATGCTGCACGAAGAAGGGTATGAGGTCATTGGTATGACCATGAAAACCTGGGACTACGCCTCGTCGGGCGGAACCAAAAAAGAGACGGGCTGCTGTAGCCTCGACTCTATCAATGACGCCCGCAATATTTCGGTGAGCCTCGGCTTTCCCCACTACATCCTGGACATCCGCAACGAGTTTGGTGATGCCGTGATCGACCACTTCACGGGCGAATATCTGGAAGGCCGGACTCCCAATCCCTGTGTACTTTGTAATACGCACATTAAGTGGGACGCCCTGCTCCGCCGCGCCGACCGCCTCGACTGCGAACATATTGCAACGGGCCACTACGCTCACATTCGGCAAGTTGAGGCCGAAGGACCAGCACAAGGCAGGTACGTTATCTCGAAAGGCGTGGATACGCTGAAAGATCAGTCGTATGTACTCTGGGGCGTGTCGCAGGAAAGTCTGGCACGGACCAAGCTGCCACTGGGTAATCTGAAAAAATCAGAGATTCGGCAGATGGCCACCGACCGGGGTTTCATGGAACTGGTTACTAAATCGGAGTCGTATGAAATCTGCTTTGTACCCGACAATGACTATCGGGGTTTCTTGAAGCGCCGGGTGCCCACGCTGGAAGCTGAAGTAGCAGGCGGAAATTTTGTTATGGAGAGTACAGGGAAGGTTGTAGGCAAACACGAAGGTTATCCGTTTTATACCATCGGTCAACGGAAAGGGCTGGGCATTGCCCTGGGGCATCCCGTATTTGTGACCGAGATACGGAAAGATACTAACGAAGTAATTCTGGGCCTCGACAAAGACCTGTACCGCAACGGCATGATGGTGAGCAAGCTGAACCTGCAAAAATATGCCAGCATCAGCGAGCCTCTGAAGACCGTAACCAAAGTGCGGTACAAAGATCCGGGTACGTCGGCCACCGTGGTGCAGACCGGAGTTGATCAGATCGAGGTGCTTTTCGACGAAGGCGTATCAGCTATTGCACCGGGGCAAGCCGCCGTTTTCTATGAAGGCGACGACGTTGTAGGCGGCGGCTGGATCATGAAAAGTTTCAACCAATAACAAAGAGTGAAAGAATGAATGAAAGAGTGACGGGATGCCTATGCAGCTAACCGCTTTGTCTAGTATTGTAGCCACTCTTTCATTCATTCTTTTACTCATTTATAAATCATGCTCCTGACTGAATGTCCGCGCGATGCGATGCAGGGTTTGACGCGATTTATTCCGACGTCCGACAAGATTCGCTACCTCAATACGCTGCTTCGGGTTGGTTTCGATACGCTCGATTTTGGGTCGTTCGTGTCTCCTAGAGCAGTACCGCAGATGGCAGATACGGCCAACGTGCTGGCTGGTCTCGACCTGACTAATACGTCAACCAAATTGCTGGCCATTGTGGCCAATCAGCGGGGTGCCGAGCAGGCCGTTAGCCACGAGGCCATCAGGTACGTTGGTTTTCCCTTGTCTGTGTCCGAAACGTTTCAGCAGCGGAATACCAACAAATCAATTCACGATGCGCTCGTCGATGTGGCAGCCATGCAACGGCTTTGTCAGGAAGCGGATAAAGAACTGGTCGTTTACCTGTCGATGGGTTTCGGCAATCCCTACGGCGATTTATACAGCCCTGAGTTAGTACTCGATTTTACCCACCGGCTTGTTGACCTTGCCATTCGCCATATCGTTCCGTCAGACACGGTTGGCTCAGCCACACCCAAAGCGATTGACACGTTGTTTACGTTACTTTCTGATGCGTTTCCGTTTCAGGCTTTTGGTGCGCACCTGCACGCCTTACCCGGCGAAGCGCCGGCGAAAGTGCGGGCAGCCGTGCAGGCTGGTGTGCGCCGCCTCGACGGAGCTATTGGCGGTTTGGGCGGTTGCCCAATGGCCGCTGATTCACTGACAGGCAATTTACCCACCGAAGCGATTTTGGCAACGCTAGACGAAATGGGCATTAAAACTGGCCTTGATCGGGCCGCCTTTGCGGAAGCAATTGCTATTTCGCGCGAAATCATGTAGGCAGCACCTACATAAACATGGTCTGAATTTCTTCTTTCACTACCCGCAGGGCATCGGCCGTAGGTTGACGATCGCGTTGAATGATGCGCTCAAAAATTTGTTTCGATAGGTTGATGGCTGGGGCATCGGGGTGAATTTCGCCACCGGCCTGATTGATCAGTGTGGTTACGTCGTTCATGGCGTTCTGCACCTGGTCCCAGGCGTTCTGGCTCATATATACCTGTTGCGAGAGGTTATGGTTGTATTCGTCGCGAATGTCTCTGAGCAGCAGTTGTTGCAGTTCAAGCGCCGAATCGGCCGAACCGCCCAGGCGTAACAGTAGATTGTTGGGGCTAATGCGTTCCAAAAACAGCACCATCCGTTCATAGGCCTGTAGCCGAATCGGGATTACATTGGCGCTGTACTGCTGTTTTACTTCGTTTCGATGCCGGTCTGCTTCCCGCTCCAAAAGCAGTTTTACCGTAAGATACATACCGTACAGAACCAGTGCTGCCGGGACAAGAAGTTTGATAAGGTCGCTAAGGACGGCCATTTTTTTGTAGTTTAGTCGTTATTAGTAAACTGGCTGAGTCATTTACTCGCCGATCTGTTAGTTATGCTGCTTGCACCTGTACACATTCGCCCCGAAGCGCGTGCCCAAATTATTGACACGCTTACAACGCAAAAAATTCCGGCTGAGTATGGGCTGCGAGTCGGTGTGAAGGGAGGTGGTTGTGGTTCGTCGTGGCTACTGGGCTTCGATCTGCCCGGCCCCGGCGACGAAGTGTATGCGGTAGACGGCGTGCGGGTGATTATCGACAAAAGGCACTTATTGTACGTCCTGGATGCTACAATTGGGTTTGAGCAGACCGACGAAGGAAGGGGGTTTGTTGTTGATCGGGTTGGCGATTCGAAATAGTGGCACGATTTTAGGACTCTACGCCCAGTAATTAGATACCTGCCTGACTCTCTCTCTCACCGTGGTTTTCATCGAACGACATATATTTTTTCTCTTAGCAATCGTCGCCTTTTTTGCATCGGTTCTATGCTACACGTTTCTGGAAAGTAACGCGCCTGGGGCTACTGATGAACAGTACGTTTCCTCGATTCAGGATCGCGTCAAAGTTGAAACTAAAATAAGCGCCGACGAACTGCAACGGATCGCACAGCACCTGTCAAACGTTCCCGACTACTCGTTCCGGTCGCTCAAGCAGTATACCAAGTACCCTTACTTCATTTATCGGAATAAACGACTGGCATACTGGTCAGACAATCGATTTATACCTGACTATCAACAAGTTGCTCAGGTACGTTATCCCAAATTGCTCGACTTTGATCAAGGGCGATTTATTATTAGTCACAAACGCGTCTTTCGCTCTAAAGATACCCTCGACGTTATTTCGATGGTGATGGTGTACCGGCAATACACCACTACCAATCCATTTCTACAATCGGGCTATGATACGGGCTTGTTTTCGCTGGACCCGCTGGCGCTGAAAACTACTAAAGGGGCGGCTTACCAAAATATATACGATTCTACGCCGGTTTTTCTCTTCTCGGTAATCCCGCCCAAAGTTGACCCCTACCGAAATCGAAGCACACCCGTCAACACAGTTATTCTGGTTATTCTCGGGGTTCTGTTTCTGGGGTTGTACGTAGCCCGTCGTTTGCGGTGGTGCTCGCAGGTACGTCATTATGAAATGGGATTACTTTGGCTTACCGGCTATTTGTTATTGCTCAGGGGAGCTATGCTGTATGCAGGAGTACCCTACCTTTTTATCGAAAATGATCTTTTCAGCGCCAAGTACTATGCTTCATCAGAGTTGGCTCCTTCACTGGGCGACCTGATGCTCAATAGTGTAGCCCTGATGCTGGTGGCTTTTTACATCGTTAATAACTTTTATCGTTCCCGTACCTATTTCTGGCTTATTCACCAATCGATGTGGCTCTTATCGGCTTTATCGGTTGTGCTGGTGGTGCTGAGTTATTCGATATACATAGCCTGTCTTAACCAATTAAACGCGCTCTACGAAAAGTCTCAGTACATGCTCGACCTGGCGCTGAGCATTGAATTTTCACCTCTGAAAATTGCCAGCCTGGTTTTCTTCATTACCCTTTCAATCATCTATTTCCTGGCTCAGCACATTCTGGTTAGCCTGTTCATCCGGTTCAATCAGCGCCTGTTGCCCGGCCTTGGGTTATTTCTGGTTGGCTCGCTGCTCGTTTTTGTCTTCTGCATGCTCGCTGACGATTACCGGCTCGAGCCCTTGTATCTACTCAACAGCGGCTACTTTGTGGCGCTGTACCTGAGTCGATTACCACGTTTTCTGTATACATTCCGGTATAAAACATCGCTCTACTTTTTCCTGGGAAGCTTTATCTGCGCTTTCACGGCATCGAGTGTAGTGTATCGGCAGCAAATTCGGGAAGACCTGCTTACCAAATTAGATGTAGGGAAAAATCTGTTGGCCGAAAACGATGAGTATGGTGAGTTACTCCTTCATAAAGCACAGGGGTTTATCAACAGCGATCCCGACATTCGCCGGGCTTTTATATCCGATACATTACCCTTACGCCGCGAACGGATTCAGAAACGGATCAAAAGCCTTCATCTCGACAAATATTTCGATAAATATGACCCCGAAATTTCGTCCTTCGATGTTGGCGGCACTCCGCTTGATGCTAGTGAGCACCCTGCCTCGTTGAGCAGTTACATTAATAAATTTCAGCGACCAAAGTACAAGACGAAGTATAACAACCTCTTCTTCAATATTGAAGTGGGCAATGAGTACATCAAGCAGTACATCAATTTTATCAACATTTATGATCAGGATAGTAGCGTTATCGGCTACGTAGTGCTTGATCTTAAGCTACGGAAAAGCCTGCCCAATGCGGGGTACACCGAGTTGCTGGTCAATGACAAAATGGTGCAGTCGCCGAAGATGCAACAGTATAGTCATGCGATCTACAAACAAATGCCTGGCCACCTCGTGCCACGCCGAACTCACATGGTGGGTACGTATAACTACGAGCGGAAGATGCCATACACGGCATTAATTAACCCGGCACTGTACAAAACAGGACTCCTTATAGCGGGACAGTTGCACCTTGGTCTTCGTGGCTCTAATGGGCGCATACTAGTTGTTTCGTCGCCCGAGTATCCGTTTACCAATGTATTTGCCAATTTTTCGTTTCTCTACCTGATTCTGGTGCTATCGGTCATTGTGGTGATTGTGCTGTATGCCCTACAGCATGGTTTTTCGCGCTTCAATCTCAATTATTCGACCCGTATTCAGATCTTGCTGAACCTGGCTTTTTTTCTACCGCTGTTGATGGTGGTGGTCATTATTCTTGGCGTAATCAGTGGCAACTATGTCAACAATCAGGAAGCCAATTACATCAGCAACACCAAGAATATTGCGGCAAACATTCAGACTTATCTGGATGAATTTGTACAGAAGAAGCGCAGCAAAGAAGCTTTGGAAGAGGAGTTGGAAACCATTGCCCGCGATGCAGGCATTGACATTAACCTCTTCGATACCAATGGTCTCCTTAAGAGCACAACCCGTAAATTGATGTATGAAAGTGGCCACCTGTCGCCCTACATCAATCCGATGGCCTTCGTGCATATTGCAGAAGACAAAGAAAATCAGGTGTTGGTTAGCGAATCGTTGGGGACCAAACAGTTCAGCACTGCGTATGCCGGCATAAAATCGTTCGATGGTCGATTAATGGGAATTTTGAGCGTTCCCTACTTCGACGCCCGCCCCGAACTTGATCGGCAATTGCTGGAAGTTATTTCGTCGGCATTGAGTGTGTTTACCTCTCTGTTTCTGTTATTTCTGATTTTGTCTTACCTGGCTTCGAGCAGCATTACCAAACCGCTCAGGATCATGACTCAGAAGATCAGGCGTACCAATCTGGATCGACTAAATCAGACGATTGAGTGGAATTCTGACGATGAGATCGGGGTCTTGGTGAAAGAATACAACCGCATGCTGACTAAGCTGGAAGAAAGTAAATTCTCGCTGGCACAAAGCGAGAAGCAATCGGCCTGGCGGGAGATGGCCAAGCAGGTGGCGCACGAAATTAAGAATCCGCTGACGCCCATGAAGCTAACTCTGCAACAGCTTCAACGTACCCTACCCGGCACCAACCCCGTTACTGACCGGGCCGTGAGCCGTACGCTCGATTCACTGCTCGATCAGATTGATAACATCAGCGACATTGCAACTTCATTCTCTGATTTTGCCAATATGCCGATGCCGCAAAACGAACTCGTTGAACTAACCTCGGTTGTGCACAAGGCAGCAGACCTATACGCCGATGACAAACGTGTGTCTATTCGCCGACAGATCGAAGTAGGTCCGGTTTGGATCATGGGTGACCGTCAGTTACTGATGCGAATCATGACCAACCTGATCATAAACGGCATTCAGTCAGTGCCGCCCGATCAGCGCCCCATCATCGATCTTCGGTTGTTTACCACAGATGGGAACGCTAATATCGAGATACACGATAACGGGCAAGGAATTTCAGAATCAATCCGGTCGAAGGTGTTTCTGCCTAACTTCAGCACCAAGCAGGGCGGTACAGGCATTGGTCTGGCTATATCGAAGCGGGGTATTGAACATGCAGGGGGTAGTATCTGGTATGAAACCACTCTCGACGTGGGTACGTCGTTTTTCATCGCTCTGCCGCTATCAACTCCGGCACGCTCGAGCGACAATCTGGTTCAGGCCCTGTCTGGAAAATAGCGGTGATTTATCCGTTGCTCCGGCTGGCGTAATTCATCAGCGGTGAACGCTTCAATTGCTCATCGTCCAATTGAACGTGCTTCCAGTTTTCACCCGATCTAATTCTGTTCAGTTGGGTGTGTGTAATGCCAAACTGCCGGGCAATTGTTTTCAGACGGTTCTTATCATTCCGCAGCAACTTTTTAATCATCTTCACCTTACTCTCGGTGAGTTTGTAATTGCTTGTCCGTTTCGGTAATGGCCGGTTTAGCACATTCGGATTAGTCCGATTGTGTTCAATCATTTCTGCTTGTGTAGCCCAACGCAGGTTCTGCACCCTGTTGTTCAGCTTATCGTGGTCGAGATGGAGAACATAGGTCTGGTCGGGATCACCGGGATTCAGAAAATACTCAGCAACCAGTTTGTGAACATACCGGTTAAACGTTTTTCCTTTCTTACGAATATTAAGCGACCGGTAGCCCTGAATGACCGATCCTTTTATGATAACGCCTTCAGCTCCCGATTGGAAACTGCGTAGACGCCCATAATCTGACACCTGATAAGTAGGCGGGTTTTCCATATCTTTAAACACAATGGACACCCAATGTTCATTCCAGAATGTTGTGGGCAGCTTACTCGTCATGTTAGTACTATTTATGGAACTATGGGTTTATGGCGACTCATGTTGTGGAACTAAAGTTAAACAAACAATTAATAAATAGGTTTTCCGGGTTATGATATATTTAAAGTTATCAATATAGCCACTAAGGAAAATACTTAACTTTTTTAGTCCCGACTAAGGACGCGCATTTCTGTTGTTTTCGACCGGTTTTTATGACCAATTTCAGCGCGTAGATAGTATTCACGAACAACACGTTCGCCCCTATTGTACATAGGAGGTAACCATTGCATGAAGAAGAATATGAAAACCTTAGTGATTGGCGCTACAGAAAATACGACCCGCTATGCTAACAGAGCCGCGCGAAGCTTGCTTAGTTACGGGCACGATGTTGAGTTGATTGGCCTGCGCGCAGGTGACATTCAGGGGCAACCTATTCAAACAGGGTTACCTGAGCTCAGCGACATAGATACGGTGACCATGTATGTGGGCGCCCGCAATCAGGCTGGGTACGTTGAGTATTTAAAATCGCTGAAGCCCAGACGAGTTATTTTCAATCCCGGCGCAGAAAACCCAGAATTGGCCAGCCAGCTGAAGCAGGAAGGAATAGAACCAATTGAGGCATGCACGCTAGTGATGCTATCAATCGGCAATTATTAGCGAAAGCCGGCAGATTTTGGTAATGCTGAATCTGCCGACTTTCTTTTAGTCTACCACCGAATCAGGGCAGAGGCCCAGGTAAACCCGCTACCAAATGCTGCCAGGCAAACCAGATTGCCCGATTGAATACGGCCTTCATTGAAGGCTTCTGTCAGGGCAATGGGAATTGACGCGGCGGTTGTATTACCATATTTGTGAATGTTGTTATAGACTTTCTCTTCCGGCAAATCCATCTGTTGACGAACATACTCGGAGATTCGAATATTGGCCTGATGCGGCACCAGCAAATCCAGATCTGCTGCTGTGCATCCGTTCACTTCAAGGGCTTCGTTTATCACTTCCATGAAACGCACAACGGCGTGCTTGTACACCGCGTTGCCATTCATGGCCACGTTATAATCACCAGCGGCCAGGGTTTGTTCGGTAAGCCAACGCCCGTCTCGGCTGCTGCCGGGGTCTTTCACCATCAGGTCTTCAGCATACCGGCCATCGGCGTGCAGGTGCGTGCTTAAGATCCGGTGTTCGGGATCACTGGTTGCCTGCACAACAGCGGCACCGGCACCGTCGCCAAAGATCACGGCTACGTTTCGTCCCTCCGTCGATTTGTTAAGTAGTGATGACTGAATCTCTGACCCTACTACCAGCACGGTCTTGTACATACCGCCTTTAATAAACTGATCGGCAATAGACAGCGCATAAACGAACCCCGAGCATTGCTGTCTAATATCTATAACTGCGATACCCTCCAGACCCAACTCACGCTGCATCAGAAAGGCCGATCCCGGAAAATAATAGTCAGGCGTAATGGTAGCGTATACAATAAGGTCGACTTGGGCAGGGCTAACGCCAGCCTGATCGAGCGCCATTCGACAAGCGGCAGTACCCATGCTGGCATTGGTGTCTTTGCCGTAGGTGAAATACCGACGCTGTTTGATGCCTGTCCGTTCCTGAATCCAAGTATCGGAAGTTTCCATGTACTGTTTCAAATCGTCGTTAGTGACAATATTGTCGGGTACATAGAAACCCAATCCAGTAATTTTCGAGTACGTTGATGTCATGAGGAGAAAATAGTCTAAGGTTCAATGTCCAAAGTCTAAAGTCGCTTCGCCAAGTTTAAGAATTGTTGCTGGCGAAGCAACTTTAGACATTGAACTCTGGACTTTGGACTTCCATTAAGCCGTCTTCAGTGTAATGCTGTACTCTTCCATAATCAGGTTGGCAAGCAGTTGACGACAAGCGGCATCAACGGTTTCGCGAGCCTGCTCTTCGGTGTCGGCTTGTACTTCCAGACGAATGTGTTTACCAATCCGCACATTGTCGATGGTATCCATGTTCAGGTTGTGCAGGCCCAGTTTCACGGCTTTGCCCTGGGGATCCAGAATTTCCTTCTGGGGCATGATGTCAATTTCGGCGAGATACGTCATACAGGTATTGAGCAAATAAGTGAAGAAGTGACCGGGTAAAGGAGCGACTCAGCCTCGTGTAAGCTGAGCGGCGTCAGTTACGCTTTCACGTTTTCGCTTTTGCGCTCTTTTGTTAAAATGGAAAGAAGAATATACAACAGAATTATAAGCGGAATGGCGGCAAACTGAAGCAGGGTAAGCAACAGAATAGAAGCGATCAGAAAACTGTACTTGATCCTGTTTTGCTGCCAACCATAGTTTTTGAATTTAAACGCCATCAATGGCAGTTCCGACACCATCAGGAGCGACATAACCACGATATAAAACGCAATAAAACCGACCGACAGGAAAAAGTCGGCCAATGGTTTACTTACCACACCGCCCGAGGCGGCCATTAGTGGCAACGAGGCAACCACAAGGGCATTGGCGGGTATGGGTACCCCCAAAAACTGGTCAGACTGACGGGTATCAATGTTGAAGCGGGCCAAACGCAGGGCACCGCAGATGGCAATGGCAAAGGCGGAGTATGATTCGAGCTGTAAATCACCGTCGGATCTGAGCAACGATAGCAGAATGAATGATGGCAGAACACCAAACGTGACCACATCGGCCAACGAATCGAGTTCTTTGCCAAATGGCCCCGAAACGCCCACCATACGGGCCACCAACCCATCGCCAAAGTCAAGTATGCCGGCCAGAATAATGAGCCACGACGCTGTAATGAGATCCCCTTCCATAGCCATCAGAATACCGATACAGCCGCAGAGCAGGTTGCCACAGGTCATGGCATTGGGAAGGTGTTTGAGCATAAAGCATACGTTAAGAATGCGGTTTCGTTGACTGATATCAACCACATGCCAACTCGTTAATTCTTACTTTCTTTCGTGTATGGATTAAACCGTTTTTCCTGCCCTATTGTGGTAGAATCCATGTGACCGGCGTACACCACATAGTCGTCGGGAAGCGTGTAGAACTTACTCCGAATGCTTTCCAGCAAAACAGCGTGATTTCCAAAAGGTAAATCTGTGCGGCCAACGCTATTCTGAAACAACACATCGCCACCAATAACGTACCTGTCGGCGTGGTTTATAAAGGCTACATGACCGGGGGCGTGGCCCGGTGTTTCAATGACCGACAATACCACACTGCCAAAACGGATGGTGTCGCCTTCGACCAGATTATGATCGCGTTCGGCGTGTTCGTAGCCGCGTAGCCCATACAATTGACACCGGGTAGGTACGTCGTTCAGAATTGGCAAATCCTGTTCATTAAGGTACATCTCAACACCATACTTACGCTTTATGTACGCAGCGCCAAACACGTGATCGAGGTGGGCATGGGTCAGTAGCAAGTAACGAACCGTCAGTTTTTGATCGGCAATAAAGGCGGCCAACTGTTCTTTTTCAGCCTGGTCGTAACAACCCGGATCAATAACAACAGCCTCACGCGTTTTATCGTCGGCGATAACGTACGTGTTTTCCTGAAACGGAGAGAATACGAATGACTTTACCATAATGAGAGCGCAAAAGTACAAAATTGCCCGCTATCATGAATGAACAGAACGAGGGGACCCACCGAAAGTGTAAGCCCGACAAGGTTCACTGTGGCACGAGTTCGCCCACTGGCGCAGCTATAGGTACGTCGAGCCGCACGTAAGTGCCTTTTATGTTCATAACGGTGAGTTCGGCATCCAACTGATCGCTTAGGCTTCGGATAAGTTGCTTGCCAAATGAACCCTTCGGCGAATTCCAGTCTGCCAGGTCTACACCAGGGCCATTATCGGCAATCTGTAGCAGGAGCCTGTTTTCCTGAATTTCCAGTGTTACGCTCAGAAAGGGTCTGGATACCTGCTTGAATGCATATTTGAAAGCATTCGTCAGCACTTCGTTGATGATCAGACCCAGAGGAACAGCCACGTCGGCCTCTACGGCATCGGCTTGCAGCGACAGATTCAGATCGAGCGAACTAGCTGTTTGCCCATACGTTTTCATCAGCGACTGCACCAGATTGCTAATATACTCCCGCAGATCGATGGCCGTTATTTCGTTAGCCTGATACAGGCGTTGATGAATCAGCGCCATGGCGTTGATTCGTTGTTGCCCTTCCCGAAAGGCCTGTTTCGTGTGCTTATCTTCGGTACGGTTGGCTTGTAGCTCCAGCAGACCCGACACAATAGCCAGGTTATTTTTGGCCCGATGATGCAACTCTTTCATCAGCAACTGTAGCTGCTGTTTTTGCCGCACAATTCGTTTACTTCCCTCCCGCAGCCTTTTTGATTGATACAAACTCAACCCCAGCAAAAGCGATAATACCACGGCACCACCGCCCAAACCAGCTAACTGCCAGGTACGTTGCTCACTTTTCACTTGCAGTTCCTGGATTTGGGCTTCTTTTTTCTCGGCCTCGTACTTTGCTTCCAGCTCCTGCATTTGCCGTTCTTTATCTTTAGTAAACAGCGTATCTTGCTGTGCTTTCGATAGTTTGAACGCCTCAAATGCTAACTGAATATTTCCCTGGGCTTCGTATAATTCCGACAGGGCCTGATGTACGTCAGACTGAATGGCTACCCGGTCGGCCGTTTGATTGGCCATGGCAATTGCTTTTTTAGCGTAGGCAATGCCTTCGTCGTAGCGCTTAAGCCCCAACAGGGCGCGGGGCATATTGGCATACACCATTGCAAGGCCAAAATTGTCTTTCTGCCGGGCAAAGTAATCAGCACAGGCTTCATATTGCTCAATGGCAGTGGCATACTGCTTCATGTTTTTGCGCGTAATTGCCGTATTCAGCAGCGACACAAAATAGGTGTCTTCATCGCCTGCAGCCCGCGAACGTAACGCCGCCGTATCGGCATAGGCCAGTGATTTCTCCTGGTTCTTCAGTTTTCCTTCCAGAATAGACAAGCTGTTGTAAATACTAGCCACCAGACGTTGCTCTTTCGTGCCCAGAAGCCGTTGGTCACGGGCATAATGCAAAGCGTCCATCAAGGATTTACGAGCCGGCCCAAAGTCCTTGTTATCGGTTTGAACCTGACCAATGCGAAGCTTAGTGAGCAACACGAAATACCGGATCGATGCTGAACCACGTTTTTTTTCGGCTACTAACTCAGCATAGCTACGTTCGGCCTGCTGAAATAACGCCATCGCTTCGGGCCAGTGCCCGGCTACCCATTCCAGTTCGCCCCGTTGCTGAATGACATGGGTGACTAACAGGGGATACCCTGTCTCCTTTGCTTCAGCTTCGGCTCTTTCCAGGTACGTTAGTGCCTCTCGGTAACTACCCGTACGTCCGTAAATTATATCCAGCCCCAGCTTGGTCCACTGCATAACCCGGGTAGAATCATGGGTAATGGCAACCACACGTAGCGAATCCTGATGCGTTGTTTGAGCCTGAAGCGCCGCCGTTATGAACAGCAAACCAACTACCAGTAAAAGTCGAAGAAACATGAGTAGTGAAGGAAAGAGCAAAATCGACTCAAAATAGCAAAAAAATGGTAGGCTTTTTATGTAGATCAGGTAGACTTGATTTCCACTGCTGCACGGTCCTGGTCCGAATCAGGGCGTCGGAGGCCGTAATGTTGGCAGCAATGCACAGTCGGGTATCCGGCAATGCTGTTGCGAGTAAATCAGTAAGCAACGCATTGTTTCGGTACGGGGTTTCCATAAATATCTGCGTTTGTTGCCGCTTACGGGCCTCTGTTTCCAGTTGCTTCAAGGTCCGGCTCCGTTCGGCCCGATCAATGGGCAGGTACCCATGAAAAACGAACGACTGCCCGCTCATCCCCGATGCCATCAAGGCCAACAGAATAGACGAGGGACCAACCAGCGGTTCGACCCGAAAGCCCAACTCATGCGCCAACCGTACCGCTACCGCGCCGGGATCAGCCACACCGGGGCAACCCGCTTCCGAAAGCACTCCGGCATCGCGATTCTGAGTCAGCAGGCTGGTCAGTTGCTGTTTGGTGTCGGCCTCGGGCGTATCTTTATGAAGGTCGAAAAAAGTGGTTTCGTCGATAACTCGCCCTGTGCGTAAGCCGCTGATGAACCGGCGGGCGGTGCGCAGTTCTTCCACAAAAAAACAATCGAGGCGAGCGATGGCTTCGGCGATGGGTGGAGTTAGCACCTGCGAGGCTGTATCGGGAGCCAGCGGCGTTGGAATCAGATAAAGTGTCGGCATACGTTTTCACAAAGTTTGTTAAAGCTTTTGGCTTTACTGTTGACCTGATGGAAGTTTGTCGTTTAAACCTGTAGACAACCGCTTGCTTCGGCCGGTCTGTTTACCGGATCATATTGGATTACTACCCATCTCAAACACGTAATGAATCTAGTCATTGACTGGGGAAATACACGCATTAAAGCGGGCTGGTTCAAGGGTGATACACTGGTTGAAACCGCCCGGTATACCTCGGCTGCCGACTTGCGTGAGGCCGTTCAGCGAACACCACCCAGGTACGTTATTGCCTCGTCGACCAGCCGACCAGCTACCGAATTACGGCAACTACTCGATACCTTCGATGGGGGCGCTAACTGGCTTATAATGAACCCTGATTTACCTATTCCTATCCAAAACGAGTACGGAACGCCACACACCCTAGGCGCCGACCGGCTGGCGGCGGCGGTGGGCGCATCAGGACTATTTCCAAATCAGGATTGCCTGATTTTTGATCTGGGCACCTGCATCACCGCCGATTTTGTCTCGGCCGACGGAGCGTTTCGGGGCGGGTTGATTTCGCCCGGTTTACGGATGCGCTTACAAGCGATGCACCAGTTCACCGCGCGCCTCCCTCTGATTGATGATCTACCAGATGCCGATCACTGGCCTCCCCTCACGGCGCGCAGTACGCAGGAGGCGATGTTGAGCGGTGCGCTGAACGGAATGGCGCTGGAACTGGCCGGCATCATTGCCGATTATACCAACCATCACCCCAAAGTTCGGGTCATCGTTTGCGGAGGCGACGGTCCATTGTTCATAAACCACCTGAAACCGGGTATATTTGCAGTACCGGAGTTGGTATTGCAGGGCCTGAACCGCATTCTGTTGACTCATATGCAACCGTAATGCCGCCTTTATTACTCATCTGACCAAAACCAACCGGCATCTGACCAGTTTTTTTGTGAAAAAGTTAATTCTTCTGGCCACTGGCCTCAGCCTGCTGGCTACCTATACTGTACAGGCACAGGGCCTCGGCAACTCGCCTTATTCGGCCCTGGGCATCGGCGAAGTACTACCCGCCACCAACGTGGCCAACATTGGCATGGGTGGAGTCGGCGTGAGCTACGCCAGTCCATTTTATCTCAACAGCCAAAACCCGGCGTTGCTGGCTCGCCGCAGCCGCTTCACGATTTTTGAGATTGGCTTATTGGGGCAGCAAAAAACGCTCAGCCAATTAGTACAGAATCAACCAGTTACGCAGCGAGATTTTGGCGGAAACCTAAATTATCTGGCGCTGGCATTTCCGTTGTCGTCGCGCTGGAACACGTCCATTAGCCTTCGCCCCTACAGCTACGTTGATTATCAGACCCGTACATTCGGTCGTATTGAGGGTACCATCTACGAAACTCAGTTTGATTACAGTGGTAAAGGAGCCCTCAACCGGGCATCGATCAGCAATGGCGTTCGGTTAGGCAAGAATATTTACCTGGGGGCCGATGCCTCGTTCGTTTTTGGAAACGTAGCCACAAGTTCTAACTCGCAGGTATTGATCAACTCCACCACCGATATTACGGTGTCGCGGCTAAACCGGATCAACTACAACGACATTATCTGGAATCTGGGCGCTGCCTGGCGGCCTTCTCTCGGCAAAGATTATGTGCTGAACATCGGCGCTACGTTTGCTCCGAAATCGAATTTGAGTGGTAGCGAAACCGATGTGTATCAGCAATTACTGGCCGGACGTGAAGTATCGGGCAGCGATACCCTCCGATCTAATTCGGCCGGTCAGGTTCCGCTTCCACAGCACGTGCAGTTTGGTATTACGCTCGAGAAAAATAACCAGTTGGCTATTGGTGTTGAGGCCGGTATGCAGTCATGGAGTAAGTTCAGAACCATCACCGATCAGCCCGGCAACCTTCGCGACGGTATTCATACGGCCGTTGGCGTTGAGTATACGCCTAAACCGAACTCGACCCGTTACCGTGATTTAATCACGTACCGGGCTGGCTTTCAGTACAACAAAATGCCGTATCAGGTAGATGGTGTGCAGTTGACCGATGTCAATGGTAGCCTGGGCTTCTCCATTCCGGTAGGTGCTTACTTTGTCAACCACATCAATGTAGCGGTAGTGGGTGGTCAGCGCGGGGCACTGACTGGTGCGCAGGTACGTGAAAAATATTTCAAGGTCGCTTTTGGTTTCTCGCTAAACGACTGGTGGTTCCGCAAAACAGTAATCGACTAGTACCGTGTCTATGTTTGGTGGTCATCTTGCTATTTCCCACTTGTCGATGTCTACTTCTTTTCCAACCAAAACGCATGCCGGTCGTTTAAAGGCCGGTACACTTTGGGTGCTTTTCGGCACCTTACTTCTCCTGTCTTCCTGCGAAGAAGAGAAAAAACCGGTGAAGGCGGTAGCATATAAAGGGCCGATTGAAGAAATCAATAATGTAAAGCTACTCTACAGCGAGTCGGCACAAATGCGGGTAAAGCTGACTACTGCCCGTCAGCTACGGTATATTAACGATGACCGAAAATACCCTAAAGAAGTCCTAATCGACTTCTACGATGCGTCTGGTTCACAGATTGTTACCACCCTGCGTTCAGACTCCGGCCGGTACGATAAAGCTAAAGACCTATATACAGTGATGGGGCACGTGGTAGTAGTGAACAAAGCAAAGCAGGAAAAGCTACGTACCAATCTGCTGAACTGGAATCCGAATACCCGCAAAGTGTTTACGGATCAGAAAGTGATTGTGACTAGTCAGCTCACCGGCGAAAAACTGTACGGCATTGGCCTTGATGCCAACCAGGATTTCTCGCGTTATTCTGTTCGTCGCGTAACGGGGGTGTTCAATCTCGAAGGAGGCATATAAGTTAACCAAGTACCATTGGTAACTGGCCCTACTGAGCGCACTTCGTCAGTATAGCTTCGGCCTGTTTGCCAGTAACCAAGCGTTTATCCCCTCCCCACTGACTGTAGATGTAGGTCGTTATTTCGGCTACTTCAAGAGCGCTCAACTGCAACTGAGGCGGCATCACCCGATTATACGTCTTTCCGTTCACCACAATCGGCCCTTTCTGACCATACCGGATCGAGCATATCACCGCGTTCTTATTGGCCTTCATATAATCTGAATTGACCAGGGGCGGATATAAATTGGCAAGACCTGTTCCATCTGCCTGATGACAGTTAGCGCAGTTCTTCCGATAAAGAAAAATCCCCTCCGTAATGTATTTCTGCCGCTTTGTTTCCTCATCACTTTGGCAGGCAGTAAAGGGCAGTGTGAGAAGAAGGCTAGCCAGACAGCAAAAAAAAACTGACTTTTTTACGGATATGAACATAAGTAATAGTCTGTAAAGCAGACCTGGTTATCAATTTTTCTCACTCAGCAGTTTATCCATATCGGCCATCAGCTTATCAACGCCAACCTCGGTTGTTCCGTCATAAATACCCCGAATATGGCGGTCTTTATCGACCAGAATGAACGCGCCGCTGTGCACCACGCCACCGGGGGCCGTTGAATCTTCCTGCGCCGTCACCATGTAGCTGTTCTGACCAATATCATAAATCTTGTCGCGGTCACCAGTTACGAATAACCAGTTTTTACCAGTCACCCCCAATTCCTGTGCGAACTCTTTCAGCACGGGTACAGAGTCGTGTTCGGGATCAATCGTGTGCGAGAGCAACAACACGTCCGGATTTGCTTTAAAGCGTTCGTACACGCGTTTAAGCTCCGTTTTCATCTTTGGGCAGATGGTTGGGCAAGAGGTGAAGAAGAAGTCAGCTACGTAGATTTTACCATTCAGTGTGGCCGCCGTAACCGTATCGCCATACTGACTGACGAACTTAAAATCGGGGATGGTATGGTAAACCGAATCAGTGACGGTTTTACCATCCACTTGTTTAGTTACGGTCGATCGTTCGCCTAATATCGGTAATCGATCGGGTTTTGAGCAGCCGGTTATCCCTAAGAACAGGGCTACAATCGGACTGATCACCAGCAAACTAGCAATCGACTTACTGCTTAAGGTACGTCTGTGCCTGCTCGATGCTTTGGTTAATTTTTGCTTTTGCATTGTTGATCAATTGCTTCTGTTCAGCCAGGTAACGAAGTGCATCGGCCTCAGGCAGTTTTTTCAGCGTATCGCCCTTGTAGTTGCCCATCCAGTCCATCATCAGGCTATCAGCTTCTGTGAGTCGGCGAACCAATTGACGTACCTGCGCTTTTTGCTCATCAATCCGAACCGTTTCGGTTGGTGTGCCCTGCATACTATCTAAAGCGGTCAGTTTACCGTTGAGTTCCTTCTTCAGCTTCATGACATCATCAATACTCGGCATTACTTCATCATGCACGGCAAAGACATCTTTTTCGGCCTTCTCAACGGTTGTCCCCGCTTCGGTCATGGCCATATCATGCCCTTCATGACCTGTTTTCTCTTTAGTACCACAGGCCGTTAAAACGACGGCAAGACCGAGAGCAATTCCTATCTTTCTCATTGATTGTTAAACAGTTGCATTTTGTTCCAGAATCTCGCGGGCACTACTGATCGCATTCGGCGACGGCGATTTACCACCGATCATCTGTGCAATTTCCTGCACGCGTTCCTCAAAGGTAAGCTTACGCACCCGGCTAACCGTTTTGGCTGCCGAGTGATCTTTATACACAAAATAATGGGCCATCCCCTGCGCCGCGATCTGAGGTAAATGGGTAATTGAAATAAGCTGATGCGTGTGGGCCATATCCCGCATCATATGGCCCATCTTAATCGCGATTTCACCCGATACCCCGGTATCTATTTCGTCGAATATAATGGTTGGCAACGAGCGCTTACTGGCCAGAATGTATTTAATAGACATCATCAACCGCGAAAATTCACCACCGGAGGCCACGTTTTTCAACTGCTGCGGCTTAACCCCTTTATTCGCACTGAACAAAAATGAAACCGTATCGATCCCCGTCGGCGTTGGTCGACCTTTTTCGGCATGGATCTGTAGCGAAGCGTTCGGCATACCCAGATCGTTCAGAAGTCCTTTTATTTCTTTCTCTATCAGCTTCAACACGGCCAACCGCGCCTTTGATAGCGCTTCGGCACTGCTGTTCATCTTTTTCTGAGCAGCGTCGGCTCTGACTTTGGCTTTCTCAATTTCTTCATCCAGATTCAGCACTTTACTCACCTTCTGCTCCAGTTCGTTCCGCAACTCGATCAGCGTTGCTACGTTCTTAGCCTGGTGTTTGGTCTGCAACTGGTAAAGCAGATTTAGTCGCTCCCGAACGGTTTCGGTGCGGGTATCGTCCATCTCCACACCCTCCTGTTCGGTAGCAATTTCATCGGCCAGATCCCGCAGTTCAATCAGCGCGCTTTGAGCGCGTTCCTGCAACGGACGGTACTGATCGGCTACTTTACTCACCTGATTCAGGCAACCAACCGCGCTTTTCAGCAACGCCACCACCGATTGTTCCGGGTTATCCAGGTATTCGGAAGCCAGCAGTAGGCGTTCTTTGATTTCACCCGCATTTTCGAGCACATTCAACTCCTGCTCCAGCGTCTCCTGTTCGTCGGCTTGCAGGTTCGCCTTGGCCAGTTCTTCGTACAAAAAATTATTGTAATCGAACTCGCGACGCATGGCCCCGGCTTCGTTCATCAAATGATCATAAATCGTCTGCCGCTCCCGGTATACCTGATAGTCGGCCCGGTAGGTACGTAGTCGATCATCGTCCTGAGCATACGTATCGACAATTTGTAGCTGGTATTCGTTAGACCCCAACAACACCGAGTCATGCTGCGAGTGAATATCCATGAGTTGGCTGGTAACCCGCCGCATGGTTTCGAGGTTAACGGGTGTGTCGTTTACAAAGGCCCGCGATTTACCGGCGGGGCTTATTTCGCGCCTGACTATGCAGGTAGGTGCGAAGTCCAGCTCCTCTTCCTCAAAAATGGTCTCAATTACGTACCCCGACACATCAAACGACCCTTCAATGATGCACTTCACCGATGGGTCATACAATACGCGTGTATCGGCCCGGTTGCCCAGCAACAGGCCAATAGCCCCTAACATGATGGATTTCCCCGCTCCGGTTTCGCCCGTAATAATGTTCAGGGCATGATCGGGGGTCATTTCCAGTTGATCGATAAGCGCGTAATTCTTAATTAGTAAGTGCGATAGCATACGAACAAGAAACAGTCTGCCGGGAAGAAAGATTTAGTTTAATTGGCTATATGTAGCAGTTGACAATAGCAGTGAGCAGCCGGATACCAATCAAGCACCACGATGAGCGGAACCTGCCTGATGCCACTGCGAACTACGTATTCAGTTTAACAGCCGTCGGTAATTCTCTGTTTTTCCCGGGTCTAAAAAAGAGAGTAGGTCGAAGGCCCGTTTACGTTCATCGCGGGTACCTTCGGCCATGATATTCAACAATTCGTCGGACTTGGCGTCGAAAAACGAGTTAAGCAGCACAGCTCCGGGCTTTTGCAAGGTAATCTGCCGAATACTGGTCAGCAAATCCATCGTGTATTTTCGAGCCTGCACCGGATTGGAAGCAAAGGCATCGAGGCCCAACCGATGGTACGTGTAAAAGCCTTCCCGAAAAGGAATAACCTGCTGATTTTGAAGATTCTCAATCAACCAATACCGGTTTCTCCGGCTGTTATCCTGCGCCGACCAGGCACCATTATCCGATACCGCCTGCGCCACGTTGACGATTTGAAACGCCCGCTGAACGTACACATTGCCGCCCTGCCGGGAGAACGAGTCATAATCGACCGCCAGAATAACATTGGCATAAAAAGCCAGCGCATGCGTCAGATCATCAGAATACTGATTTTCGCGATAGAAGAAGGGCTGCGTCGGTAACCAGCTAAAATCAAAGTTTCGGTCAATAAAGCTAAGCGTCGTTGTCTGATAGCTTGTACCATACACTGGCCGGGTTACGCTCAGTTGAGCGTTGCCTCTGAAGACACCAATGGCTGTTGACTGAATCAGGTTGATGGTCAGCGAGCAGTTGATCTTTTCAGCCGGTGCAAACTGATCTGTCGACCAGCGCCGGGTGTTCATAAACTCCGAGATTACGCCTTTCAACTGATTAAAATAAGCCAGATCAGTCTTCTGAGCTGCCGCCAGCTGTTCGGTATTCAGCGTGACGGTACAATTTAGTTCTTGCGCTTGAAGACCTTCAGCCAGAGAAACTAATAAACTGATTAAAAGCACTATACGTATCATGATCGGGCGAATTTCCTATACTTTTTGTGCAATGATAGCCAGCAGGTCGGCAGCTACTTCGTCTTTGGTTTTCAGTCCAAATTCGGTCACTACTTCCTGCCTATCCATAACGGTAATTTTGTTGGTGTCGTGCCCAAATCCGGCTCCGGTATCACGCAGTGAGTTTAACACAATCCAGTCAAGATTTTTCCGGTGCAGCTTACCGAGGGCGTTTTCCCGCTCATTGGTCGTCTCCAGCGCAAAGCCCATCATGAGCTGATCAGCCCGCTTCTGAGCTCCCAAAGTAGCGGCAATATCCACGGTTTTGGTGAGTTCAACGCTGAAGTTTGGGTCTTTCTTTTTTATTTTTTCTGAGGCCGGATGAGCCGGTGTGTAATCGGCTACGGCCGCATTCAAAATAGTAACGTCTGCCGTTGGAAAAGCTAGTGCCGCCGCCTCATACATGGCCTGAGCCGAGCGTACATCTATTCGTTTTATGGAGGAATCAGGCGTGGACAGGTGCGTTGGTCCACAAATCAGCGTAACGTCAGCACCGGCCAGGGCAAAGGCACGCGCAATAGCGAAACCCATTTTACCCGTCGAATGATTGCTAATATACCGCACCGGATCAATAGCCTCCTGGGTAGGGCCAGCCGTAATCAGCACGGTTTTACCAATCAGTGTTTGCTGCCTGCTGAAGTGCCGTTCCAGCGTTTGCACAATGGTTTCGGGCTCGGCCAAACGCCCCTCTCCTACCAAACCACTCGCCAGTTCACCATGCTCAGCATCGATGATATGGTTTCCGAACCGTCTCAACCGATCCAGGTTTTCCTGCGTCGCCGGATGTCGGTACATATCCAGATCCATAGCCGGGGCAACAAACACCGGACACTTTGCCGATAGGTACGTTGCCGACAGCAAATCGTCGCAGAGAGCCGTGGCGCAACGGGCCAGCGTACGGGCTGAGGCGGGAGCAATAACCAGCGCATCGGCCCACAGGCCCAACTCAACATGGTTATTCCAGACCCCATTAGCATCGGCCACAAACGTAGACAGGGCCGGTCGTTTAGAAAGCGTTGCCAGCGTTAGTGGCGTAATGAACGCCTTCGCCGATTCGGTCATGATCACCTGCACCTCAGCACCAGCTTTCACCAATAGCCGAACCAGCAAGGCCGATTTATAGGCAGCAATGCTGCCCGATACACCCAGTATAATTCGTTTACCAGTAAGGGGCTTCATAGACAGCAAAAATCCCACGTAAAGTGCAAAGATCAACTGAGTTTCTACAAACTCCGTGCCTCTGTACCTTCACGTGGGACCGTATATTGGTTCGTTAACCTACTTCTCTTCGCTTTCTTCCGGATAGCGGAAATATACTTTACCGGCCAGAAACTCGTCGGTTGCCAGCGTGGTAGGCTTAGGCATGCGCTCGTAGAATTTTGAGATTTCGATCTGCTCCCGGTTTTCGAACACCTCTTCGAGGTTATCTACTGCCGACACAAACTCCGACAGTTTGTTGCTCAGTTCTTCTTTGTTTTTGGTCGAAATCTGCCGCGCGCGTTTCGAGATAATCGAAACCGACTCATACAGATTACCGGTCATTGCCGCAATTTTATCGGTGTCGCGGGTGATAATCGAAGGATTAGATGCCATAGTTTTATCAGTTTACCGATGTCACCTTCGCCGGGGCGTTGGGGTTCGGCTGGAGTTGCTTTTTAAGGTCTTCGCGGGCTTTCTCTTCTTTGGCTATTCGGTCCAGCTCTTTCGTGCTGTTCTCCACCATTTTCTCGGCCTGCTTCAAATATTTGCTATTGGGGTATTTTTCCTGAAACGACTTGTAAAACGCCACCGCTTCCTGAAAACGTTCCTTTTGCTTCTCAGCAATCGAATTGGTAGCCAGGTTATACTCGGCGTCTACTTTCAGGTACGCCAATTCTTCGTTGAATTCTGAATCGGGGAACTCGCGCTGAAAGTTATTGATCGCTACCACCGATGATTTGTAATTAGCGATGCTAAATCCACTCACCTTGTAGTACTGCTTTGCGCGTTCATACGCCTTTCTTTCTAACCGACGGCGCAGATCTAAGATCAGTTCGCTACAGTCTTTTACGTGTTCACTATCAGGATTGCTGTTCACGAAATCCTGCAGTGCCGACATCGCCGTGATGGTATTCGACTGATCGAGGTTGAAACCAGGCGTTGATTTATACAGGGACAACGCGTACATATACATCGACTCGGGTGCCGACTCGCTGCGGGCAAATGTTTCGTAGAAACGCCGGAACAATTGAGCCGCGGGTTCGTACAACCCCTGATTATACTGCGTGTAGGCGTAGTTGAACTGCGAAATCTCCTGTTCAGAGCTACCCTTCAGTTTCGGGATAATCTCTTCAAAAAGCAGACCGGCACGATACCAATCCTTTTTCTCGTAGTATTTCAATGCCGCTTTGTACTTCTGGTCATCTGTGCCACTTTTCTGTAATTTAGAAAAATCGCTACAGGCCGATAGGCTCAGCATTACTACTCCAATCAATAAGGCAAAAAAACAACGGTTTTGCATAAGGTCGCAAATATACAAAAATAATGGCTACACCCTTTAAACGTGGATGTAGCCAATCTGGTGCACTGCTTAACATATGTTAAGAGTACTTTATGATATCGAGTGGTTATTGATGCTTTACGAGCAGTTTCTTGGTGGCCACTTTTACGCCCTCTACCGAGAGTTGGTAAAAATAATAACCTGTTGGCAGGTCTCGGGTTTGCAATTTCACCTTACGATCGTTGCGGTCTAGGGTATATTCAGCAACAGGAGCGCCCAAAATGCTTAGCAGTGTAATGGAGGCATTACCAACGTTGCTGTTCATGACGTAATCAATCTCGGCTACGTCGTGAGCCGGATTCGGGTAAATGTTCGAGACGGTCAGGCGATCACTGCTGTACATCCGTTCATCGGCCCGGCTCGCCTCCTCGATAGAACGCTCGGTGCCAGCACCGTTGCTGTTTCCTTCTGCTATACCACCCGAACGCGTTGCCGTTGCTTTTGTGTTTGCTGTTGGCGCCGAAATCAGTAAAGACCGGTAATAATCACGCATGGCCAGGTTTTTACCCTGAGACAGCAGATTATCCATCGTTGACATGGGGCGCGAAAGCGGTAGTAAAACCCGTTGTGGCTTAACAGCAGTTGCCGTTGTTGCGGGCTGGGCAGCTTTTCGGCCAAGCTCGAGCCGACTCCGCCCGGGCACCTGCGCCTGAGCCGAAGTGGCCCATAACAGACCAAGTAAACACCCATATATACGTAAATATTTCTCCATTCCTGAAAATCAATGCTTTGACTCTATCTAACACAAACGTAAGGTAGTAAAAAGACAAAGTCAACGTGGTAAAATGTAAAAAATTGTAATTCTAACTGCGATTTACTTCTTCTGACCCGTTTTGCCAGTCAATGGTTTAAAATTAGCGTCAAATTTAATGCCGCTTTTATCCAATGGTGTATTTGCCCCTTTTAGTAAAAGTTGTTGCTGCATAGCTGACGCGGCCGTGTTTGCTCCGGTCACAGTTGATCGCTGTGCATTTGCCGAATTAACCGTTGTGGATTGGGCACCCAATACTTGCTCTTTCGTTGGTTTTTCGCCAACACGCCAACGAAAGCCATCCAATTTTTTCTTGTCGTCGGTTATTAATTTAGGCGGAGTCAGCACACCGTCGGGGCTTCCGTAGAAACGAATTGTACCCACCCGGCCCTTATTGAAATCGATCGTCATTTTGCTGCAATCAACGCGGTTCATTCCCGTGAAAACATTCTTGTCATCTACTACGTAATAAATGCTCTGACCGTTGCCCTCAACCACAACTCTGTTTAGTTCGGTCTTATCTTCTACCCTAAACGCACCCGCCACAGCCGTTGCTGAACGAGGCGGCGGAACCACTTTTTGCGTGGTAGCACGGGCCGTTTTGGAGCGGGGAACAGCCTTTGCCACCGGTTTAGGACGGATCGTGTCCAGCACATTCCTGAACGAAGCCGTAATAGAGCGCCCTTTTATCTGGTTAAAATACTGAAGCGAATCCTGTGAAATGACAAATGATCGGCTCCGCAAAAGCATCGTGTTGATTCGATTATTTTTCAGTTTTGCCGTCAACGTATCGGCCTCCATTTGATAAGCCTGACTCCAGACAATTGGTTTTTTATAGAAAAAAATGGTGGAATCAGACACGGCATACACCAGCGAATCACAGCGACTTTGAAGATCAGATTTGTAGACCAATACATTCTTCTGCCCCACCAGTTTACGTGGTTTTTTCACGGCACTACCACTCGGCGTATCGTATGAGAAAAGGGTATCGGCGCGTATGTACAGTGTGTCGTTGCTCACCACCGAACGAACCACCGCGTTGCCCGTTACGCGCGAAATACCGGCCTTACCATTATAGCGAGCATGATCGCCCGTGATAATGGTATTGTTTTCTTTACCAACCAGCACCACATTTCCGTGGGCAACGCCCAACTCTGTTTGGTTATCGAAGTTCAGCGTATCGCCGGTGAGCGTATATTTTTCGGTGTAGGCCGTGGCGCGTTTTCTGAAATTAGAAATGCGCGTAACCGTATTATACGTACCCTCGCGGGCCACCAATGTTCCGTCTTTGTTCACGATCCTGGTAGGGCCCTGAAAGGTGGCAATCTTGGTAGCGCTGTTATACAGGAGCGAATCGGCCGTGATGGTGGTTTTGGGGTTGACCAGCCGCACATTCCTGATAAACGTAAACTGCTTGAAACGCGTGTCGTAGTACCCTTCGTCGCTCGTCAGTACATTATCTTTATCAACGATACGCCCTTTGTTGGGGTAGTGAGCAATCCCGTTGGCCATATCATAATCAAGGCGCGATGTGGTCAGGGTCATTTTGCTATCGCGAAGTGATACCCGGTTCAACAACGTCGACGAACGGGTGTTGCCGTAGTAGTACATCGTGTCGCCTTTCACCGTGATGGTATCGCCCTGCAAAATCCGTACGTTTCCGTAAGCTTCCACCACGTTGGCACTCGCGTTCTGAATGGCCAGATCGCAGAACATGAGCGCTCCTTTATGTTTCAACCGCACGTTGCCAATCAATCGCCGCGTGGCACTACCCGGTGCCTGACTCACTTCCAGACTATCCGCATTCAGAATCTGAACCTGCTCAGTGCCGCCTGCTGCCGACGTACCCGGCGCTGCCGGACGGCCCTGTTGCGCTCTTGCCAATATACTCAGCAGGAATAGTATGGCAAGGCAACCGAAAAAAACGGCTACGGGCCGTGAAAGGCTATATTTTTGTGTACTCAAGGTCATGTAACTTCAACATGCAAATCTAACGTACCCGCGTGCTACCCGACGGATTTTTATCTTTTATTAACGAACACCAGCTTTTTGGCCCTGCAGACCGGGTCTTACTCGCCGTAAGTGGTGGTATCGATTCGGTGGTGCTGGTCAGGCTGATGCAGCAGGCTGGCTTTACGTTTGGTATTGCCCACGTAAACTTCGGTTTACGTGGAGCCGATTCCGACGCCGACGCAGCCTTTGTGCAGAACATGGCTCATCATTACGGGGTTCCGTTTCATGTAACCCGCTTCGACACCCTAACCGAAGCCTCTCTCCGGCACGAATCAACGCAGGTCACGGCCAGGCAATTACGCTACAACTGGTTCCGCGAGATACAACTTCAGTACGGGTACGTTGCCGTAGCCACAGCCCACCACCTGAACGATGTGCTGGAAACAATACTGCTTAACCTGATACGCGGAACTGGGTTGTCTGGTCTACGCGGTATGCCCATTCAATCGGAACTGTCGGAAACAGGACCACACCTGGTTCGACCGCTCTGGTTCGCTACCCGCTCGGCTATTGAGGTATACGCAGAACAGCATGAATTAGACTGGCGTGAAGACGCGTCGAACGCATTGGATAAGTACAGCCGTAACAAAATCCGGCATCAGGTTGTGCCGGTGCTGGAACAAATCAACCCGGGTCTGCTTCGGGCCCTGCCGCGTTCGCTGAGTCAGTTACGCGCCGCCGAAACCATCCTTCAGAACGATATAGTAGCTTCGTTTCAACGGTGCATAAGCCCAATCAGCAACGGATTTATCATTGACCTTTCGGCATTGGTAAGCTACCCCGAACCCCTATTCAGATTGGGCGAATGGCTAAGGCCTTACGGCTTCACACCCGATGTATTGGCCCAATGCTGGCATGCAGTTGACCCAAACAGGCACGTACCCGGCCAGATTGGTCAGGTGTTTCTTGCCCCTGAATACCGCTTGCTCCATGACCGGCAACAACTTTGGCTACTCCCGCGGCAGGTAACCCCCGTTTTATCAGTACACTTAACCGATTGGCCAACATCACCAGTTGATCTGGCCAGTGACGGCCAATTAACCATTCGCGTCATAAACCGAACTGATTGGGACCAAAAGTGGCCAACAGACTCTAACACCGCTTTGTTTGATGCCGACAGCCTTCCCTTTCCATGGACCCTTCGCCGATGGTGCGAGGGTGACCGATTTGTGCCGCTTGGCATGAACGGAAGTCGACTGGTCAGCGATTTCCTGGCCGATACTAAGCTGGGTCTTCCGCTGCGTGAGCGGGTGCGGGTGCTGGAATGCAACGGACGGATTATGTGGGTGGTGGGGATGCGCATTGCTCAAACAGCCCGGATTACCCAAAAAACCAGGCGTATCTGCTGCGTAGAAGGGCTTAAATTTTAATAAATAATCTAATCTATAGGCTAAATTACGAGCTTTATTGATTTACGAATTTTCAGCTGTTTGGCCCCACATCACCTTCACAGCTACACTTTGGCACTTATTTTGATGTTACCCTTTCGGGAAACCCATAGTTTAAAACAGATTACATCATGAACCGATCAATACGGGTTGTGCTCTTACTAGCCGGGCTGCTAATGACGTCGCTGACGCTGCACGCGCAGAGCGGGCGACTTAAGGCCGCCAATAAACAGTACGATAATTACAGTTATCTGACGGCAGTACGCCTATACGAAGAGTTTTTGCGTGGAAAACCAGGCGATGCCACCGAAGTGAAGGAGGCGATGACTAAGCTGGGTTTCAGCTACCGTAAACTACAGGATACGCGTAATGCAGAACGGGTATACGGTGAACTGGTTGCGAACTATCCGGACCTGGAAAGCGAGGTGTATCTCTACTACGCACAGGCATTGGCCCAAAACGGCAAGAGCCGCGAAGCGCAGAAAATGTATAGTCAGTATGGGCAGCGGCAAAGCAATGACTTACGCGGCCGTACCGGTACAATCACCTACATGGACCTCAGCCGCTTTTACCTCGACTCCTCGTCGTACCGGGTTCAGAATTTACCTATTAACTCGCGCCAGGCTGATTTTAGCCCGATGTTTTATAAAAAAGGGCTTGTCTTTGTCTCCTCGCGTGATGAAGGAGGGGCGATCAAACGCGTTTTCTCGTGGAACCAGACACCCTTTCTGGATCTGTATTCTTTCCCGGACACTAATCAGCTTCGCATTCCCGGCTTCGATCCGGTGGTGAAACCTGCCGCAACGGCCGTATTGGGCGGTGGTGGTCCGGCAGCCGATCAGTCGGTGGAAATTGAAGCCGAGAACAAGCCGATCTCCAAATCAGAGAAGTTTAGCCGGACTCTGAACACGAAGTATCACGAAGGGCCGGTAACCTTTACGCAGGATCAGAACTTCATTGTTTTTACCCGGAACAACGGCAGCAAAGGCAAATCAGCCAAGAGCAGCGAAGGCATTCGTAAACTGAAACTATACTCGGCGGTATACCGGGGCAGCAAGTGGCACGATGTCACGGAACTACCCTTCAACAGCAACGAATACTCGGTGGGTCACCCGGCTTTCTCGCCCGACGATCAGCGGTTGTATTTTGTCTCGGATATGCCCGGTGGTTACGGAGGAACGGACCTTTACGTGGTTGAATTTAAAAACGGCGAATGGGGTACACCCGTAAACATGGGTAAAGAGCTCAATACCGAGGGTAACGAAATGTTCCCTTACGTAGATGCAGGTGGCAATCTCTACTTCGCCTCTGACGGACATGCCGGTTTAGGTGGCCTCGACGTGTTTTATGCCGAACTGAAAGATGGCGTTCCCTACCGTGATGTACAGAACGTAGGCTACCCGATAAACTCCGAAAAAGACGATTTTGGCCTGATCACCGACAAAGGACGTACCTCCGGTTATTTCAGCAGTAACCGCCGCAAGGGCATTAGCGACGATGATATCTACTCGTTCCGCCGGTCTTGCAAGCAGCTTAATATTCTGGTGTTCGATGCTAAAAGTGGTGCCCCCATCAGTACCGCCGATGTGCGTATTGTGCGTAACGGATCGAACCAGGATTTGAAAGTTACCAACAACGAAGGCAAAACGGATTTGTGCCTCGACGTGAACACCGAATACGAGTTCAAGGCTGTTAAAGAAGGCTACGCGCCCAACAGTGTGCGCTTCTCTACGCTGACCCAGTCGAATCGGCCACAGATGAATGTGTCTATTTATCTGGAAAAAAGCGAGAATACCATTGTACGCGGTGTCATAAAAACCGAGGTTAACCAGAAGCCTGCCGAAGGCGTAAAAGTGACCCTTCGGAACGAACGGGATAAGTCAGAGAAAACAATGGTGACCGGCCCCGATGGCGGTTATGAATTTGACGTGAAGCCTAACTCTCCGTTCACCATCACGGCTCAAAAAGACCGGTATGCCACCAAACGTACCCCAAGCAAAGTAATTAAGGGAAAAGCACAGCGCAGTTCGGTCGACTCGCTCGGTCTTTATGGCGAAGGGGATGTGTTCCAGCTCAAGAATATTTATTACGACCTGAACAAGTTCTTCATACGGCCCGATGCAGCCCGAGAACTGAACCATGTAGTGGCTATTCTGAAAGAATATCCAACCATGAAAATCGAACTACGTTCGCATACCGATGCCCGTTCGAGCGACGCATACAACATGCGTTTGTCAGAAAGTAGAGCCCGGGCCGCTATCGATTACATTGCCTCACGAGGTATCAGTCCTAGCCGATTAACGGCTCGCGGATACGGTGAAAGCGAAATTGTGAATGGTTGCACCGACGGAATCGACTGTGCAGAAACAGAACATCAACAAAACCGGCGTACTGAATTCAAAATTCTGGCCGTGAAATAAGTCCTTGTGTTGTGAGGTAGATTGGGGAAGGCGTAGGTTTTATAACCTGCGCTTTCTCTTTTTACGCTGAATAAGGCGGCCAATAAAGTCAGTAGCCCGTTTGTGAAATAGATTCTCGCCAGAAAACCTTTTCACTTTTTTTGTGTTACGTAATTAATCTGAGGGATTGTTTTATATTTGCCTACCTACGATTCAGAGGGGCTAACTCATTATTCTCCACCCTGTTTGTAGCCTGCAAGTAACTTACGTTTCCCGTTGCAGATTTTGACCGCCTGAACACCGTATCGGGCGCGGTCATCCAGACCAACCTTAGTCTCTATTTCCTGTCGTATATCCTTCAGCGTACATCATCTGTTAGCTGGCCAAAACGGCCACTTTCCAAATTCCCCCTGTGCGTGCTCACGTTGCTTCCCGACAGCAGTCTGCGCTAACCCTTACTTATGTATACTATTGACGACTTAACGTCCAAGCTCTTGTCGGAGCTACGTGGCCTTGCCGATAACTTCGGCATTTCTGACGCCACTAAATACCCTAAAAAAGACCTCGTTTATAAAATTTTGGATCAACAATCGCGGCAACCGGGCGACACTTCGCCTGTATCAGCCAATGCGGAGTCTACCACTGAAGTAGCTCCCAAAAAAGCGGCCCGTGGACGCAAAGCGCCAGCAGAGGCCATCAGCAACGTACCTGCACCTACGCTCGAGTCGGCCCTAACCTCTGTTGAAGAGGTTGCTTCAGAGGCGTCTCCCAAATCACGCCAACCGCGCGCAAAACGGGTGGCGGAGCCAACAGAATCCAGCAACACCCCATCGGCTCCGGTAGAAACGGCGGTAGTAAACACCCCTCCCGTTTCTGAGGTCAGTACAGAAGCACCGGCAACCAGCGCAGCCAGTCAACCGTTGCCAGCCCAGTCCGAACAGCCAGAGACACCAGTCGACGGTTTGCCCGAAACCCGCCGCGAACCACGCCAGCGAATGGATGGCCCGCGCCAGGGCGATACCCGTCAGGGACGTCAGGATGACCGCCGTAACCAGCCTGACGGTATTACGCGGCAGGGGCGGCAAGATCAAAATCGGCCTGACCAGCTAAACAGAAACCGGCCCGATCAAGGCGATATGCCCCGCCGGACCGACGGTGGCCGGGATGATTCCCGGCAACGGATGGATGATCGTCGTAATCAGTCTGACCGCCCACGCGATTCAGGCTACGGACGGCCCGATTCGTCGCGTTTCGATACCGGCCGCCCCGATCGGCAGTCGGGCAACCAGCCTCAGCCAAGAAACGATCGGTTTGGCAATCAGCAACGCCCCGGCCGACCCGATCAGGACGCCAATCGCAATCAGCAAACTCGCCGCGAACTGCGTGATTCGTACCGGAGTCAGAACCCGAACCAGGCGCCACCTTCGTATCAGCAACCGATTCAAAATCGTCGTCCAGCCGTTCGTGACGAAAACGCGACCAACTTTCAGCAGGAGACGGAAGAAGAGTTTGTCACACCAACGGTGATTTCGGAAGAAACGCCCGGTATGGCCAACGTACCTAACGTACCTGAGCAAGCCGACCAGGGACAGGCTTCGGCAGAAACAACTCAGGCCGACGGAGAAACGACTGGTCAGGATGGTCAGCGTCACCAGTCGCCGCAACCAACCCGCGAGCAAACCGAATATGCCCGTCAGATTCGTCGGCAGTATAACCAACACGTGCGCGAGTTCGATGGCATCATCGATAACGAAGGCGTGCTGGAAATCATGTCGGATGGTGGCTACGGCTTTATGCGCTCTGCCGATTACAATTATCTGGCTAGCCCGGATGATATTTACGTATCGCCTTCACAGATTAAACTGTTTGGTCTGAAAACCGGCGATACCATCATCGGCTCTATCCGGCCACCCAAAGAAGGTGAAAAGTATTTCGCCCTGCTGAAAGTGACCACTGTGAACGGCAAAACCACCGAAGAGATTCGCGACCGGATTCCGTTTGAATACCTTACGCCCCTTTTCCCTGAAGAGCAACTTAAACTCAGCACTCGACCCGAGGTATACTCGACCCGCGTGCTCGACCTCTTTGCTCCCATCGGTAAAGGACAGCGCGGCATGATTGTGGCCCAGCCCAAAACGGGTAAAACGGTGCTGTTGAAAGAGATTGCCAACGCCATTACCAAAAACCATCCCGAAGTGTATCTGCTGATCCTGCTGATCGACGAACGCCCGGAAGAGGTGACCGATATGGCACGGAGTGTAAACGCCGAAGTTATTTCGTCGACCTTCGATGAGCAGGCCGACCGCCACGTGAAAGTGGCCAGCATGGTGCTGGAAAAGGCTAAGCGTATGGTTGAATGTGGTCACGACGTAGTGATTCTCCTTGACTCGCTCACTCGTCTGGCACGGGCCTATAACACGGTTGTTCCATCATCGGGTAAGATCCTGTCGGGTGGTGTCGATGCCAATGCATTGCACAAGCCCAAGCGGTTCTTCGGGGCGGCGCGTAACGTAGAACATGGCGGTTCGCTGACCATCATTGCTACGGCCCTGATCGACACCGGTTCTAAAATGGATGAGGTAATCTTCGAAGAGTTCAAAGGCACCGGTAACATGGAACTTCAGCTCGACCGTCGCCTTGCCAACAAACGGGTTTACCCGGCCATCGATGTGATGGCGTCAGGAACCCGGAAAGAAGACCTGCTCATTGACCGTGAATCGCTGCAACGCGTCTGGATTCTGCGCAAACACATGTCGGACATGAACCCCGTTGAATCAATGGACTTCCTCCTCGACCGGATGCGCGGCACTCGCAACAACGAAGAATTCCTGATCTCAATGAACCGATAACAGTTCAGCGGAGCGCCGCTCCGCTTTGAGTATCAGTAAGAATAGCAACGTACCTGAACACAAAAAATGCCCAACCATCGCTGGCTGGGCATTTTTTATTAGAACGTACCTACTACCCTTCCAATTTAACTCCTAAATATTGGTGGGCAGCGCTTTTATCATCCCGATGATAAGAGGAATTTTGCGTTTTATCCATGAATACTGTTCATAGAACTCAAGATCCCTCCTGTCGTTGGGATAACAAAAACGCTGCCTGGGTTGCAATACTTTCACTAATTGACTGGTCAAACACCACCCACAATGCAATAAAAAAAGCCCGACCAGTGCTGATCGGGCTTTTTTTATTTTAGTCAGGTACGTTATCAGATACCTTCCAGTGTCTCGTGCGGCTTGATGGCGTCGGGGATTGATTCCGTGCCAATTTCCTCCTTAACTTCTTCAGCGATTCCCCGCTTTTTGTAGGCCTGATATACAGTATCGCGCTCGAACGGACGCTTGCCAATCAGACGAACCAAGTCATCCTGATATAGAATCTCTTTTTTCAGCAGTTCCTGCGCAATGATTTCCAATGCCTCGCGGTGGTCGGTCAGCATCGTCTTCGTACGCTCGTAAGCGCCTTCGATGATCTTCCGAACCTCCTCGTCAATCTGACGGGCTGTTTCTTCCGAATACGGCTTGTTGAACGAGTACTCCGATTGTTTCGAATCGTAGAATGATACGTTACCAATCTTGTCGTTCATACCGTACATGGTTACCATGCTATAGGCCAGCTTGGTAATTCGCTCCAGATCGCTCAGCGCACCGGTCGAAATTTTGTCGAACACGAGGTCTTCGGCGGCCCGGCCACCTAAGGCCATGCACATCTCGTCCATAAGCTGTTCGGTACGGTAGAGATACTGCTCGCGGGGTAGGTATTGGGCGTAACCCAGCGCCGCCACACCACGGGGCACAATCGATACTTTCACCAGCGGGTCAGCAAATTCGAGAAACCAGCCCGCCAACGCATGCCCGGCTTCGTGATAGGCCACGATTTCCTTTTCTTCCGGCGAAATCAGCTTGTTTTTCTTCTCCAAACCACCAATTACCCGGTCCATCGCATCCTGGAAATCAATCATTTCAACTGATTCCTTGTCATGACGGGCCGCAATCAGCGCAGCTTCATTACATACGTTGGCAATTTCGGCACCGGCAAAACCAGGTGTCTGAGCGGCCAATTCTTTCGGCTCCACATCAGACGACAGTTTGATGGGTTTCAAGTGAACTTTAAAAATTGCTTCCCGACCAATGATATCCGGCTTGTCGATGCTGATCTGACGGTCGAAACGACCGGGACGTTGCAGGGCTGAGTCGAGTACATCAGGGCGGTTGGTGGCGGCCAGAATAATGATACCGGAGTCGGTAGCAAAACCGTCCATCTCTACCAACAGTGAGTTCAGCGTGTTTTCGCGCTCATCATTGGCACCCGGCATCGAGCCACGGCCACGTGAGCGGCCTACGGCGTCGATCTCATCGATAAAGATGATACAGGGCGCTTTTTCTTTGGCTTGTTTGAAGAGGTCACGTACCCGGGCGGCACCAACACCCACAAACATTTCCACGAAATCGGAACCCGACAGTGAGAAGAACGGAACGCCTGCCTCACCAGCCACGGCTTTCGCTAACAACGTTTTACCCGTACCCGGAGGGCCAATCAGCAACGCACCTTTCGGGATTTTAGCTCCCAGCTTGGTGAACTTCGACGGATTTTTCAGGTAATCGACAATCTCCTTAATTTCTTCTTTGGCTTCATCCAGACCGGCTACGTCGTTAAACGTGATCTTCACTTTGCTATCGGCATCGAACAGCGCGGCTTTCGATTTACCAATGTTGAAGATCTGACCACCCGGACCACCGCCGCCCGACATGCGCCCCAAAATGAAGTACATGGCCAGAATCATGGCGATGAAGAAACCGTACGTAGCTAACTGACTGGCAAAATCGGTACGGGTTTCAACGTTGAAATCGATTTTCTGATCGATAGACTTTTCTTTCTGAATCCCTTCCAGATCACGTTTCAGCGATTCGGCCGAAGGCACTTCAAACTGATAGTGCGGCCCGGCGCCGTTTCCGAAATAAGGTTTTTCACCGTTCAAACCCCGGTATTCGGGTTTTTGAAGAGCTTGTTGAGTCAGGGTGATCTCGGCGTATTTATCGTTAACTACGGTGACTTTTTGCACATCGTTGTTACGAGCCATACGCTCAAACTGACGGGCCGACGTAGGGCGTACAGAGGTGTTTTTACTCAGGAACGCGATGCCCAAAATTGCGGCAATCAGCAGAACCACAATCCAGCCCTGGAAATTTGGTTTCCGAGGCAACCGGGGCAGTGGATTTTTATTGTTGTTGTTATCAGACATTTCGACAGGTTATACAGAAATCGGTTAATAGGGAAACACAGTACAATAGTGAATGTTTTTACTATTGTACTGTGAACAGGAAGACAACCAGCCCGTGTTCGACAGCCTAGCGCTGCACAAGCATATCGGTTTCGTTATCCACCCAGGTCATCTCGGCATCCCCCCAAAGCTGTTCGAGATCATAAAAAGTCCGGCGCTCTTTCTTAAACACGTGCACAACAACGTCCATGTAATCCAGCAGGATCCATTCGCGGTTTAGCTTGCCTTCGCGGTTTGAGGGAAATACCCGGCTAATTTTCAATATTTCTTCTTCGATTGAGCCGGCGATGGCGTCGATCTGTGTATCGGAGCTACCAGAACAGATTACAAAGTAGTCGGTAACGGCATTTTTTACTTGACGCAGATCCATCACCACAATGTCCTGCGCTTTTTTCTCCTGCATTCCTTTGACGACCAGATCACGGAGTTGTTCGGTCGTTAATTCTGTTAGTTTGGCTGAAACAGCGTTTTGAATCATGCTTTGCGTGTAAACTTGTGAGCGCAAACAAGTAGCGGGTACGTGGCCAAATGAAGGAAGCAACTGCTTCAGCGCACCATACGTTATTTGACTAATCTATAATCGTAACAATCTTTTGTACAAAATTTATCCCAAAACCCTCTTCGTGGGGCAAAAAATCGTTTATCTGCCAAGCTGTCAGTCCACCAACGATGAAGCAGCCCGGCTATTGAACCAGGATGACCCTACCTCAACGGGCCATACGATCCCCGAAGGTACGATTGTTGTCACCGATCAGCAGACCAAAGGGCGTGGTCAACGCGGCAATACGTGGGAAGCGCAATCGGGGCAAAATCTCACTTTTTCGCTGGTACTAAATCCCCATTTCCTGGCCGCTTCCGAACAGTTTTGGCTCAACATAGCCGTCTCACTTGCTATTCAAGATACGCTGACACCGCTCCTGTCCACTGCAGGATTAACGATAAAATGGCCTAACGACGTCTATGTTTACGACCGAAAGTTGGGCGGGGTATTGATCGAAAATACGCTCCAGGGCTACGCGTTGGCCTATTCTATCGTTGGCATTGGCCTGAATGTGAATCAACTCGCCTTCAGCGTACCCACAGCAACGTCGTTGCTGCTCGAATCACCCATACCAGATGGCTACTCGCTACCAGGACTATTGACAGCGTTGGCCGAACAACTCGAAAAACGGTACCTGCAATTGCGATCGGGGCATCGACATGTACTCCGCGCCGCGTATTTACAGCACCTGTACCGCTACCAAATTCCAGGTACGTACTTGGCCGATGATCAGCTTTTCACGGGCATTATCGTCGACCTCGACCCAACCGGACGTCTTGGCATCCTGACAGAAGGTGTCACCCGCTTTTTCGCCTTCAAAGAAGTAAGCTTTGTCAGTTAACAGTTATCAGTTATCAGTTATCAGTGGCTCCGCTGAGGAACGCAGTCTCGTGGCGCACAACGTACTTAAGCAGCGCTGATAACTGTTTACTGATAACTGATAACTGACAAAGCTTACTTCATCGCTTCTTCTACGGGGTTACCGATGCAGCCGTTGGGTTCCAGAATGCCGAGAAGGGCGCAAACTGTGGGGGCGATGTCGGCGATTTGGGTGCGGTGAAACGTTTGCCCCACTTTCACGCCCCAGCCGTAAATCAGGAAGGGTACGTGCGTATCGTATGGATACATGGTTCCGTGGGTGGTGCCTCGGCTACGCCCCTCAAACCAGCCCGCCTGTAGCATCACATAAAAATCGCCGCTGCGGTTGGGGTGATATACGTTACGCAACATGGCCAACTGATTGTCGGGAAGTTGCGTGTTACCCAAATCGTGTAGGTTAATGACGTTGATAATGCCTTTCTGCGCCAGCAGCGTAGCCCGAACAATCGCATACACTTCCTGCATCGGTATTTTTTTCTCGGCCAGCAACGGCGTGTTCAGGTGAATCTGCTGGTTGAAGTACGTCAACATCCACTGTCCTGGCCCGTAAGCTTTAGCTAATGCTTCTTTCACCGCCGTGCTTATCTCACTACCCGACTTTATATCAGCCGGGATGCGGTAGGTTCTCGAAAAGGCCGGAATATCGGCTGCGCCGTGATCAGCCGACAGAAAGGCGAGCCACTCTCCTTTACCCACCTTGGCATCCAGCTGATTGAAAAAATCCTGCAATTGAAGATCTAGCCTTAGGTATTCGTCTTCCGTTTCAATCGCGTGCGTGCCAAAAGCATGCCCCACATAGTCGGGCGTTGAGAAGCTCACCGCCAGCAGATCGGTGATATTGTCTTTACCCAGTTGCTCGCCATCGATGGCAGCCAATGCAAATTCTTTGGTGAGTTGATCGCCGAAAGGCGTTGCACGCAGCACTTCGTACCGATTTTGACCGGCTATGCCCACAAACTCATGCGGGAAAATAGATTTGGTATCGCCCGGCAGGGTGGCTTCGTAAGGTTGATCGTCTGTAGTGCTCTCTACATACTGATCGAGGGGCAACAGCAGGTCCCACCGTTGCCGAATAAACTGTTCGGGTTGGCGGCGGTTATTGTAGGCTTGAGCCCAGGCGGGTAGATCGTTCCGGTAAAACGTGCTGGTAATCCAGTTACCATCTTTCGAGTCGAACCAGTAGGCTCCGTCTGCCGCGTGACCAGCGGGCAGAATAGACCCACGATCTTTCAGGGCTACGCCAATTACTTTGGCCCGGTTGTCGGTGGCTAACTTCAATTGATCGCCAATCGTGGTCACCAGCAAATTACGGGGCGACATATGCCCTGCCGACCCGGTGTTCCCAACCGTTTTAACGGAAGTATCTTCGGCACAATACACCAGACGACCCAACTGACGATCGTAATAGTCATTGCCAACAATTCCGTTCAAAGCCGGAGCCGAGCCGGTATAAATGGCTGCGTGGCCAGGGCCGGTATAGGTAGCCGCGTAATGGTAATGGTTGTTTCGGCAGTTATAGCCCTGTTCAATCAGTCGCCGGAAACCACCGCCGGTTTTCAATGAACTGTACCGATCATAATAGCGATACAGGTAGTCGTAGCGCATCTGATCAATCACAATGCCGACAACCAGCTTTGGCCGGGCCGACGAATTGGCATTGGCAGGAGTGGTGGTTGGTGTCAGGGTAGTTGCGGGCGCTTTTTTCGGCTGACCAACGGCTGAAACAGTGCAAAAAAGAGCAAAGAGAAATAACGGGGAAGCGAAACGCGTCATGGATTAATACGTCGAAACGAGCTATAGATGCCCACAAAGGTAACGAACAAATCCGGCGCGGCTACCGTTGACTGTATTACCAAACCACGAAGCTATCGGCTTGTTCATGCCTCAACGAATGACGTTTAACCCCGCCCAGATTGGCAACAAGGGCATTTGGATTGCACTGATCATTTTGTCGGCCTGGTTCGGTCTGCTCGCGTTTCTGCTTACGTACCAAAGCCCCGAACCGTCTGTTGCCGGCATTGGCATAAGCTGGTCCGATCCCCTTGTCTATCTCTTCGTGCTGCTTCAGACTCACCTCTACACGGGTGTGTTCATCACGGCCCACGATGCTATTCACGGCGTAGTAGCGCCCAACAACAAACGCATTAACACAACGATTGGCTGGGTGGCAACGACTTTGTTTGCCTACAACAGCTACGGAAAGTTATCGGCGGGACATCACCTGCATCACCGCCACGCGGCCACTGAGCATGACCCAGACTATCATCGGGGTAATGCCAACATGCTGCTCTGGTTTATCGACTTTGCCCGTAGCTACGTGTCTATCTGGCAAATCCTGGCGATGGCCGCTACCTATAACGTGCTGAAAATCTGGTTTCCAATGGAAAACCTGATCATTTTCTGGATGGTCCCGGCTTTCCTGAGCACCTTCCAGTTGTTCACCTTTGGCACGTACCTGCCCCATCGCGGCGACCATGAAAATCCGCCCCACAATGCCCGCAGTCAAGGCCTCAACCACGTATGGGCATTCGTTTCCTGCTATTTTTTCGGCTACCACTTCGAACACCACAATCAACCCTACCTGCCGTGGTGGAAACTGGCTGAGGCGAGAGAGATGGAAGAATTAAGAGTTAAGAATTAAGAGTTGCTTCGCTAATTAAGGATTTGTTCTGTTAGCGAAGCAACTCTTAATTTTTAATTCTTAACTCTTAATTCTATTTGCTTCGTTCGATCGTGTACTGAATCAGTCCTTCCAGCGAGTTGCGGTAGGTGGAGTCGGGGAGCTTGTAGAGCAAGTCTTTAGCCTGTTGCACGTAGCTCTGCATCGTGATAGTCGCATATTCAATACCGCCTGATCCTTTCACAAATGCTATAACCTCACTGACTTGTTTGGGCTCATCGCTGTGGTTCTTGATGATATTAATAACCCGGCGCTTCTCACCCCGCCCAGCCTTGTTGAGCGCATAGATCAACGGTAGAGTCATCTTTTTCTCTTTGATGTCGATACCCAATGGCTTACCGACTTCGGCGGTGCCGTAATCGAAGAGATCATCTTTGATCTGGAAGGCCATGCCTACTTTTTCGCCAAACAGTCGGGCTGTCTCAATGACCTCTACCGACGCATTCACAGAGCGCGCGCCCATAGCGCAGCAAGCGGCGATAAGCGAAGCCGTTTTTTGCCGGATAATCTCGTAATATACGCCTTCATCAATGTCGAGCCGACGGGCTTTTTCCATCTGAAGCAATTCGCCTTCCGATAGGTCTTTAACCGCTTTATTACCGATGCCTAACAGGTCGAAATCGCCATTATCGAGTGAAAGCGCCAAACCACGGGCAAGCAGATAATCGCCTACCAACACCGCGATTTTATTTTTCCAAAGGGCATTGACCGAGAAGAAACCGCGCCGGTAATTAGAATCATCGACCACATCGTCGTGAACCAGCGATGCCGTATGCAGCAGTTCGATCAGGGCCGCCCCCCGGTAGGTAGAGTCGTTGATGGTACCGCAAACGCCCGCTGTCAGAAACACGAACATGGGGCGGAGTTGCTTGCCTTTACGCCGAACAATGTAGTTCGTGATCTGATCGAGCAACATCACGTCGCTCTTCATCAAATCTTTGAATGTTTGCTCGAACCGATTCATCTCAGCGGCAATCGGAGCCTGGATGTCGGCGATTGTAAGGGTCATTGGGTTAACTGTGGGGGGCAACGCTCAGCGTTACCCGGCTAAGTGGGTTCGTGGTCGTCCGCGATACGCCATTTGTGAATTGTGACTGGGCAAAAGTAGCTACGAATTGACGAACTGTTCGGAAAAATTACAATCTTCGACGCGCTCATCAAGTAATCAACCGGCTTCATTCACTCTCCTTACCCCCATACATATTCACTAACTCCATGCCCGACTTACCCACCATTCCTGCTTCTGAAGTTCATTCTGAGTTATTACCTACCTCCTGCGGACGCACGCTTGTGCTCGGTGGCGGCTCCTTAAAGGGCGCTTTTCAATGTGGGGCAATTCTGTCTGTTCTGGAGAAAGGCTTCAAACCCGAAGCGATCTACGGCATTTCGGTGGGCAGCCTGAACGCCACCTTTCTGGTCAACGAAGCCAATCGCCAGCATGCCGAAACGGGGCAGATCGACTGGCCTAAGGTCGGCCGGGCCTTACTCGAATTCTGGGTCAAGAACATCACAAAGCCCGACGATGTAGCCGTGATTCGGTCGCGCTTTCTGACAGGCTACAATACGCTGTTCAGCCGATTCGACGGCCTCCTGGATAATGCTCCCCTCCGCGAGCTGGTTTATCGTTATATCAACGTCGACACACTCCGACAGGGACCCATCAAACTGAAGGTGGGCGCTGTGAATATTACCGAAGGCGATATGGTGTATGCCTCCCCCAAGGACGAATACTTTCTCGATTATGTTTTTGCCAGCAGTTCACTCCCTTTTCTGATGCCTGCGGTACCCATCGGCGGCGACCATCGGAAGGCCTTTCTGGATGGTGGCTTGCGCGAAGTAGCCCCCTTGCGGGAAGCGCTCGATGATGGCGCTACTGAGCTGGTCTGCGTGGCCTGTCACTCTAAACGAATTTTCAACGAATCGTTTAATTACCGCAACTTGTTGAACCTGGTGGAGCGGGTGAAAGATATCATGATCAACCAGATTGTGAACAACGACATTGCCTGGGCCGAACGATTCGTTGACCGGGAAAAGCTGCGCGGCCATACCTTCAGCCTAACCGTTATTCGCCCCACCGAACCCCTTAACCTGAACCTGCAAAAGTTCACCTCTGACGACATCGGCAAGCTAATCGTGCAAGGCTACAAGGCTGGCACTGATATATTGACTAAAGGAGTAGGCTGATGCATGACGGCGCTGCTAAGCCTACCAATTAACCATTTACCAAAAAAGAACCCCGACCAGATATGGCCGGGGTTCTTCTCGAAATCCAGGTACGTTATACTTCTTAGTTGAAGATATAACGCAAACCAAACTGTGCTTGCCAAACAGCGTTCAGCGATATGTTTGGCCGGAATGAGTCACGCAGTAGAACAGTTCTAGACACATTACCTTCTGTGATCTGCTGAGTAGCCAGACGATACGAAACAGTACCGTTTGCAGCTACTGTTGCAGCCAGCGGGTTAAACGAAGTAGATACGTTACCAACACCCCATGTATCTTTCAGCAGGTTACCTACGTTCAGGATATCAGCCCGCAATTGGATCGTGTTACGCTTGCCTTTGGCACCTACCGAGAAGTAGAACTCCTGGATAAATGTGAAATCAGCACGCACTAACCAGGGGAATGCACCGCCATTGCGCTCAGCATACTGACCACGACGAGTTTTCAGGTAGTCATTACCATCGATGAACGCGTCAAATGCCGCCTGCTGTTGGGCAGCAGTATATGTTACAGATGAAGCAGGTGTAGTAGCTGTAGCAGCCGAATTTACAACCAATGGCAGGAACGTTAGATCAGAAGCCCGGTTTGGCACGAACATCAAATCATTCGATGTCTGTCCGTCACCATTCAAATCCTGATTGTAGGTATATGAAATCTTCGATCCGCTGTTTGCCACGAGACCCAACGTGAAGGTAGACGAGCCACCTACTTTACCGCCGTAGTTCAACCGGTAGTTCAACAAACCAACAATACGATGACGCAAGTCATTATCTGAGTACGTCAGGGGCAGGTAGTTCTGACCTATTGTGGTAGGTACGTTGGCCTGAACCGTGCTACCTACGAAAGCAATATCACGCGCTTCGCCGTAGGTATACGAGATAAATCCACCGAATCCTTTCGAGGCAGGCTTTTCCAACTTAACCGTGGCGATGTATGAATCACCCTGATCTGTGTTTTTCAGGACAAAGGCGTTACCAATCGTTGGATTGATGAAACGGGCATTAGTAGCCGCTGCGCCCGACAATCCTGAAGCAGGGAAACGAGGGCGGGTATCAGCACCAGTCAACGCACCGGTAGGTGCTTTCAGGTTAGCATCGATATAACGTAGACCATTCAACGTCTTGTTATAGATAAATTCAACCGTACCTACCAGGCCAAAAGGCAAACGCTGGTCAACCGCAATGTTCGTCTTCCAGATTTGTGGGTATTTCAGATCCTGATCAGAAGCGTTAACTGCATAACCCGTTAAACTGGCAGGGCTCGTTACAGGCGGTAGAATACCAGCAGGCAATTGGCTTGGGTCAGTGACGAATGGAACACGCGTGTTGGTCAGGTTGAATACAGCCGTATTGATACCGTTGTTACCCAACTGATTCGAGATCAACACCTCTGGAATACGTGATACGAAGAAACCGCTACCACCCCGAATCTGCGTTGTTTTATCGCCTTTCACATCCCAGTTGAAACCAACACGGGGCGAAAGTAACAGACGCGTTTTAGGGAACGAACCCGTTGTGATCTTGTACGGAGCACCGTTTTCATCGTTGAACGTTAGATCAGCTACGCGCTGATTGTTGAAAGAAGCGGCGTTTGCATTGTCATACGCGTAAACGTCACCGCGCAGACCCAACGTCAGTTTAAAGTTTGGCGTGGCCTGAAACTCATCCTGAACATACGCACTATACAGATCACGGTCCAGACGTTGCAGTGGCTCAGCACCACCTGGTAGCAGTGAATACCGCAGGTTATAGCGGTTTACCGCAACGGGCGATGTTGTGCTGTTTGGGTTGCTGATCGAAGCCAACGCAGCGGTTTTGAAATCGTCGATCGAGTTGTAAACATACACACCGTTCGATGACGGGAAAAACACGTTATTCGATGTAAAGTGCTCGTATACTACACCAGCAGTCAACGTGTGTTTACCGGCGAAATAGCTGAAGTTATTCGTGATGTTGAAAGTCGAATAGTTCAGCTTGTTATTTGGCGTGAACGGATCGAAACCGATAGACGTCAGCGTAGTACCACCCGGCGCATTCAAAATGTCGATCGTTGGGAACAAATCGGTCTTGTAAGTCCGGTCTTCAACTTGCTTGTTATATGTCACAATCAGGTCATTCGACATTTTGCTACCCAACGTAGACGTCAACTCAGCGGCGATCGAACGCGTGTTATCAGCAATGATGTAACCTGTGTTCTCAGGAGACAGAGCATCCCGTGAGTTAGTCCGGTTACCATTACCAGCCGTGTTGCTACTGTTACTGCCGCTGATGGGTACGCCCGACTCTGAATCATGGTGCGAATACCGTACCGACAGTTTGTGGTTGTCATTGATGTTATAATCAATACGAGCCAATCCCTTTATACTTTTAACCGGGTTATTAAAACCATCGAATGGCCCCAACGTACGGTTGAAGTTCGTTTGCATGAACTGCGTCAGATCATCTGCCTGAGCTTGAGTCAGGCGCGAAATGTTACCACCGCCGGTTTGGCCCCGGTTCAGAGACCAGGTAAGGGCAGGCGTGCTGCTGTCGAACTGCTCACCGTTCATAAAGAAGAACAGTTTGTTTTTGATAATCGGACCACCCAACCGGAAACCGTACGTGGTCTCGCTCAGGTTAGGAGCAGGCGTGTACTCTACGCCACCTACTGTTTTACCAACCACTTTATCAGAACGGAACAGGGTGTAGACCGAACCTGAGAATTCATTCGTACCTGAACGGGTAACGGCGTTGATACCGGCACCAGTAAAGCCCGACTGACGAACATCGAATGGAGCTACGTTAACCTGAACCTGATCAAGGGCATCGAGCGATACGGCTGTTGTACCCGTACGACCACCCGCCTGCGCTGAGCTACCCAAACCAAAACCGTTGTTAAACACAGCACCATCAATGGTAATGTTGTTGAACCGGCTATCCTGACCAGCAAATGACTGACCGTTACCGTATGGGTTGTATTTGGTGATGTCGTTGATTGTACGACCAATAGTAGGCGTTGTGTTGATAGCCTCACGACCAAACGAGCTAGACGCACCGGTACGGTCAGAACTAAAGATGTCTGTCCGATTGGCTGTTACAACTACTTCGTTCAGGCTAGTGCCTTCGTCAGTTAATCTAAAGTTGGCATCGGCTGCTGTACCCAAACTGACAAACACACCGTTTACAGCCTGATCTTTGTACCCAACAAACGTTACTTTAATTGAGTAGGGACCACCAACCCGTACGGAAGGCAAGGTGTACCGACCCGCCACATTACAGGTGGTACCATAACGGGTTCCCGAAGGTTCGTGTATAGCAACAACCGTTGCACCTGGAAGACCCTCCCCTTTTGCATCCGTTACAATACCATTAATAGCACCAGTTGTTACCTGTGCCATGGCCCCGCTTCCGAGGAGTACGGCCAGCAACAGGCTGCCCAGCAGCGTGAAGGCTGCCCGGAAACGCAGTAGCTTTTTAAACATAAATGTATTTGGTTTGATTGTTAATGCAGTTCTCTTCATACCCGTAGAATTCGGCGAAGTTTTCGGCCGCAAAGGTCAGATAAGTTTTCGTCACCGCCAAAGGCCTCATCTACAAATAGTGCTACGATTTTGTTATCGTACGGGTATTTTCTTGAAAAAATCTACAATTTCCATACTATCAGCCTAGTAGGTGCTTATTATCTTATTGTTAAGCCAACCCAAAGGCAATCTTCTGCGTTTACCTACTTAACCAGACACTATTTTTTGATGACATCGACTACCGATTCAGCCGCCTCGATCAAGCTTACTCAATACAGCCACGGTGCTGGTTGCGGTTGCAAAATTGCGCCCAAAGTGCTTGACCGAATCCTGCACGGTCAAGCAAGCGGCCCAACTTCGCCCGCCAATCTGTTTTCGACCTTATTGGTCGGTAATGATGCCCGCGACGATGCCGCCGTGATGGATCTTGGCAATGGAGAAGCCATCATCAGCACCACCGATTTTTTCATGCCCATTGTCGATAGTGCGTATGATTTCGGACGAATTGCATCGGCCAATGCCATCAGTGATGTCTACGCTATGGGCGGACAACCCATCATGGCCATTGCTATTCTTGGCTGGCCCATCGATAAGCTGTCGCCGGAAATAGCGGGTGAGGTCATTGCCGGTAGCCGGGCCATTTGTGCCGAAGCCGGTATTCCGCTGGCGGGTGGGCATAGTATCGACTGTCCCGAACCGGTGTTTGGCTTGGCCGTTACCGGTCGGGTACGTATCAGCGATTTGAAGCAAAACAACACCGCCACCGAAGGCTGTGCCCTCTACCTGACCAAGCCGTTGGGCGTTGGCATATTAACCACAGCTCAGAAAAAAGGCATATTGTTGCCCGAGCATGCCGATTTAGCTCCGCGTCAGATGGCGCAGCTCAATTCGTTTGGGGCTGTCCTGGGTCACCTACCCTACGTAAAAGCCCTGACCGACGTAACTGGCTTCGGTTTGCTCGGCCACCTCACCGAAATGGCCGAAGGCAGCGGACTGAGCGCCGAAATCCAGTTCGACGACGTACCCAGACTGGATGTTGTCGATACGTATCTGGCGCAGAACAGCATTCCCGGCGGTACTCACCGCAACTGGGATAGCTACGGTCATAAAATTGACGATCTGTCCGACAACCAACGCTTCGTACTGGCTGACCCCCAGACATCTGGCGGTTTACTCATTGCCGTTGAACCCCACTGCACCGATGAGTTTGAGCGTATGGCCAAAGAAAACGGGTTCACTCTGACATCATTTGGTACGCTGGTAGCGAAACGGGAGAAAGTCGTATATGTGAACTAAATGTGTTCAAGGTTCAACCAGACCGGTCCGCCGGTGCGGTTGAACCTTGAACCAAATTTGTATGAAACTGTATTACCGCGAAGTGGGCGACCTCACAGCCACTCCACTTATTATTGTTCACGGCATTTTCGGGTCGTCAGACAATTGGCTCACCATCAGCAAAACCATTGCCGACCTGGGTTATCGAGTTATTCTACCCGATCAGCGCAATCATGGACAGTCGCCCCGAAGCGATGATTTCTCGTACGTCGACATGGCCGCCGATATCTATGAGCTGATTACTGATCTAAAGCTGGAGAAGCCTATTCTGGTTGGCCATTCGATGGGAGGCAAAACCATGATGCAATATGTATTCACATATCCAGGTACGTTCTCGCACCTGGTGATTGTTGATATTGCTCCTAAATTTTATCCGGTTCATCATAGCGAGATTCTTCGGGGACTGGCGGCTATAAACCTGAATAATGTACGCACCCGGGCCGAAGCAGATGCGGCACTAACTCCTTTCGAGCCTTCTCCGACAGTTCGCCAGTTCTTGCTTAAAAACCTGTATCGCGAAACGATTGACGGTACCGCCCAGTTTGCCTGGCGCCTGAACCTGCCCGTGATCAGCCGCGAAATTCACGGCGTTGGTGAGGAGTTGACCAATCCACACCCCGTTGCAGACCCTACTTTATTCATACGGGGACGCCGATCACCTTACATCTTAGACAGCGATTGGCCAGCGATTCTTGCGCTTTTCCCTAACGCCCACCTGGCCACGATCGAAGACGCTGGTCACTGGGTACAAGCCGAAAAGCCCGCCGAGTTTGTGGAGGTGTTGATGGGATTCTTGAATTAATAATTAAACGTGAAGAATTAAGAGTTGCTCTGCCACAAGCGAAGCAACTCTTAATTCTTCACGTTTAATTATTAATTCAAATCACTGTTCCTCCATCAGCGTAGAACAGACTGCCTGTTGAGTACGAAGACGCCGACGAGGCAAGGAATAGCGCCAGGGGGCTAATCTCGTCGGTGGTTCCCATGCGGGCAATAGGGAGGCGTTTGGTAAAGTGTGCCAGCGTCTTATCGTCCTGCCACAGTGCCTGACTGAACTTGGTTTTGATCAGGCCGGGGCAAATCGCATTCACCCGAATGCCGTCAGGCCCCCACTCCTTCGCCAGCACTTTTGTCAGCATGTTCATCGCCGCCTTGCTCACGCTGTAGAGGCCCAAACCGGGATCGGGTGTATGACCGGCAATACTACTGACCATGATGACACTGCCACCACCACGCGCTTTCATACTCGGGTAACACAGTTTACTTAACTCAAATGGTGCCTTCACGTTGGCTTGCATGATTTTGTCGAAAGCCAATCCATCGGCATCCAGCGAAGGACCAAATACGGGGTTTGAAGCCGCATTGTTCACCAGAATATCCACGCCACCATACACCGCAATGGTTTTTTCGACCAGTAGCGCCAACTGATCCATGTCGCCCACATGGGCGGCAATACCCGTAGCCTCGCCACCAGCTGCCTTAATATCGGCCGCCAACGCATCGCAAGCCTCCTGCTTGCGGCTACTCACAATCACTTTAGCGCCAAAACGGGCATATAGCCGGGCAATATCTTCGCCGATACCCTTACTGGCACCGGTAATAATAGCGACCTTATTTGTCAGGTCAAAAACGGCCTTTTCGGCATCCAGTACTGTCATTATCCAGCTTGTTGATTTAATGAATTGCACGAACGAAAGCAGTAAATAAGCTACCTATACCGCATATATAGGCAAACGTACCCAAGCATGATGTCGGCAAACAAAAGTAAGTGGTGGCATCATTTATGCGTTACAAGGGTAAGCAACGAACCTACTGGTTACAGGTTCATGCGTACATTTACCGATAATCTTCATTCCTATGCCCGCCTCATCTGATTCACCCCTGTTTGGCTCCTGGCCACGAGCCTATGCCTTGGTAATGGGCGCCTTACTGCTTGAAATTGCTTTCTTCTACGGTCTAATGCGCTGGTTCGCATGAGCAGTCTGGATTGGTGGGTACTGGGTAGCACATTGGCTATTCTGATTGGCTATGGGTTATACCGGAGTCGGGGAAAGCAAAATTTCGATGATTTTTCGCGGGCTGGCCAATCGCTGCCGTGGTATCACGTTGGGCTGTCGGTCATGGCTACGCAGGCGAGTGCCATCACCTTTTTATCTGCACCAGGGCAAGGGTACGCCGATGGCATGCGGTTCGTACAGTTTTACTTCGGCCTGCCACTCGCCATGATCGTGTTATCGATCACGTTCGTCCCTATTTTTCATAAGCTGAATGTATATACCGCTTACGAGTTTCTGGAAAAGCGATTCGATGGCCGGGTACGTTCCCTCACGGCGGGGTTGTTTCTGTTGCAACGCGGGCTGTCAACGGGCCTGTCGATTTACGCACCAGCCATCATTCTCTCTACTATTTTGGGCTGGAATATTTACCTGACCAACTTGATTATGGGCGGGTTAGTGCTCATTTATACGATAACAGGCGGTACCAAAGCCATCTCACACACGCACCTGACCCAAATGCTGATTGTCACCGTGGTGATGGTGGTGGCGGGTTGGCTCACGGTACGGCTCCTGCCCGAAAGTATGGGACTGACCGAAGCCCTGCGCGTAGCGGGCAAAGCAGGTCGGCTAAACCTGATCGACACCAAATTTGATCTCCAAAACCGGTACAACCTTTGGTCGGGACTTGTTGGTGGTTTTTTTCTGCAACTCTCTTATTTCGGTACCGATCAGTCGCAGGTGGGGCGTTACCTGACGGGGCAATCGGTTACACAGAGCCGCGTTGGCTTGCTGATGAACGGGCTACTGAAAGTACCCATGCAGTTTCTGATTTTGCTGGTGGGCGTGCTGGTATTTGTCTTTTATCAGTTCAACGAAGCGCCTATCTTCTTTAATCAGCAGGAAACCGAACGACTTCGTTCCGGGCCGCTGGCCGCCGAATTTCAATTACTCGACATCAAACACCAGACCCTGTCGGCCACTCGGCGCGAGGCGGTGGCCAACCTGGAGGTAGCTATTCAAGCCGACAACGAGGCAGGTGTAACGGAAGCAGGTGAACTCATCAAGGCCAGCGACGGTGAATTATCAAAGTTGCGCGGCGATGTCTCGGCCCTGGTGAAGCGAAACAACCCAGCGGCCGACACCAATGACGTTAACTACGTTTTTCTACGGTTCGTGCTCGACCATCTGCCCCACGGCCTCATCGGATTGTTGATTGCCGCGCTGTTCATTGCTTCTATGGGCTCGATCGCTTCGGCCTATAACTCGCTGGCGTCAACGTCGGTCGTCGACGTGTACAATCGCATCATTCCGGTTTCCAGCCAGACCATGAGTGAGGTAACTCTTTCTCGATGGTTAACGCTGGGTTGGGGGGTATTTTGCATCATTGTAGCCCAGTTTGCCAATTTGATCGGCGGAAGCATGATCGAGATTGTCAATGTGCTTGGCTCATTGTTCTACGGCGTTATCCTGGGCATTTTCTGCGTGGCCTTTTACCTCAAATCCGTTGGCGGACGAGCCACTTTCTGGGCTGCATTATTGGCCGAGGCCATTGTGGTAGGCTGCTACCAGTTCGACCTGATGGCCTTTCTCTGGCTCAACGTCGTTGGCTGTCTGCTCGTCATGGCATTTGCCCTCTTACTCAGTCAGTTTCTGCCTGCCAAAGCAGACCGGACTGCAAGGGTGTAACTAGCGCCTCCCCTCACCCCCAGCCCCTCTCCCCCTACGGGAGAGGGGAGATGCTTTGGCGTAGTTCTTCACAATAGCGAAGCTGTGGTAGTGCGACTCCCCTCCCCTCCATTTCAGGGGAGGGGTAACCCTGTTAAAAACTCTTAAGTTAACGTACCTGAAAAGTTGATTTAAAGCAGTGTAGGCCTATTTCTCAGGCCAGCTAGCCAACGTCCCTGGCTCCCAGCATACCGGATTAACGCCCTGATGCGTTATTTTTGCACTCCCCTGTTTCAACCGTCCATGCGCTTTTTCTTTACGTTGCTTTTTCTGGTTCCTGCGTTGTGTCAGGCTCAGACACCCCGGTTCATCATTGGCAAAGTGCTGGATCAGGAGAAAGGGAGCGGCGTGAACAATGCCACCGTCATCAATCCACGTACCCAGGCAATGGGGCGCACCAACGCGTTGGGCGCGTTTTACCTGGATGTAAAACCCGGCGATTCGGTGATTGTGCTGAGCCCAAGCCACGGTCGGGCCGGTATAAAATGGGATGGGGTTACCAAAGAGCCGCAATTAGTCATGAAGCGGCAACTTTCCGACGATATAATCAATTTACCCACGCTGACGGTACGTGGCCGACGTGAAGCCGAAGTACGTAAGGAACTGGAGCAAATTCTGCGGGAACCGGAAGCGCGAAAAAACCTGTCGGGCGATCAGATTCTGGGATTAGCCCAATCGCCGGTTACGTTGCTGTATGAGCTATTCAGTAAACACGCCAAAGCCAGCCGAAAAGCAGCCGTCATCAGTCAACAGCACCGCAAGCGAATGCTGGCCAACTACCGGGTTGAACTCATCACACAACGGGCAACCGACCTCCAGGGAGAAACGATCGAAACCTTTCGTGACTATTGCAATTTCAACGACGACTTTGTGCTTCAGGCTTCCGAATACGACCTGACTTTTGCGGTTTTGCAGCGGTATCGTCAATATTCGCGGCATTAAATCACTAGCTTATCCAGTGCATTTATCAGTGTACGCTTCCAGCCCATTTGAGGTTGTATAAAAAAAGAATAAATTTTATAAATCACTGAATTTCAGATCAATAATCCCCGCACTTTGGTCTGCCATACCGAACGTTCAGTGACTCTATTGTGTTACTATAGTATACCATTCTCCCTACTCATAGCTGGCTTTGCCCGTCATGCGATTTGCGTGATATCATTGGTTTGCGTCTATATTTGACCCCAACCGTTATATCTGGCACAGAACGTGAAAGGTCTATATCATCAACTGCAGGACACTTTATGTCAAAGAACTTAGTCATTGTCGAATCGCCCGCGAAGGCGAAAACAATTGAAGGCTACCTCGGTCGCGACTTCACCGTCCGGTCTAGTTTTGGCCACATTCGCGACCTGCCTAAAGACGGCCTGGCCGTTGATGTGAAAAACGGTTTTGCGCCCGATTACCAGATTTCACCCGACAAGAAGCAACTGGTCAGCGAACTCAAAAAGCTGGCTAAAGATGCCGACGAGGTGTGGCTGGCAACGGATGATGACCGCGAAGGCGAAGCCATTTCGTGGCATTTGAAAGAGGCGCTTGGCCTGAAAGCCGATACAAAGCGGATCGTTTTTCGGGAAATCACCAAAAACGCCATCCTGAATGCCATTCAGATACCCCGCACTATCGACCTCGATTTAGTGAACGCTCAACAGGCCCGTCGCGTACTCGACAGGTTGGTGGGGTATGAACTATCGCCTGTGTTATGGCGCAAAATCAAGGGAGGTAGCACGGGCTTGTCGGCTGGTCGGGTGCAATCGGTGGCCCTGCGGCTGGTGGTTGAGCGCGAACGGGAGATTGACAAACACAATTCAAAATCAAGCTTCAAGGTAACGGCTCAGTTTATCGTGGATGGCGGAAAGGTGCTGAACGCCGAACTGCCGAAAAACTTTGCTACCGTAGCCGAAGCGCGTTCGTTTCTCGAGCAGTGTATTGGCGCCACCTTCACGATCAAAAGTCTGGACGTTAAGCCCGCCAAAAAATCACCCGCGCCGCCTTTTACTACGTCTACCCTTCAGCAGGAGGCATCCCGCAAGCTCGGCTACTCAGTAGACCGTACCATGCGCATTGCCCAGAATCTGTACGAAGCCGGTAAGATCTCGTACATGCGGACCGACTCGCTGAACCTTTCAACCGAGGCTGTTGATAAGGCCACTACCGAGATTATGGCGGCATTCGACGAGCGTTATATTCAGAAACGGCATTTCAAGAATAAAAACGAATCGGCTCAGGAGGCTCACGAAGCCATCAGACCAACCAATTTCGGTGATCATAGTGCCGGTGGCGACCGCGATCAGAAACGACTATACGAGCTGATCTGGAAACGGGCAATTGCCTCGCAAATGGCCGATGCTCAGTTGGAGCGTACTACCGTTTCGATCAACATCCGCACCACAGGCGTGCCAACCGACGGTTTCCCGACGGAATTGGTAGCGCAGGGTGAGGTGATCAAGTTCGACGGTTTCCTGAAAGTGTACCTTGAATCGAAAGACGATGAGGATGACGATGACGCAAAGGGCATGTTGCCGCCCCTGACCATCGGGCAGGAGCTGGACTTAAGCCAAATGAAGGCGTCGGAGAAATTCACCCGTCCGCAACCGCGTTATGCTGAAGCATCGCTGGTGAAGAAACTCGAAGAAATGGGCATCGGCCGCCCGTCGACCTACGCGCCAACTATTTCCACGATCATCAACCGTGGGTACGTTACCAAGCAGGATAAACCCGGCCAGGAACGTACATTCCTGGAGTACACGCTTCAGGCCGAAACCATTACGGAAACAAGCGGTAAAGAAACGTTTGGTTCAGAGAAAGCCAAGCTTTTCCCGACCAATACCGGCGTAGTGGTCTGCGATTTCCTAATGGAATACTTCCCGGGCATTGTCGATTACAAGTTCACGGCCAACGTGGAACAGGAATTCGATGAAATTGCGGGGGGCAAGCTCAAATGGCAGACTATGCTACAGGGTTTCTACGGCGATTTCCACAAGAACATCGAAGACATTCAGGGCGCAGCGGCTGGTGTAAGCTTCAAGACCGGAGCCCGCGAATTGGGGATCGACCCTAAAACGGGCAAACGGGTATCGGCCCGCCTGGGCAAATACGGCGCTTACGTGCAAATCGGCGAATCGACCGACGACGAAAAACCACAGTATGCCAACCTGCGCGACGGTCAGTTGATTGAGTCTATCTCGATCGAGGATGCGTTGAGTCTGTTTGGTCTTCCCCGCGAAGTTGGTTTCTTTGAAGATCAGGCCATGATCATTGGCGTGGGCAAGTTTGGGCCCTACGTGAAGCATGACGGCAAATACGTGTCGCTGTCTAAGGAAGACGATCCATACACCATTACAGCCGAACGGGCTACTGAGCTAATTCAGCAGAAACGCGCCGAGGCCGTCAGCGAATCGATTGGTGAGTTCGAAGGTAAGCCGGTGACTACGGGCAAAGGCCGGTTTGGTCCGTATGTAAAATACGAAGACAAGTATATTTCACTGGCCAAAGGCGAGCAACTGGCAGGCATTACGCTGGAAAGAGCGATTGAACTGATTCAGCAAAAGCGCAATGCCGAAGCGAACAAGTATATCAAGGAATTCCCGGAACGCCCTGAAATCAAGGTAGTCAACGGCATATATGGCCCCTATCTGGCGGTCGGCAAACGTAATGTCCGCTTACCGAAAGATATTGACCCGGCTGAATTAACGCTGGAACGCTGCCTTGAACTGGCCGGTGAAGACCCTAAAGGCGAGACAGCCAAGAAGGCTCCCGCTAAAAAAACAACGGCAGCAAAGGCTACAACTACCAAAGCACCTGCCAAAAAAGCAGTAGCCAAGAAGAAGTAAATAGACTTGCTCATCAACAAAAAAAGCCCCGATACTCTCGGGGCTTTTTTTGTTGATGAATAGGTTGATTGCTGATTTGAAACGAGAAACGTAGGCAGTAGGTCGTTTTTTTTGACAGGATTTCCGTATCTTGATGATATGGAAAAGCGTCAGAAAATCGTCGTATTAACGGGGGCAGGTATTAGTGCAGAGAGCGGTATTGCTACGTTTCGCGATTCGAACGGCCTGTGGGAAAACCACCGGATCGAAGACGTGGCAACTCCCGAAGGCTGGCACAAAGACAGGCAACTCGTTCTGGATTTTTACAATCAACGCCGCAAACAGGCCTTATCCGTCGAACCCAACGCCGGGCATTACGCATTGGCCCGCCTTCAAGCCTATTACGACGTTTCGATCATAACCCAAAACGTAGATAGCCTGCACGAGAAAGCAGGGTCAACGAATGTGATTCACCTGCACGGCGAATTGTCGAAAGCGCGTAGTTCAATCGATGAATCGTTGGTGTACGAAGTAGACGGTTGGGAAATAAAACTGGGTGATCAATGCGAGAAAGGATCGCAACTGCGGCCACATATTGTTTGGTTCGGGGAGTCGGTTCCCATGATGGAAGAAGCCGTTGATGTGGCCCTTACGGCCGATATCTTCATTGTGGTGGGTACGTCGCTCGTAGTTTATCCGGCAGCGGGCCTCATCGATTTCATTCCGAAAACGGTACCCATCTATGTGGTTGACCCCAACCTGCCCGATATCAGACCCCGCCCGAACCTGACCCTCATCGGTGAACCCGCCAGCATTGGCATGACTCAGTTGGCCGACAAGCTCATTCTGGAGGCCAGTCAGAAAGAAAAGACCGTGTAAGCAAGCCCACTATCGCCCAGTCTTGTTGTAACGCCATGACACTGGCGGAAAAAACGCGACTGGCGCACCAACTCCTCAACGAACAGTACGGCATTCAGGCTATTTACGGCTACAAAGACCCCATGCATGAATTAGTCGGTACGATACTCTCGCACCGGACCACACATGCCAACGAGGTGACGGCCTACCGCCGAATGCGTGAGGAGTTTCCAACCTGGGAAAACGTTCGCGATGCTCCGCTGGCTGATCTGGTTCAGGCTATTCAAACAGCCAATTACCCGGAAGTAAAAGCACCTTATATTCAGCAGTTGCTTAGGGTATTGATTGCCGAGCGAGGCGAAGCAAACATCGACTTCCTGGCCGATCTATCGACCGAGGAGGCTATGCAGTGGCTGACCCGGTTACCAGGAATCGGCCCAAAAACGGCTACCCTCCTGCTGCTTTTCACCTTTCATAAGCCCGTGTTACCCGTTGATACGCACGTTCATCGGGTTACGCAACGAATCGGTGTTATTGGCCCAAAAGTGAGCGCCAGCAAAGCACACGACCTACTTTTGTCCGCCCTGCCCGCCGACGCTATTGAGCTGTTTAATTTTCACAAGCACTTCTACTGGCACGGGCAACGTACCTGCACCTGGTACACGCCTGCTTGTCACGAATGTGTACTGGCCCCTCACTGCGACTATCTACAGTCGGGTAAGCAGACGATACTGAGCAGTACGCCTACCCGCAAGAAATAGCATCAGCTACTGCACCGGTTTGCCTTTTTGCATTCGCTTCAGTCGATCTTTATACGCATCAACATCGCTCGCACCGGTCTGTGCCGATAGCAGTACGGCTTTTTCCTGCCATTGAACGGCTTGCTCTTTCTGACCCATCTGGTACAGTAAGCAGGCACAAACACCCATCGCATTTGGCGTTTCGGTTAGCTGGTTGGCCTGACGCACATAATCGGTCATGGCTTTCAGCTTTGCTTCATCTTTTACTTCCTTAAAGAAAGACCAGCCAATATTACACAGTTTGTAATAGTTCATCCAGAAGGTGGTAGAATCGCGCGTCTTGGCTTCCAGAGTCAACGAGGGGGCTAGGTGTGTTTTAACGTATGCTTCCGCTTGCACAGCATACTGGTCCCACTGTTTCATGGATTCGTAAAACTGAATCTGGTAGTCGGCTTTTTGCTCGTCAACGCGTTCATCTACAAGCTGCTCAACGGCTGTCATCAGCACAGGTAACCGATCTTCACGGCGATTTTCGGCCGATCTGTTTATATCCTGACTCAGAATGATCCGGGCCCGGTCAAGAAATCGGACGTCTTTCTTGTTAGCCACCAGCACCGAAAATGCTTTGCTATCGACCCGCTCGGCGTTTTCATAAGCAATCATCAGATTGACCAGTTTGTTGAGCGAATCGGCAGGGAGCTTAGTCAGGTAATCCTCGACAATGGCTTCTCTGTCCCGCCCATATTTCCGATTCAGTTTCAGAATTGCCCGCATCAGTTCAGGCGTGCGGTTTCCTTCTTCGTAACTCTGCATATAAAAGGCTAGGTCAATGCCATCGTTTGTGCGCAGAAATGCCTGTTCACCCTCTTTAAGAAAGAATTCAACTGGCCGGTAGCCAACAAACGTATGCACCAGCTCACCATCGCCGTTGATAAAAAGGCCGGTCGGATAAGCCCTGACATTGTACTGCGAAGCAATGGCAATTCCCCCGTGTTCGGCATCGGCTTTGTAGTTGATAAACTGGCCGTTGAACCGCTTACCTACTTCGCTATTCCTGAACACCTCACGGTCAAGCATTTTACAGGGTCCACACCAGTCGGTATATACGTCGACGAAAATTAGCTTTCGCTGAATTTTGGCCTCTGCCAACACATCTTTCCAGGCTTTTTTCTGGAAGTTAATCTGCGCAACGGTTAAACCGGGCAACAGACACAACACCAGCAGGAAACGTACAGTTAGGATCATCACTCCGTATCTATTTTTTCTAACAAGTGTACATAAAGTCAAGTATTAAATCAACAAAAAATGGGTTACCGGTAGTAAAAAAAGCTACCAATAACCCATTTTTGATACAATTGTCTGGTTGGCCCTATTCGCCTATTTGACGACCATATTTTTGTTCGTGAAACGCCTGAGCCTGACTCACCCAATTATCGCGTTCTATTCGACCGGGAAAAAACTCGATCAGTTCGTTTACCTTATCGATATCTTCTTTGGCAAAATTACCTACCTGACGAAATGTATAAATTCCCAGACTGTGGAGTTTGCGTTCGAGAAAGGGGCCCACGCCAACGATATCTTTCAGATCATCGGCTTCAGTAGCCATTGCCCGACCAATTCTGTCGAAGTTAACTTCGCCTGCCCGCGCTGCAATTCGGGTCAATACATCATCTTCTGACGTGATACCGGGGGGAGTTGCTACGGCTACCGACGGAATGACTGGCTCGCTAATTGTTGGCTGAACAGGCTCGGTAACCGGCGCGATTACAGTCGACACCAAAACGGGTGGCAATTCTACGGGTACTTCCAGCACCGGAGCAGACATTACCGGCACAATCAGAGGCTCTGTAACAGTGGCAGGAACAACTACCTCAGTTCTGATGGTGTTGGCCGGTACTTTGACGGCGGCTTTTGAGCGGCGGCAGTTTTCCAGTTCGGCTTCTTTATCCGCAATGGCGGCCTGTAAGGCATTTACCCGACTATTTAACAGCAGGCGAGCAATCAACCACCCCACGAAGGCTGCCAGGGCGAGTAGCAAAAGTATTTCGATGATAGCTACTGGGCGACTAAAAGGATCTAATCCAAACATGAGTGTAAGGGGTTAAGCGTTACGTTTCTTGCGTTCAAACTCAGCCGATTGGCCTACCCAGTCATCACGCTCGATGCGACCGGGGAAAAACTCGATGATATCATTTACCATCGCCACATCTTCGCGGCTAAAATTGGCAATCTGTTTGAACGTGTAGATACCAATAGCGTGTAGTTTTTTCTCTAGAAACGGCCCAACACCCACGATATCTTTCAAATCATTGGCCTCGGCGGCTGAGGCCCGGCCAATACGATCAAAATCGAGTTCCTTGGCCCGTGCACGTACCCGGTTCAGAATCAACATTTCCTGATCAGCAGGATCCGTCGGCATGCGCAAACAGTCGGCAAGTTCACGCTCGGTGCTGGCTAAATCGCCTTCCAGTTGAGCAATGATGCTCTTCCGCGAAATGTAGCCAATAATAAAGCCCAGCGTGCCAGCTACAAACAGCATAATCCAGTGCTGTAGGGTAGCATCGGGCAAATTCAGGGGATTCATTGTAAACATAGTGATTCAGCTTTTTCGATTATTGGACAACAACAGTTACACGGCGGTTAGCTTTACGGCCATCCAATGTCTCGTTCGATTCTTTGGGTTGTGATTCACCTTTAGCCTCAACCGTAATCTGGTCGCCATCGATACCTGCTCTTTTCAAGCGACTCTTCACCGTTCCAGCACGGGCTTTCGATAATTGAAGGTTAATGGCGTCGGCCCCTAAATTGTCGGTATGGCCGGTCAGCAACAGTTTTTTGTCTTTATGTTCCTTCAGGTACGTGGTTGCTTCGGCAAAAAATTTCTTAGTTTCCGCCGTTTCAATATAGCTTGACTTGCCGGTTTTAAAATACAGGTCGATGGGTTTGAACACGGAGGTAAACGTCTGTGCATTGGCCAGTGCTTCCTCTGTTTTGAGAGCAGCAGTAGTAGTTGTTTTAGCGGCTGTATCGACTGCCGGAGTAGCTGCACCGGCAAAGGCGAAGGCCAGACCGCCATACAGCGAATCGCCCTGCGCATTATATGGCATCAGGTCGCCATTCGCATCACCGATCAGGATACCGGCTGTTCCTAACTGACTGGCATTAACGCCCAACTCAACCAATTCGGCCTTGATGGCTTCGGCCCTTGCAAGCCCCAGATTTGGGTACGTCGACGCGTTTTGTTCATCGGCCTGATAATATCCATTGATGGTCAGTAATCGGTCTGGATTTTTTTTCAGATAATCAGCCAGGGTTTGAATCGTGTTGCCGATCGTTGCCGTATTGGCCACGATTCCTGATTTGGCGTAACTGAAATTACCAGGTACGTTTAGGTTTAACCGATCAGCATCGACAATCGACAGGGCGGGCATGGCGATGGTTGCAGTGGCAGATTCAGCCACGGGGGCAGTACCACAAAGCTGCTTGATCTTGCAGACGTGCCACCACGCCGATCCGCCCATCCAGAGAAGGAGCAGGATAATCCAGGGGGTTTTGTTAGTGAACATAGAGGAAGGGTAATTGTTGAACCTACTCGGCTAGTCAGGTATACGAAAACGGTTAGACGAAGCAGAGAGGAAATGGTCATCCAAAAATAGGCCTGTGTTTCGTAAATGCAACAATATCAAGGGATTTCAAGTGTTCAAGTAGCTTTAAATGGTTGTACTTGGCCTATAGACTGAATGCAGTAAATACTCATAGTTCTGAGTTTTCTCGCATAAAAAAACCTTCCCCGTTTGAGAGGAAGGTTTTTTTATGCATAACGGGCAGCGGCTTAATGACCACCAACTACCTCTGCGAAGAGTACATTAGCCAACATAGCCGCACGTTGCCGCGACATGGCCATGTTGTCCGTGGTGTTCACACGAACGTTCAAAATGTGGTTGTTCAACAAAACATGCAATGTTTTCGTCGACGCATCCCAAACTGCTTTATCACCAATACCTGGATATGCGGCAAAACGAGTGGTGCTTACGGCAGGCGTGGCTAATCGGGCAGCGGCAGCTGTTACGCGCGAGACACTTGTTGCCGTATCATTTTGGGCCGACGTATCGCGCTTTGCAATGGTTCCGGTGGCCGATTCGGCAGGCAACTCAGCACCCGTTCCCTCTGGAGCTGGACCACTTAGTGGGCCTCTGCCAGTCATATCTGGGTCAGCATCTTCCGTCATGGGCGTAGCTGGCTTGTTCTGATACATACGATCGAAAGCGTATTCGGCATGATAGATAGACTGATAGGGACGCGACGATGCGAACGACACATCTACTTCGTTTTTGCCCCAAACAAACTTGCCGCCATTTTTTTCGTCAATTGTTTCGATCTCGGTGCCGTCTTCCACATTAAACGTACCGCGTACAAACTCTTCGGCGAGCATGGTGCTTGCCTTTTCGTAAAGTGCGTCATTCGATAGCGAACGCACGCCCACAACCTGACGGGCTAGTGGCGCACCTGAATCATTGGCACCTTCTTCTGTGGCAGGTCGGCAAGAGATCATGCCAAGGAAAGCAAAGGATAATAAAATGGCTGACTGTTTCATAACTTGATTTATAGCTATGACATCAACTCTGTTTAGTGGCAGAATGTTGCAAGGGTTATTCTGAAATCTGGTCGGCTTTAACCGGACATACGCTGCTTTTTATGACGTATTTTTGCCACACATGAATGCAATTACCCATATCGATTTACCGCAGGGACGCCAGATCTACTTCGCGTCTGACTTTCACCTGGGTACTCCTTCACCTGCCCAAAGCCGTGAACGTGAGGCGGCGGTGGTGCGATGGCTGTGCCGGGTAGAAGCCGATGCGGCCGCTATCTTTCTGGTTGGCGATGTCTTTGATTTTTGGTTCGAGTACAAGCACGCTATTCCAAAAGGGTTTGCCCGGTTGCAGGGGAAACTGGCCGAATTGGCTGATGGCGGTATGCCCATTACCCTCTTCACGGGTAACCACGATATGTGGATGCGCCATTATTTCACCGACGAACTGGGCATTCCGGTCTACCGACAACCCCGCTCCTATCAATTAGGTGATAAGCAGGTACTCATTGGCCACGGCGATGGCTTGGGGCCCGGCGACCATGTGTATAAGCGACTCAAAAAAGTGTTTGAAAGTGGCCTGGCTCAGCAAACCTTTCGGTGGCTTCACCCCGATTTGGGTATTGGGTTAGCACAAGCCTGGTCGCGCCGTAGCCGGATTAGCAACTCAAAAAAGGGCGAAGAAATATTCAGGGGCGAAGAGCACGAATGGCTCTGGCACTACTGCCGCGAAGTGGAAGCCCAAACCCACCATGATTTCTATATTTTCGGTCACCGCCACCTCCCCCTCGATCTGGCCGTATCGCCCACGAGCCGCTACATCAACCTCGGCGAATGGGTCCACGCCCGTACCTACGGCGTTTTTGATGGCAATACCGTTAAACTGGAGGTTTTTCAATGAACAGTTAACAGTTACCAATGAACAGTTATCAGTGGCTTCGTTGATCAACGTACCTGAGCGGAGCCATTGATAACTGATAACTGTTCATTGATAACTGTTCACTGCCCCTCTTTCTTACTTTCCCGATTGGCTTGTTTGATCGATTGGCCGATCATGTCCCATTGGTCTTCGGTTACTTTTTCGAGGTGGCTGAACTCGCCGGCAGCCAGCACTTCGCCGCCATCAATGGTAATGCATTCGCCGGTGACGTACCCGGAAAAATCGGATAGCAGATAGGCGGCTAGATTGGCCAGTTCATGATGCTCGCCGACACGTTTGAGCGGAATTCGACTGGTAGGGTCCATCATACTGGCTAGTGGCTCCGGAAACAGGCGATCCCAGGCTCCTTTTGTTGGAAACGGACCCGGTGCAATGGCGTTTAGCCGGATACCATATTTGCCCCACTCGGCGGCCAGCGATTTGGTCATGATCAATGCGCCACCTTTAGCCACAGCCGACGGAACAACGTACCCGGAACCTGTAGTGGCATAGGTTGTAGAAATGTTCAATACCGTGCCCTTGATATTATTTTCGATCCAGTATTTACCAACGGCCAGCGTGAAGTAATACGTACCCCGCAGCACAATGTCCACCACCACATCGAACGCTTTGTAAGAAAGCCGTTCTGTGGGGCTGATAAAATTACCTGCCGAGTTATTGAGTAAACCGTTCACTTCCCCAAACCGCGCCACCGTATCGGCAATGACTTTCTCGATTGCCAGCGGGTCGCGCACGTCACAGCTGATCGCCATTATTTGACCGGCCCCTGCCTGATCTTTCAACTCCTCGGTTAGCTCCTGCGCTGTTTGATCGAGCACCGCTTGTCGGCGACTACATATGGTCACGTTGGCACCCAGTTGTAGAAAATAGCGCGTCATTGACTTGCCGAGGCCAGTGCCTCCGCCTGTTACAATAATTGTTTTGCCCTTGAGTGCGTCGTCGCGCAGCATACCGGTGTTTGCCATAGGAAGTGAATTAGTGTATGAGCTGGTGAGTGAATCAGTGAGTGACTCGATGCCTGAACCCGCAGCACAACTCGCCCATTCACTAATTAATAGTTTAATAACCTCGGTTAATTTTTTTGTTGAAAGCAGCCTGACGCCGTTCAGCTGTTGCCTCCATGGCTTCCGAAAAATCGATGGATTCCAGTTGCGATGAATTCCATACAGCTACGTATTGCAAACCGGCGTCAATGGATTTGTCGAGCCCATAGTTGAGCACGGCTTTTGCACCCTGTACTGCCAAATGAGCATTATCGGCAATCTGATGCGCCATTTCTTCAGCTTTGGCAAATAACTCGTCGGGTGTGTCGAGTATGTGGTTAACTAAACCGGTACGCAGCGCAAAATTGGCGTCGTAATCACCAGCGGTAAAGGCCATTTCACGCGTGATGCCTTCGCCCACAATACGCGGTAACCACTGTAACCCTCCTATATCGGGTGTGATGGCCAGTTTCGCTTCGCGCAGACTGAATTTGGCCGTGGCTGAACAAAGGCGAATATCGGCCGCTGAAATCATATTCAACCCACCGCCGATACACCAGCCATGTACGGCCGCTATAAATGGTTTTGGCGACTCGTGGATTTTCAGAAAACCAGACTGCATCTGCCGGATCATGTCCATCAGTTCACGCCGCCGGTCGGCCATTTGATTGCCCCCCACCATAGCAGCCAGTTTAGGCATCATGTCGGGTAAGTCAAGCCCGTACGAAAAATGGTCGCCGCTGCCGCGCAAAATAACCGCCCGAACATCATCCATCCGGTTTATTTCATCAATTATCTGTGGTAATTCGGCCCAGAAATCCGAGCCCATAGCATTGCCTTTTCCCGGGCCCAGCAAGGTTAACGTCAGTACACCGTTTTGGGTAGCTGTTGAAAGCGATTGATATGTTTCTGCCATGACAAGTAGTATGCACGCATACTATTTTGGTACAGGGCAAAGGTATAAATTCCCCGAAAAAGACAAGAACACTAGCCGAGAAATACCGGAAAATCGTCGAGGAATGTGATGTTGCTGGTTTGGTGGCACACCGAGCAGCAATAATGGGTCATGCCGTTGGTGATGACCAGATACGGCGCCTGATGTACATGATTATACCGCGCCGTCTGATCAAAAACGGCCTGGGTGAGGGGTATATGCGGTGCCTTGCATTCAACAATCAGAAAGGGCTTACCATCGCGGGTGAAGGCCAGTAAGTCAGTGCGTTTCTGGGTAGCATTCAGCACCACCCCTCCCTCTGAACGAATCAGCGATTTAGGATATTGGTAGTGATTGATCAACAGATTCACTACATGCTGACGTACCCACTCTTCGGGCGTTAGTCGAACATGCTTCCGGCGTAACAAATCGAAAATATACGGTTTGCCATTGATCTCCGTAAGTTTGCAATCAAATTCAGGCAGATTCAGCGCGTCCATACACGAAGATAAACGAGATAAAACAGCTAAAACACAGAGATGCACAGAGAAAACACAGAGTTACACAAAGAAATAAGCAAAATAAGTCCGTGTAGCTTCGTGTAACTCTTTGCACCCCTGTGTTTTAGCTTTTTTATCTCACCTTACACTCATGAAAACAAAAGAAGACATTGTGCAGAATTGGCTACCCCGTTACACCGGTACGCCGATTGATCAGTTTGGCGAGTACATTCTGCTGACGAATTTTATCAACTATGTTGAAATGTTCGCCAAAGACCATAACGTAGAAATTTATGGCATCGGACGGGCTATGCAAACCGCCACGGCCAACAATATCACGATTATCAATTTCGGTATGGGCAGTGCTATGGCCGCTACGGTCATGGATTTACTATCGGCAGTAAGCCCAAAAGCGGTATTGTTTCTGGGAAAATGCGGAGGTCTGAAACGCCGTACCCTGATTGGTGATCTCATTCTGCCCATTGCCGCTATTCGGGGCGAGGGTACCAGCAATGACTACATGCGCCCTGAGATTCCAGCCCTGCCTTCGTTCCGGCTCCAACGCGCGGTTTCGTCGACCATTAAAAAACATGAGTTAGACTACTGGACCGGTACGGTTTATACCACCAATCGCCGGATTTGGGAGCACGACGAAACGTTCAAGGAATACCTGCGTGAAACCCGGGCTATGGCGATTGACATGGAAACAGCCACCATTTTCTCGGTAGGCTTCATCAATGCCATTCCGCACGGTGCGTTGCTTCTCGTTTCTGATAACCCAATGGTACCTGAAGGGGTAAAAACGGAAGAGAGCGATAAAATCGTCACGACCAATTTCGTCAATAAACACCTGCAAATCGGCATCGACTCGCTCCTCGAACTTGCCACATCCGGCGAATCAGTGAAGCATTTGCGGTTTGAATAGAGAAGAAGGGAGGAAAGGGAAGAGGGGAAAGAAGGGGAAGAAAGGGATTGCTGACGCCAGCTAATTTGCTATAGCGTCAGCAATCCCTTTCTTCCCCTTCCTCCCCCTCTTCCCTTTCCTCCCTTCTTCTTTTAGTTACAATAATCGCTGATGACCTTATAAGCGGGCGTATAGCCTAGTTCGCCAGACTTTGACAGGTCGAGGCAGCCGCCGTTATCATCGCCGAGGCCGTGACGGATGATACCGCGCACATAGAAAGCTTCAGCATAACGGGGATTCAGTTTGATAGCGCTGTTGCAATCCAGAATGGCTCCTTTCTGGTCATTTTGTGCCGACTTAATGATTCCCCGGCTGAAATATGCTTCGGCATACGTTGGATTTAACTCAATAGCTTTGTTCAGATCGGCAATCGCCGCTTTTGAGTCACCCTGCTTATTCTTGCTGATTCCCCGGCTGAAATACGCCTCTGACCGCTCAGTTGATAGTTCGTTCAGTTTGTTGCGTTCCTGCACCACATTGAGCAGGTTACCAAGCGTAGCACGACTGATCTTTCCGTTGAAAAATACTTTCGACTCCGTGTTGGCATTGTTCATTTCAATGGCCTGATTGAAGTCCTGCACGGCTCCTTTCTGATCGCCCAGTTTACTACGACAGAAACCACGGCCATAATACCCTTTATAGTTGGTGGCATTGAGCGCAATAGCCCGGTCGTAATCGCTGTTTGCTCCTTTATAGTCTTCCAGTTTCCCCTTAGCAAATCCTCTATTCAAAAACGACTCGGCATCGTCGGGCGTGATTTCGATGGCTTTGTTCAGATCCGTGATGGCTCCGCTGTAATCGCTCAATTCAAGCCGTGATGCGCCACGAGCCGCATAAGGCTGCGATTTTTTGGGACTTAACTCGATGAGTTTGGTAAAATCGGCCAGGCTGCCCGAATATTCCTCAAGTTTTTGTTTGGTCAAACCCCGGGCATACAGCACCGCCTGATTATTGGGGTCTAGTTCGAGCGAACGGTTGAAATCCTGCAAAGCACCCCGGTGTTGCTCGAGTTTACTCCGGCTTGCTCCCCGGTTGTAGTAAGCCTGCGGATCTTCCGGGCTAAGTTCGATAGCGCGGCCAAAATCCAGCAGCGCTGACCGGTGGTCGTCCTGCTTACTTTTGCTTACACCCCTGTTTAGATACGCCAGCGCATCCTTCGGATTCAGTTCAACCGCCCGGTCATAATCCAAAATCGCCCCCCGGTGATCTTTCAAATTGGCTTTAGCCAGCCCCCTGTTGTAGTAACTCGCGGCATTATCGGGGTTCATGGTAATAGCCATACTGAAGGCTTGCAGAGCACCCGTAAAATCACCGGTACGGCTTTTAGTAACCCCGGTTTCAAAATAATCGACGGCGGTTTGCTGAGCCAGCAGGGGTGTAACGGCCAGGCTGCTAAGCAACAACAGCGAGCGTAGAATAGGAAGACGTATCACAAATGAGGCAGGATTAATTTGAAAGTACAATTAGCTAACGGACCTTAAAACTACGTAAAGGGGTCGCCTACAACAAATTAAGTTTATTGGTCGCTCACAGACACAGGAAAGAACGGAAGGAATGACACAGAGAAACAGTAAAAATGCGACATTTTGACACACAATTCAATCAAAAGCAGTATTTTTCTGCCAATAAGTCAGCTTTATTCGATTGGTATCAGATTTGAACAAAGACAGTTATCCTGCTACAAAAAGCAGCTAAACAACACACAACCATGAACACCTTATCAAACTCACTTCCTACGTTGTTCGACACGTTTTTTGGGCCTTCACATGCAGGCCGACCTTACATCACCCGGTACACCAAACCTGCCGCTTCAACGCCGGCGGTTAACGTGAAAGATACCCCTACGGCTTATTTGCTTGAAGTGGCAGCCCCCGGTGTTAAGAAAGAAAACGTTGGCTTGTCGGTCAATCAACAAGTCTTGACGCTAACATTTAACCACGAGCAAAACACTGAAGAAACGCAGAATAGCTACGTTCGTCAGGAGTTTAGCTTCCAGTCTTTCGAACGCAGCTTCCGGATTCCCAAAACTGTAAATGTAGAGGCCATCAAGGCTACCTACATCGACGGTATTCTGACGGTGGAACTGCCTAAAATGGAAGAACCTAAGCCAGAAGTGAAGCAAATTCAAATTGCCTAACTCCTAAATATTGACCTAGTACGTAGAAACGGCAACCTTCATTGAGGGTTGCCGTTTTTGTGTTATTCAGGATCAACCAGCCAAATACGGTCTTTTTCTGCACCCTGCTCGGTCCATTCTACCAATACCCGTTGCGTATCGAGCGTGTGTACGCGTTGCCCTACATAATCGGGGTTTATTGGAAGGTCGCGGTTATAGAGCCGGTCAATGAGCACCAGCAACTCTACCTTACTGGGTCTACCAAATGCCGTCATGGCGTCGAGTGCGGCGCGTACCATTCGGCCCGTAGCCATCACATCATCGATCAGAATGACGCGTTTGTTTTCGAGTAAGAACGGCACATTGGTTGTATTGGCCCTAAGCGGCGAATCGCGACGGCGAAAATCGTCGCGGTAGAACGTAGCGTCCAGGTATCCCAACGGAACGGTTACGCCGGGATTGGTAATGGCCAGGGTTCGATTCAGTTCACGCACAACGCGCTCGGCGAAATAAATACCACGCGGTTGCAGGCCAAGCACCACCGAATTGGCAAAATCGTTGTGATTTTCAATCAATTCCTGACTCAGGCGACTGATAACGATCTCCAGCAAAGGGCTGGACAACACGAGACGTTTTTGATTCATGGCTTAAAAGTAGGTTTCCGGCGGTAGTTTCTGGCTTTCAGCAACCAATTTTATGACCTTTGCACTAGCTTAACGCACCAGGTAGTTTACTGAATCACGGTATAAACAATGAAATTTCTGATTGTAGGCCTCGGCAATATTGGCCCCGAATACGCACTGACACGGCACAACGCAGGCTTTATGGTGCTCGACCGAATGGCCGCACAACATGGCTTCACGTTCACGATGAACCGCTTAGCCTACACAGCTACCTGGTCGCACAAAGGCAGGCAGTTTGTCTTCATTAAGCCAACCACGTTCATGAACCTGAGCGGAAAAGCCGTGTCATACTATATGAAGCAGGAACATATACCAATTGAGAATGTCCTGATACTAACTGATGACAAAGATATTGCCTTTGGCAAGCTACGCCTGAAACCCAAAGGATCTCCCGGCGGGCATAATGGCCTACGCAGTATCGATGAACTACTGGGCACACAGGAATATGCCCGGCTTCGCATTGGCATCGGCAACGATTTCTCGCGTGGCCGACAGGTAGATTTTGTACTCGGACAGTTTCCGGAAGATGAATTAATTCAATTGCCCGACTTTCTGGATCGGGCCGGTAACGCGGTGATCAGTTTTTGCACTATGGGCATACAACATACCATGAATAATTACAACCAATGATATAACTATTTGAAGAACTTTTGAATTATATCAAGAGTTACAAAATAGACGTAACGATAATTTAACACCGTATAATATTCTGTTTTAACTGCCAAATAAAGACTTAATTTTGTTTTTTAGGGTTATTCGACGGATTTTTACGAAATATAATTCCGAAGCAACTCTAGTAACTACCTGCGTTATATAAACTTACTGGCGGGCAGCTGTGTTCTATCACTGAACACAAAATAGAATAAAACAATGAAAACGCGTGTTATCTTTGCATCGTTGATTCTTGGATTAAGTATCACGGCAACATCAAACGCGGCCATTGGCGTAGCTACCACCATAAACGATGATAGCCCAGCTGCCAATAAGCCAGCGGGAACAATGCTAATTAATGGTTCAGAAAAAATGTTCAGCACGTATGCTGATCAAAAAATGAATCGGCTTACTCGTCAGCCTTCGTGGCAGACCTGCATGGATGTAGTGACGAAGTACAATGAAAATCCCATTTCAGTACTTGCCTTAACGGCAACAGAACATGAGAATTTCAAACAGGCTGCCTCGGTAGTTTCGAAGCAGTTGGCTAAGCAAAAAGACGGTAACGCCAGCCTGTGGTTAAGTCAGGTTGACAATACAGTTAGAACGATATCATACTTCTGGGTTTTAGGCCAGGAAGTTCCGCAATTACCTGACAATGAGTAGTTATTAATTCTACTAATTTAGTTGGGTTCTTGGAACAAGAAAGTGCTTAAGTTAGTTTTTCAAGTAGAAAAGGTTAAGGGTTTAGGAATAGTCAGTAAAGGGCCGGGTCATTGATCCGGCCCTTTCTTTTTGCCCTGTGTAGATTAAGCGAGGTATATCTACCACACTAGTCGGCTACGGCAATAGCTACCATGTTGACAATTTCGCGTACCGAACTACCCAATTGCAGCACGTGAACCGGTTTACGAAGACCCATCAGCACCGGTCCAATCTTTTCGATCCGACCAATTTCCTTTAATAAGTTATAGGCAATGTTTGAAGCGGCCAGACTTGGAAAAATCAGTACGTTGGCGGGTTGGTCGGCAAGCGGCGAGAAACTGTACGACTCGCGCATCAATTCCTGATTGAACGGAAGGTGCGCCTGCATTTCCCCATCGACAATCCAGTCGGGGTGACGGGCCTGCAACATGGCGGTGGCCTCCTGCATTTTCACGGCATCTTCGCCGGTAGCACTTCCAAACGTCGAATACGACAGCAAGGCAATACGCGGTTCAATACCCAGTCGCCGAACGGCGTGGGCCGTTGTTTCGGCAATTTCCACAATCTCGGCCGTGTTGGGATTCATATTCACCGTGGTATCTGACAGGAAAATAGGGCCCAATCTCGACATCAAGACATACATACCCGACACTTTACGGATACCAGCCTGCCGCCCAATTACCTGCAACGCGGGCCGGAGGGTTTGCGGATAGTTACGCGTAAGACCCGAAATAAGTACATCAGCTTCGCCTGTTTCCAGCAGCACGGCGCCGAAATAGTTACGGTCACGCATCAGATTTTGGGCTTCGGCTAGGGTCATGCCTTTCCGTTTGCGCTTTTCGTGAAGCACCTGCGCAAAGGTTTCCCGCATTCGGTCTTGTCGGGGTGCGCGGTGATCAATAATGCGCGTATCACCCAAATCCAGATTGTGCTCTTTGAGCATGGCGTGAATGGTATCGGGGTTTCCGAGCAGAATAGGCACGGCCATTTTCTGATCACGTACCTCGGCTACTGCCCGCAACACAGACAGGTTTTCACCGTCGGTAAACACCACCCGCTTAGGCGACTGTTGCGCCAGCCGGACCAGATTACGAATGAACGAATTATCCTGCCCCTGCCGTTGCGACAGTTTGAGGTCATACTCAGCCCAATCGCGAATGGCAGTTCGGGCAACACCTGAGTCCATAGCCGCTTTGGCAACAGCAGGAGCAACCATCGTGAGCAGGCGTGGATCAGACGGTTTCGGCAAAATATAGGTACGTCCAAACACGAGACCATCTGTGCCATAACTCCGACTAACTGCTTCGGGTACAGGTCGTCGGGCTAGTTGCGCCAACGCCCGGACCGCCGCCAGTTTCATTTCCTCATTAATTTCGGTGGCCCGAACGTCGAGCGCCCCCCGAAAAATGTAGGGGAAACCGAGCACGTTGTTGACCTGATTTGGAAAGTCGGAACGGCCCGTTGCCATGATAATATCGGGGCGAACGGCGGTAGCATCTTCGTAGGTAATCTCGGGGTTCGGATTTGCCATGGCAAACACGATGGGATCGGGAGCCATGCTTCTGATCATGTCTTGCGTAACCACGCCGCCTACTGAAAGGCCCAGAAAAACATCAGCGCCAACCATGGCATCGGCCAGCACGTACCCAGTCGGGTGACGATCAGTGCAATATTTATACTGATTACCCACCAGATTTGTCCGGTCTTTAGTCAGCAGTCCGTCTTTATCGAACACCGTTATGTGATCTGGAGACACCCCCAGATGAACGTATAAGTCTAGACAGGCGATGGCGGCGGCACCGGCTCCGTTCACCACCAGATTAATCTGGTCGATCTGTTTCCCGGCGAGTTCGAGTGCGTTGAGCAGGGCCGCGCCTGAGGTAATGGCCGTACCATGCTGATCATCGTGCATGACCGGAATGTTCAGATCCTGACGTAACCGCCGTTCGATCTCAAAACATTCGGGTGCTTTTATATCTTCCAGATTGACCCCGCCAAAGGTGGGTTCCAGAATTTTGACGGTACGAATAAACTCCTCGACGTTGGTTGTATCCAGCTCGATATCGAACGCATCAATGTCAGCGTATATCTTGAACAGCAAGCTTTTACCTTCCATGACGGGTTTAGACGCCACTGCCCCGATGTTTCCTAGGCCCAACACAGCCGTACCGTTCGAGATCACCGCAACTAGGTTACCCTTAGCCGTATAATCGTAGGCTAGTTCGGGGTTATCGGCAATGGCCAAACAAGGCTCTGCCACACCGGGCGAATAGGCCAACGACAGATCACGCTGGTTTTCGGTTTCTTTGGTGGGGGTAATTTCAATCTTTCCGGGACGACCCTTAGCATGGTAATGCAAGGCGTCTTCGCGGAGTTTTTGTGACGAAGTGCTCATATGTTTTTGTATCAACACAGAGACACAGAGCGCACAGAGGTATATTACTGCATTATATCTCTGTGTGCTCTACGCCGAGAGGTCGGCCCCCTCTGTGTTGACTCTTATCAGCCACAAAATTACACCGTTCCTAACTCAAAGCCCGATTTTTTCGGCTTGCCCTGACTGGCCGAACGCGTGTTCCATTTTGGTGCGGTCAAATGCTTTTTCGTTGTTGGCCAGCCAGATCGTCGCCACGCCATTTCCAATAAAATTGGTAATACTCCGCGCTTCCGACATAAACCGGTCTACACCAAGCAACAGGGCTAATCCCTCGATCGGAATCACGTTGATGGCCGTTATCGTACTGGCCAGCACGACAAAACCACTACCCGTAACACCAGCCGCCCCTTTCGAGGTCACCATCAAAATGCCGATGATAGTCAATAGCTGACTGACACTGAGTTCTACGTTGAAGACTTGCGCCAGAAAGATCGTGGCCATCGACAGGTAAATCGTGGTACCATCCAGGTTGAACGAATAGCCCGCCGGTACTACTAGCCCCACCACCGATTTGGCACAACCCATCCGCTCCAGTTTCTCCATCAATGACGGCAACCCGGCTTCGGACGAGGACGTACCCAGCACAATCAGTAACTCTTCTCGGATGTAGCGCAGAAAACCAAGAATTGGCACCCGGCAAGTGTACAGAATGCCTCCTAGCACCCCGAAAATGAACAGGGCCATCGTGGTGTACACAGTTATCATCAGTTTAGCCAACGGCAGCAACGTACCCAGCCCGTATTTGCCAATGGTGTACGCCATGCCACCGAATGCACCGATAGGAGCCAGCAGCATCACCTTGTGAAGTCCCTTGAAAATAACTTTCGATGCCTGATTCATAACCGCCACAACCCGATCTCGGCCCTGGTAGCGGGTTAGCACAATGCCGGCTAGAATAGCGCCAACCAGTACCTGCAAGGTAACATTGTCGAGGAAAAACGTCCACCAACTGAAGGTCGAAGCACCTTTGGTGAACTTAGAAATATCGCCTCCGCCCAGGGACGACGTAGCAACGCCATCGCCCGGCCTGATGATATTGGCCACGACAACACCAATCAGCAAGGCAACCGTGGTAACTACCTCGAAATAAAGCAGGGCCTTCGCTCCCACCTTACCCACTTTTTTCAGATCACCCATACTGACAATGCCCAGCGTGATGGTCAGGAAAATGATGGGGCTGATGAAGAGTTTGACCGCACTAATGAAAACACCACTTAAAAACTCACTGAACGTAGCACCGATTGTCAGTTCTTGCCCCATAAAACGACTTTTCAGTGGCGCGTTCAAGACAGGATAAAGAGCTAGGTCGGGTCGAAAATGGCCGATTAGTACGCCCAGCGTAATGGCGGTGAGTACCCAAAATGTGAGGTTTGACAGTATTTTTTTCAATGCAAGAGGGCTTATGAGCGAGATAGGCGGCAAGATAAGGTTTACGAACCAGCGCGTTTAGAAAATACCTCCAAAGTCTACAGGTGGAAAATCAGACTCTCTGGGAATACGGTATGTCTTCAACCACGCCTTCAGGTAAGCAGCATCGGTAAGCGTTTTCAAATCGGCTTTCAGCGCTTTAACGGCTCCTTTCATCGACTTTATATCGGCATTAATAGCGTAGTCCAGACCAATCGCGCTGCTGAATCCATAGGTGCTTCCGCCGGTCATGGATTCCATTTCGCGCTCGATCTGAAACAATTGCCCGTCCAGTTCTTCGACCTGCTGCTTCAGAATCTTGTTGTAGTACTGTAATTGTGTATCCGCCAGCTTTTCCAGGTGTGCCTGATCGATCCGTTCAAATTCGAGTTGCAATCGAAACAGGGCCATGAGGTCGCTTTTCTCGTAGGCGGCTGTGACGCGTTGCATGATGGTCGTTTTACGGACTTTCTCGGCCTCATCAGGTTCACGATCCGGGTGAAAAGCTTTCACAAGATCCATGTACAGCGCCCGCACTGCTTTGGTTATGTTCTGCTCTTCGGCCTGTTTTTTGGCTTCGCGTATCTGCTGTTTCTCTGATTTAGGTCGACTAGCCTGTTTTTCGGCTGCTTCCTGCTGACGTTGCTGCTCAGCCTGGGTACGTTCTCGAAGTTGTTCGTCGATATGGGCCCGTATTTTTTCGGGATCACTCCAATCCAATTCCGGGTCGAATTTGATTCCGAACATCAACTCGGCCATTAGTTTTATCGAAATAGCACTCTGTTCTTCCGCTTCCGACATCGCCGCCTCGAAACCGCCTTCATCGTATCGGTCATGAATATCCACTAATTCATCGTACCCTTTTTGAATCAGTTCGTACGACATCTCGGTGATCAGGTGGGTCAGTTTTTTTCGTTCAGCCTTTGTAAACTGATGGCGTGTATTCATCTGGTCGAACAATTTGACCATATCAACCCGTAACTTATCAAACTGAGTGTGAAGCGGAAGCAGGTCTGTTTGAATGCGCCCTCTACCCTTCTCGATCGCGATGTTCAGCTCCGAAATCAATTTCTCCTGATCAGCAATCCGCTTCGACAAGCGATTGAATACTTTCTGATTCTTGGAGAGTGGTACGGCCTTTTCGGAATTAATCCGAACAAGGTGCTGCTCTGGCTTCTGCGTGCTCATGGTAACAAAGATAGGAAGGTCTCATGTTTGGAGTTCAAGGCTTGGAGTCTAAGATCCAAGGTCTAATGTCCAAGGTCTAAGGTCCAAAGGTTTCGCTTGGGTAAGCTTACGTTGATGCGTCCCGGCTTGTTAGACTTTGGACATTAGACTTCAAGCATGCCGCGTTACACCTACTTTCTCACACCATTTCTCTACGGGGCAGGTAGAACAGTGAGGCAACGTACCTGTGCAGATGTGCTTGCCGAATGGCATTAGCAGCCGGTTAATGTTGATCCATTCCTCAGGCGGCACCTGCTTTTCAAGGACAGCCAGCGTTTGTTCAGGCGTTTTGGTATGTACATACCCCCAACGATTTGTCACGCGGTGGACGTGAATATCTACGCTGATTGCCGCCTGACCGGTAGCTACTCCCAGCGCTAGATTTGCGCATTTGGGCCCTACACCTTTCAGTGACGTCAGCACGGTAAAGTCGGCGGGTAACGTACCTGAAAACTCGGTCATGATGCGCTGCGCAATGCCAAGTATGGTATACGCTTTCTGATCCGGGTACGTTGTTCCGTACAATATAGGAATCAGCTCTTCGGGTGACAGGTCCGCTACTTCGGCGGGCGTACGGGCCAGTTCAAAGAGCCGTAATGACACCGGAATGGTCGTTTCGTCAAGTGTCCGGATCGAAATAATGCACGAAATCAACTGCTCGAAGAGGCTGCTATACCCCTGCTCAAAAAGATCGAACATAGCGGCTTTGGGATACTTCACCATAACCGGTTCAATGGCAGCAAGCACAGCGTTGAGAGGGAACATAAAATGAGTTTCGGGTTTGTAGTTTGACGTTTGATGTTGCGCTGCTGATAACCCAAAAAAGGTTGATCAGCAGCGCAACATCAAACGTCAAACTACAAACCCGAAACTCACACTTTAGTTACCACCATTTCTACGCGCCGGTTTTCGGGATGTGGTTTTCCGGGGGTGTTGTTGATGGGGCGCGAGTGGCCGTACCCAATGGCTTCAACGCGTGTGGCGCTGATGCCCTTGTTAATCAAATATTGTTTGACCGACTGAACCCGGCTACGCGACAGTTCAAGGTTTTTATCGAAATCGCCGATGATGTCGGTGTGCCCTTCCAGTTTGATCGCCATAGTCGGGTTCTGGCGCATCACCATCACCAACCGATCCAGTTCAGGGAATGATTCGGTCTGTAGGTCATACTTCGACTGGGCAAAATAGATATTCTTCAACGTGATTTTCGTGCCTGCCACGATTGGAATAAGGTCGAAGTTGGCCGTTTTTTCAGTCAGGTTGATGCTGATGGTATCGCGCTGCCCAAAGTAACCCGGAGCCGAAACGATTACATCCCAAACCGTAAGTGCATCGCCCGATATAGTGTAAGCCCCATTCTGCGGCGCTGAGCGGATCGAATCGGGCGCGGCATTTCCGTACGACTCTGCTCCCGACAGCAATCGGTAGGTCAGCGTCGCCACGACCGGTTTTCCCGTCTTCGCATCGCGCACTGCGCCTTTTATAGCCAAAGCGGGCGTTTGGGGAGCTGGTGCCACCACTACGGGCTCTGGATCTGGTTGAGGAACAGGCTGGGGGACGGGTTTGGCTGGACGCGGGAACTGCCGGGGAGTAGGTGATGGGGTTGGCTGGGTACGTTTACGCCGGGGCGGATTATTGACATGAACGCCCCAGAAGTTGAAACAGGTGATACCCGGCCGGTTGCGATCCGAACATTCAAACAAGTCAAACACATCGATTCCCGGATCGAGCCTTTCAAAATAGGCCACAAAATCAACCACTTCACCCAACCGCACCTCACGTCGACTGGTAGTGGGAATATTCTGAGCCTTTATAAACTTAAATGAACGTGCGCCTCCATTGGCGTAGAGTTTCGATTCGGGAACAAACTCAATACTACTTCCTGTGCGCGAATCTTCCCGGAAGCGCATATAAATGATGGTGTACTGCGCCGTCAGGTCAATTCGACTGATGAGTACCCCCCTGTGGTTTGCATCGTCGATTCGGGGGCGCTGTGTCGAATACTCTACCGTTTGTGCATGCCCTAAAAACGATGCACAAACGCCCAGAACAATAAGAATACGCGTCAACATGGTATTATGAGCCTACGTGAATATCATAGTCAGAACGTTAGAGTTGCTTCGGTAGTTTAAGTTTAATGCATGTCACCGCCAGCCAGTGTATAAACGGTTACCAGTTAACCCGCCGTTAGCTTCCTCCCAATCAGCTACAGCGTTACTCGCTGGCAAACAAAAAAGGCGAGCTACCGAAGTAGCCCGCCTTTTATCACTGCAAAAAAATGTGATTAATAACCGGGATTCTGAACCAGACTCTTGTTGGTATCGATCTCCCGTTGTGGGATTGGCAACACCAAATTGTTGGCGTTATAAGCCGTGGTGCCTACGCTCCGGGCTGTCCGCTTTAGATCAGCAATTTGCTGCCCTTCAAAAGCCAGCTCCAGCCGACGCTCGAGCAGCACGGCTGCCAAATCTGCTGCAGCCAGCACAGGGGCACCCGCACGGGCACGCACCGCATTTATATCGGCTAGCGGGGTTGCACCAGTCGTGGTGTTCAAGCGAATGTTGGTTTCAGCACGCACGAGGTACATTTCAGCCAAACGCACAATGGGCACGTCGCCAAAACGGTCGTTAAACTTATTGGTAAACACGTTATTATTCACCGTTGTAAAGAACGTACCGCGTGGATCGGCAGGGTCATACAACTGACGAAACTTCGTTTGTACCCGAATATCGCCCCGACCTGAGACACGGGTAGAACCGTAGTACGTATTCATACTATTTCCACCATCCTGATCGGTCACCACAATTTTGAAAATCGTTTCGGGGGAAGCGTCCGTAAAGGCACCGGCAAATGTAGGGGCCAGAGAGAACGTACCTGAGGTGATTACGCGGTTGGCAGCATCACGAGCGGCAGCGAAATTCTGCTGTTGCAGATACACACGGGCCAACATAGCTTGTGCTGCCCCTTTAGTTGCAAACCCAGTACCAGCCGATTGGGTGGCGGGTAAGAGTTGCTCCGCTTTTGTGAGATCATCGAGCACCTGCGTGTAAACTTCGGCTACGGTGTTGCGGGCACGGCTATCGGCGGAGGTAATGCTTCCAGTCGGCGTCAGCACAAGCGGCACACCTGGATTAGCCGCCGGAGAACCGTCGTTGAAACTTTTTCCATACAGCTTTACCAGCTCAAAATACAGGGAGCCCCGAATAAAGCGAGCCTGCCCCTCCACGCTGTTTTTGTTGGCTGCAATAACCTTATCAACATTGGCCAGCACGTTATTGGCCCGGTTAATGGCGCTGTACCCATCCAGCCATGTATCGCGAACGTCTACATTGGTCGTGGTAATGGTTTTACGCCAGAGTTCATCCAGCGTTGTGAACGTACCCCCAAATACTACGTCGCGGTTATCGCCCAGCAGTTCGCCGGTATACAGTATACCACCTCCATAGAGGTTACCATCGCTAAGACCATCATAGGCCCCGGTCAGGGTAATCCGAACGTCCTGATCGGTGGCTAATGCCTGCCCCGCGTCAATACTTTGGGTGGGTTGTACCGTCAGGCGGTCATTGCAGGCGGTCAGCATAAACGCGCTCAAACCAACCAGCAATCCGTTTTTTATGTATGTATTCATCGTGTGAAGTTCTGTTTGTCAGGTTGCTTAAAAACCAATGTTGATACCCCCTGTGATTGTCCGAGCCTGTGGTGCCGTGTAGAAATCGTAACCCTGAGCAATGTTGCCCACAATGTCATCCGCATTTACTTCCGGGTCCCAGCCAGCATAGTTGGTAAACGTTAACAGGTTTACACCCGTTACAAATACCCGCACGCTGTTCAGCTTCACCCGGCTGAGTACTGACTTGGGCAGGTTGTAGGCCAGTGTAGCGTTGCGAAGACGCACAAACGAACCGTCTAGAATAAAACGCGTTGACGGCTGTGCTCCATTGTTGAAGAACAGACGAGCCTCAGGTACGTCGGTAATGGTATTCTGGGGTGTCCAGGCAGCCAACTGATCCACAGTCTGGTTATCTTCGAAACGACCGTTGGCCGACGAGAAACGTCCCACACCGTAGAAGTTGATATTGTTGCCAATAACTGCGTTGAAGAATACACTCAGGCTAAAGCCTTTGTAGCTGAAGGTATTAGTTACACCACCTGTAAATTTCGGCTGTGGGTTACCTGCTACCACGCGCTGCGCCTGATTATAAACAGAGGTTGTAGTTCGGTCAATGCTGGTTACGTTGCCACTGGCATCTTTCACTTCTGCATTTTTGTACCACAGCGCATTGCCGTTTGCAGGATCAACACCGGCGAACTCCGGCGTGAAATAAACGCCCAATGGCTGCCCCTCAACGGCGCGGCTCATTGAATTCAAACCACCCTCGATGACCTGCCCCTGTAGGTTTTTGATTTTGTTGCGGTTGATGGCGCCGTTCAAACTGGTGGTCCAGCGGAAAGCACCCGTGGTGTTTTCTGTGTTCAACACGAATTCAAAACCTGTATTCTCCAGACTACCCACGTTGCGGAACTGCGTAGCAAAACCGCTGGTACCAGGTACGTTCACGTTCAGCAGCAACCCCGTAGTTTGCTTGTTGTAGTAGTCTATTTCACCGTTGATCCGGTTGTTCAGGAAACCAAAGTCAAGACCGATATCAGCCTGATCAGTTGTTTCCCATTTTAGGTCAGGATTGGCCAACTGTGAAGGGCGCTGGCCGGGTAAACCAGCGTAGCCGGCATCGCCTGTGAACAGACCCAATTGCGGGAAGTTCTGAATCTCGGCGTTACCGGTACGACCATAGCTAGCCCGAATTTTCAGGAAACTAACCGCACCAACGTTTTTCAGGAAATTCTCTTCGGTTAAGACCCAACCTGCCGAAACAGCGGGGAAGAAACCGTACCGGCTATCGCGACCAAAACGAGATGAACCATCAAGACGGGCACTTACACCCAACAGATAACGATCATTGAATTTGTAGTTCGCCCGGGCGAAGTACGATAGAAAGCGATAGTCCGTTGCCGATGAACTGGCATTGGTTTTACGGGCTGCACTGGCAATTTGCTTATAGGCATCGGATGGAAAATCCTGCCCTTCGGCCAGGTTAGCCCGTGTCTGCGACTGCTGATACGACATACCGGCCACCCCATCAATAGTGTGCTGACCAAACGCCGTGTTGTAGTTCAGGAAGTTGTTGGTCGTGTAGTTTTCAACCCGTACATACCGGTTAGACCCCTCACCCAGTGGTGAACCTGAATTCCGCTGCGTTTTGCTGCTGTAATACAGTTCCTCCTGCTGATTCAGCACATCAAGGCCAAACTCAGAACGGAATGAAAGTCCTTTAGCAATACCTAACTGACCATACACATTGCTGATGTTGCGATAGACGGTTGTGTTAAAGTTAGAGTTGCCAATGTTCACAATCGGATTGTAATAGTACGGAATGCTGATATCACCGGGAGGTGTACCGGCTGGCAAACCAGTAGCCGGATCGATTGACGGAGTCATTGGAGGCAGTGCCACCATCTGTACCGGGTTGTCGAACTGTCGATCACCTGATAACCGCTGGTTCAGGGTACGAGACAAGCCCGTGTTGAAGCCAACCCGGAAACGATCCGAAATTTTGTGATCGAGGTTAACCCGGCCCGAGTAACGTTTCAGGGCATTGCCGATCAAAATACCCTGCTGATCCAGAATCTGACCCGACAGGTAGAACGTTGTTTTGTCGTTACCACCATTGATGTTCATATCATACTGTCCGAAAGGCGCATCCTGATAAGCCAGGTCACCCCAGTTTGTGCTGGCCTGATTGGCCGTTCCGAACGTACCCAGACCCTGAGTCACATAGAAATCTTCCATGTAGGTCGTATACGAATCGGGGTCAGCCGGATCGAGACCATCAATACGGTCAGAATTGGCAGCGGCTTTACGGTAAAAATCAACGTACTGCTCTGTGTTCAGGAACTGCACTTTACGCGTTGGCGTGCTGGAACCCCGTTGAATACCGAACGTAACGTTCGTGCGCCCGGACTTTCCTTTTTTAGTGGTGATCAGCACTACACCGTTGGCGGCACGTGAGCCGTAGATAGCACCTGCCGAGGCATCTTTCAGAATTTCGATACTCTCAATATCCTGCGGGTTGATATCAGAAAGTGGGTTGGTAGCAGCCGCATTGAACGACAGGTTATCGGTAGTAACCGGCGTACCGTCCACCACGTATAGCGGCTGGTTCGACGCTGACACAGATGATTTACCCCGGATGTTCACCTGAATGCCCTGCCCTAATTTACCACTCCCAGCATTCACCTGAACGCCAGCGGCTTTGCCCTGAATGGCTTGATCAAAACTGGTGACTGGCTGATCCTGAATATCACTCGGCCGAATCTTAGCGATGTTTCCGGTAAGGTCACGCTTAATCTGCGATCCGTAACCAGTTACAACCACTTCAGATAGCTGACGTGATTCGTTGGCTAACGCAACATTTATAACCGACTGATTACCAACAACAATTTCCTGTGTCGACGAACCGATAAAGCTATAAACAAGGGTTACTTTGCCAGCGGGTACCGATAATGAATAATTACCTGATGCATCTGAAGAAGCACCACGCGTAGTCCCTTTCACTAAAACGGATACCCCCGGAATAGGGGATCCATCGTCCGAAGACGTAATTTTTCCTGTTATGTTCCTGTCCTGTGCAAAACACATGGTCCAGACGGAGCTTACCAATAGTAAGCTTACAAGTAATAATTGCCTCATATCATTGGTCTATGTTAAGTGAAAATACACTAACTATGATAATACAAAATTAACATCAAATCGGTGGGAAGGCAATAACGAACTTGGCCTATGCCGACTTTTTATTCCGCTCAACTGCAGTATAGCAAAATATAATTTTAAGTTTATACTATTCTGTGATATATTATTGTAATTTCATATTTAAGAAATTTATACCTAATCTTCTCATTCATTCGCTTTACTAATTTTCACAAATCTCTAATTATCAAAAAGTTATCTAATTTTGCTTCGTATATCTACTAAGAAAAAAGGTCTTTTCTGGATTCACATATGGTGATATCCAAAAAAGACCGTACAAATCCTTTATTCTAATGGATTACAGAATCACGTTGATTCTGTAGAAGAATGGAGAGCTGTAGAAAGCGCCACCAGTAATATCAATGGTTGAGTTAGCGGCTGAAAAACTCTTGCCATCGGCAAGTTTCATCGTAGCCGTAACTTCAAATCGATCGCCAACTGAAATATCAGCAGCCGTCAATTTCGTAGCGGTTAATGCTTCAGTTCCAGTTACAGAAATCGTTGTGCGCGGGTAGCCGGTTTTGGCGTCTTTAACATACGACGAAGCAGGCAATGACTTCAGCGCGACGATATCTGTCGTTTTTGTTCCATTGGCTGGCGTAGCATCTACAAACCGGATAGACAGGTCATACGACGAGAAATTGGCGCCGCTGTTGGGCGTGACCGCTTCGGCCACTAACTCCATTTTGGTGCCCGCCATATTGGCTTTGCTCACCGCAAAGGTGGCCGCCACAACCGGGAATGGAGTTACGGTACGCATGTAGCCGCCCTGCTCCAGGTTAAAATCATCCAACTTATCAATCATCTGCGTTTTGCAGGATATTGCCGTGACCACTGTTACCAGCAGCAAAGCAAGCATATTGAAACGTTTCATAGTACTTGATATAAGATCAAAAAACGGTAGAACATAGGGTAGTCACTACTTCGTCAGTCCAGCAGGATTGGTATCCCAGAAAACGGGAATCGATACGTTTGCTTTCTGCTTCGCATTGGCATTTCGGGCAATAAACGAAGTTGGGTAATAAAACGAACGTACAAACGGACCTGGGTTAGATTCCAACGCGGGTTGCTGATTAGCTGGTTTTCCGGTACGGCGGTAGAGATTATAGGCCTCAACTCCGTTACCGTGCAGCGCCAACCAGTATTCGGTACCGATGATGTTCATTTTGGCATCAGCGGTGGCAGCCGCATCATAATCAGCCAGTACTTTGTCTACATACTTGGTCACGTCATCGGCCCAGACGATTTTTTTAGCAGCTTCAAACGCTGCAATCTTACCAGCTTCACCAGTTCCCAGCGCCAGTGTCCGAACATCGGCCATTGATTTTTCGATAGCTGACTTCAGATAAGCTCTTGGATTACCCGATACACCTAATTGCAACGCGGCCTCGGCCAACATGAAGTCTACGAAAGAGCGCATCATAATAGGATGAATACCAGCACCACCAGCACCAGCGCCCAACGTTACAGGTTTGCCAGCGTCATCGTCGAATGAGCCACCAGCAGGGTAAACGCCCCAAGCAGTACGACGCAGTCCATCGGGTGGAATACCCTCGTTGCTCAGGTGATCACGACCCCAATAGCCCACTGCTGTTGGCAGACAGAAATAATCATTGTTGCCGTAATGCGCAGGCTTTGAGCTGTTAATGCACCGCAGTTCGTTCACGTCTTTCGTGTTCACCACCACCTGACGATAGAAGTAGAAACGCATTCGTGGATCTGGCGCTCCTTTGCTCTCATACATGGTGCCCATGTACGAATTAGACTGATAGTCGCCACCGCCCGTTGGTGAATACTGACCAGCATAACGCGGATGACGCGTATCGGGGTTGGTCAGGTTCGTACCGTATTTGAAGATAAAATTCTGAGCCGCTGTCGAGATCAGCTTGTCGCCCGCTACCAGTGTATTGATAGCGCTGGTAGAACCTGTTTTATCAACCAAACGACGGTTCAAGAGCAGTTTCAGCTTGATGGTATTAGCCGTACGAATCCAGCTATCAACGGTACCGGCAAAATACAAATCACCCGTTGCTCCTGCTTTTGATCGGGCGTTGAAGTTTTCGATCGCTTTATCCAGATCGGCAATAGCAGCCGTGTAAATGGTAGCGCCCGATTCAACTTTAGGATTAAAGTTGGCGGCATCTAACGATTCTGTGTAAGGTACGTCCCCGAATACATCCACCATATTGGCCAGTACCGAAGCACGTAGTGTACGCGCAATACCGGCATGAACAAAGAGTTCACTTCCTTCGGCAATAGGAATGATCGTTTTTACGTCGTTCAGAATACCTGCATAGGCCGTTGTCCAGGTGCCGTCCTGCCCACCGGGCGAAACAGCATTATCGTAGATAGCAGCACCCTGATTCAGCATGCGGGTTAAACGCATACCAGGGTCACTCACCTGATTAAAGTGGCCCGCATAACTCAGCTCAATTTGACTGAGTAGGTAGTTAATGTCTGTGTTGCTGGTCGTTACAGCGTTTGGATTATCCAATAAATCCAATTCGCAGGAACTAACAAACACAGCGCACAAGGCCAGGATTGACAGTTTGAATATCTTTTTCATCTTTTGACAAGAGAACAAATTAGAAATAGTGACCGGGAGTTGATGCCGATTGACACCATACAGACTCGTTTCACTGATAGGATTAGAATGTCAGTTTCAATGTTCCCCCAATTCGACGGGCGCTAGGGCCAGTCAGGAATTCAAAACCAAGACCATTACCTACGCCCAGACCGAGGTTATCGGTGTCGAGATTCAATCCTTTAGGGATATTGACAGCTCTGTACCACAGGTTGTTACCAGCTACTGAAATCGATGCTGCCTTGAAGAATGCTTTGGTCAGAATTGACTTGGGAAGTTGGTACGACAGCGACACTTCCTGCAAGCGAATGGTTGACCCATCGAATATCCGACCTTCATCTCCGAAGAAGTAAACGTTGTTAAAGCCTACGTCAGACGCTGTAATCTGCGATGTATTGGGCGTTCCATCCGCTTTCACACCGGGGAAAATAAATGTTTGTGCCCGGTCATACCCAGCTTCCAGCGAGTTATCAACCGTTAGACCACGACCCAACAGCGCACCCGCCGTTGACGAGTACATGACACCACCGTGCCGGTATGACATCATCACGCTCAACGACAATCCTTTGTACGTAAAGTCATTGATCATCGCCGTTGTAAAGGCCGGGTTAGGGTCACCCAATACAACCGGAGAAGTAGTTGCCTGCAAATAGCCATTGTTACCGATCAGGAATTGGCCCTGCTCGTTGCGGCGGAAACCAGTACCTTTAATAATGTTAAATGGTTGACCAACAATAGCGTAGTTACCCAAAGACGAACCAAAACCAGTTACCTGTACCTCCTGCAAGGTACCACCCAGATCCATTACCAGTGGTTCGTTGCGTGAATAGTTGGCCGTTACGTCCCAGCCTAAGGCACCTCCGCGCAGGATTGAGCCTGTCAGGCTAAGTTCGATACCCTGGTTACGAATTTTACCGATATTGATGGTCGTTTGGGTATAGCCGGTAGCCGCATCGAGTGGCGAGTTAGTGATCAGATCACGGGTAATCCGACGGTAAGCAGTCAGGTCGAACCCGAGGCGGCTGTTGAACAGCTTTCCTTCCAAACCAAATTCTACTTCGCTATGCAACTCGGGCTTCAGGTTTGGGTTTCCCAACGTGTTATCTACCGAGTGTGTCTGTACCGGTGTACCACCGTTCAACCAACCACGAGCACTTTGGTTGAGGATGTTACGCGTACTGTAGGGATTTGGAAAACCAGCCGACGTACCTATACCAGCCCGCAGTTTCAGAAAATTCAGTGTGGTCGACTCTATACCTTTGAAGGCTGTAGTAGGAATGAACGAGATACTGCCAGACGGATAGAAGATCTGCCGGTTCTCTTTCTCAACCGTCGATGTCCAGTCGCTACGGCCAGCGAAGTTCAGGAACAGAAAGTTGTTGTAATCGGCTGTGAGTTCCCCGAAAATACCCATCCGGGTTTGTTCTGAAGCAAAGTTTGAGGCAACGTTATCGATAAAGTTCGAGTGCCGGAACAGATTTCTCGCCAGTTGGTTTTGGCTCGTGATGTTATACTGACTAAAGCGGTCGTTCCGTAAGTTGCCGCCAATTTTACCTGACAATGCCAGTTTTTCGTTCAGTGATTTCGAATACGACAGAATCAGGCTATTATCCCAGATCGTGTTCTTGAAGTTCAGCGTGTTATATAACCCATTCACCAGTTGAACACCGCCTTTATTGAGCTTAAACTCCTGCGTTTCGTCGTAGGTATCCAGACCTACTTTATACAACAGCATCAGATCGTTGCCAAAATCATAGGTTGCAGTCGTAGCCGCAAATACCCGGTTTACTACACCGGTAGTTTTGTAATTCTCGAGCACCCAACGTGGGTTAGGAATGTCGTTCCCACTACGGAAATACACGGAACTGCCATCAGCCGGATTGGCAAAGGGCCAGCCCATCAGGTCAACCTGCCGGGGGGTGTACATTACGTTGGCTAATACCGACGGGAAATCGTTGGCGTTGTTTCCCTGACCGGCGCTGAGTGGCGGCGAGAACTGATCAGTGTTGGCAAAATTGATCGAGGTTTGCACCGTCAGGCGTTTGCTCATCTGTGCATTGATACCCAGGCCCAGGTTCAGACGCTTCAGGCCGTTGTTCGGAATGTAACCACCCTCATCATTGTAGCCTGCCGACACGTTGTAACTCACTTTTTCACCACCACCTGAGATATTCATCGAGGTGGTCGAGATTTTACCAGTCCGGAAAAAGTCCTTTACGTTATTGGGGAACACTTGCATTTTATATGGACTCACCGACGCTACATAATCGGCCATAGCGGCCCGTGTAGCGGCTACCGATAAAAACGCATATGGGTGGTTTGTCAATGCAGTGTTTGTGTTCTGCGAAGGGTAAATAGCTGCCTCTTCCAGTGTTGGACCCCAGTTACTGAAGAAGTAACCCAAGTTCTGCTGGAAACCACCAACGTAGCTGTTTTGGTACTCAGGCAAATGAGCCGTGTTGGTGAAGAACGACTGTGTCAGCGTAAATTCGGTCTTGCGCGCTTTCTTGCTACCGTTTTTAGTCGTCACCAGAATTACGCCATTCCGGCCCTGATCACCATACGTTACTGTAGCGGCCAGACCTTTCAGGACCACTACGTTCTCGATGTTGTTTGGATCAATGTCCAGAAAGCGACTCGACGATGATTGGCCGCCGCTAGTGAACCCCCCCCGCGTATTAGTATTCGAGTTAAATGGAACACCATCGACCACAAACAAAGGCTGATTGGAACCCGTGATTGACGAGTAACCACGGATGGTAATATTGGTACCCGTACCCGATACCCCTGATGTTGCTGTAACGTTTACACCGGGCACTTTACCCTGTAACACACGACCTACATCGGCCTGCGGACGATCTTCGATCGATTTCTTGTCAACAGCTGTGACCGCGTAGCCCAGCGCCCTTTTTTCGCGAACAACACCCTGCGCCGTTACTACCACTTCGCTCAGTTGTTTGCTATCGGCCTCCAGGCTCACATTAATGATTGACTTGGTACCCACTTCCACTTCCTGAGGCGTTGACCCCACAAAGCTAAATACGAGTTTACCGCCCGAAGGTACAGTAATAGAGTAAGCCCCATTAGCATCCGCGTTGACCCCGCGTGTGGTCCCTTTCAGTACAATCGATACGCCGGGCATAGGGGCGCCGTCATCGGCCGAGGTGACCTTTCCGGTTACCGTTCTATCCTGCGCCAAACTGATGGAACAGGCCGAGCAAACCAACAGAAAGCTCAGAAGTAGTAATTTTCTCATGTAAACTGGCTTTTAGATTAAGTGTAAATACATCAATTACTAGGTCAACAAAACTAAGTATTGAATAACAGCCAGTCAAGCAACAATCAGACTTTTTTAAATTTTTTATTTGGAATAATCTATCAACAACAAAATATTATTCTTTAAATACAATCTATACAGAATTAAAATAAACATAATATGAGATGAGTAAATAATCAAATTTAGTGTACTTTTCAACAATATAAATATAGTTAATCGAAATATAGGTCAATAAAATATGAGTAATATCAACAAATTGATACTACGAAGCAAAATTTCAATTAAGCAATTATACTTATTTACACAATACTGGTGATTGCATCTGCAATTCGGAGAGTACGAGCGTGGAGATAGCCAGCCTGGAAAATTTCGCGGGCATATTTTATGTCAGAGACGCTATAATTGACCAAACTCGGTGGTTCAATAACAAAGTTACAGAGCGCCATACGCTCTTTTGTCCGGCTTCGCACCGAGAGCACCAAACTCCGCTCTATGACGCCGCGGGCTGTCCGAATCGGCTTATTAGCCGGGAAAGGGTTGCAGTGTGACCCAATGATGTAATCAACTTTACCCAGCAGTGACTCTACGGGCAGATTGTTCAGCACACCGCCATCAATGTATTGTTTCTTGTTGATAAGCAACGGCTCGAAGATGCCGGGCAAACAACAGGAGGCTAGAATGGGCCGAATGAGTTCGCCTTCTTCAAAGATCACCACTTCACCGGCGTTCATGTCTACGGCTGCTACGTGCAACGGAATATTCAGCGCCTCGAAACTATCTTTAGGAATATATTTTCGGTATAAGTCAATGGCTGTATCAATTCGGAGTAAACCCATATGCGTCCAGGCAGGGCGCAGGTGACGCACCAGCGAAGAAGACTCAATAATTTTAAGCGCTTCATCGGGGAGATAGCCCGTTGCGGTCAATGCGCCGGCAATAGCCCCTGCACTTGTCCCCGACAAGCGACTGATCTGAATTCCTTGTTCTAAAATGGCTTTTATAACGCCCAAATGAGCAATACCACGTGCACCGCCGCCCGATAATACAAGACCAATCTTCATAGAGTTACAGCTAATGTACCGGTACAAACGTACTGTATCACGCGAAGGTTTAAGCCAGTAGATCGGCCAAATTGCCCTGTTGCCGTACGCGAATTCCCTTTTCGGTTCGCTCTACAGTAGCCGCCTCAATGTAGGGGTCATGTTCAAACACCAGAATCCAATTGTTGGCCGCCGCTTCGCTAAGTACCTGCTCTTTCTCGAACATAGTCTGTAAAGGCCGTACATCGTAACTCATTACATAGGGCAACGGCACGTGCCCTGCTGACGGAATCAGATCGGCACAATATAGGACAGTACGGTCACCGATAGTCAGTTTGGGAAGGGCCATCTTCTCGGTATGTCCGTCTACATAAATCAGGTCTAGCCCCGGAATACCCAGGTACGTATCACCAAAAAAGTGCAACTGACCACTTTCCTGCAACGGCACTATATTTTCGCGTAGAAACGAAGCTTTCTCGCGTGGATTGGGAGAAATAGCCCAAGCAAGGTGAGCAGGATGCGTCCAGTAAACGGCTTCTTTAAATGTGGGTCGAAGCATATCGTTTATGCGTTCAACGGCACCACCCACATGATCGAAGTGTAGGTGGGTGAGTAACACATCCGTGATATCCTCGGCTGCGTAACCCGCCTGCTGAATGGATGTAGTCAACGATGCATCACCGCTGAGGTCATAATGACCAAAAAACTTCTCGTCCTGCTTGGTGCCTATACCTGTGTCTACCAGAACCAGTCTATTCTGAGCCTCAACCAGCAAACACCGCATTGCCCAGGTACAGCGATTCTGCTCGTCGGCGGGATAGTTGCGTTGCCAGATCGGCTTGGGAACGACACCAAACATAGCGCCGCCATCCAGTTTAAACAGGCCGGTATCAATTGTCTGCACAGTCATATTTATCGTGTTGAAGTGAATGGGCGAACTTACGGATAATTAATCGACAGAAAACCGGTTCAGATTGATTTGCCTCTCGGTACAGCCGAACATCGATCCATGGCAACGACTCTGTACATCTGTATCCATTGAATAGGTCGCAGACTTTCTAATTAACCTTTTAGGCGTGATCTGGTTTGTGATGGCAATCAATCAACTTATCAGTAATGAGTTTACAAGGCCCCATTCTTCTCATTGTCGACGACGACGACCATTTGTTGTTCCAGAATGTCCTTAACAGGATTAAACTGCCTAACAAAATCATCTGTTTCACCCAAGGGCAAGACGTGATCAACCATTTAAAGACCAATCATGAGCCGCCTTTTCTCATCCTGTGCGACACTAGTTTGCCCGCCATGACCGGGTTACAACTTAGACAGGAAATTGAAAGTGATGAGTCACTGAAGAGACAGGCGATTCCCTTTATTTTCATGGCACACCCGGCCGATCGATCACTGGTTGAAGACGCCTACAAAATGACGATTCAGGGTGTATTTGAAATACCCACAAAATACGACGCACTCGAGAAGCAATTCAGAGCCATCATTGACTACTGGTCACTTTGCCTTCATCCCAATCGGTTTTAGCCTGAAGTAATGAGGCAACGATGTACAGGAAGCTAAAGGCAGGTACGTTAAAAAGTGATATATATAGAAAATGCCCCGCAAACAGCTGTCTGCGGGGCATTTTTGTGGGCCAGCCATCGCCTCACTCATCGTGAGTTTTTGGTCCTGATCTAACCGGGTTTGTTTGTAATGCCTCAGAGCGCTGTATATCTCTGAAGGTATTCTGGCTGTAACAATTTTCATAAGCGTTGACATTGACAAGGTAGTATAAACGTCATTCGTCATGTGTCAGATTTGTAACTTTTGATAAAGTTAGCTAATGCCCCGGCTTTGAATAAATGAACTAACGGTTTGGCGGTCGACCCCTAAAATCCGTCCAATGGCCGAATGCGAGACGTTCGCCCGGAGCAGCTCCTTGATGGCTTCTTCTTTGCCAGTCAGCTTTACCGTTTTATTCTGACTGCCGGTAGGTCTGCCCAGTTGCATCCCTTCGGCCTTCTTACGAGCCAGTGCTTCAGTTGTTCGCTGGCTGATCAGTTGACGTTCGATCTCGGCCGACAGACTGAAGGCAAATGCCAGCACTTTACTGTTAATGTTGTTGCCGAGTTCGTACCCTTCCTTGATGGCATATACGAGCACGTCGCGCTCCATGCAGGTGTGGAGGATGCTCATCACTTCCATCAGCGAGCGGCCCAACCGGGACAGTTCTGTCACATACAGCACGTCTTTGGGTTTCATCCGGGCGAGCAGTGGCCCCAGTGCGCGGTCACCGGCGGCTTTGGTACCAGATGCTGTTTCTTCAATCCACTCATCGACGAGTACGCGGTCTGTACTGGTTTTCTTCAGTATCTCGTAGCGTTGATTTTCGGCGGTTTGTTTATCAGTCGATACCCGAATGTAAGCGTAAATCATGGGTGCAAGGTTTAACCTATTTATACCACTAAATATACGCAACTATAAGGGGAAACTAAGGCAGCATAGTATACCCCGAAAATGGGGCAGACAAACGGACGTTAGCTTGCCTCACTTATTGAAGTGATCGAAGACGTTGATCTGTTCCCGCTTCCTGCGCTCGCTCAGGTGCACGTACTGCATGGTGGTCTGAATCTTGGAATGACCCATGTAGCCCTGAAGCGTGACCACGTCGCCACCCAGTTCGATAAAGTTGGTACCGAACGTATGCCGGGCGGTGTGGGTGCTGACTCGGGTGGTCCACTCCAGGTGATCGGCGATCTTATGCAGGAGCCGGTTGGTGTATTGATCGGTATAGGTGTCGAAGAGTCGGCCGACATTGACGGTAATGAAGCGCCGGGCGATCGGGTGAAGCGGGATGGACAGCGTTTTGTGTTTTGAGTTACGGGTCTTGTGGGCATTGAACACCAGCGCACCGTCGATGATGTGTTCGGCCTTCACGCGCTGAATGTCGGAGATGCGCAGGCCGGTAAAACAACTGAAGAGAAAATGCTGGAGCACGCAGTACCACGAGGGGGGCAGGTCAGCTTGCTCGTAGAGGTCGAGCAGTTGCTGCACCTGATCCAGGGTCAGCACTTCTTTGATCACCTCCACGTTGCGCACCTTGATAATCTTGAAAGGATTGTCGACGGCGTATTTGTCCCGGATAGCCAGGTTGACATAGGTACGTACGTCTTTCAGGGTTTTCTGCACCGTGGCCGGCCGGTTGCCCAGCTTGGCCTTCATCCACGCCTGAAAGTTCTCGATCAGTTTGGGAGTCAGCTCGGCAAAAGTGCAGCTGGCTTTGAACTGCTTCATTTTATTGTAGCTGGCCTTATGACACATATAGGTCGGGTGCTCGATCTTACCGCGCCGGTTTCGATCCGATAGTTCCGTCCACCAGTAGGCATAGAAGTCTTCCCGTTTGTGCCAGTTGTAATACTCCTTTTTGAGCAGCTCCAGACTCAGCGGTTTCTTCGCCAGCCGGTAATGGGTGAAGATGGCCGTCAGGTCGGCTTCTTTTCCCTTTATGATGAGCGTGTAGTCGTTGCACTGGACGTCAGCCTTGTGCCTGGCTTTGATCCGGCCTTTAGTCTTATCGAAATGCGCCACTGACCAGCTGATGTTGAGCGGGAATCGTATTTTCTTTCCGTCGAGCCGCACCTCCAGACACAGCGCAGAGGTGCCGTCCTTCTTAACGTGATCGTCCTTGATTATCAGTCGGATAGGTGATGTTTTCATAAAATACAGCTAGGGTCAAATTAGGGTAAAATGAGCTGCTCAGATAGCCTACGCGGGCGTTAGGGAAAAATTAGGACCGGCCTTAAACGCAAGAATCCCCCTATACCATGCGTATAGGGGGATTCTCTTCTGTACTGTGGGCCAGCCTGGGCTCGAACCAGGGACTTACTGATTATGAGTCAGGCACTCTAACCAACTGAGTTACAAGCCCTTATCAGAATATTATTCTCATTCTGATACCACAAAAATACAGCTTTAAGCCGAATTAATGGCAATTGGTCTTAATTTTTCATTTTTAAGGCGGCAACCACCCACTACCTTTAGGCTATGGCCAACAAGAAGAAAATACTCAATGACCCGGTTTACGGTTTTATCAGCATTCAGTCGCCACTACTCTTCGACCTGGTTGAACATCCTCACTTTCAGCGGCTTCGGCGTATAAAACAGCTGGGCTTGTCAGAATACGTATATCCGGGGGCCTTGCACACGCGTTTCCATCATGCACTCGGCGCAATGCATCTGATGGGACAGGCCACTACTACACTGTGCAGCAAGGGAAATCAACTCTCAGAGGCTGAATGTGAGGCGGCACAAATTGCTATTCTCCTCCACGACATTGGCCACGGCCCTTTCTCGCACGTACTGGAATGCTGTATTCTGGAAGACGTACCCCACGAAGAAATCTCGCTGATGCTGATGCACGACTTAAACCGACAGTTTAACGGGGCGTTGTCACTGGCTATCGAAATGTTTGAAGGAACTTACCATCGGCCATTCTTTCACCAACTGATCTCCAGCCAGTTAGATATGGACCGAATGGATTACCTGAACCGTGATTGCTTTTATACGGGCGTAGCTGAGGGAGCAATCGGAGCTGAAAGGATCATTAAAATGCTCGACCTGGCCGACGATCAGCTCGTGGTTGAAGATAAAGGGATATTGAGTGTCGAGAATTTTTTGAATGCCCGCCGGCTCATGTACTGGCAGGTGTATCTGCATAAGACGTCGATCTGCTGCGAATCGATGCTCGTTCAAATTCTGCGCCGCGCCCGATTTCTGGTCCGTAATGGCGAGCCGATAAGCGCCCTGCCCGATTTTTTGATGTTTCTGCGCGAAACGATATCGATTGACGAGTTTCGTTCTAATCCTGAATACCTACAGGCATTTACCCGCCTTGACGATTATGATATCTGGGCTTGCGTAAAAGCCTGGGCTACCCATTCAGACCCCGTACTGTCGCGACTCTGTCAGCTATTACTCGATCGGCGTTTGTTCAAAATCATTCTCTCTACAGAGCCTTTTCAGCCCGTTCTGGTCGAAGAAATGACGCAACAATTACGCGCCAAAGGCCTTTCCGACGATGAGCTCTCTTATTTTTTGGTAGAGGGACAGGCTACCAATGCCGCCTATTTACCCACCGGCGACTCGATACGAATTAAATTCAAAAACGGACTTGTTCGCGACATTGCCGATGCCTCTGATCTTGCCAATATAGGTGCCCTCTCCACCATTGTCAGGCGACACTACGTTTGTTGGGCCAGAGAACTTAATTGGGCCGTGGTGAAATGAGACTTTAGTCTTCTGTTGCGCTGCTACACAACATTGCTTGCTGAGTAGCAACGCAACAGAAGACTGAAGACAGAGGACTGAAGACTCATTTAGACATGGCTAACATTAAATTGAATTAAATGACCATTTATACGAATAGTGCAATTTGTTGGCTACCTTGCAGCCCTAACGTCTGCTTAGACGAAGTACTATTCCCCGGCTTATCAAACGCTTATGGAGTTCACAGTCAGGCAAATCGCTGCCCTGCTCAACGGTGATATTAGCGGCAATGACACCCTGAAGGTCAGCCAATTATCTAAAATAGAAGAGGCTACTCCGGGCTGTATTTCCTTTCTTTCCAATCTGAAATACGAGCCTTTTTTATACACGACACAGGCATCGGCCGTGATTGTAGATCGCTCATTTGAGCCTCGCGAAGCAGTTTCTACTACGCTGATTAAGGTCGAAAATGCGTACCTCGCCTTCACTCAATTATTAGAAGAATACCATCGGCAAATCAGCTTTGCGCGGGTTGGTATTGAGCAACCATCGTTCGTTCATGAAAGCAGTTGCATGGGCGAAGGCGTGTATTTAGGTGCCTTTGCGTATGTCGGTAAACAATGTAAAATTGGAAAGAACGTAAAGATCTATCCACACACCTACATCGGTGATAACGTCACCATCGGCGATAACTCGATCATTCATTCGGGCGCTAAGCTGATAGACAATACTGTGGTTGGTAAACACTGCATTATCCACCCCAACGCCGTCATTGGCTCGGATGGATTTGGATTCGCCCCTCAGGCCGACGGAACCTATAAAACGATTCCGCAGCTCGGGAATGTGGTGCTGGAAGATAACGTCAGCGTTGGCTCTAACACCACGATCGACTGTGCCACGATGGGGTCTACCATTATCAGACAGGGAGCCAAACTCGATAATCTGATTCAGATTGGCCATAACGTAGAGATCGGCAGGAATACCGTTATTGCGGCGCAAACCGGCATTTCAGGCTCAACCCGGATTGGCGATAATTGCGTGATTGCCGGTCAGGTTGGTTTTGCCGGGCACCTCACCATTGCTAACGGCACCAAAGTAGGTGCTCAGTCGGGAGTGGGTAAAAACATTACGGAAGAAGGTATTTCGCTGAACGGCTCCCATGCCTTTCTAATGCGCGATAACATGCGTTCGCAAGCCATATTCCGCCGCCTGCCCGAATTAGAACGGCGGGTTAGTGATTTAGAAAAAAAAATATAGTTTCAAGTTTCAGGTTTCAGGTTTCAAGTAGCTCCACCCCATCAACGATTCGTTAATAAAGCGAAGCTACTTGAAACCTGAAACCTGAAACTTGAAACTTCCTCTTATGAATATCAAACAGCAAACCATTCAAAAAGCCGTTTCGGTGTCGGGTGTAGGGCTGCACACAGGCGTATCAGCAACGATGACGTTTATGCCTGCACCAGCCAATCACGGGTATAAATTTCAGCGGATAGACCTCCCCGGTCAACCCACGGTTGATGCCGACGTCGACTTCGTCGTCGACTTATCGCGGGGCACCACGCTGGAACAGAGCGGAGCCCGGATTCACACCGTAGAACATACGTTGGCGGCTCTTGTTGGTCTTCAAATTGACAATGTACTGATTCAGCTCGATGGGCCCGAACCACCTATCATGGACGGCTCGTCGATCAAATTTGTGGAGGCACTGCAGTTCGCCGGTATTGAAGAGCAGAATGCCGATCGGAAGTATTTCGAGATCACCGAATTTGTGCATCACCGTAATCCTGAGAAAGACATTGAGATTGCCGCCCTGCCTCTCAATGATTACCGCCTCACGGTAATGGTTGATTATAACTCGCAGGTAATCAGCAGTCAGCATGCTTCGCTGAACGATTTGACGTTGTTCTCACAGGAAATTGCCTCTTGTCGCACTTTTGTGTTTCTACACGAACTGGAGGCCCTTTACAAACAGAATCTGATTAAAGGCGGCGACCTCAGCAACGCAATTGTAATTGTTGACCGGGATGTAGACGAAGGCGAACTAGACCATTTAGCCGCTTTGCTCAACAAGCCGAAGATCGATGTGAACAGGCAGGCAGGCATTCTGAACAACCTGCAATTACATTATCCTAATGAAATGGCCCGCCACAAACTGCTCGACATGATCGGTGATCTGGCGTTGATTGGCCGACCTATTAAAGCGCAGATCCTGGCCGCTCGCCCCGGTCATGCGGCCAATGTAGCCTTTGCCAAGAAGATCAAGGGACTGATTCAAAAAAATGCACAGAATCAGGTGCCGCAATACGATCCTAAGCAGCCACCCGTTCTTGATATTAACCGGATCACACAGTTATTGCCGCACCGGTACCCGTTTCAGATGATCGACAAAATCGTTGCGCTCGATGAGAACAGCGTAGTGGGCATCAAAAACGTAACCATGAACGAGCCTTATTTCCAGGGTCATTTTCCGGGAAATCCGGTTATGCCGGGTGTTTTGCAGTTGGAAGCCATGGCCCAAACGGGAGGCATTCTGGTGTTGAGTACCGTTCCAGACCCCGAAAATTACTGGCCGTACCTGATTGGTATCGAAAATTGCCGGTTTCGCCGCAACGTATTACCCGGAGATACCGTAATCTTTCGTTGTGAGTTTAGCTCACCAATGAAACGCGGTATTGTGAAAATGCAGGGACGTGGGTACGTTAATAATCAACTCGTTTGCGAAGCCGACATGATCGCGAGCCTAGTCAAGAAAAAATGATTCAACCATTAGCCTACGTCCATCCTGAAGCTAAGATCGCTCAGAATGTGGTAATTGAGCCTTTCGCCATTATCCATAAGGACGTTGAGATAAAAGAAGGTACCTGGATTGGCTCTCACGCAGTGATCAACTCAGGCGCGCGCATTGGGCGGAACTGCAAGATCTATTCGGGAGCCGTTATTGCCGGAGTGCCACAGGATCTGAAGTTCAACGGCGAAGTAACGCAGGCGATCATCGGCGACAATACTACCATTCGCGAATACGCTACCATTAGCCGGGGCACTGAAGAGCATTGGCGAACCGAAATTGGTGCCAATTGCCTCATTATGGCCTATGCCCACGTAGCCCACGACTGCCGCATTGGCGATCACTGCATCATTGTAAATAATGTGCAAATGGGAGGCCACGTACACATGGGCGATTGGGCCATCATTGGCGGGTCAAGTTCAGTACATCAATTTGTTAAAGTGGGCCCACACGCCATGGTCTCGGGCGGGTCACTGGTCAGGAAAGACGTTCCTCCGTTTACAAAGGCTGCTCGTGAACCGCTCTCGTATGCAGGTATCAACTCAATCGGTTTGCGTCGCCGGGGGTACAGCAATGAGCAAATCAATCAGATTCAGGAAATTTACAGGTACGTCTTCCTGCGCGGTTATAATAACGCCGAAGCAATGAACCGTATCGAACTCGACATTCCGGCCACGGCCGAGCGCGACGAAGTACTCAACTTCATTCGCAATTCGGAGAGAGGAATCATGAAAGGCCCCGGTGGCGGAAGCGGAGAATAAAGCAAAGTTTACAGTTGCGCTTCTGGCTGAACGCGCAACCATGTAGAAGCCCTGTGAGCTATTACTCGACCGATTTATTTCTAAACGTTAATATGTAGTGTTTTTGTCATCCCGACGTCAGGAGCGGTCCGCCGTTGCGGGATGACAAAAACACTACATGAGTTGCCATGATCAGTTAATTAAATAAGTCAAGTACTGGCAAAGCAACATAAAACTGCAAACTTGAAAATCGTCGCTGAACAGATCGGGAAGAAATACCGCCGCGAATGGATCTTCCGCGGGGTTGACCTGACGCTGTCTGCCGGCAACAGCTACACGTTTGTTGGGCCAAACGGAAGTGGCAAATCAACCTTACTGCAAGTGCTGGCCGGTATGCAGCCTTCATCGGCGGGTAAACTAACGTACCTGACCAACGGCAAGCCAATTGATGAAGACGACTGGTTTAGGCATATCGTGCTGGCGGCTCCCTATCTCGAACTTATCGAAGAACTGACTCTCACCGAACTCCTCGATTTTCACCGTCGCTTCAAACCGTTTAGACAGGGTATGGAATCTGCTGAACTGATTGAGCAGATGATGCTTACCCACGCCCGCGATAAAGAAATCAAATTTTTCTCATCGGGCATGAAACAACGCGTGAAGCTGGGGCTGGCTTTTTTCTCCGAAGCCAATATCGTTCTTCTCGACGAACCTACATCGAACCTAGACCGACAAGGTGCTGCCTGGTATCATGAGCACGTTGTCCAACTCATTGCCCCCTCTACAGAGCCACCCGTGTTGCTGTTAATCGGCTCGAACCAGCCCAGCGAATACGATTTCTGCTCCAATGTACTCGACGTGATGCAGTGGAAACGGTAAGGTGAACGATTGTTCCTCTGCTACGCAGAAACTGAATAATTGACCAGTGGTACGGGCTCTGGTATATTCTTTGTAGCTTTAAGTAAGGCTATACCCTACCCTGCCGCTATGCGCTTTCTGCTACTCTGTTTCGCTCTTTTTCTAACGTACCTATCCTGCTCGGCTACACCTGGTAACCGAACAACTGGTATTGTGTTTGTTGAAAACAAGGGGCAATGGAATTCCGACGTTTTGTTTCGCGCCGATTTACCCGGCGGTTACCTTTTTCTCAAAAAAAACGGACTGCATTATTCCTTCTACGATTCTCGCGAAACAGCGCGTCGCCATGCTGCCCCCGCCCCAACTGAACCTGTTTTACCCACTATTCGCGCCCATGGCGTTGAAGTTTCGCTGCTCAATCAGACCGGCCATGCCCGCATTGAAGGCATTAACCCGGTAGGTACGTTCTACAGCTATTTTACGGGGAAAGATCCATCGCGCTGGGCAGGTGGCGTGCGGGGGTTTCCCGAGATTATTTACCACGACGTATACCCCGGCATTAATCTGCGCATCTATGCCTACTACCAGACACTAAAGTATGAGTTCGTGGTGCAACCCGGCGCTAATCCAGCGGTTATCAAGCTGGCCTATTCGGGTGCAGATCAGCTTTCACTGACCGATAACCGGCTCATTATTAAAACATCAGTAAATGAATTTCGGGAAAATGCACCGTACAGCTTTGTTACACGAGCCGAGAAAGCCACTGAAGTACCAACCCGCTGGGCACTGGATGGACAAGTAGCCCGGTTCGAGTTTCCGACAGGATACGACAGCACACAAACGTTAACGGTTGATCCCGAATTGGTATTTACAACCTTCTCGGGCTCGATAGCCGACAATTTTGGGCACGCCGCTACCTACGATTCGGAAGGGAATACCTACATAGCCGGTTCGATCTGGGGCGCCAATTTCCCTATAACAACGGGCGCTTTTCGGGTCGATTTTGCCGGACAAACAGATGTTGGGGTCATGAAGTTTTCGGCCGACGGTTCCCGATTAGTATATGCTGTTACGCTTGGCGGGGCCGGAGCCGACCTGCCCCACAGTACCGTTGTTAATAGCAAAGGCGAACTGATTGTGATGGGTAGCACCGCCTCACCAAACTTCCCTACATCACCGGGGGCCTTCCAGCGCACGCTTACCTCAAGGCCTGGTGGCGGCACATCTGTATACGGCACTTTTCTGACCTATCAGGTTGCCAGTGATCTGTTTATCACCCGAATTCAAAGCGAAGGCAGATCACTAGTAAGTAGTACGTTTTTGGGTGGATCTGACAACGACGGCTTGAATTTATTTCCAACCCCGTCGACCAATGTGCTCAATTACGCCGATGAGTTCCGGGGTGAAATTATTGTTGATCAAAATGATGATGTGTATCTGGCTAGCACATCGCAGTCGACCAATTTCCCGGTAACAGACGGGTCCAGCCTCTCGGGTTTTTCCGACGGTGTAGTCTGCCGATTGTCCGCCGATCTTACTCAACTCCGCTGGTCTACACGCATTGCGGGAAATAGCACCGATGAGGCGCACGGACTGCGTCTTTCGCCCGATGGTTCGCTGTACGTCTGCGGCACCACCTACAGCACCAATCTGGGCACTACCGGCAGTCTGCAACCCAGTCTGGCCGGTTTGAACGATGGTTACCTAGCCCGGTTGATCAACGGCAAAATCACGGCCTTCACGTACCTGGGAACACCTTTCTCCGACGTGGCTGATCTGGTTGATATTGGTCCCGACAACATACCCCACGTTCTTGGCTTAACCAAAGGGCGTTACCCCGTATCGGCAGATGTATATAACAACGCACGAAGCGGCCAGTTTATCCACGCCCTGTCGCCCGATCTGACCCGTACCGTTTTTTCGACAATTATTGGTACCGCGCGAGCATTACAGACGAACGGATCTATCACAGGCCCTGATATTGCACCCACTGCTTTCCTGGTAAATGCTTGCGGTAACATATACATAGCAGGCTGGGGTGGAAGCGTTAATATCAACAATGGTTATAACCCCTTCAGTACCACAACAGGCCTACCCGTTACCGTCGACGCATACAAGGCAACAACAAGTGGCAGCAACTTCTGGATTGGCGTGCTGGAGCGTGGCGCTAAATCACTATTATACGCCACCTTTATGGGCGATAATCGTTCCCCCGCCAACGCAACAGACGATGGTGACCATGTAGATGGAGGAACCTGCCGATTCGATAGAGACGGCACTATTTACCACGCTGCCTGTAGCTGCCGAACCAACCTGTTTCCAGCCACCGCTACGGCCTGGTCGAAAACGCGGGGCAATGCCAGTTGCAACAACATTGCCTTCAAATTCGATACCGATAAACTACAGGCCGCTTTCGACACCTACGAGGGCACCAAAAAGAACGTAATTCAGGGCTGTGCGCCGCTGACACTGAATTTTCAGAACACCAGCATTGGCGGGCGTCGCTATGAATGGCAAATCGCCGGAGCCGTACAATCCACCGATCCGCGTTCAACGGTCTATACCTTCGATAAACCTGGGCAGTATGTCATTAAACTTCGGGCTTACAATCCGCTCAACTGCAAGTTGGTAGACTCTACCCAACAGGTTATCAACGTGTTTCCGTCTGCTTTTCGAATCAGTAAAGACACCACACTCTGCGCCGATCGGCCGGTATCGCTCACGGCGCAGGGCGGGGTAACGTACCTGTGGTCGCCAGCAGCCGGGCTAAGTAATCCGGCATCGGCCAGTATTGTGGTTACGGCCAAAGCCACTACCACATACAGTGTATCGATCACCAACGAATATGGCTGTTCAGTAAACCGAACTGTGACCGTTGGCACCGATAACTCCTTTTTGCCCAACATTCAGGTTGAATCTAAGCCCGACTGTAGTAAGCCTACCCGGCTTGCATTCACTAATTCAACCGTGGGAGCCGATCAGTTTTTATGGGTCATGGGCAACGGTGATTCGCTTCGCACGCGGGTGCCCGAGAACTTTCGCTACCCGCGATCAGGTACGTATGAAATTGTAGTGACGGCCACCAAAAAAGACTGTGCGCTGTCGTTGAAATTGCCTATCATTTACGAGGATTTCAGCCAGATTCCCAACACCATTACAGCCAACGAAGACGGCAAAAACGATGTATTTGATGTTGGCTTCTCTGGCGCCAAACTCGACATCTATAATCGTTGGGGTAAACTGCTTTTTAAAACAGACAATTACGCCAATGACTGGGGCCGCAAAACGCCTCACGGCACTTATTTCTACCTCCTCACCACCCCCGGCGGAAGTCAGTGTAAAGGTTGGATTGAGGTGTTGGAGTGAAGGTTGATACCTATTGTTCAATGTTCAACGTCTAAAGTCCAAATAGCTTCGCAAGCATACCAGAGTTCAACAAAGCGAAGCGCCTTAGACTTTGAACATTAGACTTTGGACATTGAAGGCTAGACATTGAACGCTAAACTTTCCCCTATCTTTGCTTATCAAACACACAAACTCATATGAAACTCGTTGCTACACTGGCCCTTATGCTGGGTCTGACTTTTGGAGCCGCTGCGCAGGACTCTTTTCACGGTAAGAAAATCAAAGAGAAGGGAGCTCTTCCCGCCACTCAATTGGCTACCGTGATGGCCGACAAAAAAGAGATGCCCGCTAAAGTTGAAGGCACGGTTGAATCGGTATGTAAAGTGAAAGGCTGCTGGATGAAAGTGAACACTGTCGATGGGCAAACCATGCGGGTATCCTTCAAAGATTACGGCTTCTTTGTGCCAAAAGACATCGTGGGTAAAACGGTTGTTATTCAGGGCGTGGCTCAGCAAAGCCTGACTCCGGTAGATGAATTGCGGCACTATGCTGAAGATGCCGGTAAAAGCAAAGAAGAGATCGCAAAAATCACCGAGCCCGAGAAAGCCCTCACCTTTGTGGCTGATGGCGTGATTGTGAAGAAATAATAAAATCGATCCCAACCTCCCGAATAGGGTAAGGGTCTTGTGAAGCGTAGTCGAAGGCATTGAGATGTATCGACTACGCTTTTTTTAATGTAAAGCTGATTTATTATGGAATACCTCCGCCCTTCTATCGCCGCTTTCTTACTTCTATCGACGCTGCTTTACGCCTGTAAAACCGCTGAGGTGGCGCCTACTAATCGAGTAGCGCTGAAAGCTGATCAGTCTGCCCGGTTACAAAATAACGTCACGGTGCGCGTTGACTCGCTAACTGACAGCCGTTGCCCGGAGGGAGTTACCTGTATCTGGGAAGGCAACTCAGTTGTGAACACAACCCTGTCGAAAGCCGCCGACAAAGCGCAGGTACGTTTGATATTAGGCCGCGACATTACGGCGAAAGGCAATCATCCGAGAGCTGATTCTACCTCAGTGGTGCTTGTCGGAGAAACCTATAAAGTCGTTTTGCGCGATGTGACCCCTTATCCCAGTGTTAAGCAACCCGCCTCGCCGGCAACACAAGCCATCATCGAGGTATCGAAACTATAGCATTACCGGTTACTCTCTGGCTCTAAATCTGGTCATCTTTATGAAACGTCCTGCCGCTTTTCTGCTCGCCGCCCTCACGTTGATCGGTGCCTGTAAATCTACCGAACCGATCATCCCGATCCCTACTGATCACATTGTGCTTCGGCAAGGCCAATCAACGATTACATCAGCAGGCGTAACGGTTTTTGCCGACACGGTCAATGTATTTATTTGCCCCAAAGATGCCTCCTGTTTCGCTCCCGACAATCTGTCAGCATCGTTGCGGCTGGTGCGCAATCAGGAAACCCGGTCAGTGAGGCTATTTGCCTGGTTTGGAGGTTCAACACGCCGCAATGGCGGTATCAGCGATTCAACGAGTGTTCTGTTCGGTAATCGGTTGTATAAAGTGATCTTGACAGGACAATATACCGGCGAAACTACGGCAGGTGTTACGGGCCGGGCTCTGTTGCATGTGGCGCTCCTGGATCAGTAAGAGAAACACCACAAACCTGAAAGTAAATCCGAGCCCTGATTTGCTTTCGGGGGCATGAATCTTATTACTCCCGGCACGTTTCGCTGGCGAATGGTCGCGCTTCTGTTCATCGCAACCACCATCAATTACATCGACCGGCAAGTACTCTCGTTTACCATGACCGATGAGCTTTTTCGCAAGGAAATGCTCGGTCTGTCTCCAACCGATATTCTGACGCAGGAGCGTATCGATCAGTTTCGGGTCGAGTACAGCAAGGTCGATTCAGCGTTTAAATTTGCGTATGCCATTGGGTTGCTCTTCATGGGCTGGCTCATCGACCGTATTGGCACCAAACGAGGTTTTTCGTTGGGCATTGTGGTCTGGAGCATTGCCGCCGTAGGTACGTCGGTGATACAAACCCTCTCGGGGCTCACCTTCGCCCGTGTTGCGCTTGGGCTTGGCGAAGCCGCCAACTTCCCGGCAGCCATCAAAACTGTATCGGAGTGGTTTCCGCGTCGCGAACGATCCTACGCCAATGGTGTCTTCAACGCAGGCACCAACGTCGGTATTATTCTTACGGCTCTATTTGTTCCCCATCTGATTCTAAATTATGGCTGGCGGAGTTCGTTTTTGGTCACAGGCCTGCTAGGGTTCGGGCTTCTCATTCTCTGGTGGTTCACTTACTCCAAACCGCACAGAAACAAACACGTCACTCCTGCCGAACTGGCGTATATCCAAAGCGACGCCCCTAACGAACCTCCACTTCGGGTATCATGGATGCGGTTACTGTCGTTTAAACAAACCTGGGCCTATGCCATCGGTAAATTCATGGCCGACCCCATCTGGTGGTTCTACATGGCGTGGCTCCCCGATTTCTTCAACTCCAACGATTCGCTCGATCAAAAGCTTGATCTAAAGTCGTTCGGTGTTCCTTTTCTGATCATTTACGTAGTTTCCGACGCGGGCAGTATTTTCTTCGGCTGGCTCAGTACGCAACTCATGAACTCAGGCTGGTCGGCCAATCGGGCGCGCAAAACAACTATGCTTATCTGTGCCCTCTGCGTGGTGCCCATCATGTATGCGTCGGAGACTAATAGTCTGGTAATCGCCATTTCGCTTATCTCACTGGCCACGGCTGCTCATCAGGGCTGGTCGGCCAATATGTATACCTTCGCCTCCGACCTTTTCCCGAAAAATGTAACGGCCTCGGTCACCAGTATTGGCAGTATGTTTGGTGCTGTAGGTGGTATCTTGCTGGCACGCTATTCCGGCGATATTATCAATTCGGTTGGTTACCAACCACTCTTCATTATGGCCGGTTGTACCTACCTGCTGGCCCTGTTACTTATTCACCTGGTGCTCCCTAGACTCGAACCCGTTTCTGACGAAGAGTTAGCCCCCGATTTTACCTTAACCCGGTAGTTTTATTCATTTTTTTACACAATTCGCAAGGAATCAGCCGAATATAGGTGCGTGTAAGCGCCGTAGGCTTATTTTTAGCTAAGAATCAGTAGGCACACTGAACAGACGAATCAGTTGCCCTTTATTTTGCCCCATGAATCAACTCCCATCATCTGTCATCTCAGCCGTCGGAACGCCCACCGCAGCCCTTCCCGAACGTGTTCTTCAATTTGGTACCGGCGTTTTATTACGCGGCCTGGTCGATTTTTTGATCGATAAAGCCAATAAAAAAGACGTTTTCAACGGATCAGTCGTCGTCGTGAAATCAACGGGAAACGATGTCAGTGAATTTGCTCAGCAGGAGAATCGTTACTCGGTTTGGGTGCGGGGAATTCAGAACGGCGAAACCATTGATCAGCAAACGGTTGTAACAGCCATTAGCCGGGTATTGGCCGCCCAGACCCAATGGAACGATGTACTGGCGCTGGCCCGTAAACCGTCGCTGCAAGTGGTAGTCTCCAACACAACGGAGGTTGGTCTGCAATACGTAGAAGAGAGTATTTTCCAGGATCCACCTAAATCATTTCCAGCCAAACTAACCGCTTTTCTGTACGAACGCTTCAAAGGCGCGGGTGGCTCACGCAAGATGGGCCTGGTGGTGGTGCCTACCGAATTATTGCCCGACAACGGCCTCCGACTGCGCGATGCCGTTGAGCGCACCGCCCAATACAACGAACTGGGTAAGCTGTTTACCAAATGGCTTAAGTTCCACGTCCGTTTCTGCAACTCACTCGTCGACCGCATTGTAACGGGCAAACCTGACGAGGAAGCAACGGCGCTGTTCGAACAAAAAGCGGGCTATACCGACTCATTACTAACCGCCACTGAACCCTATTATTTCTGGGCTATTGAGGGCGACGACCGGGTACGGAAGATTCTTTCTTTTGCCGAGGTAAGTCCAACGCATCTAATTATCGACGAAGACATCAGTTTCTACCGTGAACGCAAACTCCGCCTACTCAATGGCGCTCACACGTTCATGACGCCACTCAGCTACCTGCTGGGTAACATAACGGTAGAAGACGCCATGAACCACCCCTTGATGGGCCAATTGGTGACCGACCTGATGATGAACGACATTGCTCCCAGCGTACCAACCGATACGGCGGGTGATGATGGCGAAGCGGCCGTGAAGCAGTTTGCCAGCGAAGTACTTGATCGGTTCCGGAACCCGTTCAACGAGCATTTTCTCCTGAATATCACGCTGCAACAGTCGGCCAAAATGCAGGTACGTAACGTACCTACCATGCAACGGCTGGCCGAGGCTACGGGTGCTGTTCCCGACCGCATGGCACTTTGCTTTGCCGCTTTTTTACTATTCATGCGCGCCAATCGCCAAACGGATGAAGGCGATTATGTGGGCGAAATCACCGTGGGTAAGGGCGAACTGGTTTATCCAATCCGCGACGCGCAGGCGGCTTACTTCTTCGAAAAGTGGCAAGCCGTAACATCAGGCGACAGCCAATCGGTAGCTGATTTTACCCAGTCTGTACTAGCCGACAAAAACCTGTGGCAAGCTGACCTGACTACCCTGCCGGGTTTTGCCGATAAGGTAACAACGTACCTGACTACCATGCTCACAAAAGGTGTGGAGGCCGCAGTAAAACTGGTGATTAAATAAACGAACGATAAGGTGATTGGGTAAGCAAATACTTTTCAGCAGAGAATTTGCCACCCCAATCACCTTATTGTTCGGTAGATTAATAATCTACTTCGAGGCCTAACGCCTGTCGGAGTGTATGCAGGGCGGGGTTCTTTTCCGCCAGGTAATTAAACTTGTCCTGGGGCGAATAGATCATCTTTTTCACCTCGGCCATCACTACGGCATGTTCGATCTGAATTTGCCAGTTTTGCAGACTCTGCCGCAGATGAGCCAATAGTTCGGGCAGCATACTGGTGAACAGATCGGCCTGAATGTGATTATCCAGATTTATACTAACCGTGGTACCGTCGAGCGTAAAATCCCGGTTCAGTATAATCTGCTCAGTTGCATTGTCGGTTTGTACACGACGCTGACTCGCAAATTCTTTCCAGACTGCCTGTAATGCTACGGCCGTAAAGGGGTGACTGGGTCGTTCGCCAGTTACCACCGTCACTTCTGTTTCAACAACCTGGGGTTTGGCTCCAATGCCCACGGTTGAGCGCAGCCGACTGGTAGCGGGCAAGGGAGCACCGGTAGCCGGGGCTGTTGTTCGCGGAGGTAAAGGCGGCACAGCGGGGCGAGCCGGAGCCACCCGGGCAGACGGCTGGTAACTACCAACGGGCTCACTAGTGAATGGCGGCGTTTCGGCCGTACGGGCAGCCGCTTGGGTTGCGGTACCATCATCAGGCGTATCGGGCACGCTTTCCTGATCACCAACTACCCCACCACTTGCTCCTACACCAACGGCAGATTGGCCACTATCAGGGTGTGGCCGGCCGTTTTTTTTTTCGCCTTCCTGCTCGGTGCTAATGGCAATGCCGTTGGTAGCGGGTGTAGCCACCGACGTACCTGACGTACGACCGTTGACTGCTGGTTCGGGCAGGGTTTCCCAATTTAGTAGATCACGAAGGCTAGCCAGCTTCATCAGGCATAGTTCAACGTGCAGGCGCTGATCTTTAGCCTGTTTAAAGTTCATATCACATTGCCCACCAATGCTGAGCCCCGAAAGCAAAAACGATACGGGAGCCTGAGCGGCCTGATTCAGATAAAGCTGCTGTACCCGCTCGGTCACCTGAAGCAGTTGCACCGTGGCAGCATCTTTACACACCAGCAAATCGCGAAAATGGCGGTTGAGGCCTACCACAAACTGATGAGAGTCGAAGCCTTTTCGCAGAATTTCGTCGAGCACCAGCAAGGTTTGTGGCAGATTTCCCTGCAACAACAAATCTGTTAGCCGGAAATAGTAATCGTAGTCCAGAATATGCAGGTTATCAAGCACTTCCCGGTAACGTAACGTCCGATCGGGCGAAAACGTGACGTTCAGATCGAACATCGAAAGCGCATCGCGCAGGCCACCGTCGGCTTTCTGCGCAATAAGCTCCAGCGATTCCCCATCGGCCGTGACACCTTCTTTACCGGCAATATCGGCCAGGTGCGCCGCCATATCGGCCGTCTTGATTCGATTGAAATCGAAGATCTGACAGCGCGACAGAATGGTGGGTAGAATTTTGTGTTTCTCGGTGGTTGCCAGAATAAAAATGGCGTAGGTGGGCGGCTCTTCCAGCGTTTTCAGAAACGCATTGAAGGCCGCCGCCGAGAGCATATGCACCTCATCGATGATATAAATTTTATACTTTCCCGACTGAGGTGGGTAACGTACCTGATCAATCAGATTCCGAATATCATCGACCGAGTTGTTGGAGGCGGCATCGAGTTCATGGATATTGAACGATGCATTCTGATTAAAACTAACGCACGATTCGCACTGATCGCAGGCTTCTGATTCAGGCGTCAGATTGGTACAGTTAATTGTTTTGGCCAAAATTCGGGCGCAGGTGGTTTTTCCTACACCACGAGGCCCGCAAAACAGGAACGCCGAGGCTAACTGATTGGTCCTGATTGCGTTCTTGAGGGTGGTGGTGATATGCCCCTGACCAACGACTGTATCAAAGGTGGCGGGGCGGTATTTCCGGGCCGAAACCACAAAATTATCCATACTCAAAGATAACGGGAGCAGGTCGGAAAACCTATGTGGAGGGAGGAGGGGTGTTTAAAGTCCAACGTTGCGCTGCTGTGCCGAGATGGTAATCAGGCAGCGCAACGTTGGACCTTAGACATTGAACATTAAATTTTAAATTTCAACCGGCAGGTAGATGGCAAACGTGGCTCCTTGACCAGGCTGGCTAGTGGCAGTAACTGCGCCACCGTGATTTTCCACTACTTTCTGTACAATAGCCAGACCAATACCCGTTCCTTCATACTGACTACGCCCGTGCAGACGCTGAAAAACCTGAAAAATCCGATCAACATATTTTTGATCGAACCCTATACCGTTGTCTGTTAACTCAATGCATTCGTAGTACATGGATGTACGAATAGGTACAACACCCACTGGCAAGGCATCGGCCGTAATTCGCTGACTGACAATCCTGATAATGGGATGGCTGTTGAGTGGTTTGAATTTCAGCGCATTCGAGAGCAGATTCTGAAAGAGCTGACGTAGTTGCATCTCGTCGCCAGTTACAACGGGTAGGTGACCGGCATGAATTACTGCTGCCGTTTCCTGAACAGACATATCCAGATCATCGAGTACCCGCGCCAGAACATGAGGTAACGAAACCGTTCGAACATTATCGGTGCGGGTTGCCAGCCGCGAGTAGGCCAACAGGTCACGAATCAATCCCGACATTCGGTTGGCCGCCACCTGCATCCGGGTAATCAGGCCAACGCCTTCCTCCTCTAGTATACCTGAATACTTGTGCTGCAATACATCACCGAATGATTGAATTTTGCGGAGCGGTTCCTGCAAATCGTGGCTAGCCACATAAGCAAACTGCTCCAGGTTGGCGTTCGAGCGTTTCAGTTCATCAATCGTCTGTTCGAGTTGATGCTGTAATTTTTTCAGCGCCGTATAATCGGTAAAGGTGACCAGAATAGCATCACCCATTTTTGTCACCATTATATCCAGCCATGCATCGATTCCGCCTCCATCGTAGTGAAAATCAAACCGATGAGTTTGTCCCGTAACATATACATCCCGATACTTATTAAACAGGCCGTTGTTCAGGTAATCGGGAAACCATTGGCTGCCCAACTCGCCAATAATCGCTGTTGGTTCTTGCCCAACATACGTACCCAGTTGCTTGTTGGCCACTTTAAACCGGAAATCAACAATTTCCTTCAACCCGTTCAGAACCGGTGTAAACAGAAAAATACCCGTCTGTGAGGTGTCAATAACCGTTGTCAGTTCGCTGGCAGCATCTTCAATGGCCCTATTGGCCAGTTTCAAAGCGGTCACATCATTAAACGTCACTACAAACCCATCGCCTAGCTGCTGCGCCGAGATCGTTAACCAGATATCCAGGCCATCGTGTTTGTAATATACTTCTCTGCGACCCGGCTCTCCTGTCTCGGTTGTGTTTACATACAAATCGAACAACCCGGTTTCCCAGTTTCCGGGAAAAACAGTGTACAGTCGTTCCCCCGTCAGGTTATCGACGGGCATATTCAGTATGGCATTACACGCTTTGTTGATGATCAGGAAGCGGAAGTCGACAATAGCGTTGGTTACTTCGTGCCGAATGGCTTCGAAAGCCATGATTCCACTTTCTGAACTGTCGAGTATTCGATTGAGCAATTCTGTCTGTTTCCGGGTTTGGGCGGCTTGCTGCTCAATGTTTTGCTGCGCGTGTTTCAGCAATGTATAATCGGTAAACGTCACGAGCACATCTTCGTCGAGCCTTACGCTTTGCACGTCAAACCAGACATCGAAACCATCCACGTTGTAATTGATATCAAACCGTTGCGACTCGCCGGTCAGGTACGTATGCAGATAGTGATCGAAAAGGCCCGTTTCGCGGTAGCTAATAAACCACTCGGAGGCAACGGCACCAATGAGCCGGTCGGGGGTTTGCCCAACCAACGCGGCCACCATCCGGTTAATGGTCTTAAACCGAAAATCGATGATCTGCGCTCCGTTATCATCAAAAACAGGGCTGAAGACGAAAATACCCGTTTGCGAATGATCAATTACCGCCTGTAAATGAGCCGTTTGCGCAGCCATCGCTCTATCTGACTGAATTTGCTCCGATACGTTCCGGGCCACACTCAGCACACCGCCATTCATGGGCTGATGGGTGATAGAATACCACCCATCGAGCACTTCATTAAAATGCGTGTAGGTCTGCGAAACGCCCGATTGCAACACCTGTACTAAGAGATCGAAGTGCTTCTGAAAATAAGCAGGTCTGACCTGCGTACTGTTTAAAAACAGCTCTCCCGGTTCAAGTGGGAAACCGGACTTCCTGGACTGGGTACGTATGATATCATTGACATAAACAAATTTAAAATTAACAACCTCATTGCTAGAACTATACACTGGCTTTAGCCAGGAAATCCCTTCTGGCAGTACGTCTAGAAGGGCAGACAGAGACAGGTCATTCGTTTGATCGGGTACCATCAATAGTGGTTGAGTAGCCTCAATAAGTTGGCTTGACATACAGTGCGCAGATACTGCAAGGTACAACTAGCCTACGGATAGCGGTTCCAGATGCGAGAATTTTAAACAGCCACCGCCGTTTGTTACCTTTGATAATCCAAAAATACAACGTATGTGTACCAAATTTTATCAACAAACTAAGAGACTTCTGCTTTTCACCCTGTGCTTTGCCAGCCTCTCTTCCGCTTACGCTCAACTGGTTACAACCCTACCTACCTTCCCTACAGCCGATCAGGATGTAACTATTATCATTGACTTAAAGCAGGCAAAAGATGGCCGTGCTGCCGGATTACGCGGCAAAACAAACGACATCTACTTCTGGTCGGGGGCCGGACGAACAGAAACAGGCAATGCCTTTGAATTTGGCCCAACGGGTCAAACCAATTTCAACGCTCCATACACCCCAGGCACCATGACGTCGCTGGGTAATGATCGCTGGCAGATCAAGCTTATGCCCCGCACCTATTACAATGTACCGGCCAACGTACCCATTCGACGGCTGGGTATGGTGATCAAAAACGGCGCAGGAACGGCCCAAACCGAAGATTTTTTCACGCCGATTTACGAGGCTAAACTAACCATTTCGTTTGCCCGACCAACCGCCCGCTTTTTGCTGGTCGAACCAAATACTACCGTTCCGGTGCGGGCCAATGTCTCGGAAAAGGCTACGCTGGCGTTACGTGTCAATGGCGTATTATCGGCTTCGGCTACCAACGCCGATTCGCTCGTAGCGAACGTATCCACCGGAACCAATTCCAACGTAATTCGTAAGGTGGTGGTTACAGCCCAAACAGCGACTGAAGCCACCGCCGATTCGTTTCTGCTTTATGTAAAACCTACCCCAACCATTGCCTCCCTTCCTGCCGGGCTACGCGATGGCATCAACTACAGCGCCACCGACCCGACCAGTGCTACATTGGTGCTGTACGCCCCCCGGAAATCGTTTGTGCTGGTATTAAGTGAGAAAAACGACTGGACGCCCGACCCCGCCTCGCTCATGAACCGCACCCCCGACGGAGAGCGCTATTGGCTCACCCTTACGGGACTTACCGCCGGACAGGAACTCGCTTTTCAATACTTTGTTGATGGCCAGGTTGCCACCGGCGACCCCTATTGCGACAAAATTCTGGACCGCAATAACGACTCGTTCCTGAGCACCACGTATACAGGTCTGAAAGCATTTCCGACCAAAGCGCAGGGGCAAATTGTATCGGTGTTGCAAACCGGACAAACAGCCTACCCCTGGAAGGTGGCCAACTTTACCCGCCCCGACGCCAAAAACATGGTGGTGTACGAGATGCTGGTACGCGATTTCACGGCTTCGCGCCAGTACAAAAACGTGGGTGATTCGCTAACGTACCTGAAAAAACTGGGCATCAACGCCATCGAGCTTATGCCTGTCATGGAATTCGCCGGTAACGATTCGTGGGGGTATAATCCCATCTACTACTTCGCGCCCGACAAAGCCTATGGGTCAAAAAATGACCTGAAAGCATTTATTGATAAATGCCACGAAAACGGTATCGCTGTCATTCTGGATATGGTGCTGAACCAGGCCGACTATGAATTTCCGTACGTAAAAATGTACTGGGCTGGTGATCGTCCCTCGGCCGATAGTCCGTTTTTCAACCAACAGGCTACGCACCCGTTTAGCGTCTTTTTTGATTTCAACCACGAAAGCCCGGCCACACAGGCGCTGGTGCAGCGGGTTAATCAGTACTGGCTGCAGGAGTACAAGATGGACGGTTTTCGGTTCGACCTCTCGAAAGGATTCACGCAGAAGAGTAATCCGAACAATGTGGGCGCATGGGGTAATTACGACGCCAGCCGTGTGGCCATCTGGAAACGGATCTATGACCAGATTCGGGTGTACGACAAATCGGCCTATGTGATGCTAGAGCATTTTGCCGACAACGACGAAGAGAAAGAACTGGCCAATTATGGCATGCTATTCTGGGGTAATCACAACTACAATTACCGCTACGCCGCCCGTGGCACTGTGAATGGCCGCGACGATAATTTCGACTGGATCTCGTACAAACTGCGCGGCTGGAACAACCCGAATGTTGTGGGTTATCTGGAAAGCCACGACGAAGAACGAATGATCTTTGATCTGATTCAGAACGGCACCACGTCGGGTACGTATAACACTAAAGACGTGGCTACGGCCCTGGAACGCGCCAAGCTGGCGGCGGCCCTGTTCATACCTGTTCCCGGTCCTAAACTGATCTGGCAGTTTGGCGAATTGGGCTACGATTTAGGCATCAACCGCTGTCCCGACGGAAACTACAGCAACGACTGCCGCACCGCTGCCAAACCAGTCCGCTGGGAATATGCCGCCGACCCTAATCGGGCCAAGCTACTGCGTGTTTATCAGGAGTTGATCAAGTTAAAGCTATCGCAACCGGCTTTTCAGACCACTGATTATACGTTTATGGTCAACCAGCCGGTGAAGCGTCTGGTGCTGAACCACGCTACCCAGCCCGCCGTGATCATCGGCAATTTCGATGTGCAGGCCAGCACCGTGTTGCTCGATCTGCCCAAAACAGGCGTGTGGTACGATTATTTCACCGGCCAGTCGGTCGATGCCACGGCGAGTACGGCCCTGACCATGCAGCCCGGTCAATGGCATGTATTGACCACGACCAAACTACCCACGCCCGAGGCCAATATTGTACCCTGGAATTTGGTACCACCCGCCCCCGTTGTACTGGCAACCGAACCGCTGTTTAACCTAACTGTGTCGCCCAACCCCACCGCCGACATGGCCACGCTGGATTGGGAAAGCGCTTATCGGGGGCCGGTAACGGTGTCTGTCAGCAACGTGTCGGGACGTACCCAGCAAACGCTGACGGTGCAGAAAACGGCGCAAACCCTCCGCCAGTCGGTCAGCCTGAAAGCACTGCCTGCCGGCTTGTACTTCCTGAACGTACAAACCACCGAAGGTGCTCAGGTACGTAAACTGCTGAAAGAGTAAGCAGAACCTTTTCGATCTGTTCACTTTTATTACCGTCAACCCAAAAAGAATCCCTGGCCAATGGTCAGGGATTCTTTTTGGGGTAAGCAAAAAAATGGATTATTACTTAAATATCAGCTAGAAAAGCACTTAGCTGCATATGTTCATCAAGCTGTAGTTTCTTTTTAATTCTGACCCGGGAAAGAGTGACACCTTTGGGTGTGATGGCCAATAGCTGGGCAACTTGTTTCGGTGTCATATTCATTTTCAGATAGGCACACTGCTTCAGGTCAAGATCCGTCAGGTTTGGTGCTCGTTCGCGTAGTTTTTCAAAAAACTGAGGGGAAACGCCTTCAAAGTGCAGCTTAAATTTGCTCCAATCGTCTTCGACACTTGCATCATTTGAGATAGACTTCAGTATAGCTCTGAGTTGTCCTTTTACATCGACAGGTACGTTGCTGCTCAATTTCTCTATCTCATGTCTAATTGTATTCATGGTAGACGCATGCTGGCTCAGATGAAGTGCACTTGTAGCTAGTTGCCTTTCTTTAAAGTCTACCTGTTGCTGCAACCTTTGCTGTTCTGCTACTGTCAACTGATCTGATAACCGATTTGTACGGCGGATTTGCACGATCAATAATGTTGCGCCGATGAGTAACAAACAGGTAATAATTAAGATGGAGTGATAGCGAGTTTTGTTTTTGTCAAATTCTACAGTTTGCTGATGCAGTTCAAGTTGTGTCCGTTTATCAGCCGCCATTTGCAATATATCATCTGAATACACACTGTCTTTCAACTGTAACAAACGATCCTTAAGCGCCAGCGCTTCGGTGTAGTTTTTTACGGAAGAATAGTGCTCTGATAAGTTATTATAAGCCCACATCTTTGTTGATATAAATTTAGACTTTTCAAGAAAAGAAAGACTATATTTTCGATCCTTTATAATATCTTTTTTATTTCTGTATATAACACTTAAAAGAACATCAACAATACCAGGGTTAAATGGGTGCGGGTGCTTCTTATAAAAACTATCGGCTTTCATTACTGCTATTTCAGCCTGATCAAATTTTTTAATTTCACTTAGCGTAACTCCTTTTTGATAATAATGGTCTCCACATTCAACAGGACAATATTTTAAACATATTAAAATGGCTCTATTTATTTTTAATAATGCAGATATATATTTTTTTTGATCATTAAGAACTGCGCTCATGCCGTTCAGACAACTGGCTTCTTCAAAATATAGTTTATTGATTCTACATACAGTTAGGGCTTTATTAAAATAATTCGTCGCCAGTACAATTTTTGACAATGAATAGTAATAATAGGCATAATCATAATTTAATCTGTACTGAAAATAAGGATCATTAAACGAATTTTCTTTTTGTAAGATCGTAGCTTGTTGCAGGTAGATTAATGCTTTTTCTGAGTCTTGTGCTGATTCTTGCAGCTGTAGAAGGGCAAGTGCCTCTTCCCGTTGAAAATAATTCTTCCGGGCTAATTCCATTGCCTTGTTAGCATATAGAATAAAAAGGGAATCAACGCCCCAGTATTTATAGACGTCCGCTTGCCATAAGTAAGCAGTACAAAGCGCAAAATTTTCGTCCGGATACTTTTTTTCAAGCTCCCTACAAATCGATAACACTCGGGCAGAATCAGTCCGGGCATAGGCTCTTACGACGTCTTCTTTCTCCTTACAATAACGGCGTAGCTCTACGCTAACAACCTTTTTCTCCCATAACCAGCTCCCTAACAAGATAGAAACTACTATCAAGCAAATGAGTATCATATATACACGGTAATCTATGATAGCCATTTGTAACCTGCTTTTTTTCGACATTCTCATATGTTCAATCCAACTTTGACCACACGTACCAAGCACGTACCACAATAAACACGTTTACTCAAGAAATGAGCTTTTACCCCACTTTACCCAACTGCCCAGTCGGCCTACTGGTAGTTGACTACCAGAAGATCATCGAAGTCCATAACAGTATCATGCAGGATTTATCAATTCCAACGCCAACCAGTAAAGAATTAGCGAAGAAGGCCAACATGAGCACGTCGAAATTCAGAAATACATTTATTAAGATATTCGGAACGAGTGTTCACCAGTATTATAGCCATGTGCGAATCGAATTCGCTAAAGAATTATTAAAAGATAACAAATATAATATAGAACAAATTGCATACAAGGTGGCTTTCATGCGATCACAAAGTTTCGCCAAAGCCTTTTTTAACCATACCGGACAGACCGCATCGCACTATAAAACAGCAACACTATACAGCGATAAAAGAGAAAGACAGTAACATTGCTTCAGTTAAGCTATATATTCAGCACATTCGACATATTTCATAAGCAATACGCATATAAATGATTATTTTTTCTCTATAAAACTGTTGGCTGGTACCATAATTGATGAAAGCAGACATCTTGCATCATTTGTACGTATACTTCTATAATCGATCGTAATAAACAGTAGTTGTTCATCCAAAATGAGCTCAATGTTGGCATTTATTGATCTTTTAAAAGGATCAATAATACATTGGATACATTTATAATCATTTTGGATAAGTGATCAGGCATATCTCTTGGACAGTACAGGTTAACATTAATCTATCCCGATTATTTCCTATCGTGAAAGGTCAATGCAAATCTGTACTACGATATCAGACTAGCCATGCGTAACAACTACTTCTTTAACCTATTGTGTTCAGCGCTGCTGAGCCTGTTTGGTCTCCTTCTCACTCATTCCAGTTTTGGCCAGGTTACTGGTACGGTATTCAAGGATTTCAACATCAACGGAGTAAAAGACAATACGACCACATTTAATGAAGTGGGCATGTCTGGCGTACGAGTTATAGCCACAAAATCAGATGGTTCACTACTCACCGTTACCTACACAGGAAGCGGCACTGCCACCAATGGCACAGGTGGTTACGCAATCACGGGAGGCACGCTGGGTCAGATGCGACTTGAGTTTCTTATGCCTGATGACTACACCTTTGCCTCAAATGGCTCATCGGGCGGTACAACGGTCATGTTTCCATCTGCCGCAACACAAAATCTGGCGGTTAACTATCCCGCAGACTATTGCGGAATTGCAGACCCCTTGTTGGTAACCTCGTGTTATGTAGGTAACAATGCTGCCGGGGTGAACGATGTATTGGTTGAATATGCTTACTCATCGGCAGGCGTGGCTCACTCACCAAGTCATTCAACTATTGCAGTTGCCAATCAGATTGGCTCAGTTTATGGGATTGGATACGACAGAACAAACAAAACGATTTATGCAGGGGCCTTTTTGAAAAGGCACATTCCATTGAAAGACAACAATAGCGATGGAAAAGAGGACTTGGGTGCGATTTACAAAATACCTGCCAGCGGCACCCCTTCGCTTTGGTTAGATGTAACCACGCTGGGTGTAGATGTAGGTATGGCTTTAATGCCAACGATAGCTACTCGTGCGTTGCCACTTCCCGCTACCACCTCAGACCTTGCCGCTTCGCACGATACCGAAGTTTTCTCACTTGTTGGTAAAGTTGGTTTGGGCGATGTTGACGTCTCTGATGACAACAGCAAGTTGTTTTTCGTAAATCTAAACGACTCAAAAATCTATACCGTTGACCTTGCTACAAAAACACTGGTCGGTTCCGGTATTGCTGTACCAAGTGCCTGCACTGGCGGCAATGCCCGGCCATTTGCCCTGACTTATCATCGGGGGAAATTATACGTAGGTGCAGTTTGTGATGCTGCCACATCGAAGGTTGATACCGATATGAAGGCTACTGTATACAGGCTGGATGGCGCAACCTTGACGAGTATCCTGTCTTACCCGTTGAACTACACGAAAGGGGCAGCTTTTAAAGAAGGGGGTAATCTTTACGGGAATAAATGGAATCCCTGGGAAGACACCTTCAGTAATGTATTCGGGTTTACCAGCTCTTCTGGTTTAAAGGCTCTCGCTGAACCCCAGCCTATGTTTGCTGATCTGCTTTTTGATACTGATGAGTCTCTGATCATGGTATTAAATGATCGACTCGGACACCAAACAGGCACAGCGAACTTTCAACCCAGTACTTCTGATAAAAATCTTTACTATGGCATTGCAGCTGGAGACCTGTTGAGGGCTTCATTAGTGGCAGGGGTTTACACATTAGAAAAAAATGGTTCTTCAGGCGGCATTACAACTGCCGGGGCGGGCAACGGACAAGGTCCGGGCACACCTACCGCCACAGGATACACAAGTCCTTCCGGCGAATTTTATGTGGGAGACGACGAGAATGGGGTCCACGAGGAAGTTGTTGCTGGCGGAGCTGCTCTAGTGCCTGGAAGAGGCCAGGTGGCCGTTCAAGTTTCTGACCCCGCAGCCAACTACTTTGCAGGTGGAACGTATCGCTTCAATAATACCACGGGTGAATTTGATCAGTCTTACGTTGTGTTTATTGACCCTTCGTTTGGTCAACAGCCCTGGTTATTTGGTAAGGCCAATGGCTTAGGTGACCTGGAAGTGCTATGTAATAATGCTCCCATCGAAATCGGTAACCGGGTCTGGAATGATCAGGACAGCGATGGTATTCAGGATGCTGGCGAAACAGGCATTGCCGGCGTAAGTGTTTCGCTCTGTACCGGCACAGGTACGTTGATCGCCACGGCCACTACCGATGCTTCCGGCAATTACTACTTCTCGTCGGCTAGCGGTACCAATACAGCCAGTGCCCTTTATGGCCTAGCAGCACTAACAGCAAAAACCGCTTACACGCTCAAGTTCCCAACGACCAATAGCGGAAAGTCACTGGTGACGCCTAATGCGAGTGCAGATAACATCGACTCAGACGCGCCAACAACCGGCGTGATCTCGTTTTCGACGGCAGATTTCGGTGCCAATGACCATACGTTCGATGTCGGGTATGGCACAGCGCCTTGCTCACTTACAGCCACCGCCACGGCCGGCCTGTGTGCATCGGCAACCAATCAATACACAGCCTCGGGTACAATCAGCCTGGCCAATAATACAGCAGGTGGTATTGCGACCATCACCGACGGCGCCGTATCAACAACAGTTTCTGTTGCCGCATCGGCAACCTCGGTTCCATACACATTACCCGGATTATTGTCGGGTACAGGTTCGCACACGGTAATTGTAAGCCTACCCGGCTGTGGAACGGCGGCGGCTACTTATTCGGCCCCCGCAAGCTGTACGGTAGCACCCGTTCAACTGGCCGTTGTGGTAACCACACCCGTTTGTAATTCAGCCACCAATCAATACACCGCCACCGGCACTGTATCGCTGACTAATGCCACGGCCGGCACGCTGACCATTACTAACAACGGCACCAGCCTAACCACCATTGCCATCACCGCGGGACAGACCTCAGCTACTTTCACTGTTAGTGGAGTCAGCAACGGACCGGCCACCCGCACTATCGTAGCTGCCATCAGCTCGCTCTCGGCCACAACCACCTACATCGTGCCCGCCTCCTGCACGGTTTGTACTACTACTCTAACCACAACAAGCTTGCCTGGCGGTCAGGTTGGTACGAATTATAACCAGACATTGACCACCACCGGTGGCACTACGCCCTACGCCTACACGGTGTCGGCAGGTACGTTACCAGCGGGGCTGACGCTCAACCCAACTACGGGTGCAATTACCGGTACGCCAACGGCAGCGGCCACCACTACCTTCACCATCAAGGTCACCGACGCCAAATCGTGTACCGATGTGCAGTCCTTCACCATCGTCACATCGGCCCTGCCAGTTTGTTCGCTGGATCTGCTTGTGACACCGGGTACGTGTAACAGCGCTACCAATCAGTACAGCCTGAGCGGTACGGTAGGATTGACCAACCCCGTGGCGGGCAATCTGGTCGTCACAGATGGCATGCGTTCAACCACCCTGACCATTACGGCCAGTACCACTTCGGTGACCTACTCGCTAACGGGCCTGACATCGGGCAGTGGCTCGCACACGGTCGTGGCTAATCTGGCCGGGTGCGGCTCCGATAACGTGACCTACACCGCACCTGCTGCCTGCACGGTTGCTCCACCTGCCATCGCGGTGGCCGTGGGTACACCGGTCTGTAACAGCGCGACCAACAACTATAACACTACAGGCACCGTATCGCTCACCAACGCCACGGCGGGTACGTTGACCATCACCGACAACGGGGCTACCATCAGTACGGTTTCGGTGACAGCTGGGCAGACAACGGCTGGCTTCTCGGTGTCGGGAATTAGCAACGTGGCCAGTCATACGGTCATTGCTACACTGAACGGTCTGTCGGCCAGCACTACCTACCTGGCTCCAACCAGTTGTACGGTGGCCGCGGTCTGCGCCCAGAACATCGTGGTGACGCCGGGGAGTTGTAACTCAGCCACAAACCAATACAGCATCAGTGGAACAGTGAGCTTTACGAATGCCGTGGCCGGTACGTTGACCATCACCGATGGTGCTAGCTCGACAACCGTGGCCGTAACGACGGGGGCTACGTCAGTGGCTTATACCTTGACAGGCTTTACCTCTAATGGGGCTAGTCATACCATCACCTCAAGCCTGACGGGTTGCGGTACAGACTTTATTGCCTACGTAGCACCGGCCTCCTGCACGGTTTGTACTACTACCCTGACCACCAGCACACTGCCCAACGGACAGGTAGGCACCGCCTACAGCCGCACCCTAGTCACCTCGGGAGGTACTACGCCCTACGCCTACACGGTGTCGGCAGGTACGTTACCAGCGGGGCTGACGCTCAACCCAACTACGGGTGCAATTACCGGTACGCCAACGGCAGCGGCCACCACTACCTTCACCATTAAGGTCACCGATGCCAAATCGTGTACCGATGTGCAGTCCTTCACCATCGTCACATCGGCCCTGCCAGTTTGTTCGCTGGATCTGCTTGTGACACCGGGTACGTGTAACAGCGCTACCAACCAGTACAGCCTGAGCGGTACGGTTGGGTTAACCAACCCCGTGGCGGGCAATCTGGTTGTCACCGATGGCACTAAGTCCACCACTGTGGCCGTCACAGCCTCGACGACTGCAGTGGTTTATTTCCTCACCGGGCTCACCTCGGGCAGTGGCTCGCACACGGTCGTGGCTAATCTGGCCGGGTGCGGCACCGACAACGCGATCTATACCGCACCCGCTGCCTGCACCCTTTGCACAATCGGCCTGACAACAACCAGCCTGCCAAACGGACAAGTTGGCCAACCCTACAGCCGGACGATTATCGCTATAGGGGGCACGCTACCGGTCAGCTTCACGGTATCGGCAGGTACGTTGCCAGCAGGGATAACCTTATCACCAACAACGGGTGTACTGTCAGGTACACCTACCGCTAGCGGAAACTTCCCCGTTACCATCAGGGTCACCGATGCCAAAAGCTGTTCGGCTGCCGTAGCCTTTACGACCTTCCAGATCGACCCCGTTACGCAACGGGCAATGGCCGTGACGGTAAATACGCCCGTTTGTAACCCCGCTACCGATCGGTACACGGCCACCGGCACCGTATCGCTCACCAATAGTCCGGCAGGATCGCTGACCATCACCGACAAAGGAACTATCGTATCCGTCATCTCTGTAACGGCAGGGCAGACCTCAGCCAATTTCAGCCTGAGTGGACTTAGCAACGGACCGGCCGTTCAACTGGTCAATGCCGTATTAGGTACGTTATCTGCCAGCACCACCTACACCACGCCAGCCAGTTGCACAGCTTGCGTTTACCCCGCAGTGGTGGCTTCAGCTAACAGCACCACCATTGCAGAAGGGCAATCGGCTACGCTCACCGCCAGTGTGATACCTTCCGGGGGAGTCACCTACCTATGGAACGCACCGGCAGGTATTTCGCTGGTTACCAACAACGCCGCCATCGTGACTGCTACTAACCTGCCAGCCGGGGTACACACCTTTACAGTGACAGTGACCAACCAGGCGGGGTGTAGCACTATAGCGACCACTTGCGTATCGGTGCCCTTCACCGCCTGTCAGGGTAGCGATTACGCTTTCGAACTAAGTGCCCCCCTGGGCTACGCCAACTACCAATGGCGTTACACCGCCCCGGGTTCTGCCACCAGCACCGTAGTACAGAGCAGTTCGGCAACCAGCTATGTGGCTACTCAGGCGGGAGAATACAGCGTAGAGGCTACCAAACAGGGAATCAGCACCTGCTCCGATGGGTCGTGTTGCCCCATCATCGTTAGAGAGCTGCCCACCCCAGTAGCTCCTTCGCTGACTTTGGTGGTAGCGACCTGCAACAGCCAAACGGCAGCTGTGGCAAACAATGATGCCCAGATCGTGTTGTCGGGAACGGCACTGGCCGGCCTCAGCTACAACATTGTAAAGGGTAGTTCATTTACGGCGGCGGCCCCCTTATATACCACCAACAGAAGCTTACCTACCAGCGTGGGTAGTGTTCTGGCGAATGGCCTGACCAACCCGCTTAGCGCACAGGGTGACCAGTATACCGTGCGTATCTTCTCGGCCGGTGGCTGCTTCACCGATGTGGTAGTGACGCTTCCCGCAACCACCTGTAGCTGTCCACCAGCTAAATGTGTTCCCTTGCTGGTACGTGTTGTTAAACGCGGCAGGCCATAAAGATGCGACCGCTGACTGTCAAGAATTTAATGCTAGATAAGTAGTTACGGTAAAGCCCGGCTCATGATGAAGCCGGGCTTTCTTGTTAAACCAACCCGCGATGGTCTTTAGCAACTACAGCATGACAAGCGTCGGGTGTGCATGAGAATTGCCCTTCACGGTTTTCGTAGCTTTGTGATATGAACACCTCCTCAACGCCCCTCCCCGAACGCATTCGTCCACGAACACTCGATGATGTCATTGGCCAATCGAAGTTGATTGGTCCGGCGGGGTCATTACGACGGGCAGTGGCCTCGGGCCGTCTGCCTTCCATGATTTTATGGGGGCCGCCGGGCGTAGGAAAAACAACGCTCGCACTGCTGCTGGCCGAAGCCGTGAAGCGGCCGTTTGTAGCGTTGAGTGCCGTGAGCGCAGGCGTTAAAGAAGTGCGTGACATTTTGGCTCGACCAGCCGGATTGTTTCCGCCGGTGGTGTTCATCGACGAGATTCACCGGTTCAATAAAAGCCAGCAGGATGCCTTGCTGGGAGCGGTTGAGAAAGGTCAGATAACCTTGATTGGAGCGACCACCGAAAACCCGTCGTTCGAGGTAAACGGAGCGCTCCTCTCCCGCTGCCAGGTCTACGTACTGGAAGCCCTCGACCGCAACGACCTTGTTAAGCTTGTTGATCGGGCGCTGACTACCGACACGTACCTAAAACAACACCAGGTACGTATGGCCGAATACGACGCCCTGCTCCGGCTCTCGGGCGGTGATGGCCGAAAGCTGCTGAATCTGCTCGAACTGGTGGTGACCAACCACGTGTCGGCCGACGAGTTGGTAGTCACTGACGATTACGTGACGAGTGTGGCCCAACAGAACATTGCCCGGTACGATAAATCAGGCGAGCAGCATTACGACATCGTTTCGGCCTTCATCAAATCACTGCGCGGTTCAGACCCTAACGCGGCTTTATACTGGATGGCCCGGATGCTGGTGGGTGGCGAAGACCCCGTGTTTATAGCCCGCCGGATGCTGATTATGGCGTCGGAGGATATTGGTAATGCTAACCCAACGGCGCTGATTATGGCCACCGAAGCCATGCAAGCCATTCGTGTGATCGGCATGCCCGAAGGGCGAATCATTCTGTCGCAGGTGGCGGTGTATCTGGCTACCTCGCCCAAAAGCAACGCCAGCTATGTGGCGATAAACGAGGCGATGGCACTGGCCGAAAAAACGGCGCACTTACCGGTACCGTTACACCTTCGTAATGCACCGACCAAACTGATGAAACAATTGGGCTACGGTAACGACTATCAGTATGCGCACAACTACAACGGCAATTTTAGCCAGCAAAACTACCTGCCCGACGAACTGGAAGGCCATAAGCTGTATGATCCCGGCCAAAACCCGCGTGAACAGGATATTCTTCGCAGCCTGAAAGCCTGGTGGGGCGAGTGGTACGGGTATTGAAAAAATAGTCTTCAGTCTTCTGTCCTTTGTTCTCTGCTAAGGCACAATGCGTGCCTTAGCAGAGAACAAAGGACAGAAGACTGAAAATATGGCCGTTGAACAACTTTGATCGGGCAGATTAACCGTTGTGTGTGAGTTTTCGGGTAAATTCCAACTCCATAACTCGCGACACGCACTTCTTCAACCCGTTCAACACCCCATGACCCCTACCCACTTCCCCCTTTCGTTTCTGTGCATTGCCACTTTTTTCAAGGGCGAAGCCTTTATGCAGGCCAGTAAAGCACTTGGCCACACCGTTTATCTGCTCACAGAAGAACGTCTCCGCAACAAAGCATGGCCCCACGAGTCGATCGATGAAATCTTTTATCTGCCTTCTGAGAGCAACGATAGCCAAAACCACGATACCATGTTACTGGGGCTGGCCCACACCATGCGGTCGCGGCATATCGATCGAGTGATTTCGCTGGATGACTTTGATGTAGAAAAAGGCGCATTGGTGCGCGAAACCTTCCGGCTGCCAGGCATGGGACAAACTACCGCCCGTTTCTTTCGCGATAAACTGGCGATGCGTATGCGGGCCAGTGCCGAAGGTATTCGCGTACCCCGATTCAGCTCACTCTTTAACGATGATCAGTTAACAACGTACCTACGCGAAAGCGAGGGTCCCTGGCTCATCAAACCGCGCTCTGAGGCCTCGACTACGGGGATTCGAAAAGTGCATTCGCTCGATGAGGCCTGGCAGGTTGTGCATAGTCTGGGTGATAATCGGCATCAGTTTCTGATCGAAGAGTTCAAGCCCGGTACCGTTTTCCACGTCGATGCCCTTTCGTACGAAACAAAAGCAGTGTTCACCCGAGCCAGTGAATACCTGGCCACACCCATGGAAGTAGCCCATGGTGGCGGTGTATTCCGTACTCAAACCCTCCCCCTCGATAGTGCGTTGGTAGCCGATCTGACGGCCATAAATGATGCCGTCATGGCCGCTTTTGGCATGCGAAACAGTGCGTCACATTCTGAATATATTCGCGGAAATCATGATGGTGAACTCTACTTTTTGGAAACCGCATCGCGAGTGGGCGGCGCCCATATTGCCGAAATGGTGGAAGCCGCATCGGGTGTAAACCTGTGGGCGGAGTGGGCTCGACTCGAAACCGCCGCCGCCCGAAACGAACCCTACACCCCTCCGGCAGATACAGGTCGGCATGCCGGATTGATCGCCTCGCTTGCTAACGAGGCTCAGCCGGATACATCGGCCTTTACTGACCCCGAAATTGTGTGGCGCATGAACCGCGAACACCATATTGGCTTTATTCTTCAGGCCAACTCACCGGAACAGATACGTACCCTGCTCGACGATTATATCGTGCGCATTCAGGGTAGCGTTCATGCCTCTATGCCGGTGGCTGACAAGCCGACAAATTAAGTCCATCCAGGGTCAAGGGAGAGCAATTTTTCATGATATAAATACATTTTCATTTTTTAATAAAAACACATTACTATTCTTAGTTCATAGATTAATAGTCTGCTTTTTGCAGCTAGAAGCGTAGCAACCCGTCTGGAGCGGGGGCTACGCTTTTTTTATTGATTCACAGCACCTTTTTCCTCCACATATAGCCTAGCGAACCTAAAGGAAAAATTTGCCAAACTTTTATAAATATCAACATATGTATGAAGTTTATTCAATTATCAACTCAGCAATCTACCGGACCTCATTGATTCTTTCGGTCAGTAGAAACGCACCAACGCCTATTTCTGGCACGGTTTTTAGAAACCCCGGCAGAATTCACGAAGCAGTCATCGTCGGCAATTCCTGCTGGACAGACTCCGCAGGGCTTGCCAACGATGCTTTCAAGGCTAATTCTTATCAACCTATGCTTTAGGCTCTCAACCGCTCCATTTCCAACCGTGTATATACCTTCTTTCTCCGTACAAAAACCGTTTATTTTGATGAAAACCGCTACATTTTCGATTCGCTGGCCCTACTGCCTGCTTCTGCTGCTAGGGTTACTGAGCTACGGCTCACACGCTTTAGCCGGCCCTACCCCACCGGGTAACTACGTATTCCGCGACGACAACCAGAACAACATCTTTGATGCAGAGGAAGTGGGTATTCCCGGCATTCAGGTTAGTCTGTATACCAGCGATGGGGTACTGCGCGAAACAACGCAGACCACCGCGACGGGTCTGTTCTCGTTTACCTCTACCATTCTGGCCAGTACCAGCTACGACATTCGGATCAATGCCAGCAACGCGCCCAGCGATCGTAGATTGGTGTTGGCCAATCAGGGTGCCGATGAATTTGCCGACAGCGATGCCAGTCTGATCGGCAGCACCGCCGTTATTGTGGCGCAGAGTAGCCCCACAGGTACGTTGGCCAATAACTTTGGCTTCGGTTACGCCGCCGGCGATCCTGATCTGGTATTGACCAACACCAGTAATAGCTTCAGCGTTACCCTGGGCCAAACCGTTTCCTGTAGCATCAGCGTCAACAACGTGGGGGCCAGTACGGCCACGGGCGTCATCATCCGCGATACGCTGGATATGGGTGTAGAATATGTGTCGTCGTCACCTGCTGGCACTACCGCGTTGCTGGGCTCAGGACAGGTGCAGATTACCTGGAACCTGGGTACACTGGCAGCTGGTGCTTCAACCGGCTATTCGGTCACGGTGCGGGCTATCAGCGATGGAGTGATAACGAATGTGGCCGGGGTTACAGCGGCGTCGGCCGATGGTACACCCCGCAATAACATAGCCAGTAGCTGCGTAACGGTACCGGTTAAACTATGTCAGGGCGACACCTACGTCACCAGCCTGTCGGCTAACCTGACCAACGTGGAATGGTTCCGCGATGGCGTATCGGTTGGCACGGGTAACAGCCTGACCATTGTGACCGCTGGTACGTATAGCTACACATCGACCACCGTAGGCAGCAATTGCCAGGCCGGTAGCTGCTGCCCGATTATCATTTATAACGGCTCGGTTCCCAACCTGACCATTGCGTCGTCGGTTTCGGCCATTTGCGTGGGCGAATCGGCACTGCTTACGGCCAATAACTGCGTGGGTACGTTAGCCTGGAGCACGAGTGCAACGACCACGAGCATCACGGTTTCACCAGTTGTTACCACCACTTATTCAGTAACCTGTACACCAACCGCCGCCGATGCCTGTCCGGCTTCTGCCACGGCCATTATCACGGTGAATCCATCGGTAACGGCTACACTCAGCAGCGCCACCATTTGCGACGGCACCAGCGCCACACTTGTTGCCACGGGTGGTACGTCATACACCTTCAGCAACGGCACCATCAATACAACGGGTGAGTTGATCGTTTCACCAACGGCCACCACAGCCTACAGCGTTATTGTGGCCAACAGCAGCGGCTGTACCGGTACGGCATCGGCCACGGTAACGGTGAACCCGGCAGTAACAGCTACCGTAGCCAGTGCTACCATCTGTGACGAAACCTCAACCACGCTGACAGCTACTGTAGCGGGGGGAACGGGCTTCACGTATGCCTGGTCGCCAGTGGGTACGGGATCAACACAATCTGTGGTGGTTTCGCCATCAGTCACCACCACGTATAGCGTAACGGTAACCAACAGCGATGGTTGCTCGACCGTAACATCAGCTACCGTGACGGTAAACCCAGCGGTAACCGCCACCGTAGCCAGTCAGACCATCTGTTTCGGCACGTCGACTACGCTAACGGCCAGCGCCGCCGGTGGAACAGGCTTCACCTACGCCTGGCTCCCAGCCGGAACAGGTTCTACGCAATCGGTAGAAGTTTCGCCAATAGCTACCACGTCGTATTCAGTGGTAGTAACCAACAGCGACGGTTGTTCAACCACGGCCACGGCTACGGTAACGGTAAACCCAGCGACCACAGTAGCCATTGGCATTGCGCCAAGTCAGACCATATGCGCGGGCAACACCGTAGTACTGACCGCAACCGCCACCGGTGGCACAACCTACAGCTACCTCTGGTCAACGGCTGAAACAACGCAGGCGATCTCGGTTACACCGGCCGTAACGACCGTATATACAGTGACGGCCATCAACACCGAAACAGGTTGTACGGCAATAGGATCAACCACCGTAACAGTAAACCCAACACCTGTACTGACGGTCAACAGCCCAACCATTTGTCAGGAATCAACGGCTGTGTTGAGCCTCAGCGGTTGCGAAGGCACCGTAGCATGGTCGACCGGAACAACAGGGGCTATCCTGGAAGTAACACCGCTGCAAACCACGTCGTATACCGCAGTATGTACACTGGGCACGGGTTGTTCAGCCAGCATCGTAACCACCGTAACGGTAACGCCTGCGCCAACGGTACAGGCCGCCAACGTGATTGCTACGCGGGCAACCTGCAACGGAGCCACCGCCAACAACGACGCCAGCATTGCCCTAACCGGCTTGCAAAACACGGTGAGGGTGAGCATTTCAGCACCCGACGCGGCCAACGTACCTGACTTTGCTACAGCAACAACGGTGACAGGTACGGCCTTTACGTTCACGAATCTGGCCAACCCAACGCAACGGGTAACGTACCAGATTCGCCTCTACGGAACGGATGGTATCTGCACCAGCACAGTTTCAGTAACGCTCGACCCAGCGGCCTGTATTTGCCCGGCCCCTGCCTGTGTACCGATTATGATTCGGAAGATTAACTAACTCCGACGCATAGTCTATGCTACGTAAAAAAGCCTTCTGCCGCCTGGCAGAAGGCTTTTTTACGTAGCGATATGCTTTTTCGGCACTCAACTTTTACGGGCATTTGTTTGTTAGCCATACAGACACATTGGGGCTAAAAGCGTACCTTTGCCCCTTCATTTTAGCTGACACATATAAGATAATATGCTATCCATCAGTAACTTACAGGCCTCCATTGGCGATAAGCAAATCCTGAAAGGCATTAACCTGGAAATCAAGCCGGGTGAAGTGCACGCCATCATGGGACCAAACGGTTCGGGTAAAAGTACATTGGCCTCTGTTTTGGCAGGGCGAGAAGATTACGAAGTCACCGGTGGCAGCGTTGACTTCGACGGTAAAGATCTACTGGATATGTCGGCAGAAGTGCGGGCGGCAGAAGGCATCTTTCTGGCCTTTCAGTATCCCATCGAAATTCCAGGTGTGAGCACCACGAACTTCCTGAAAACAGCCCTGAATGAAATTCGTAAGTACCGCGGTCTGGACCCACTCGATGCTGTTCAGTTTCTGAAGCTGATGAAGGAGCGCATGAAGTTTGTCAACATCGACCAATCGCTCCTCAGCCGGTCGCTGAACGAAGGTTTCTCGGGCGGTGAGAAAAAGCGGAATGAAATTTTTCAGATGGCCATGCTCGAACCGAAACTGGCTATTCTTGATGAAACAGATTCGGGGCTTGATATCGACGCCCTCCGCATCGTAGCCGAAGGCGTAAATAAACTGCGCTCTCCAGACCGGTCAGCCATCGTTGTTACTCACTACCAACGTCTTCTCGACTATATCGTGCCCGACTACGTTCACGTACTTTACAAAGGCCGTATCGTAAAATCAGGCACCAAAGAGCTGGCCTACGAACTCGAAGAAAAAGGCTATGACTGGATCAAAGCCGAAGTTGAAATCAATTAAGAGTTAAGAATTAAGAATGAAGAGTTGCTTTGCTTAGTACAGCATGCTGAATCTGGCAGAGCCAACTCTTACTTCTTAACTCTTACTTCTTAACTCTCTTAAGAGATGACTCCAAATCAAGAATATACGTCTTTCAAAGACCAGCTCATTACGGCTTTCCGTGAGGGTGAGGAACGCATGAACGGCGCCAGTAAATCAGCCCTTCATCAGGTACGTCGATCAGCCCTGCAAACGTTCGAGACCCTGGGTTTCCCCACGATCCGGCACGAGGAGTGGAAATACTCGAACGTGAAAACCATGATCGGTGAGCAGTATGCCTTTGATAAAGGTACCGCTCTCACAGCCGACGATATGAATGCGCTACAGATTCCAAATCTGGAGGGCAACATTCTTTATTTCGTCAACGGAAATTACCGCGCCGACCTATCGCAAATTGTTAGCCCGCCTACACACCTGCAAATCAAAAGTTTTGCGGAGGCCCAACAGACCGATGCCGAAACCATTGGTCTGCACTTCAGCCGCTATGCCGACTTTCAGGATAGTGCTTTCACAGCCCTGAATACGGCCTTTGCACAAGACGGTGTGTTTATTCGCATTCCCGACAATAAGGTGGTTGAAGAGCCGGTCATTCTGCGCTTTATTGCCGATACCCGTCAGGCAAATGTGGCCATTCAGCCCCGCAACCTGATTGTGGTGGGCCGTAATGCCGAGGTGAAAGTAGCGGAATCGTACCGGACACTGGGCGATGGGGCTTGCTTCACCAATGTGGTAACTGAAGTGGTTGTAGCCGCCGAAGCGCGGGTAGAGCACTACCGGATTCAGAACGACTCGGAACGCGCTTACCACATCGGACGTACCCAGGTTAGCCAGGCCGATAACAGCCATTACTACAACGCCACGATCACGCTGAACGGCGGCTTCGTGCGCAACGACCTGAACATTGTCTTGAACGGTCAACACTGCGAAGCCTTCATGTATGGTCTGTACATGCCAAACGGCAAACAGCACGTTGATAACCACACGCTGGTCGACCACGCCATGCCGAATTGCTACAGCAACGAACTGTACAAAGGCATTCTGGACGACAGAGGCACCGGTGTTTTCAACGGCAAGATCTACGTTCGCCCCGACGCACAAAAGACAAATGCTTACCAGTCGTGTAAAAATGTGGTGCTCTCGCCCGATGCTACCATGAACACGAAACCACAGCTGGAAATCTACGCCGACGATGTGAAGTGTTCGCACGGAACCACCACCGGCAAGATGAACGAAGAAGCGTTGTTCTACCTGCAATCGCGCGGTATTCCGAAAGATGCCGCCCGGACGCTGTTGCTCTACGCCTTCGCCGAGGAAGTGGTCAGTAACATCAAAATCCAGCCTATCCGCGAATACCTCGAAGGTATCATCCGCGAAAAGCTGGCTTTGTAGGTGCGTATACATTCCATGTAAAAGGGCTGCTATAGATTTGTAGCAGCCCTTTTACATGAAATGTATTGCTAGTAAAAAAGGGCTGGTTAGTGAGCCTTGAAATTCCACTTAGAATTATCGCTCGTCATATCAAACGGTGCCAGTGTTGGTGTACTGTCGCCGGAAGATACCAACACCAGGTTCTCTTTTGAGTTGGGAACGACCTTCGGCATTATTCGGTAAGTCCCATCCGTCAGTTGATCGATTCGCCATAGTTGTTCCGGTGCACCGGTAAACGTTGGCACCGTTGTTACTTCGGCTTCGGCTGTGGCTACCAACGCCCGGTCTGTTCCGGCGATCACTATTTTATAGTAAGGAGCGCCTAAATAGCCTCCTGCGCCAGGAACAGCCGTAATCGTCCATTTTTGATGAGGGCGAAACATGTAGTCACCTATCCGCACACCAATTGGTCCGGTTGGCCATGTTTTAAGTACATCTCCTAATTCCTGCGATGGTACAGGTTTTATTGGTTCATCAGGAGGGTTTCGATTAGCCCCTCGCGGAGCAACGGGCATTCTTACAAAATCAACGACCAGTTCCAGGGCATACCCTCGGCGTTCAGACTCGATCTCATACGTCCCCTCTTTGAAGTTATCGCCGCCAACAGGCCATCCGTTTTTCCACAGTAACGGACGAATGCCCAATACACTACGTCCGCTTTGGTCCAGATCGGCCTCGTAATGGCAGGACATTTTTTCGACGCCATCAGCAACCACGTAACGGCCAAAATGGCCGGGTCCATTAACTCGTCCGCCAGCAGCAAGGACCATTTTACCGCCCCCTTTCAACATGTCTCTTCCCATGTTATCGAGGTATGGGCCCGTTACTTTCTTGGAGCGACCAACCACGATATTATAGGTCGAGTTAGCGCCATCACAGCAGGTTCCGTGTGTGCCGAGCAGGTAGTACCAGCCATCCCGATACATCAGGTCGGTGGCTTCACAGTCAATGGCGATATCGATTGCCTTGTTTCCTTCCACCCGTTTCCCTGTTTTGGGGTCAAGTTCTACGAGGCGGATAAACCCAAAATAGGTACCGTATGATACCCACAAACGACCATCGGTTGGATCGAGAAGCAGACCCGGATCGATGGCGTCATTGTCTTCAACACCGTCAGACGAGGCAACCACGATGGCTTCTGAATACTTAAAATCGGGCGACTTAGGGTCCAGTGTTTTGTTCCACATGGTCAGTATTCGTCCGTTATGGCCACCTCCCAAACCGCCGCCTGTTGCGCCATAGACAACCAGGTAACGATCGCCAATTTTTAGTACATCCGGCGCGGCTCCCCCACCGGGTCGTTCTGCACCGCTATTCCATGTCCAGCCATCTTCGGAAATTAATCCACCTCCCCTCGTGCCGAACGTGTAATATTTCCCTTCACATTCTGCAATCGTTGATGGATCATGTATAAATGGTTTCCCGACTTGTGCCAGCGCGGTTCCGGTTGACCACACGGATAATAGGGCGATTGCGCCCATTAGTATACTCGTCAATTTCATAATACTGTCAATTTCTGTACGATTGAACGCTTAAAACAGGATGACTACTTAATTTCATTCGTAGGTGATAGTGAGGTCTTTCACCGGCGCTCCTTTTTCGTCGAGAAAGCGAACACAGAAATCACTCATTCCAGGGCCATTGATAATGGCTCCCCGGACTATATTTTTTCCTTTGTTAAGTGTTAGGCGTGGCGAGACACAATCATCCATCACCATTCGTCTATCTCCAGCAAGTAATAGCGTTTCCTTGCCGTTCAGCCACCACATTGATGATGCATTGGACCCGACAGCCATTCGTACATTTTTCATTTCCTGCGGACTGTTGACTACCGTTACTGCCCAAAATAAAACGCCGTACGTCGGTTTGTTTAGCCCGTAGGCAAAGCGAAACAGTTTGACGTTGAAATTTTTACTTTCCAGTGCATGCCACGTCAGTTCCTGCTCACCTGCTTTTACCTTCTCACCATCTTTAGGAAGAACAGTAAATTGGTTTGGAAAATACTCGGCCGCAAAGGCTGTTCTGAGATAGCTATCCGTGAAAACAGTGTTGCTCCGATTCGGCTTGCTAATGGGTTCTAACAACGACCAACGCTGAATGAAGCCTTCAGCATCCGGTGTTTTTTTTGCGGTTGTGGCCGACGTGAAGTAGGGGGCAATACTTCGTGTAGTATCGCTTTTGGCAGTGCTTTTAACAGAACCTTTTGATGTAGGTGAGCAACTTTGCAATGCCAATTCTGCCAACATCAAAAAGCCTGATGCCAGCACTGGTATTTTACGATTCATAGTGGTTTTTTATAGGGTTTACGATTTGGCTCGGTAACTCAGCACTTTAATCCAGCTACGTTGTTGAACTCAATCACAAACAGCAAAGTATAACCACCTGCGCAAATACTTACGAATAATTACGTTTTAACTGCCATATATATACCAAAAAGTATAGCAATTATACCTTTCAACTTTATAAGTAGGTTTGTCCGAATTTTCCTCAGTAGAGAAGGCATTAACAACACAAATTAACGCCAGCGAAACGGTTGCTGTCCAGACCTTGGCATTGAAGCATCGGGCAAATTGTAACATACCTTTTCACTATTGCGCAGGCAGTTTAGTTTTTACAAAACAGTATCTAATCGATGAATAAACACGATGATTCCATAAATGTACGTTCGCCATTAGATGAATGGCATCATTACAACTATTTTCTACTACTAATAAATAGGATGCTACATTCAGAAAAAATGTATCCTGATTAAATATCGACTATCGTACAATTAACATATTAAACACGCCTCACTTGTCACTTGATTTAATCGTAACTTTTTTTATGAAACCATATCCATCCAATGCATCAAGGAACCTATAGCTGCGCGGAATCCACTTTCCTGCAAAATATACGGTTAAACTATCACAATCCATTCCCTTTATTTTCCACACTCTATCGTAGCCATAAATTTTCATTTGCAATGTATTATCAACCTTCGTAATCTGTCCACTGAGTTGATAAACCAATGAATCACCTTTCTTTAAATAGTATTTTTGATGATTATGAACTTTCTTTTTATCGTTTTTTGCTGTTCTTGGCTTGGAATACATAAACTCATCATTACACACGAACTGAGGACTAAAAGAAACTGACTTTTGAACAGAATCGTCTATGGCGAGTTTCATTTCTTCTAATGTATCATTACGTAAAACAAGCCTAAACTTGAATGGCTTACCTACCGTAATCGTGTCCTGAACATCGATAATCTTAGTTGCAAAATCAAATTCATTCCACCGTTCACAACCTAGAAAAAAGAGGACGAAAAGCGAAAACAGGGCGATAACAGTATATACCAGTTTTTTCATTATCTATTTTACAATTTTTATAACGTTGAAACGGTAGCAATGCAGGAATACCAAAGGCTCATCAGGTTCAATAATCTCTATGAGATTTAAACCTTCTTCATGATAGAGCAGTAGCCTCTGGATAAGCTAGATGGTATTGCAGCCCGTGTACACGCCAGGTACGTTTACCTTTATTGACCTAAGTATACAAAAGATCGCTTTAAAAGGCTAGGTATCTCATTAGCGGTAGCCATATTCCTATTCCAGGGTCAACTTTTTGGGGCTGTTCCGGTGTTCTATAGGTATGCAAGCCATTACGCAGACACCGCTCGACATTCAGCAGATCCGGGCCGATTTCCCGGTACTCGACCAACTCGTTAACGGTCGGCCGCTCGTTTATTTCGACAACGCCGCCACTACGCAGAAGCCCCGTACCGTGCTCGACGCGCTTACTCATTACTACGAGCACGACAACGCCAATATTCACCGGGGTATTCATACACTGGCCGAACGGGCTACGGCCAATTTCGAGGCCACTCGCCGGGCAGTTCAATCGTTTATCAATGCCCGCGAGGCCGAAGAGGTCATCTTCACCTACGGCACCACCGATGGGATTAACCTAGTGGCCAAAACCTACGGGCAAACGTACCTGGGGCCGGGCGATGAGATCATTATTTCCACGCTGGAGCACCACTCTAATATCGTACCCTGGCAGATGCTGTGCGAAGCACGCGGCTGTACGCTAAAGGTGATTCCTATCAATGACGACGGCGAATTGCTGATGGATGAGTATGAAAAGCTGCTCACCGAACGCACTAAACTGGTATCGGTCGTTCATGTATCCAACGCGCTGGGTACGATCAATCCCATCAAAACAATCATCGACAAAGCGCATAATGTTGGCGCGGTGGTGCTGATCGACGGGGCGCAGGCTGTATCGCATATAGACATCGACGTACAGGCGCTCGATTGTGACTTCTACGTATTCTCGGCCCACAAACTGTTTGGCCCAACCGGCATGGGTGTGCTATACGGAAAACGGGCTATCCTGGAAGCGATGCCTCCTTTCCGGGGCGGCGGCGAGATGATTAAGGAAGTGACCTTTGAGAAGACGACCTACAACGATATTCCGTATAAGTTCGAAGCGGGTACGCCCAACATCGCCGATGTGATTGCGGTTAAAAACGCTATCGATTACGTAGACACGCTGGGTAAAGAACACATTGCCGCCTACGAACATGAATTACTCGCCTACGCTACTGATGCCCTACAAAGCATTGATGGTCTGCGCATTGTAGGCAATGCCAAAGATAAAATCAGCGTAATCTCGTTTGTGCTCGATGGAATTCACCACGAAGATACCGGTGTTATTCTGGATCAGCAGGGCATTGCCGTTCGGACCGGGCATCACTGTACGCAACCCCTGATGCGTCGCCTCGGTATTGCCGGAACCACGCGGGCTTCGTTTTCAGTTTACAACACAACCGACGAAATCGACCGGCTCGTAAAAGGCCTACACCGCGTAAAAACCATGATGGCGTAAGCCGCTAAACTACCTTGATTATGCTAGTTGACACTATATTGCTAGACCGAAATCAGGTTCTTGACAGTTTTAAGGAATTACCTGAAAAAGTGTCGTTTGAAGATTTACTTGAACGACTACTGTTCATCAAGCTTATCGAAGAACGCCTACACGAGCAAAAAGAACTACCCAACTCAGTTGTTATGCAAGAACTTCAGGAGTTAAGACGCCAAAAAATGACTGATCTGAAGAAATAAACATGACTAACGACATTGCGTGGAAAGACTCTGCCCGAGAAGAAGTTAGAGAGATTTACAGTTACCTTTTCGATCTGTCTCCTAAACTAGCCGACAACTGGTCAGAAGAGTTAGCGAAAAAGTTGACCTACATCGCTTAATTTCCAGAAATAGGTCGAATAATACCTGACTATCAGATGACAGAAGTTAGAGAATTATTCGTTGGGCGATATCGGCTTTTATACAATATACAGGATTTGATTCCTCGGATTCTGGCAATCCGTCCGATGGGACGTCCACTCGGCAAAATTTGAGTATGACGATTAACGAGAAACAAGACGAGATTATCGAAGAGTTTGACCTCTTTGACGATCAGTTAGATAAAACACAGTACATTATTGACCTTGGCAAAAAACTGCCGCCCCTTCCCGATTCGTTGCACGTACCTGAGAATCTGATTCCGGGTTGCCAATCGAAGGTGTGGCTGAATAGCGAACTAAATGGCGATGTGGTGCATTTTGAAGCTGATGCCGAACCAACCGCTCAAATCAGCCGGGGCCTGGTCAGTTTACTGATTCGGGTTTTATCGGATGAGAAAGCAGATGAGGTAGCCAACGCTAATCTTTACTTCATTGACCGTATTGGCCTCAGCAACCTGGTTACTTCGCGGCGGGCTGGTGGTATGGCGTCAATGATTCAACGCATGAAATCGTTTGCTATGGCAAACGCCTGATATCAATGAATGCGACAATTATGTCAGAAACTGAATTGAAAGAGCAGGTTGTACTAGCTCTTAAAAGCGTCTACGATCCCGAAATTCCGGTAGATGTATACGAACTTGGCCTGATCTACGATATTAAGATCTTTCCAGTCAACAATGTATATGTTCTCATGACGTTGACGTCTCCTTCGTGCCCATCGGCCGGTGAGATACCGAGCGAAATTGAGCAGAAGGTCCGCGACGTACCTGGCGTGAATGACGTAAGCGTTGAACTCACCTTCGACCCGCCCTACAGCTCCGAGATGATGTCGGAAGTAGCCAAATTAGAACTCGGTTTCATGTAATCTTTTGAGTCTGGAAAGTCGTTCAAAAGGTAGTACCAAGTCTGGAAAGTCGCTTTTGTGACTGCAGCGGTTAACTACCAAAAAGAACGACTGTCAAGACTTAGCACTATTTTCAAAAACGACTTTCAAGACTAAAAGTCAAGACTAAACAAGTTATGTATCCTCCTCATTTAGTTGCCCCCATGCGGGAAGACCTCACTAGCGTAGGTTTCCAGGAATTGACAACTGCCGCCGATGTTGATGCCGCCATGGCTGCAGAGGGAACAACACTCGTTGTTGTGAACTCGGTATGTGGATGCGCTGCCGGTGCAGCCCGTCCAGGAGTGAAAATGGCGCTGGCTAAAGCTGACCTGAAGCCAGACAATATGGTGACGGTATTTGCCGGTGCCGACCTCGACGCCACGGCGAAGATGCGCGAGTATCTGCTACCCTATCCCCCATCGTCGCCAGCAATTGGCATTTTCAAGGATGGCGATCTGGTTCATTTCATCGAGCGGCACCACATTGAAGGCCGTTCGGCCCAAATGATTGCCCAGCACCTTGAAATGGCACTGGAAGAATTCTGCGAGAAAGCGTAATCAGTTATCAGTAAACAATGAACAGTTATCAGCGCTGCTTAGGTACGTTCCTCGGCAGCGCTGATAACTGTTCATTGTTTACTGATAACTGTTATCCTACTCTTTCCAGCAGTTCCTTTGTTTTGCGGATGCCGGCATATTCGTCTAGTTTACTGCCTTCATATTCGATACCGATGATGCCTTTGAACTTGCTGTCCTTCACGATCTTCATAATTTTCACATAATCAGTTTCGATGCAGTTACCCTGCTCATCGAAATCATACGTTTTGGCCGATAGTCCTTTGGCGTAGGGTATCAGTTCCTGAGTGCCTTGATAGCGATCATACGAATCGTCGCAACCCGTGGCGCTGCGCTTCATGCAGAAGTTGCCAAAATCAGGCAACGTACCTACGTTTTTCATTCCTACCTGCTTAATCACGCCCGCCAGCCAGGCCCCGTTTGAGGTGATGCCGCCGTGATTTTCAACAATCACGTTGATGCCGGATGCTTTTCCCACTTCACCCAGTTTGCTGAGGCCTTCTACTGCCGCTTTGGCCACTTCTTCGGGCGCTCCGGTCCCCTGTGCATTTACCCGGATAGTTTTGCAACCGAGGTACTTGGCACATTCGATCCATCTTTTGTGATTCTCAATCGTTTGGTTGCGTTTTGTAGCATCCAGATCAGCCAACGGGCCTTCGCCATCGATCATAATCAGGTGATTGGTAACACCATTGTCTTTGCAGCGCATCAGCAGTTCATCTAGATACACTTTGTCCTGCGCCTTGTCCTTGAAAAACTGGTTCACGTATTCGACCGTGCTGATACCGAACTCTTTTTTAGCGATACCCGGAAAGTCGAGATTAGTAATCTTCTTAGCGAATAAGGCTTTATGCAGCGACCATTCGGCCAGCGAAATAGTGAAAGGCAATTTTTGAGGGGCGGCTTCGGCCCAGGCTGGAAGTAGGGCAGTAGTAGCAAGCGCTCCAGCAGTTTGCAGGAACGACCGGCGATTCAGAGTGGTCATAATGGCTAATATGTTATGTTGGTTTGTTGGCAGATAAGGCTTATTCACCTTGAATCTACGGCATAAAAAAAGGCGGGCTGTAGGGCAACCCGTCTTTCCAGTTCAGAATACAACCTGAATATCATTCTATTGGTGAACCAACCCGGTAGCATCAGTGAAATGATACACTCGAAAGGTACAATTTTTTCGGCGAATATGTCAAGTTATTTCAATTAAGAGTTAAGAATTAAGAGTCAAGAAGCAAGAGCTGCTTTGCTTAATCCGTCAACTAGTGCCTAAGCAGAGCAACTCTTGCTTCTTGACTCTTAGCTCTTGCTTCTTGACTCTCAGCTGTTAATTCTTAACTCCTTGCTCTACCGGCACAAAATGCTTTTGATTGAGTGGCAGATTATCAGCGGTCCAGACAACGTCGTTGACGAAAGCGTGTCCGCGAACGGGGCAATTGGCCACCCGGCAGTAATGGCAGCACTCCTGCAAGCAGGGGTCAGCATGTACGAAAATTTCTACTTCGCTTGAAAAGCCTTCCTGTAGGGTTTTCTCGAAACGGTGTACTTCGTCGTGCGTATTGAGCAAATCCCAATAGTAGGGTAAGGTAAGGTGGCAGTCGATATGCAGATCAGCGCCGTATTTCTGAACGCGCAGGTTATGCACGTCTATCCAGTTGCGCTGCCGGTTTTCAGCCAGTACCGTTACCACGCGATCGATGGTCTGGAAGTCGGTTTCGTCGAGCAACCGCCCTACTGAGAGGCGTACCAACGACCAGCCATTATAGATGATAAACAGCGCTAAAGCCAGGGCCAACACCCGGTCGAGCCATACCCAACCGGTGAGCCACACCAGACCAACGCCGATAATAACCACCACACTGCTCACACTGTCGACAAGTAAGTGCTTCCCGTCGGCCACCAGGGCCAGCGAATCGGTTTGTTTGCCCTGTTTGGTCAGGGTGTACCCCAAAAGCGCGTTGGCGGCGGTAGTGAAGGCAATCAGGGCCATTCCCCAGCCAAGTTCGCTGAGAGTGGTTGGCTCGAAGAAGCTGACGACCGCTTCATAAATAATAACCAGACCCGCCGACAGAATCAGAGCACCTTCGAAACCAGAGGAAAGGTACTCTACTTTGCCATGACCATAGGGGTGGTTCTGGTCCCGTGGTAGACCAGCGATGTATAGACTATAAAGCGCAAACGCACTGGCAATTACGTTCACGATCGATTCCAGCGCATCGGTGAGGATAGCAGTGGAGTTTGTCAGGAAAAAGGCTGTAAACTTTAGTACCAGCAGTACGATACCAACCACCAGCGACAGGGCCATCCAGCGGGTTTTGGCATGTTGTAATAGCTTCATAGAGTCTATAAAGATACGGCGAACCGGACAAATCGTTCGTATTTTCGCCGCATGGATACGACGCAAAACCCCTGGAAAACCCTTGATTCAGCGGTAAAATACGAAAATAACTGGCTTACAGTCAGGCACGAAAACGTAATTACTCCCGCTGGAACACCGGGTATATACGGCGTAGTTAGTTTCAAAAACAAAGCAGTGGGCGTTATTCCGATCGATTCTGATGGCAATACGTACCTGGTTGGTCAATACCGGTATGCCCTAAACGAGTATACCTGGGAAATTCCCGAAGGTGGCGCCCCCGTAGATACCGACATACTGACATCTGCCAAACGCGAATTGCAGGAAGAAACCGGCTTCGTGGCCGCCCGATGGACCAAACTTGCCCGCATCCACACCTCGAACTCAGCCACTGACGAAGAAGGATTTATTTATTTAGCCGAAGACCTGACTCCCGGCCCACATGATCCGGAAGAAACCGAAGATCTCCAACTTCTGAAACTCCCGCTGACAGAAGCAGTTCAGATGGTGATGGATGGCCGAATTACGGATTCAATCAGCATGGCAGGTTTGTTACTACTAGCCCGGCAACGCGGCATCTAAAAACATTTATTGGTTATTGACAGTAAGCAGTAGACAATTACTGCCATTGACCAACATTTCCTTCATGCTGTTACCCATTCTTTATGGTTTCCTGACGGGCGTGGCCCTGTGCCTGACGTTCGGAACCGTGTTCTTTGCCCTTATTCAAAACAGTGTCGATAATGGCTATAAAGCGGGATTAACTATCACGCTGGGTGTTGTATTGGGCGATGCCATTTACATCACGTTCGCATTGTTAGGTACGTCGATCATTCCGCATTCTGAAGAGCTGGAACCTATACTGGCGGCAGTGGGCGTGGTATTTCTGGTGGTATTAGGCCTGTTCAACATCATTAAAGGCACGCCCCGAATTGCCTATCCCAAGACTAAGTTCGGCAACTACGCCTATTACTTCACCACCGGCTTTTTGCTGAATGCTTTGAACCCGATCAATTTTGTGTCGTGGGTGACCATTGCGGCTTATATGCGCCATTCACTGCGTTACGACACTACGCAGCAGGTCGTTTTCATGTGCTTCGCCCTGTTGGGTGTTGCTGTAGCCGAGTCATCACTGGCCATTTTTGCCCATAAGCTAAAGCGCTTTTTCACGCCCGGCGTAGCTCTCGCGTTCAACCGAATCACGGGCATTGTCTTCATCGTCGTAGCCGCCCGCCTGGCCTGGGTAAAGCTATATGAACCAATGAGCGCGTGGCTGGGGAAGTGGTGAATTGAGTTTAAAGTCTGAAGTTCAATGTCTACAGTCGCTTCGTAGGTTAACAGAGCAACGTTAGACATTGAACTTTAAACTTTAAACTATCTTCTACCTACCTCCTTCTGCCGGTTCGTTCTCCCGGCTTCCGGTTTTTTCTTCGTTGATAGCGGGATTGTTGCGCTCCCCTTGTGCCGAAGCAACCGAGGATTGTGTTTCGCTGTCCGGAGCGGTCGATTCGTTGGGAGAATCTATCTGGTCCGGCTTTTCTACGTCTTCTGGCATCGTTTTGCTGGTTAACTATAAGTCATCATCATCGATGTCGTCACCCTGAAGCTCGTCATCAGGGTCTATCTCAAGCGGATCCTCCACTTCTTCATCGTCGCTTAAGCTAAGGTCGTCTTCCGTTGTGTCGCCGTAGCCACTTGTTGCGCCAGAGCCTTCGTCGCCGAATTCAGCTCCCTCTGTAGCTTCCATTAACAGATCATCATCTTGCTCATCATCGAGCAGGTCATCATTGTCGATCATTGTTGTGTGTTGAATAGGTTTCCGAACCTCATAACCCTACGGCTCGTGGTTGGTTAGTTAAGATACTATGAATCGAGCCAACGGACTCTCTTACCTATGAAAAACTACACACTTCAACGCTTCAGTGATAAACCTATTCTGACAACCGGCGACGTTGTTCCTTACGGTCAAGATTTCGACGTGTTGGGAGCATTCAACCCCGCCGCCTGCCGGTTTGGTAATGAAATCATTCTTCTCCTCCGGGTGGCCGAAGCCCCCAAACGCGAACGGGGCTGGCTGCATGTACCTACTGTAACTACTGAACATGGCGAATCGACACTAACCGTGACGTCGTTCCGAGAGCCTGACGAACCGTATGATGCCCGGCTGCTGACCATCGACGGACAAACGTACCTGACATCGTTGAGTCACCTCAGGCTGGCCCGCAGTAAGGATGGCATACATTTCACCATTGACAAACAACCGTTTTTGTTTCCAGCCCGGCCCGATGAAGCGTTTGGTATTGAAGACGCCCGCATTACCCGGATTGATGATACGTACTGGATCACGTACACCGCCGTATCGGCAAACGGCCCCGGCGTTGGTCTGGCTAAAACAACCGATTTTGTACACGTTGAGCGGGTGGGCATGGTGTTACCGCCGCCCAACAAAGATGCCTGTCTGTTTCCTGAACGTATCAACGGAAACCTGATGATGTTGCACCGGCCCATGGTGTCGGAGATTGGCAAACCTTCGGTCTGGATCAGCGAATCACCTGATGGTGTACACTGGGGCAATCACCGGTACGTGTTCGGTCCTACTGAAGCGAATTGGGAAAACCTGAAGATTGGCGCGGGGCCCGAACCGATCCGCACCGACGATGGCTGGCTGTTGCTGTATCACGGCGCGGGCCAGCAACATGAATACGCCCTGGCCCTGGCCCTGCTGGATATAAATGACCCCGGCCGGCTTCTTGACCGATCAGACGCGCCGCTGCTCACGCCCGAATTAAGCTGGGAACGAGAAGGGTTCTTCCCCAACGTAGTATTCAGCAACGGATGGGTAGCTAACGGCCCCGGCGAATGGTGGGTCTACTACGGAGCCGCCGACTCAGGCGTAGGCATGGCGGTATTGAAGCGTCATTAGTCTTCGCGTCATTTAATAGTCATTATGCTTCGCGTCATTAATTGTCATTTTTCGCAAGGGCAACGAATGACAATTAATGACGCCGAAGGCAGATGACGTTTTATTTGACAGCATCGGCCAGTATGGGTTCGATGACGGTGTTGAGCCGTTCACGGACAAAGCCCTCCTGCAGGTACGTTGGTAATTTGGCAACCAGTTTGCGGTACGCCTCAATACCCAGGGCTTTGGCCACGTAGGCCTCGTGCAACGAATTTACGTGTGTTACAATGTTGACCAGACTCTGATGAAAGAGCCGTACATCAACTTCCGAGTCAACAAAGCGTTCGATCTCACGCGGTGCCCCGCTCCCATTGGCCGATGAAATGCGCAAACGGCTAAGCATATCGAAATAAGTGGTATAGCCAATCTGACGCGCCAACTGTTTGTATTGTTCAGGCCCAAACTTCTGCAAAACTGCACCGGTGCGCGACGATCGAAGGGCCGTTTTTGGATTGTTCTGAACGGCATTACGCAACGCCTTGATGCGCTGATCGCGGGTGGTTTTCAGAAATTGAGCCACGTCGATCTGAGCCGATGTGTGGCGCGACGGTAATGTCAGATCTGACCGACTGGCTTCGGCCATGCGTTTTGCCATCGGCAACCGCTGAATTCGGTAGCTGTTGAATGGACCCAACGCATAGTACCCTACAGAAGACGGATAATAGCCACGCACGACCATATTGCCAATCCGCTTCCGAATCAACTCTTCGTTACTGACATTGATGTTCTGCACCGCCAGAAACGCCCGCGCACTAAACAGTACACTGTAATAAGCCTGCGGGAACGTCCAGTGCAGTGAGTTTTGCAAATACTGTTCCGAATCGGCCGAGCGGTCGTTCAGAACGGGCGTGATACGGAGGGCATATTCGGCACTCCAGCTATTGAGCAGTAACTTCTCCAGGGCCACCTGACGATCTGCCGCTCCCAAACCCCCAAACTGCTGAAAGATGGGAAACTTGGCGACATCGAACAGATCATTATGATGCTGGATGTGGTAGTCCATGGCGAAAAAGTGATTCAAAAACACCTGCGCCGGAATCGATTTACGCAGGTCGGCATCCCGTTGGGTAGTGTCCCACTGAGCGGTACTCCGAAGGGTTTCATCTACCGCCGAAGCGGGTTTACTGGCCACCTGCAGAGGCATAGAAGCCATCGACACATTGGTTGTTTCTCTCATACAATAGAAACAAAACAGCCCGGTGCGGGGTTCCTTTTCAAGTCCCCAAAAACACCAATCATCAATCTGTATATCAGCTAGTTATAAATTATTTTTAGACAATTTAAGAGCTGATCATGTACTGTTTTCAGAGACCCTGTTCTGTGGTATATCTGTGGCCATGGCGTACTTTTAACGGCGATTTTCCGTTGCTTAAGAAGTATGACTATATTCAGTAAAACAGTCCTCGTGTGGGGTCTTTTTGTGACAACCCTGTCCGGTTTTAGCCAGAGCGACAAAGCTTCGCTGGAAGGACTTGTGCTTGACGCTGCTACCCGACAGCCTGTGGTTGGAGCCACTATCCAGGCTATTACTCAAACGGGTGTGGCCACACAGGCCAAATCGGCATCGTCTGACGGTAGTTTTAAACTGACCCTGAGTGCGAAAGAGTCATACCGGATTGTAGCCAAAGCTGATGGATTTATTGCCAGTGAAGAACGTATAGCGTTTACCGACAGTAGGGCCGTGCGCCTTTTTGGCAAAACGATCTTACTGAACAGAACCCTTCCCGATAAGGTCCCCAGCGTAGCAACCACAGGTAAAGCAGCTTCAACACCCCGGCCAGCACCAGCCAGTACTGCTAAACCGCCCCTGACCATTACCGATAAACCCGTTGACCTGCGCGCGATCCAGTTTGTACAAAGCACCGCCGACATGGTCCCTGAAGCCACCGTTGACCTCGACCGCGTGTTTACATTCCTCACCCAAAACCCGACCATCCGCATCGAATTGGCCGGGCACACTGACAATCAGGGCGATTTCGATCAGAACGTCAGCCTGTCGAGGCGGCGGGCCGAAGCGGTAAAGACATTTCTGGTGAATAAAGGCATCGACGCCAGCCGCATCATGACCAGGGGCTACGGCGGCACCCGGCCGGTGGCGACCAATAATTACGAGAAAAGCCGCCAGTTTAACCGGCGTGTAGAGATGCTGGTAATTAAGCCCTGAGGCACTATAGGGCAACCACTGGCTTATCTGACAATCAGAAACCGTTTTGAGGTAGCGAACGTACCTGCTTTTATGCGAGCCACATACACACCCTGCGGCCAGTTGCCCGTATAGATACGATACTGCTGGTTAGTTTCACTCCCAGCCAGTTGCTTCCGCTCCAGTAACCGCCCCGCCACATTGAACACCTCAATGGTAACAGCATCGGCCGTAGGCATGTGATACAGGTACGTAATGTAATCGTCGGCGGGGTTGGGAGCTAGTTCCAATTGCACGGTTCCCGGCACCTCATCAGGGCACCACTCAATGAGCTCAGGGGCAAACGTGGGTACGCCAAAATCTAATCCTACTGTGTTTTGTGGGCCGGGGGTAGCGCCTTTCCAAGTGGTGGTCAACTGCCCATCCAACGCCGCCTGATAGCCGGTAGTGGGCTGACTGGCTCCACTCCCAAACGCAATTCCTTTCAGCTTACGGTTGCCGGCGTAAAACTCCAGTTCGGTCAACTCACCCCGGCAATCTTTAGCCGCCACGTAGCGCACATACCGCCATGGTTGATCAGCATTGACCACGTACTCATTCCAGGCTTTGGCCGGCTGACGGAGAATGGCCAGGGTTGTCCAGGAAAGGCTATCCTGCGAGCCCTGAATAAAGCCGCTCCGGCAGCGGTCGCTACAGGTGCTGCACGAATCAACGCCGAAATGAACCCTCACCCGGGTTACTACCGGTAGCTGCACTTGTTCGCCCGAGCAGTTCAGGCCCGGAATCTGGTTGCAGTAGAGATTGGCAATGGTAGTCATGCCCGCATCGCCGGGGTATCTTTTGACGAGCGAGTCAGCGGCGGGCCAGTCGGTCGACGCGTTCAGAAGAGGTTCGGCCCGGATGCAGTTGAGGTTCACAAAACGCCAGCCTGTTTCTTCAGCCAAATTTCGAATGGCCTGGTTCGACTGGTTCTGACCGTTCAGGAACGAGTTACGTAGCACAACTGTCCCCCCTGCAAAACCCGTGGCGACAACCAGTTTGATTAGTTCGGCCCGCAACGTACCCGGATCAAAAGCCGCCTGACTGATATTTTCTCCCAGTGAAACAATGACCAGATCTGGTTTTTCACCCGCCCATAACGCGGCAACCCTGTCTGTGATTGCGGTTTTGTACGGGAATGTTTGATTGACATAGCTCCGCTCCCAGTCGTTCAGCACCAGGCGCTGCACCGATACATCGGGGTTTTGTTCTACCAGTTTATCCGTCAGCAGGCTCACGTAATCTTTTTCGCGCGACGTGGCCGCCATGCCCCACGGCCCACCCGTCCAGCCAATGGCGTTGTCGGGGGCTTTTTCGGTCATGGCATTGCCGATAACCAACACCCGGTTATACCGAAACACTTCGGTTGAGTTGGGCGATAGAATATCATCCTTAGCCAGAAAATTGACCGGCTGACCGCCACTTAAATCATAAGCTGTCCGCCAGTCTTTGTAAGCCTGACAATCGAGCGCAAATGAACTGCGATTGGCGTTACAGCCCTCGGCGTTCAGTATACCCGAAATAGTATAGGAAGCATCTGACTTGGGACTACGAATAACAGGGGCAGTATTGGCGATGTATCGGGCCGCTATTTCTCGGATAACGCTCCGATCATGCTCAAAACTGAGATCGAAATTGAACGTGGTAATAACCTGAGTGCCGTGTTCGTAACAGTCAATAAACTGCCGGATCATTTCGTCACGCGCAACCGGGTTATTCTGCCGGTTTATGTTCCCTTCTACTTCGTTGACGATCAACTTACCCGGCGAATTGGAGCGGGCAATGTCCGTTGAAAAGCGGTAGTCTGAATACTGTCCGTCATTGATTTTTATACCATCCAGGCTTTCGCCGGTGTCTTTAAAACTAAACGTTCCCCGCTGCACCGATAGCTTATCATAGACCGAACCGTATTCGTGAATGACCGGGAAGCGGTTGTCAGTTGCTTTGATGGCCGCAGTTACCTCATACATAAACGTTTTCATAACGCCATGCCGATACCGGTACCAGTCGAGCCCCGACTCGCCTTCAAAAGCGCCTTTAAACTGACCGTTAGGTGTTTTAGGCTGTATCTGATCAAAACTGCTAACGTTTTGCGCCTCTCCTTTCCAGGCCTCTTTCAACCGGCTCAATACCCCACCATATTTTGATTTGAGCCAGTTACGATAGCCTTTCACCATGGGTTCGGAATAATCGTATAACCGGATAAAATCGCCTTCCAGCCCTTTGGTCGTAACAAGCGGATAGCTAAACTCGCCACCAATGTTACCCATGCATATAAACAATAACTCATTGGTATCCAGCAAATAGCGATACCGTTCGGCTACCCGTGCCGCAAAAGTGGTTCCCTTTTCAACGGTGGCTGGGGCAGCAAAACTGGTAAATACCCGAAACGTCCCCTGATTCAGATAGAGGCCATCGAACTGCTGATAAACGCGTAGATTTTGGCCAAAGATGTTGTACCCCTGCATTCGGTCGCCCGCAGCCCAGCCATTAAACCCATCTTCCATGTTGTTATTCGGGTCGGAAGGCACATCGGGGCGCTGATTGTCGATCCAGATACGGATAGCGACTTTCATTCCATTTCGGCGCGCGGCTGCAATCTGATTATCGTATTGCAGCCAGGGGTTAGGGTCGTTTTTCCGCCAATTATTGACCGTACTCCATAATACGGTCACTAGAACGGTGTTACCCCCAAGTGCTTTTAGCTGATTGATCGACTCAATACCATCATCACCATTTCCGATGTAGTTATTGTTGAGTGAAATGGCCAGGTAACGCTGCTTGTCCTGCGCTGATACGCAAAGAGTTAAAGCGCCCAATAGTACCGTCAGAACGACGCGGTAAAATCGATTCATGAAGAAATAATTGATCAGTGATAAAGCCGTTTCGGTGCCTCAATCAGGCACGTACCCGGTTGATTCAGTATGTTCAGAACGAACGTACCTGCTTCATCGTGTGCACAACTTATTTTGTAGCTTCCCCTGTTTTGCGACCCAGTCCGAGCCCGCCAACGACCAATACAGTGCCCGCCACGGTATAGCCTGTGATGGGTTCGCCCAGTAGTACCGACGAGTAAATGAACCCAAAAATAGGGCAAAGGAATAACCACAACGACGCTTTCACGGCATCGGCCCGAACCAGCCGAAACCACAGTTGCAACGCCACTACCGATACCGGCCCGATAAGCCAACCCACTGATGCCCAAAACCGCCCGTCGAAGGTTGACGCGCTGATATCGGTGGTGAGCAGAGTTACGGGCAAAATAAGAATTCCTCCGATCAGCACCTGCCAGCCATTGATGACCAGGTTAGGTAACCGCCAGGTATAGCGGGCGTAGTAGACAGTTGCCGCCGAAATAGACAGCATACTGGCCAGCAAAATTAGTAGACCTTCAACGGTAGCGTAGGCTTGTCCCAGTAACGGATAGGCCGCCACGCATACGCCCAGCAAACCCAACAACAACCCGGCTCCTTCCCGCCATTGAAGTGGTCTTCGTAGAAAAACGGCCGACATCAGGCTGATAAACAGCGGATTGGTCGCCGTGGACAAGCTACCAATGCCTGCCGACACCTGCTTAAGAGCCAGCACAAAAAGCCCCAGATAAATGGTTGTGTTCAGCGCCGCAAAAATCGTCAGCCGTTTCCATTCCACACCTACTGGCATCGGATTACCTTTCTGAAGTACGTAGGCAACCAGCAACATACCACTTCCCGCAATCAGAAAGCGGACCGTAGCCAGCACGAGCGGTGCCGCCGACTGAACGCCAAACTTGGTAGCCACCGACGCCGACGCCCACAACATGGCAAAAAGAAGACCGGGAATAAGCAGGCTTGAACGGGATTGAGGCACGGGTAGTGATTAACGGAATATAGAAAGCGTATTGCTTACGCGTGTGTAGAGACCGTACCGGCAGACCGGCAAAATCTTGCGTCTCTACTGTAGTTGGACGGTTTGTGTTAAAACCCGATCTTCCCTTTACGACCGCCGCCTTTATTGTGTTCTTGTGCCCAATCGCGCATTTCGGCGAGTTCTTTCTCAAAACCGCCAGAGAGGATTGGGAAGCGCATCCAGGTACGTGGGTCCAGGCTATGGTCGTCGAGGTGGAAACTGGGGGCGTAGCGTTCGCGTTTCCACTGATTACGGCTCCAGAGTTTGAAAAACCGTTCTACCCACATCAGTAAATTCTCGCGGCTGTGTTGCCCGGCAAACTTCACTTCGATCAACTTAAACACATCGACCGGTGCCTGCTTATCGCGAATACCGGCGTTCTCGATCTCGTTCAGCACGTCGTATGGCATCAGGTCATCCTCGTCGGTCTGATTGCGATCAAGCGGGCGTAGCTCGGCGGTGGGTTGCAGGTTGTTCACCCGGTTCAGGCCCGATAGCTTGATGTGGTCAGCAGACGATGCGGTGTTTACCACATTTAGCCCTACAGTTTCAAGCCAGCGCAGCCAGCCCCGCAGAAAATGCTTATCTATACCGGTAATAGGCGAAATGCTACCCGCTGTGTCGCCATCCATCGTAGCGTAACCCACGGCGGCTTCCGATCGGTTCGAAGTGCTGAGCAACAGGGCGTTTTTCAGATTAGCCAGCATCCAGACGCCCGGAGCACGTACCCGCGCCTGAATATTTTGCAGGGCCAGATCGTCGGTACTCCATGTCAGTTTCCGGCCAATTTGCCCCTCGATCAGGCCCGTATATGTATCGACCAGCCCGTCGATATTGATGTTCATGAACGTAGCACCCAGACTTTCGGCCAATTCTTTGGCCGAATTGAACGTATCGTCCGACGAGTTTGATGTGCCCTGATAAATCGTGGTCAGCAGTTTACCAACCATGGCTTCGGCAGTGTCGCAGTCCTGAACGGCTTTCAGATGATGCAACTTCTTCTTGACCCCATCGAGCCCAATATTTTCTACTGCCATGCGCACCATCAGGTACACCGTAGCCGCAATGGCTGACGAATCGGCCCCTCCCGACAGGCTGAGGACGTACCCCTGCGAGCGGCTTTTGCGCAGGTAGTCGAAGAGGCCAAGCGCCACGGCACGAGCGAACTCTTCTTCTTTGATGCTGCCAAACCGTTCCCAGGGCTCCAGTTCAGCTTTCTGGATGACGGGCGTAACATCGGGCCAGTTGAAGCGATCGGTGACGCGCAGGTTGGGCAGGGCAAACGCTAGATTTCCCCGGTTCTGGGTCTGATTCAGCCGCGTCATGTCTACATCAATCACCGCCGACACGATGTGCATGTCTTCATAGCTTAGGCGCGGGCCCGATACCAGCAGTTCGCCGTTAGAGGCCACCATGGCATCACCATCGTAAATAGCCCGACCGGCTTCGTTGCCCAGCAGGTTAGTATACACATAGCTTACCCCAAACGACCGCGACGCATCAACTACCAACCGCTCACGCGTAACCGACTTGCCGAACGCAAAATGGCTGGCCGACGGATTCAGGATGATATCGACGCCCCGTTCGTACAACGCACGTCCCGGCCGACTGGCTATCCAGGCATCTTCGCAGATCTCGAAGCCCACCCGAATGCCCGACAAATCGAATACCAGATCACCGAATGGGTAGTTGAACTCGCCGATATGGGTTTCGTCGCGCACGCCTACCGTCCAGGGCTGAAACCAGCGCGGTTCGTAGTGGATACCGTTGCCGGGCAGATACTGCTTGGCAATGAAACCCAGAATACGCTTGTTGACGATGAAGCAGGCCACATTGAACGTGCGGTTATTGTGCCGCATAGGCAGCCCAACAGAAACGGCAATATCGGCTGTATGCCCCACGATCTCGAGCAGCGATGCGATGGACTGGTCAACAGTATTCTGCGCGTAGAACATGTCTTCGCAGTTATAGCCACAGATACACAGTTCGGGCAAGCAAAGCAGGCTCACGCCCTGTGTACGTGCCGAGTCGATAGCATCAATGATATTTTGCCGATTATGATCCCAATCCAACGGGGTCTGGTTCAGCACACCAGCAGCGACTTTTAATAGTTTCAAGGTCGAATGAGTGAATTAGTTACCTGGTCAACAAAGATGCACGAAATAAGATTGACGCTAGCCTAGCAATGATACGCCAATAAATCGCAGATGTCAGTTAAAGTGCGGCCTGGGTACGTTGTTTCGCGGCCGCCGGTGACCAGCAACGTACCCAGCCCGAGGGCTTCGGCACCGGCCATGTCGCGGTCGGGACTGTCGCCGATGAACAGGATACGGTGTGGCGGGTGATCGAAATGAGCGAGGGCTTTCTGAAAAATCTTCGGCGACGGCTTCACCAGGCTATGATCCGACGAAAATACGAGCGTATCGAAGAGATGATGAATGCGACATTGCCGGAATACACGCACAAACAGTGCTTTCTCAGACCATAAATTACTGACCAACCCTAGTCGGTGTGTTTTGGCCAGTTGATGCAGTGCCTCGCAATGCCGGTCAGGTACGTGCCCTAGTTCGTGGTGGGCAAATACGTTATGTAACCGGGGCGCATCGGTTTGGGGGAGACCCAGCGCATCCAGGGTTTCGGCCAGATACGTACTGGCCGGTTTGAAATTTTCGTGGTAAGCGGGGTCGGCATAGTGCTCGCTCATGGTCTCGTATACCTGCCTGATTACCCACTGCACTTCGTTGTTTGAGTGATATGTGCCACCCAGTTTTCGATACGTTTGGGCATAATCCTGCTCCTCAGAGAAGCGGTTGCCGCCAAACATCAGGGTATCCATCAGGTCTAGCAGAATAACATCGAACTGATCGATAAAGCGCGAAGAAGAGTTCATACTCAGTCTAACCCAAAACAGGCTCATAGGTTACCGAGTTTGACCGATGAACGATTAAATCGACCAAATACACCTGGCGAGTATAGCCCATCTACTTTTTTTTCAAGCCGCTATTCCAGGCAACAAAGGCTTTTTCGGCTCAAAAACAATCAGTTACAACGCTTCGCATGAATAGTCTATTATACTGGTTCTTAATTTTTTCTTGACAGTACCAACAAAACCAAAGTAATTTGGTCTGATAATTGAGGGGCCGCTTCTGGGCAATGCATCTTTCGTGCTACGCTTACTTATCTAACCCACTGCTGCCCCGGCACTATTTTACGTATGCAGAAACTTAGCCTAAGCCAGTCACTTCAACAAAAACTGTCTCCGCAGCAGATTCAGTTTATTAAGTTGTTACAGATACCGACGGCTGAACTGGAGACTCGTATCGAGGAGGAGTTGGAAATTAATCCGGCCCTGGAAGAAGGTATGGACGAGGAGTACGACACCAAAGATGAGTTTGACGAGAGTGGAGAATATGACGATAAAGACGAGTATAGCGACCGCAGCGATGATCTAGACATCGATGGCTATCTGGCCAATGATGAATTTGCAGGCTACAAAATGCAGGGCGATGGCTCGTATAATGAAGAGGATCGCGAAATGCCGATTGCCACTATGTCAAGCCTGATGGATTCGATGGCGCAGCAGTTTGGTTACCTCCGTCTCACCGACGATCAGCGGGCTATTGGCCTTCAACTGTTGGGTAGCATTGAAAATGACGGCTACATTCGCCGCTCATTGCAGGCTATTGTGAACGATATGGCCTTCTCGCAGAACATTTTTGTGGATGCCGAAGAGGTGGAAGAAGTGCTGCACAAGATTCAGACCTTTGACCCGCCGGGCATTGCCGCCCGCGATTTGCAGGAATGTTTGCTGCTTCAACTCCGCCGAAAAGACAACACAGACCCATATGTTCAGTTGGCCGTTCGGATCATCAACGAGTTCTTCGAAGAGTTTTCGAAAAAGCATTACGACAAAATTCAGCGACGTCTTAATGTCAACGACGAAGCGCTGAAGCGGGTAGTCGAGATCATCATCAAACTGAATCCGAAACCGGGCTCGGTTGAAGGCGACGACAATACCGTGCAGTACTTGATGCCCGATTTTCTGCTGACCAACAACGGCGGAAAACTAGAGTTGACCCTCAACTCGCGCAACGCCCCCGAACTGAAGATCAGCCGGTCGTTTGCCGATATGCTCGATACCTACGACAAGAGTAACAAAACAAATAAAGGCCTGAAAGAAACCGTCAGTTTCGTGAAACAGAAACTCGACGCGGCCAAGTGGTTCATCGACGCCATTAAACAACGGCAGCAAACCCTGCTGAAAACGATGAACGCCATTGTGCGGTATCAGTACGATTTCTTCCTGACCGGCGACGAGAATAAATTGCGGCCAATGATCCTGAAAGACATCGCTCAGATGATCGATATGGACGTGTCGACCATTTCGCGGGTAGCCAACAGTAAAGCCGTTCAGACTGAATTTGGTATCTATCCGCTGAAATATTTCTTCTCAGAAGGCATCGCAACCGATTCGGGCGAGGATGTCAGCAGCCGAGAGGTAAAAAATATTCTCAAGGATATGATCGACACCGAGCCGAAAGTGAACCCACTGTCGGACGATAAGCTCGAGAAGATGCTGAACGACAAAGGCTACAACATCGCCCGCCGAACGGTAGCCAAATACCGCGAACAATTAAATATCCCCGTGGCCCGACTACGGAAACAGCTTTAAACTATTATCAGTTATCAGTGAACAGTTATCAGTTACCAGTTATCAATGTATCCAGCTACCTATTTATCAGCTAGCTGGATACATTGATAACTGGTAACTGTTCACTGATAATTGTTCACTGATAACTGATAATTGTCTTTGCACCCCCGCCTCGCTTACGCCCTCTCTGTCATTTTTCATCCGTTGTTAATGCCTACTTGGCTGTTTGGGCTCTTGCTCTACGTGTCGCCGGTCAGGCTCAACGTTGATACCTACTCACCCGGCGTTCGTCTCAGCTTGCTGATCCTGATTGTGGTGGGTACGTTCGCCGTTCCCGGCCTGTTAATTCTCTATCTCTACCGCATGGGATTGCTCGCCGATCTCAACATGCCCGAACGCGCCCACCGACGGCTCCCTTACCTGATAACAGGGGTGGTCTATGCAGTGGTCACGTACCTGTTTGCCTTTCGGATGAGCCTTTTTTCAGCCACGTCGCCGGGGGTGGCCATCATACTGGGTAGCATCACTCTCTCTATTTTACTGGTAGCCCTGATCAATAGTGTCTGGAAAATCAGTGCCCATGGTGTGGGTATTGGCGGCGTATTGGGCACCGTGATGGTCATGCTGGCCAAACACAGCGACACCGATTTGTTTATGCCTTTCGTGGGCCTCATTGCCATTAGTGGCCTGGTATCTACCGCCCGGCTACAACTCAACGCCCACACCATTGGCCAAGTCGGCGCCGGTCTAGGGTTAGGTGTACTCATCAGCGGCCTGGCCGTTTTCTGGCTGGTTTAACTCAGGATACTGGACGTTAGATTTTGGACGCTGGATGCCGGACGGATGACAGATCTATCTGGTTGGTCTTGATCCAGTATCCAAAATACAACATCCGATATCCAAATTCCAGCAATTGACAGCTTACCAGATCGATGGGCTGCTGTAGTAGATGGGATGGGAAAACGTGTTTCGCCATAGATACGTTTATTCCTAATCCTACATCTCCTTTACACCAGCATAACCATGGAAAACGCAACAACTCGTCGTCATTTTCTGGGAACCACCGCCGCCCTGATCTCGGGAGCTGTGGTCAGTAGTCAAAACCTCTTTGGTGCACCCGCCCTTATTCGCCATCTGGGCGATAAGCCCAATTCACGGATCGATGGCGTGCAGATCGGCGTCATCACCTACTCATTCCGCGACATGCCCGATCAAAGTGCTGAAGCCACGCTGCAATACGTGTTGGATTCCGGTATCAGCGCCATTGAACTGATGGGTGGCCCAGCCGAATCGTTTGCCGGTGCTCCCAAAAACACGGTCGATATGCGGTCTATCTTTCCGTTGATGCGCAAACGCCGCGAAAAACAGGAGCTGACGCAGGACGAGCAGAAACTGTTGACCGAAGCCGATGCCCAGACGAAAGCGTACCGGGAAGAACTGACCAAATGGCGGCTTGCAGCACCGATGGCCAAATTTGAGCAGGTCCGAAAAATGTACAATAAGGCAGGTGTAAAAATTTACGGGTTCAAACCGGATGCCTTTGGTCTTCAACATTCAGACGCCGAGATCAACTACGGCATGCTGGCAGCCAAAACGCTGGGTGCCAATCAGGTCACGCTCGAACATCCGGGCAACGATGCCCACACGCTCAAACTGGGCCAAATGGCGCAGAAACACGGCATTCGGGTGGGTTATCATGGCCATGAACAGCAAACACCCACCTTCTGGGATACAGCATTAGCCCAATCGTCCGGTAACGCGATGAATTTTGATCTGGGTCATTACCTGGCCGCCGGTCAGCCCGACCCGTTGGCGTTGATTCGGGAGAAACACGATCGTATTGCCAGCATGCACATTAAAGACCGGCAAACGCCAGCCCACGGCAAAGGCAATCTTCCCTGGGGACAGGGCGACACACCGCTGCTCGATGTACTGAAGCTGATGCGTGACCAGAAATATACGTTTCCCGCTACTGTAGAACTGGAATACCAGGTTCCGGCAGGTTCAAACGCCGTAGCAGAGGTAAAGAAATGTGTCGCTTTCTGCCGAAATGCCCTGAGTTAAACTCACAAAACCAGTAAACAGACGTACCCACCATCGATGAAAAATGCCAGCTTATTCCCTGGTGACAGGCTTTATCGGCACCGCGTCAATCGCCGATTCATTGTCAGAAAAGGGTAATTCGGCCACTGCCTGCCAACTGTTGCAGTAATGGCAGTATCCGTCTTGGCTGTATAGGGTGACGAGTTTTCCACGGAAAAGTAGTATGCTTGCATACCAATTAGTCACAAACACCCAAAAATCGTGTTCAACAATCTACTTTACTCCGTTGAAGATGGCATTTGCCGCATCACGCTGAACCGTCCGCAGGTGTACAATGCCTTAAGCCCCGGTCTGATTCATGACATTACCGCTGCCATTACCGCCGCCGGGGCCGATGATATCGTACGCGTCATTGTGCTGACCGGCGCTGGCGAGAAAGCGTTCTGTTCCGGCGCTGATCTGAAAGAGGGCTTCGCCAATGCCCAGGCATCGGGCGGCATGGCCCTGGGTGATTCGTTGCGAAGCGGCTATAACCCCATGATCATGGCCATGCGCAACGTACCCAAACCCATCATCGGGCGGGTAAACGGCGTGGCGGCAGGTGCGGGTTTCTCACTGGCCCTCGCCTGCGACGTGTTGGTTTGCAGCAACGAGGCTTATTTCAGTCAGATCTTCGTCAACATCGGCCTGATGCCCGACGCAGGCTCAACCTTTTTCCTCCCCCGACTGATCGGCCCTCTGAAAGCGTTTGAGCTATGCAGCACCGGCCGCCGGGTATATGGTCCCGAGGCCGCCGCACTGGGATTGGTGAACCGATCGGTGATTGCCGACGAATTAGACAGCGCCGTAGCCGAATTAGTGGCTTATTATGCCGCTGCCCCTACCCTGGCGATCGGTGCAATGAAAAAAGTTTTGAATCAATCGCTCTATTCTGACCTGGCCCATCAACTGGAACAGGAAGCTGACAATCAGGATACTTTGGGCCGAACTAACGACGTAGCCGAAGGTATTGGAGCCTTCCTGATGAAGAAAACAGCAAAATTTAAGGGCCGCTAATTTGACAAAACCCTTTTTTGCACTACTTTTGCAATCCCAACACGGGAATGCTTTCGTAGCTCAACTGGATAGAGCACCTCACTACGGATGAGGAGGTTTGGGGTTCGAATCCCTACGAGAGCACCAAAGCCAGTCAGCAATGACTGGCTTTTTTGGTTTTATACTCTTAGCAACGTACCCAGCCGTTAAGAATTACCCCCAGCGTAGGTACGTTTGCGGGATGAAACCGACATTCCGCGAAAAACTCAATGGGCCTGACCCACTGCTGGGGACTATTGCCTCTCTTCCCTCTCCCGAACTGAGCGAACTGCTGTCGCTGGCGGGTTTCGACTGGCTGTTTATCGATATGGAACACGGCACCATGTCGATCGGGGAAGCGCAACGGATAATTCTGGCCCTGAAAAATGACTGTAGCGCCCTTATTCGGGTGGCCGAGAATAACCCTATTTTGATAAAACAGGCGCTTGATATTGGCGCAGACGGCATCATCGTTCCGCTGGTCAATACGGAGGCCGAGGCCCGACAGGCGGTGTCGGCCACGAAATACCCGCCTCAGGGCACACGCAGTGTGGGTATTGGGCGCGCACACGGATACGGACTGCATTTTGCCGACTACCTCCGGCACGCCAATGAATCGGTGGCAGTCATTATTCAGATAGAACATAAACAAGCAGTCGCTAATCTGGATGATATTCTAGCCGTTGATGGCATCGATGGTGTGTTTATTGGCCCGTATGATCTCTCCGGTAGTTTGAACCAGTTGGGTGACATTGGTAGTCCTGACGTTCAGGAAGCGATTCAAGAGGTAAAAACAAAATGCGCTAAAAAAGGCATTCCAGTTGGGTTGTTCCTGCAAAAACCCGATACGATACAGGCCGAACTCACCAGCGGCGTTCGGTTTCTGGCCGTTGGTACCGACACGTTTTTTGTCTGGAACGGCGCACAGCAGATCATATCAGCATTTAGGGCCGGGTAAGCGCTTGGTGATCATTACTTTTGGGGGTATGACGATCCGCCTGTCCCTACTCCTTCTCCTGCTTACCAGTACTGCGTTGATACCGGCCCATCAGGAGCCTGCCGCCGTCATCCGAGTTAACCTGCTGGGCTACCGGCCCGCCAGCCCTAAAGTAGCCGTTTGGGCCAGCTTCACCGACATTGCCTTGGCAGACTGTCAGTTAGTTGATGAACTGACGGGCGAAAGCGTACTATCGGTTCAGGTAGGATCGGCATTTGGCGCATATGGCCCTTTCAAACAGACCTATCGGCTCGACTTCTCTTCGGTCAACACACCCGGCCGGTACTATCTGAAAACTGCCGACGGTGCCCGCTCACCTGCCTTTCGAATCGATGAGGATGTGTATAAAGGGGCAGCTGACTTTTGCCTGCGCTACATGCGACAACAACGAAGTGGTTTTAACCCCTTTCTGAACGATTCCTGCCATACCCACGACGGCTACTCCATGTATGGCCCCATGCCCGACAGTACCCATATCGATGTATCGGGTGGCTGGCACGACGCTTCCGATTACCTGCAATACGTCACCACGTCAGCTAACGCAACGTATCATTTATTGGCCGCCCTGCGCGATTTCCCGACTGCTTTTACTGACAATCATCAGGCCAACGGGCTACCGGGTACGAACGGGCAACCCGACGTACTGGACGAAGCCCGCTGGGGACTCGACTGGCTGCTGAAGATGCACCCCACCGATACCTGGCTATTCAATCAATTGGGCGACGACCGCGATCATGCGTCGATGCGGATTCCGAAGCTCGACAGCATGTATGGCAAAGGGTATGAACGCCCGGTTTATTTCGCAACGGGTCTGCCGCAGGGTTTATTCAAACACAAAAATCGGGCAACAGGTGTAGCATCGACCGCAGGAAAGGTCAGCAGTGCCTTTTCGCTGGGGTATCAACTTACCCGCAAGGCTGATACCGACTATGCCAAAAAGCTGTGGCAACGCGCGCAATCTGCCTATAAACTAGGGCTGGATAAACCCGGCAACTGCCAGACAGCACCGGGGCGGGCTCCTTATTTTTACGAAGAAGACAACTACACCGATGACATGGAACTGGCGACCGTTGAACTTCACAACGTGGCCAGAACAACCGGTAAACCCGTAAAGCTGGCCCTGAACTGGCAGAAAACGGCGCTGGATTTTGCCCGTCAGGAACCCGTGACTCCCTGGATGAAAAACGACACAGCGCGCCATTACCAGTGGTATCCGTTCGTTAATGTAGGGCATGCCGAACTGGCCAAGCGCCTACCCTATGCCAGTCGGAAAACAGTGACGGATTACTACAAATCGGGCATTGAGTTGATTTGGCAACGGGCCAGTACGAATGCATTTTACCGGGGCGTTCCGTTTACCTGGTGCAGCAACAACCTCACCACCTCATTTGCCACGCAGTGCTTCTGGTACCGCCAACTGACCGGCGACGATCAGTTTGCCCAGCTCGAACAGGCCAATTTCGACTGGCTTTTCGGCTGTAATCCGTGGGGCACAAGCTTTGTCTACGGCCTTCCCTCCGATGGCGATACACCCGTTGACCCCCATTCGGCTTTTACGCACCTGAAAAATTACCCCATCGACGGGGGGCTTGTCGACGGCCCCGTTCGCGGCAGCATTTACGGTAACCTGATCGGCATTACCTTGCATGAAGCCGATGAATACGCGCCGTTGCAAAGCAAAACGGCCGTTTATCACGACGACTACGGCGACTACAGTACCAACGAACCCACCATGGATGGTACGGCGTCACTTATTTACCTACTCGCCGCCAAAGAAGGTGAAACCCTCAAGCCAATCCGAAAAACAGGCACCCGACCAACGGCGATACAGCCCACCCAAAAGCAGGTATCGAAACCACAGACCGGCGCAAAATCGACCTATAGCAAGGGAGCCAAAATCAGGGGCGACACTACCGCCCGCCGACTGGCGCTGGTGTTCACCGGCGATGAGTTTGCCGATGGAGGCACCGCTATTGCCCAAACGTTGCGGAAGCACCAGGTCCAGGCTTCGTTTTTTCTGACCGGCCGCTTTCTCCGTAACCCCGCTTTTGCGCCAATAGTCAGGCAACTTAAGCGCGACGGTCATTACCTCGGCCCACACTCCGACCAGCATTTGCTCTACTGCGACTGGTCAAAGCCCGACAGTTTGCTGGTTACCCGGCCGCAGTTTGTAGCTGATTTAAAGGCCAACTACAAGGCACTGGCCCGCTTTGGCAACGTACCCAGCACTAACCGGCTCTTTATGCCCCCCTACGAATGGTACAACGACAGCATCGCTAGTTGGACAAAAGCCGAAGGAATTCAGCTCATCAACTACACGCCAGGTACGTTGAGCCATGCCGATTATACTACGCCCCAAGACCGCAATTACCGACCAAGCGAAACGATTCTGCAATCAATGTATGCGTACGAAGAGAAGCAATCGGCGGGCCTGAACGGCTTTATTCTACTCATGCACATTGGCACCGCCCCCGCCCGAACCGACAAATTGTACGCACACCTGGATAAGCTACTAACCCGATTCCGTGAAAAAGGGTACCAGTTCGTTCGGGTCGATAGACTGTAACAGGAGCGTTCAGTGTTTAACGTTTAATGTCTAACGTTCAAAGTTTAACGGCTAGCATCAAGTGCCTACTATCCAGCGTCTAGCGTCCAATAGCTAACATCTAGCGTCCAACATCCCCCCTATTCAAGCTGGACAGTTGCGTTCTGAATAACATTCGTTGATGCACCCTGATTTTTGATAGCCCCATCGGTATAGTGAATACCGTCAGCTTTTTTACCCAGACGGGTAGTAATGCGGCTTAGCTTGTTGTTGGACGTACCTGACCGGAGTACCACTGACTCGAACGCCGGATGATAACCCGCCTTCTGAGCACCAAACGAACTGATAACGGAGTTTGCCAGGGTGTTGCCCGACGATTCACCACCAAACTGCCAGCTACTCTCTACCGTGGTCGAATGCACGGTAATAGTCAGCCTATCGAAACTACTGTTCTGGCAATTCAGATCGACCCCCCGGTGGCCCAGGTACGTTCCACCAGTGAAGTGAACCTGTTTCGCCCCATATACCTGAAACGGGCGGCTGGTCACGTCGAACTTCCCGCCTTTTATCGTGATGCGCTCCGTTGTATTACGTCCATCGTCGGTAATCGAGTAACCCACGGTGGTTTCCAGTCTGGCAGTGGCGGTATTGTTTTCAGCCAATACATCGGTCACGTTGACAAACTCATAGGCAATATTTTTCGCCTCGATCGACGTGTTTTGCGCGTGATAGACGTTGGTGATCAACCCTGACAGACTCGTGGCCATTCGATGCGGTTCAGCCTTGTTGATCGACCTGTTCTCGAACCTATTTCGAGTAATCGTCAAGTTCGACAACCTGACTTTATCATACCCCTGCGACAGAATTTCCATGCCCATCCGGGGAATATTCAGGAACAGGCAGTCGTGGATATACAAATCAGCCGAGGTACCACCCGCCTGACTAGCGGAACTGTATTGCAGCACTCCAAAGGCATTGTAACTACCTGACCCTGAACCAAAAAATCGACACTGAGCGATTTCCCAGCCGCGAAACGAAACCAGTTCATTTGAAAAAACCATCGGGTAGCCTTTCCCCATCGACGTTGACTGAAAGGTTATCTTTTCCAGCTTCACCTTATTCACGGCTTTCGTCCCCTGAAACAGAAGCACCGTTGTACCCGACGAGCGAATGGTTGCCCCGCCCGCAGCCGCCGTTAGCAGCACGTTGGTCCAGGCACCGGTGCGCTCCAGAAACGTGCCTCCGAGGTCGTAGACGCCCGATAGCACAGCCCGTTTGTTGGTCTGCGGCAAGGCCAGGAAGCGTTTCAGCTCCGCTACCGTCCGGATAGAGACAGTGGTCATAACGGCCACATTGACCCGGTTTCGGGTACTATCGGCAAGCAAGGCAGATCGGGACTTTTCTGCTTTGGCCACCTTGCTATCAATCATAAAGCAACAGCATATGGCCAGTAAGAGTAAGCGGGAGTAGACAATCATTTTCATAACGTCAGGTATTCATACAAACGCAGCTAAGTAATCAGCGGGTATGTACTGCTTCTTAAAACCAGTAACCAATCAATCAGTTATCAATCTGCCAATCGTTTTATGAAAAAATTATTGCTTCTGCTTCTCAGCTTCGTCCTCACTACGGCGGGTCTTCAGGCACAATCAAAATGGACGGCCGAAAAGGCTAGTCAATGGTATAAAAAACAGGGTTGGATCAGCGGCAGCAATTTTCAGCCCAGCACAGCCATTAATCAGCTGGAGATGTTTCAGGCTGCCACGTTCGATCCGCAAACGATCGATCGTGAGTTGGGATGGGCCGAAGGGCTGGGCATGAATGCCATGCGGGTATATCTGCACCACATTGCCTGGACGTCGGACAAAGCGGGTTTTAAAAGCCGCCTCGATCAGTATTTGCAGATCGCCAACAAGCATAAAATCAAAACCATTCTGGTATTTTTCGACGACTGCTGGAACGATGAATACCGACCCGGCAAACAGCCCGCCCCCAAACCCGGCGTGCACAACAGCGGCTGGGTACGTGACCCCGGCAGTATGATTCTCAACAAGCCCGACAGCCTTCCAATGCTGGAAGCTTATGTGAAGGATGTGATGACCACCTTTAAAAGCGACGAGCGTATTCTGCTGTGGGACCTCTACAACGAACCCGGAAACAGCGGCTATACCGGCAAAAGCCTACCGCTCCTGAAAGCCGTATTTGGCTGGGCACGGGCCGTCAATCCATCGCAACCCATCAGCGCCGGCCTGTGGAACTGGGGACCCAAATTTGCCGAACTTAATGCCTTTCAACTCGAAAATTCGGATGTGATCACCTACCACCAATACGAGTACATCGACAAACACGTTGCCCGGATCAACGACCTTCGGCAGCATAACCGGCCATTGATCTGCACTGAATACATGGCCCGCCGCAACGGTAGCCTATTCCAGACCATTCTGCCCCTGTTAAAACAGGAAAACATCGGGGCTATCAACTGGGGGTTTGTGGCTGGCAAAACCAACACGATTTTCGCCTGGGATACGCCAATTCCGAACGGCAAAGAGCCTGACTTATGGTTTCATGACATTTTCCGGAAAGACGGCACCCCGTTCAGTCAAGACGAAATCAAGACAATTAAAGCGACAACGGGCAAGAAATAGTGTTTCTGTCAGCTAAAGCAGACGGGAACCTACTGCAAGTCCCATCGGAAATTCTAACACATTGCCGTCTGCTTTAGCTGACGGAAGTACATCAGCTTACCTTTCAATCGTACCAGTCGTTATGAAAAAGTGGCTTATCGGATTATCCGTTTCTGTTGTAACAGCTTCCGCCGCTCTGCTCTTTAGCGGGTTCGACAAAAAAAGGTCGGACTCATCGACGTCGGCAGCAGGTAAACGCCCCAACATCATCCTGATCATGGCTGACGATCTGGGCTTTTCGGATCTGGGCTGTTACGGCAGTGAAATAAAGACGCCAAACCTGGATTATCTGGCCAACAACGGCATCCGGTACACCCAGTTCTACAACACGTCGCGCTGTTGCCCAACCCGTGCCGCCTTACTGACCGGCCTGTACAACCATCAGGCCGGCATTGGCAAAATGACCGACGACGAGAAAACGCCGGGCTACCGGGGGCACTTGACCGACAACGCCGTTACGCTGGCCGAGGTGCTGAAAACGGCGGGTTACCAAACGGCCATGACGGGTAAGTGGCATGTGTCGAACACGATTGTGCAGAAAAACGCGCAGGAGCAGATGGCCTGGCTGACGCACAAGAAAGACTTCGGCGATTTTTCACCCATCGACCAATATCCAACCAGCCGGGGATTTGACCGGTATTTCGGAAACATCTGGGGCGTAGTCGATTTTTTCGATCCGTTTAGCCTTGTCAGCGGCACAAAACCGGTGCAGAACGTACCTAAAAACTACTACCACACCGACGCCATCAGCGATACGTCGGTGGCCTACATCAGGTCATTTGCCAAATCGTCGGCTCCATTTTTTATGTATGTGGCCGAAACGGCTCCTCATTGGCCCCTTCAGGCGCTGCCCGACGATATCGACAAGTATAAGAACACCTATAAAGTTGGGTGGGATGCCATTCGGAAGGCACGCTATCAGAAAATGGTAAAACTGGGCCTGATTGATCCAGCCAAAACCAAACTATCCGACCGCTGGAACAACGACCTGAGTTGGGAGGCCAACCCGGATAAAGAATGGGATGCCCGCGCCATGGCCGTTCACGCCGCCATGATCGACCGGATGGATCAGGGCATTGGCCGTATGATTGAAGCGCTGCGCGAAACAGGTCAGCTCGACAATACGCTGATTCTATTCCTGTCAGACAACGGAGCCAGCTCAGAAAGCTCGGCAGGCTACGGTCCCGGTTTCGACCGCCCCGGCGAAACCCGTGATGGCCGAAAAGTGGTGTATGACCTGAAAAAAGAAGTGATGCCTGGCTCACAAACCACCTTTGCCTCGATTGGTCAGCGCTGGGCCAACGTAGCGAATACGCCCTATCAACTCTGGAAAGCAGAATCGTATGAAGGCGGCGCGCATACACCGCTGGTGGCGTTCTGGCCAAAAGGAATCACCGCCAAAAAAGGAAGTTATAGCCATCAGGTGGGACACGTCATGGATTTTATGCGTACGTTTTTAGACCTCACCGGAGCAACGTACCCAACTACGTTCAAGGGGCACGCCATTACACCCACAACGGGAATTAGCCTGGCACCGTCGTTTGCCGGTAAACAGTCAGCGGGGCACAAAACGCTGTTCAATGAACATTTTGGCGCTCGGTTTGCCCGGTCAGGCGACTGGAAACTGGTTTCACTGAGCCGTGATAGTACCTGGCATCTGTTTAATCTGGCTACCGACAAGTCGGAAACGCAGGATCTTGCAGCTAAAAACCCTGAAAAAGTACGTGAGTTGAGGGGATTATGGCAGCAGTGGGCAACTACACATCAGGTTTTGCCTAAACCGCAGCCAAAGCGCAACTAACCAACAGCAGCTGATTAAAAGCATACAGAATAAAAAAAGGTAACTGTTTAGGTAATGTGTTGTCAGGTCCCCGACCTAAACAGATAACATAAAAGAGCGTTGGTCAACCACCTGAACTGTAGTGGCTAACCAACGCTTTTTTATGTTCTGTCACGTATTACCTACCGGGCCGATTGCTGCGCGGTAACGGCTGCTTTAACTGGAATTTTCTGATCACGCATGGCAGCGTTGTACACGAACGCGGCCACAACGGTAGACGCCTGTTTCAGGTCGTCGGGTTGCAGGTGATCGTAGGTATCCATGTTGGTGTGGTGGGTACGTGTGTTGTACTCGATCCGGTCCTGAATGAACTGGAAACCCGGAATACCCACCCGATCAAATGACTGGTGATCGGTACCGCCTGTGTTCTGAGCCGTAACGGTAGTAGCACCCAGATCATTAAACGGTTTCAGCCATTGCGAGAAGATAGGGCCGGCGGCAACGTTGCCCTGCAAATAGATACCCCGAATTTTACCTGTTCCATTATCGACGTTGAAATAGGCCGAGATGCTCTCGCCGTCCTTCGTCAGTTTCGACGTTTTGGCGTCGACAAGGTGGTTGGTTACGTAGTTACGCGATCCGAACAGGCCCTGCTCTTCACCGCTCCAGAGGGCAATGCGAATGGTCCGGCGAGGTTTGGCTCCAACAGCTTTCAGAATACGAACGGCTTCCATCATCACGGCACTACCAGCGGCATTATCGGTAGCTCCGGTAGCGGCGTGCCACGAATCAAGGTGAGCGCCAAGCATCACCACTTCATCTTTGAGAGTAGGGTCAGTTCCCGGAATTTCGGCCAGTACGTTGTAGCCTTTGATGTCGTTGGTAAAAAACTTCGTCTTTACGTCGACTTCCAGTTTCACAGGTACGTTCGCCTTCATCAACCGGCAAAGCATCATGTAATCTTCGGCCGAAATTGACAGGTCAGCCAGGTCATCGGGCACAGCGCCTAAAGCCGCGTTGGCGTAATCACCACTAACGAAAAGGGTACCGTCTTTGCTGGTCTGTGTTGAGTTCAGGATACCAACGGCGCCTTCTGTCTTGGCCAGTTTGCGCATCTTCTGGTTGAACACGTTGCGCGTACGCATGGTCTGCATCATCCGGCGCATGGTTGAATCCCCACCGGCTCCACGCTGACCACCGCCAGCCCGTGGCGCTTCGGCACTTGCCATTTTCTGAAGTTCTTCCTCCGTATACCGATCAGCATCGGCCTTAAACGATGGAGACACTTTGTAGGTCTGATCCATCAGAATGATCTTATTCTTCAGCTTGCCCTTATAGCTTTCCAGCGCCATCGTGTCGGTATCGGTGATAAACAGAATATCAGCCGCTTGCAGCTTGTTGGTACTACCGCTCCAGGCGCGGGGAACGGCGATCATCGACTTGTAGTAAGGCGCGGTCATGGCAAAATAGCAACGCTCTACGTTCCAGCCTTTTCCCCAATCGCCCCACGATTCGAGGCGGGAATTTTGCAGACCGTAGCCAGTCAGTTTTCCTTTGGCGTAGTTGGCGGCGTTCATGTAGCCGGGGCCCTGAATACGCGGGCCATTCACGTCGGTCAGGTAGAAAGCCGTTTCCATCACCTGCGACTTTTGCATGCCTTCCTGACGAATTTTGTCCATGGTGGCCATGTCGACTTTTTCGTCCTGACCATACGAGAGTAACGAACTGCCAACGAGCAGCCCGGTAACGAGTAGTTTGTTTGTCATGAAATCTGGTAAAATTGGGGAAGTAGCCCGAAGATAACGATTTCCCGATAGTCGGTAACAATCTCAAGCTACGTTACTGCTTAAGGCCTACATTTTCGTCGCCAAATACCACTTATGACAGAATATAGTTTTGTTGGAGGCAGGTTGTGCTGTGTTGCGGACGCGTGTATTGCTGACGCATGGCCCTTCAACCAACAACGTTTTGCCATATTAACAAATAATGACCCCAACCCTTTGCCAGACTCAAACGGCTATTTTTGCCGGGTCTGTACGTCAACACACAATTATGAAAACACTGCTTCCCATCAGCCTGGCGGCGCTCGCTTTGCTGGCTACTTGCCGACCAACCCGCCCTGAAACCACTCAAAAACCCATTACAACCATTGCCTTCGGCTCGTGTAGCGATCAGAAACGGCCTCAACCGCTTTGGGATGATATTGTGTCCCAAAAGCCGGATGTATGGGTGTGGCTGGGCGATAACATCTACGGCGATTCCGAAAATCTGGACACGCTACGCGCCAAGTACGACCGCCAGAAAGCCAATCCGGTGTACCAGCAACTTCGTCAGTCAACGAAGATCATCGGGGTTTGGGACGATCATGATTATGGCGTGAACGATGGCGGTAAAGAGTACCCGAAGCGAAAGGAAAGTCAGCAACTGATGCTCGACTTTATGGACGTACCCGGCAACGATCCGCTCCGTAAACAGGAAGGCGCTTATTCAGCCCACACCTATGGCCCAAAAGGACAACGCGTGAAAGTAATTTTGCTGGATGGCCGCTACTTCCGCGACCCGCTGAAGAAGGAAGGAAAGAGCAACGTACCTGACCCATCGGGCGATATGCTGGGCGAAACGCAGTGGCGTTGGCTGGAAAACCAGTTGACCAACTCCGACGCCGATGTACATGTTATTGGCTGTGGTATTCAGTTCTTGCCCGAAGAGCACGTCTACGAAAAGTGGGCTAACTTCCCCACTTCCCGCCAGCGTTTTCTCGATTTACTGGCCAAAACCAAACCCAAAGGGGCCCTGCTACTAAGCGGCGACCGCCACATTGCCGAAGTATCGAAAGTGACCGTTCCCGGCCTCGGCTACGACCTGTTCGATATTACCAGCAGCGGCCTGACCCACGTATCGAAAGCCCACGAAGAACCCAATAAACACCGCGTTGGCGAGATGGTGGCGCAACTGAACTACGGCCTCATCAGCATCGATTGGACACCAAAACCAACCGTCACCGTCCGCATCAACGGCGACAATCAGGCAACGTACCTGACGCAGAAGATTGGTTTTTAGGGGGTGCGTTGTATTGCTGACCCGAGCGTAGGCCATTCGGGTCCGTAGAGACGCAAGATTTTGCGTCTCTACACATGCGTCAGCAACGACCGACAAAATCACCCAACAAACCCAACCCTACTCTTTCCCGCTCATTGCTTTACCCGATTTCGACTCGTCCAGCTGTTTTACCAGTTCTTTCACGGCGGTGCTCAGTTGCAGATTCTGATCGGTGTAGCTCTCGCCGATGGGGCGCGACACAGGTACGTCGACGGGGCGCGGGGCCAGTTCCATGTCTTTGCCTGTGTTGTCGGTGATCTTCGAGAACGGTAGCCGAATCGATGAACCGTCGATGAGTTGGGCCGCCGAGGTAAAGATGATCCAGCCTGCCGTTGGTTCACCCACGACTTTGCCTAGCTTCAGGGTCCGGTAGCCTTCGGTGAAATCTTCGGCATCAGACAGCGAGTGCTGATTCGTGACCAGAATCGTAGGCGTTTCCAGCGACCGCTGACCTAGTTGCGACCGGGCCGGCGCGGCGGGCAATCCACGCGACGTCATGGTCAGATAGCCTTTCCGGGCGAATACGTCGATGGCGTAGGGGTTCACGAAACCACCGTTGTTGTTGCGCACATCGACCACGACGCCTTCGCGGGCATGATTGTCGGCATCCAGATCGATGTATAACTGATTCAGCGACTCGGCCGACATGTCGAACATGTGCACGTACCCAAGTCGGCCGTTGCTGGCTTTCTCTACGAAATCGCGTTGCTGCTGCACCCACTGTTTGTAGAGCAATCCTTTCTCGGTAGCCAGATTGACCGGCATCACATTAACATCTTTGGGTGTTGAGGTGGGCGACGACGCAATAGCCAGCGTAGTTTGCCGGTTGATTTTATTGCCCAGCAGCTGATCCAGATTGGTGGTGGCATCAATGGTTTTTCCATCCACCGCCAGCAGGTAATCGCCCGGTTTGATGGTTCCCGCCAGAAAAGCCGGACCCAGGTTAACCACTTCGGTAATCATCAATTTTCCCGTATTCTCGTACATGATTCGATCAAAACGAAGCCCCAGCCGCCCGGTCGATATATCGGCTGACCCTTGCGGAGCCGACACGCCGGAGTGCGACGCGTTCAGTTCACCAACCATCAAACTCAGCAACCGGCGCAACTCGTCGGGCGTGCGCGCTCCGGCGGCATAGGGCTCGTAACTGGCTCTTACCGCATTCCAATCGGTGCCGTGAAACTCGGGGTCGTAGAAACCCTTGTTCTGAACGTCCCACGCCTGCTGAAATACCTGTAGCTTTTCGGTTGCAAAATCAACGTCGAGTTCAGCGGTTACGGCCACTGGTTTAGGCTCCCGCGAGGCCAGCGAGATGTACTGAATACGTCCCTGTTCGAGGTAATACACTTCTTTGCCGTCGGCCGTAAACTGGGCACTGCTTTTCTGGCCGGGCGTGGTCGTCAACTGTCGAGCCACGGGGCGTTCGCTACTGGTTTCGTCCAGCGAAAACGTGTACAAATTCTGCCGACCAGCTACACTGGCAACCAGTAACAGCGTTTTGCCGTCTTTACTGATCGTCTGCTGATCCACTTCGATACCTACCGGCAAGAGGCTCAAACGCTGACGAATACCGTCAAACACAACAGTCGTCGCTTCTTTCCCCGCCCCTTTCGCCTTTGCAGTGGTATCGAGCGATGAACGCTGTGCTGCAGTCGTGGTGCTGGTTGACGAGGTGGTTCGTACGTTGCGGGGCACCTCTTCGTTGAACAAATCGCGGAACTGGTCTTCGCGGAATTTAGGCAGTTTCGGCACCAGATCAACGCGGGCAATTTGGGCTGTCTCAGTACGTTGGTTCGTACCAAACAGAATGTATTTTCCGTCGGGGCTCCAGTTCACGTTCCCGCCAAAGGTGTTGGCCAGAAAACTTACCGGCTTTGCCTCACCACCCGCTGCAGGTACTACCCACACGTTTCGGAATGTCTTGGTACCGTAGGCCACAAAGGCCAGCCATTTGCCATCGGGCGAGAACGTCAACGTACCTGAACCGGCGAACGGTGCACGACCCAGATAACCTTTATACAGCACCCGCTCTTTCTTCGTGGTCATATCCAGCACACGCAGTTCCTGCCCGTTACGCATGAACGCGATAGCTTGTCCGTCGGGCGAAACAATCGGTGAACTGTCATCGAGTGCCGAATCGGTCAGGCGGGTTTCGGCGCGGGTCGAAAAGTCGTACTGAAACAAATTCGCCATACCGTGGCGCGTACTGGCGTAAACAAGGCTGCGGCTGTTCGGCATCCACGCCACCTGCGATTCAACAGCGGGGCTGTTGCTCACCCGAATAGCATCGCCACCCTCTTTTGCCGAGGCCGCAAATACTTCACCGTGGGCTGTAAAAGCCACTTTTTTACCATCCGGCGAAACAGCCAGATCACGGAATTGACTCGTTAGCTTCTGATGATCGACTGCCGAGCCAGCCGCTGCCCCGCGCAATCGAATGGCAACGGGCGTCGCCTGCTTCGAAGCAATGTCGTATTTCCAGATTTGAAAGTCCCGCTCAAAAACAATCGTATTCCCGTTTTGGCTCATCGACGGCCACAGTACCCTGCCTTCTTTAAACGTGGTCAGCATGGTAGCCTGTCCTTTCAGCGGTTTCGACCAAAGGTTCTGGCTGCCGTTTCGATCAGACATGAAGTAGATCGTTTGTCCGTCGGCGCTCCAGATCGGCCATAGTTCTTTGGCCCCTCCTTCGGTCAGGCGTTCGTAGGCAGGCCTATCACCTTTTTTCGACCCGATTTTGCACGTCCATATCTCGGTCTGATCGATATGACTGCTACCTTTCCGCCACCACTGCGCCGCCGAAATACCCCGGGCCGAAAAGGCCAGCGTAGTACCATCGGGCGATGGCGTACCGAAGAACTCGCTGGCGTAGCGGTCGGCCGTAACAGGCATGGGCGTTCCACCCGTGATAGAGACGCGCGAAATGTCGTTCATCCCGGCAATATCCCGGCTCGTCGACTGGAAGTAGACCATCTTTCCATCTTTCGACCAGGCCGTCAGGCTTTCTGCGCCATCATCATAAGTCAGGCGACGCAGATCGCCAGTTTCCAGCGTGAGGAGGTAAATGTCGCCGTTGCCGGAGCGGGTAGAGCCGAAGGCCAGGTATTTTCCATCGGGCGAATAAAGTGGCCGCGACTCATTATCGGCATGAGCCACCAGCAACCGCGCTTCGCCGCCTGCTGTGGGTACCGTCCAGATATCGCCGCCCGAAATAAACGCGACCTCCGATCCGTCGGGCGATATGGCCGGTTCAGCAAAGGCGTATTTGGGCGACGGAGCAGCCGGTTGGGCTATAGCTGTTGGGTAACTGGTGACCCAGATGGCAAGTGCAGAAACGAGAACACGTATTGGTCGACGCATAGGAAAACGAGTTGATGAATCGGGTTAGTTTTACGTACCTGGAAATTGGTAACCTAAATATAGAACCTGAATCAACATGGCTCACCGTCAACGTATTGCCCCACACCAATAGCTTCGTTTTATCCTGTTTTTAGGCGGAAATTTTCATAATACCGGTAAGTCATACAGGATTAGTCTATCAGAACAATTGACCAATCTGGCTGTTTAACGGGCAAAATGAGCCTTAATTTAACCAATCACATCAATGCCACAGGGAGATAAATCGGCGTATACGGACAAGCAAATCCGTCAGGCCGAACACATCGAGGAAAGTTACGAGAAGCGGGGCGTACCTGAAGAAGAAGCAGAGGCTAGAGCCTGGGCCACGGTGAACAAGATTTCGGGTGGCGGCAAGAAGAGCGGTTCCGGACGTGGAAAAGCCGAAAACAAGGAATCGTACGAGAAAGGTGGTAAAAAAGGTGGTGCTGCCTCAGCCTCACGCACGGCAGAAGAGCGATCTGCCTCCGCCAAAAAAGCCGCCGAAACACGCAAGCGAAACGCGGCGGCGAAGTAGGTGGTATACCTGGTTTAACATGCGTTGCTAAGCGGTAACGCGAAATGCTTCGCGCTTGTGGCCCTTCGACAGGCTCAGGGTGACAACTCACATCCAGACGTTCATGACAACCTTGGGTGGGATTGTCACCCTGAGCCTGTCGAAGGGCCACAAGCGCGAAGCATTTCGCGTTACCGCATACTACGCCAGCGTCATTGTTTCAGAATACACTCCCCCAAACCGGTCGGTTGCGCGTACCGTGATTTTCTTTGCGGAAGCCGATGGCTGGAAGAAAAACAGGTGATCGGTCATGGTGGGGTCAACGAACTTATGCTTTTTAGGGAGGTCAGGTCCCGCGTAGAGTTCAACCGCCCAAGGATCATGAGAAACGCGCTGTTCGGGCGTTCCTTTCACAACGCCATCTTCGAGCCACTCCAGTTTCCACTTGGGGTCCCAGTTCCAGACGTTTACCGCCATGTATTCCGAAGCTGTTTTCACGCGGCCTTTTTCGTAGAGTCGAAGCTGATGCTCGCGCGGCTTACCCGTCGATTTGTAATACCAGCGGATTTCGCCGCCATCGACTTCGTATACTGCGTAGCCGCTTGGCGTACCATCGCTACAGATTGGCCCCGTCCACCACGCGCCGCAAACGGTTCCGTGTACATGTTCCATAACGGAGCCCTCCTCCCACTTTTCGTTCACGTGCGTGTGTCCTGACATGATGTGCGCGTTGAACGGCTTCAGCATCTCGTATAACTGTTTCCGGTTCGACACGCTGCCGCCCAGTTCCTCTTCTTTCAGGTTCTCGCGGCGTTTGTGGCCCGTCTGCGTCGGAATATGTAGGCTAACAACCACCGTTGTGCCGGGCTTCACCAGCTTCAAATCCTGTTCCAGCCAGTGTAGTTGGTTTTCGGTCAGATAGCCGATGTATTTCTTGGCAGTGCCGATGAAAAAGACATCGTCGAGCATCACGTAATGCACCTGCCCCCGGTTGAACGAGTAGTACGTCGGGCCGAATTGCTGCTTGAAGGTCCTCGCCGAATAATCATCCGATCGTGCATCGAGGTCAAGGTCGTGGTTGCCGATGACGTTGAAGAAAGGCATACCAGTCATGCCAATGGCCTCTTTGTAGTCAGCATACAATTCGAAATGATCCCACACCAGATCGCCGCAGCCGATACCGTGGAAAAGCGAGCCTTTCGGGTACGAGGCCACCAGGTCGCGCAGGTCAGGAGCCGACTGGGCTTTCAGTTGCTCACCGTCTTTTTTGGAGATAATCTGCGTATCGGCCCAGACCACAAACTGGTGTTTCCGGTCATCGACAGCTAGTTTTTCCAGCTTAAAATCGGCCGTAAAACCGCCATTTTTCGCGGTAATTGGCTGGTAAAACTGCGCCACACCCCGCTCATGCGGAACGGCATAACCCGCTGGCAGACTGATATACACAAACTCTGCCGCTGCAGCTGCAGGTAGTGAATACTGTCCGTTTTTGTCAGTCACCACCACCGAATAGCCATCCGTCACGGCTACGTTGGCAATGCCTTTTCCGTTACCAAGAACACGGCCAGTAATAGTTGCAGGTACGTTAGGCGCTGGGTTCGTATTGGCCAGTGCTACGGGGGCTGCTGCGGTTACGGCCGCTCCCGACCAGCCCAGGTATTTAAGAAATGATCGTCTGTTTACCATTGGTTTTAATTTTTTGTCATTTGCCGTGCGTCATTTATTGTCATTCGTTGTCATTAGTAGTTACGCATTGCGAGTAGCTGACTTGTAACCAATTGCAACGAATGACAATAAATGACCATTAATGACGCACAGCAAATGACTATTAATGACTACCTACTTAGCCCACCAGAGTTTTCCGTTCAGGTTATCTCCTCCCATTCGGGCGGCGGCTTCGGTGTAGTTTTCCCTGTTCAGCGACTGTACTGATAAGGGATAAGCCATGCGGGCGGGCATTTTACCGTCGTTTTCCAGACCCGGTCCTTTCGGCAACACCGGGAAGCCCGTCCGGCGGTATTCGGCCCACTGCTGCATTTCTGTAAAGAACAAAGCGATGTATTTCTGGGTCATCAACTGCTCGAACGTACCTGCGTAGGCCACATCCTTACGCGTCAGGAAATCGGCAGGCATGGTGGCTCCCCAATACGTCATCGAAGCGCGAATCCCTTTTTCATAATGGTCTTTAGGGGAATCGCTGCTGTACCCTTTCAAAGCCGCTTCGGCCAGCAAGAATTCGGTTTCGGCATACTGCATAATACTACCCAGAATGGGAGACGTTTTCAGGTTTCTGTGCAGTCGAGACGACGAGATTGCCGCTACTTTAGCTGCATCACCCAGCGGGTAACCACTCGGAACGCCCACAAATTTGCCACTGACTTTGGTCGCCCACACGTCGAGGCGCGGGTCTTGCGAGGTCGACAGCGTATTGATGAAGTAAGTCGAATAAGCATTGGCTCCATTGAAATCATAATCGCGGTCATCGGCAAAGGGATTCAGCAGCGGATTTACGGCTGTAAACGTCAGCGTGGCGCTTTCTTCAGTGGCAGTCATCAGCGGGTATTTGGCCGGATTGGCCAGCATCTCCCGGATTTTCTGCTTGAACACGTCCGATTTGGCTTCGCCGCGCATCAGCAACCGAAGCCGTAACGAGTTGGTAAACTTGCGCCATTTTACGGTACCCGCCGCACTTTTATCAGCACCATACAGCGCATCGATACCCGGCGTCATGGTTTTGGTCACCTCATACAACGTGTTGGCCGAATCGAGCTTATTGACCAAGTCAGTGTAAATAGCCTCTTGCGGGTCAAATTTTGGGGTAATCTGGTAGCTTGGGTAGCCCTGCAACGCCTGTGAGTAGGGCACATCGCCATACGCATCGGTCAGGTTCTGAAACAGCCATGCCCGCACGGTCAGGGCAGCGGCCATCTGGTTGCGGTTGTTACTCTGTTTCGCTCGTTCGTACATATCCTGGACGTTTGTGAGCGTCAGGTAGTAGTTATTCCAGAGGTAATCTGACTCGCTCGGAATCAGCACGTAGCGATGAAACTGCCCATCGGTCAGCGACACCGTCACCTGCATCATCTCGTTGTTCAGCCGGTGGCTTCGGCTCAGTCCGATGTTCACCCCGTTCAGAACGGCCGTATTCAAAAAGCTACCCGACGTTGCCGTTGTCACTGCCTCCGGGTCATTCAGTAGTCCGTCCAGTGAACTGGTGCAGCTCACTCCCGCCAAGAGTAGAGAGCTTAGAATAAGTTGTGTTAAGGTCTTCATTGTTAGTTGGTTTGTTTACCCTCACCCCCGGCCCCTCCCGCAACGGCGGACCGCCCCCTACGGGAGAGGGGAGACGCACTACAGTAGCTTCGCACTATACTATTGATGCCTCTTTCTTAGTGAGACAATCACTTGATTGGAATAAGCAAAGCACTGCAAAGCGGAGCTACTGTAGAGCGGTTCCCCTCTCCCAACGTGGGAGAGGGGCTAGGGGTGAGGGCTCACAGCGAAATAGTCAAATTAACACCCATCGTTCTGGTCGATGGGAACTGAGCGATTTCGAGGCCGGGGGTGATGGTTGAGTTATCGAGCGTTGATGTTTCGGGGTCGAAGCCGGGGAAGCTGGTCCAGTTGTAGAGGTCGCGGCCGTAGATGCCGATGCTGGCACCGCGCAGGAAGGACTTGCTGAGCGTTTTGGTCGGGAATGTATAGGCCAGACGTACCTCGCGGAGTTTGGTAAAGGTGGCGTCGAAGAGGTTGGCTTCTACGTTATCGCGGCCGTAGATCTTGCTGTAATACGTGACAATATTCGTGGCTTTGGTGGTGTTGGGTACGTAGGTGCCATCCGCGTTTTGAGTCACTCCCTCACCCACGATGCCATCGTAACGACCAGGCAGCGTAGCCTTGATTTTACCCTGTTCACCCAGCACCGAGTTGGTTAGCGAATACACGCTTCCCCCCTGCTGCCGGTCAATCAACACCGACATATTCCAGCCCCGGTATTTGACATTATTAGTCAGGCCGCTCCGCCATCTGGGTGTCGAATTACCCAGGTTGATGAACTGTTCGCTCAGCAGCGGGTAACCCGTTCTGTCGTACACAATCTGCCCGTCTGGCGAGCGGCGGTAACCCAGACCGTATATTTCGCCGAGGGGTCGGCCTTCGCGGGCTTCTACCGTAACGCGGCTACCAACGTACCTGGCCAATACCACGTTACCCGTTCCGTTATTCAGTTCCTCTACACGGTTCCGGTTCATGGCCCAGTTCAGGGTTACGTCCCAGGTGAGGCCCCGCGTATTTTTCACCGGACTGCCCGTCAGCGTGAGTTCAACGCCCCGGTTGGCCACTTTACCCATGTTGATCAGCGACGAATTATAGCCCGACGCGTACTCAACCGGCGCATAAAGAATCTGATCGACAGTGAGTTGATGATAAGCCGTCAGGTCGAACGAAAGGCGATTTTTGAAGAAGCGCCACTCGGTACCAATCTCCCACGACTTGTTACGCTGTGGCCGTAAGTTCGGGTTGGCAATGGTGTTCGGGTTCTCCAATTCGCCCGGAAACACGCCCGGCTCGTACACCTTTTCGAGGTTGTACGTACCCAGGCGGGCATCGTATCCCACACTGGCGTAGGCCCCGCGTAACTTGGCGTAGCTTACCCAACTCGGCATTGTCAAGATGTCAGACGCGATGAGGCTCAACGTGGCTGAGGGATAGAAAAACGAGTTGTTTTGCGCGGGCAGGGTACTGCTCCAGTCGTTCCGCCCGGTGATGTCGATGAAGGCCACGTTTTTGTACGACATATTCACGAAGCCATACAGACTATTGATGCGTTTTTTAGCGCGGTCGCTGCGGGTTTGGGGTAGTTGCTCACTGTTGGCCAGGTTATACACACCCGGAATCACCAGCCGGTCGGCGAGTTGGTTGGTAAACGTCTGCTGCTGAATAAGAATATTCCCCCCCGCGTTGGCCGTCATCTGGAAATCGCCCGTTGGGCGCACCTTGTAGCGGAGCAAAAAATCGGTGTTCGATTCCATGTTGAACACGTTCTGCTGGCGGTACATGCCTTCCTGAAACTTCTGCGTATTCTTGGGCCGCTGCTGCGACCGGAATTCGTAACCCGCATCCAGACCTCCGTGCAGGGTGAGATCCAGGTTTTTGATGATGTTGTACGTTACCGACACGTTGCCCGTGATGTTGTGCCGGTTCGACTTGTTCAACATCTCGTAGCTGATCAGATACGGGTTATCAATCAGCGAGCTGAACGGGTGATTTTGCTCCACGCCCTCACGCCCCGGCAACCAGTATGACTTGTACCAGTCGAGGTCGATGTTCGGGTTTTGAAACGCCGTGAAGTACATGATCGACTGGTTGTTGTAGCCCGTCGTTGGCAGGTTATCGCTGAACTTGTTGTAGTAATTGATCTTCGTGTTCATCGACAGTTTCCGGGACACCTGCGACTGGTTCGAGAAGCCCAGGTTCAGACGCTGATAGCCGGTATTGGGCAAAATCCAGTCGTTTTGCAGGTGCGATATACTGAGCCGAGACGTACCCTTGTCGCCTGTATTACTGATCGTTACGTTATTCGACAGCGTTACACCCTCCTGGAAAAAGTTCTTCCGGTTATCAGGGTAAGGCACCCAGGGCGTACGGGCCGTAAACGCACCCGATGCATCGCGCGGCGAATTGTACTGATAGAACTGCTGCCCTTCGAACCGTGGCCCCCAGGCCGAGCTGGTGCTTTGGGTACCCGGCCCGTCGGCAGTGGTGCCATACGAGTAGTAAGGCTGACCGGCTGTGCCTTGTCCATACTCATACTGATAGTCGGGCCAGCGGTTTATCTGGTCGATACTCACGTATGAATTGACCGTTACGCCTATCCCTTTCTGGTCTTTGTTGCCGCTCTTGGTGGTAATAATAATGGCTCCCGCACCAGCCCGCGACCCGTACAAGGCCGATGCTGCCGGCCCCTTCAGTACGTTGATCGACTCAATGCTGTTGGGGTCGATGTCGGTGAGGGCGCTACCAAAATCAACGGGAGAGTCGCCACCCAGGTACGCGCCGTGGCCAGCACCCTGAAATCCCGTGTTAATTGGCTGACCATCAACCACAATCAATGCACCGGGTGAGTTCAGATCCAGGATGCCTTCGCCACGTAATGTTACCCGACTGCTACCCATTGGCCCGTCGGTTTTAGTTAGGTTCAGCCCCGCAATTTTGCCCGATAACGAGTTGATCACGTTGTTGGCGGGCGCATCGGTCACCGCCGCCCCGTCGAGCTTCTGGGTTGAATAGCCGAGCGCTTTTTCCTCGCGTTTGATACCCAGCGCCGTCACCACCACTTCGTTCAGGCTGCGCGTATCGGCGGCAAGTTGTACGTTGACAACTGACCGATTTCCAACCCGGACCGTCTGCGGCAGATAGCCTACAAACGAGAATACCAGCTCGGCCTGATCGCTGGGTACGTTCAGTGTGTAGCGCCCATTTTTGTCGGTTGTTGTGCCCTGCTGGCGGCTCGCTGGCCCGGCCAATTTTATAAGCACATTGACTCCAGGCACCCCGTCGTTTGTTTGTGAATCGGTCACCTGTCCCGTAATGGCCACCTGAGCCAGCAAAGGCGTATTGATCAGAAGCAGACAGGCTATAGCACAAAGCCACCTCGTCCGCCATTCTTGTGAACAGCGTAAAATACGTTGCATGATGTTTTATTTATTGGTTAAAAAGAGGATTGCAGAAACCTGGTCTGTTGCCGGGCCAGACCGGCGTTTGCCATAACGTGGGTTACTTTTTGAAGCCGCAAAAGTACCCGCGCTGCATCAAGCGAATTTTACCGGAATGTTGCGTAATCGTTAAGACTACTAAGTAAGTAGAGTCTTTTATCAGTAGGCCAATCTGCATACTTCAGCGCTAATCTTGCTCACTATCAATCCATTTTGGCTTTTTTGGCATTTCACCTATTATAACGGGCTACTTCGCTCCTTTCTAGATTAACATACTGTCTTTCTCAGCCATGACTCGACCATTTACCGCACGAACGCTCCGATTGGCGGGTGCCGCAACCATGCTTTCAGGCGCTTTGTTTATGGGCGCCTACTCCAGTTCTGACATAAGCCGCGCGTCTATTCCGTTCCTGAATCAGTTTTTTGCTACCCTTTCCGACGACGATAAGCACGACCCAAAGAATGCGGTAGCCAGCCTTAACGTTGCGCCCGGTTTGCAGGCGTCGCTGTTTGCGGCCGAGCCCATGCTAAAAAACCCGACCAACATCGATGTCGATGCCAAGGGACGGGTATGGGTGTGCGAAGCCTACAACTACCGGCCGGCCATAAACGGCAACCCCACTAACGACGCCGGCGACCGCATTGTGATCCTGGAAGATCAGAACGGCGACGGTGTGGCCGATGTGAGTAAGGTTTTTTATCAAGGGCCGGAGCTTCAATCGCCGCTGGGTATATGGGTGCAGGGCAATAAAGTCATCGTATCGGATAGCCCTAATGTGTGGGTGTTTACCGACGAAGACGGCGACGACAAAGCTGACAAAAAGGAGATTCTGTTCACCGGCCTCAGCGGCGATCAACACGACCACGGCATGCACGCTTTCGTTTTTGGTCCCGACGGAAAATGGTATTTCAACTTCGGCAACGAAGGGCAGCAAATAAGGGATAAAAACGACAAGCCTATTTTCGACCGTAACACAGGCAAGGCTATCGACAAGCAGAGTTATCGGCAAGGCATGGTGTTTCGCTGTAATCCCGACGGCTCAGAGATGGAAGTGCTCGGTCAGAACTTCCGCAATAACTTCGAAGTAGCCGTCGACTCATACGGAACACTCTGGCAATCAGACAATGACGACGACGGCAACAAGAGCGTCAGGATCAACTACGTGATGGAATACGGTAACTACGGTTACACCGACGAGTTGACTGGTGCCGGCTGGAGCGCCAACCGTACCAACATCGAAAAAGAAATTCCGCACCGTCACTGGCACCTGAATGACCCCGGCGTGGTACCCAATCTATTGCAAACCGGCGCGGGTTCACCAACAGGCATTATCGTCTACGAAGGCTCGTTGCTGCCAGGTACGTTCCAGAATCAGATCATCCACTGCGATGCGGGACCAAACGTGGTCCGGTCGTATCCGGTCGAAAAAGATGGCGCAGGCTATAAGGCCAGCATCGCCAATCTGGTCGAAGGCACCCGCGATCAGTGGTTCCGCCCGTCGGATGTGTGCGTGGCTCCTGACGGTTCATTGATCATTGCCGACTGGTATGATCCAGGTGTGGGTGGCCATCAGGCCGGTGATCAGGACCGGGGCAGGATTTTCCGGCTGGCTCCGCCTAATTCAACCTGGTCGGTACCTAAAACCGACGTTTCTACGGTTGAGGGAGCCATCACTGCGCTGCAAAGTCCCAACATGTCGGCTCGGTACATGGGCTGGACGGCCTTGCACAATCTGGGCACGAAGGCAGAAAAACCGCTGGCTAAGCTGTACAAATCGGCTACCAATCCACGCATGAAAGCGCGGGCGTTGTGGTTGTTGAGTCAATTGCCGAAGGGACAGAAATATGTGGAGATGGCCCTGAAAGATGCCAACGCCGACCTGCGTATTACGGCCCTACGTACTGCCCGCGAACAGAAAATGGACGTAATTGGATTCGTTAGACAGCTGGTTAACGATCAGAGTGCTCAGGTACGTCGCGAATGCGCGCTTGCGTTGCGCCGGAGTGCATCGCCCGAAGCGCCCGCCCTGTGGGCACAACTGGCCGCACAGCATGACGGTAAAGACCGCTGGTACCTGGAAGCGCTCGGAATTGGCGCCGATAATCAGTGGGACACGTACTACGCGGCTTATCTGAAGCAGTTGAACAATGACCCGTTAGCCAATGCTGGCGGCCGCGATGTGGTATGGCGGGCTCGTACGGCCGCATCGGTGCCGCTCCTTGCTCAGCTGGCAGGCGAAAAAGACGTGCCGCTGGCAAGTCGGCTCCGTTATTTCCGGGCCTTTGATTTTAACCCCGGCACTACCGAAAAATCGAATGCTCTATTGCAATTGATTCAGGCACAAAATAGCCCCGACGTCACCAAACTGGCCCTACGCCATCTCGACCCGGCTTTCGTAACAACAAGCGCATCGGCCTCGCGGGCCCTTCAAAACCTGCTCGACCAAACCTACGGCACCGCTGATTACATGGAGCTTGTTCAGCGCTACAGCCCCGCCACCGAAAACGTCCGTTTACGGCAACTCGCTATTCTGAAACCAGCCGACAACATTGGGCGAAGCGCCGCAAAGCAATTGCTAACCCAAAAAGGATCGTCACTTGTCTGGGAAACTATCAATGGCAGCAGCCCCGATGCAGCCACAAACATGATTACCTCGCTCCGTGGGGTTGGCAGCAAAGAATCACTCGATATACTGAAAAGCGTGGCGTTGGACGAAAACCGGGCCATGCCGCTCCGCCGCGAAGCTACCCGTTCGCTGGGCGGTAGTCAGTCGGGCGAAGATCTGGTGCTTGTCTTGCTCAAATCGGGCGACATCAAAAGCAGCGATTTAAAAGCCGCTGCTTATCAGGGCGTTTCAACGGCCTGGCGCAAAATGGTTCGCGTAGAGGCGGCCAAGTACCTGGATGGCAATCAGTCAGGTACGTCAACAGCTTCGGTCAAAAAATTACCGGGCGTAAACGAGTTGATGGCCATGAACGGCGATGCCTCGCGGGGGCTAACGGTCTACAAAAACAACTGCTCGGTTTGTCATCAGGTCAACGGCGAGGGCATGGACTTTGGGCCTAAATTATCAGAGATCGGCTCGAAATTGGGCAAGGATGGTCAATATCTGGCTATTCTGTATCCCGACGCAGGTATCAGCTTTGGTTTTGAGGGTTATGAAGTGACTTTCAAAGATGGCAGCACGATGACCGGCATTGTATCGAGCAAAACGGAAACCGATTTGCAGATGAAGTTTCCCGGTGGTCAGGTACAGAACTACAAAACATCGAACATAAAATCGATCAAAAAACTGGATGCATCCATGATGCCTTCGGGCTTGCAGGAAGCCATGAGCACCACTGAACTCGTTGACCTGGTGACGTATTTGAGTACGCTGAAGAAGAAGTAATGGGGAAGAATAAGTCGTATGATCGAATCTTCCGGGAGAACATTGAGCAGTTGGTGGTACCGTTAGCCAACCGACTGCTTAATCTCACCATTCCTGCTTTGCAAGAGATTCCTGACGACCTACACCAAACGATTGAGCGTAAACCAGATTTTCTGAAGAAAGTACTTCATCCCAACGAAGCGGACAACTACATCCTACACTTTGAATTCCAGACCAAGGATGACGACGAAATGCTGGCTCGGATGCTGGAGTATTATGCTATGCTTTACCGGAAATATGGTGTGCCCGTCAAGCAATATGTATTTTACATTGGCGGAGGGATGTCGAAGATGAAATCGCATCTCTTCCACACAACACTCTCGTTTAGGTATGAATTGATTAATGCTTCCGAGGTCGATTATCACCTATTCTTAAATTCATCAGTACCGGAAGAAGTACTACTCACTGTGCTAGGCGATTTCAAACAGGATAAAGCCGATGATGTTCTGGAAGCAATCGTTTCAAAACTCAGCGAATTAGTACCCCGTTCGTTGAAGCTCAAACGGTACATCAAGCAACTCGAAATACTTTCTAATCTGCGTAACTTGCAGCAATTAACCATCAAAATTTCCGAGAAAATGGCATTGGTTTATGATTTAGAGACGGATGTCCGTTTCAGGCAGGGAGTTAATAAGGGAATTGAGAAAGGCATCGAGTTAGGCGTTGAACAGGGTATCGAACAAGGTATCGAACAAGGTATCGAACAAGGTATTGAGCAGGGCATTGACCTGATTATCGAGAAGATGATTCGTAAGGGCAGCTTAAGTCATTTGGAAATTGCAGAGATCGCCGACGTGTCGATAGACCACGTAAACGCTATTGCCCGACGAATTGATAAGCATTGATTTTTACAACTTTTATTTTCTAAACCTTCCCTCTATGACCCAACGCCGGGATTTTCTAAAGACAGCTCTGGGAGCAACAGGTATAGCCTTCACAGGTACGTCGGTAGTTCAGGCAGCCGTTAGGCCACAGGCAAAAACACCAGCACTGCCCGTTGTAGCCGGAAAAAACAAGTTCAAGCTCGACTATGCCCCTCATTTTGGGATGTTCGAAAACAGCGCGGGGAAAGACCCGATCGACCAGCTTAAATTCATGGCTGATCAGGGATTTATGGCTCTGGAAGACAATGGCATGATGGGCCGTGAACCCGCCATGCAGGAAAAAATCGGCAAGGAACTAGACCGCCTCGGTATGAAAATGGGCGTGTTTGTGGTCGACAAAGGAGGCAACGGCCAAAACACGCTGGCAGCTAGTAAAAAGGAGCACGTCGATATTTTCCTAAACGGATGCCGTCGGGCTGTAGAAACCGCCAAACGCTGTAACGCTAAATTTATGACGGTTGTGCCGGGCGATTTCGAGCGAAACCTGCCCATCGGTATTCAGACGGGGAATGTGATTGATGCACTACGTCGGGGGGCTGACATTCTGGCTCCTGCGGGCCTAACCATGGTACTCGAACCGCTGAGCGATACGCCCAATCTGTTCCTGCGGACGTCTGACCAGACCTATGAGATTTGCCGGGCCGTGAACAGCCCCGCCTGCAAGATTCTCTTCGACATTTACCACATGCAGAAAAACGAAGGGCACATCATTCCTCACATCGACTGGACGTGGGATGAGATCGGGTATTTTCAGATGGGCGATAACCCCGGCCGGAAAGAGCCAACCACGGGCGAAATCAACTACAAAAACATTTTCAAGCATATTTACAACAAAGCCAAAGCCAGCAACCGCACATTTATCTTCGGCATGGAACACGGCAATTCAATGCCCGGTAAGGAAGGTGAAATGGCGCTAATTAAGGCGTACGTAGAGTCAGATAGCTTTGCTGGTTAAGAGATAAGAAAGAAGAGACAAGAATCAAGAAGGCTCTGCCGACGTACCATATGGTGCATCAGCAGAGCCATCTCGTTTCTTGTCTCTTCTTTCTTGTCTCTTACAAGATAACCACCGAGTTTTCTTCGGTCGATACGGGGCTGGCTACGTATTTGTCGGCGGCCCAGTCGTTAGCCCAGGTTTCACCGTCGATGATGAACCGGTATTGGTATTCGGTACCGATTGGCAGTTCAACCGTAGCTTTGAAAGAACCATCTTTCTGCTTCTTCAGGGGCTGAGCGTTTACATCCCAATCATTGAAATCACCAACAAGCGATACCACCTTGGCACCATTTACGGCCTCGGCAGGAAGTTCAAACGTTACTTTGGCAACCGGCTTACTTTTCAGGAACTGCTTGGCAATAGGCATATGATGTTTTGTTTTGATTTAGTGCAAAATTATATTTCACAAATTTTAAAATGCTAATTTATAGTTAGTTACTACTGTATATTCTTTTTTTAATACAATTTTATGTATATAACCTACTACTGCTCTAGTCTTTCTCTTTAGCTGTTTAGTTGAGCTAGTGCACCTTTTCAACACCGAACGTACCCCAAGCAGCTATTTCTCCTAGATTTTATCAGCCCTTGCCGGTATTCAGAGAGGTGTGGTAGTAGCCATACAATTTCTGACTTAACGGCACAATACCAGACAGGGCGTAAACAGCCTCATTCAGACCCTTGCTTAACGCCTGTTAAACGAACGCATAAAGGTCCACCAAAAACTTCACTTTAGAGGGACATAGCTTGACATTTCACTGGGAAATGATCGACATTTTTTGTATTTTTACAAGCTAGATAGAGGCAGGCAAAATGCCCGTTTTCGGCTTTACCGGGACCCGCTTTTCCGCTATAAACACATTCAAATACCGCATGACAAACGACGCTGTTGACACCGAAATGGAGGAAGAAGTTGCCAATCCCAATGGCCAATATGGATCCGATAACATTCAGGTACTCGAAGGCTTAGAGGCTGTTCGGAAACGCCCGGCCATGTACATTGGCGACGTAGGAGTGAAAGGCCTGCACCACCTGATTTGGGAGGTTGTTGACAACTCCATTGATGAGGCCATGGCCGGCCACTGCGACACCATTCTGGTCACGATTAATGCCGACAATTCAATTACAGTTAGAGATAACGGCCGGGGTATTCCGGTTGGTTACAACAAACAAACCGGTCGCAACTCACTCGAAGTAGTAATGACCGTGCTCCACGCCGGTGGTAAATTCGACAAAGACACCTACAAAGTATCGGGCGGTCTGCATGGCGTAGGTGTATCCTGCGTCAATGCACTCTCAACCATGCTTCGTGTGGAAGTGCACCGCGACGGCAAAGCGTACGATCAGGAGTATAGCATTGGCAAGCCGCAATACGAAGTGCGCGAAATCGGTACAGCTACCGATACCGGAACGACCGTTCACTTTAAACCCGATGAAACAATCTTCACCGAAACAACGGTCTATCGCTTCGATACCGTTGCCGGTCGTCTGCGCGAACTAGCGTACCTCAACAAAGGCATTCGCATTTCGCTCACCGACATGCGCGAACTCGATGAAGAAGGGAACCCGCTGTTCACGGCCGATTTCCACTCGGAAGGTGGTCTGAGCGAATTTGTGAAGTACCTTGATGAATCACGTCAGTCGCTCGACAACATGGCGCCGATCTACATCGAGAACGAAAAGTACACCACGCCCGTACAGGTAGCCATGCTCTACAATATGGAAGCAGGCGAGAACGTGCAGTCGTATGTGAACAACATCAATACGCACGAGGGAGGTACGCACGTCCAGGGCTTCCGTTCTGCCATCACGCGCGTATTTGGTCGGTACCTGGAGAAGAACCCAGGGCTGATTCCAAAGAACTCGAGCAAAGTCAAATTTGAGGGAGGCGACTTCCGTAAGGGCCTTACTGCCGTGATCTCGGTGAAGGTACAGGAACCACAGTTTGAGGGCCAAACGAAAGGCAAACTGGGTAACCAGGATGTGGTGAGTGCGGTAAGTCAGGCGGTGGGCGAGACACTGGAAATGTGGCTCGAAGAAAATCCGAAGATCGCGCAGGCCATTGTCCGGAAAGTATTGATCTCAGCTCAGGCTCGTATCGCTGCCGATCTGGCCTATTCGCGCATTATGACCGACCGCAAGGACTTCATGGGCGGTATGGGACTTCCCGGTAAACTGGCCGACTGCTCGGATACAGACCCTCGCGTTTGCGAACTGTATCTGGTAGAAGGTGACTCGGCTGGCGGTTCAGCCAAGCAGGGCCGCAACCGCGCGTACCAGGCTATTCTGCCGCTTCGGGGTAAGATCCTGAACGTAGAGAAAGCCATGGAACACAAGATCTACGAGAACGAGGAAATTAAGAACATCTGGACCGCTCTGGGGGTACGTCTTGAGAAGAATAAAGAGACGGGCGAAACCGAGATGAACCTCGAAAAGCTTCGGTACCATAAGATCATTATTATGACCGATGCCGACGTTGATGGAAGTCACATCCGCACGCTTTTGCTGACGCTGTTCTTCCGCAACATGCGCGCCCTGATCGAGAATGGATATCTCTACATTGCTCAGCCGCCTTTCTACCTCGTGAAAAAAGGCAAAGAGCAACGCTACTGCTGGACAGAAGCACAACGCGAAACAGCCGTGCGCGAACTAGCTGGTAGCGGCCGTGAAGAAGCTGTTAACATTCAGCGGTACAAGGGCTTAGGTGAGATGAACGCCGAGCAGCTTTGGGAAACCACCATGGACCCCTCGCAACGCAGCTTGAAACGAGTAACCATCGAATCAGCCGCCGACGCCGACCATGTGTTCTCCATGCTGATGGGTGATGAAGTGCCGCCCCGCCGTGATTTTATTGAACGAAATGCGAAATACGCCAAAATAGACGTTTAGCAGAAAAAGCCGGGTCGAAAGACCCGGTTTTTTGTTACGTAACAAAAGGGTAACACGCATTGATTGATCAAATTACCGGATTCGCGCGTTGCCAAAGTAGTCTATTTTTGCCTTGTCGTCCTATACCATTGCCTTATGCGTAACTCCGACCAACCTCAACGCGGCCGTAACCTGATCGGTCACCTCGTTTCCCGCCTGACAAGCCGCCCCGCCACTACCGACGCAGGCAGTAATCTCAGCCCGGCAAAATCGGCCGAACGTGTTAGTACGCTGATTGAACAAAGCGATTATATAAGCCGCGATTTAAGCTGGCTGAAGTTTAATGAGCGCGTACTGGATCAGGTACGTAACCCCAATCGGACGCTTATGGAACGGCTTAAGTTCCTGGCTATCACCGATTCAAACGCTGACGAATTTTTCAGTATTCGCATCGGGAGCCTGTACAACTACCTGGATTACCATAAAGAGCGTGTCGATTATTCGGGGTTGCGTGAAGTGCCATTCAAGAAGACGCTGTTTAAAGCCATGCAGCAGTTCAATCTTGACCAGCAGACGGTTTTTAAAGAACAGTTACTGCCCTTATTTGCCGAGAACGGGCTGGCTCTGGTTAAGTATGCCGATCTGACCGAAGCCGAACAGGAACAGGCAGCCAGTTATTTTGACCGGACTATTTTTCCGACGCTGACGCCGATGCTGTATGATTACACGCATACGTTTCCGGTGTTGCTGGCTAAAGTGCTCATTTTCGGGGTCGTAACCTTTACACCCGCCGGTGATTTCCGCGACCTCACTCCCGACGATGATAGCGATAATCATCGACTGTCGTTTGTGCAAATTCCAGCCAATTTGCCCCGCTTCATGACGTTTGAGCGCGACGAAGCCATTCTCTTTCTTCCCATTGAAGAAATTGTTCGTCAGCACCTGAACAAACTCTACCGCAACGTCGAAATTTCATCGGTGAACATGTTTCGTATTTCGCGGAATGGTGATTTCACGTTGGAAGAAAACGACGATGTTGAAGCCGACTTCCTAGACGAAATCAAGCAGAAGATCAAAAATCGCCGGTTGGGTCGGGTTGTTCGGGTTGAAATTGAGGCCGGCCAGATTGAGTCGCCGGCTTCGTCGTGGATGATAAGCTTGTTGAAGAAACGTTGGGAGATTGATGATACAAACCTCTTCGAGGCCGGCTCATTAATCGATTTCACCAGTCTTTGGCAGATTATCCGGCACCCGGAGTTTAAAAATGATATGCCTGCACCTATTCCACCGGTAGCGCCCGTTGGACTGGAACGCGACAAAATCAACGATATTTTTGAGGCTATCCGCGAGCATGATATTCTGTTGCACCATCCGTACAACAATTTCGAGCCCGTACTTCAGTTGTTGGAACAGGCCGCAGAAGACCCGCATGTACTGGCTATTAAGCTGACCGTGTACCGGTTGGCCAAACGATCGCGCATCACAGAGGCCCTTCTGAAAGCAGCCGAGAATGGCAAACACGTGTCGGTACTATTCGAGGTGAAAGCGCGATTTGACGAGGAAAACAACATCCGCGAAGCACAACGACTTCAAAAAGCGGGCTGTTTTGTGATCTACGGCATCAGCCGGTTCAAGACACACACCAAACTATTGCTGGTTGTCAGGAATGAAGGCAGTCGCGTAGTTCGGTACGCCCACCTGTCGAGTGGTAACTACAACGAAGACACCGCCCGGATGTATACCGACATTGGCCTGCTAACCACCAATGAGACGTATACCAGCGATATTTCGGAGTTCTTCAATGTAATCACCGGTCATTCATTGCCAAGTGGTTACCAATACCTGATTACCGCCCCGCGCGACATGCGCAATCAGTTGATTGACCTGATTCGGGCCGAAGCTGATTTGGCCCGGCGTGGCTTGCCCAGCGGAATCTGCATCAAAATCAATTCGGTAGAAGACAAAACGATCATCGACGAATTGTATGGTGCTTCACAAGCGGGCGTACCTATTCAATTAATTGTCAGAGGTATATGCTGCCTTCGTCCCGGCCGTAAAGGACTCAGCGAAAACATCACAGTACGGTCAATTGTCGGCAACTACCTGGAACACACCCGGCTGTTTTACTTCCATAATGCCGGTGAGCCCAAAATATACGGCGGCAGTGCCGACGCTATGGTACGCTCGTTCGACCGCCGCATTGAGTCACTATTCTATCTGGCCGATGTTCGGGTACGTCAACAGGCCATTATGATTCTGGAATACAACCTGCGCGATACCGTCAATGCCTATGATTTACAGGAAGACGGTACATACAAAAAGTGTGAACCGGCCGAAGGCGCTGAGCCTTTTGATATGCAAGTTGCTTTTTTCAATATCAGCGAAGCCGACGTAATGAAGGCCCAACTCTTTAACGACACCGTCTCGCCCCCAACCGACGAACTACCAGCCGATCTGACCGAAGGCACCGAGCGAAGCATTGCTACGATTTAAGATAATCAAGTAAATTTACTCTATGGAAACGGTACGTGTGCACTTTCCGGAAGATTTGCGGATGAACGATGATGAATTCTTCCGTTTCTGTCAGGACAATCCGGGGTTACGATTTGAGCGCCGGAAAAACGGCGACATCATTTTTATGAGTTTAACAGGTGGCGAAACGGGTAACCGGAATATAGAAATTGGTGCAGACTTTGTGATCTGGAATAGGCAGTCGAAGTGGGGCTACTTCTTTGACTCATCGACGGCTTTCCGGCTTCCTGATACATCTGTCATGTCGCCTGACGTAGCGGGCATCAGCAGGTTACGCTGGGAGGCATTGACTGAGAAAGAGCGCCGTCGTTTTGTGCCCCTCTGCCCTGACTTTGTACTTGAACTACGCTCCCCCTCTGACCGGCTGACCGATGCTCAGCAGAAGATGGACGATTGGATGGCAAATGGATGCCAGTTAGGCTGGCTCATCGATCCCAGCACCAAAACAGCATACGTATATAAACCAGATTCCACCATTACAGTCACTGAAGGCGTTCAATCGTTGGAAGGGGAGAATATATTAACCAATTTCTCGCTGGACCTGAGCCAGTTGTAGCAAGCTAGGTACGTATGTTGTAGCGCCGAAGCTCCAGCTTCGGTAGTAGACTAGTTATTTTCTACTACCGAAGCTGGAGCTTC
>NZ_JBGGWF010000007.1:0-273375 GCF_041321135.1 Fibrella aquatica | reverse complement strand
CGTTGCGGTGGCTCTGCTAATAGATACGTTGGTTGTTTAGCAGAGCCACCGCAACGGCGGACCGGCTTAATTCTTAATTCTCAATTCTTAATTCTCTACCATGACAACCTTCTACCCTGGTCCTTCTAAGATTTACCCGCAGGTGGGCAGCTACGCGGCGGAGGCTTGCGCGTCGGGCATCGTGAGCATGAACCACCGTAGCCCTGAGTTTATGGCCGTTACGGAAGGGGCTATCCGGGGCGTTCGGCAAAAACTTAACGTACCTGAAAACTACCACGTTGCCCTGGTGTCGTCGGCTACCGAATGCTGGGAGATCGTAGCGCAATCGCTGACGAAACAGACGAGCCTGCACCCATACAGCGGCGCGTTTGGCAAAAAGTGGAAGGAGTATGCTCATCGGCTGAAACCCATGACCCAGCCCGACGAAGCCGATGTGTTGTGTGTGGTGCAAAACGAAACATCTAATGGAACGCAGGTACGTATGCCGGTTCTGGTCGAGTTTCGGGAAGATTTTCCGGATGCGCTTATCGCCGTCGATGCCGTTTCGTCGATGGCCGGTATTGTGCTCGACTGGACGTTGGCCGATGTGTGGTTCGCGTCGGTGCAGAAGTGTTTTGGTTTACCGGCCGGATTGGCGGTGCTGATCTACTCGCCACGGGCATTGCAAAGGGCCGAAGAAATTGGCGAAAACAACCACTACAATAGCCTGCTTTTCCTGCACGAAAATTTCCAGAAATTCCAAACGCCCTACACGCCGAACGGGTTAGGAATCTATCTGCTGAATCGCGTGATGGAGCAGGTGCCCAACATCGTTGAGGTAGACGCCATCACAACGCGCCGCGCTGCTGACTGGTACCGTTTTTTCGAGCAGGAAATGGCTGACTCGCCTTTCCAGGTGCTGGTCGATGAACCGGATTTGCAGTCTGATACGGTCATCGCCATTACAGGAGCCGAGGCCGATATTGCGGCGGTAAAGAAAGCCGCCAAACAGGCCGGATTGTTGCTCGGAAATGGATACGGCGACTGGAAAGATACTACGTTCCGAATCGCTAACTTCCCCGCCATTTCGGATGAAGAAATTAGTGAACTGAAAGACTTTTTCCGAGTAGCACCGAAGCTGAAACTTCGGTAGTCAAGGCCTGTCAATTACTACCGAAGCTGGAGCTTCGGCCCTACACATATGCTCGTTTTTAAAGAAATCATTTCCGTCACGCTGATCCTTTTCTCCGTGATCGATATTCTTGGTTCGCTGCCTGTCCTGATCGATCTGCGTAAGAAAACCGGCAAAATTGAGTCAGAGCGCGCCACCATCGTGTCGGGTGTGCTGATGATCGTTTTCCTGTTCGTTGGTGAACGAATCCTGAAGCTCTTCGGGGTCGATGTCGCCTCATTTGCCGTAGCCGGTGGCCTGATCATCTTCCTGATTGGGCTGGAAATGATTCTGGGGCGGACCATCTTCAAATCGGAGATCGAGTCGGGTGGGGCTACGCACATTGTGCCTATCGCGTTTCCGCTGATCGCTGGTGCAGGTACGTTGACCACACTCATCTCACTACGGGCTGAATACCAGACCGTTAATATTTTGGTCGGTATTGTCCTGAATCTGGTACTGATCTATGCCGTACTGAAATCATCGGAATGGCTCGAAGACCGCATCGGCCCCGGTGGACTGGAAGTGCTTCGCAAAATATTTGGTATTATCCTGCTCGCCATTGCCATTAAGCTTATTAAAACCAATCTGTTACCCACTACATTTTAATCTTCCTCCGGCTTCACCCTGCCGACAATTGACCAACTATGACGTCTCCCGATTCACTGAATGCCGTGGCTGAGTTCCACCGTACCTTTCACGCGCCTGTTCTCGATTCACCCCAAATTCCATCAGATGCCCGCTGCGGATTGCGTATCTCGTTGCTTGCCGAAGAACTGGACGAATTGCGCCAGGCCATTGCCGACGAAAACATCGTTGAAATTGCCGATGCGTTATGCGATCTGCAATACGTGTTGTCGGGTGCTGTGCTGGAATTTGGCCTGGGCGACAAATTCAATGCGCTTTTCAACGAAGTGCAGCGCTCGAACATGAGCAAAGCCTGCCTGACCATCGAAGAAGCCGAAGCAACCGTGGCGCAGTATACCGCAAAAGGGTTTCCGTGTCACTACAAAGAATCGGAAGGTAAATACCTTGTTTTCCGGGATGCCGACCATAAAACGCTGAAAAGTGTTAATTACTCGCCAGCCGATCTGGCCACTATTTTACAGGCCTAACCGCTCTTCGTTATGATCAACCCCGAAACCCTGACCGACCGTTTTCTCCGATATGTTCAGATCGACACCCAATCAGATCCGAATTCAGATGCTAGTCCAACCACCGAGAAGCAGAAAGACCTCGGCCGCGTGTTGGTGCAGGAACTGCTCGAACTGGGCATCAGCGACGCTGAACTGGACGATTTTGGCTATATCTACGCCACCATTCCCGCCACGCCAGGTATAGAAGACCGACCAACAATCTGTTTCTGTGCCCACATGGATACGTCGCCCGACGTGACTGGAGCCGGTGTAAAACCGATTATTCACTATCAGTGGGACGGTCGGGACATCGTGTTGCCGGACGTAGCCGAAGCAGGTGATTTGCCCATCGTTATTCGGCAGACCGATCACCCTGACCTGGCGGCTCAGATCGGTAATGACATTATTACGGCCAGTGGCACCACATTGTTGGGAGCCGATAATAAGTCGGGCATAGCCGCGATCATGGCGGCGACCGAGTTCCTGATGGCCAACCCGGACGTACCCCACGGGCGCATTCGGATTCTGTTTACACCCGACGAAGAAGTGGGCAAAGGAACGGCCAACATCGACATGACCAAGCTCGATGCGGCCTATGGCTATACCATCGACGGTGAGTCGCTGGGTACGTTGGAAGACGAAACGTTCTCGGCCGACGGCGTTAAAATCGTGATCCAGGGCGTGAGTACGCACCCAGGTTTTGCGAAAGGTAAGCTGGAAAATGCGCTGAAAATTGCGGGCGATATTCTAGCGGGTCTTCCGCAAAAACGCCTGTCGCCCGAAACCACGGAAGGGAAAGAGGGCTTTGTGCATCCAACCCATATCGAAGGCAATCAGGATCGGGTCGTGCTTGGATTCATCGTGCGTGATTTCACTACGACGGGCCTTCACGAACTCGAAACCATGCTTCAGAACCTACTGAACAAGGTACTGGCCGATTACCCAAACTCAACGGCTACCTTCTCGGTAACCGAACAATACCGGAACATGAAAGAGGTGCTCGACCGGCACCCCGCTGTTGTCGAAAACGCGCTGGAAGCCATTCGCCGCGCCGGACTGACGCCAAACCGCCGCAGCATTCGGGGCGGCACGGATGGTTCCCGCTTATCGTTTATGGGCCTTCCATGCCCCAATATCTTCGCCGGTGAACACGCGTTCCACTCCCGGCAGGAATGGGTTTCCGTTCAGGACATGCAAAAATCCGCTGAAGTGATTGTGCATTTGGTGCAGATTTAATAGGAGTTCAAAGTCCAAAGTTCAATGTTCAAAGTGGCTCTGCCGCAACGCTTTTGTCATCCCGACGACAGGAGGGATCTTGGCGTTCCTTTTAAAGGTGCCAGGCCCTCTCAGCAGGAACGCCAAGATCCCTCCTGTCGTCGGGATGACAAAAGCGCTGCCTGATTAAGACATGCTACCAAACTATGACATTTAACCAATTGAGTTGGTCAAGCACTTATCAGAATCTAGCACAGCAACTTTAGACATTAAACGTTAAACTTTGAACTTCTTTGTTAACATTCCGTCGCACTCAGCGCCAACCCTGCTTCGGAGGTTTCTTTGTATTTAGTCGACATGTCGCGGCCGGTGGCTTTCATGACTTTGATGACCGCGTCGAGCGAGATTTTCTGCATGCCTGGTGCGCCTGACGAGGCTAATAGGAAGGCGTTGTAGGCTTTCACGGCACCCATGGCATTCCGTTCGATGCACGGAATCTGAACGTACCCACCAATCGGATCGCAGGTCATGCCGAGGTGATGCTCGATGCCAATTTCGGCGGCCGATTCAATGGCGTCGATGCTGTGGCCCGCGCAGTGCGTGAGGAACGCCGCCCCCATCGCCGAGGCGGTGCCGATTTCGCCCATACAGCCCATTTCTGCCCCCGAAATACTGGCGTTATGTTTGACCAGAAAACCTATAGCCGCGGCGGCCAGCATGCCTTCGCGCAGGGTGGTTTTGCTATAGTGAAAATGATGCTTGGCCAGGTACGTTAGTCCCGGAATAACGCCCGAAGCGCCCGAGGTTGGGGCCGTGACAACAATACCGCCCGCCGCGTTCTCTTCTGAGGCAGCTAAACAGTACGCATTCAGGAAAATCAGAAAACTATCGGCACTTTGCGACAGCGAACGTGCCTGCTGGAATAATACAGGAGCTTTTCGGCGAAGTTTGATCGTTCCCGGCAACGTACCCCGGTGACGAAGCCCCCGCCGAACGGCCTTGTGCATGGCGTCGATGAGTTGGTCAAGCTTGAGGTTTACATCGCGCAGTGACCGGCCGGAAACCGCCATTTCATTGGCCAGAAGCACCTCAGCCAGTGGCAGGCCCGATTGGGTCAAGTGGGCTTTCAATTCTTTCATGGTGCTGTAGGGGTACGGCACCTTGGTATGTTTACTGGCGTCGGACGAGTCGCCCTTGCGAATGATGAAACCCCCGCCAATAGAGTAATATTCTTCGCTGGTCAGTAACTTGTCGCCGCTGGTCAGTTTAAGTACCATTGTGTTGGCATGCGGCGATTCGTAGCGAACCCGTTCGAAATGAAACGATGCCGCGCTGATGGGAATGACATTGTCGCCAACCTGAACGGGGTACGTTATGGCAGGGTCGCGGAGGATTTTATTCAGGGCGTCGGGGTCGGTGGTTTCGGGTTGCCAGCCCAATAAACCCGCCACAATGGCCCGGTCGGTGCCGTGGCCTTTGCCGGTGGCACTGAGTGAACCGTAGAGGTGAATATGAATAGAATCGGCTTTTATCAACTGATCAGGGCTTAACTTGGCGAGTCGTTGCACAAAATCAAAGGCCGCTTTCATGGGGCCAATGGTGTGCGAACTCGACGGGCCGGGACCAATTTTAAATAAGTCGAAAACGGAGGTGGTAATCATAGCTGTTGATGAAACGAGGAAGTATGCCTGCAATCTACCCAAATCCTATAAGTCAACTTACAAACATCGTCTGTTTGTTGTGCCTCTGTCTGGTCGCGTCCTGCCAGAATCAGCCGCCTTTCCGGCATGTAGGTGAACCGATTAGAGGTGCCAATCTGGTAGCGCCGCCCCGTAAACCCAACGATTCTACCTTGCGCGTGTTGCAAGCCGATGGCGGAACCTGGGTGGCGGTGGTGCCCTATGGCTTCTGTCGGAAAGATGATCCGCATTTTTTCTGGCATGGCAACCGCCCTCCGGGCGAACGGCGTGGTGGACAATGGTGGGGCGAAACGCCCGATGGCGTGGCCGAAACCGTGCAGATGGCGCGGGCGCAGGGACTTAAAGTGATGCTGAAACCGCACGTCTGGATGATGGGCGGCTCACACCTCGACTTGGCTTTCGAGAAAGAAGCCGACTGGCAATCGTTCGAGGCCGATTATCGCGGGTACGTGCTTGGTCACGCCCGTCTCGCCGATTCGCTGAAAGTGGATCTGTATTGCATCACCACCGAACTCGACAAGTTTGCCATAGCCCGGCCCGATTTCTGGAAACAACTTATAATCGATGTCAGGAAGATTTATAAAGGCAAACTGACCTACGCCGCCAACTGGGATCGCTACGATAAACTGCCCTTCTGGGATCAGCTCGATTACATCGGCGTTGATGCTTATTTCCCGGTCGCCGATGCCAAAACGCCCTCAGTGAAAGCGATGGTGCGCGGCTGGAAAAAACCGATTGCCGAACTCGCTGCGCTCAGTGCTACGTACCAGAAACCGATCCTGTTCACGGAGTTTGGCTACCGTTCCTGCGACTACACGGCAAAAACACCCTGGGAATCCGAGACGGACTGCCAGCCTAATTTGGAGGCACAGGCAAACGCCTACACGGCGCTTTATGAGGCGTTGAGCCCGCAGCCGTGGTTTGCGGGCGGTTTTCTCTGGAAGTGGTTTATGCTCGAACGCAACAGGCCCGGTGGTAATCACCGCGAACGTGATGCGTTTAGCCCACAAGGCAAACCTGCCGAAGATGCGTTGAAACAGATTTGGGTGAAGTAAAGAGTGTATCGCTTTCGCGTAGCCCTTCGACAGGCTCAGGGTGACAACTCACATCCAGATGTGAATGACGAACTTGGGTGAGCTTGTTACCCTGAGCCTGTCGAAGGGCACGTAGCGCGAAGCTTTATAAACCACCAATGCTTTGAAGGTCAGAATTTATTGTTTCCGGCTACGCTTCCAGAAGCGTAGGGCCTCGCGGAAGGTCATGTAGGCAATGCCCCGACGGTTGTTTTCGCGGCTGATGTCGTAGAGTACGCGCCAGTGGTGAAACAAAACCCGGTAGGCTTCCGGAAGCGAAAAACCGGGCTGGTAGATGTGCGCCGGCTCAGCCCCGGCCCCGTTCAGTTCCATGATTCGGATGTGCTGACCTGCGTGTAGATCAGCGATGCTCCGACAGCGCAGATCGTAGCGGCCAAAGTAAAAACCGTCGATAGACTGACTGATCTGGTCAAAAACTGCTGTGAGTTCAGGCGTAATCAGGTGGTTGGCATTCAGGAATTTGGTGCCTTTGCAGTGATTGCCTATTCCGACGAGCGTGATGGTTTCGTTAATCGCCGGAATCTCCTGAAAACGGTGGCCGAGCGTATGTGTCAGGACTGGTAACTGAAGGATAGCCCGTTCATTCTGGTGGATCAACTCCTCAATGCAGTTGCGCCCGTTCCCCCGAATAGTCAAAAATTCTTTCTGAACAATGGACGATACCACGCCCTGCGACTGTCCCGGCATTCGGTAATAAAAGACGCCGAGTTCAAGCGGCTCGTCTACGTATTCCTGAAGCAGAAAATCAAACGAGTGACTCTGCACATACTTGATTACGCCTGTCCAGTCGGTCAGCTTTTCGACCTGCCAGCCGCGCTCGCCGACGTTTGGTTTGGCAATAAGTGGGTACGTTAAGCCCAACTCGTCGATCCTGGTGAACAGGGCTTCTGTGTGGGTAGCTGCCGAAACAAATACCGTTTTTGGTTTGAACGCATCGCTAATCCGGTCAAGGATGTCGATTTTGGATTCGCCCAGCAAGCCACCAGTTTCGATGGATGGGTTGGCCGCCGAAAAAAAGAACAGGGAACGCGCTTTGATTGATAGCCAAAGCCAGTACAAGACAATAGGTGCGTAAACCACCTCAAACGGCCAGTACTCCCAGTGCCGAAGCCGTATGAAAAATGGGCTATTCAGCCTGAAAAAGGGTAGACGTGCCAGCAAAAATTGCCGTAGACCAGGCCGGCTAGTAATAGGTGAGCTAAGCGGTTGCATACGACGGACGGATGAGGGTGTGGGTAAGCGACTGCTGAGTGAAATCTTTGTAAATGAACTCGACCTGCGCTTCCTGATGAACAATGCTGCTGAGGCTGAGCGTAAGCAACTCATTGTTACGGTTCATACGCACGCTATTCGTTGAGTCGCCATCACCGGCGTTTTGATGAAACCATCGGATTGAGTCGACAGTCGGGTTAGGGTGCTGATGCTGCCAGTCACGAAACCAATCTTCGCGCTGTGCAATGATAATGGGCGAGTAGAGCGTCAACGACGACCAGATATGGGGGCGGTCTGGGTCTTTGTCATGCATGAACAACCGACTGCCATTCCAGCGCAATTCGACCAGACGACCTACTGTTGCGATCAGCAACGTAAATGGCTCAATGCCCTCGAAATCATACGTATCTGAGAAGTGGTCGATCGACGAATACGCGAAGAAATGGGGGATCACCAGCCCTCGGCTGTGTTTATAGGGCGGTGTAGGTACGTGCGCCGTAAAGGCACCATTGAGCAAACACACCGACACTGAGGCCGTGGCGGCAATCCAGGTGCCTTGCCCCAGCGGGTCTTTTGGAAACGTTATGTCCTGCTCATTAATTCGATACGTCTTCGGCTGCAGTGCCGACGGGCGAAGCACTCTTTCGTCGCGGCTGTGGGTCAGTATAAAGCCGTTATCAGTGAGCGGGAAGTAAGTGGCAGTGCACATGAGTCAGTAGGATATCTACCGAGCTATGTACAAGTGGTGTACCAGTATTTGAGATAGATTCAATGTGTTGTAAGTCAGCAAGTTGAATTAAATTTGTTGCCACTTCTTGTGCTTGTGTTTTACGATATTTCGTAAATGTTCCGTTAAATCGGGATGACAAAAGTGTTGCCAATCGACGTCTAGGAGTTAACTATACAGAGTAGTGAGCTAACAGGACGTACCTGGCTAGGTCGGACGCTGGATACCCAGTTTTTTCATGCGGGAGTCCAGCGTCGTTGGTATCATATCGAGGATTTTGGCGGCTCCGTTCTCTCCACTGACCTTCCAGCGGGTGTGTTCCAGCACGGCCAGAATGTGGTTTCGCTCACACTCCTCCATGGAGATCAATCCGGTCTTTTTAGGCAGGTTGTTTTTTCGGCGTAACCAGTCGCCTAGTTCCAGTTTCCGGCCCGGCGAAATAATCAGCGACCGTTCGATGACGTTTTCAAGTTCGCGGATATTGCCCGGCCAATGGTAGTCCATGAGCATTTCCAAAACCTGCGGTGCAATGATCTCGATCCGACGGCCGATGTTGGGGCCGTGTTTGTCGCAGAAGTGTCTGACCAGTAGCGGAATGTCTTCTTTTCGTTCACGCAGGGGCAGGCTCAGGATCGGGAACACGTTGAGCCGGTAGTATAAATCTTCCCGGAATCGACCCTCGTTGATCTCTTTTTCCAGATCCCGGTTCGTTGCCGCAATCACCCGAACATTCACCTTCAGTGTTTTGGAGCTGCCTACCCGTTCAAACTCGCCTTCCTGCAATACCCGCAGGAGTTTGGCCTGTAAGTCAATCGGCATTTCGCCAATTTCGTCGAGGAAAATAGTGCCGCCGTCGGCTAGCTCAAATCGACCGGTTTTTTGCGTGGTAGCACCCGTAAATGCGCCTTTTTCATGGCCGAAAAGTTCGCTTTCGATGAGGGTGGCGGGCAGGGCGGCGCAGTTGATCTTAACCAGCGTCTTGTTCTTTCGGCTGCTCCGGTTGTGAACGGCCCGCGCCAGCAGTTCCTTACCGGTACCCGATTCGCCAAGAATCAGCACCGACGTATTCGTAGGAGCCACCTGCTCGACTTGCAGAAGCACCCGACCAAATGCTTTACTCTGACTAACGATTTCCTCAAACCGGATGCTTTGTTTCAGTTCATCGCGCAGGTACGTGTTTTCGGCTTGCAGCTTGTTTTTGAGTTGCTCCACTTCGGTCAATGCAGCTGACAACTGGGCTGTTCGTTCGGCAACCCGATGTTCCAGTAAAGCGTTGGCGGTTTCAAGTTCGCAGTGTAAGCGCCTCAACGTCAAGTGAGTGTTGATCCGGGCCAGCACTTCCTGTAACTGAAATGGTTTGGTGATGTAATCGACCGCGCCCATGTTGAAGCCGTTTACCTTGTCGATGGTTTCGGAAAGGGCCGTCATGAACAGCACCGGAATTGGCTGTGTGGTATCGATCTGTTTCAGGCGGCGGCAGGTTTCGAAACCATCCATACCGGGCATCATAATATCCAGCAAAATGAGGTCCGGGTGCGCCAGTTGAGCCTGTTCAATCGCACTTTTACCATCACGGGCCACCAGCACTTTATACCGGAACCGGGTCAGGGTCTCGTACAACACACTGATGTTGTTGGGCATATCGTCGACGATCAAAATCGTGGACTGACTACCTATGTTGTCGGCTTTGTCGTCGTCAGGGAAAGCGTTCATGCCGTTTTCAAGCAGGTTTGAAGGTACTTTTTGATGGCGCGGGTATCGAAGTCATTGGCCGCCCGCCGAATACGGTCTACAAATGGCTGGGAGGCCGGGTAAGCCGTTTCCAGGTCGGCCACCTGAATCAGAATTTCCTGGATATCACCCATCCTGGCCAGTCGATACAGTGCCTCCAGATCTGCCTGACCAGGTAATTGCCACTGCACGTTCTGCTTGCGCGTGCTTTGCGGTCCGGCGGCTACGTCGGTTAGGGTGCTGGTTTGCCAGGTCAGGTTCAAGTGTTGGCCAATTTTTGCAAGTAACAGGGTTAGGTCAACCGGTTTTGGGATAAAATCGGAGAAACCGGCTTGCCGGCATTGTTGCCTGTCCTGCTCGAAAACCCGCGCCGAAAAGGCGAAAACTTTCGTGTTGGTCAAGGCCGTATCTGTATGAAGCTGGGTAAGGGCCTCGAATCCATCCTGATAGGGCATGGCCAAATCGAGCAGAATCAGATCAGGCGCGTGGGCTTTCGCCTGTTGATGGATTGCGCGGCCATCCGTGACTTCAATCACCGTAAAACCCAGCGGCCGAAGCAGGTTTGTGAGAATAGAGCCACTTTCCCAGGCGTCATTGGCCACCAGAATTGTTTTCCGGTCCCCCTCGTAGCCTACGATTGTCTCTTCACTTTTTGTGGTCGACGTGGTTGGTAGCAGGGCGGGTTGGGCTGTAACAGCGGGGAGCGCCAGCGAAAGTCTGAACTGGGTCCCCCGCCCTGTCTGACTTGCCACGTAGAGGTGCCCCTGCATCAGGCGCACGAGCTGGTCGGTAATGGATAACCCCAGGCCAGTGCCTTCCACAAAATCAGCCGACTCCCGAATCTGCTGGAAGGGCATAAAAATAGTGGACAGTTGTTCGTCTGGAATGCCAACCCCTGTGTCTTCAATGGTAAACAGAATGGCTGGTAGTTCGGAGTCAGGTACGTTGTTGGTTGAGCATTCAGCACTAAATGTAACGGAGCCGGCCGGGGTGAATTTGACAGCATTACCCAGTAGATTGAGCAGCACCTGTCGAAGTTTACGCTCGTCGCCAGTTACCCAGCCGGGTAGGTCATCGGCCAGGTACGTTACCAGTACAAGCCCTTTCTGGTCGGCCCGAATCTGAATTTGCTGGATGATGTTGTGCAGCAGTTCGGGCAGGTAAAAAGCCTCGGCATGAACTTCCATTTTGCGGGCTTCAATCTTCGAGAGGTCCAGCACATCGTTGATGAGCGACAACAAGCTTTCGGCGCAGTCGTGCATGACTTTTACGCCTTTTTGTTGACTATCAGTCAATTGTGGGTCTCGTTTAAAGAGTTGCGTGTAGCCCATGATACCGTTCAGCGGTGTGCGAAGTTCGTGGCTCATCGTGGCCAGAAAATCGCTTTTGGCGCGGTTGGCGGCTTCGGCCTCTTCTTTTGCCGTGGCTAATTCAAGTGTGCGGGCCACCACGGTTGCTTCCAGTTGTTCCTGAATGTGCAATAGCCGTTCTTCAGCTACTTTCCGGCCAATTTCAGCCCCCGACCGGGCGGCCAATACCCGCAGAATACCGACGTACTTGTGGTGATTGGTCATGGGCCGGGAGTCACTAACGGCCAGGTGCCCAATTACTTCACCGGCTTTATCGTGGATGGGTACGCCCAAATACGATTCCAGCCCAACTCCCTGGCTGAAGTTCATGGCTACGTCGGTGGGGCAGTAGAAGTCACGATCTCTCATCACAATGTCGCAGGGGGTGCCCGCTACGTCGTACTCCACATTTTCCAGAAGGGTACTATTGGCGCTGAAAGCCAGCGTTCTGATGCGCGTTCTGTCGAGGTTCGCGCATTCGGTCACGGTGGCGTATTGCACGTGTAGGGTGGTAGTCAATTGCTGAACCAGCGACTGAAAAAAATCCATTCCAATGTCGGCGGCGGTTCCTTCTGAAATGCACCGGAGTGTTTCGTCGAGTTGTGACCGTTCTGTTACGTCGCGTATAAAACAGCAGAGGTAGTTGGTGTCGTTTAACCGGACGAAATTCATACCTACTTCAGACTGGCGTTGTTGGCCGTCGCGACGTACCTGAGTCAGATCCAGAGTTAGTGTATGTTGTTGCTCCAGCGACTGCCACAGGGCGTCGAACGCAAGTGGGCTGGTATCGGTATGAAGATCCGTGTAGTTGAGTAGCCTGATCTCGGTGGGCAAATAGCCAAGCTGATGGCAGGCTGCCTGATTAGCCCGGCTAACTCGCCCTTCGCGATCGAATAGTAAAATAGGCTCCAGTGCATTCTCGACGGTGAAATGCGAGAGCCGTAGCACGTTGTATGGAATGGCGGAGGAAGCTTTCATTCGGTAAAATCACTGATTTACAGGTACGTATCTGCGGTTCGAATATATGATTAACCTCGCAATTCGCGGTCCGAAGAATAGCTGGTGCACAAGAAAGAGCCTGAGGCGCTATAGGTGGCTGTTTGAGCGATTCGGACTGGTTCCCCAAGAAGGTATCTGCTGATTTGGCCACCCGGTTATTTCGTAAAGGTTACGAAATATCGTGAAAATTACAGCCGCTTGGTACGGTGCAGGTACGTTCATGACGAGCTGTTTTCGTTGATTTCAGCGCATCAGAGGCTTTTTACAAGTTCTTGCACTGACTGGAATAGAATTTGGCAAGTAGTCTGTGTTGGCATACCGGGAATATCGGTTCTGCCAATCGTCAATAGATAGTCAGACCTTACCATGAAAACATTGCCGCTCGCTCTCTTCCTGTTTACCATGCTCACTTCCTTGCAGGGTATTGCTCAATCAAATCCGGCGGTGCGGAAACAGCAGTTCAATCTCGACAATGGACTAGCCATTCAGGGCTATGATCCCGTGGCATATTTCAGCCAGAAAAAAGCGGTAAAAGGTATTGCTTCCCAGAGCTACAGCATTAAAAATGTCACCTACCGGTTTTCGACTGTAGCCAATCTGAAAGCCTTCCAGGAACACCCCGAACGATATGAACCGCAGTACGGGGGCTGGTGTGCCTACGCGATGGGCGCGGCTGGCGAGAAAGTCGAGGTCGATCCAGAAACGTTCAAGATCGTGGACGGGAAGCTCTTCCTGTTCTACCACACGTTCATCAACAACACCCTGACCAAGTGGAACCGCGACGAGGCGAACCTTCACAAGAAGGCAGATACCAACTGGTCAAAACTGACGGGCTCAGCCTCGTAGCTCATTCTCATACGACCCTTCCAAAAACTATCAAACATGAAAAAGTCATTCACGTACCTGCTTTGGGCTGCCCGATTGGTAGCGGCTATCATTCTGTTGCAGACCCTGTATTTCAAGTTTCTGGGTCAGCCCGAATCCGTTTATATCTTCTCAATGCTGGGCGTTGAACCCTGGGGCCGGATTGGGTCGGGCGTGGTTGAACTGATTGCATCGGTGCTCATTCTGATTCCGCGCACAAGCTGGTTTGGTGCCGCCCTGGGACTGGGTGTGATGGCTGGGGCTATTTTGTCGCACCTCACTGTGCTGGGTATTGATACACTCGGCGACGGGGGCTATCTGTTTTTTCTGGCACTCGTGGTTGCGGTTAGCTGTGCTACCATTCTCTGGATGACGCGCTTCCAGTGGGGCATCATCGTGTATCGGTTCGGTCAGCGGCTATCGGGGAAACAAACGGTAAAGCCAGTCAGCAGATGAGTGCACTGCAATTTCCACCTGCCAGTAACCCCTTCATTGCCATGTCTCTGACCGCAGCAAGTGCCGATATACTGGCGAAGCTCACCAACGTAATTAGCCAACTGACCAACGAGCAGTATGCCCGTGCGTTACCGGTACTGTCGGGAAACACCATTGGCAGGCATGTACGGCATATTCTGGAGTTTTATGAACTGCTGGTGAAAAGCCCGCAAACCGGAAGGCTCAACTACGATCAACGTCAGCGCGATCTGCCGCTCGAACGACAGGCCGACGAAGCCCTGCGCCGGATTGGGCACCTTAATGTACTGATCCACCAACTCAACCTGGACCAACCGTTGCTGCTCGAAGCCGATCTGTCGGTTGCTGGTGCAGGTACGTTGTGCCTAACATCGTCGATTGCCCGCGAATTGCTGTATAACATGGAGCATGCCATTCATCATATGGCCCTGATTCAGGTAGCGGTTCAGCACGCTTTTTCAGGAATCGATTTGCCCCCACATTTTGGGATTGCCTACTCAACAGTTCAACACGAACAGGGCGTTCATGCTCACTAACCCTCCTGCCATGCTCCCTCTGTTTTTGCTTGTTAGCGCAATCAGTTTCGCCGGGTCCATTCATCCGGGAAGCGTAAATCTGGCTGTGGTACAGGCTACACTCAGCCAGAGCAGGCGGGCCGGATTGTGGCTGGCGTTGGGCGGTAGTTTACCTGAGGTTGTGTACAGCGCCCTGGCGGCCGGTGGCCTGATGCTTATTCCGGCCGATTCCCGTTGGTGGATTGTCCTGATATACCTGCCTATTCCGGTATTGCTACTGGCCGGGGTTGCTTCGTTTCGGCAGAAGCCATTGGTGTTAAATCAGCAAACAGATTCAAGTACGTTGGCTCCGTTCTGGAAAGGAGTGGTGCTTGCTGGTACTAACCCGCAGTTGATTCCTTTCTGGTCGGCGGTGTGGCTGTATCTGAGCAGTACGCGGCTCGTATCGGTGGGCGATTCGGCCAGCCAATGGGCGTTTGCGCTGGGTACGTCGGCGGGGGCATTTGCGCTGCTGGTTGTTGTTGCCTTTCTGACCCATTGGCAACGATACCGGATCGTTTCTTACCTCAACGGGCGGCTGCTCAACCAACTTGCCGGCGGCGCTTTCATCGGAATGGCGTTGTGGCAGGCTGTGAAGGTTTTTAGTAATAAATTCTAATTATTTGTTTGTAAATCAATGTATTATGAAGAATACAGTATTGCGTCTGCTTCTTCTCTGCCTACTAACAACAACGGCCACAGTTGCCCAAAAACCGGCTGTATTTGCGCCGGGGGGAAACGCTATTCGAGGATATGACCCGGTGGCTTATTTCACGGATGGTAAACCCGTAAAAGGCGACTCGACCTTTTCGTACATCTACGATGGTGCTAACTGGTTATTCGCCAGTGCCGACCATCTGGCCCGATTCAAAGCCGCTCCTTCTAGTTACGCACCTCAATACGGTGGCTACTGCGCCTACGGGACATCACGTGGCTACAAGGCACCCACCGAACCCGACGCCTGGACAATCAACGACGGTAAGCTTTACCTGAATTATAACCTGAAAGTTCGGACGGAGTGGGATAAGGATCGCGCTGGCTACATTCAAAAAGCGGACGCCAACTGGCCCAACATTAAAAACAAGAATTAACTCACCTTCTCCATGAAACACACGACAATTTCGCTTATCGCTTTCTTTGTTCTGGTCCCAATGCTTGTTCAGGCGGGTGGGCCTTGGGTGAGGGGTTACCGAAAGGGCTTTTTGCAGATCGGCTATTCCGGCCTGTATTATGATGGTGTTTTTGGCCCGAGTGGGTCAGAACAGGCTTCGTTTCGGCCAACCAGCGATGTTACCTGGCAACTGTACGCTGAATATGGCTTTGCCAAAGGGTGGGAGGTGCGCGGCGTGCTACCTTACAAAAGGCTCAGTACAGGAACCAGTACCAATACGCTGGAAAACCCCGTTCCGGCAGGTACGTTGTCGGGCCTGGGCAATATTGGCCTGGGTGTGAAAAGGGCCATTCTCGACGGCCCGGTGAAGCTGAGCGTGGGCGTTGATGCGTTGGCCAATACCTTCACCAACAACGATCGTCTGGGGCTCCGTACCGGTTACGAAGGCTGGACGGTGTTGCCGTATCTATCGTTGGGGTCGGGTGGGAAACGTACTTATTTCTATGCGGAAGTGGGGTACGGATTCATGACCCAGAACTACAGCAACTTTCTGAAGCTGAACGGTGAGTTTGGCTATCAGGTGCATCCGCGCTTGTGGGTGGCTGGTACGCTCGATTTCCGGTTGCCTGCCCGAAACGGCCCTTTTTTCAACACAGAAGCCTATCAGTTTACGGGCACGTACCTGAACGACCAGCAGTTTCTGGGAACGGGCATAAAAGCCGCTTACGATATTGTGCCCGACAAATTGGGCTTAACGGCCAGTGCCATCGGTGCATTGTCGGGTGAGAATGTGCCTTTCTCGCGGTCGTACAATGCCGGTATTTTCATTAAATGGTAAATCAACTATCACATTCTGACTTATGAAACGATATGTGCTAAGTGCCATTATGGGTCTGTTAGGCCTGATGGCCAGTTGCCGTTCCTCAGAAATGACGGCCGACCCAACCCCGATGATGACGACCATGCCGGGAAGCACCACTACCACTACTGTAGACACCACCGGCCAGACGTCACTTGCGAGAGGGACATTTATGAGTAACGTACACCCGACAAGCGGAACGGTCAGTGTGGTTCAGAAAGGGGGAAAGCAAACGCTCGTCTTCACCAATTTTAAAACGGATGGGGGTCCGGATTTGCGGATTTACCTGGCCGAAAACACCGGACTACGCAACTTCATCGAGGTTTCCAGACTACCTGGCGGCGGTAACTTTTCGGTTGATCTACCCGCCGAAGCTGACCCTACGAAACAGCGCTATGTGCTCATCTGGTGCAAAGCATTTTCTGTTCTATTTGGCAATGCTGAGTTAAAGTGATGGTTACCAACTTTAAAGATGAGTTTGTATTGACCGAGCAACTTCGCCGCCGGGATGAACGGGCTTTCAGGTGGCTCTACAACCGATATTCGGCTTCGTTGGCGTGGCAGATCCAGAAGGTCATTCATGATCATGACCAGGCTGAGGATCTGTTGCAGGATGTTTTTGTCAAAATCTGGCAACACATAGATCGGTACGATGCCAGCAAAGGACGACTGTATACCTGGATGTGCAATGTGGCCCGCCACACCGCTATTGATGCCGGACGGGCCAGCACAACCAGAAGCCGCCCTGCTACCAGTCATCTTCTACCCATCGATGAGCAAACGACTTACCTGATCGATCAGGTAAGTCGTTTGCCGCCCATAAATACAGACCGGATCGGGGTTAAATCCCTATTGGCAACGCTTTCACCACAGCATCAGCAACTGGTTACGTTGTTGTACTTTCGTGGGTACACGCAACAGGAAGCCGCCGACGAACTGTTTTTGCCGGTAGGTACCGTAAAAACACGCCTTCGGAGCGCCCTGAGGGGGTTGAGGCAGTTGTTTTGAGGCGGTCGGCGTGTTGATTTTAACCGGGAAGGGGGATCGCTAAAATTCTTTATCGCCAAACTCGTTGCCCGGTAGTTTAGCCCGCTTGCTTACCTGACGGAACGAATAGCTCAGGTTGATCAGGAACACATCTTTTTCCTGAATGTAATTCGTCGTGGTGTAAAAATCTTTTCCTCTGGTGGTGATACGTTGCTCATTGGTGGGTAAGACGCCAAGCCCGATGTTTTGCCACTGCGCCATAATGGTTAGCCGGCTTGCCAGAAGGCTCTTTTTGACTGACATATTCGGACTAAGAAAACGAGAATCTTCGCCTTGTGCCGTAATACGGCGGGAGAGATAGTTTACGTTGGCCTGCCAGGTAAGCGTTGGGCTGAGCTGCACCGTCGAATTGGCGTTGACTGAATAAACCCAGGCTGCCCGATCGAAAACCACTTCATTCTGAAATAATTGCCCCGATTGCGTGTACCGGTACACCGTTCCTCCCAAATACACTTTCCAGCTTTTGGTCAGCTTCAGGTCTGTGGCCAATTCAATGCCCAGCCGCTGTGCCTGCCCCGCATTCGTGTAAATACGGCTCAGGATGGTGTCGGCAAAGACCTTGTTTACCCGGTTAATGACGTTTTGAACACCCTGATAGTAGACTGTAGCCAATAGCGTACTCCGACCGACCTCTTTGCTCAACCCTAGTTCGGCCAGATTGACAAACTCGGGCAACAGATTTGGATCACCCTGTTCGAGGGTTTCTGAGTGCTCGCGTTCGGGCAGTGGGTTCAGGGCAAAGTTGCTGTTGCGCTGCACCCTACGGCTAAAACCGGCTCGCAGGGCTACTCCCGCTTTGGGCTTGTAGAGTAGGTTGAATGACGGAAACAAGTTATTGAGTGTGAGATAGTACATCTGGTTACGAGGCAGCGACAGCACCGATCGGATGGCGTGTTCGTAGCGCAAACCAACTGTATAATCTACCGTTTTGCTCACCGCACCGAATTGACTATAAACGCTGTGGATGTGGCTGATGATCGCCGTGCGCCCGGTAAAGCCCGGTACAACCAGCAGGGGTAGGCCATTGCCGTCCTGTTGGCTGTAGCGATAATCGCCCGAGTCGTCTTGATACCGGTACTGATAACCGCCTTCCAGCTTGCCGCCCCAGATAGGCAGGGTTGCATCGAGATTGGTCCTGAAGTTCTGGATCGGTCGGTACGTGGTTGAGTACGAATACTGTAAGGTGTCGGCGTAGTTGGTCTGGTTCAGGTTACGGTTCGAGGTAAAGCCGTCGATGAGGTCATACTCGTACAAAGCACCGGCGCTGAGGGTGGCCTTACTCGTAAACGTATGGGTGTAGTCGAGGTTTGCCGTGTAGAACCGCCCTCCTTTGCGCACCAGATTGCTGTTGAAATAAGCCCGCTGACCCAGTAGCTGACCGGTTTGAAGTGATGAAGTCGTGTTGGTGTACAGGATATCGGCCAGGCGGTCTTCGGTACGCTGACTCTGGTAAAGGCCCAGATTCCAGGTGGTTGATTTGCTGGGTACGTAGGCAATGGCCAGCCGGTTGGTGAAGGTGTACCGGTCGAAACTCCGCTCACCGGTTGATGGAAACCGAGTGATGCGATTGCCAATGGTCGTGCTCACATCACCTTCGCGCCGACCGGCAACATCGTTGCGGATATAGGCCGAACTAAGGGCCACATCCCAGCGGGCCGAGCGGTAATTCAGCGTCAGATCAGGGCTGTACCGGACTGGGTTTTTGGCATTGCCAAACGCATGGGTACTTGGCAGACCAATCAGGCCGTTTACCTGCGCCGACCAGCCTTCATCAATGCCCTTCTTGGTTATGATCGAAATGATCCCTGCCTTACCGTCGGGGTCATAGCGTGCGTTTGGCGTGGTGATCACCTCGATCGACTCGATGCTGTTGGCAGGAAGCTGGTTCAGTAACGTACCCAGGTTGGCTTGTACCGGTTTGCCGTTCAGCAGCACCATAAAGCCGTTGGCTCCCCGAAGGCTTACGTCACCCTCGGCGTTGATGGTCAGGCCCGGCAGGTTGCGAAGCACGTCGGTAGCTGTACCGCCAGCTGCCGATTGAAATTGAGCGGCTCGGTACGTCTGGCGGTCTGCCTGAATGATAACGTCAGCCCGCTGTCCGGTGACGGTTACTTCATTAAGCAGTTTAGAGTCACCTTCCAACAATAACGTATCCATGTCAAGCGCCTCACCAGGATCAAGGGTTATGGGGACCGATACAGGTTTGTAGCCAACGAAGAAAGTCCGCAACGAATAGGTGCCTGCCCTGGCGTTGAGAATTCGATACAGTCCGGTTGAGTCAGAAATGGCGCCGCCAACAGCTACCGAATCGGGTAGGCGAAACAGCGCTACGCTAACAAACGGAACGGGCTGGTTGGTACCTTTATCAAGTAGTCTACCACTTACCGTTGACTGAGCATTGGCGACCAACTGAAGGCCGATTAATCCAATGAGCAAACTCAATAATCGTCTTTCCATAATCGGACTAAATGGCTGTTATCTGTATCAATCTGCAAGTACAGCACGTTTGTGTTCCCGATTACATCACCGGCATCGATTTGATGATTTATTAAACAGCTATGTTGCCTAAACACCTAGGGGTTTAGGCAACATAGCTGTTTATCACAGTCGGCCGAACCGTGCGTGAGCTTCTCGTTCGAGTAATTCGCGGTGGTCGGGGTGGGCAATGTTGATGAGTAACCGGGCGCGCTGACGGAGGTTTTGGCCATACAGGTCGGCGATGCCCCACTCGGTCACCACAAAATGCACGTGGGCGCGCGTGGTGGTTACGCCGGCTCCTTCTTTCAGGAAAGGTACAATCTTGCTGAACCCTTTGCTGGTTACCGAAGGTAATGCAATGATGGGTTTGCCGCCCTCTGATAACGACGCGCCCCGCACGAAATCCATCTGACCGCCCACGCCCGAATACTGCATGGTGCCGATCGTATCCGCGCAAACTTGCCCGGTCAGGTCAATTTCAATGGCGGAATTGATCGCCGTCACTTTCGGGTTTCGCCGGATGATCGATGTATCGTTGGTGTAGCTCGCCTGTTTCATGGCCACAGCGGGATTGTCGTGAATGAAATCGTACACGCGCTGACTGCCCATGACAAAGCTGGACACAATGCGGTAGGGGAGAACGGTCTTGTGTTCACCCGTAATTACGCCACGTTCTACCAGATCAATGATACCGTCGGTAAACATCTCGGTATGAATGCCCAGCCCCTTGTGATGAATGAGTTCAGCCAGGGTAGCGTTGGGGATGCCGCCAATGCCTAATTGAAGCGTAGCCCCGTCTTCGACCAGACTCGCCACGTACTGACCAATTTTCCGATCGGTGGCGTCAATTTCGCCGGGCAATACTTCATAAATAGGCTCGTCGACTTCGATAGACGCGTGGAGCATCGAGAAGGGAATAAGCCCGTCGCCGTGGGTACGTGGCACGCGGGGATTCACCTGCGCAATCACGTATTTGGCCGACCGGATAGCCGCCAGCGACACATCGACCGAGGGGCCAAGCGAACAGAAACCATGTGCATCAGGTGGCGATACCTGAATCAGGGCTACGTCGATGGGTAAAATATTCCGGCTAAAAAGCAGCGGTATCTCGCTCAGGAAAATGGGTACGTAGTCGCCAATGCCCTGCGCCAGTTGTTTGCGCATATTGGCCCCGATAAAAAACGAATTTGGTTTGAAAATGCCTTCGTATTGCGGTTCCAGATAAGGGAGCCGGCCTTCGGTGTGGATGTGGCAAATTTCTACGTCGCGGAGGCGGTCGGCCTGATCAACCATGGCCTGAATGAGCACATGGGGCGTTTGGGCGACGCTATGGATGAATACGCGGTTGCCGCTTTGAATTGCAGAAACGGCTTGTTCGGGAGTTGTCATGGTAGGTTGTGTCTGACGATATCGTCACACCATCAAAACCCCAAATGAACCCTCCTGGTTGCGAAATGCAGGTACGTCTCCCGTATAAATAGGCAACGTACCTGCCGTCGAACGTTTATTCGCCTAAAAACTTGATGGTTACTTCGGTCACGCGTTTGCCTTGAAAACGAGCCGCTGCCAAAGCCGTTTCATCGGGGTCTAACGTGCCATTCTGGCTGGTGAACGAGGCACCATATGGGTTTCCCGCCTGAAACTGAATGGGGTCGGCATAACTCGGAGCCACAATAAGCATGCCCCAGCTGTAGAATGTATTGTTGACAGCCAATATCGTTGATTCATGACCGCCGTGGGGCGTAGCCACCGTACAGAACGACGAACCAACTTTGTTGATCAATTTTCCTGCTCCCCACAGTGGACCAGTTGAATCGAGGAATTGTTTGAGTTGCGAGGAAGGCAAGCCGTAGCGGGTTGGTGTGCCCAGGATGATCGCATCGGCCCATTCCAGATCATCGAGCGTGGCTTCGGGCAAATCCTGCGTTTCAAGGCGGTGTTTGCTCCATCCTTCGTTTGAGGCAATGGCTTCTTCAGGTGCCAACTCTTTTACTTTCAATAGCTTTACTGTGGCCCCTGCCGCTTTGGCCCCTTCTTCAATCGCTTTGGCGAGTTGGTAGGTTGTGCCGGTGGCACTGTAATAGATGATTGCTACGTTTGCCATGTCAGTTTCTCCGTTAAGGATGGTTTGTGCTCCGTTAAATGTATCTACATCTACTTTGTTTCGTTAAAATGACCGTTTGGCCCGAATCGTGATGTAACGGTTGTGAAGCGTTGTCAACTGACTTTAAGTCACCTTTACTTGTGTTTACATAATTTTTTAGTAAAAACCTGTATCTTGCCTCACAGTCTATCACCAACTTATTTTCTATGAAATTCACCGCTACCTTCCTATTCTTAAGCACATTATCAATCACTGGTGCTTTGGCACAAAGTCAGATTGTGGTACCCGATAATACACCTGTTGCCATCAGTTCTGACAATGGGACATCTAATTTATACGTGGGGCAGAGTACTACTATGGCCAATGGGTCATCGTCTAACACATTCTTAGGTAGTCAGGCCGGTCAGGCCAATACGTCGGGCTCTTATAACACGTTTATGGGCCTGAAAGCGGGTTACCCTAACACGACCGGTTCTAATAACACATTTATTGGTTACGAATCGGGTAAGAACAACACCGACGGAAGCGATAATGTATTTATGGGCTATAACGCCGGGCAAAGCCTGCGCGGAGGTCGCGGAAACAGCGGCGTAGGTGTTGGCGCAGGGCCGTTAGACACTGACGGAAACAACAACACGTACCTGGGTTTCAACGCTAGTAGTGCTGGGAAAGGACTGTCGAACGCCACAGCTATTGGAGCCAACGCACGTGTACTGAGCAGCAATGCACTCATTCTGGGCAACGGTGTCAACGTAGGCATTGGCAACTCCTCGCCGCAAAGTTTGCTTGAGCTAACAGCCCGTGCTGAAAATCAGAGCGGTCTCCGATTTACAAACCTCACTGCCCAATCGCCTGCCCAGAAAACAGTCGCCGAGAAGTTTCTGACGGTATCTGCTAAAGGCGATGTAGTATTGGCTAATCAGTTAAACACGAACCAACTGGTTGTTCGCACCCGCAAGGCGAGTGAGTGGGCTGATTTTGTGTTCGAGAACAATTACCGCTTGCAGCCACTGAGTGAAGTAGAAACCTATATTCAGAAAAACGGTCATTTACCCGGTATGCCTGCTGCCTCTGAAGTAGCCGATAAAGGGATTGAACTGACTAGACTGCTGACTACACTGGTGCAGAAAAACGAAGAACTAACGCTTCACCTTATTCAACAGCAAAAAGAAATCAAAGCCCTTCAGCGGCAATTGAAGGCACATAAGAAGTGATTCTGTAAGGCGCTCAACAAGGCCCCGCGAGCTGACCATTTAGTCAGCTCGCGGGGCCTTTTTTTTGTTGACGTATCTTTGCACCCCCTTATGAATGACTCTTTGAAACATGCACTGATCAGTGACGCCAAATCCGTTGGCTGGAAACAGGCCTGGCAACAGACTCGTTTTCGGCAGATGGCCATCGGCGGACTACTGCTGATTTGTGCTTTGCTGGCCGTGTGGCCCTGGTATCTGGCTAGAATAGAAGCCCGCAACGGAATGATTCTCAACGATGTAGTCCTCGACGTACTGCCACGCTTCGATATGTCTATTCCCGTGTTTATGAGTCTGTGGGGAGCGGCGCTTCTGCTGATTTACCGGGTGCAGAAAGCGCCTGCCATTTACCTGCGCTTTATCTGGGCCTACGTTTTTCTGTTCATTTCCCGCGTGATCAGCATTGGACTTACCCCGCTCGACCCACCTCCTGGCCTGATTGAACTGCACGATCCGCTCAGCAATTACTTCTACGGAGCCAAGTTCATCACGAAAGATCTGTTTTTCTCAGGCCACACAGCCAGTATTTTCCTTATGGCGCTTTGTCTTGTACGCCCCCTCGATCGGTGGTTAGTCTTTTTGGGAACTGCGATTGTGGCTATCGGTGTGCTTATTCAGCGCGTTCACTACACGGCCGATGTGGTAGCCGCTCCGGCCTTTACCTATGCCGTTTATTGGCTTTCCGGGCTATTTATCCGCAAAATGCGGGTGTAACTAAAAAATGATGAAGGGGCTGTTGTTCATAGAAAAGATACTCATGAAATTAAGTATTGAAACCTGATACCTTTTTCTGGTTACATTTCTGGTCTGTTCATAGTAAATATACGGCTTGCCTATGCTTTGACAGGGAGAAGAATACTCTTAACTGCCTGGCATGCTGCGACTCGCTACATTACTTATATTCATTTTAGTGGCAGATGCCCTTTCTGCGTTTAGCCAATCGAAAAATACGTTTCCACTCACGGGCTATGTGCGACAGGCGGGCTCGGGTGCACCCATTGCTGGCGCTACCATTTTTGTACAAGAAACGCGGGCGGGCACGGTTACAAGCAAAGACGGCTACTTTAACCTACCCTTAGCCGAAGGCAGATACTCCGTTAGAGTGTCGCACATTGGCTTTGTCACGGAGGTACTCACTTTTGTTGTTACCAAACAACTGCTCGTCAACATCGAACTCGGTGCCGACACTAAATACCTGGAAGAGGTAGTGGTGCAGGCCGAGGCTGCCGATAAAAATATTCGCAAAGTAGAGTTGGGCGTTACGCAGCTAAGCATCAAAAATATCCGTCGTATTCCAGCTTTTATGGGCGAGGTCGACGTGGTTCGTAGTCTGTTGCTGTTGCCGGGCGTTACCTCGGTAGGAGAGGGAGCCACCGGTATCAATGTACGGGGAGGGAGCATTGACCAGAATCTGGTACTGATGGACGAAGCGCCGCTATTCAACACAAGTCACCTGCTTGGCTTTTTCTCCGTATTCAACCCCGATATTGTGCGTGACCTGACACTTCATCGGGGCGGTATTGCCCCCAGTTACGGCGGTCGCGCGTCATCGGTACTCGACATAAAAATAAAGGAGCCCGAAACCGAACGTTGGTCGGCCTACGGAGGAATTGGTCTTGTGTCGAGCCGGGCGGGTATAGAAGGGCCGCTGATTAAAAATAAACTGACCGTGCTTGCCGCTACCCGGCTGTCGTTCAACGATTTTCTGTTTAGCCTCGGGCCCGCCAGCCTCCGGGGAACACGGGCTAATTTTTATGACCTGACCACGAAAGTGAAGTGGCAACCGTCAGAAAAACATACCATCAGCAGCACCGGTTATTATGGCCGCGACGTATTTAAACTACCCGCCGATTCACTGTCGGGCGTAGAGATTAACGCTTCTTCGACGCAGTTTGACTATGAAACACTGGCGGGTACGGTTCGTTGGAATTACCTCATCAACGAGCGTTTGAACCTGAATACAACGGCTATCTGGAGTCAGTACCGTACCGAAACGTCGGCCCCCGACTCGTCTAATCAGTTTAGTCTGGTTGCCGAAGTGGCGCACAAACAACTAAAGAGCGACCTGACCATTGCCGCCAATGATAACCATGCTGTGCAGGTGGGGGTGAGTGCCATTAACTATTTCATTCAGCCCAACACGCTTACACCCGGCCCTTTCTCAAACGCCCTGCCTTTTGCCTTGCCCACCGAACGGGCGTATGAACTGGCTGCCTACGCTCAGGACGAGTGGAAAGTATCGAACAATACATCGCTGCTGGCCGGCATTCGCTATTCCGCGCTGCTCAACGACGGGCCCACCACAGAACGTACCTACGGAACCGACCTGCCGCGTTTGCCGGGTACTGCCATTGCCACAACACCCCGTGCTGCGGGAACCATTTATCATTCGTCGGGTGGCATCGAACCCCGTCTCGCGTTGCGGTTTACCTTGAGTGAGGGGCAGGCGGTGAAGATTGGCTATAACCGCATTCGGCAGTATATCCACCTGGTTTCTAACACAACAGCCGCCCTGCCTACGTCGCGGTGGATGCTTAGCGATGCTAACATTAAACCCCAAATTGCCGATCAATGGTCGGCAGGATATTTTCTCAATGGAAAGCAAAACGAATACGAAGCCTCGGCCGAAGTCTATTACAAAACGCTGACCAATGCCATTGACTACCGCGACGGAGCCAATTTACAACGCAATGCCGCCGCCGAAACTGATGTGCTACAGGGCACAGGGCAGGCCTACGGGCTGGAAATGCTGGCCCGAAAAAACAAAGGGGCCTGGACGGGCTGGGTTAGTTACACCTACTCGCGCACGATGCTCACCATGAACAGTCCGTTTATTGACGAGCAGGTGAACGGAGGAAAAGCGTACCCGGCTAATTTCGACAAGCCCCATACGCTCAACGCCACGGCCACGTACCGCCCAAGTCTACGGTTTAGCCTCTCGCTCAATTTTACATATAGCACCGGTCGGCCTATTACGCAACCGTATGGACGAGCCCGGCTCAACAATGCGTTTGTGCCTATTTATATAAATCGTAATCAGGAGCGGATTCCCGACTATCACCGCCTCGACTTCTCGATGTTGTTTGAGCAAGACCCCGCCCGAAAGCGGAAAACACAGCAAAGCTGGAATTTCTCGGTATACAACGTTTACGCACACAAAAATGCGTACTCGGTCTTCTACAAGTTCGACCCGCGTAATTTACAGGATGCCTTCAAGCTGTCAATCTTCGGTACCATTTTCCCCTCATTGACCTACAACGTCCGGTTTTAGTCTATCAGTCATCAAGTTTATCCCATGAACCGAAACGTAATTCGATATTTTATTCACCTGCTGATTTACGGGCTGTTGGCCTCCTGTGTTACGCCCTATCAGCCGGAATTAAAATCGCTCGGCGCCAGTCTGCTGATCGTAGATGGCTATATGACCGATCAGCCCGGACCCTACCAGGTCACGCTGAGTTACACTTCCGATTATTCGGCCCTTGCACTGAATTTTATTGTAGAAAAAGCTACCGTATTCGTAACCGACGATCAGGGAAAACGGCAGGATTTCAGCGAAATAGGCAAGGGCGTTTACCGAACTCCCGCCACATTCCAGGGGCAGCAGGGACGTACCTATAAACTATCGATCATTTTGCCGGATGGGAAACGCTACGAATCGAAACCGGAAAAGATTAATCCGGTGCCGACAATCGACCGCATTTACGACGAGTATACCGAAACGCCTATTGCCGGTACCTCAACGGTGAACAAAGGGTTCAATATCTACCTCGACACCAAAGACCCCGCTTCTACAGGTGATTATTACCGCTGGATCTGGACACACTTCGAGCCGCTGATTCAGTGTGAGGTGAGAAGCGTAACGGTGCGCAACTCGACGGTAGAGTATGGATATAACTGTTGTCAGTCGTGCTGGGATATTCTCCGCTGTAGTGGCCCCGATTGTAGTAATGCTATCAGCGATGAGCAGGTGAACGGAAAAGCCATCAGTCGGCAGTTTTTGCACCGGGCCCCTTATACATCGACGAACGAATATTACGTTGAAATTGAGCAGCTTGCTCTAACCAGAGAGGCTTATCTGTATTATAAAAACATTGAGAATCTGACCAAAAGTAACGGCGGTATCTTTGACGTTGCCCCTGTTCCCATTCGTGGTAATATGGTATCGGTGACTAACCCCGATGAAACTGTTTTTGGTTACTTCAGCGTGTCGGGTGCTCAGAAAATGCCCTACGTGGTAGACCGTAAAAAAGGAATAGGCGAGCCTAATTTTGTACTGTTACCCCCACTACCACCTTCACCGCCTATTCCACCCTGCGCCAATTGTGTAGAAAGCGATTACCGTACCCGCATTAAGCCGCGTTGGTGGCCAGAATAGGTGTATTTTTGCCGGTATGGCTACCAAGTTCCTCATACTCCGCTTTTCGTCGATCGGCGACATCGTGCTAACGACACCTGTGGTACGTTGTCTGAAGCAGCAACTACCCGATGCCGAAGTGCATTATGCGACCAAAAAGGGGTTTGCCACCCTGTTGGAAGACAACCCGTACATCGACAAAAAACACTATCTGGAAGGCTCTTTATCAGCGCTGGTTAAGCAGTTACGTGCCGAAAAATTCGATTACATCATCGACCTGCACCAGAATCTGCGCACCCGCCTGATTAAGCTGCAACTTGGTGTGAAGTCGTATTCGTTTGATAAGTTGAATCTGAGTAAATGGTTGATGGTTCGCCTGAAAATCAACACCTTGCCTGATGTTCATATCGTTGAGCGTTATCTGGCCACGGTTTCGTCATTGGGCGTAATCGACGACGGTAAAGGGCTTGATTATTACATTCCGTATAAAGATCAGGTTGAGGCAGATTGGTTGCCGCCTACTCATCAGACTGGGTACGTTGCCTATGCTATTGGCGGTCAACACGCCACTAAAAAACTGCCCGTGGAGCGCATGATCGAGCTCTGCCGCAAAATTGACTACCCGGTGGTATTGCTGGGTGGAAAAGAAGATCAGGAAGCCGGTGATATCATTGAGAAAACGCTTGGTTCGGCCGTAATCTATAACGCCTGCGGGCGCTATAATCTCAACCAATCGGCCTCGTTGTTGCAGGGTGCCCGCATCGTATTCAGTCACGATACTGGCCTGATGCACATTGCGGCGGCATTGAAGAAGAAGGTGTATTCAATCTGGGGGAATACCGTGCCCGCTTTTGGCATGTACCCCTACAAAACACCTTATCTGGTGTTAGAGAACAACAAGTTGAACTGCCGTCCCTGTTCAAAAATAGGGTACTCAGCGTGCCCTCAGGGTCACTTCAAGTGCATGAAAGAACTCTCGTTCGATTTTGAGATTACCGAGCTAAAACGTCAGCGCGGCTTGTAAGCAACCTTTATCGCCATAATCACTCCTTCATGACCATAACTCTACAAAATTCACTACTTACGGCACTGTTGATGGTCAGTGCACTTATCTCACAAGCTCAGGATCGCCTTACGGGTAAAACCTTTGCCACTCGCACCGTGGTCATGGCGCAGAATGGTATGGTCTGCACGTCGCACCCGCTCTCGACACAGGCGGCTATTGATGTACTGCGCAAAGGTGGTAACGCCATTGATGCGGCTATCGCGGCTAATGCGATGGAAGGTGTTGTAGAGCCAGATATGAATGGCATTGGCGGTGATCTATTTGCCATTGTGTGGGATGCCAAAACCAAAAAGCTTTACGGGCTGAATGCCTCGGGTAGGTCGCCATATAGTCTCACGCTGGCCGAGTTGAAGAAACGGGGACTGACGCATATTCCATCAACGGGGCCGTTGCCGGTTTCGGTACCGGGCTGCGTCGATGGTTGGTTTGCCCTGCACAAACGCTTTGGCAAAACACCGATGCCCGACGTGCTGTCACATGCTATTCGTTACGCCCGCGAAGGCTTTCCCGTCCACGACGAAGCGGCCTATTACTGGAGCGCCATGATTGCCCGAATGGGTAAACTCCCGAACGTAATGGATGTGTATGCCCCCTCTGGCGCTGCCCCAAAACGCGGCGAGCTGTTCAAAAATCCGGCCTTGGCCAATACACTGGATAAGATCGCTAAAGGAGGCCGCGACGCCTTTTACAAAGGTGATATCGCCCGCACGATCGACGGCTTTATGAAAAAAATGGACGGCTATTTAAGTTACCGCGATCTGGCCGAACACACCTCTGACTGGATTGAGCCCGTGTCGACCAACTACCGGGGTTACGATGTGTGGGAACTACCGCCAAATGGGCAGGGGATTGCCGCGCTTCAGATGCTTAATATCCTGGAAGGCTACGATTTCTCGACTATTCCGTGGGGAAGCCCCGAGCATATTCACCGGTTTGTTGAGGCCAAGAAACTGGTTTTTGAAGACCGGGCAAAATACTATGCCGATCCGGCCTTTGCCAACATTCCGGTACAAACCCTGATCTCGAAACCCTACGCAGCGCAACGGCGCGCGCTGATCAATCTCAATCGGGCATCGGCAGGGGTAGAGGCGGGTAATCCCGCCCTGAAAGATGGTGACACCATTTACCTGACCGTTGCCGATGGCGAGGGCAACATGGTGTCATTGATCCAAAGTAATTACCGGGGATTTGGCTCGGGTATGGTACCCGACGGGCTAGGTTTCACGCTGCAGGACCGGGGCGAGATGTTCAGCCTGACCGAAGGTGAAAACAACACCTTTGCGCCGCACAAGCGGCCTTTCCATACTATCATTCCGGCCTTTATTACAAAAGATGGCCAGCCGTTTATGAGTTTTGGCGTCATGGGCGGCAGCTTCCAGCCACTAGGTCATGTACAAATTGTGATGAACATGATTGATTTTGGCATGAATCCGCAGGAAGCGGGCGACGCACCCCGAATTGATCATGCCGGTTCGTCTGAGCCAACCGGAGAGCGTGGAACCGGTGTTGGTACCATCACGCTAGAATCGGGTTACCCCTACGAAACCATCCGCGCGCTGATGATTAAAGGGCACACTGTGGGCTACGGACTGGGTGGTTACGGCGGCTATCAGGCCATTATGTACGACGCTAAAAACAAGATTTACCACGGGGCCACCGAATCGCGAAAAGATGGCCACGCCGCCGGATTCTAATTCAGTCAGACCGTTTTCTTGTCGTAAAACAAATAACTCGTGATCATATCGATGACAAGATTTTTGTGCGTTTGGGCAAACTGATCATACTCTTCGTCTGTCATCTGATGAATTTTAGCCGTTATGACTTTGCTCTGAAACAGAAACTGAATATTGGCAATCATCAGCATCAGTACACTCCTAATATCGACCGGACGTACCTCACCTGCTTCAATACCCTGCTGTAATTGTTGATTAAAAAGCGACTTGGTGATTTGCCCACCCGAAATCATAGGCTCCAGGAAACGCTCTGAATTGTGTTGCATTTCGTTGATGATAAAAATCGACAGGTTGCCATTTTCTTTGAAAAGGCGAAAGTCAGTTTCAACCATCTCGGCTATTTTCTCCCGAAGGCTAATTGGTTTATTGATGATATCCTGCATTCCCTGAAAAAACAGGTTGAGCATATCGGCAAACACGGCATTGAATAACTTTTCCTTACTCCGAAAGTAATAGTTGACGAGTGCACTATTCAGGCCTGCTTCTCTGGCTATATCCCGGGTAGTGGTGCCATCGAAGCCTTTTTCAAGAAAGACTTTCGTAGCTGCTGCTTTCACGCGCTCCTCGGTTGATTTTAAATTACAGATCATTAGCTCGTTGCTTCCTGGATCAAAAATAGAAGGTCTATAGATATTAAGCGAATTATTTAAACGATTGTTTAAACCTGTAAAAATAGTCAATAATTCAGTTAGAATCATAGTCTATAAACTCGCTATTGTACAACCCTATCACAGCATGTTTCTATAGGCTCGTTAATTTAGTATTTTACCATGTTTTGGGGAACAACAGGCTTCTGTTTTTGGTCTTTATTCAGGGGCTACTAGCTACTCAACTACAAGCATGGGAAAACGCAAAGACGCGCACGTTCAATCGTCAGACGTTATTTTAATAGGAGCGGGCATCATGAGTGCCACACTAGGGGTAATGCTCAAAGAGTTGAACCCAAATATTACTATTCAAATTTTTGAGCGGCTCGATCAGGCCGCTGCTGAGAGTTCAGATGCCTGGAATAATGCCGGAACGGGACACTCTGCTTTCTGTGAACTCAACTACACACCCGAGCGCGAAGACGGGAATATCGAAACCTCAAAGGCCATTAAGATCGCCGAGTCGTTCGAGCAATCGAAGCAGTTTTGGGCGCACCTGGTAGAAGAAGGATTTCTGAAAGACGCGCCGAACTTTATTCGTCCCATTCCGCACATGAGCTTTGTCTGGGGCGACAACAACGTAACGTACCTGCGTCGCCGTCACGAAGCGTTGACCAAATCGCACTTGTTTGAGGGCATGCAGTACACGGAAGATAAAGCCAAAATTGCCGATTGGACACCACTCGTCATGGACGGCCGCGATCCTGACCAGCCCGTTGCTGCTACCCGCATGGATATGGGTACCGACGTTAACTTCGGAACCCTAACCCGAGCTATGTTCCGCCGTCTGGAAGAAATGCCTGGCGTGACGCTGCATTTCGCGCATGATGTATTGGAAATTTGGCGTTCGAAAACGCTGGGTGGCTGGAAGATAGAAGTCGAAAATGTAACGACCGGAGCCGTTCGTGATGTACACGCCAAGTTCGTATTTATTGGGGCTGGTGGCGGTTCACTGCGGTTACTCGAAAAATCGGCCATTCCCGAAAGTCGGGGCTACGGCGGTTTCCCCGTTAGTGGTCAGTGGTTACGTTGTCTGAATCGTGACATTATCGAGCAACACCAGGCTAAAGTGTATGGTAAAGCCTCGGTTGGCGCACCACCCATGTCGGTGCCTCACCTCGATACACGCATGATCGATGGTAAACGCGAACTGCTTTTCGGCCCATACGCGGGATTCTCGACGAAATTCCTGAAAAACGGTTCATACTCTGATCTGCCTAAATCGATCCAGATGAGTAATTTGGCCCCGATGCTCATGGCTGGTTTGCATAATATTTCGCTGACGAAGTACCTTATCCAGCAAGTGATGCAATCGCCCGACGATAAGCTCGCCGCCCTGCGCGAATATTTCCCTGAAGCCCAACTAAAAGACTGGGAACTGGAAATTGCCGGTCAGCGAGTTCAGGTGATTAAGAAAGATGAAGAAGAAGGAGGTGTGCTGGAATTTGGTACCGAAGTGGTGAACGCTGCCGACGGAAGCATTGCTGCGTTGCTCGGTGCTTCGCCGGGTGCTTCAACCGCCGTATCGATCATGATCGACCTGCTAAACAAATGCTTCCCCGAGCAAATGCAGTCGGCCGATTGGCAGGAGAAGTTCCGGAAAATGATTCCGAGCTACGGACAACTACTGGCCAATGACGCTGTACTCACCCAGCAAATGCGCGAACACACCAGCCGCGTCCTCGGCCTGACGCAATACGAATTCACGGCATAGCTGTAGTTAACGTACCTGTCTAAACAAAACGCCTCTGCTGAGAACAGCAGAGGCGTTTTGTTTAGACAGGTACGTTAACCACTTCTTGACTCTTTCAGGTTTACTACAAACCAAAATTCAGGCAACACAACGTAACAAATTTTCATGTAAAACATTTTCGTCTAATGGCATCTCTTGTTGTTCAACAATGAGAGCAACTGCACGATGCAGATCCACCAGTGTCATTTCATTGTGGACGCTATCTACCAAGTGATGTATGTCCTGTTTTAGCTCTCCTGTTGTCATGATGTTGGCTCAACTATCTGATCGTCAAGTTTAATAAATTGCTGTTGAAAATAACCGTTACCATTCGCACTAGTAGAGATATACATGCCGGCCTATTTATAGGCAGTAGTGCAGACCCACACAGTTTTACTAGAAAGTTTAAACAAAAAAAAGCCTACTGAACCAGAGTTCAGCAGGCTTTTTTAGTACTTATCAAGCGCCTATTTTACTTCTTCGTAAGGAACATCCGATACGTCACCGTCGGTCGGTTGGTTCTGAGCGCCTCCTGGCTGGCCGGCTCCGGCACCGCCGAAACCATCCATTGGGTTGGCACCACCTTCCTGCCCCTGGGTAGCGGCATATATCTCCTGCGAAGCAGCGTTCCAGGCAGCAGTGATAGCTTCCATTGCCGTGTCAATGGCGGCTACGTCACGTGAGCCGTGGGCCGAACGAAGTTGAGTCAGGGCGCTTTCGATGGCTTCTTTGTTACCTACCGACAGTTTATCGCCGTAGTCTTTCAGTTGCTTCTCGGTCTGGAAAATCATCGAGTCGGCGCTGTTCACCTTCTCAATTTTCTCCCGCTCAGCCTTATCCGATGCTTCGTTGGCTTTAGCTTCTTCACGCATCCGGGTGATCTCAGCGTCGGTGAGGCCACTGCTGGCTTCAATCCGAATCTTCTGCTCTTTACCAGTGCCTTTGTCGCGGGCCGTTACGTTCAAAATACCGTTGGCGTCCACGTCGAAGGTTACTTCAATTTGAGGAACACCGCGTGGGGCTGGTGGAATGTCTGACAGGATAAACCGGCCTAACTGACGGTTCTGAGCCGCCATAGGACGCTCACCCTGCAGTACGTTAATCTCTACGCTTGGCTGATTGTCCGATGCCGTTGAGAACGTTTCCGTTTTCTTAGTCGGAATCGTGGTGTTGGCCTCTACCATTTTGGTGAAAATACCGTTCATGGTTTCGATACCCAACGACAGTGGAATCACGTCGAGCAGCAGTACGTCTTTCACTTCACCTGTCAATACGCCACCCTGAATAGCAGCACCAATGGCTACCGCTTCATCGGGGTTAACGGCTTTCGACGGTTTTTTGCCGAACAGCTTTTCTACTTCATCCTGCACTTTCGGAATCCGGGTTGAACCACCGACCAAAATCACTTCGTCGATCTGGCTGGCGCTCAGGCCTGAATTCTTCAACGCACGACGGCAAGGCTCCAGGCTCCGCTGAATCAGCGAATCGGCCAGTTGCTCGAACTTCGAGCGGCTTAGCGTGCGAACAAGGTGTTTTGGAATGCCGTCTACGGGCATGATGTAGGGCAGGTTGATCTCCGTCGACGATGAGCTTGAGAGTTCAATCTTCGCTTTTTCGGCAGCTTCCTTCAGCCGTTGCAGGGCCATAGGGTCTTTACGCAGATCAATGTTTTCATCGTTGATGAATTCCTGAGCTAACCAGGCAATGATAACCTGATCGAAGTCATCGCCACCCAGGTGCGTATCACCGTCGGTTGCTTTTACTTCGAAGATACCGTCACCCAATTCCAGAATAGAAATATCGAACGTACCACCGCCGAGGTCAAACACGGCGATTTTCATGTCCTTGTCGGTCTTGTCGAGGCCGTAGGCAAGGGCAGCAGCAGTTGGCTCGTTAATGATCCGTTTTACATCGAGACCGGCAATCTGACCAGCCTCTTTGGTGGCCTGGCGTTCGGCATCATTGAAGTAAGCAGGCACCGTGATAACGGCTTCTGTCACCGTTTGGCCCAGATAATCTTCGGCCGTTTGCTTCATCTTTTGCAGAATCAGCGCCGACAATTCCTGAGGGGTATATTGACGGTCGCCAATGCGAACGCGAGGGGTATCGTTCGGTCCACGCTCTACGCTATAGGGCATTTGGCTGGTTTCATTGGCTACGTCGTTAAAACGTTTGCCCATGAACCGCTTAATCGATGAAATCGTGTTCTGCGGGTTGGTAATGGCCTGACGTTTGGCGGGGTCACCGATTTTACGTTCGCCGTTGCCGTTGTCCATGAATGCCACTACCGATGGTGTGGTACGACGACCTTCGCTGTTTGGAATAACAACAGGTTCGTTTCCTTCCATCACGGCTACGCACGAGTTGGTGGTGCCTAAGTCAATGCCTATGATCTTTCCCATATTTGGTTAATTAGACTGCCGCGCTAATGCAGGGCAGTCATTGCTGATTTAGCGATTATGTTGTGGTTATTGATCGGTCGGCTACTACTGAAGCAACCGACAACAACTCTATATCAAGCAAAATGCCAGTTGATTTTTTTAGGCTCTTTTATGACAGATTGGCAGAAATTGACTCGGAAAATCAACGTACCGGGCCGTGTTGACAGGGAGTAGGGCAGGTGGCAGTAGCAGTTGGCAGTGTGCTGCTTTGAGCACGTTGCCATCCAGGCAACTCGTATGGCTGTGAACAAAAAAAGCCCGTAGTCGAAACCACGGGCTTTATATGAAAGCATCAGTTGAGTAGACTCTGTCGACTGCTTCTGCTTACTGCTACGCTTTACTTGCCGCCAAACAGGCCACCTAGCATACCGCCGAGGCCACCGCCGCTATTGCCACCACCCATTTGGCTGGTTGCTACGCGCATCAAATCGTTCATGTCAAGTTTACCATCGGCCATAGCCGAGCCGGCCATGCCCATCCAATCTGTACCCTGTTGGCCAGTAGCGGCACCCATGATAGTGTTGCCATCAACGCTCGAATCGTTCGGGTCGGCGGCTTTGTTCATCAGTTTGCCTAGTACTATCGGTACCAGCGACCCCGCGATAGACATAGCTACCTGTGGGGAGATACCCAGCTTTTGCATCAGGCTCTGCTCTACATTTTGTTGAACGCCCTGCGTTACCGGATTGTCCTGAATGTTGCCGCCGCCGTTGACAACCATACCCAGCAGGTTGCCCAGACCACCGCCCTGAGCCTGTTGAGTGAGGCCACCCATCATGCTTTGCACTACGGTTTCCATGGCCGAGTTGTTCTGCTCGTTCGGAATAGCTGGATTATTAACAATTGCGCTGCCTGCGTTCTGCTGAACGAGGCTCATTAGGGTTTCAAACATAATCTTGGTTGAGAAAAATTGAATACTGGTTTAGATCAGATTAACGTACCAAATGTAGCAAATTGAGGATAAATACTTGGTAGGCTGCCCGATCGATGGGGGTGCATAGCACTCTGAAGTGAACTTCCTGCTACGAACATTCGTCAACCCGTTGTTACTTTACAGCTACCTGATTAAATCACTGCTATGACGACTGAACCTTCAGATAGTAACGTACCTGAGTCTGCGAAAAACGCACAACCCGAGTCACAATTCACCCTTTTCGCTCAACAGGTAACCCCGCTTCTTACCGATTTGTTGTACCCCAGCGAATCTGATGAGCCACTGGAACTGGTGGAGACGTACCTGCGCATGGCAGAGCCCTTGACGGTTAGCCACATGAAGGATTGGCTCATGCTGCCGCCGTCAAACTATGTAGAGGAAATCACCGAAGCCGAATTTTGGGAGCCGGTTGTTACCGTAGAAGACTGGTTTGGCGAGGAAGAAAAAGTCAAAACAGCCCAATTCCAGACACTGAAGACGTACTTGGAAACCACCCTCAACGACCGGCAGGTATTCCGCGTTGGCCAAACCGAAATTGATGTCTATCTACTGGGTAAACAAAAAGAAGGCGAGCCACGCGTAGGGCTGAAAACCAAAGTAATCGAGACGTAATGTGGAGACGCAAGATGTTGCGTCTTCACAAACAAAAAACCCCGACTGAATCAGCCGGGGTTTTGCATTGGTAAGGTCTGTTTATTTAAGCTGGTCAACAACCGCTTTGAACGCCTCCGGGTGATTCATGGCCAGATCGGCCAAAACCTTCCGGTTCAATTCGATGCCTGATTTATTCAGGGCGCCCATGAATGCCGAATACGACATACCGTGTTGGCGAGCACCCGCATTGATCCGTTGAATCCAGAGACCGCGAAAATCGCGTTTCTTGGCTTTCCGGTCACGGTAGGCATATACTAACGCTTTTTCTACCGCGTTTTTGGCAACGGTCCAAACGTTTTTACGACGACCAAAGAAACCTTTGGCCAACTTCATGATTTTTTTGCGACGTGCCCGTGAGGCTACGTGATTGACTGAACGCATGTTACTTGCTTTTTTTGACGTGGGCGGGTCTGGAATTAAGAATTAATAATGCAGAATTAAGAATGGTTGCCGTATAGGGTAATTCTTAAGTCTTAATTCTTAATTATCTTCCTCTTAGTTGCCCGGTGTCGGGTGAAATAGATAACCTAAAAAAAAGAGACTAGGTCAAACGCAACAGCGCTTTGATACGGGTCATGTTCGTCGGGTGTACTGTCGACGACTTAGCCAGATTCCGCTTCTGCTTGGTGGTTTTCTTAGTCAGAATGTGTGAGTGGAAGGCGTGCTTCCGCTTTAGTTTTCCGGTGCCGGTCAGCTTGAAACGCTTTTTGGCAGCCGAGTTAGTTTTTTGCTTTGGCATAATTGAATTGGGCCGGAACGCCGGTCGCGTTAAATAAACAGGCCGCAAAGGTACAAAAAAAGTTTGAGGTTTGTGGTTTGGTGTTTGTAGTTGCTCTGCCAATAAGCGAAGCAACTATAAACACCAAACCACAAACCTCAAACTTTTTATTTCTTCACCTGCACCACTTTAGGGGCCAGGAACATAATCATGCGTTTGCCTTCGAGTTTGGGCTCCTGCTCGATTTTGCCTACTTCTTCCAGGCCTTTCGAGAAGCGCTCAAGAATCTGAAGACCCCGATCTTTGAATACGATCGAACGGCCTACAAAGTGAACGTATGCTTTCACCTTTGCTCCTTCTTTCAGGAAGGTTAGGGCGTGTTTCAGCTTGAACTCGAAATCGTGATCATCCGTGTTCGGACCGAAACGAATTTCTTTGATCACCACTTTCTGGGCGTTCGACTTAATCTCTTTCTGCTTCTTCTTCTGCTCGTATTTGAATTTCGAATAGTCGATGACGCGGCAAACCGGAGGGGTCGCGTTTGGTGAAATCTCCACCAGATCTAAGCTCTGGGCCTTCGCAATGGCTAATGCCTGCTGAATGCCAAAAATGCCTTGCTCGACGTTTTCGCCGACAACACGCACCTCGCGAGCCTGGATGCGTTCATTAATTCGGTAGGGTTCTTCCACCACGCGACGGGGTGGTCTCCGTTGGGGTAATGCCATATGGTTTGGTTAATGTGATACTTGTTGGTTTGGTAAACGAAAAGGGTTGTTTAAAGTTTAAGGTCTAACGTCTAAAGTTGCGCTACTTAAGGGCAGGCTTTGCATTTATGTCAAAACTTTGGACATTAGACCCGCAGCGGCGGACCGCTTAAACATTGAACCTAAACTTTCACTTGCTCCTGGAAAAGAGCGGTGAATTCAGTAATGGTCATGCTGCCCAGGTCACCTTCGCCTTTACGACGAACCGATACCCGACCTTCTGCCTGCTCTTTCTCGCCGACAATAAGCATAAACGGTACTTTAGCTACTTCAGCGTCACGAATTTTGCGGCCGATCTTCTCGTCCCGTAAATCCACGAAGCCTCTAATATCATTTTCCTGTAAGGTCAGGAATAATTCGTTGGCGTATTCTTCGTATTTCTCCGAAATGGGTAACACCGCAATCTGATCGGGAGAAAGCCAGAGGGGAAAATTACCGGCTGTGTTTTCAATCAAAATAGCGATGAACCGTTCCATCGAACCAAAGGGGGCGCGGTGAATCATAACAGGGCGGTGCTTTTGGTTATCGGCACCGGTATACTCCAGCTCGAAACGCTCAGGGAGGTTATAGTCAACCTGAATCGTGCCTAACTGCCACTTACGCCCCAGGGCATCGCGCACCATAAAATCAAGCTTGGGACCGTAGAATGCAGCTTCACCCTTTTCCATAACGGTAGGTAAGCCTTTCTCGTTCGCCGCGTCGATGATCGCTGATTCCGCCTTTTCCCAGTTTTCGTCTGAACCAATGTACTTGGTGCCGTTGTCGGGGTCGCGGAGCGATACCTGTGCGCTATAATCGTTGAAACCCAGGGCTTTGAATACGTAAAGCACCAGATCGATCACTTTCATAAATTCTTCACGTACCTGATCGGGGCGGCAGAAGATATGCGCATCATCCTGCGTAAAGCCACGTACCCGGGTCAAGCCATGCAATTCGCCCGATTGCTCGTAGCGATATACCGTACCGAACTCGGCAAGCCGAAGCGGAAGGTCGCGGTAGGAGCGGGGCTTTGTTTTGTAAATCTCACAGTGGTGCGGGCAGTTCATCGGCTTCAACAGGAACTCTTCGTTCACGTCGGGCGTCAGAATGGGCTTGAATGAATCTTCGCCGTATTTCTCCCAGTGCCCCGACGTTACGTAGAGCTGTTTGCTACCAATGTGCGGCGTCACTACGGGCGAGTACCCGGCACGTACCTGCGCTTTACGAAGGAAATTCTCGAGCCGTTCGCGAATGATAGCGCCTTTAGGGAGCCACAATGGCAATCCTTGTCCTACCTTTTCGGAGAAGGCAAACAGTTCAAGCTCTTTCCCCAGTTTCCGGTGATCGCGCTTTTTGGCCTCTTCAAGCAAAACCAGGTATTCGTCCAGTTCTTTCTGTTTTGGAAACGTGATGGCGTAGATGCGGGTGAGCATCTTGTTCTTTTCGTCGCCGCGCCAGTAGGCCCCCGCCACGTTCATCACTTTAGCCGCTTTGATAAAACCCGTGTTCGGAATGTGCGGCCCACGACACAGATCCGTGAAGTTACCTTGCGTGTAGAATGTGATGCTTCCATCTGCGAGCCCTTCTAACAAGTCAATTTTATAAGGGTCGCCTTTTTCCTCGAAGTATGAAATAGCGTCGGCCTTGCTAACTGATTTGCGTTGAAACGTATTTTTCTGACGGGCCAGCTCCAGCATTTTGTCTTCAACTTTTTTGAAGTCTTCCTGCGAAAAGTGTTTGCCTTCCAGGTCTACGTCGTAGTAGAAACCGTTTTCAATGGGCGGACCAATAGCAAACTTGGTGCCCGGATACAAGGCTTCCAGCGCCTCGGCCAGTAAGTGGGCCGAAGAATGCCAGAAGGTTGATTTGCCCTCCAGATCGTTCCAGGTCAATAGCTGAACTGAAACGGGTTTGCCATCAGCAGGTACGTCGATCGGTAAACCGGCATCTTGCACTTTCCCATTTACTTTGGCGGCCAGTACATTGCGGGCTAGTCCCTCGCTGATACCAAGAGCCACATCGAGCCCCGACGAACCGGCCGGGTACTCGCGAACACTACCATCGGGCAGCGCTACCTGTAATTGTATATCCTGAGTTGTCATATCATTGTAAGTCCAAGGTTCAAAGTCTAACGTCTAAAGTTGTTTCGCTAACCTGAGTACAAGCAGGAAAAACAGCGCAACCTTAGACTTTAGACATTGAACATTAGACTTATTTTATTTATCAATCTGTTTCACTTTCACTGTAGAATCGTTCATTGACTGAATACGGGTTCGGGGTTGAATGGGTGCGATCCGTATTCGACTTGTATCCAGTGTACGCCCGCCAGACGACTGTAATAAACCGGTTTCCGGCGATGTTGGCGTCATAAAATAATCGTTATACGATGCTGTTGCCTGCTGTTGTCGCCGTTGTACCCGCCATAGTCCAGCCTGTGCCGCCGGATCAGTCGGGTCTTTCTGCAATGCACTGGTGTACTGCGTTTGTGCCCGCTCCCATTGGTAGGTCATTTCGGCACCATGCCCCACAAAATAATCGATTCTGGGAAAGGTGGGCTGACGCTTCTGAACCTGCTCAAAATTAGCCAGCGCAGCGCCATAATTACGGAAGCGGTCAAAAATCAGACCAGCCTGAAAATAGGCCTGTACAAAGTCGGGCTGCATGTTTACGGTGCGTTGGTACGCAATAAGCGCACTGTCGGCCCGCCCGGCATACTGGTAAATCATGCCCCGCTGAAATAGTAGTTCGGCGTTGACCGGAAAGTACTGCATGGCCTTTTGGTTGTATGTCAATGCGGTATTCAAATCACCTAGCGACCGGTAAACCGCCGTAAGTTGATTATAGGTGGGCAAATAACGTGGCTTGAGTTGCAACGCCTGTTGATACTGAGCCAGTGCCTGTACGGTGTCTCCCTGTTTGGCCGCCATCAGACCACTAAAAAAGTGGGCTTCGCCGTCGTAAGGGGCCATTTGCAAGGCTTTATAGACGTAAAGCCGCGCTTTTGTATACTGTTTCTGCTGTTGTAACACGTCACCCATCAGGGTAAAGAGTTCTGGAGAATTGATGCCCAGAATTTCAGCTCGCTGCGCATCGTCGAAAGCCTGATCGGGCTTTTTTAAAGCCCGCATTACCTGCGCCCGTACCAGAAAGAAAAAGCCAGTACTGTTGTTTCTGGCAATGGCTTCGTCGATATCGGCCAGCGCGTCGGCTGTTCGCCCGACGCTCATCAGGAGCACGGCCCGTTTAGCATATGCAGTAGCTGAAGACGATTGATTGATGGCGCGGCCGAGGGCCCGCAACGTACTGGCCGTTTGGGCACTGTCGGAAGCCTGGGGAAGGGGTGGAATGCGCGAAAGCCGCCGGTCGCCGCTATTGCACGACGCCAGTGTGGCTACCACCAACAGAATCAATATGTACCGCAAAACGTCCCCAAGGCAATGTGTATTAGCTACTGAGTTGATTCAAAGTCTAACGTTCAAAGTCTAACGTTGCGCTGCAATGAGCGTAAATTCAGCATGTAGCAGAGCAACGTTAGACTTTGAACGTTAGACTTTGAACTTATTCTTACAAATCTACGGAAGAAAAACGAGAGAAAACGCCCAGAGGCAGTCGTTTATGATGCGAATCGGTCAGGAAAAGCTCGCCAGACTGCTCATAACGCGGGACTTGGCCCAATCCAGCAGGGTCACCGAAGCATTGCGCCATGAGGTTGTCGAGGATAAGCGCCGAAAAACCGAGCGAGTACAGATTGATGATGAAAAAGAAATCCTGCTTGTCGAGCAGCGCCGCGCAGGTTTTCAGCAAATCATTCAACTGATCTTCCAGTTGCCATTTTTCGCCATCGGGACCACGTCCGTAAGCGGGTGGATCGAGAATGATGCCGTGGTACGTATTGCCCCGCCGCTCTTCGCGGCGCACAAACTTTACGGCATCTTCAACCACCCACCGAATGTTGTCGAGCTTGCTCATCTCCATGCTTTCGCGCGACCAGGAAATAACCTGCTTCACCGAATCGACATGCGTCACATCGGCCCCCGCCTGACGGGCTGCTAATGACGATCCTCCGGTGTAGGCGAACAGATTCAGCACACGGGGTTTCTCGACAGGCAACGCCTTCACCGCATCGTGAATATAGGTCCAGTTGGCGGCTTGTTCGGGGAAAAGGCCCACGTGCTTAAACGAAGTGAGGGCAAGTTTCAGGGTCAGATCAAGGCCCTGTTGTTGGAAACGAACCGTCCAGGGCTCCTGAATGGGTTTGAGCCGTAACCAATCACCACGTTCGGGCGATTGTTTATCGCGCCGGAAAGTAGCGTGAGCCAGCCGTTCCCATTCCGTTTCTGAAAGCGAGCAGTCCCAGATAGCCTGTGGTTCGGGGCGGGCCAGCACATAAGCGCCAAACCGCTCTAATTTCATAAAATCGCCCGAGTCAATCAGTTCATAATCAGGCCAGGCGGCGGGGGTGAGGAGGGTCATAGGAGGAGGGCTTGTTGTTTATTGTCCGTAGTTTGTGGTTGCGTTGCCAATCCAACCAACTATAGGATTAGCAGCGCAACCACAAACTACGGACAACAAACAACAAACTATTTTCTTGTCAATAACACCACATTCTCAACATGGTGCGTGTGGGGAAACATATCGACGGGTTGAACGGCTTCTACGCGGTACTTTTCGTCGAGCCAGGCAATGTCGCGGGCTTGTGTGGCGGTGTTGCAACTGACATACACGATTTTTTCGGGCGCGGCCTTCAGCAACTGACGAACAACGGCCTCGTCCATCCCCGCCCGTGGTGGGTCGGTAATGACTACGTCGGGGCGACCATGTTTGGCGAAAAACTCGTCGGTGAGTAGCAGTTTCATATCGCCGGCATGAAACGAGGCATTGGCAATGCCGTTGACCTCAGCGTTCACGTGGGCATCGGCAACGGCCGCTTCCACATATTCAATACCAACAACGTACCTGGCCTGCCGCGCCACAAAGAGTGCGATGGTGCCTGTTCCGGTATACAGATCATACACCAGTTCGTTGCCTGTCAGTCCGGCCATGTCGCGGGCAATGCTGTAGAGCGACTGGGCCTGAATGGCGTTGGTCTGGTAAAACGACTTGGCATTGATGCGAAACGTCAGCGGTGGATGGCTTTCCGACGAAATCATCTGCTCTTCGATGTACGGTTTCCCAGCGTAGTTGATTACTTCCTGATCGCCATAATTGTCGTTCTTTTTCCGGTTAATGATGTAGTTCAGCGACGTAATCTGTGGAAAACGCTCACGGAGGTGATCCAGCAAACCGGCCAGCGTTTCGGGGTGATCTTCGGCTACCTGCATGGTTACCATCACCTGATTGGTGGTATCGGCCGTGCGGATAATCAACGTACGCAGATACCCTTCGTGCGTTTTCAGGTTATAGGCCGCCAGATTATGGGCAAACATATAGTCGGCAACGGTCAGCCGGATATCGTTCGAGGGATCGGGCTGAAGGTAGCAATGATTGATGGGCAAAACCTTATCAAAGCGGCCGGGTACGTGAAAGCCCACGGCCCTGAAGTCCATACGCTCGCCGGCGTCTACCTCAGTTTGTGTCAGCCACCGACCGGCAGCTACCGTAAATTCGAGCTTGTTGCGGTAATACTGGGTTGGTTCGGCCGCCACGATTGGCTGAAAGTCGGGCAACGGAACCTTGGCAATGCGCGTAAGGTGATCAATAACCTGTTGCTGTTTGAAACGCAATTGCTCGGCATACTGGATGTGCTGCCATTTACAGCCGCCGCAAATGCCAAAATGCTCGCAAAATGGCTGGGTACGTACCGCCGAAGGGGTGACAATCCGTTCCACTACGGCTTCGCGGTACTGTTTCTTTTTATTGACCACTTTAACATCAACGATGTCGCCGGGGGCGGGCATCGGGTAACCGGGCCTCCCTTCAACAAAGATGACACCTTCGTCGGTTTTGATAATACATTTCCCTTCGGCAGCTACATCGGCTACCAGAAGGTTAGCAATTAGCTGGGGTTGTTTGTGTTTATGACGGCGCATTTAAGGCGGGTCCAAAAGTTTAATGTGAAACGTCTGACGTTGGTAAGCCGTTGTTAATCAGTATTTCGTGTAAAAAAAGCAGACGTTAAACGGTAAATGTTGAACCTATTTTTCTGTAAAAAATGCTAAATTAAGCATCCGTTTTCGGACCCTGTGTACCCTGCCCTAATTTGTATGACTCAACATTACCGTTCTTTTTTCCATTTCCTGCTATTAACCGGCTTGTTCGGTCTGTTACCAGGAATAGTTATGGCTACCCACATTGTTGGGGGTGAAATAGAATTGCAGTATCTCGGCGCCGGACGAACCTACACGCACCGGGTAAATTTGAACCTGTACTTCGATCAGCTCACGGGCAATCCCGGGGCCGAAGATGCAACGGTGGTATTGGGTGTTTTCCGTAAACGTGACAATGTCTTTCTGTCGGGCATTGAACTGCCCCGCACGAGTTCAGCGCTGATTGCCTCTACGTTGCCTAATTGTACGCAGGCTTCTCAAAGTACGCGGGTGATCCGATACGGCCTCGATTTAACCCTGAATCCGCAGGCGTTCAACGATCCGGGAGGCTATTACATTACCTGGGAACGCTGCTGCCGAAACGGGGGTATCAATAATATCAATGCCCCCGGCGATGCGGCATCGACGTTTTACCTCGAATTTCCGGCCATTTCGGCCACCACACCAGCTCTGTACAATTCGTCGCCTGTTTTCACCACGCCTAAAGGTGATTATATCTGCCTGAACCGTCCGTTTACATTTGATTTTTCGGCCAGAGATGCCGACGGTGATAGTCTGGTTTATTCGATGGTGACGCCCTACAATGGGTTTAGCAACCGTAATAATCCTATTCCGTCCATCGGCTCGCAATTTGTTGCTGCCACGTTTTACCCCGGCCCCTACCCATCGGTGAGTTGGAGCCCCGGTTACTCGGCGGCTAACTCTATTCCGGGCAGCGTGCCGTTGCAAGTGAATCCCCGAACGGGCTTGTTGACCGTTACGGCTAGCCGAGAGGGGTTATTTGTTTTCTCGGTCGAAGTAGTTGAGTATCGTCGGGGTGTGGCTATCGGACGGGTTCGGCGCGACTATCAGCTAAAGGCTGTCGATTGCCCCATCAACGATGCACCGGTGCTGTTGATGAAAGCCCAGGGAGAAAATAGCTTTTATAAACCAGGCACCATTCTAACCCTGAATGATAACGATCAGGCCTGCCTGACTTTATTTGTCACAGACCCTAATGCCAATCAGCGCATTTCGATCACCAACGGAAGCGGGTCATTATCTGGCCTGGCCATTACGCCGGGTGTGCTCGTGTCTACAACGGGTCGTGATACAACGTCGGCTCAATTCTGCTTCGATGCCTGTGCGCTGTATAATAATGGCCGACCCGTAACACTACGGATTCAGGCTACCGATGATGCCTGTCCGCAGGGAATAACCACAACGCTCGATATTTTGGTGCAGGTGAATGCCTCACCCACCACAAAACCTGCCGCCACTACCGACCTGCCCAACGCTCAAACCAGCGTCACCGTAGGTACGTCGCTCACCTTCAATGCCTTTGGTAAAGATTCAGAGAACGGGGCGGTGACTATTCAGGCGGTAGGTCGTGGTTTCTCGCTCGCCAATGCAGGTATGACCTTTGCGCCCAAATCGGGGACGGGAACGGTTTCTCAGCCATTTGTCTGGAAACCAAACTGTACACAAGCCTCTGCAACTGATTATTTGGTCGATTTTATTGCCATTAACCGGCGCTGCAACGTAGAACGGCGCGATACAACCACGGTGAGGCTATCAGCGCAGGGTGTGCCTAGCCAACCGCCCAGTATACGTACCTCGTTGACCAGTCAGGTGATCGAACTGGTAGTAACTCCTGCCGATACATCATCTGGAAATGTACAGTTTACGGTATTTGGCAATGACTCCGATGCAGGCGATACCCTTCGGCTAACGGGTACCGGGCGGGGCTTCAATCTGGCCGGGGCTGGTATGACGTTCAGTAACAAAACCGGCCGACCGGAGCTGCAGTCCCCTTTTTCGTGGCAAGCTACCTGCGCTACGCTTCAGGGGCAGAATGAAGCTACTTTTACCCTTGACTTTGCCAATACAGATGGTAGTTGCCAACCCAAAAATACCGATACCACCAGCGTGGTGCTAAAGCTGAGAACGCCCGTGGTTGATTACGAAACGTTGAAAATTCCTAACATCATTACACCGAATGACGACGGTAAAAACGACTATTTCGCCTTGTTGAACGTACCTGCCGAAAGTTGCACGGAACGCTTTGAGCGGGTTACAGTGTATAACCGCTGGGGCAAGTCGGTATTCAGCTCCACTGACCGGACTTTTAAGTGGTACGCCCCCGATTATCCGGCCGGCATCTATTATTATACCATCCTGTTCGGGAAGCAAACAGTGAAAGGCAACCTGACCATTATGCGTTAACCGGGACTGGTTCGATTTCCCGCCAAACAAGTCATTACCTAGCTAAAGGTAAGTTTTCGGGTAAAGAGAGCAACCTTTATCCTTTATGAATTCAATCGTTTTCAGAACTATTCGTCTTTACTTTCTAAAGCACGTATCTACTTCCATGTATACATCATCAATTTATCACCGTCTGTCAGCTATGCGCCGACTCGGGCAAACGCTTGCCCTGGTGGGAGGCCTACTGGCAACGACATACTTGCCTGACAATCAGGCTAAGGCTCAAACGCCAATGGCCAAAAGGGTACTCGTTTTCTCGAAAACGAAAGGATACCGTCATCAGTCAATTCCAACCGGTCAACGGACGCTGATGGACTTGGGTAAACAAAACGGATTTGCCGTCGACACAACGGAAGATGCCGCCAAATTCACCGAGGCAAATTTAAAACGCTACAGCGCCGTAGTCTTTCTGAGCACCACCGGCGATGTACTGAACGATGCGCAGCAGGTAAATTTCGAGCGGTATATTCAGTCGGGCGGTGGGTACGTGGGCATTCACGCCGCTACCGACACCGAATACGGATGGCCGTGGTACAATAAGCTGGCTGGCGCTCAGTTTTCGTCGCACCCAGGTAACCCGAACGTGCAGCAGGGCGAAGCGTATGTAGTCAATAAAGACCATGTGTCGATGTTCGGCTTCCCCGATCGTTGGAAGGTCAAAGACGAGTTCTACGACTTCAAAAACGTGAACAAGGCGGTAACTGTACTCGTTAAAATAGATGAGAAAACGTACAAAGACGGGAAGATGGGCGACGATCATCCCATGTCCTGGTATCACGATTATGATGGTGGAAAAGCCTTTTATACCAGCTTCGGCCACCCCGACGAAACCTATGCCGATCCAGTATTTCTAAAGCACCTGATGGGTGGGCTAACCTCCGTGATGGCCACAAAGCTCGATTATGCGAAAGCTAAATCGCAGCCCGAGCCTGAAGAGAACCGATTCGAGCGCGAAGTACTGGTAAGTAACCTGGACGAGCCAACAGAACTGGTTGTTTTGCCCGGTGGTAAAGTGCTTTTCGGGGAGCGTAAAGGATTGCTGAAAATGTATAACCCGGCCACCAGGAAGACCAAAATTGTGGCCCGGATGCCGGTTTATACTAAGTTCGAATATGGCCTGATGGGCCTCAATGCCGACCCGAACTACGCAGCCAATAAGCGGTTGTTTATGTTCTATTCGCCCGACGCCGCTCTGTTTGGAGCCGATACGGCCCAACACCTTTCGCAGTTTACCTACGACGATGTGCGCGATACGGTGCTGATGAATACAGAAAAGGTGCTCTTGCGCGTGCCCGTGAAACGAACCGGATGCTGCCACACAGGTGGGTCTATTGCCTGGGATAAAACCGGCAATCTCTATCTATCAACTGGTGACGACACTAACCCATTTAACTCAGATGGTTTCTCGCCGTCTGATAATCGGGAAGGCCGTCAGGGTTGGGATGCCTTGAGCACGTCGTCGAACACCAACGATCTCCGAGGTAAAATTTTGCGTATTAAGCCAAACGGCAACGGTGGTTACACCATTCCGGCCGGTAACCTGTTTGCTGAAGGGAATGCAAAAGCGCGGCCTGAGATTTATGTCATGGGCAACCGGAATCCGTACCGAATTGCAGTTGATCAGCGCACCGGCTTCCTCTATTGGGGTGAAGTAGGCCCGGATGCTGGCGAGAATCGCGAAAAACGGGGACCACGTGGCCACGATGAGGTTAATCAGGCGCGCAAAGCCGGATTTTTTGGATGGCCGATGTTTGTGGGTGACAACAAGGCATACGAAGTCTTTAATTTCAAAGACAGTACCTCGTTTGGTATGGCCTACGATGCCGCTAAGCCGATGAACAACTCGCCGCATAATACCGGCCTGAACGAGTTGCCACCCGCCCAGAAAGCGTTCATTTATTATCCCTACGCCGAGTCGCCTGAATTTGGTGCCATTGTGGGCAAAGGTGGCCGTAACGCGATGGGTGGCCCGGTTTATTATTACGACGATTATCCGGCCAACTCGAAGGTGAAGTTTCCCCGTGCCTACGACGGTAAATTCTTCGCCTATGATTGGATGCGCGACTGGATCAATCCGGTAACGATGACGCCCGATGGCGATTTCGTGAAAATGGAGCGGTTTATGCCTTCGACCAAGTTTTCGCACACGATCGACATGCAGTTTGCCCAGGATGGTAGTCTGTACACGCTGGAATACGGTCAAAACTGGTTCGCAGCCAATGACGATGCCCGGTTAGCGCGCATCACCTACACGGCGGGTAACCGTCGGCCCGTGGCCGTTGCTTCGGCCAATAAACTGGTGGGGGCTGCTCCCCTTACGATAGCCTTCAATACGAAGGGCAGCATGGACTATGATGGCGATGCACTGACTTACAACTGGAATTTTGGTAAAGGAATGGCAGCCAGTAAGCAGGCCAATCCAACCATGACGTTTAGCAAACCGGGCATTTACACCCCCACCGTGACGGTTACCGATGCGGCGGGTAATAAAGCCACTCAAACGCTGACGGTGAAAGTGGGGAACGATATGCCGAAGGTTGATTTGGCCGTAAAGGGTAATAAGTCATTCTATTTCCCGAAACAGCCTATCGCTTACCAGACCACAGTGGCCGACAAAGAAGACGGTACACTGGCTAAAGGTATTGACCCCGAAGATGTGACTATGACGATCAATTACGTGGAAGGCTTCGACAAAACCATGCTGGCCCAGGGGCATCAGGCCAATCTTGGTTTCACCACCGGCAAGCGCCTGATTGAGTTGAGCGATTGTAAATCATGCCACGCGATTGATCGGAAATCGATTGGACCTGCCTATATCGATGTGGCCAAGAAATACCGCAGCGGAACCCGGACCCGCGCTTTAGCGCAGAAAATTATTACCGGTGGCGGTGGCGTTTGGGGCGAACAGGCGATGAGCGCTCACCCACAGCTGAAAATTGAAGAGGCCGAAGACATGGTTCGCTACATTATATCGCTGGCCAACGAGAAAGCGCAGCAGAAACAGCCGTTGAATGGCAATTACATGACGCAGGATCAGGCTAAGCCGGGCTCGTATGTATTGACTGCTACCTACACTGACCGGGGTAACGGCCAAATTGGTCCGCTGACACAAGTTAAGTCAGTGGCACTCCGTAGTGCTACGTTCAAGGCCGTTGGGTATGATGACAAAAAAGACATCATGAATTACAAACTGCCCACGGGTTCCGATGCAGCAGTAGCCCTAAAGAGTGGTAGCTACTTAGTATACAACGATATTGACCTTACTGGCCTGTCGGGACTTAGTGCCCAAGTATTCACTGTGGCCGGACAAACCGTGGGTGGTAAAGTAGAGGTTCGTGCCGACTCGCCAACAGGCCCTCTGCTCGGTGATGCCAATGTGAAAGTAGGTACTATGGGGCCGATACAGATTCCGTTCAAAAAGCCTGAATCGGGGATACGCAAGCTCTATCTGGTATTCGTAAACCCTGAGCAGGCCGACAAGCCGCTTATGGCCGTTGATGCCTTGACCGTTCAGCAGAGCGGCATGTAGGGAAGTGTTGGTTTAGTTCATAAAAAGAGGCCATTTCCGTAATTGGAAATGGCCTCTCTTGTGTAGAATCTGAGGGTAACGTACCTAGGAAATAGACAATACCAGTACACCTAGTGGAGGCACCGTGACAGGCACGGTTGTACCGGCGGTGATGAGTGTTTTAGTTCGGAAAATGTCCTGAAATTTATACACTTTCTTCGGCGCTATCTTCATCGCTTTCCACAAAGTATCTGGTATCTGAAGCTGGGTACGTATGGTTTCTTTAGGGTCGAAGTTGCAGACGATCAGGAGTTTTTGTTTGGCCGAATAGCGGAGGTAACTGAACAGCCGTTCGGGTTTTCCGTATTGTTGCAGATCATGAGACACCCCCGTTCTAATGGCATCGCTGGTAGAAACGAGCTGACCTAACTGAGAGTAAAACTGACGCAGCTTTTTCTGGTCGGCTGTTAACTTGCCTCCGTCAAAGACCCCGCCATTCGTCCAGGCCTGAAATTCAGGTACGCCCCAGTAATCGAAAATGGTGGTTCGCCCATCGTCTCCCTGAAAGCCTTCGGGTAGCGTCGGATTCACGCCTACTTCCTGCCCAAAATAAACCATCATGGGCCCGGTGTGCAGGGTGGCCGACAGGGTCATGGCGGGTACTGCTGTCCAGGGATTATTGGCAAAAAAGCGGGAGGCGATCCGTTGTTCATCGTGGTTTTCCAGAAAGCGGAGCATATGTTTCCCCAACGTACCCGACTCGCCCTGACAAACCCTGGAAATCGCAATCGGGCTGCCTTTACCTTCCATCAGCGCCCGTACCGTGTCGTACAAACCAACCTTATCGTAGAGGTAATCGAACTTACCCGTCTCGATGTAGTTGGCATATTGCTGTGGGTTATAAATCTCGGCAATGAAAACGATTGGTGTATCAACAACCGGGGTTGTATTCTTTGCTGATGCAGCAGCAGCGGGTGCTTTTGCTACGGAAGTAGTGGCGGAAGCAACTGCCGGCATACGGCTTGCTTTGATCTGTGGAATGACCCAACCCCAAAACTCGACCGGCACCATTTCGGCCATGTCGCACCGAAAACCGTCGACGCCTTTGTTAGCCCAAAATAGCAGGATATCACGCATTTTCGTCCATGTCGACGGGATAGGGTCGAAATAGGTTTTGCGGTCGTTCTGGTAATCTACGCCGTAGTTCAGCTTGATCGTTTCATACCAGTCATTAATGTCCGGCTGTGCTTTGAAAACGTCGTTTCCCGTGGCTTTGGCCGGTTCTTCTTCATAAGCCGGGGCCAGAGTGCCCTCGGGAACCAACGTACCTGCGGGTGGCTGAAAGGCCTGATCGGGCAGGTAGTAAAAGTTGTTCTGAGGGTCAAATGCTTTCGTTGTATCGTCTGTTTGACCCATATCCTCAACACCGTTGGGTTTGGCATCTGAGTTGTATTGACGGGCCAGATGATTCGGCACAAAATCAATAATAACTTTCAACCCGTTGGCGTGTGATCGCTTTACCAGCGCCTCAAACTCCGCCATCCGCTTCCTGACATCAACCGCCAGGTCGGGTGCTACATCGTAATAGTCTTTGATGGCATAAGGCGACCCGGCGCGGCCTTTCACCACCAGCGGATTATCAGAAGGCGCGCCTGCTGATGAATAACCGGTCATGGTGGCATGTTCGATCACGCCGGTGTACCAGACGTGCGAAACGCCCATCTTTTTGATTTCCAGCAGGGCTTTGTCAGTGATGTCGTTGAATTTGCCAACGCCGTTTTCGGCCAGGCTGCCCCACGGTCTGTTGGTCGTTTGCTGATTGCCAAACAGGCGGGTGAAAATCTGATACACAACCAACTTGTCAGAGGGCGTTACCGGCAAAGCAGATACAAGCAAGCCCGCTGCTGCTTTTGCCAGTGGTTGGTTTAATAAACCGGTGGCCACAAGACCAGATGCGAAGGCCCGGCGGGAGAGGGTTGAGAAGGTAGAATCAGGTTTAGTCATAGGATTTAAAGAATGAGGATAACAACTACTAGATGACCGGATAGTTGTTGGCACGTAACGGACAAAAGCCCGGAGGATCACCCCAGGCTTTTGTAAATATCGTGAAAGGTGACTAGTTCTTGCTTAGAACGGTGTTTCCTGATTTGGATCGGCATTGCCGAAGTTCGATAAGTCATTTGCCCGGCTACGCAACGTACCTGGCGTAGGGGGTAGGGGCGGCATAGTGCCCGGTGGCGGTATCGCACCCGAACCTCCCGAACCGTCGAAACTGCTCATACCCGAAACACCTTCAGGGAACGAGCCCGGAACCGGCGTAAAGTAACCATCGAGGTCACAAAATTTAGTGAACCGGTTAATGAATCGCAGTTGAATGGTATCCAGCGAGCCCGACCGGTTTTTAGCGACAATAACCTCGCCAACGCCAAGCGTGGAATTGCCCGCTTCGTCTTGCGTAATGTTGTAATATTCGGGTCGGTACAGGAACATAACCATATCGGCATCCTGCTCGATAGATCCTGATTCACGAAGATCGGAAAGCTGTGGTTTTTTGTCGCCACCCCGCGTTTCCACGGCCCGGCTTAGCTGTGACAGGGCAATCACGGGTACGTTCAGCTCTTTGGCCAGGTTTTTAAGCGCCCTGGAAATCGAGGCAATTTCCTGTTCACGGTTAGAACCTTTACTGTTGTCGCCGGTCATCAACTGCAGATAGTCGATCACCACAATCTGAATATCGTGTTGCGCTTTCAGCCGTCGGCATTTGGCCCGTAGTTCCAGAATAGACAGGGCTGGCGTATCGTCAATATAGATTGGAGCCTCGGTAAGCCGCTGAATTTTATGGTGCAGCTGTTGCCACTCGTGCGGAGCCAACTGTCCTTTCCGAATCTTCTCCGAATCGATCTCGGCTTCTGCCGAAATCAGACGATTCACCAACTGCACCGACGACATTTCCAGCGAGAAAATAGCCACCGGCTTGCCATGATCCACCGCCGCATTTCGTAGCGCCGAGACTACGAAAGCGGTGTTGTGAGTCACGGTCATATCTTCCATCAAAAACAAATGATTGCCGTCGATGGTAAAACCGTAATAATCGTCTACTATATCTTTTTCAACGGAAATTCCTGTCACGCGCCAGTCGGCTCGTGCTTGAAGAGGACGCGCCTTTTTTCGCTCAATACGTACTGGAATACAATCTAGATTGCCAAACAGCCTAAGCCGGTATACGGTTGACGTATATCCTCTTGACGTGATGACAGCTTGTTTTGCTTTCAGCGAACAGCGGAAGCCCAGTGAATCGCAGAGGAACTTTAGCTGTTCGGCGAGTTCTTTATTTTTCTGTGTAATCTCGTAGCAATTGAACTCGCGCTGGTAATGACCATCACTATCAATTAGGCCAGCCAACAACTTCAGCCGGTTCTCGGTAGTGTTAATCAGGTACGTTCTTGGAATGTGTTTATTCTCAATGACAGTCAGTTTGCGCAATTCGCCCTGAATGCTAAATGCCGTAGCGTGGACACCTGATTGCGTTCCACCCCGCTGCCCCGATGTTATAGCATGATTCGGGGCTTTACCTACCTGTTGATACGTTACAAAAGACAGGTTCAACGAGTCGGCATAGGATTGCATGTACTCGACTACTTCTGAATCGATATTGGTGATTCGTGAACTGTAGCTATGACCGTCGCCAAGCCATAAACCTACAAAATACGGATCGAGAGAAACCGCCTGTTCTGGAAACTCAACGGCTACTTTATAGCCTTTGTAATTGGTTTTGAACTTGTCTGATTTGGTCAAATAATCACGAACGGAAATATTCAGCACCTCACCTTTGGTATATCCACCTTCGTTGCGCGACCGTTTCAGCGATAGAATATGACTTTCATTAACCCGATAATCGATCCCTTTATTTTGCCGAATCCAATACATCTGCTCACGGCCCCGAGCAATCGACATTACTCGACGGGGAGTTGAATCATCACCCATTAATAAGTCCCCTTCCTGAACATCTTCGACTTTCCGCAATGAACCGTCGAACATGAGAACCTTTGTGCCTTTCCCCAGGCACTTGCCCATCGCTGGCCTAGCTGCAATAATCACTAACTCAGAGGGTTGCCAGCCGGAGGTTAAGCGGTCGAGGGCGGTGAATCCGGAGGGGACACCAGTCAGGCCTTCCTGGTTTTTCTTAGTCTCCATCTCCTTCAGGGCTTCACCCACGATGGAGCGCATGTCGGAGACGGTTTTGCGAATGTTCGACTCGGTCAGTTGGAACAAGTCGCGCTCGGTGCGGTCGAGCAGGGTGAAAACGTCGGTGGTATCTTCATAGGCATCGCGCTGAATTTCAGATGACATCGTAATAAGGCCACGTTTCAGGGCCTGCTCGGTGATGATCCGGGCGTGATATTCGATGTTGGCAGCCGAGTTAACCCGTAATGTCAGCTCCGAAATATAACCACCACCGCCAACCAGTTCGATCTCGCCAGTTTTACGCAGTTGTTGCGTAACGGTCAAAAGGTCAATAGGTTCTGAATTGGAGAATAAGGTCAGAATCGCCTTATATACCCGCTGATGAGCTTCTTTATAGAACGTTTCGGGCTTGAGTAAATCAACCACGGCCGACAGCGCATCTTTCTCGATCATCAGCGCACCTAACACTGCTTCTTCCAGATCAACCGCCTGCGGGGGCAATTTGCCGAGGCCCGTGTCGAGGAATCGGTTGATGCCAGCCTGCTGCCGGTTTCCCGGCGCATTGGTAGAGTTTTTACGAAAGTTGTTGTTAGGGCGGGGTGCTCCGCTGTTGGTATCCATAGTTAAGCAAAAATAGGCGGAAAGCACCAGTAAAGGCAAGCTGAGTAAAGGGTCTGAAACAAGGGATTGGTTAACTTGACACGTCTAACTGACTGATCACAAACCAACTGATGTTCGCCCAAAAAATCTGGTTGTCACCAAAATAATCGTTATCCCAAAAATAGATTTTTTTCCTGATACATCAGACAAGCAAGCCAACTTTGATCAGCTAATTGACTGTCAGCAAGATAGAGAGGGTCGTACGATTATTCGCATTTTTTATTGTACCCTTATTATACGGTAGATCAATAAGATTGTGAGCCAATTTTTGCTGAATCTTGTTGTTCAGGTAAGGCTATTTGGTATATTTCAGCCAACCAACGATTGTCTCACTTTAATCTGTTTACCAGTTTGGTCGAAAAAATCATCACTCTCGACGGCGACGTCTCGCTCATTGATTTTCTGGGCGTCGAAAATACCAATATCAAGGAAGTGGCTGCGGCCTTTCCGATGAGTAAAATCATTTCGCGGGGCAATGAAATCCGCATCAAAGGCACGACATCCGAAATTTCGCGCATTACCGATATCCTGGAATCGCTGATGCAGCATTACCAGCGCTACGGTAAACTATCACACGAAAATGTGCAAACGTATCTGAGTGGCGGCAACGAATCAGACCAGAATAGCGTACCAGTATCTGACGATGAAGTGCTGGTGTATGGTACCAAGGGTATTGTGGTGCGGGCTAAAACGGCCAATCAGAAACGACTGGTCGAAGCAGCCGAGAAAAGCGACCTCGTGTTTGCCATTGGCCCCGCGGGTACGGGTAAAACCTATACGGCCGTAGCTATTGCCGTACGGGCCCTGAAAAACAAGGAGGTGCGCAAAATCATTATTACCCGACCCGCGGTGGAAGCAGGCGAAAACCTCGGTTTCTTACCCGGTGACCTTAAAGAAAAAATTGATCCGTACCTCCGCCCAATTTATGATGCGCTCGACGACATGATTCCGGCGGAAAAACTGAAGTATTATCTGGAGAATCGAACCATCGAGATTGCACCCCTTGCCTACATGCGCGGTCGAACGCTGAACAATGCTTTCATCCTGCTCGATGAAGCGCAGAATACAACGGCCATGCAGATGAAGATGTTTCTGACCCGGATGGGGCCTTCCTCGAAAGCCATCATCACCGGAGACCGCTCGCAGGTCGATTTGCCGAAGCATCAGAAGTCAGGTTTGTCAGAGTCGATCGGTATTTTGCGTGATATTCCAGGCATTGCCTTTGTTGAACTCGACGGACGCGATGTAGTGCGTCACCGGCTTGTGAAAGCCATCATCAGTGCATATGAAAAAGCAGGACAATAGTGGAAGCCAGCTACCCCACCCCCACCCGGACGCGGGACCGCCCTCCCCGTTAGGGTTGGGGTGGGGTAAACTGAAAACTCTTCTTGGGCTGACCAGCCTTTTTTTGTGTGTATCTGTGGCTGGCGCTCTGGCACAGTCAACGCCAGATGATGATAGCCACAAAAAGCGATGCGCTAACCCGATCATTGAAGCGCAGTTGCAGCAGCGATCGCCGAACCGGCTCCAGCAAGTCGACAAGCTGAACGAACAGGTACGTGCTTTTGGTCAGTTAGGTACGCAGGCGCGTAGTACATCGGCAACCGTATACCGGATTCCGGTTGTAGTGCATGTAGTGCACAACCAGCCGAATGGGTTAATCGGTGGAGCTAACAATCCTAATATTACCGATGCGCAGATTCAGTCGCAGATTGATGTACTTAACGAAGATTACCGCAAAGCGGTCGGTACGCCAGGCGGTACGTCAACCAATCCGGTTGCGGTAGATACGAATATTGAGTTTTACCTGGCCACGCAGGACCCTAACGGGGCACCCAGCACCGGCGTTGTCAGAACGTACTATGCCGCCAAGAACTCGTTCGATCTGTTTAACGATCTTTATCTGTTGTCAGATATTAGCTATTGGCCGTCGAATCGATATCTCAATATTTGGGTGGTGGCGCTATCGAACCGAAACTATCTGGGTTTCGGGCAATTTCCAACGGCAGCCGATACCTTGCAGGGGCTGGACGATACGAACGAACGTATCGACGGTGTGGTGATCGATCACCGTTATTTTGGCCGTCGAACCGGTACTGTCACCAGCAGCTTGTACTGTTGTGGCCGAACCACGACCCACGAGGTCGGCCACTGGCTTGGCCTTATTCACCCAAACGGGGATACGCGTTGCGGAGACGATTATGTAGCCGATACCCCACCCATTGAAGGGCTGAACGAAACCGATAAATGTGATCCTATCTTCTCCGCCTGCCGCTCTGGCGCGCGCACCCAGAACCTGATCGAAAATTACATGGACTACACGCCCGATGCCTGTATGAATGTATTTACCGCTGGTCAGCGAGACCGGATGGCGGCAGTTCTGCAACTAAGCCCGCGTCGGCTACAATTGATTCTTGCCAATACCGCTCTACCCGAAACTGAACAGTTGAACGTATTGATTTACCCCAACCCAAGTAGTTCGCAAAGTATTGTACGCGTGCAGTTTAAAGGGTTGAAAACCTTCGATACGGAATTGATCGATGCGAATGGGCGAACCATCCAGGCTGACACCTATCCGGCCACATTGAGTCGGGAAATCACGCTGCCGGTTGCCAGTTTACAGGCCGGAGTATATATCTTTCGGGTCAAGACGCAGAACGAGACGGTTAGTCAGCGAGTGCTGATTCAATAAACTGTTGTGTGCTTTTCCACTATGATCACAGTTTCTACAATTCAATCAAAAGCTGATTTAGAAACGGCTTTTGCCATTCGCCGGGAAGTATTTGTCGAGGAGCAGAAGGTGTCTGCCGACGATGAGTACGATGAATTTGAAGAGACCAGCCATCACTTTCTGGCGCTGCACAATGACCAGCCCGTGGGTACTGCCCGTTGGCGGCGGACCAGCAAGGGCGTAAAACTAGAACGTTTTGCAGTACGGGCAGCGGCTCGCGGCAGAGGCGTTGGTAAAGCATTGGTGCAGGCTGTACTGAACGACGTGTTTGCGCAGCAACCCGAACCGATCGAAAGTATTTACCTCCACGCGCAGGTATCGGCTATGCCGCTCTACGCCGATTTTGGGTTTGTGCCCGTTGGACAGAAGTTTGACGAGTGCGGCATCCAGCATTACAAAATGGTGCTCCCCGGCAAACGGATGCCAAGTGAGCAAATGGCCGGGCCGCAGTAACCGTGCGGGGCTATCCGTTTTTCAGGTACGTTGGGGCTATGCTGGCAGGAATTTTCCTGGCCGAAGCATGGCCTGCTTCTTTTTGGTGGCCTATGACTATTGGCGCGATTTGTCTGGCCGTAGCTACCTACACCATCTACCGGAACGAACACCGCCTGATTAAACCGCTCAGTGCCACGCAGGGATTTGCCCTGATGGGCTTATTTGGCGTTGTGGGCTGGCTGGCGGTGTACCTTAGTTCACCGGCACTTCGGCCCAATCACCTCATTCACGCTAATCAGCTACCCCTTGCCTACGAAGCGGTGGTTACCAACCTGCCCGAGTCGCGGGCGAAAACCTACAAAGTAGAACTGGATTTGCGGCGGGCTCAGGTCGGCGATTCAGGAGCACCGTTTCGGCCATTAACGGGCCGCATCATGGTGTATCTCGACAAAGGAGATTCTTTGCATCCAACGCCCGTGCCCAGGTATGGTGATGTCTGGCTCGTTTCGGGGCCGCCCCGGCTGGTTGATGCACCCATAAACCCCGGCGAATTTAATTTTAAGCGATTTCTGGCGCATCGGGGCATCTTTCATCAGCAATACCTGCGTTCCTGGCAACGCACTGTAGTTGGGCACGACCCGCCCAACCGGCTGGTAGAACTGGCCTACCAGACCAACCGCTGGTCTGACAGTTTGCTTACCGCCCGTGTGGGTACCAAAGCAGAGTATGGCATCGTAAACGCCATGATTCTCGGCGTGCGTGATGACCTGGATTCGACGCAATATCAGGCATACGCAGCGGCCGGGGCGGTGCATATTTTGTCGGTGTCGGGGTTGCACGTTGGCATCTTGTTCGTGGTATTAAGCTGGATGTTGCAGAAAGTAGCGCCGGGAAAAGGGAATAGCTGGTGGGTAGTGAGCATAAAACTGGCCGTACTCTGGTTTTTTGCGTTGATGACTGGTTTCTCTGCCCCAGTTCTCCGGTCGGCGCTCATGTTCTCTTTTCTGCTGATCGCGGGCCTGGCCAACCGCACCCAAAGTCTGTTAAACACGCTGGCCGCCTCGGCCCTGCTTATTTTGTGCTACGATCCATTTGCGGCTTTTTCGGCAGGTTTCCAACTGTCTTATTTGGCAGTGGCGGGTATTGGTGCATGGATGCCTTATTTGAACCAGTTGCTCAAACCCAGATCATGGATAGGCATCAACTTGTGGCAGGCTTCTGCAGTGGCCGTAGCCGCTCAGCTACTGACCTTTCCGCTGGGTATTTACTATTTCCACTCGTTTCCAACGTTTTTCCTGCTGGCCAATCCGATTGTGATGGTGCTATCGGCAGTGTTGGTGCCTCTGTCTATGGCCGTGTTGGCTTTTGGCTGGATACCTTATCTGGGCGATCTGCTGGGCTGGTTGTTGCAGAAAACGGCCTGGCTGATGAATCTGAGTGTCGACGCCGTCGGGCAGTTACCGGGCGCGTTACTCAGCGATCTGTGGCTTTCGTTGCCGGGCCTCCTACTCGTGTATACAATCATAGGGGCGGGCTGTTTGCTGTTATTGAACCCAACCCGAACGTACCTGAATCTCACGGCCATAGCATCGCTCTGCTTTGCCGGGTTGGTTATCTATGAACAGGAACAGCAGGACAGGCAACAACGGCTGACGGTTCATTTTCTGCCCCGGAAAACGGCTGTGAGCCTCACCTCCGGGCATCATGCGCTGGTACTGACCGACGATGACTGGCAGACAAACGCCCGGAACTACGACTTCTACCTCAAGAATACGTTTGGACAATGGGGAATCGACAGTCTGTCTGTCGGGAATTTGCGGGCCGATTCGCTGGCGTTTACGGCCGCTTACCGGCATTATCCTGATATGGCCCTGACCGTTTGGCGGGGGCGCAGCATCCTGTTTATTAACCGAATGGCCGACTATCGTCGGTGGCGTTTGCCTGAAGTGATCGACTACGTGGTGCTTCGCCGAACTGCCGTGCGCGATTGGGCATCACTGACCCGGCGCGTAGTGGCCCGCCATGTTATTCTCGACGATTCAAATTTGGCCGAACCAACCGATAGTTTACTCGCTCAGGCGCCGCCACCGGGTATGGCCGTACATACTGTTCGGCGAGACGGCGTATTTATGGCCGAATGGTAAAGGTCAACGATTGGCCAACCGTAGCCGCCACAGTGAATAAATGCCTGTGCAAACCGGCAAACCAATATTGACGAACCAGAGCGTGAGCGTAGCCGCCAGCAGGGGAGAAGCAACCAGATTGAACGGTGCGAACACCCAGAGGGCCGCAGCTTCACGGACGCCCAGATCGCTAAGCCAGTTGAAGGCCGGCGTAACCGTCTTGACCAGATAAATAACCCCCACGCCCGCCAGTAGAGGTCCGGCAGTCAGCGAAACGCCGAATAAGCGAAAGGCGGCGTAGAGTTGGAGCGAAAACGTCAGGTGCCGTAATAGGGCCAGACCAAATACCGTCGTCATCTCAGTGTGGGTATAGTGACCGATTATTTCCCACCAGGTAACGTACCTGCCCAGCCACGGCCAACGGGATGACCAGATCACGAAACGATGTCGGCTAAAGTTGAGTACAACACCTAGTAAACTCAAGCCCGTCAGCCCATAGAGCAGGGCATTTCCTGCCAGTGTATCGCGGGTAGGTACGTAGCTCACGTACGTTGCCCACGCGAACGTACCCACCACGAGGGCCACGTAGAACTGCATTCCACCTGCCACCAGTGCTGCTCCCACGGCTTCGGTCCGTTGTCCCGCTCGAATAGATAGTACCCGACCTGCCGTATCGCCGAGCAAACCGGGCAGGGCCATGCTCAGCGAAAGTCCCGCTAACACACCGGTAAGAGCCTCCCCGAAACGTAGCGGAGCCAGTCGCCGCACAAGCCATTGCCATTTAAGCGCCTCCAGCGACCAGTTTAGTGGCGTCAGCAACAGCATGAGTAATGCCCATCCCGACAGCCAATTGGTCTGTAGCAACGGTTGGCGCAAATCGGCCCAGCGAATGGTCTGTTGGCGCAACGTATAGAGGATGAAGCCGATGAGGAAACAAAAGGTGGCTATCTTGGCCCAGAGCGTGATTTTTTTGGATACGTCAGGCATGGAAACCGTTCCGAAAGCGTTACTTTGCACATATGGCCTCTCAAACTCCCGTTACCGAAAAAATTATCCTTGGCGTTGATCCCGGCACTGTAATCGCCGGTTACGGCGTCATTGTGGTGCGGGCGGGTGTCATGCGAATGCTCCAGTATGGAGTCATTAACCTCTCCAAATATACGACCCATCAGCTCAAGCTTCAGAAACTGCACGAAACCATGCACCGGCTCATCGAGGAACATAAACCCGATGAAATGGCCATTGAAGATCCTTTCTTTGGCAAAAATGTACAGGTCATGCTAAAACTGGGCCGGGCACAGGGCGTGGTGATGGCCGCGGCTCTTTCGCGTGGTATTCCAATTGTTGAATACGCGCCCCGCCGGGTAAAACAGTCGGTGACGGGCAACGGCAACGCCTCGAAAGAACAGGTTTCACATATGGTTGCCAATTTGCTGGAAGTGTCGTTGGCTCCCGAATTTTTCGATGCGACTGATGCCCTGGCTATTGCGATCTGCCACCATTTTCACGAAAACGCGCTGCCGGTTCGATCAACCAAGAAAACCAAAAAAGGTGCCTGGGGTGCATTTGTGAGTGAAAATGAAAGTCGAATTATGTAGTCATTTATGCAGGTTATGCTACCCGTCTCGTTTCTTAACATACATTCCTATAGTAAGCAGATCATGTCATTGCCTTCAGGTAGTGACATTTTTTTGTGCCATTGATCCTCTACGTTTCATTTTATCGTTACTATGAACCGACGTACTTTCATTCATACCTCATCACTAACGGCGGCGGCAGCGTTAACGGCCGGTCCTTTTGCCAAGGCTCGTTCAGGCGCCGATTTTCCAACAGTTCGGGTGCCGGTTAACCAGCGAAATTTCAAGTCGGAAGCGGTTGAGAAAGCGATTGCCGCCGTGAAAAGCGGGATTAAAAACCCGGAAATGGCCTGGCTATTCGAGAATTGTTTTCCCAACACCCTCGACACCACCGTTGACTTTTCTACGCTCGACGGAAAGCCAGACACGTATGTCATTACCGGCGATATCGATGCCATGTGGCTCCGCGATTCAACGGCGCAGGTGTGGCCCTATCTGCCCCTGATGGCGCAGGATAAACCACTTCAGCAACTGGTAGCAGGCGTGATTAACCGGCAGGCGCGCTGTATTCGGTTCGACCCCTATGCCAATGCATTCTACAAAGAGCAGACAAAAGTAGGGGAGTGGAAAGACGATGTGACCGACATGAAACCCGGTCTCCACGAACGCAAATGGGAGATCGACAGCTTGTGTTATCCCATCCGGCTCGCCTATTTCTACTGGAAACGGTCGGGCGATACGTCTCCTTTCGATGCTAACTGGCAGGAGGCAATGCGGTTGGTAGTTCAGACCTTTCGGGAGCAACAACGAAAAACTGGTAAAGGCCCTTATAAATTTGAGCGACGCACTACCTGGGCCACAGACGGCGTTCCGTTGGGGGGCTACGGCTACCCGGCCAGACCCAATGGCCTGATCTGCTCTATGTTCCGCCCGAGCGACGATGCAACCATTTACCCTTATCTGATTCCGGCGAATTTCTTTGCCGTGACCTCGCTCCGTCAATTGACTGAGTTACTAACAGCTCTGAAAGCCAACGCTAATCTGGCTACGGAATGCCGTGCTTTGGCCGATGAAGTAGAAGCCGCCCTGAAAGCGCACGCCATCACTACGCATCCGCGCTATGGTAAGGTGTATGCTTATGAGGTGAATGGGTTCGGGTCATATAACCTGATGGATGATGCCAACGTACCTAGCCTGCTGGCTATGCCCTATCTGGGAGCTATGCCGGTCAGCGATCCGATTTACCAGAATACGCGAAAAATGCTGCTGAGCGAAGACAACCCGTTCTTTTTTAAAGGGAAGGCAGGAGAAGGAATTGGTGGGCCACATGCTGGTATTGATATGATCTGGCCCCTAAGCATCATCATTCGGGGGATGACAAGTACCAACGATGCTGAAATCAGGCAGTGTTTACAGACATTACAGCACATCAATGCCGGTACGGGTTTTATGCACGAAGCGTTTCATAAAGACGACGCCAGCAACTTCACCCGGAAGTGGTTTGCCTGGGCAAATACCCTTTTTGGCGAGTTTGTGCTCAAAACTTTCAACGAACGGCGAGGTCTGCTGACGCAGGCCTGATACGTACCTAACCTGTTCGAAAAAATCTAACTTCACTGTCGTCCGACCAGAACGCCAATACCCATTATGAAGCGCCTGTCTATTTCATGCCTATTACTGTTTATAAGCCTGATCAACGCCGTAGCCCAACCAAAACCGTCTGCCCGACAACTGGCCTGGCAGCAACTCGAAACGACCGCTTTTCTGCATTTCACGGTCAATACGTTTACGGATAAAGAATGGGGGGAAGGTACCGAAAGTCCGTCGCAGTTTAATCCTACTAAGCTCGATGCCCGGCAGTGGGTGAAGGCGCTGAAAGAAGGCGGTTTCAAGATGGCGATTCTTACGGCCAAGCACCACGACGGATTCTGCCTCTGGCCATCGAAGTTTACCGAGCATTCGGTGAAAAACAGCCCATACAAAGCAGGTAAAGGCGATATTGTCCGCGAAGTGGCTGATGCTTGCCGCGAATATGGGCTTAAATTCGGTGTATATCTGTCGCCCTGGGACCGGCACGAACCGCGGTATGGTACGGCTGAGTACAATGATTTTTACAAGGGGCAACTGCGCGAACTACTAACCAACTACGGTCCGATTGCCGAAGTCTGGTTCGACGGGGCGAAGGGAGAGAATGCCAAAAATATGACCTACGATTTTGCGGGCTATTGGGCTATGGTGCGCGCTCTGCAACCCAACGCCGTCATGTTTTCTGATGCCGGGCCGGATGTTCGCTGGGTAGGCAACGAGTCGGGTAATGCGGGCGAAACCTGCTGGTCAACCATTGATACAACGGGCCTAGCCCCCGGCGTAGCCGATCCGGCCTACCTCAATAAAGGTGACGCCAATGGCCCTGTCTGGCTGCCGGCCGAAACAGATGTGTCGATCCGGCCGGGCTGGTTTTACCATGCATCAGAAGATAATAAAGTGCGGACGCCCACCAATCTGGTGAAACTTTATTACGAGTCGGTGGGCAGAAACAGCCTGTTGCTGCTCAATATTCCGCCCAATCGGGAGGGGTTGCTGGCTGATTCAGATGTAGCCAGTATTCGTGATTTTCGCCGTATTCTTAACGAGACGTTTCGTAATAACCTCGTTGTCAAAGCCCCGAAACAAACCGATGGTAAGCTTGCCACATTCACGCTGTTAACGCCCGCAAAACCACTCGAAGTCCAGTTGGCTTCCAATGCCGTGTTCGACCGTATTTCGTTGCAGGAAAATATTGCCAATGGTCAGCAAATCATCGACGGGAAGGTAGAGTACTGGGATGGACGTACCTGGCAACTGCTGAAAACATTTACTACGGTGGGGTATAAACGCCTGCTTCGTTTCCCGGTTGTGCGTGCATCGAAACTACGGATCACAGTTACCAACGCGAAAGGGCCCGTACAACTTGCCGAAGTAGGTGCCTATAAAGCCGCCGCCGGAGACGAATAAACCATTCGTGGAAAAAAGCCGTTTTAAACGGCTGAAGTCGGTTGGTTTGAGGTTATAGGAGTATGCAACTCAGTAGTGTACACTCATACGAAGAAACAGCCCGGCAGGAAGTGGCCCGGTGGGCAGAACAGATGCGTCGCAAGCCGTCGTTGATGAACCGCACAGCCAAGTCGCTTCAGACCCGGATTAACCGTCTGATTCCCGACAAAGTACATGCGGTCATTACGGGAGCAATCAAGCACATGACGCGGGCTGTGCTGCTGGGGTCGGAGTATACCGCGCCTAAACCGGTGACCAACCTTCCGCTCAACGAAAGGGAGTCGGCGGTGTATAACCGCATTGCGTGGTATAAACGAGTAGGTGCCGCCGAGGGTGGGTTAACCGGAGCAGCCGGGCTACTGGTAGGTCTGACTGATTTTCCGTTGCTACTCAGCCTGAAAATGAAAATGTTGTACGACATTGCCGCCCTGTATGGTCACGACGTATCTGATTATCGCGAGCGGCTGTATGTCCTGTATATTTTTCAACTCGCTTTTTCGAGCCAAAGCCGCCGTCAGGAAATATTCGCTCATCTGGAGAACTGGGATGCCCACGCCCAAACACTGCCCGACGATATCAATCAGTTCGATTGGCTTACCTTCCAGCAGGAATACCGCGACTATATCGACTTGGCCAAAATGCTCCAACTCGTTCCAGGCATTGGTGCCGTTGTAGGCATATTCGCCAACTGGCGCCTCCTCAACGAACTAGGCCAAACCGCTGTAATGGCATATCGAATGAGAGATAAGAAGTAAGAGTCAAGAGGTGCTTCGCTTTTCTAACAATTGGTGGATAAGCGAAGCACCTCTTGTCTCTTGACTCTTACTTCTTATCTCTCAATTCCTACGCTTCTGCCGTTTTTAAGTCGAAATACGTTTTGTAGATCGCCGTGCCGATGTCGTTGGTTTGGGTCTGGAAATTGTCGAGAAACTCGTGAAGACCTGATTTGAAGATGTCATCCACTACCGTGAATTCCAGATCACTGCGTAGTTTGCTGATGGCCCGTTCGGCTCCGTTGCCGAAACCCTGGGTTACTGACGTACCTGAAATTTCATACAGTGATAATTCGGCCTGGCGAATACAGTGGGCCGCTGCCCGGGGAAACAGTTTGTCGAGCAACAGAAACTCCACAATGTTGGCGGGTGTCAGACTGCGGTATTGCTGCCGGAACATATTGTAGGCCGATACTGATTTCAATACCGCCGCCCAAATCACCAGATCAAGCGTTGTACTGGCCGAACCGTCGGCGGGGAGCAGCGTGAAATATTTAACGTCCAGAAAGCGGGTCGTTTTGTCGGCTCGTTCGGTGAAACGACCTACCCGGGCAAAATGCCAGGCTTCATTGCGCGTAATGGTGGCGTCGATAATGCCGTAAAAAAGCTGGGCACCGTAGCTGATTTCGGTGAAAAAATCCTGCGTTTGTCCAAGGCTCCAATCGGCGTGGTTTCCCGTTCCCTGCACCATATGGTACAGTTCATTCAGCTTTTCCCACATCTCTCTTGAAATCGTTTCGCGAACGGTCCGGGCATTTTCGCGGGCAAAATTCAGGCTGGATACGATCGAACTGGGGTTACGCTTGTCGAACGTCATGTACTCGATCACATTGTCGCGGGTGGCTTCTTTGTAATGCTCGTAAAACCCGTAATTATTGGCGGTTGCGATCAGTAACGGTTCCCACTGCGGTACTACGTTTGGCGGCAAATCGAGGGCGAGGTTGAAGTTCACGCTCATGAAACGGGCATAATTTTCGGCCCGTTCGATGTAACGATTCATCCAGTATATTGAGTTTGCAACGCGGCTAAGCATGTAGTAGACGGGGGATATATATTGAGATTCCTCAAAAATAACCGCCCCACCCGCTGAAACAAGCGTTTTCAACAGAAAAGCCCATATTGGCCGCAATAGTTACCCCGCGAGTGGAAACACAGACGAAGGCCAATCTGGACATTGGATCAGTATAAATCAGTAAAAATGGCTCTTTCCTTAAAAAACGATACACTAATTCACTAATGAAGAAACTGCACATCACGTTACTGCTTATTACACTCTGCGGTATGACGCTAACAGCCCAAAGCCAATCATCTAAATACTACGAAGTGCGCGTTTATTACCCTAACCCCGGTAAATACGAGGCTATAGTAGACCGGTTTCGGCAGTACACGACCAAAATCTTTGAAAAACACGGCATGGAAAATATCGGTTACTGGACACCCACCGATGCCAGCCGCGAAGAATTGATCTACATATTGGCGTACCCCAGCAAAGCCGCCCGCGACACAGCCTGGAAACATTTTGGGGCTGATCCTGAATGGAAAGCAGTGGTAGCTAAAACAGAAGCGAACGGTAAACTCGTCAGCAAAGTCGATTCGTACTTCATGACCGAATCTGATTTGTCGCCGGTGATCAAACCAAAGAAAAAATCACCGATGCGCACCTTCGAGCTACGTACCTACACGGCACAGCCCGATAAACTGCCCAATTTATTGACTCGTTTCCGCGATCATACCAAAAAGCTGTTCAGCAAACATGGCATGGAGCACATTGGCTACTGGACTACCGCCGAAAAAGAAGGCGTACAGCCTAAATTAGTGTATATACTGGCGCACCCAAGCGAAGAGCAAGGCAAAGCCAATTTTGAGCTGTTCCGTAAAGATCCCAAGTGGGAAAAAGTAAAAGCGGAGTCAGAAAAAGACGGCCCTATAACCGTAAAAGTAGAGTCACTTTATCTGAAACCAACCGATTACTCGCCTATTCAATAGTAGGAACGTACCCAATAAATAAGGCTAGACTGGTGACAGTCTAGCCTTATTTATTGGGTACGTTCCTACTATCAGTACGTTCCTTTAAACCGGTGATCGTTGCGTTTTTGCCGTACTGGATTCATTGGTATCTGCAAGCCGTTGGTCGATTCGAGCCAGTCGAAAACCTGATTGCGCATCTCTTTTGCGATCGCCTGATGGTTGGCACTCCGAATCAGGTTATTTACTTCCTGCGGGTCGGTTTGCAGATCATACAGTTCATTGGCATCCCAAACGCCGTGATTGAAAATGTACTTATACCGATCCGTTCTGACACCAAACATGGTGGGAGTTTGCGGAAAATCGGCCTCCCAATAATATTCGTAAAAGGCCTGATTGCGCCAGGGTATTGTTACTCCCTGTAAGAGTGGCAAAAATGAATTGCCCTGCATTTGAGCCGGTTTAGCCAGCCCGGCATAGGCCAGAAAAGTAGGTGCAATATCCACGTTCTGAATTACCTGATCGAGCTTGGTGCCGGGCTTGATCACGGCAGGGCAGCGTACTAGCAACGGCACCCGCATCGACTCTTCATACATATGTCGTTTGTCAATCAAGCCTCGTTCGCCAAAACTGAAGCCGTTGTCGCCCATGTACACTACCAGGGTTGTTTCGGCCAGGTTATTGTCTTCGAGCCACTGCAACACCCGACCCACACTATCGTCGACACCCATAAGGGTTTCGCAGTATTGCCGGTAAAATTCGTTGAAACCAATAGCACCGTGATATAGGTAATCAACGCCATGCCAGCTATAGCGTTGTTGCTTTACCCAGTTGGGCATATCGGCCATATTTACTGTAGCCTGTTTTGTTTCTGGATTTACCGACGGTTTTTTGCCCCATATCTTACTGGAGTCAGACGCCGTGAGGTACATCGATTCGGGGTAATTAATGGGCATCGTACTGTTGACTCCCCGATGACGTTTGGCGGGCTGAAATTCGGAATGCACTGCTTTGTGTGATAAATACAGGCAGAATGGCTTGTCTTTTTTTAGTGAAGTCAACCAGCCTAATGCATAATCTGTGAGCAGATCGGTAGTGTAACTACTATCGCCGTGGGCTACCTGTTTACCATTGATGTTAAACGTTGGATTGTAATAAACGCCCTGTCCCTTAAAACTTAACCAGTAATCAAATCCGGGTTGGGGTGCATCGTCGGCATTGCCCATGTGCCATTTACCCAGAAACGCTGTCTTGTAGCCCGCCGCTTTCAGGTACTGCGGAAAAAAGGTTAACCCCGGTGTTTGCGGCGCAAAATTGTCAACCACTTTGTGCGTATGAGCGTATTGCCCGGTCAGAATACTGGCTCTGCTTGGCGAACAAAGTGCCGTGCTCACAAACGCATTGCGTACATGAGCACCTTCACGAGCCAGGCGGTCTAGATTGGGGGTTTGCAAACCAGCAACTTTGCCGGTAAAACCCATAAAATCGTACCGGTGATCATCAGCCAGAATATAGATAATGTTTTTGGGTTTTGCCGGTCTTAGCTCGATCGGCAGCCGAAATGCCGCAAGCAAACTGATGAGGGTAAGCGCCGAGAGGGCAATGAGTAGATGATTTTTCATGGGTGATAACGATAAGAAATTCAGCCTTGCTTTTTACTCAATATACAGAATGCCTATCCTAGTATTGGATAATAGAAGTTGGATGTTATAGGTCAGAAAAAAAGTCTCTGAGACTGACCTGTTTTTTTTGTCCAATATCCAGCGTCTACTGTCTAATGTCCAGCTAATCGTATACCGGAGCGTGAATGTGTTTTATGATTTGACCTATTTTGTCTAACAGTACCCCTACAAAGTCTAATCGTACTGTATGCTATTATAGCGATTTAGTAAAAAAGATTTAGTTTCTACTTTTCAGGTACGCTCAAAAACTTTCTACTTTTTAGACGTACCTGAAAATTATGTGTATGTTTGCGCAGAACTTATTAATCCAATACTATGCAGACAGAAGAAATTCGCTTTTTTGACCCTTCAGAAAACACAGAAGAGACTGCGCCTAAAAAGCGTTCAAAAAAATCAGTGACAGTAACTGGCTATATTTCAGCTACTGGTAAACTGGTATTGCCCAATAAAAGTATTGAGCAATTAGGTCTCGACCCAAGCAACACGATATTCAAAGTTGGTGCTAAGGCCGGCAAGCGTAAAGCTAAACTACTGTATCTGGTTCCTGCTTCTGGATCAGACTCTAGCGCTTTCAGTATGGTGAAAGCAGCAAAGAGTTATAGCATTTCACTGCCCGTTATTCTTCAGAAAAATGGCATCGATTTCGTTAGTCAAAAATATACTTTCGTTATAAGCGACTACGACTTTGGGGGCGATGTGGCCGGATATGAGTTGAAACTGAATAAGCCTTCAGAGAAAACCGGTAAAGTTGGTCGGCCAAAAGCAGAATAGTTTATAAAGGCTATTCCTGCATGCAGGTAAGTTAACCTGACTTGCAACTGCCTGGAAATATACCTTATTCCCTTGTTCGTTATTGTAACAGATAACCGACAAGGGAATTTCTTTTTTCAGTTAAGTCAAAAATAACGTATGTTGGTATACTGTGAATTAATCTAACTTAATCGCAAAAAAATACCGCGAATTTCCTTCTTTTGCTCGTTTAGTTTCTCAGGCAATGGGTATGTAGTTGCCAGTAGGTCACAATTATAGGCCGAGCAAGAGAGGAATCAAGCTGAAGAAGGTTTTTAGTGGAACATACTTAGGTTTGTTGGGTCACAGTGTATCTTATTGCTCTATGGCCCCTTATCTCGTGTGCCGTAAACTCCGACGCGAACGGTTATTTTTGCGGCCTAACTCCCTTTTTATCTATGAAGAAACAAACATCATCAAAGAAGCAATCGCTAACAACTGATGTTTCGTTAGCCGGTTTGGCCGGTCAGACCCGCGTGCAAATAGAGCGCGTTTCTCCCGAAGTCGATGCCGGTTATGATCGTCCGGGTCGTTATCCAATTAAAGCCATACTCGGAGATACCATTCCCGTTGAAGCCGATATTGTTGCCGATGGGCACGATGTGCTGGCAGTTCGGCTGTTATACCGTTACGGCGACGAAAAAAGCTGGCAGGAGACGCCTATGCAGCTGTTGGTCAACGATCGATGGGCAGGTACGTTCGCCGTCGAAAAGCTGGGGCGTTATCATTATACTATCGAAGCCTGGGTAGACCATATTGCCTCGTGGCAGCATGAAATAGAGTTAAAAGTGGCCGATGGTCAGCGGATTAGCAGCGAATTACTGGCTGGTGCCCTGCTGGTCGATGGCATGGCGCACCGCGCTGGTGGTGGCCCCAACGCCAACGCGTCTGATGCCGCGGCATTAGTGCGTGCAGCAGCCTTGTTCCGGGAGGGGGCTGATCTGACGAATAATGAAGCCTATCAGGAGGCTATTCATCTGGCCGAAAGTGCGCAATTCCTAACCTGGGCGCAACAGTACCCAGAACGGCAGCATCCATCCCGTTTCCCCTACGAACTGGGCGTTGAAGTAGATCGGGCAGCGGCTGGTTTTAGCACCTGGTATTGCCTGTTTCCGCGCTCGGCCAGTCAGCAAGTAGGCCCCGGCGATTTGCCTGTTCATGGTACCTTCGGCGATGTAGAAAAACTGTTGCCTCGTATTGCCGGCATGGGATTCGATGTACTGTATCTGCCGCCTATTCACCCCATCGGCACGGCCCACCGGAAAGGCAAAAACAATTCTGTGACCTGCCTACCCGGAGAACCCGGCGTTCCGTACGGAATTGGTTCGGCCGAAGGAGGGCATGATGCCATTCATCCCGAATTGGGCACTGTCGAGGAATTTAAACACCTCGTTGCCGAAGCCAAAACATTTGGTATGGAGGTAGCCATGGATTTAGCCATTCAATGTTCGCCCGACCATCCATGGGCAACGGAACACCCGGAGTGGTTTAAAAAACGGCCCGATGGCACCATTCAGTACGCCGAAAATCCACCCAAAAAATATCAGGACATTTACCCTGTTTATTTTGAAACTGAGGACTGGCAAAATCTCTGGCTCGAAATGAAACGGGTTTTGTTGGTATGGGCCGATTGGGGCGTGCGTATCGTGCGGGTAGACAATCCGCACACAAAGCCGTTTGTTTTTTGGGAATGGGTAATCGCTGAAGTGAAAAAACACCATCCCGATATGCTGTTTCTCTCAGAGGCATTCACCAAGCCCAAGGTAATGCAACAACTGGCCAAGGTTGGTTTTGCCCATTCGTATACGTACTATACCTGGCGCAACAACAAAGCCGAACTGGAGCAGTACATGACCGAGTTGACCACGGGCGAAATGCGACATTATTTCCGCCCCAACTTTTGGCCAACAACGCATGATATAAATCCGGGGGTATTACAGACAGGCCACGAACCGCAGTTTCTGATTCGTTATTTTCTGGCGGCTACATTATCGGCAAATTATGGCATTTACGGGCCATCATTTGAACTGATGGAGCATATTCGTTTCCCAAATAAAGAAGAATTCCTGAATTCGGAGAAATACGAAATCCGGCATTGGGATTGGGAACGCACCAATAAATTAACGTACCTGATTGGCTTGACCAACCGCATCCGCCGCGAGAATGCCGCCCTGCAGCAAACCAATAATCTGACTTTCTGTCGAATCGATGACGAGCATTTAACCGCTTATCTTAAACTGGCGGAAGGTAATCGCTTGCTGATTGTGGTGAATATGGATGCCTATAACCGGCGGGCGGGCATGGTTCAGGTGCCAATCTGGCAATTGGGCTTTGTTAACGATCAACCCTATACGGTACACGATCTGCTAACCGGTAATCGCTACACCTGGCATGGTGAGTGGAATTTTGTGGAGCTTGACCCCTACATTATGCCTATGCACCTTTTCCGGATCGAGTAGATTTTTTTGAGCAAATTCAATAAAAAAAGCAGGCTGATCAGCCTGCTTTTTTTATTGAATTAAATGACGAAGAAGCTCCTGAATTAAGCTCACTATGTCGGCGAGGCGATCGGCGAACCAGTTAGCAATGCTGAAGTTACCAACGTTGGGAATACTCAGCGTTGGGCGCTGAAACGTAGTGGGCAACATGTAACGCAAGGCAACAACAGCGGCAATACACAGGGCATTCAGTGCTAACATAAACGTTAGCCGCATAGTTGAATGATCGGTGAAAAAGCGCGAAGGGCGGCTCATAAACGTGAGTGCTGATTGTCGGTACAAAAATAATAGACAAACGTATACACCTCTTATTTACTCCGTAAATATTGAGCCGTCAACTCTCAGAAAGTCAACTATTTGGAAATTACTTTCACCAGTTCTCCTTTAGCGACCGGACTATCTGCTTTCAGGCTATTCAACACGCCTAACTCTTCAATACGGCTGGCGGGCATGTTTAGCGCTGTCATCACATCGCGGAACGTACCTGCCCGGGGAGCCTGCCGCACATACACACGATCTGGTTTGCGGTTGATTTTGTCGGGATCGGTCAGGGTACGGAAACCTTCTGAAACGGTACGGAATGTGGGGTAGGCCCGCTCAAAATCGGCGGCTGACGATAGGCCGTGAATGGCATAAATAAGATTATTGTACTGAATCAGGTACGTGCCGATTTGCAGGGTATTAGCCGCCGTCTGCTGCTGTTGCTGCTGCCCCTGTTGTTGCTGAGGGAGCTGTTGCGAAATAAGCACAATCGCCTGATTGCCGTTCACGGTTCGTTTCGCGTTTTCAAGCACCTTAAGGTTCAGTTCCTTCACCATCGTCTGTGCTGCTTCGTCGAGCGAGTTGCCTTTTGCCAGCATCATGATCACCGACGATTTGCCGTCTTTAGGCCCCATCTGGAACTGAGAAGGCGAATTTTGGTGCTGCCAGCCTGCCGGTACCGGAAACTGAAACTTCAGTTCGGGATGGTAAAACATGTTATTCTCCACAAAGCCCTGTTTAGGATCTTCGCCAAACATGAGCCCATCAATCATACGCAGGTACGATTCCCGGTTGACCTGATAATTGCCCGGATTTTTGGTCTGATAGTCTTTGGCCAACTCATGCACCTTCGTGAAACGATTGCCCGGGTCGGGGTGGGTCGACATCATGTCGGGTATGCTCTGCCCCGAGTTGTCCTGAATACGTTTAATAGTGGCGAAGAAGTCGGCCATTTTGCTGGCGTCGTAACCAATTTTGCTGGAGTAGCCAACCCCAATCTGGTCTGACTCTGATTCGTGAGCACGGCTATAGCTGAGTTGCAGCAACTGGGCACCCTGCATGAAACTTTCGCCTAGTTGAGGTACCAGAATGGCCCCGGCAATACCCGCCAGCGATGTCAATAACTGACTGGATTGCTGCCGGGCCGAGTGTTTGGCCGTGATATGGCCAATTTCGTGGCCCAGCACCCCCGCAAATTCGGCTTCGTTGTTGAAGTGAGCCAGAATACCCCGGGTGAAATAGACGTACCCACCCGGCACAGCAAACGCATTGACAACGGGTGAATCAACGATGAAAAACTGGTAAGGTAATTCGGGCCGGTGCGAAATGGCAGCCATCGCTTTGCCTTTCTGGTTCATGAAAGCCTGAAGCTTGGCGTCTTCATAGAGGCCCATCGTTGCCACAATAGAAGGGTGTGACTCTTTACCAATGGCAATTTCCTGCTCGGGCGACATCATACTTAATTCGCGCTTGCCTGTTACAGGGTTGCGGGCGCAGTTTGTTAGCAACAGAGCTAACGAAGCAATAACCAGTTTGGATAGGGTAGGAATGTATTTCATAGAAGATGGATTAAAGAATAATGCCTAACGCCAAACCGCCGATAATAAGCGCGTAGGGCGGAAGCTTTGTAAATTCAAGCAATACTATGGTGCCCAACACAACGGCCACAAAAGGCCAGTGCGGTGCCATTGGTTCAAACAAAATGATGGCCGAAGCCGCCGTAAGCCCCGTACTCGCCGCATTGATACCCTCTAACGAAGCCCGAACCGGACGATGCCGTTTGACCTGATCCCAGAAACGATACACAAAGAAAATCAGGAACGTACCCGGTAGAAAAATACCAACTGTAGAGACAAGGCTACCAAGTAACTGTCCTTGTAGCCCTTCTGTTCGCATGGCCAATGTACCGATATACGAAGCAAAGGCAAAAACGGGCCCCGGCATTGCCTGAACAAGCCCCAACCCTGACAAAAATTCTTCGCGACTGATGTAGTGTTTGAAAGCCACAAACTCGTTGTACAGAATAGGCGTAAGTACTTGTCCACCCCCAAAAACGAGGCTGCCATTCCGATAAAAATTCTCGAAAAGACGTACCGGTAACGATTGGGTAATAGCGCCCAACAAGGCCGCGCCAGCCAGTACGCCAAACCAAAGCCCGAAGTTAGCCCATTGAATGTGCATGGGCTGATGGTCCATCTTGGCGTGTTTCCGGTAGGTAAGCGAAGTCGTGAACCCACCCACAATGATGACAATGGGCGTGAGAAAAGGAGAGCGAAACATGTAGGCAGCCAGTGCTGCTAGCAAAGCCAGTATCAGACCGGTCTGATTATGAATCACTTTACGACCAATTCGGTAGCCCGCTACCACCAGAAAACCAACGGCCATTGGCTGAATGTAGCGTGTGAAGGCTAGTGAGCCGTTCTGCTGTTCGATGTAATGCACGCCAATGCCGGCGGCTGTCATGGCCAAAACAGCGGGCAAGCACCAGATAATCAGGGTAAGATAGGCCAGATTGGGGCCACCAATTTTGTAACCCAGTGCCGTAATCGTTTGGGTTGATGTTGGGCCGGGAAGCAACTGGCACAGGGCGGTCAACTCCATGACTTCGGCCTCTGTCAGATACCGACGTTTTTTGACCAGCAAATCCAGGAACATGGTCAGATGCACCTGGGGTCCTCCAAATGATGTCACAGCCAGAATTAACACATCTTTCAGGAAGATGATATGCCGAATTTTACGGACTGGTGTGAGGGTGGGAGGTCGTTTCAAGGGTGGGAAGGAGTTGCTGCTGATAGCTGACTAGCCTGTCAGTGATCAGCAGCAACGGTAACCTGTTATTTTTTCAATCCCAGTTCCATCAGGCGTTCGTTGAGAAACTCACCGGCGGTCATGTCTGAGTAAAGCTTGGGGTTTTGCGAATCAATGCAACTGGCAAGGCTACTCAGGTTCATATCAGCGCGGGGGTGCATAAAGAAAGGAATGGAATAGCGCGACGTACCCATTTTTTCCCGGGACGGGTTTACGACCTGATGAATTGTCGATTTCAGGCGGTGGTTGGTTAGCCGGTCGAGCATATCACCTACGTTAACAATGATCTGGTCGGGCAAGGCGGTGATGGCAATCCATTTTCCATCGCGCCGAAGCACTTCCAGTCCATCGGCCGAGGCACCCATCAACAGCGTGATCAGGTTAATATCGCCATGAGGAGCGGCGCGCACAGCTCCGTCGGGGGTTGAGTTGGGGTCGAGCGGAAAGTAATGAAGTGCCCGTAAAATGCTGTCGCCATTGCGCACTTTTGCTTCAAAATAGTCTTCGGGCAGGCTCAGGTAGAGCGCAATTGCCCGTAGTAGCGTTTTGCCCGTTTGCTCCAGAATACGGTATGTGTCAACGGTGTATTGGCTAAACTCAGGATACTCGGCCGGTAGCACGTTGGCGGGCATCGAGCCCTCCGGTTCGGGTTGACCAATGTGGTAAAACTCTTTCAGATCAGCCACCTTGAATCCTTTGGCTGTTTCGCGCCCTTTGCCAATGTAGCCACGCTGCCCGTTCAGTTCAGGATGTTCATATTTTTTCTTCAGTTCATCGGGAGCCGAGAAAAAAGATTGAGCCGAAGCATATAGTTGTTTGGTCAGCTCATCGCTGAGGCCGTGGTTTTTGATGGCAACAAAGCCAATGTTGGTAAAGGCATTACCCAGGTCGGCAACAAATTGGTTGCGGAGAGCCTGATCGCCGGTGGTAAAATCAGCTAAATCAAGCGAGGGAATTTCATTGTACTCTGTTAAGTCAGTCATAACTGGTGACGAAGTTTTGCCGGGCAAAATTACGAAAACAGCGGTGAAGTAAGTGTTTTTCCTGGGATTGACTCAGTGAGGTTTCCCCTTTACACTTTTTTTTGAACAGCAGGTTTCATTTACAGGTTACGAATCCAATTTCCCTACAAATTCAATAGGGTAGTAAGTTAACTTGTTTGCGTAAACGAATGCACGCTACTTCTTCCGTAATTCCGTTGGCGGATGGCCCTTCCGACGCACTGCTGCAACTGGCCCTGGATCAGTCGGCGAGTGGTATTGTTATCTTTGAAGCCATTCGGATACAAGGGCGAAAAAAGATAGAGGACTTTCGGGTTGTGCTGATGAACAAACGGGCCGAGCAAGTAATAGGCTTGTCGCGTTCAGAAGCTGTGGGCAGACTAGTCAGTGCGCTGGCTCCTGCTTCGCAAAGCAACAAGATATGGAGCAACATAGGACAGGTTATCGACTCAGGGAAGCCACATCGCCAGGAGTTTTTTTACCACGTTGGCCGGACCAACATCACGGCCTGGTATGACTTGAGCATTGAGCCCATAGGCGACGGTGCCCGTGCCATTTTTACGTTCACAGATATCTCTGAACTAAAGCTGGCGCAGGAAACCATGTTGCACGATTCTATTCTTCTGAAAGCCTTGTCGTCGACGGTACCGGAAGTAGGCGTAATCGTGACTAATTATTTCAAGAAAGTGTTATCCGCTAGTGGCACTTTGCCGGGTCTTCTGGCCGACACGAATCCTGAACATCTGGTCGGTAGCCTACTGGAAACTAAAGTTTTGCCCGATTTTCGGGAAGATTGGCGTAACTATCTGGGAACGGCGTTAGCGGGTGAGTCGCACTTTTTTTCCGATCATTGGGGAGGCTGGCGTAGCGAAGTATATGTGGGTCCGGTACGCAACGAGAAGGGCGACGTGGTGATGATTCTGGTTGTGTTTCGGAATGTAACCGAGCAATACCGGCAGCAGCAGGCCCTGATTCAGAGCAATACGGCGCTCCAGCACTCGAACCAGAATCTGGAGCAGTTTGCCTATGTAGCCAGTCATGATTTGCAGGAACCGCTACGGAAAATAAAAGCATTCGGTGATCTACTGAAATCAAATTACGGCGCCTCTATGGGTAAAGATGGCGTTGGTATGATTGACCGGATGCAGGCGGCTTCTGACCGGATGAGTACGCTGATTCAGTCGTTGCTTTCGTATGCCCGCCTGAGCAATGAACAAAAACCGCAGGGCGTAGTGCATCTTGAAGACCTCTTCAACGAGCTCATTTTCGATCTCAGTGTTTTGATTCAGGAACGAAATGGGGTGGTGCGACTAAAACCGCCAATGCCCATTATTCCCGGTGATGAGCAGCAACTGCGACAGTTGTTTCAGAATTTATTGACCAATGCGCTCAAATTTGTACCCGCCGAACGCACGCCGCTCATCACGGTGTCGGCGCGAGTACTAGAGGGGCCGCACGTACCCAACCTGGCTACGTCTGCCGATTCGCTCTATGCCCAAATCTCAATCAAGGACAATGGGATTGGTATTGAGGCCGCCAATCACGACAAAATATTCGGACTCTTCAATCGGCTTCACGGCCGTAGGGAGTTTGAAGGGTCGGGCATTGGGCTAGCCACCACAAAGAAGGTGGTCGACAACCACAAAGGAACCATTACACTGGAAAGCGAGGTCGGTAAAGGAACTCAATTTCACGTGTATTTGCCCATTAAGCAGGGGTGAATTGGTGAGGAGTGAAGGGTGAGGAGTGAAGGGTGAAAGCTCTGCTTAGCAACCTGATTGTATAGAGCGGAGCCTTCACCCTTCACCCTTCACCATTTACGCAAACGCTTTCGAGGCTTTATCCCAATCGTAGAGATTCCAGGCGGCTGTTACGTAATCGGGGCGTTTGTTCTGGTATTTCAGGTAGTAGGCGTGTTCCCAAACGTCGAGGCCGATCAATGGGGTGCCGGGTTTGTCGGCCAGCTTCATCAGGGGATTATCCTGATTGGGAGTTGATACGATCTCAACGCCAGCGCCGTCTTTAATCAGCCATACCCAACCCGAGCCAAACCGGCCGGTAGCCGCCTTGGCCCACTCTTCCTTGAACTTATCGAACGAACCGTATTTCTTGTTGATCGCATCGGCTAACGCCCCTTTGGGTTGTCCGCCTCCTTTCGGCGACAGGATGTTCCAAAAGAACGTGTGGTTCCAGTGACCACCGCCGTTGTTGCGAACAGCAGCGGGCGTTTTGGCGTCGATGCTCCGAACGAGTTGGTCGATGTTCATACCGGCCATAGCGGTACCAACTACAGCTTTGTTGAGGTTGTCAACGTATGCTTTGTGGTGTTTGCCGTGGTGGATTTCCATCGTCATTTTATCGATGTGTGGCTCCAGAGCGGCGGCATCGTAGGGTAGGGGAGCCAGTGTGAAGGAACCAGCCTGAGCAGCAAAAACGCGATTCGGAGTTATGGCGAGCCCGGCAGCAGTACCGAAGGCTAGTTTCAAAAATTCAGATCGATTCATGGTAACGTGTTTTTAGGTACTGAAAAGGCGGCAGATGAGTGCTTCCCGCCCTGTGATAAGCAAGTAACGATGTTTTCAACGGACAGCCAAACCAAAGTCGGTACCCTTAGCGCACGGGAACGGTTGACCGCCTACCTGACACCGATAATAGCCAACATTCGACCGGTGAGACCCTGCTCGAGCCGGTGCGAAAAATAGTCGTCGTTGTTGAGCACGGTAGAGTAGGGGGAGAGCTCAATTTGGCTGTCGCTCAATCCAAAAGCCCGTAACTGATCGGCGTTGGCCTGTTTAAGATCGACCTGCGCTTTGCCCGAAACGGGGTCAATTGATGTTCGGGAGGGGGCGAACTGGGTAGCGACATCGGGGCCTACCTCAAAGGAACATGCGTCGATGCACGTACCCACGTAGGCAAGGCAGTCGGCAGGTTGGGTACCATAGTGAGCATGCATGCTGGCTAGTGTGTTGGCTACGATGCCCCCCACGGTGCCGCGCCAACCCGCGTGTATGGCGGCTACGGCCCGGTTTCGGGTGTCGAAGACCAGAATCGGGGTGCAATCGGCAACGGTAACGCCTACCATCAGGCCAGGTACGTTGGTGATTAGCGCATCAAAGCCGGTAGTTCGTCCTGCTTCGGTAGCCACTTGTATTGCTGTACCATGAACCTGATACGAAGACGCCAGATTGGCGTCGGTCAGTTGCCAGTTGGCCAGCCATCGCCGCCGGTTCTCCACCACATTAGCCGGGTCATCGTCGGTATTGATGCCCAGGTTAAGCGACGAATAAGGTGGTTGGCTGATGCCCCCATGCCGCGTACTTTCGGCAGCAATCAGGTGCGGAAACGGCGCAAAAAGGGCTGGTACTTGAAAAGACGCGTGTTGCATGGAGCAAAAATAGATGCTTAACGTTGGATATCGGATGCTGGATTTCGGACACCGGACATTCAATGTCCAGCATCCAGCCTCTACTTTTGCCCCATGATCAATCGAGTTCGTGCGTGGTTGAACCGGCCTTTGGCTGAAGACTTCAGTTTGAAAAATCAGGGATGGCTAGCTGTACAGGCTGGCGTCTATATTTTTCTTTTCCTCTCCTTTTTCAATGCAGGTGGATCCAACTGGAAGGAGCGTCTCTTTATGCACGCGCTATTTGCGGTCGGTTGCGCCCTGTCGTCTCTATCGGTTAACACGGTTGTTCCCCGGCTTTTTCCGGTCTGGTACGATGAAGAGTATTGGACAGTTGGTCGGCATGCGTTACATGTGTTGCTGGTGCTGTTAGCCGTATCGCTGGGAAATCAGCTTGTTTTATTCCTGCTTGATCTGCCACTTTTGCCTTTTCTGACCATGTACCTGATGGTGACCGTTGTTGGCTTTTTTCCGGTATTCATGGGCGTTATGATCGCTGAGCGTCGTCGGCTGAAACGTAACCTGCTTCAGGCACAGCAACTCAACGTGCAACTCGATCAGCTTCACCAACCTAACGTACCTGATCTACCGACTGTAACGGACTTGCCGAAGGGTATTTTGCTGACCAGTGATACGGGTAAAGAGCGCTTGAGCCTGTTGCCCAACCAACTTGTTTATATCGAGTCGGTGGGGAATTATGTGGAAGTATACTGGCTGAATTTTATGTTTCCGCAAAAGACCATTCTGCGGAATACGCTCAAAGAAGTGGAGGCTGCCATTGCCGATGATCCTCAATTTTTCAGGTGTCATCGTGCGTTTTTGGTCAATCTCCGGGCTATCCATCACACCACCGGAAACAGCCGGGGGTACTTGCTCATGATGAGCGGAACAAACCGTGAAATACCCGTTTCTCGCAGTTACCTCGCTGCTTTTGATGCGCGCATGGCTAAGCTGAGTTGACCCGATATGCCTTCCTGACTGTCCCTAACGGTGCAATTCGTCCCCCGGTTAGCCCACCTGTCCCGCTCTATTGCGCTCGGTTGACGCTACAGGTACGTTTGCTGCTGTCGATCGCTAACCGACGATACCAGCGCCATGTTTCGGATACTACTTCTCGTCACTCTCACTCTATTTATTGCCGGCCAGCAACATACGCAGGCGCAGTCTGTACTGCTTCCTCATCAGGAAATAGAGCTGACTAAAGATCAGCCTGATTTTTCGCTGTTCGACAAAGCTTTCTACGACAATCAGTTTTTTCTGTTGGGAGAATCGCACGGGTTCCAGAGACCTCAGCAGGTAGATCTGGCTTTGCTGAAGCATCTGAACAAGCGCGTTGGCGTGCGGTACTACATTGCGGAGGTAGACCCCACAAAGGCCTATTACCTCAATCAGTATTTGCAAACGGGGCAGGATAGTTTGCTCCGGCTGGTGTTCAGGTCGTGGATTGCCGAAACCGCGCAATGGGCCAATATCGACTTCTTTCGGAAAATTCAGGCTATCCGCGCTTATAACCAGACGTTACCGGCCAAAAAGCGGATACGTTTTGTGGGGATTGATGTCGTGCAGGACCGGCCGTTGCTCGCCCAGCAGCTTCGTGAATTAACTGGATTCCAAGCTTCTTTTCAGGCAGATCAGCCTCGCCTCGATTCGCTGGTAACATACCTGACCGCCGCGCCCAAAAAACCAGATAGTCTGGCCGCGCAGGTAGCTATGAACTGGTTAGCTAAAATCAGAAACGAGGCCGCCACTTACCGGAACGCACCCGGCCAGACCATGAACGAACTGACGGCCGCGTTGACTGGACTTGGCTACCGAAAAAGCATCCGTCGGCGGGAGCCAACGCTCTTTGCCAATTTCCGGGATGCTGTTTCCCGGCTCGATCTACATGACGAAAAGCTATACGGATTTTGGGGAGCGTACCATGTTGGCCTTGCCCCGCTGAGCGACGGGAATAAGTCGTTCGCTGCCATGGTAGCTGACTCGGACCTGCCCATGCGTAGCAAAATGGTTTCCCTGCTTTGTCGCTACGTCGATTCGTTCATGATGGTGCCCACTGCCTTCCTGCCTCCGTTCTGGCAGGATAAAGGAAAGGCTTACTCCCGCCTCGACAAGTTCAACGACAACGGTCCCATGATGCGTATCGACGGCATTGACGCGTTTATCGACCAAAGCAAACCCAACACCGTTACCTTGTTTAAGCTGTCAGGTACGTTGGCCGGACGGCAGCCCATCACGGCTACGTATTCGCCATTTATGCCCGCCGAGCAACGACTTCAGTTTGACACGGCTCGCCCAACAACCGATTATTTCCAATACATCGTACTGATTCGTAACTCAGAGATGACCCAACCGCTGGATGGCAAGTAACGGGTAACTAGTACCACCTATTTTTCCTGGGCCAGCAGATAAAGCACAGCCATCCGGACGGCTACCCCGTTTTCTACCTGATCAAGGATGATGCTATGGGGCGAATCAGCGGCGTCGGAAGTTAATTCAACGCCCCGGTTAATGGGGCCGGGGTGCATGAGTACGATGGGCCGGTCAAGCTCGTCAAGCATCTGTCGGCTGATGCCATAGTAAAGGCTATACTCGCGCAGACTGGGGAAGTACTTGATTTGTTGCCGTTCCAACTGAATGCGGAGCACGTTGGCAACATCGCACCATTGCAGGGCCTCGCGTACGTTATGCCCAATTTTTACGCCCAACGACGCCATGTGCTTTGGAACCAGCGTGGTAGGTCCACAAACCATTACCTCGGCACCCTGTTTTTGCAGGCAAAAAATATTGGACAAGGCCACCCGCGAATGGGTAATATCACCGATGATGGCTACGCGTTTTCCGGCCAGATCGCCCAGTTTTTCGCGCATTGAAAACGAGTCGAGCAGGGCTTGCGTGGGGTGTTCGTGGGTGCCATCGCCCGCGTTCACTACGTTGGCCGGAATGCGTGATGACAGGTAATGCGGTGCGCCGGGGCTACTGTGGCGCATCACAATCATGTCGACCTTCATGGCCAGAATGTTGTTGACTGTATCGAGCAGGGTTTCTCCCTTTTTTACCGAGCTTCCCGACGCCGAGAAATTGACTACATCGGCAGAAAGGCGTTTTTCGGCCAGTTCAAACGAAAGGCGAGTGCGGGTTGAATTTTCGAAAAAGACGTTGGCGATCGTGATATCCCGTAGGGAAGGAACCTTCTTGATGGGGCGGTTGATGACGTCCTTAAATTGAGTTGCTGTCTCCAGAATAAGCTGAATGTCGTTCTGAGTCAGGTCTTTAATGCCAAGGAGATGGCGCGTACTGAGTTGCGGCATGGGGCGCGGCGTGGGCTACGATTTGGCAAATGTACTTTGTAATTGGGTAAATGGGTAATTGCTGTTGTGATGCTTACGAAGCATCACAACAGCAATTACCTCAAATCAACACCGCTACGCCAAAGCCGGGTAAGGTCAATGTGTTGTCTGTCAACAACGTACCTGAAACCGTAGCTAGCTGAACCTCAGAAACGGCTTGCTCAGCGGCCGATAATACCACGTTGATGGTAGTTTTGGTCAGGTTTTGAATGACCCAAACCGTACCGAACTCATTCTGCCGACCAAATGCAATGGTGCCTTTCTGTCGTATGTTACTCAACACCAGACGGCTGCGATTGTCGTTCAGAATAGGGTGATTATTCCGAAAGGCAATCATCCGTTTATAATGCTGATACAGCGAATGGGGATCGGTCTGTTGCTGCGCCAGCGGACGAACGGTGCGGCTCGTTGAGTAACGGGCATGCATCCATCGCGCACGGTTGGGGTCTTGTTTGCCAATGTTCCAGATAAATGGTTCGCGAATGTGCTCGTCCGGCTTCAGGCCCAGCATCCCAATTTCTTCACCATAATACAGGTAGGGGTTGCCGGGTAGCGTAAGCAAGAGATTGGCGGCTACTTTCAGCTTATTCAGATCGCCTTTCAGCAAACTGCCAATCCGGTTCTGATCGTGATTGGAGAGAATGAGCGCGTCGATAAACTGGTCGTTCACTTCGCCGTAAGCCGACTGTGTTTCGTGCAAAAAGGCCATCACATCGTTGGCATCATCGCCCCGGCGAATGATTTCTTCGAGTTCAAGTGCCAGGTCAAAATTGAAATTGGCTTGCAATCCCCGGAAGTAAGGTGCCACTTTGCTGGGGCGGGTCCAGACTTCGCCAACGAGGTACGCTCCCGGCTTGGCCGCCTGAACCACCTGCCCGAACTCTTCCCAGAACTGGTGATTTTTGGGTTCTTCGGCCTCGCGGTACAAATGTCGGGCGGCGTCGAGCCGGAAACCGTCGACACCCACCTCGGTCAGCCAATACCGGACGATCTTATAGATTTCGTCGCGTAGCGGCTGATGATCGAAATTCAGGTCGGGCATGCCGCTCCAGAACATGCCGTAATACTTTTCGGTGTCTGCGCTTTTGGTTTTCGCCCCACCGATTCGGCCAAGTACGTTGTGCCAAGGACTGCGCTCATCTGAATCGGCGGTGATATCGCGGGTGGCCAGATTGCGCCGTTTGATCTCCTCAGGCAGCATCCATTTGTAAAAGGAACGGTATGGGTTATCCGGCCCTTTGGCGGCTTCCTGAAACCAGTGGTGCTGAATACTGGTGTGGTGAATGACCAGATCCATCAGCACGGCAATTCCTCGCTTGTGTGCTTCATCGATCAACCGACGAAAATCAGCCAGCGTGCCGTAGTCGGGGTCGATGCCGTAGAAATCGGTAATGTCGTATTTATGGTAGGTGGGCGAGGGGTTGATGGGCATGAGCCAAATGGCCGATATGCCCAGGTCGCTCAGGTAATCCAGCTTTTGGGTTACGCCGTTCAGGTCACCAATGCCATCATTATTGCTGTCGGCAAAGGCGCGTACAAATAATTCGTAATGAACACCGGTGGTGCCCACGCTAGTGGTGCTTACACTTGCGGGGCCGACAGTAAGCGCAGAGGTACGTACTTCAGTTGTCACAGTAGAAAGGGGCATTGTTTTCTAAACCTATAAGGTCTCAAAGACCTTATAGGTTTAACAGACCATAAAAAAACTCGCCAAACGTGAGAGTCTGGCGAGTCGTTGATGAAGTGCGGCACTAGGAGCGATTACTTCTTTGTAACCGTAATTTTAGGCGTTGCCGTTGTGAAGTCAATTGTGATATCATACGTACCGGCGGCGGCTACTTTGAGGTTAGCTCCGTTCAGTTCCAGCGATCCGTTGGCTCCGTCGTCTCCGTAGTTGGTATCCCACTTGTTATCGGCCCGTACTTTAAATTCGCCCACTTTCAGTTTTACGCCGGTTAGGGTCCAAACGCCGTCTTTTGTCAGATCGGGGCGGAAAGCCTGATCGGGACCGTCCCATCCGTTTGGTGTGGCATCACCTACCAGACCCCAGGCTTTGGTTGCCGTCAGGGTGTATTTCAAGCCAGTAGCTTTCAGGTCGGCTACAAGCAGATACGTTCCCGCTGTTGTAATCTTGATGTTGTCGCCGCCTGCTGACAGTTTACCGGCTGTTCCGCCATAGTTAACGGCCCAATCGTTGTTCTGACGAATTTTGATATCACCCACTTTCAACGTTGTCAGTGCGAACCACTGGTCTGTGGCAGGATCATAGGTCAGGGCCTGATCGGGGCCATTCCAGCCGTTCAAGGTTGCGTCACCGACCACACCCCATGAGAACTTCTCAACGGCATACGTCATCGCCGTTAGGTTAAAAGTCACTTTGTACGTACCGGCCGTTACCTTGAGGTTATCGCCATTGAGCGATAATTTGCCACCTGTGCCGCCGTAGTTAGTGTCCCATTTATTATCCTGCCGAATTTTCACTTCGCCATCAATCAGGTTCACGTAGGCTACAAATACGCCCGGTGTTTCTGTTTTGTAAAACGGTTGATCAGGTCCATCCCAGCCGTTGGCGGTGGCGCTGCCTACCAAACCCCAGGGTGAGCTCAGATCAAGTCGGTCGAGGTAGGGCGTTGCTTTTACGCTGGCGAGTGCCGATGACAATACCGTACGGCCACCCAATGCCGACATGACTTTTACATCGATATCGGCCGCTGTAGCAGGGGTGAGGCCCAGACCCAGCAACAGGCTGTTCAGTTCCGCCGCTTTAAACGTTTTCGATAATTCGGTACCAACGGGCAGAGAAACGGCTTTGGTAAAGTCGCCGCCTTTTTTGTCCATCATTACCGTGTAATTAGCCGCCGCTTCGTAGCCGTAATTGGGCTTAGGCCAGCTAATGGTCAGCACATCGGTCGCTGCATTCTCTTTGGTCAGTACCACCGTTGGGGCCGAAACGGTCACCACAGGTACCGCCGATACGTCGAGGAAGAGCTTTTCTCCCTCGTTCTCACAAGCCGTAAACGTCAGCAATGCCGACGCAGCAACCAGGAAACTCTTAAGTAGCGATTTCATATCAATAGAGTTGATTGTTTAGATGAAGTTTGTGGTTTGTTGTGTGTGGTTTGTGGTTGCTGATTAGCGAAGCAACCACAAACCACACACAACAAACCACAAACTACGTTTAATACCCCGCGTTGTTTTGCTGTAACGTTGGGTTCGCTACCAGGTCGGTAGCCGGAATTGGGTAGAGGTTGAAGCGGGCATCGACGGCACGTCCTTCCCGAACACCTCCTTTGAAGGGCCACAGGTACGTATTCGTGGTAAACCGACCGAAGCGAATCAGATCGGTGCGGCGGTAGCCTTCCCAATACAACTCACGAGCACGTTCGGCCAGAATGAAATCGGTGTTAATCGAAGTCACCGTAGCCGCTTTAGCGCGGGTACGCAATAGGTTGACGTACTGAATTGCCGTGGCCTGATCGCCGCCCGTTCCGCCGCGTAAAACCGCTTCAGCATAGGTCAGATACATATCGGCTAACCGAATCAGCGGGAAATCGGTGTCCACAAACTGAAGGTCAGAGCCAGCTGCACCCGTCGACGTTACATTTTTGTACTTGGTCACGGCAAATCCATCGGTGAACGTACCCAGATCGTTTACATCGCGGGCCTGACCATCGGTGTAGAACATACCGCGTTTGTCGGCTGTAGCGTTGGCATCGGGAAACACATCGACCAGTTTCTGGGTCGAGCGAATACCGGCCCATCCACCGTTAACGCCGAAGTTGGCAACGGGCATTCTACCACCAACTTGCGCGTGTACGATGAAGGTCATACCGCCAAAGGTCTGCGTGCGGGTGCCATCGAAGGCGATCGGAAAAATGATTTCCTTCGAGAGGTTGTTGTCGGCCGTAAACAGATTCTGGTAGTTCGGTTCCAGCGTATAAACCCTTGAATCGATTACCTTCTTGGCGTACGTGATCGCCTCCGAGTACTTGCCGGCTCCTGTGTAGACTTCCGCGTTCAGGTACATACGGGCCAGAATAGCCTGTGCGGCAGCCTGACTGGCGCGGCCATATTCGACAGTGCCGGGTGCACCCAGTTCGGTTTCAATGGCCTTCAGCTCACTTTCCACGTAGGTAAACAGTTCCTGACGTGTAGCCTGACGGGGCAGGAATGAGCCCGGTGCGTCAGCTTCGGTCACGAAGGGTACTGTACCAAACATATCGATGGCGTGGAAATAAGCCATTGCCCGCAGGAAACGCGCTTCTGCCCGATACGTTTTGGCATCTGTAGCGTTTTGACCGCTGATGCCGCGTTCGGCAAGTTTGGCGTCCGATGTTTCCCGGATGAACTCGTTCGAGAGCGAGATCATGTAGAAAATACGGTTATACATCGCCGTGATAAAGCCATCGCTCGACGTCCACGTCATCCGGTTGATGTCCTGAATGGTGGCATCATTCCAGGCAATAACGGCCTCGTCGGTGGGCAGTTCCTGAAGTTTCCAGTACAAACGCATGTAGTTCGACGTTCCTTCGTCGATACCCGAAATGTCGGGTTTACCGGACGGTCCCTGCTGACCGCTTACCGCTAGAGTAGCGTAAAGACGGGCCAATACCGGTTTGTAATTTTCAAAATTAGCGTAGACCGAGGCCGACGTAACTTCATACTTAGGTACGCGGTCGAGGTCATTGACACACGACGTGGCCAACGCCATTGCGGCGGCCAGCATACCTGCTTTTATGGTTAATTTAAACATGGTTCGATTTGTCGTTTAGAAGTCAAGGTTTAGGCCCAGGGTACCAATGCGGGGACGTGGGTAGAAATTGTTGTCGATACCGCCCGAAATCTCTGGGTCAAGGCCCGAGTATTTGGTGATCACAAACAAGTTCTGGAAGGTTGCATTCAACCGCAGGTTGGCCCGGTTACCGATAACCCGACCGAAATTGTAGCCGAAGTTGAGGTTATCGAGCCGGATAAACGAGGCATTCTCAACGTAATAATCCGAGAAGAACTGCTGCGTACGGAAACGTGTATCGAGCACGTTCGATGAGGCATTCGAGAGGAAGCCCAGTGAGTTTACCATGCTTTGGGTAGTACCCGTGTTGGCGCGCACGTTGTTGTACACGTAGTTGTCGGCTGTTCCGCGCAACACAAGGCCCGCGCTGAATTTACCGGCGGTCAGGTTGGTGGTGAAGCCAAACAGTTGCACTGGGTTGGCCGTCTGATACCGGTAGCGGTCGTTGATGGTGATGTTGCCATCGCCGTTCAGATCTTCATATACGCCTTCTATCGGCAGTCCGGCAGCGTTGTAGATCTGACGGTTTACGTAGAACGTACTCGTTGGGAAACCCACCGTCTGAATCTGGATCGTGTTGCCTGTTCCACCCGCAATACCGCCGGTCAGAATACCCGGATCGTTTGGTGTTGGCACTTTGGTCAGGTTCGTGATCTTATTCTCGTTGTAGGTGTAGTTGAAACCAACATCAAGGGTCAATCCTTCGCGCTGAATCGGCGTGGTATTGATCAGGAATTCGACACCCCGGTTTTGCAGATTACCTACGTTGGTCAAAATCTGGTTGGTCAGGTTTGAGCCAGCAGCCACCGGAATGGTAGCCAGGAGGTCTTTGGTACGCTTGTCGTAAAAATCGACGCTACCTGAAATACGACCGTCGAAGAGGGCGTAGTCAACGGCGGCGTTGATCGATTCGGTCTCTTCCCATTTGATATTGGCATCATAACCACCGGCCCGCAACGTGCGAATGAAGCTGTTGCCGAACTGATATTGCGCTGTAGGGTCAGAGATCAGGTACGTTGGCAGGTACGGATAGTTGCTAACCCCGGTTGGTAAATCCTGCTGACCGGTAACACCGTAACCGAAGCGGAGTTTAAGGGCTGAAATCGTTTTTGAATCTTTCAGGAAGTTCTCATCTTTCACGCTCCATGAAGCGCCTACTGATGGGAACCAGCCCCAACGGGCGTCGGGGCTAAACCGCGACGTACCGTCACGACGAATGGTGGCCGTCAACACGTACTTATCGTTGAAGGTGTAATTCAGGCGACCAAAAAACGCCATCAGCGTATACTGCGTCTGGAAAGGGTTACCCGCCGGGTTATATTCAACACCGTTGGCCAGGTTATCGGCGTAGCTTGGCTCGTCCCGAATAAAATCCTGATACGAGTAACCGCCCGTCACGTCAACGCGGCTGTTAATGCTTTTCACGTCTTTCGTGTAGTTCATGTAGAACTCCAGCGTTTTGCCAGTGCGAGTCTGCGAATACACTCGGTCGATACCCCCCGTTGTTGAGAAATCACCCGAAATGCCGGGTCTTCCCTGGCCACGACCGAAGTTTGACGCGGCGAATGCTGGTACCTGAATCTGTCCGTCTGTCGATGACACGTCGAGGCCCAGGTTCAGGTTAGCGCGGAGTTCACGGAGGAACGGAAACCGGTAATCGAGTTGTACGTTACCTACCAACCGATTAATCTGGTTGCGGTCTTCTTTGTCGTACAACAGACCAAGCGGGTTGCGGGTAGCCTGTCCGTTTGGCCGACCGGTGGTTGGGTCAAGCCATTCGTATAAGCCGCCATAATTTTCGTTACCGCTGAACACCGGTTTTGTCGGGTCAAAGCTAACGGCAGCCCCAATGGCTCCCTGATCGGCAAAACGGTTAGACACGACCGATCCTTTGGCACTCACATCAACCCGAAGGTCATTGTTCAGGAACTTGGGCGATAAGTTTACCGAGAGCGAGTGACGCTGGAAGTTCGATGTTTTCAGGATACCATTCTGAGTAGTATAGCCGTATGAAACCCGATAAGGAATGTTTTTGTACGAACCTGACACGGCCAGGTTGTTGTCATTACTGATCCCCGTCTGGTAGATCTGGTCCTGCCAGTCGGTACTTAATGAACCGCTTGTCAGAGATCGTTGCTCCGGTGTGGTGAAACCCGTTTCAGTAGACGTATCGTTTATTAACGCCCGGAACTGATCGCCATTGAGTACGGATACTTTCTTGGCAATCTGCGATACAGAGAGTTGCGTTGAAAAGCTAATTTTCGGCGCACCTGATGCCCCCTTCTTGGTGGTGATCAAAATAACACCGTTGGCGGCGCGGGCACCGTAGATGGCCGCTGCTGAGGCGTCTTTCAACACCGTGAAGGTTTCAATATCGTTCGGGTTAATCAGGCTAAGCGGGTTGGCTGCACCTGAGATACCTGTATTGTCTACAGGTACGTTGTCGATAACGACTAGTGGATCATTGCTGGCGTTGAGTGATGAGCCTCCCCGGATACGAATGGTGCTTCCACCGCCTGGCTGTCCGCTTGGCGGCGTGATCGAAACACCGGCCAATTTACCGGCAATCAATTGCTCGGGAGCAACAATGTTCCCGCGCTGAAATTCTGCCGATGAAATAGAGGCGATCGAACCCGTCAGGTCTTTCCGACGCTGGGTACCGTAACCTGTAACCACTACTTCCTGAAGCGATTGCGAATCATCGAGAAGGGTGATGTTGATGGCAGTCTTGTTGCCGATCACAACTTCCTGGGGAATTTTGCCGACGAAGCTGAAAACAAGTGTGCCGGTAGCCGGAGCCTGAATACGGAATGTTCCGGTTGCGTCGGTATTAGCACCTCTGGTGCTGCCTTTAAGGGCAACTGTTACGCCGGGAAGTGGTGATCCGTCTACTTCCGTGACGACGCCGGTAATGGATTGGTCCTGCGCCAGGGCCGGTAGTGCGCCAAGCAGCATCAGCACCACAAACGCCTTGAACGAACTGCTACAGGTCGTTACGGCTGTTTGAAAGAACCTGCTGACAAAGAGGTAATTCATAAGTTAACGTATTATACTGTTTATAGAGAAAAATGAAGTTGGCTCAACCTTGACTAAGTTGATTCAACTTTATCTTGCAAAAATAACATATTGTGTAGGCGTGTGTCGTTCCAGTTTACGAGGTAACACGTATACCACTACAAAACGGATAACTGATAAGATAAAATCATGTTATTCAGTTAATTAACCGCAAAAAAAGGCGTGCCATTTTAGAAAAATGGCACGCCTTTTCGTTTTATTTCTCTACAAAATAGAGCTTACTCCACTAGCTCAATGTTGCCGGAACGCACGCTCAGGTATTCACTAGGGGTTTGGTTGGTCAGCTTCTTGAATGACCGATTGAAGGCCGTTTTTGAGTTGAACCCCACTTCATACGCCATGCTGAGCACGGTATATGATCTGAATCGGGGGTCGTTTAGTCGGCTTTTTAGCTCTTCGATTCGGTGGTAATTGATAAAGTCGAAAAAATTCTTTTGATACTCTTCGTTCAGCATTTTCGACAATACGTGCGGTGGCATGTGCAGTCTGAGCGCTAATTCGGCCAGGGTCAAGTTGGGGTTAGTGTAGGGCTTTTGGCGTTTCATGTACGTATCGATTTGCTGCTTCAGGGCAATGGTCGATTCGGTCAGTTCAGTGACTGGGGGCGCTACAGTGGCAGGGGGGGGTAGGTCAGACAGAAAAGCAGGTTGGGTGATGACGGAGGGGGGCAGATTGATGGGTAGTGCCGATACCTGCGTTTCCAGAAGGGGTATGTGTTCAGTATCTGGTAATTTAAAAATTTCGGGCTGGTGAATGGCATAATACCCCAGCAGGTAGATAATGCTGGAAAAGACAAGCCAAATCATGTCTACGTTTTTCTGGGCAATGAACAATACTTCTGTTTCAGTTAGCACACCAACCGCCACCAATCCGAAAAAGAAAAGCCAAAGACCCAGGCAAACGGCCTGAATGGCCAGAACCGTATTCAGGTAGTGAACCTGTGGTTCGGTCGACAGGCTCATCTGGTGCTGCTCTTTATAGGTACGTACCGCCCTACGACACAATAGCCAATAGCCCGCATTGTAAAGCAAGCCAACAAGTCCAGCTACCAGAAAGAGGCCTGAAAGCCAGGGGTCTCGGTTCACAATTTTGAGTTGCAATAGTTTATTCTCACTGAGCAGGTAAGGCATATAAATGCCAATCTGAATCAGCGAAGGAACAAAATGACGCCACCAACCCCTCATCGGGCGTTTTGTATTGAATAAGAGTTTACGCAGGTAGATATAGAAAACCGGCGCGTACAGGAACAGAATCAGGTCGGGTACCAACAGCAACTTAGTGTAAGCCTGGGCCACATCGCGGTAGGCAGCCACCGTTCTGACAAATAGCAGCAGTGAGGTAAGTCCTAGCAACATAACCAGCCACCGATTTGCCGATCGGTTGTAGTTCTGTATGCTGGGAATGGCAATGAGCAGTAGTAAACCCTGAAAAGCTGAAAACAGCATGAGCAGGTCGTAAATAGAATAGAAATGGAACGTACCCGACAGGTCTTCCCAACTCAGGATAGCCACATCGACCTCTATGGGTCCATTTCCTGCCGATCGTGAGAGAACGCGATTGGGGCGGGCATTGCCACTTTCTCGCCCTTCAACCGATTCCCAATTCCCGCGCGTCACTTTGTACTCCAGACGCGGTAGGTTTGTCTGCACTGTTATGTGGTACGACCCATCGAGGCGGCGTTGAAACTGGTAATTCGGATGCGCTGAGTTCCACTTATTAAAATTACCCGCCAGGAATAGTTGTGCATCATGCGGAGTATTTTCGGGAAGTTCGGTAATCACAAAATGGTACACAGGCGGCATGCCCGTCTGTGCTTGCGACGACGGCGTATGACTAACCAGAAAAAGCAACAGCCACAGGAGTAGCCGATTCATATTCATTCGTTGATGAGTTAACAGAAAGATAGTAAGCAGCAGTGGACCGTGTCCTCGATTTACGATTATAAGTGGCCTGTTTAGCCGTATTCGCCTAACACTTGGTGGGCGGTTTACGTTACTAAAGTACGAATCTAACGCGCAACGAAATGAAAATTAACGTAGAAGAAGGCCTGGATAAGCCCTTTCTGACTGATGGTCGTCACGACGTCGAAATTACCACTATTGATGAAGGTAAAAGTGAATATAAAGGCATTCCGTTCATTGCCTGCCGTTTCGAAAATGAAGAAGGCTTCGTCAATCAACGGTTTTATATCTCGCCCGGTGGTATGCCTATCCTGATGGAGTTGTGTCAGGCGGTTGGTGTAGAGGTAGAATCGGGTAAGGAGCTGGATACGAATAAGTTGAAAGGTAAATCGCTGTCGATAGAGGTAGGTGATTACACCTATGCAGACCCTGAAACAGGCAATGAGCGTACCCTAAAACAAGCATCTGGTTTTGAGGCACTGGCATAAGGTAATGGCCTGTTGACAAAAATGGGCCTTATATTTGCAAGTGACTATGTAGCAGTCAGAGGTTGGCCAGCCCGGCCAATGCTCTGGCTTTTTTTATGACCATGAAAGTAGTACCTCTTCTTTGTATTTGCCTGATGCCCCTCTTGTCGGTGGCCCAATCGCCGGTATCGACCCGGCTCAGTTCTGGAGTCGACCTGGGTGCTGGCTTCGGAAAAGATCACATCAGCCCTTCGCTTTCGTATTACCAGTTGCTGACCATTACTAAAACGAAAGTTCTTTCTGTTGGCTGGACGGCGAATTTTCGAACCAACTACCTAAGCAATGCCGATTATATCACCGCACCGGCTAATCTGTCGAGGGGTGGCAAAACGGGTTTTTTTGCGTTAGGCGCTCCGTTAATCCCGGCTAACCTCGACACGCTTCGGATGTCTTCGGCTTCAGGTACGTCGTTCAACCTGGGTGTACGTGCGCAAGTCCGCATCAAATTTCTGGAAATTGGTGCCAGTGCCGATATTGTTGGTATTACACTCGGTCGCAGACGCACCGGACAGTATTTGTCGTCGACGGGCGCTTATTCGCTGGGTACGTCGGTGTCGGGTGCTGACTCTGTGCAACGCTTCACAGGATCTTATGTGAATCAGTCGGCTAAACCAACCATTGCAAACCTGCAATTGCTGGGCGATAATTCCATCGGGACACTAGCCACTGAAGTCTATATACGGGCTATTGTTGGTCAGCGGTTGGGCGTGAAGGTCGGCTACCAGTGGATGATGACCGAGTATACTACGTCGGTCACTAACACGGTCGACGATAACCGACGTTTCCGTAGCCGCTCAGGTCTGACCTACGTTGGCGTTACGTTTCCTTTCTTCCGGTAAGCAACCAAACCATGAAAACAGGCATTATTGTCCTGGCGGCGGGCTCGTCAAAACGCTTTGGGGGCATTGCCAAGCAGTTGCTGACCATAAATGGGACTTCGCTGGTTCGTAATGCCGTAGACATTGCCATGGCCGCTAATTTAGGTGGGCCAGTTGTGGTTGTACTGGGCGACCGGCGGGCGCAGATCGCTCCCGAACTCGACGGTTTGGGTGTCACCCTGATCGATAACCCGACCTATGATGATGGCGTAGCCACGTCGGTGAAAGTGGGGTTGGCTGGCCTGTTTATGATGCAGCCTTCCATCGACACGTTTATTGTGATGCCCTGCGATCAGCCATTTTTAACGCCTGCCCTGCTCAATCAGCTAGTTGCCACGCAAACTGAAACGGGTAAAGGCATGGTAGCTACCCGCTATGCCGATCAGGTACATATGCCCGCGCTGTTTACCCGCCGTTACGCCGAATTACTGGCTGAACTCACCGGTGATAAAGCCCCGAAGTGGGTGATCATAAAACATAAAACCGACCTCGCTGAAGTCGGTTTCGAACCCGCCGCCATCGACCTGGATTTCTGGGCGCAGGTGGAGGCGTTGGAAGGGAAAAATTAAGTTTGTGGTTTGTAGTTTGATGTTTGTGGTTGCTTCGCTAATCGGCGAAGCAACCACAAACATCAAACTACAAACCACAAACTTAATTTTAAAGCATCTTCTTCACCAGCTGTTCCACCGTAATGCCTTCGGCTTCGGCTTTGAAGTTGCGGACAACCCGGTGACGCAGAATCGGCATGGCTACTGCCCGAACATCTTCAATATCGGGCGAATATTTACCGGCCAGCAGCGAGTTGCACTTCGCCGCCAGAATCAGCGCCTGTGAGGCGCGTGGCCCTGCTCCCCATTCCAGATATTGATTCGCCTCTGTTGACGCCATTTCTGTATTGGGTCGGGTTTTGTGAACCAGCTTTACGGCATATTCCACCACATTATCGGCCACAGGTACGCGCCGAACCAGATGCTGGAACTCGGTGATTTCCTGCCCGGTAATAACTCGCTGAACCTGATAGCGTTCGTCGGTGGTCGTACTTTTTACAATAGCTACTTCCGACTGATAAGACGGGTAATCGAGGTAAATGTTGAACATAAACCGGTCGAGCTGGGCTTCGGGAAGTGGGTACGTTCCTTCCTGCTCAATGGGGTTCTGAGTGGCCAATACAAAGAACGGACGACCCAGTGAATAGTTCTGCCCGGCAATGGTCACCTTGTACTCCTGCATGGCTTCGAGGAGGGCCGATTGCGTTTTAGGTGGTGTCCGGTTTATTTCATCCGCCAGAATGATGTTGGCGAAAATAGGGCCTTTGATAAACTTGAAATTCCGATCCTGATCCAGCGTTTCAGAGCCAAGAATGTCTGACGGCATCAAATCGGGCGTAAACTGAATGCGGTTGAAGTTCAGATCGAGCGCGCCGGCGATGGTCTGGATAAGCAACGTCTTGGCTAGTCCCGGTACACCAACCAACAGGCAGTGTCCCTGACAGAAAATGGCGGTGAGCAAAAGCCGAACCGTTTCGTCCTGGCCAATAATGACCTTCCCGATTTCGGTACTTAATCGTTTATAAGCGTCTTTCAGGGCTTCAGCAGCCGCCACGTCGGATGTATAAGGCATTAGGGAATAGAGAATTAAGAAGTATGAACAGAAAATTGAGAACAAGGAATGGCTAATCTAGTCGATTAATTCAGCATTCTTCATCCCGCATTCCTAATTACTAGCCTGTGCTCCTTCGGTTTGGGTAGTCCCAAATATCCGGCAGCTTGTATATTGGGGATCAACCGTGATATATACGTCACCAACCGATTTACGGAACCACTCGTCGATGGCCTTGTTTTTCTTGTTCTGCAACACAATGTTTTGCAGCTTTTCGAAGTCAAGCTTGTAATCGGCGGTATGCGGGGCAATTTTCGTTTTGTAGTACAAAATCCGTACCCCGGTTTTACCATCGTCGGACCGATAGGGCAAAACGGGTGTCATTTTACCTACAGTCATGGTGTCGAGAATAGAGAACATGGCGTAATCCATGGTGCCATCCATAGCCATCCGTGAGCTACCTGTCTGTTCATTACGCAGTAAACCGCCCGCATCGGCCGTGGTTTTGTCTTCTGAGAAATCTTTGGCGGCTTTCTCGAATTTCAAGCTGTCTAGCTGAATCAGATTTCGTAGGCTGTCCAGATAACGTGTGGGGTCGGTAACGTCGAGGCGGCTATATTCAGGGCGCAACAGAATGTGGCGGGCATGATATTCGGCCCCCCGCGTTTCGATGAGCTGAATCAAGTGAAATCCGAAGTCAGATTCGACGATATCCGACATTTCGCCGGGTTTGAGTTTAAGGGCTGCTCCTTCAAAAGGGGCCACCATCATGCCGCGTTTGGCAAAACCCAGGTCACCGCCTTTTTCGCCCGAACCCACATCTTCTGAATTGGCTTTGGCCAGCACGGCGAAATCAGCCCCACGGGTTACACTGTCTTTCAGGGCCTGTAACCGCTGACGCAACGTTTCTTTCTGAGCTTTGGTAACAACGGCGTACCGCACAATCTGACCAACCTCAACCTCGGCCGGCATGTAAGGAAGGCTGTCTTTGGGAATCGTGTTGAAGAATTTCAGCACATCACGGGGCGTCACTTTCGTCTTTTCCGTAATGGTTTCCTGCATTTTGCGCGTCAGCATCTGGTCACGTACCTGCACGCGTACTTCGCCTTTCAGCATTTCCAGGCTTTTGCCAAACTGCTCAACAATGTTTTTCTCCGAGCCGTACTGCTGAACCATGTACGACATCCGGCTATCGAGTTGGCTGTCGACCAGCTTCTCATCGACTACCACCGAGTCAATCTCGGCTTTGGCCAGCATCATTTTGTTGATAACCAGACTTTCGAGTAACTGACATGGTTCCGGAGCCTTCTGCCCATTCGCTCCATACGATTGCAGGGCTTCGTCCAGATCCGATTTCAGGACGTAATAATTATCGACCTTGGCAATGATCTTGTTCAGCAGAATGGCCTCTTCAACCACCGTGTCGGCGGCCGTTACACCCGAAGGCACTTGCGTTGCCCGGGCCGATTGTGGTAACGCCGATGTCCGGGCGGCAAATCCCCCCGTGCTGAACGCCTGAGCAAGCGTCAGCGTAGCACCCAGCAGACTCAGCGATGCAGTTTGTAGTTTGTTCATATTTTAAAAGGGAGTTTGCTGTTTACTGTCTACAGTTTACTGTTGCTTCGCTTACAAACGCAAGGTGCTATTTGCAGCGCAACGGTAAACTGTAGACAGTAAAACAGCAAACTCATTTCAGTAGTCGTTTCAATTCCTCCTCGTTCACCTGAACGGGGTATTTCTGACGTAGTTCAGCTAAAAACTGCTGTTCCAGGTACGTTTGGTACTCATTAATCACGGTGCCACGCGCCTCGGCAAACGTGCGCGGACGGGGCGGATCGATGCGGCTGATAGCGATGCTCACTACCCGATTCCCATTCGTAAACGTGGTGGTGCCGCTTTGCCAGGGACGCTCGTCCAGATACGCATTCTGACCTTTAGCAAAAATGCCTTCTGTAATGGTTACTCCTTCTGTAGCCGTACCGCTCACCACCCGGGCAACATCCTGTTTCGAGGTGGTCAGGTACGTAAACGTAACCCGTCGGGCATCGTCACGGGCACCCTGCAAATCGTTCTCGTTGATGCGCGCGAGTTGAATGCCATTGCTGGTCAGGTACGTTACCACTGACCGAAGCCGCCCGGCCGAGGTACTGTCTTTTTCATTGGCAGCGTGCGAAGCTTTCACATCAAGTATGTAGGCCGGATTTTTCACCATCGTTACCAGAATATCGTACATGGCATCGCGGTTGGTAGCCGAAAGTGCCGTTTGGTTTGGTTCGAACTGTAGGGTTGGAGCCGACCGTTTCAGCGCATATGGACTGGTAGCCAATCGGGTTTTGACCTCATTCAATAACGTCTCGCTGGGTGCTTCGATAATAGTTGCTACAGCTCGTTCCGGGTACGTGTATCGGGCTTTGTTCTGCTCAAAAAACTGTTTTTGCCCCAGCGAATCGGTTAATGAACGTTCCCAAACGGTGGCTTCCATCACCTGTGAAAGCAGTACACCGTCGCGCACTTCGTTCAACAGGTTCCTAAACTCAGGGTATTTTTTGTCCAGATTCGCTTCTTCGGCCACCAGTAACTGATCGTCGATAAAACGTGAGTACAGCCGCTGCATAACCCGGTTAGGGGTAAGACCCGTTTCGGTGCGTGGTAGTTGCTTCTGTTGAACGTAGGTGAAAAATTTTCCGATCGGCACGGTCGTTGAGTACCCGCCGGTTCCCTCAATGGTCAGCAGGGGCTGGGTGGCAGATGGGTCCGTTTCGGCGGGAATACGCCACCGGCCCTGTAACAGGCTTGAGTCTGCTTTAGCCAGGGCTACCTGCTTGGCTGCTTCATTCTCCACTACTTTATAGTCTCGGCTCAACCGTTGAACGGTAGCCTGACGAATGACTTCGGCTCTTGAATCGGTTACCACTTTTTGCCGGATGGCGGGCGCTAGTTCGGCAAAGGGTTCTATTGGGGTGCGTTGAATGAGTTTCAGTACATGCCAGCCATAGTTGGTTCTGACCGGTGGGCTGTAGCTTCCGGGCGCGGTAAGCGCAAAAGCGGCCTCTTCCAGCGCAGGCACCATCTGACCCGTAGCAAACGACGGTAATTTACCGCCCGTATTTTTGCTCTGCGCATCATCGGAATAGGTACGTGCCAGCGTTTCAAATGCCTCACCGGCTGTCAGTTTTGCGTAGGCCTCGTCGATCCGTGCTTTGGCGGCTGCTACTGCATTGGGTTCGGCACTGGGCGATAGGCGGACCAGAATATGGGCTACCTGCACTTTCCCGCGCGATGGTCGCCGGTCGGCTACGCGGATGAGGTGATACCCGAAACGGGTACGTACCGGGGCTGACAAACTGCCAACCGGAGTCCGGTAAGCGGCATTCTCGAACGGGTAAACGGTTCGGAAAACAGAGAAATAACCCAGATCACCGCCATTTTGGGCTACTGTGGGGTCTTTAGAAACTTCTTTGGCTACGGTAGCAAACGGCTCTCCGCTCAGCAAACGCCCGCGAACGGCCAATGCTTGCTGATAAGCGGCCAACGTATCGGCGGGCGTGGCTTCTTCGGCTACAGGAATGAGCACGTGCGAGGCGCGCACTTCTTGCTGCATGCGCTGATAGGCCTCACTGGTCAGTTGCTCAACCAGCGCTTTATCGGTCAGGTACGTTTGAGCAAGTTGTTTCCGGTAAGTAGCCATTTCTTCGCGAAAGGCTTCTGTGGTGTCGCGGCCGGCTTGTTCGGCGGCCAGCACTTTCAGCTTCAGGTTCGTATACAGATCCAGATAACTGCGAATATCGGTGCGTTGCGACGAGTCGGCCGAGAGTTGGTTTTTCGTAAAGGAATCGAAAAACTCATCGCTGGTAAAGACTTTGTTGCCTGTTTGTGCTCCGCCAAGCGTTAAAACGACCGGAACAGGCGGTGCAGCAGGTGTAGTGGTGGCAACCGGAGCCGACGTTTTGCAAGCGGCCACGAACAGCAACAGCAGGGCTGAACTGGTAAGGCGACGAGTTATAGGCGTGCCGAAAGAAGGGGGAGAGAACCGCAAAAACAACGAATTTGAAGCAGGTAAGCGCATGTATAATTTGCTACGTTCAGAACAGTCTTTGGCGTGTAAATGGTGCCGACTGAGAACTAACAAAGATAGGATTTATTGACCAGAAGGCCCTATTTTAACGTTTTTTAGCGACAGATCGTACGTCAGCTCATAGTCGAATGAATCGCGGAGGTGTTGGCCCGTAAAGTGGGCTGGTATGCGCATAAACCGCTTACCCGACTTTTTCAGAGAGGCATCGGTGACCTCAACGCTGCTTTGGCCCAGCACGTCATCATCGTCGAGCTGATTGGCGAATTGCAGGCCCATCCCCGCCGCAGTAAGCCCGGCAGCTACGTATTTCAGAGGCGTTAAGGCTTCGACCCCCGCCAGCAGAATGCCCGCCGGTACGCTGATGACCGTATTCACTTTCTGAATCTTGCTAACCATCTCCGATGCCTTGTTGTAATCGTCGACCTCGATCAGCACCATCGACGCCACAATACGCCCGTTTTTAGGCATCGGCAACCGAACCGGTATTGCCTGACTCAGATCGGCCGAGGCACCTTTTGCCATTGGTTGCACACCCCAACCCCCGTTGATAACGCCAACGGCTTTGTTGTTGGCGTCGTAGCTCACCAGCGAATAAGCCAGCATGACCTCATCACGACGGCTAACCGTTTCTTCCAGGTTATTGGCCTTAAGTGAGTTAGGTTTCAATTCGGCCGTCAATGAGCGAGGGGCCGCGCAGGAGGCAAGGAGAAGAAGCGAAAGGCCGCAGAGCGGAAGTTTCATATGGCAATGGAGAAGCTTTACGGTACAACGGATTTGAGGCTGAAAAAAGTCTTTTCTTTGCACCATGCGCTTAGTTACCTATAACGTGAATGGCATTCGGGCGGCCATCAAAAACGGCCTGATCGACTGGCTGCGGGAGAATCCGGTTGATGTGCTTTGTTTGCAGGAAGTGAAAGCCACGCATGATGTGGTTGATCTGACGTTGCTCGATGAGCTTGGCTACACCTACCACTGGCACGCCGCCGAAAAGAAAGGCTACTCTGGCGTGGCCACCTTCGCCAAAATGCCCGCCGACAACGCCGTTATGGGTTGCGGACTGGCGCATTACGATTGTGAGGGCCGTATTCTGCGCACTGATTTCGGCGACCTCACCATTCTGAACTGTTATTTTCCGTCAGGTACGTCGGGTGACCTTCGGCAGGGATTCAAGATGCAGTTTCTGGACGAGTTTTACGACTACGCCCAGAATCTCCGGCAGTCACGACCCAACCTGATCGTGGTGGGCGACTACAACATTGCCCATACCGAGATTGATATTCACGATCCTGTTCGTAACAAAAATTCAACGGGTTTTCTGCCTGAAGAACGTACCTGGATGACGAAGTGGTTTGCCAGCGGTTTTATCGACGCCTTCCGCGAAAAGAATCCCGACGCTGTCGAATACAGCTGGTGGAGCTACCGGGCCGGCGCGCGAGCCAACAACAAAGGCTGGCGTATCGATTACATCTCCCTGGCCGAACCCCTCCGCGACCGCCTGCTTGCCGCCGGTCATCACGCGTCTGCTGTGCATTCCGATCACGGACCTGTTTGGGCGGAGATACGTAACGCGGACTTTAGTCCGCATTTATAGCGATTAAAATGCGGACTAAAGTCCGCGTTACGTTATGCACTACCTCATTTACAAACCCTTCGGTATGCTCTCGCAGTTTTCGGCGGAGGGCGGCAAGCAGACGCTGGCTGAATTGTCGTTTGCTTTTGAGCGGGATGTATATCCCGTAGGGCGACTCGATGCCGATAGCGAAGGGCTGTTGCTGTTGTCGAACGATAAATCGATCAATCACCGCCTGCTCGACCCGCGTTTCGCGCACGAACGTACCTACTACGTACAAGTCGACGGGGCCATTACAGATCAGGCGTTGCAACAACTGGCTGAAGGCGTTACTATTACCGTTGACGGAAAAGCGCACCATACGCTGCCGGCCGTGGCCCGGCGAATCGATGAGCCTGACCTGCCGCCCCGTAACCCCCCCATCCGGTTTCGCGCCAACATTCCTACGTCGTGGATTTCGTTGACATTGACCGAAGGCAAAAATCGGCAGGTACGTAAGATGACGGCCGCCGTTGGCTTTCCTACACTCCGGCTCGTGCGCTGGTCTATTGGCCATCTGACGGCCGAAGGCATGCAACCCGCTGATGTTCGTAACGTACCTGAATCTGACATTACCCAACTTCTGAACACAAATGGATCAGCCGCTCCGCGTATGCCTCTACGGCCCCGAAAGCGTTGGTAAAACAACCATGGCCCGGCAGTTGGCCGGCCATTACCAGACGGTGTACGTACCCGAAGTAGCGCGCGATCTGATTACATCGAACGATCTGACAGCCGACGATTACGCCCGAATTGCCGTGGCGCAAACCGCCGCTGTTGAACAGGCGCTGCCACTGGCAAACCGCGTGCTGATCTGCGATACCGACCTGATCACAACGCAATTGTACGCGACGATCTATGGCGTACCGCATCCGGTGATTCTGACCGAACTAGCGGCTCAGGAAACGTTCGACGCCTATTTTCTGCTCAACACCGATGTTCCCTGGGTAGCCGACGGATTGCGCGATCTGGGCCACCGTCGTGATGAGATGTATGCGCTTTTCGAGCAGGCACTCACCGAGCGCGGCATTAGGTACGTTGTTGTGTCAGGGGCCGACTATACCGCCCGAACGGAAGCCGTTATAGCCGAAATTGATCGGTTACTAGCTGGGGGAAGGTAGCCAATAGCCGATCAATTTCTGTCTGTTCTTGATCAATGGCTGAACCAACTGTCGGGGATATCCATTGGCTCGCCGCCGTTGAGGCTGTACTTGAGTTTCAACGTGAAGCCGCCACCTCCTTCGATGAAATCAACTTCGAATGGGTGCGCTCCTTTGGCCAGCGCTACCTGCCCGCTTTTTTCGATGGGCGAGTGATTGCCATCGTTGTCAACGACAAGCCGATTGGCCATTCGTAGCACGCCGCCATCGTCGCAGTTATAGAAGAAGCTGTAAATGCCCGTTTCAGGTACGTTCACGTAGCCCCGAAACTGAATGCCGAAACTGGGCGCGTTGACCGACTTAGGCACCACCACATTGTTGATGACATACGTACTGTCGGCGGTTCGGCCGGTCATGCCTTTCGTGTTGCGAAAGTATTTCTTGTAATAACTGCACTGCAAACCCGGTTGCGCATTGGCAGCACCGACCGGCGTAGCGTAGGCCTGTTGCTGATACCGAAGGGCGTACAAATCGCCCCGAACACCCGATGGCGTAAAAGCCGCCACGTTGACCACCTGCGGTTTATCGATGACCAATCCCGCGGGCAGTTCGGGCGAGGTCTGTTTAGGCTGGGTGCCATCGGTGGTGTAGCGAAGCGTATAGCTGGCGAGCGGTTTGTTGATTCGCAGCGTGGCCCGATCAACGAAAACGTTTTCCTCAGCGAAGCCCGTAAGGTCGGGGAGGCGGTAGTTGATGCCCATTGCTTCCATGCGCAGAAAATGGGTTTGTAACCGCTGCTGATACGCGGAAAAATCGGGTCGGGCGGTCCAGACTAATTCGGCGAGGGCCGTCATACGAGGCATCACCATGTAATCGGCCCGGTTTTCGGTGGGGATGTACTCGGTCCAGAGGTTGGCTTGGGCGCCCACGAACTGCTTTGCCTGCTGAGCGGTCACCCCGTTAGGAATAATGTCGAGGTTGTAGACACCTTCGACGGAGCGAATGCCGGGTGGGGCATCGAAATAGAGATTACTTCCGGGTGTCATCACTACCGTATTTCCGTTACGAGCAGCTTTGACCGGGGCATCTTTCACCCAGCTACGCCAGTACATCACGGCCGTCGACGGCTTCAAACCACCTTCGAGGGCATCGTCCCAAACCATCAGTTTCTTGCCTTTCGACTGCACGAATTGCTCAATCCGGTGCACGAAATAGCTTTGCAACTCCTCTACATTTTTGATGCCTTCCCGTTTCATCAGCTCCTGACAAGCGGCCGACTGTGCCCAGGTCGTTTTCTCTACTTCGTCGGCACCAATATGCACGTACTCACTGGGGAACAGGGCGATTACTTCGCTCAGCACCGTTTCCATAAACGTGTAAGTAGGCTCGTTGCAGGGGCAAACCGGTACCGAAAACGTTTTGCCCATCCCCGGCTGACCCGTGCAGCTCAGAAACGGATAAGCTTTAATGGCGGCGCTAAAGTGGCCGGGCATATCTATTTCGGGAATGATCTCTACATGGCGGGCGGCGGCGTAGGCAATCAGCGCGCGTAGCTCGTTTTGGGTGTAGAACCCGCCGTATTGAGTCTGGCCGTTCTGTTGCCGGAGATGGGCTTTTGGTAAATCAAAATCAGGATTGGTCACGGCTCGTTTCAACACGACTGAGTCCTGATCATTAAACGTGCGCCAGGCTCCTTCGGTGGTCAGCTTGGGATAGGCCTTTATTTCCATCCGCCACCCCTGATCGTCGGTCAGATGCAGGTGAAACTTGTTGAACTTATAAAGCGCCATCCGGTCGATGTATTTCCGCAGGTAATCCATCGAAAAAAAGTGGCGCGACACGTCGAGGTGCATCCCTCGCCAGGCGTAGGCAGGCTGATCCTGAATCTGTACGGCGGGGAGCGTCAGGGCTTGCGCGGGTTTGCCTCTCTTCTGTTCAATACCGACGGGCAGCAACTGGCGAATAGTCTGAATAGCCCGAAACATACCTGTAGGCGTGCTTGCCCGCAACGTAACCTGCCGGGGCGTGATGGTGAGCCCGTACCCCTCAGCCGACGAAATGGCCGGATCGTATTGCAACTCAATTGTCGAACCGGTGCCCCGCGCCGCGAGCGGTTTCCCCAAACTCGGTTGCAGCAATTGGTTCAACTGGTCGGCTTCTGAACGAAACCGGCTGTCGTTGACCACCAACGCTGTTTGTGTCGTAATTCTGAACTCACCTTGTGCGGGGGTAAGCGTGGTCGGAAACGGAATAAGCGGATACCGTTTGGCTAGTTCCTGAGCTTGACCAAAAGAGGTTATCAACAGGCTCACTATCAGGCAGTAAATTCGAATCATGGATTGAAGGAATAGGAGGGGAGATAAGGTCAGGGTTAGCGATAGACGTAGCCTAGATCACTACAGCAGTGATTTTGCCAGCCGTTTTGCGGAGTTCGATGCAGGCCGGGAAAACAAGACCCGGATCGTGGCGGCGCATTACCGTTTCCTGCAACGTACCCAGTGTCCGGTTCACTTTCCCCTTGAAAACGCGTTTCCCGTTGTAACGTACCTCAACAGGTTTGCTCAGGTTCATCATCGTATCGTTCAGGCGAATGATCAGGGTGTCGTACTCGTTCTTGTCGATGGTGACGACGTTGCCTTTGTATGATGCCATGACCTCGCGTCCGGTTTTAGCCTGTTCGTCGGGTATGGCCAGCCAGTAAAAATCAAGATGAGTCCGGTCGTCCTGCTTCCAGATTACTTTGTTTGGGACCGGATTCCGCCGGAAAGGCATCATCTAGGCTACGGCAACGGTGTCTTCGCGTTGCATCCAGTGGCCGCGCCCCTCATGCAACTGCACTAGGTGTTTGTAGCCGTCGGGGTCGGTGGTTTGCAGACTGTCGAGCCAGTGACCCCATCGGTCGGCAATCTTGTTGCGGTCGTAGGCTTTGTCTAACGCGCCCATGTGCAGGGTAAAGCCAATATTGCGCAGGTTTACCGGCGTTACTTCGTTGGGGTGCCCCGCCATCATCGCGGCTGCTGCCCAGCGGTCAGCCATGCGGGGAGCCAGTTGATATACCCCGTCGCCCCCCGCCGAATAGCCCATTATGTACACTTTGTTGGGATTTACACCCTCCATCAGTACAGCGGCCTGGATGAGCCGATCGAGCATCGGGTCGATGTGGGCTTCGTGCCACAGATTCCAGGTGTTGGTGGGCGCGCGTGGGGCTACATAAACGCCCTCGGCCGGTTTGTAAAGCCCGATCTGGTTTTTCCATTGTTGATCGTTGACTTCCGGCTTGGCGTTGCCACCGCCGTGCATGGATATGAACAGGCTTCGTCCGTCGGCGGGTTTGTCGCCGAACAGCCGGTACTCGAACTTCATCGTGTATTCGCCTTCGGTTAGTGTTTTGTCGGTCCAGCTTTTTTTCAGCGAAGCCGCCCGTTGGTTACGTTCATCGTTGAGTAGCAGGGCGGCGGCTTCGGCGGCTTCCTGCCGTGTCAGGCCGGCTTTGGCAGCGGGTTCACTTCGTAACGAAGGCCGTTGGGCTGAATTGGTGGTCAGCCATTTTTTCAGGTACGTTACCGGTTGGGCGTATCCTGTCGTGGTTAGCAATACAAGCGCAATCAGGGAATATAAAGGAAGTTTCATAACGATTAATTAGTGGCGGATTTGTCTGGGTTCATAACGGTTAAGGTGGGTGTCAGTTTCCAGTTGTTGTCGAAGAAACCGGCCATTCGCACGCCCCGGCTATCATCGTGCACCATGTCGAGCCTAAAGACCATAAAGTCGGGAAAACCGCTGGCCCCCGCAAAATACTGATTGGCCAACGCCCGCCCGCCTTTCAGCCCCGTGCCGACAATAACGCCTACCGATGCTGTGGCTAAGCCTTTGATAGGCCAAACGAAGTTAGCCACCAGATCGTCGCCTTGCCCTTGTTTTGGCATAACGGGGAGGGTAAATAGAGAGGGCTTTTTCTTAAAAAATTCAGCAACAAAAAGTACTGAAATTTTCAAGAAAAAGCCCTGGATAAATAGATACAAAAAGCCTTTAATTCGACGCTGTATTGCAGTTGTCGGGCTTCATATCGGGGAGTTTTTTCTTCGCAGTCGATTCGGTCACCTCTGTGAAAATGAGTTTATCACTCATAAAACGGACTTTTACATCGCCCTGAATGAAATACACTTTATTGGCTTCCAGGTCCAGGCTAAGCCCGTCTTTATCCGGAATATTCAAACCACCGGCAACGGAGGTGAACTCAACCTTTCCTGGTTTCAACTGCGCGCTAAAATACCGTTTGTTACTAAGACGGCAGAGTTCAGTCCCATTGGCGCGGATAGTGAAGTTGACGGCCGCACGGGTAAACTGTGCGGGCCGATAAAAGACAACCGTAGCCATATCTTTTGTAGGCTCTGGAATTTGGGCTGTCGCTGCGCTGGCAATAGCCAACAGGGCAACCATGGAGCAAATAAAGGAACGCATATGTAAAGGGTTTGATGTGATAATGTCGAAAGATAGGGGCAGAGAAAGTCTGTTTAAAATAATTCCCGCGCAATCTTTTGTACGTTATCGCCTTTGCCCATGGTGTAGAAATGGAGTACCGGGGCACCAGCGGCAATCAACTCTCGTCCTTGCTGAATGCTCCACTCAATGCCCACCTGACGGGCCTGTGCGTCGTTTTCGCAAGCGGCAACGGCATTCACGAGATCGTCGGGCATATGGAGGTGAAACAGGCGCGGTAAGATCTCCAACTGCTTTCGGGTACTGATTGGTTTCAGGCCGGGAATGATAGGAATCGTGATGTCATGTTCGCGGCACCGCTTCACAAAATCGAAATAGCGCGCGTTGTCGAAAAACATCTGCGTAACGATGTAATCTGCTCCTTTGGCCACTTTCTGCTTCAGGAAATCGAAATCAATATCGTGGTTTTCGGCTTCGAAATGCTTCTCGGGATAGGCCGCCACGCCAATGCAGAAGTTACTCGGTGTCATGGCCGTATCTTCTTCGTGCAGGTAATGCCCCTGATTCATGTTGGCCACCTGTTCAACGAGTTCACTGGCGTAGGAAAAACCGTTTTCTTTCGCTTTGAAGGTTTTGAACGGCTTGGCCGGGTCACCCCGCAACACCAGCACGTTATCGATACCGAGGTAATTCAGGTCGATCAGGAAATCTTCCGTTTCGTCACGCGAGAAGCCGCCGCAGAGCACGTGGGGTACGGGGTCGACGTTGAAGCGGTGCATAATGGCCGAGCAGATACCGACGGTACCGGGCCGTTTACGGGTCACGATCTTCTTAATGGTGCCGTCGGGCTGCGGTTGCTCAATGTACTCCTCGCGGTGGTAGGTAACATCGATAAACGGCGGCTTAAACTCCATCAGCGGCTCAATGTTATCGAGCAGGTTTTTCAGGCTATCGCCCTTGATGGGAGGAATGACTTCAATCGAAAAAATAGGTTTGCCATTCGCTTGGCGAATATGATCCGTAATTTTTGTCATTAGGTGGGTGTCGTTTATAAAGTAAACACTACTCGGAAACAAAACTTGTGCTGGAAATGCTCCATCGGAAAGCCACACCGCTGGCAAAACCACTGCTCCAGGGGGTTACTGATACCCGCACAGGTCGATTACCAGGTCGGTTTTCGTGCAGCCTGGGAATGCCCCATCCAGCCAGTGAACCAACGGCCGCGCCAACCAGTAAATCGCTGGGGAAGTGCTGCCCGGCTTCGTAGCGCAGGTAAGCCGTGCCCGTTGCCAGTCCGAGTGATCCAGCCCAAATCCAGGGTTTAGCCTTTGAGTTGGGATGATAGTTTCGAAAGATTTCACCCGCAAATACGGCCGTAGCAAAGGCGTTGGCAGCATGCCCCGAATAGAAAGCCCGTTGCGTATCTTTCTCCAGCTTCTCATCGAGTGGGGCGGCGGGGTTATAAGCGAATGGTCGGGTACGTTCAAACGCATTCTTAACGGTACTCTTTACCCCGTTGGTCAAGAGCATGGTTTCTACGTACATCACGCCTACGGTAAACAGTTCGCTCTTGAAAAAAGAGTTGTTGGGCGCTGAAGATGACCTGTCGGGCATGGCGTTAACGGGCGCTTTGGCCGATAGCATCACCAGTCCCGTGAGACCAATACCGGCTCCCAGCGTAAGGTCACTCAGCCGATCGGCATCGGGCGAATACTGGTCGAGGGCCGACCGGTCGAAATTGGGTACGTTGGCCCGATTGAGTTGCTGAACGGTGGTAGGTGTCAGGGGCGATAAATTTTGGTTTAGCACATAAGCGGTGCCATAGGAGGCCACGCCGGTACCCAAAATGATTGCCTCGCGGCCGGTTTTCAGGGAGTATGGCGACAGGGATTGCGCCCGTATCTGAGCCGTCAGCGAAAGGCTGATCAAGATTCCGGTAACTAGTTTTTTCATATACGCTCAACGCGGGGCACGTTTCCCAGCCAGACAATCCGGCCCTCAACGGTGGGGTAGCCCATTTCTTTGTATAAGTCGATAAAGGTAGGGAGGTATGATTCTGTTTTGGCACCCACACTCTCGTATTGCACCAGAATAACGCCACCATCGGGCTGGTGAACAACGCGGTGGGGCGCTCCTTTGGCCTGATTGCGGGTTAAAATGCTCCGATCGGTATCGATGCGCCGGTCGTAGCCAAAAACGTCGGTTAACCGTTCGTGGCTGACAATGGCGGTTAATCCATCCCGAAGATCGGCAATTTCAACCGAACGAATAACGCCTTCCCGCACCAGTCGGGCCAGGGTTTTATCAACGCAGTCGATGCCTTTTATCAAGCTTAGGGCAGCGCAAAGCTTGCGATCTCGTTCGCGGTTCTGTTCAAACGTGCGGGTATCGAAAACGCGCTCGGCCATGCGGCGTAGCTGCATATTCTGACCGCGCGACCCACTCTTGATGAGCTGAAGATCAATCGATCCCCGTTGGCTGCCGGTCATTGTTGGCGCATGTTCGTTTGGAGTTCGTGGCCCCAACCCAAGAACGAGAACGTACTGCCCACGACCTTCTGCCCACTGGCAACCGGCCTGTTCTGCTACCTGACTGTCGCGCAAAAAACTGTGTAGCCAATAAGCCGATGTAGCCTGTCCGCGTTGCGATGAAAACTCTTTCCGTTCCGCAATGATGTACAGCCGGTCGGTTGGTCGGGTAAAGGCTACGTAGAGCAGATTCATGTTTTCAATGAACGTGCGGCTTTTCTCGTTGGCGTACTGTTCCCGAACATCATCGGGCGTGGAATCGAGTTGTTGCGTCAGGGTCACCTGCGCGTTCATTAGCCGATTCATACTCCCATCCGGCATGGCTACCGACAGTGGGGCGGTGTCAACACCAGCCAGATCAACCCAGATGGTATCGCGCGGATTAGGGTCAACAGTCCAGTCGGCGAAGGGGATAATCACAACGGGGTACTCCAGCCCTTTCGCTTTGTGGATGGTCTGAATGGTAACGGCATCGGTAGTAAGACCCTCGCTGACCGATACCTTGAGGCGGGCCGTTTCCCAATGCGTCAGGAAATCGGCGAGGTGACCACTTTCGCGGCTGGTAAACGTCAGAATTTCGTCGAGAAAACGGAACAGGAAGGGCTGATCGTGCGGCCGGTCGAAGAGGTGGAAACAGTGAGCCAGTTTTTCGGCCAGTTCATATACGTTCAGCTGCACCAGGCCTGCCGGGTTTAGATCGTAACCGTCATTGGCCAGATAGTCGAACACGGGCGCTTCGTCGAGTGCATCGGCAACGTACCTGAGTGTTTCGGTTTGGGCATCGTCGGGTACGCGGTTATGCACAACGCTATGGTACAGATACAGCATTTCGTACCGTACCTGCTTTTGGCCGGGCCGACTCAGCATGGTCAGCATGGCGATCAGTAGCCGCACCGGTTCCGAAAATTGCAGGGATAACGAGTCAGCCGACGACAGTGGAATGCCCAGCCTGTTTAGTTCGTTGGCAACAAGCTGCGCACTTTTTCGGCTACGGGTCAGCACGGCCATATCACCAAACGAGTACCCGTCGGCCTGCGCCTGATGAATATGCTGGATGGTCAGCTTCACCATTTCGCTGGACACTTTGCTATCTGTGCCCAGGTCGTCGGCACCAATAAAATCGACCTGAATATGCGCCGAATCAGGTGCTTTGGGCGACGGTTTCTGCTGGAATGCTTTCAGTTCGTCATATACTTCATCGATCCGGTGATTGGTGTGGGCATACTGACGGGCTACGTAATCGAAGAAAACGTTATTAAACTCCACAATGGGCCGGGCCGAACGCCAGTTGGTGTCGAGCGTCTGGGGCGTAATCTGTCCGTGCAACGCATCAATGCGTTCGGCCGTCCAGGTGTGTTGACCGTGCAGGCGTTGCAGGGTGTTGAGGTTACCTCGGTGCAGGGCCACAATCTGATCCATGTCGCCCCCCCGAAAGCGATAAATGGCCTGTTTACCATCGCCCACCGCCAGGTTAAAATACCCGCTGCCAAGTGCGTTTTCAATCAGCGGCATCAGGTTGGCAAACTGCAATTGCGACGTGTCCTGAAATTCGTCGATCAGGATATGGTTGTATTTACTGCCCAGCCGCTCGAACAGAAACGGCACAGGTTCGGTCTCGACAATGGCTTTGATGCGCTTGTTGAACTCCGAAATATGCACCCGGTTGTCTTTTCGAAGCAGGTCCACAAATTCATCGCGGATTTGTTTCAGCAGGGCCATTTTCTGCAAGTGGGGGTCAATGGCCTTGTAAAGCGTTAGCAGTTTTTCGTTGGCATCGCGTTCCTCCCGAATGGCATTGAAGCACTGACAAAGCGAATCGGCAATGGTGTCAATGGCTGCCCGTGTATTCAGGGACGTGGTTTTGGTGCACCATTCACCGTCGTTGATGGCTTTGGTGGCGGTTGCATTGGCGGCCTTTCGCGTATCACCTTCGGCAATGGCTTTGAAGAATCCACCGATGCCTTTCTCGCCGAGTTTGAAGTCGCTGGCGCTCAATCCGGCGTTTAGAATGTGCCCCCAGGCGGTTTTTCCGTGATCCTGAATGCGGTCAGCTACGTCGGCACCAAAAGCAAGCAGCTGATTTCGGATGGTACGAATCTGACCGGGTGTTAGGTCGGCAATACGGCCTACTGCCTCGTAATGTTGATCGGAAGTAAGCACGTTGCCAAACTCGCGAAGGGCTTCGGCAATCTGATTCCAGCTTCGGCCGTCGCGGGCGGTTTCCTCAAAAATCTGGTGAAGAATGGTCGTAATATCGGCCATTTCTTCTGTGCCCACTCGCTCGATCAGGTTATCGACGGCCACTTCCAGCACCCGGTCAGTATCCATTTCTACTTCAAACGAATAGGGGAGGCCCAACTCGTCGGTAAATGCCATGACGAGCCGCTGCGTGAAGGAGTCGATGGTGGTGACCGAAAAATCGGAGTACCGGTGGAGAATAGCATGAAACAACCGCTGACAGCGTTTCCGGATCAGTTCCGTCAAAGCCGGAAAGTCGGGATGATCCGATTGTTTGAGGGTCAGTTCAGCCGTGAGTTCGGCCAGAAAACGGTCTGATTCAGGGTTATTCTGTGCAATGCCTGATACTTCGCGCAGAATCCGCTCTTTCATTTCATTGGCCGCCGCATTGGTGAACGTGATGGCCAGAATATTCCTGAAATACGTGCCTTTAAACGTGTCTGATTCTCTAATCAGCCGACCTTCACCCAACGCCAGTTTGAGGTACTCTTTGGTCAAAGTGTAGGTTTTCCCCGACCCGGCTGAGGCACTGTATACGTTGAACATGGAAGTTTTAAGTTTCAAGTTTCAGGTTTCAAGTTTCAGGTGCGCCGCTACAACATGAATTTGTTGATTTAGCAGCGCACCTGAAACTTGAAACCTGAAACTTGAAACTCTTTTCAAAGATTAAACCGTATGCCCACGCCTGAACTGAGGTTCATGAAAAGCGGGGCGGGAAGCACCTCGACATAGAGGCCCGTTTCGACAAAAATGGAGTACTGCTTGTTAGGCACAAAGTATTCGAGACCAGCCACGGCTGAACCACCCAGTGCGATGGCACTCTCGTATTCATTCAACGCTGCCAGCCGTTCGGGGTAGTACCGGCGGCTGTTGATTTGGCCACCAAAGCCGTAGTACCCGCGAAAATTGTCTTTTCCGAAGAGCCGGTCGTGCCACAGGTAATGCCCCTGAATGCTCAGGCCAACGGTTTTGTAGTTCCCGCTTCTGTAGGCCCGGTTGTTGCCGTAAAGCCCGCCATACGTACCTACGTTGAGGTCGAACGCGTGGTTGTCGCCAAAATATTTCCGGACATTGACCCCTGAGGGTTCACCTAGCCGGAACCCAAACGCCCAATTGTTATATTGGGCCACTGCCTGTTCCGGTAGGGTAACAAAGGCAGTTAGAAGTGTGATTAGTACACAGATACGGCGCATATGAAAGAAAGATAAAATGAGAATCAGTTTTCGGGCTGATTTATTACTGAAGACAAGTTTTTTTGACAGGATTAACTTGATTTACAGGATTTTATGTTTGCTCTAGAGAAAGAGAAAATCCTGTAAACCCTGTCAAAAAATAACGCGTGAACCGGCAAAGAAATCAATGAAGTACGGCAATGGAGTGAAGTACGTCGAGCAGGCGGGCGTTTTCAACTTCGGTGCCCACCGTAATGCGCAGACAATCCTCGCAACGGGTCACGCTCGACCGGTCGCGTACGATGACTTTGCTGTCGATGAGTTGCTCGAAAACGGTGTGGGCTTCGTCGAAACGAACAAGCAGAAAGTTAGCATCTGAAGGAAACACATGCTGTACGTTTGGCAACGTACCTAGCTGACTAGCCAGCCGGTCACGTTCTGCCAATGTTTGTTTCACCATGTTGTCTTTATCGACACTGTGTTCCAGGGCTTCCAGCGCCAATAGCTGCGACGGGGCCGAGATATTGTAAGGCGGTTTAATCACGTTCATCACCCGGATCAATTCAGCTGAGGCGAAGCACATGCCCAACCTCAACGCAGCCAGCCCCCAGGCTTTGGAGAACGTTTGCAGCACCACCAGATTGGGGTACGTATTCAGATACGTTGTCCAGGATTGGTAGTCTGGTCCGGCAAAATCGATGTAGGCTTCATCAACGACCACCAGTGCATTGTGGGCCGTTTCGATCACCTGCCGAATGGCGTCGGGATCGATCAGGTTACCCGACGGGTTGTTGGGCGAGCAAATCCAGATAATCTTCGTTTGCGCATCAATGGCGGCCAGTACTGCGGGAAGATCAAGTTGATAGTCAGTAGTGAGCGGCACCTTGTTCACCAGTACATCGTTCAGCCGCGCCGACACTTCGTACATGCCGTAGGTAGGCGGAAGGAGCAACACATTATCTACCCCCGGCCGGCACGTAGCCCGAACCAGTAAGTCAATCGGTTCATCAGAGCCATTTCCCAGGAAAAGCTGGTTGGGCTGTACGCCTTTCAACGGGGCCAACCGAGCTTTGATCGCCGTTTGATGCGGGTCAGGATATCGGTTATAGAGTCCCGAGTGGGTAGCTGACCCAAGGGCATTTTCGTTAGCATCCAGGAATACGCCTTCTGTACCCGTGTATTCATCACGAGCCGATGAGTAAGGCGTTAATGAAGCAATATGTGGCCGAAGAACGGCGGCTAAATCAAACATCATAGCTGGGTAAACATGTCACTTAACAAAGGTAACGCTACCGCCTTTAAGTTCAGTCTCAACTTTAGTGTCATAGACGGGTAAGATTAGCTATGTTTGTCGCTTTTCTGAAATGGTTAACTAGTAAACTCACGACATGCAACAATCTGTTAATACCGTTAAAACACAGTTTTGGGCCCTTCTCATGGCCTTTTTTCTGATTGCCAATCTGGCGTCAGCCTTTGCTCCCAAGCGCGAATATTACCAGTTGAAAGTGTATCATCTGGCTGATAACAGCCAGAAATCCAGGTTGGATACGTACCTGAAAGAGGCGTATTTACCTGCTCTGCATCGTGCGGGAATCACCAATGTGGGTGTATTCAAGCCGGGTGCAGGGGCCGACTCGCTGGTGTATGTACTGATTCCCTTTAAATCGGTCGATCAGTTCATGGGATTATCCGACAAACTGGCCAAAGACAAGGCCTACAGCACAGCGGGGCAGGATTACCTGAATGCGGAATTTAACAAGCCGGTCTTCAAAAAATTTGAGTCGGTATTGATGGAGGCCTTTGCGGGGATGCCCAAGCTGGTTCAGCCAAAATTAAACGGACCCGTGGCTGAGCGTGTATACGAATTGCGCCTCTACGAAGCCGCGACCGAGAAACTACATGAGAATAAGATCAGCCAATTCAACAACGGCGAGCTCGATATTTTCAGCCGGTTAGGCTTCAACACTGTTTTTTGTGGACAGGTGAAAGCGGGCGGTAAGCTACCCAGCATGATCTACATGACGTCGTTTGACAATAAAACCGAACGCGATGCGCACTGGAAAGCGTTCGGTGCCGACCCTGCCTGGAAAAAGCTGAATTCACTACCCGAGTACGCCCACAATTTCCTCCGCGCCGACATCTATCTGCTCCACCCAACCGATTATTCAGACATTTAACGGTCTCCAATTCAGATCACAAAAAATGCCTCAGGTACGTACCTGAGGCATTTTTATGCCAAACCCATAAGGTCTTTGACGGGCGCGCCCAGCCCTTATAGGTTTGTTTTCACTACGACTGCACCTGCATTTTGATCAGGTTCAGGGCTGAACCCGCCTTGAACCACTCGATCTGACCCTGGTTGTAGGTATGATTTACCGGGAACTCATCGGTTGAACCGTCGGCGTGATTCAGTACCACCGTCAGTTGCTGACCGGGGGCAAAGGTGGTCAGGCCTTTGATATCGATGCTGTCATCTTCCTGTACTTTGTCGTAATCGGCGGGGTTGGCGAACGTTAAGGCCAGCATACCCTGCTTTTTCAGGTTGGTTTCGTGAATACGCGCGAACGAACGAACCAAAATGGCCCGCACACCCAGGAAGCGAGGCTCCATAGCGGCGTGCTCACGTGACGAACCTTCACCATAGTTTTCGTCGCCAACCACTACCGAACCAATACCGGCTGCTTTATAAGCGCGTTGTACGGCAGGTACTTCGCCATACTCACCGGTCAGTTGGTTTTTCACAGCGTTGGTTTTCTCTGTATAGAAGTTCACCGCGCCGATCAGCATGTTATTCGAGATGTTGTCGAGGTGACCACGGAATTTGAGCCATGGACCAGCCATCGAAATATGGTCCGTCGTACACTTGCCTTTCGCTTTGATCAGCAGTTTCAGGCCGCTCAGGTCGGTACCTTCCCAAACCGGAAACGACTCCAGCAGTTGCAGACGATCTGACGTTGGCGAAACGGCGATTTGAACGGTTGACCCATCTTCGGCAGGAGCCTGGTAGCCCGCGTCGTCAACGGCATACCCGTTTACAGGTTGCTCAATGCCTTGTGGCTCGTCGAGCATGACCTGCTCACCCGCTTCGTTTGTCAGCGTGTCGGTCATTGGGTTGAACGTGATATCACCGGCAATGGCCATCGCGGTCACGATTTCGGGCGAGGCCACGAACGCATGTGTGCTGGCATTACCATCGTTCCGCTTGGCAAAGTTCCGATTGAACGACGTGATGATCGAGTTTTTGCGGGTAGGATCGTCCATGTGACGCGCCCACTGACCAATGCAGGGACCACAGGCATTAGCCAGAACCACGCCGCCAATGCTTTCAAAGGTAGTCAGCAGACCGTCGCGCTGCGCCGTGAACCGAACCAGTTCAGAACCCGGTGTAACCGTATACTCTGATTTGGTCTTCAGGTTTTTGGTCGCCGCCTGTGCTGCAATGGAAGCTGCACGGGTCATGTCTTCGTAGCTTGAGTTGGTGCATGAGCCAATCAGACCCACATCCAGTTTCTCTGGCCAGTTGTTATCACGAACGGCTTTGGCGAAGTTCGACAGGGGCCAGGCTAGATCCGGTGTGAACGGACCGTTGATGTGTGGCTCCAGCGTGTTCAGATCGATTTCGATCAGTTGATCGTAGTATGAGGCTGGGTCAGCGTATACTTCGTCATCGGCCCGGAGGTGTTGCTTCACGGCGTCGGCAGCGTCAGCAATGTCGGCGCGGCTCGTGGCACGGAGGTAGTCGGCCATCTTCTCATCATAAGTGAAAATCGACGTGGTTGCGCCAATTTCAGCACCCATATTACAGATCGTACCTTTACCCGTAGCCGACAGGCTTTCGGCGCCGTCGCCAAAGTATTCAACAATGCAGCCGGTGCCACCTTTTACGGTCAGAATACCCGCCACGCGAAGGATAACATCTTTAGCCGATGCCCAGCCCGACAGTTTGCCGGTCAGTTTGACACCGATCAGTTTTGGCATTTTCAATTCCCAGGCCAGACCCGCCATTACGTCGCAGGCGTCGGCACCACCAACACCAATGGCGATCATACCCAGACCACCCGCGTTTGGCGTGTGTGAATCGGTACCGATCATCATGCCACCGGGGAATGCGTAGTTCTCGATCACTACCTGGTGAATGATGCCTGCGCCCGGTTTCCAGAAACCGATGCCGTATTTGTTTGAAATTGACGACAGGAAATCGTATACCTCTTTGTTTTTGCTATTGGCCGTGGCTAGATCGGCGGTGGCACCCACTTCGGCCTGAATCAGGTGATCGCAGTGAACCGTTGATGGAACGGCAACCTGGGGCCGACCTGCCTGCATAAACTGCAACAGAGCCATTTGGGCAGTGGCGTCCTGCATGGCTACGCGGTCGGGAGCGAAGTCGACGTAGGCTTTTCCCCGCTCGAAAGCCTGAGAGGCCGTACCTGATGAGAGGTGAGTGTATAAAATCTTCTCCGACAGCGTCAGTGGTTTGCCCACTGCCTGACGGGCTGCTTCGACACGCTCGCCAAGTTGGGCGTACACGTGCTGAATCATATCTAAGTCAAAAGCCATAATAAAAAGAGATAACGATTACTGAATAAGGGATACACTAAAACAACCAATGAATTGCAGGAATGGATTCAGATTGTTACGCCAAAATTAGGGGATTCTCACTCGGTATGGAAATAATCTATGTACCGATCCGGTACCGGTTACCCTATAAATCACAGACCAGCGTACTGACAAACAGGGCAGATAGCTAATAATTTGTTTTGAATTACGCATCCAATGAGGTTAGTATACCGTACACTGTGTAAGCACACTGTTTGCCCTTTTATGGGTGAATAATGGAGATACGTACCTGTGTTATGTAACATTTGTGGTGTATATCTGCTTATTTAGCCGTTACCAATCAAAACTATACGATCATGTTTACAACCCGAAACCGCTTCACGTTAGCGGCCACTCTGCTTATTGGCTCTGTTCTTGGCCTAAGTAGTTGCTACGAAAATACAGCCAACACCAGCACAGCCCCGATTCCACAACCTTCTGTTCAACTAACGGCAACGCTGAATGGCGCTCAGGAAAAACCAACACCAGTTACCTCACCAGGCACAGGTACGTTCACCGGAGTAATTGATCGTACATCGCGTGTGATGAGCTATACCGTGACTTTCGCCGGTATTACACCTACTGCCGGTCACCTGCACCGCATCACCAATGCCAACGGCACCGGTGGTGTGGCCATTCCATTCGCGTCGCTTACCTCGCCAATTATCGGCACAACGCCTACCCTCCGCCAAACGCAGATCGATAGCATGACGCAAGGTTTTTTCTACGCCAACCTGCATACACCTGCTTTCCCCGCCGGCGAAATCCGTGGTGACATCCGGGTGAAGTAAGGATTAAAAGTTCAAGGGTTCAATGTCCAACGTCTAATGTTGCTCCGCGTTTAATCAAAATACGGAGCAATTTTAGACGTTGGACATTGAACCCTTGAACTTTTTAAAGTACCCCTTTCGTGCTTGGCAAGCTATCGAGGGCCTTGATGTCACGTTTCACGGCCATTTTGATGGCTTTGGCGAAGGCTTTGAAAATGGCTTCAATCTTGTGGTGTTCGTTATCGCCTTCTACCTTGATATTTACGTTGGCCTGAGCGGTGTCAGCAAATGACTTGAAGAAGTGAAAGAACATTTCGGTAGGCATCTCGCCAATCTTTTCGCGTTTGAATTCCGCGTCCCACACCAGCCACGGCCGTCCCGAAAAGTCAATGGCTACCTGAGCCAGCGCTTCATCCATCGGTAACAGGAATCCGTAGCGGCTAATGCCACGCTTGTTGCCCAACGCCTGCCGATACGCTTCGCCAAGAGCCAACGCGGTATCTTCAATTGTATGGTGTTCGTCTATGTGCAAATCGCCATTGACATGAATACTCAGATCGGCTCCCGAATGCTTAGCCAGTTGGTCGAGCATATGGTCGAAAAAGCCGAGACCGGTGTTCATGTCGGCTTTGCCGGTTCCGTCGAGGTTTAGCTCAATCTTAATCTTTGTTTCGTTGGTATTCCGTTCCACACTGGCAGTGCGGGCGGGTAAGCGCAGAAAGGTGTAAATCTCGTTCCAATCGCTGGTTGTCAGGGCAATCGCCTGCTTCATCTCATCGGTCAGACCATCGGTGTCGGCCGCCTGCGTATCGGGGTTGATATTGGGCGGGATGAACAGAATAGCTTTGGCTCCCAGGTTTAGGGCCAGCTTTACATCGGTCAGCCGGTCGCCAATGACGTAGCTGTTGGGCAGGTCATAGGCGTCGGTGAAATAGCTGGTGAGCATGCCGGTTCCCGGTTTGCGCGTGGGTACGTTATCGGCCGGGAAGGTGCGATCAATGTGCTGGGCGGCAAAATGAATATTCTCGTTTTCGAGGGTCCGCATCATTTTCTGATGCGTTGGCCAAAAGGTTTCTTCGGGAAAAATGGCCGTTCCCAGTCCGTCCTGATTGGTGACCATGACCAGTTCGTAGGGTGTTTCTTCGGCTATCTTCCGCAGGGCCGAGAGCACACTGGGAATAAATTCAAGTTTTTCGAGCGAGTCGATCTGGAAGTCAGACTGCGGTTCGATAATCAGGGTACCATCGCGGTCTATAAATAATACTGGTTGCATGGGTGCAAGTTAGTAGTTGAGCGAGAAACAATTGGCCAGAAAGGCGTTCAAACCGGTTTTTGCGCTATATTTGGGCCTAGAAAAAAAGAATCAGCCGGAAAGGTCGGCCAGTAATTATCCTTCGTATACGTTTAGCTTAATTAATTAAAGTAAAGGAATACAATTAGGTATTTGTTAGACATAAAATTAGCAAGGTTGATTAATTCATAACTCGTTTTTAGTTCATCTACCTACTTAGCTAGCTTACCAGAAACAAATTCCCAACGGCCACAATTGAGCAGTGTACTAGTTTCTCCTATTTTCATATATAATCGTTTCGTACAAAAAAATGCAGCAGTCAAGACCCACTAAACTCACCCGTATTGGCGTTTTTTATGATGGTAACTATTTTCTTCATGTAAGTAACTACTATAATTATTCGCATGAGCGCCGGAGCCGGATCAGCATCTCGGGGCTACACGCGTTTATTCGCAGTCAGGTAGCTGATGCCGAAGATACCGACAAACATCTGTGTCAGATCGTTGATGCTCACTACTTCCGGGGGCGCTTAAATGCCCACGAAGCCAGCCAACGAGGTAATCAACTGTTTTATGATCGCCTCTTCGACGATATTCTGATGTCGGAAGGGGTCGTGACCCATTACCTGCCGGTCAAAACGTATCAGGGATACCGTCAGGAAAAAGGAATTGATGTATGGTTGGCCCTCGAAACGTACGAATTGGCTACCTACAAACAGTTTGATGTGGTTGTGCTGATCACCGCCGATGGTGATTATGTGTCGCTCATTCGGAAGCTGAACACCTTGGGTACCCGCGTAATGGTACTGAGTTGGGATTTTGAATACTTAAATGATCAGGGCGAAAAAATGGTAACCCGGACGTCGCAGGATCTACTGGAAGAAGTGTCTTATCCGATTCCGATGCACGAGATCATTGATAATCGACTGAAAAAGAACGATTCCATGATTCGCGACCTGTTTGTAAAACAACAGCCCCGCACCGATGCTGTTCCCCGCCCATTCTACCAGAATGCCACGGCCAACGGTAATGACAATGGCAATGGAGCGTACCAGGCTGGGGCTTTTTCTGGCGAAAACATACAACTGTTGCCCGGAGAAAGTGAAGGCGATGATGAGCTACAGCCTGATTTCGAGGAGTCGGATGAGCGTCATATAAGTACCGTTCGGAGTCTGAAAACAGGATACGGATTCATTAACTGGCCCCCCAATAATCTGTTTTTCCATTATACCAGCGTTACTGCGGGTGATTTCAATGATTTCCAGATCGACGATGAGGTATCGTTCCGGTTGGGGAAAAATAATGAAGGCAAAGATATTGCCATTGATATACAAGTGGTTGAATACCAGCCATGAACCATTTTCGCTTCGCGGCTGCTGAGTTAATCCGTGCCGGTTTTTCAAACTGGCGCCAAACCTTACTGGCTGCTGCTGAAGTCACGTTTAATGAGGTTGTTTACCTGAATAATAACGACCTCACGTACCCTAACGACCCGTTTCCGAACCGACTGTATGCCGGTGCAGAGCGGGTCGTTCCGTTTTCGGGTAAACAGGACTTAGAAACGCTAGCCGATTTTCACCGGCAACACCGTTCCCATCTGGTTGGGTACGTTGGGTATGAGGTGAAAAATCAGCTCGAAAGCCTGCAAAGCCGCCACGTCGATTTGCTTGGATTTCCGGCTATCTGGTTCATGGAACCAATTTACCTGATTGATTTCGAGGAGGATGCCATTGTTGTTTGGACCAAAATGGCCAACGCCGGTTTGTGGGCTGATTGGCTTACGTATCCAGGTACGTTACCTGGCCTGGTAACGCCACCTACAGTGCCAGGAACGGTGCAGGCGCGAGTTACTGAAACAGACTATGTAGCCGCGGTGCAGCATATCCGGTCGTTGATTGAGGCGGGAGACGTATACGAACTGAATTATTGCATTGAGTTTTTTGCCCGCGACGTGCAACTCAATCCCGTTGAGGCCTACCAAGCACTCTGCCAGCGGTCGCCAATGCCTTTTTCGGTATTTCTCAAGCAGCAATCCAGGTACGTCCTGGGTGCATCGCCCGAACGGTTTCTGAAAAAAACGGGTCGTCGACTAGTGTCGCAACCGATCAAGGGTACGATTCGGCGTGGGCAGACGGTGGGGGAGGATGAGGCGTTGAAAAGTCAGTTACGCAACAGTGAGAAAGAACAGGCCGAAAACCTGATGATTGTAGATCTGGTACGCAACGACCTGGCCCGATCGGCCGAAACAGGATCAGTACAGGTCGACGAACTGTTTGGTATTTACACCTTTCAACAGGTGCACCAGATGATCTCGACCGTGTCGGCTACGGCGCGTGCAGACTGTTCGCTGGCCGACGTGATTGGTAACGCCTTCCCGATGGGCAGCATGACTGGTGCCCCCAAAATACGAGCCATGGAACGGATCGATGAACTCGAAGCCAGTCGTAGAGCTGTGTACTCGGGCGCAATCGGTTATATCACGCCCGCCGGTGATTTCGATTTTAACGTGGTCATCCGTAGTCTGCTTTACGATGCTTCGAGCCGATATGCCAGTTTTACGGTGGGAAGTGCCATTACCTACGATGCCGACCCAGTGCAGGAATATGCCGAATGTCTGCTGAAAGCCAGGGCCATGCGGGCTGTGCTGGAAGGGGAGTAAACCCATTTTCTCAACATCTGGTTGCGTATCTTACATTCGTTCTAAACCCCGATTTCATGTCGCTTTACATTATGGCCGCGCTATATATACTCGCGGGTATCTGGCACTTCATTCGCCCGAAATTTTATCTCCAGATCATGCCACCCTACCTGCCTGCCCACAATGAGCTGGTGTTCTGGAGCGGTGTAGCTGAACTGCTGCTTGGGCTGGGCTTGTTGTTTCCTGCTACACGCATCTGGGCTGCCTGGGGAATAATAGCCTTGTTGATCGCCGTTTTTCCCGCTAACTATTACATGGCCGTTGGTGAAAAATTTCAGCAACTGTCGCCGTGGATACGGTGGGGGAGGTTACCGCTCCAAGGCGTGTTGATCTGGTGGGCATACCAGTTTACGAAATGAGTCAGAAAACAGTCTACGAAGTCCAAAGTCTTGATAGTCGTTTTTAGCGTAGATACAGCTTGTTCATCGTTTCCAGACCGGTTATGAATCGCTTATATACCATTTTTTATTCGCTTGGTGCTTCGTTGTTTACACAACTCACACAGGCTCAGTCGCAACCCGTATCGAGCGCCGACCGGGTTCAATTTAGTCAGCAGCGTTACAATCACGGACGCACGTTGGGTTTGTCGCTGGGAGGCTATGCCCTGGCGAATTTGGCGGTCAGTGGTGTTGCGTTGGGGAAATCATCGGGCGAGACAAAGTACATTCACCAGATGAATATGTACTGGAATGCCGTCAATCTGGGTATTGCCGGCTTGGGATTGCTGAGCTTGCGAAAGCAGCATCCTGAGTCAGAAACATTGGGCGAAGCCGTGCAGAAGCATGAATCCATGAAACGGACGTTGCTCTTCAACGCGGGGCTCGATGTAGCCTACATTGCCGGAGGTCTTTACCTGACCGAACGTGCCAACTCACGCCCCGATCAGGCCGATCGATTGCGGGGATATGGCAAAACCGTAATGGCGCAGGGTGCTTTCTTGCTGGCTTTCGATGCGGTTAACTACCTTGTTTTCAAGAAGCGAGGCGACCCTCAGCAAATACAGCTAATTGGTCAGACGCCGCTGGGCATGGGCGTAACGATCCCGATAAAGTAATAATCAGGGTTTAGCGTGCTAATTTCGCCGCGGAAATACTTTATCAACCAGCAGACGCTTGTCGTCACTTTTTGAATGCCGCAACCAAAACGCGCCAGCGAATCGCATACCATCATGACTGAGATGGTATTGCCCAATGATACCAATACGCTCAACAACCTGATGGGGGGGAGGCTCCTCCACTTCATGGATATTGCCGCCGCCATTGCTGCCCAAAAGCACTCTAATCGTATTGTTGTTACCGCTTCGGTCGACAATGTGTCGTTTGCTGAGCCTATTAAACTAGGCAATATCGTGACCATGAAAGCGCAGGTGACGCGCGCATTCAGCTCATCGATGGAGGTCTTTATCGAGGTCTGGGCCGAAGATATTCCGGCCGGTATCCGGGTCAGCACAAACAGCGCCTACTACACGTTTGTGGCCGTTGATCAGAGCGGACGGCCCATCGAAGTGCCGCCAGTTATTGCGGAAACAGATGCCGAAAAAGCACGCTACGAGTCGGCCCTACGTCGCCGACAGCTACGGCTTGTGTTGGCTGGCCGTATGAAACCGCAGGAAGCCACGGAACTCCGGGCTTTGCTGGAGATGGAAAGTTAGTTGGTTTGGGTTGGTGAAATTCGGTAAACCAGCACCTCGTAAATGCCTTTGCCGCCGAATGAAACACCGTTACTTTCCTCTCCTGGAAATATGAGGCTGGTAATCTTACAAGTGGTGGATGCGCCGAATACCTCCACCGATGATCCGTCAACATAGACAGAGTAGTACAAAAACGCCTCGTTATTCCAGCCACCTATTGGCTGAAAGGGGGCTTTAATAACCGGATTTGCTACAATACTGCTTGTCATGACACCGGAGCGGCTGCGGTCAAGAACCATTTCCCGCGCAACTGAGTCGTACCGAACAACGGTTTGTTCTTGTCCTGAGCCGCTGCGTACCCGGATGTCGTGGTTGCCTGCTTTGGCCTTTATGTACAATTTGTAGCTGGTACTCCCGGCCAGAAAAGTTTTTATTCGTCGGCTGAGCTCGGTTGTATCGGTAGTGCGAACAGTAAGCGAATCACTTTTCGGCATTGGACATAGACAATCAGGAACCTGAATCAATGAATACATGCCTTTGCCGGCCGGGTCTAGTTTCAGGGTACGGGGTAAGGTCATGGCTCCCTGGAAGGACATACCAGATTGGCTTTTTGCAGCTTGTGGATTATTCATCCAGCCCATGATCTGCGGATAAGCCGCGCCATTTATGTCAGGTTTACTGATTGGAATGGCTCCGTAAAAATCAGTGCCATAGTCTAACCAGCGGGTTTGGTTGTCTTGTGGCATAAACTGACGCCCGTTGAACGTACCTATAAAATATTGAACCCCCGCCCCGCCCGATGGTGCTCCGCTGCTGACCGATACCAGCAATACCCACCGCCGGGCTAGGGATTGGGGATCAAATGGTCGGCCCTGGCGAATTACAGTAACGTGTGCCAGTGTATCGACACCTTGTTCAGTAGCAAGGCGCACTTCATGCAAGGCAGACGATACTTCGAATAGAGCCGGTGACTCCCAGTGGCCCAGACTATCGTTGGGTGCGGAAACCGAGCCGGCCGGTACCCAGTTGCGCAGGTTTTTTGATTGGTAGAACTGCACGCGCTGCTCGCTCGGAAACGCCACGCTCATCACCCAGCGGTCCAGCGATTTCCACCAAAAGACATGCGGATCAGTAAAGTCGGCCCGATTAAGATCGAGCACCGGGTTGAATGCGTATTTCTTGAACGTGCGTCCGTTGTCTAGGCTGTAGGCCAGATGCTGACTCTGGTTACCGTTCTGATGGGCCGTGTAAATGGCCACCATCGCGTTTTTGCCGAAACCCGCCGTGTTTTTACGATCAATCACACAACTTCCCGAATACGCCTCTGTCGAATCGGCGGCAAGCACCGGCGGCAGCTCTTGCCAGCGGTGAAGATCCTTGCTAACGGCATGCCCCCACGAGCTGGGTATGTGTGTTGAGTCTGGCGATTTTTGCTGAAAAAACACATGGTATTCTCCCTTGTGATGAATCAGCGCTGTTGGTTTGCCAAGCCCGTTTTTTTTTGACGTAGCATGAAACTGAGGTCGCCAATGTGGGGATGGAGATCCCGTTACGCTGAGTGGTTTAGAGGAAACAACTTGGCCGTTGACCGGGAACGTACCCAGACAGACGCACAGTAACGTACCCAAAACGGTCGCAACTGAGGCAGGTAATTTGGCAATCATCAGTAGGAAACGTTGAGGAGTATTTGGGAGTCAAAATAGGCTAAGCAACCTTAAATCCATCGCCCAGGGCAAAAATGGTTTTCAGGCACTGAGCAGTCAAAATAGCATCTTCGAGCGCGTTGTGGAATGAATCTTCGCGCTCGAAGCCAAAGTGTGCAGCAATGGCAGTCAGACTCAAGCTTTTGGGCGTGGGCTTGCCGTTTTTTTGCAATACCCTGAACACGAAGTAGCTGAGCGTGTGCAAATCGACCAGCGTGCGGGAGAAGGGCCATTTTAGTTTCTCGTCGATGTAGGCCTGTTTCAGGAAATTGATGTCGTGCATGACACTCTGTCCGCAGATGACCACATTGCGTAGAAACGGCGTTTTATCGACCTGATTGGGTGGAACCCGCAGGTTTAGCTTTTCGCAAATCCAGTTTTCAAACTCCGGAATGACATCATAGATCATCGGGGCATCGTCGAGATCGGCCAGAGAGAGATTATGCACTTTTTCGGCTGAGGCGGTGAAGGCTTCGGCGTTTTCGGGGTATACATTGCTCAGATACTGACCCTTTTCAACCCAGTTATCATCAAACAGGACAGCTCCGAGCTGAATGATTTCGTTAAATCCCGGCTCGGGGCCTGACATTTCTAAATCGAGAACTAAAAAAGGCATTGGTTCTGAACAGCCCAAGGGCTGATGTAAAGTAAGACGTGTAAACAAAAGTAAGCCCTTGTGCCGTATTGGTCGAACTTTTTGATCGGTAAATGGTTTCATTTGTATGTACAAATATAATACTCACTAAACAGATTTATCATCATGCATTATGCTATCACAGGCTCATTGGGCCACACCGCTAAACCCATTACAGAAGGACTACTAGCCGCTGGCCATACGGTTACTGTAATCACCAGTAAGTCTGAAACGGCCGCAAAAATTGAAGCACTGGGTGCCAAAGCAGCCGTCGGCGATCTGGCTGATCCATCCTTCGTTACTACTGCGTTTGCCAACGCAGACGCTGTTTATCTGATGATTCCGCCTAGGATGGATGTGACCGACTGGCGTGGGTATCAGAATCAGATCAGCGATAGTTTTGTAACGGCTATTCAGGCCAACGACATTCGGTTTGCAGTGGTGCTCAGCAGTATCGGGGCACACAAAGGTCAGGGTACCGGGCCGATTGATGGGCTTCATGATCTGGAACAGAAACTACAAACGATTGAGGGGCTGAACATCAAAGCACTTCGGCCGTCGTACTTCATGCAGAATCTGTTTACGACGATTGGTATGGTGAAAGGGGCGGGCATTATGGGCAATAACTTCGGTGATGAGCCCGTGGTATTGGTGCACACGAATGACATTGCCGAAGCCGCGCTCGACGAATTACTCCGCCTCGACTTTACCCGTTTCCAAGTACGTTACGTGGCTGGTGATGAGAAAACAGGTGCCGAAATTGCACAGATTCTAGGCAGTGCTGTCGGAAAACCCGAGACGCCCTGGATCGTGTTCACCGATGAACAAACCAAGCAAGGCATGCTTCAGGCAGGTTTAAACGAAGAAATCGCCAGCAAATACACCGAACTGGGAACCTCCCTGCGCGATGGTTCGATGCAGAGCGATTACATGGTGAACCGCCCAACGCTAAGCAAAACCAAGCTTGAAGACTTCGCTAAAAATGACTTTGCCCCAGCGTTCAACGCGTAATAAGAAGGAGTGCCGAGTGCATAGTGCCTAGTCTGGAAAGCCGTTTTAATTATGCCGAAATAGTACGATCGAACTTTCGAGGCTCGGCACTATGCACTCGACACTACACACTCGGCACTCCTTTTAACTATTTACCCTACCTTTGCCCGGCGTTACAGCGACCCGGATCGTCTTATCGCCTCGCTTTCGGGTGGGGAGGAAAGTCCGGACAGCATAGAGCACCCTACTTCCTAACGGGAAGGCGGGCGGAGGGTAACCCCCGTTCGACAGCCAGTGTCACAGAAAAGATACCGCCATTCAGTTAACAGTTATCAATGATCAGTTATCGATTTTGCGCCGAGTCAACGGCTGATAATTGTTTACTGATAACTGTTAACTGATTAGGTAAGGGTGAAAAGGGGGTGTAAGAGACCACCGCGCGCTGGGCGACCAGCGGGGCAGGATAAACCTTAGGGGCTGAAAGATCAAATATGTGCCGGATGCGGGGCTGCTCGTCTCCACGCTATCTTCGGGTGGCTGCCGGTACGGGTAGATCGATAGAGGGAGTCGGTGACGGCTCTCCCAGATAAATGATAAGACGGTTCGATGCGCCCACGGGTACGGTCGGGCCGACAGAATCCGGCTTATAGATTCGGGTCGATGTAGCGTTTCTTTTCGTACCTTTGCACCCATGTTTCACCCGGGGGACGCGTTCCCCCCATGGAAAGACGAGTTCTTTCCGGGTTTTAAAAACTCCAGACAATGGCAGTTAAAATTCGCTTAGCGCGTCGTGGACGCAAACGTATGGCTATCTATGACATCGTAGTAGCCGAGTCTAAATCACCTCGCGACGGTAAGTACATCGAGAAAATCGGTTCGTACAACCCAAACATTGACCCTGCCCGCATCGTATTGCAAGCCGATCGTGCTGTGCATTGGCTGATGGTAGGTGCCCAACCTTCAGACACAACTCGTTCGATCTTCTCACACGAAGGGATCATGCTGAAAAAACACCTTCAAGTAGGTGTTGTAAAAGGCGCGATCACGCAGGAAGCTGCCGATCAGAAATTTGCTGACTGGAAAGAAGGCAAAGCTAGCCGTGTTGCCGGTACTGCTGATACTAAAGATCAGGCGAAAGACAAAGCTCGTCAAGAGCGTCTGGCGGCTGAGCAGAAAGTATCTGCTGCCCGTGCCGAAGCTATTGCGGCCAAGTACAAAGTGGAAGAGCCAGTTGTTGAAGCACCTGCCGAAGAAGCCCCTGCGGCCGAAGAAGCACCGGTTGCCGAAACCGCCGCTGAAGAAACACCTGTTGCTGAAGCGCCTGCTGCCGCAGACGTACCTGCTACGGACGAACCAGCTGCTTAATTCGCATTCCTGTCAATGCAAAAAGCCTGTTCAACCGAGCAGGCTTTTTTTATAGAATAAATTAATAAAAAGAGTTTCAGGTTTCAAGTTTCAAGTTTCAGGTGCGCTGCTTATTAACGACTGTTTCGTAGGCGGGGCAACTTGAGACCTGAAACTTGAAACTTGAAACTCCCTTTCAAGCATGACTAAAGACGACTGCTTTCAACTGGGGCATATTACCAAGACGCACGGCCTGAATGGCGAGTTGGTGTTGTTTTTGGACGTCGATGACCCTACCGAATACGAAGACCTTGATTCGGTACTGATTGAAGTGCGTGGCGAACTGACACCCTACTTCATTGAGTCATCATCGATCAACCGCGACCGGGCTATTTTGGCGCTGGAAGATGTAGATACGCTGGACGAGGCCAAAAAACTGATCAACTGCCCGGTGTGGCTGCCTCTCGACAATCTGGAACAGATCACAGATCCCGACCGGTTTTATTACCACGAAATTATTGGCTTTCAGATTATTGACGAACAGGAAGGACCGCTTGGAACGGTCTCGTCGGTCATGGCCATGGCCACGCAGGATCTGATTGCGATGGACTATCGGGGACAGGAAATGCTGATACCGATTAACAGCGCTATCGTGAAAACGGTTGACCGTGCCGCCAAAACGCTGAACGTCAACTTGCCGGATGGATTACTCGAAGTCTACTTGTCGGAGGCTGGTTTGCCCGACGATAATGTGGATGGAGACGCCGAGGATACCGACGACGATAAAGTTTAGCTGACTCATGCGGATCGACATTATTACCTGTCTGCCCAGACTTCTCGACAGCTTTTTTGGCCACTCGATTTTGCAACGGGCGCAGCAGGGTGGACAAGTGGAGGTATATGTACACGACCTGCGCGATTACACCGAAGACAAGCATCGGCGCATCGACGATTATCCGTTTGGTGGTGGGGCCGGTATGGTGATGCAGATCGAACCAATCGCCAAATGCATCCGTAAACTACAGGCCGAACGTACCTACGATGACGTCATTTACATGACGCCCGATGGCGAACGACTCGCTCAGCCACTGGTAAATCGTCTTTCGCTGGCCCAGCATCTGATCATTCTTTGTGGTCATTATAAAGGGGTGGATGAGCGCGTACGCGAGCATTTTATCACCCGCGAAATTAGCATTGGCGACTACGTATTGTCGGGTGGGGAACTGGCGGCGGCCGTACTGGCTGATGGTATTATTCGATTGATTCCCGGTGTGCTGGGCGACGAAACGTCGGCCCTGACTGATTCTTTTCAGGACGATTTACTGGCTCCTCCCATCTACACCCGCCCTGCCAGTTTCGAAGGCTGGAACGTACCTGATATTTTACTGTCGGGCCATGAAGCTATGATTGATAACTGGCGCTACGAACAAGCCCTGGCACGTACCCAGGCCCGCAGGCCGGATTTGCTGGAATGAATTAGTTTGTGGTTTGTAGTTGGTGGTTTGTTGTTGCGCTGCCTATCAACCGGAAGGTGCTATAGCAAAGCAACTACAAACCACACACGATAAACTACAAACCTGAAAATATGAATCGTCAACAACGAATAGATGCATTTGTCAAGGTAGGCGACGTACTCCGTAATCCGGCCCGTCGGGTTGATCGGGAGGAAGCGGCTTACCGGGCTAATTCAAAAAATAACTGGTTCAACCCGGAGAATGTGCAGCGTGCGCTCGATGCTATTGCCGAGCGTATGCTCACCCGCGCGGCTCTGACTGACTGGACGAGCCATTACCCGGCCGAGGCGGTGGTGCCGCGTTGGGTTGGCGTGGTGATGGCGGGCAATATTCCGGCGGTGGGTTTCCACGATATGCTGTGCGTATTAATCAGTGGCCATAAACTACTGGCCAAACTGAGCAGTCTCGATGAACTCTTGATGCGCTATCTCATTCACACACTGATCGAGGTGGAGCCCGCTTTTAAAGAACGGATCAAAATTGTGGAGCGCCTGAACGATGCCGACGCGTTTATTGCGACGGGTAGTGACAATACGGCCCGATACTTCACGTATTATTTCGCGAAAAAGCCGAATATCATTCGCCACAATCGTTCATCTGTCGCGGTGCTTACAGGCGATGAAACTACTGATCAACTGGCGTTGCTGGGCGATGACATCCTGACATATTTCGGGTTGGGTTGTAGAAACGTATCGACCTTATTTGTGCCTGCTGATTATGACGGAAAGCCGTACAGTTTCACCCCACTGCTCCACACACTCGAACCCCGGTCGTCGGAATTTCTAAGCCAGCATAAGTACTCGAACAACTACGATTATAACCGGTCGATCTACCTCGTCAACCGCGTTGATCATCTGGACAACGGGTTTCTGATGATTACTGAGCAGCCCGGTCTGGTATCGCCTATTTCGGTGGTGTATTTTCAGACGTATCGTGATCTCGACCACCTGCAGAGCTTACTGGCCGAGCACGCCGACAAAATTCAGGTTGTGGCTTCTGCCAGCGGCTGGTATGCCGGTTCTGTTCCATTTGGACAAACGCAGTTTCCCGACCTGATGGATTATGCCGATGGCGTTGACACCATGGCGTTTTTAACGTCGTTGAACTGAATTAGGGTAGCTTAATATGTTGATTAGTTGGTAGTAAGCAAAAATGCGTAGTTTTAAGGTAGCTGTAGCCTAACCTATCTACGCCATGTTTGTCTGGCCTCTTTCGTACCTGCCACTCCGCCTTTTTCTGGATGGAATGCTGGCCATGATGGCCCTTTATGGGTTGCTGTCGTACGCACAACATCGAAAAGCGATTTACTGGCAATATGCCCTGTACATTGTTTGTATGGTCATCACCTTCAGGATCGATGATCAGGAATACGCGCAGGCCGTTTACAAGCCTGGTGTGAATTATGCCGTTACCCTGCTTGAGTCGCTGGCCTTTCTGCTGTATATCCGGTTTGCGATCATGCTGATGGATATAACCCATAACGACCCGCGTAGCTATCGGTTGCTGATGGGCATGGTTTGGTTGTTGGCGGGGCATCTACTTCTCGATACGGTGCTTTGGTGGCTGGGTACCTCGGCCGATATCCGGTCGTGGTTATACGTGGCCAACCGGACAATCCTGGCTGTTGGGGCGCTGTTTGTGGTGCCCCGCATTATTCGTCTCAGGCAGGCCGTGATGGTCTATTTTATCGTCGGCTCCTTCTTTTTCGTGATGGGTTGCCTGATAGCCCTAACCGTCAATTTTATCCCCGGTCTGTTCACCCGCGAACTTACCAACGCGTTGACGTTTCCTGTTACCTACATGCAAATTGGCGTGGTGCTCGAAGTGCTGTGCTTCACCATGGGAACCTCTCTCGCCAACCGTCAGATAGAGCGTGACCGGCTACGGGTTCAGGCTGAACTAATTCAGCAATTGCAGGAGAATGAACGTCGTCAACGACAACTGGAGCGTATTCGCGCCGATATTGCCCGTGATTTACACGACGATATTGGCGGCGATCTGAGCAGTATCAGCATGCTGAGTCAGGCAGCCGGGCGGCAGGTTGCCAAACACCCCGAACAGGCTATGGCCATATTACAGCTGATTAACGAGTCGGCCCGGCAGGTGTTGACCAACATGCGTCAGATTGTGTGGAGTCTGACCGAAACTCCCGCCGGTGGCGATGTTTTTGCCAGCCGGTTCAGCGAGATAGCACGTGCGCTTTTTGAGTTTCAGGACGTGGAACTCCACCTGAATTTTCCGCCACTTTCGGCAGGAAACCTGGTCTCGGCACCGCTGAAACGCGCCGTCTTTCTAGCCTACAAAGAGTTACTTCACAATGCATTACGGCATTCATCGGCCAGCCACATTTATGTAACGCTGTCGGTGCAAGAGTCGGTGCTGACGTTGACGGTTACTGATGATGGAGTTGGTTTCTCGGCTGATGAAGAAGCCTTTAGTGGCAATGGACTTCGCAGTTTGCAGCAACGGGCCACTGATATGGGCGGCACCCTCACCATTCGGTCAGGGCCAGGCGAGGGTGCTAGTTTAACCCTCGCCTGGCCTTTAGTTTACCCGGTAACCAGTATGCAACCTGCATAATACAGTACCGCATTAGTAACGCCAACTGGTTAGGTCGGCTCCGGCGGGGTGGTTATCGGCAATTCGTTTCAGGATTTTGTCGATGTACATGGTGTTGTAACGCAGGCGGCTGATGTAGTTAGGTACGTTCGGGTCGCCGTTCCAGCAATGCTCGAACCGGTCGCCGTAGGCCACTTCGCTTTTTGCCGCGGGGTTTTGTACTGTTTTCAGGAAGTCTTCCATCAGGTACACGGCATTGTTAAGGTAATAATTGTCCATGTCGCCGCAGTACAGGTGAATCTTGCCGGTCACTTTTGGCCCCAACGTTTTCCAGTCGCGGCGTAGGATGTGGAGCAGATCGAAATGCTCGCGCCAGTAGGCAGCAACCGTGGTATCGATCACCCCCGTTTCTTTGTTCCAAATGCGTTTGGGGTAGCCATCTGAGCCTACTGGCGAATACACCGCCTCCCATATGTCGAACTGATCGCCGGATCGTGAATGAGTACCGAGGGCCAGTTCGCGATGGTTCGTTTCTTCCATCGTTACCTTCACCTGACCCAGCGAGTTGCGCTGGCTGGGGCGTGGCGTACGCCGGAAAGGTCCTTCGGAGAAATAGGCATTCTTGTCTTTGTAGAGGTTAAAAACCGTGTAGGCGTCAAAAGCGATAGGGTCGGGGCAGGCGGCAAAACAGCCGTTAAATTCATCGGGGTAGAAAACCTGCGCTGCCAGTGCTTCCCAGCCGCCTGTGCTGCCGCCATAGGTAAAGCGCGCCCAACCCTTCCCAATGCCCCGAAATTGCCGTTCAATTTCAGGCAAGAGTTCATACATGATAGCGTCGCCGTAGGGGCCAAGATTTTGTGAATTAACCGCGTATGAGTCGTCGTAGTACGGATTGGCATGTTGAATCTCGACAATCAGCATTCGGGGAAAATTGGGGCTGGTCCACTTTTTATAGAAATCGTATGCTTCCTGTGCCACAATTTTGTTGTACCCCTTCAGCTTAAACCGGTCAATATAGTCGGTCGTGTCCATATTGGCGGGAGGGGGCGTTTCGCTGAATCCATCAAAATCGGCCGGAAAGTGGCCGTGAAACAGGCAGAGTGGGTAACGTGCTTCGGGGTGCTGATCAAACCCGGCGGGTAGTAATACGTTGGCGCCGAGATACATGGGCCGTCCCCAGAATTTGCTGAGCCGTTCGCTTTTAATCTTGATGTGCTTGATAAACCGGGTGTCTTTCGGCTCGCTAATCGGCGGATTTACCTGACTCAGGCTAATCGACATGGCCCCTTTTTGCCCTGCCCTGATCGAAATGCGTTGTGGTTTACTGAACAGGTTACCGGGAGCCGTACGCCAGTTTTGGCCCTCGCCCCGGTCCATGGGCAATTTCACAGTATGGCCGTCACTGCGGGTAAACGTTTCGTAGCGATGCAGTACGGCCTGCACGTAATACTCACCAGCGGGCAACTCGCGGAGGCTACGTTTCGGATAGCCAAATGCGCCAGCGTCAACGGTAACAGGCTTACCGGGCTGCATCCCGTTTACATCGAGACCAAAAATCTGGGCTGTTTCTACCGCATCTCCCACCTGCAATTTGGGCTCGGGCGATGCCGTTTTGGCCAGTATCAACAATACCCGCCCGTCGAGGGTGGCGGTGGTGGTACTGGCCGGGAATGATACGGTGAAAGAGGGTTGGGCGTGTAGCGAAAAAGCCAGCAGACAGCCAAACAGGAGAAGACAGGTACGTTGCATGATGGGATGGGGGAGATGTATAAGGTGGTAATATACATCGTTTCCCCGTCCGACAGCCTGGCTTGAGCCAACTCGTTTCAACAGTAAAATAAACTATTTATGGGGTGGATAGAGGCGGGAAGCCTTTTGGGTACCCCAAAGTTCGACAATCAGGTAACGCCGCGACATACCATAAAAGGGGGATGCTGACGCTCTGTTACGGATGTAAAAGCTGCGTACCTGAGTACGTACCATTGCTATTGATAAACCCGCACATAGTCAACTTCCATCCGGCGGGGCCATATGGTTTCGTCAACGCCTTTCAAGCCGCCCCAGTTGCCGCCTACAGCCACGTTTAGAATCATGAAAAACGGCTGTGTGAACGGCCATTGCTGTTGCGTACCGCCTGTAGTCTGGGCGTTCATGCTATAATACTTTTGGTCGTCTACGTAGAAGTCTATCTGGTTATTGGTCCAGTCGATGGCGTATACGTGGAAGGCAGACGTGGCTGTTGCTACCGTTGTTTTGCCTTCTTTCTGAGTGCCTTTGCCGTGATTGTATGCATCGGTATGCAGCGTACCGTGTACCACGCCTTCTTCGTAGCCCACATGCTCCATAATGTCTATTTCGCCGCAAAGAGGCCATCCGGCGGTAGAAATATTTTCGCCCAGCATCCAGATGGCCGGCCACGTACCCAGACCCGACGGAAGCTTTGCTCTTACTTCCATACGACCATAGCGCCAGGTGGCCGTTTTCTGGGTAAGCAGTCGGGCCGAGGTGTAGTTACGGCCCTGATATGACTCTTTGTGCGCTTCAATGATCAGGTTACCTTTTTCAATATGGGCGTTTTCTTTGCGGTCTTTGGTGTAGTACTGCAACTCGTTGTTTCCCCAACCATTACCGCCTACATCGTATCCCCATTTTACGGGGTCGGGCAGACCCTCTTTGTCAAATTCATCCGACCAAACCAGCTTTCGCTCTTTCGGCTCCTGCACCACAACGGTAGTGGGCGGGGTCTGTACTATGGGTTGAATCGCTGCTTTATTGCAGGCAAGCAAGACCGCCATGGCCGTAATGGGTATAATCAATTTCATGGTTCAAGAATAGTTTATTGGGTTGTTAATCAATTTGTTGGTGTAAAAGTAGCTATCAGTAGTAGCTTACTTACCAAAGGCCCAGGTCAAAAAATTGGGCATGATGGCGCTCCAGGTGTGCTGATTGTGTTCGCCGCCTACAACCTCAACATACCTGATGTCGTGGGCATTTCCATTCGCTTCGCGCTGGTAGCCTTTCTTTTCCAACTCTCGGATGATATCCATGGTGTCATCGATCGAATCGATAATTCCGTTGTTATTCCGATCGCTGGTTTCATCGTTGGTACCTGTCTGAAGCCAGAAACGAACGGCCGGTTTTTGCTTAGATTCTCTGATGAGGCTGTGCATGATTCGGTCGGTCTCGTCGTCATAAGCGCTGCTGAACTGTTTTTTACGCCACCAGAAGGAACCCGAAAAAACACCTACCCGACTAAATCGGTCGGGATTATGAAAGCCAATATCAAACGCCGATAAACCGCCCAACGAAAAGCCCGCAATTACATTCTTGTCTGGATTATTTGATACGTGGTAATGCTTCTGAATGAACGGCAATAACTCAGTTAGTACAAAATCGGAGTAGGCACCGGCTTTGCTGCCGCGCTTCATGTAGTCGGCTTGCGAAGCCGTTCCATACTCCTGAATACGGTCGACGTTGGCGTGCATGGCTACTACCACAAAAGGATTGACTGCCTGTGTTTTATACAGCGAGTCGAGCACAGCGCTCAGGTTCAGGCGCGGTATGTCTTGCCCATCATTAAGGTAGAGAACCGGATATCGGGATCCATTTTCAAGGTAAGAAGGTGGTAAGATCACGGTGAGGTGAACGGGCCGATTGAGGGGTACCGATACCAGTGAATCGTCGGGCAATACCGTCACAGAAGCCGACGGCTGGGCTGCCGCAGAGGTAAGCATAAGCACAAGCAGGGAGATAAACAGATGTTTCACAAGTGGTAAAGTTCCCACATTTTAATGAATAGTCAGTTCTGGCGGGTAGGCTTTCGTACTTTTACGGCATGAAAGAGTCGTACATCAAGTATTATTCACACCATTTGGGGCGCGACATTGAAATGCTCGTGTATGGCGACTGGGGTTATCCGGTACTGCTATTCCCAACCACGATGGGCCGGTTTTACGAAGCCCGTGATTTTCAACTTACTGAAGCTGCGCGCGGCCACATCGAAGCAGGTCGGATCAAACTATACTGTATCGATAGTGTCGACCGCGATAGTTGGTATGGTCGTCACCTGCATCCCGGCACCCGCATCTGGAACCACGTACTGTACGACCGTTTTCTTTGCGAAGAGCTGGTGCCGTATATTCAACGCGAATGTAATGTCGGAAAAATTGGCGTGGCTGGTTGTAGCTTCGGTGGTTTTCAGGCACTTAACTTTGCATTCCGTCATCCCGATCAGGTAGCGCACCTTATGTCGATGGGCGCAAAATTTGACATCCGTTCTTTCATGGATGGGTATTACGATCAAAACGTATACTTCAACAATCCACCCGACTACATACCTGGTCTTCAGAACGATCACCTTTACCAAATGCGTATTGTGCTGGGTACGTCGGAGTATGACTTTTGTAAAGAGTCAAACATTCACATGTCGAATCTGTTAGGGGCAAAAGGTATTTCGCACTGGCTCGACATTAAACCGTGGGGCGATCACGACTGGCCTGTCTGGCGCGATCAGTTTCCGCAGTATCTGAATGGTATTTGATAGCCACTTAAACCAACAAACAACTCATATGAAAAAAATTGGAATCCTATTCGGCATGGAACGCTCGTTTCCACAAGCCTTCGTTGATCGTGTTAATGAGAAGCAGTCTGATTTTCAGGCTGAGTTTGTATCTATTGACCGGGTAGAGCAAGGTGTTGCCAACGACTATGCCGTCATCATCGATCGTATTTCGCAGGATGTTCCCTTCTACAAGGCTTTTCTGAAAAACGCGGCCCTCACGGGTACTGCCGTGGTGAATAACCCTTTCTGGTGGAGCGCCGACGAAAAATTCTTCAATAACGCGCTGGCCGTTCACCTCGGTGTGCCTGTGCCGAAAACCATTCTGTTGCCCTCGAAAGAACGTCCCGACGATACACGCCACGAATCGTTCTCGAACCTGCAACACATGAACTGGGACAATATATTTCAGCATATTGGTTTTCCGGCGTTCATGAAACCCCATTCGGGCGGTGGCTGGAAAAGCGTGTATAAAGTCGATAACCCGCACGAAATGTTCAAAGCCTATGACGAAACCGGGCAACTGGTGATGTTATATCAGGAGGCTATTGACTTTACCGACTATTTCCGCTGCTATTGCATTGGTGGTAAGGATGTGCTGATTATGCCTTACGAACCCCGCAACCCGCACCACCTGCGTTACGCCACCGAAATGAAAACCACCGGCGACGCGGGTAAGAAGCTTATGGCAACCATGCACGATTACGTGCTGAAGCTGAACCACGGCCTGGGCTATGATTTCAACACGGTTGAGTTTGCCGTTCGCGACGGCGTGCCCATTGCCATTGATTTCTGCAACCCCGCTCCCGACGCCGATATTAACTCGGTAGGTCAGTCAAACTTTGAGTGGGTGGTTGAAGCGGCGGCCAATATGGCCATTGAGCGGGCCAAACTCGTTCGAAAAGGAAAGGATAACCTGACCTGGGGTACGTTTGTTCGGGGTTCGGTGGCTGGTACGGGGCTCATTCAGCCCGAGCGCGTTAAGAAAACGCCACCCGCCACAGTAGAAGTAGGCGAGGCCATGAAAGAGAGCAAGCCTAAAAAGTCTGAAAGAGGCTCGAAAGTAGAGGCCAAATCTGACATTAAGCCCAAAGAAGACAAGCCTAAAAAGAAGAAATAGGCACGTTTCTCGATAAAGATGAAAATGGTTCTTACCGGGCTTGACCGCCCGAGGAGAACCATTTTTTTGTGAACCCGCAGGTACGTTTTCCTGGCCTAAACGAGACAATTCACAGGGAGTGACTGTTATGTATGTATGAAAACGCATACGCTTCATCTTGAACTACTTACCCCAGCCCACGACGAGAGACCCGTATTTATGACGGGTAATTTTTGTAACTGGGCTGTTGACATACAAACCCTGCAATTACAGTCAACAGGCGATGGTCGTTTCGAACTAAATCTGTCGATTGAAGACAACTGGTCCGATCCCATTGAATACAAATATTACCGGGGCGGCACCGATAGCCTCGAACTGGACGAATTGGGTGGCATTACGGCCAATCGGGTTCTGGACCGCGATGCAGAGCAGTCGCAGGATTATGTGCCTTACTGGCAGTGGAACGGCCAGCCAATCAACCCGGCATTTTTACCCGTTGAACAAACGATTTACGCTGATTATCCGGGTAGCCCAACTCCCCGACGGGTGCAGGTAGTGTTGCCTTATGATTACGACAGCAGCGATGAGTCGTACCCGGTGCTCTACCTTAATGATGGGCAAAACCTGATTGGCGAGGGGAAAGGCTATGGCTCGTGGCTCACCGAGTTTCGACTGGCACAATTAGCTACCCGACGGCAGCATCGCCTGATCATTGTAGCCATTGATCATGCCGAACAAAACCGGATAAAGGAGTATACCGTCGAGGCCGTTAAACCGGGGCTGGGGCAGGGGAGAACGTACCTGAATTTTTTGGTCAATACCGTGAAGCCGATGATCGATGCTCGTTTTCGTACCCGGTCCGACGTAGCCAATACAGGAATAGGGGGTTCGTCGCTGGGCGGGCTCATCTCCGTCTGGGGTGGCCTGTTGTACCCGGATGTGTTTGGCCGGTGGTTGGTTTTTTCGCCTTCGCTCTGGATTTCGCCGGGTGTTTACCGGGCCGCCGCCGAAAAAATGCTGGGCGAACATACCCGCGTGTATCTGTACGGGGGTGAATCGGAATCGAAATTCATGTCACCTAATCTGAAACGCTTTCAGGATAATCTGCGCTGTGCGGTTGCCAACTGCGCTTTCGTGCAGACAGCCATCGATCCTGACGGCTTACACGAAGAATCTTGGTGGAGCGCTGAGTTGCCCAGGGCTATTCAATGGCTTTTTTTCAGAGAAGAAGAAACAATGAACGAAACCCCGGAGCAACACGAAGAAATGGGTCTGGTAGTTTGAAGCAATTGTAAACAGGACGCAGCTTTTGCTGGATTTAACTACACCCAACGAATTGAAACGGCCTGTTCCAGATCGGGATGCAGGCTGATGGCCACGGGGCAGGTTTGCGCAATACGCTCCAATTTGGTACGCTGTACGTCAGTGAGGGGTGTTTCGTCGGTGGTACGGCCTTTTAGCACCATATTAATCTCAATTTTAGCGATACGACGTGCTCCTTCCTGCGACATAATCTTGGTAACAGTGGCTTCGCTACCTGCCAGTTCTATGCCATCGCGGCGGGCAAAAATGGCCATCGTTGTTATGATGCACGTACCCAGGGCATTGGCTACCAGATCGGTCGGCGAGAAAGCTTCGCCCCGACCCTGGTTGTCGGTAGGGGCGTCGGTGTTAATGCGGGTGCCCGACTGGAGGTGAATATCTTCGGTGCGTAGATCGCCAGGGTAGTTTATTGAAATGGTTGCCATGCTGCTGGGGGTAACTCATGAGTGAATTGCAAAAATAGGTAAAGCGCCCCAACCAGAGGGTAGGAGGGCCGATAGTGTGCAAAATTGTGGTTAGTTTTGTTGGTGAGCGCTCTTTCCAGATTCGTTAGCTCCTAACTTCTTTCTCTTCTAACTCTCTATTGTGCATGGTAAACGAACCCGTTTCCTCTTCGGGCCAACCCCTCACGCAGCAAACCGACAATCGCTCGGCACTGTACACCCTAATGTCTGTCTGGTTCTTCTGGAGCTTTGTGGCGGCCTCGAATGGTATTCTGATTCCGCTCTTTAAAGACAAGTTTCAGCTAACTCAAACGCAGGCGCAGTATATCGATTTTGCGTTCTACGCGGCCTATTTCGTCGGGTCAATTCTGTATCTGTTGGTATCGGCTTCGATGAAAACGGATGTGCTCAACCGTATTGGCTACAAAAACGGAATCATCTACGGTCTATTGATCTCGGCCGTAGGTACGTTGTTGTTTTACCCTGCCGCCGAAATGCAATCGTATAGTTTGTTGTTATCAGGTCTGTTCATTGTGGGACTTGGTTTTTCGTTGCAACAAACTGCTACACAGCCTTTTATGGTTGCGCTTGGGCCACCCGAAACCGGTTCGCAACGCATTAACCTGGGTGGTGCCGTGAATAATCTGGGCGGTACAATTGGTCCTGTGCTGGTATCGTTTGCCATTTTCGGGTCTATCTCGCCTGAAGCAGCCCAAAGCGCTACTGTAGAATCGGTGAAGGTGCCTTACCTGGTTTTGGGAGCTTTATTTCTGGCAATGGCGGTATTTTTTAAATTCTCTAAACTGCCCCACATCACCAACGACGAAAAAATAGAAGTAGGCACGGGCGTACTCCGGTTTCCGCAACTAGTGCTGGGCATGACCGCTATTTTCGTGTATGTGGGCGTCGAAGTAACCATTGGCTCAAACCTGGGCGAATACCTCAAACAGGTGGAAAAGCTCGAAGCCTCACAGGTTTCCAAGTACGTTTCGCTATTCTGGGGGAGTATGATGATTGGCCGCTGGACTGCTTCCATCGCCAATTTCAACCCGTCGGCGGCCTTGAAAAGGGTGTTGGTCGTTGTGGTTCCCTTTGTCGCGTTTGCCATTGTGCTGGGCGTGAATGCCCTGTATAGCGGCGACGTAAGCGATCTTTATCCATACGTCATCTGCATTCTGGTTATGATTGCGACTTACATTGCCAGCCGTGAGAAACCGGTGACCATCCTGCTGTATTTCACGGCTGTCGGGGCTATTCTGAGCATCATCGGTGTTTTTGCCACGGGTAAAGTTGCTTTGTTCTCACTCATCAGCGGCGGGTTGTTCTGCTCTATCCTGTGGCCAAGTATTTTCTCACTCGGAACGGCTGGCCTCGGAAAGTACACCAATCAGGGAGCGGCTTTCCTGATCATGATGATTCTGGGAGGCGCTATCATTCCCCTTATTCAAGGCAAGGTTGCCGATATGGTGGGCATTCAACTCTCGTACTTAACGGCTGTAGTCTGTTTTGCCTACCTGTTTTTCTTTGGCTTGCGCGTACAGGCTGTACTACGCAAACAGGGCATCGATTTCGATAAAGCGGTGGTCAGTAAGGGCGGCCATTAATGGCTGTAAAGTTGCCTGAAACGGCACTAATAAAGGGCTGGTTTTGATTTGCATCAGTCGATGAAGACCAAAACCAGCCCTTTATTGCGTCGAAAATGAAGGCAGCGGAAACGGATGCTTGCAAGAAAATAAGCCGTTGAAACAAATGCCGTGAAACAACCGGCCAAGCATGAACGTTTTTACCTAAAAGTGCTATCTTTCGTGTTCTGACGTTACAACGATGAAATCCATATATACGCTCGTTTTTTGCACGCTTACAGGCCTTCTCTCGCTGACTGTACCCGCCTGTGCCCAATCTGCTGATGGTTCTGACGAAGATAATTTTCAGACGGTTACCACCTTTGGTATCACCACAAACACGAATGCAGGCCTCCTGGGTGGTTTCGTATTCCGGCAGTCGAAAAAACTGGACGGTGATCTCTTCGGTAAAACGCAGTACCGCTACATCAGCGTCGAGATTGTCAACGTGAAACACCCCCGTGAGTATGCGGCTGGAAGCAGCAATTTCGGCGGGTCTTTTCTGTTGGGGAAAGAGAATTACCTCTTCGCCTTGCGCCCGCAGTATGGCCGCGAACTGGCTCTGTTCCGGCGTAACACCGACGAAGGTATTTCGGTCAATGCCATTTTTGCCGCTGGTCCTTCGTTAGCTATCATCAAGCCTTACTACGTAGAAGTATCGTCGGGCAATACTACTCGTCAAATACCTTACTCCGAAGCTGTTTCTTCGCCTACCGCTGGCGGCCGGTCTGAGTTCATCGTTGGTTCTGGCGGCTTCTTCCAGGGGATAGGCCAATCGAGCCTCAACGTTGGTGTACACGCCAAAGCGGCGCTGAGTTTTGAGCTGAGCGCTTTCCGTAACAACACAACCGGCCTCGAAATCGGGTTTTTGTCTGAAATCTACCCCAGTAAAATTGTGATTGTACCCAACACGAATACCGCCCTGGGCGACCGCACGCTGGGCAACCGCAGTTTCTTCACATCCGGGTACGTTACCCTCTTCTTCGGCACGAAGAAATAAGAGAATCGGGTTTCGGGTTTGATGTTTTGGGTTTGATGTTGCGTTGCTGACGTAGTCAGTCAGCTCCTTTAGGGGTTTTGGGTAGCAGCGCAACCACAAACAACAGACTACAAAGGACAAACTCCACCTTGCCGAACTTTACCCCGCCCAAACGCATTTTCTAGGAAATAAGCGGCTTTACCATCATGATCGAATTACCTGTTATCGCATCCGAAAAGCAACGTGCGAAACGGCCTGACTGGCTACGGGTGAAATTGCCTATTGGCCCGGAATACGCAAAAGTCCGGAAACTGGTCGATACCTATAAACTGCACACGATTTGCGAGAGCGGCAACTGTCCCAATATGGGCGAGTGTTGGGGGGCCGGCACAGCTACGTTTATGATTCTGGGCAATGTGTGTACCCGCAGCTGTACGTTTTGCGCGGTAGCTACCGGGCGGCCCAATGAATATGATACTGACGAACCGCGCCGTGTGGCCGAGGCCATTGTATTGATGAAGGTTAAACACGCCGTCATCACCTCTGTGAACCGCGACGAGTTGAAAGATAAGGGGGCCGAAATCTGGTATCAGACTGTTCGGGCTGTGAAAGAAGCATCACCCACTACCACCATCGAAACCCTGATTCCTGATACAAAAGGTAACTGGGATGCCCTGATTCGGATGATCGAGGGTGGACAGGAGGTTGTCTCGCACAACATGGAAACCGTTGAGCGTCTCTATCGCCGGGTACGTCCACAAGCGCGTTACGAGCGTAGCCTCGAACAGATTCGTCGTACGAAAGAGTACGGGCAACGCACCAAAACGGGTATTATGCTGGGTTTGGGCGAAAAAACCGATGAGGTGCTGAAAGCAATGGACGATCTGGTCGAGCATGGTTGCGATATACTTACGTTGGGGCAGTACCTGCAACCCACTAAAATGCACCATGAAGTCATTGACTGGATTCACCCCGATACGTTTGCCATGTATAAAGAGCAGGGCGAGTTGCGGGGTATCAAGTACGTTGAATCGGGTCCGTTGGTTCGTTCAAGTTATCACGCTGAAAAGCACGTGAACGTATAACCAACTGATCTCTAAACTGGTTATACTACCAAAGCCTTGTCTGTACGGCAGGGCTTTTTTTGTTTGAACCATGAAAAAGTACGATTACGTGATTGCGGGAGGAGGAATGTCAGGACTTAGCCTGGCCTATTACCTGACAATGTCCCCTTTGCAAGACAAGTCGGTGCTCATTATCGATAAGGAGGTCAAAAACGCTAACGATCGTACCTGGTGTTTCTGGGAACGCGGGGAAGGTCCTTTTGAGCCTATTTTGTTCCGTAAGTGGAATACCGTTGATTTTTACGGAACCACATTGTCGGGGCCACTGAACATTGGCGAATATCAGTACAAAATGCTTCGGGGTATTGATTTTTACGATCATATCCGAACACATCTGGCTAAGTTTCCGAATATTGAATTTAAACAGGGTACTATAAACCGCCTGAAAGACACGGCCGATGGTGGTTTCCTGATTGTTGATGATGAGCCTATTATTGCCGATTTCATCTTCGACAGCACGTATGCGCTCAACCTGAAAGATCCGGATAATCATAACTTGTTGCAACACTTCAAGGGATGGGTCATTACCACCGAAAAGCCTTGTTTTGATGTAAATAGGCCCCGGATGATGGATTTTAGAGTAGCGCAGAAAGGCGATTGTCGTTTTTTGTATGTGTTACCGTTCAACCCAACCACCGCCATGGTTGAGTACACCATCTTCAACGATCATTTGCTGGAACCGGAAGAATACGAAGCATCGCTCCGTCATTACATCGATCAGTTTCTCGACACGGGTAGCTATCAAATCAGTGAAACCGAATTTGGAATCATTCCGATGTCTGATGAGCCAACGCCCGAATTTCCTGCCGACCATATCGTCAGAATCGGCACGTCGGGTGGTTATACCAAGCCGTCAACAGGCTACACCTTTCAACGTACCCAACAATACCTGCGCGAACTGGTAAATATGCTAGCGGCTACCGGACGACCCGAGCGGCGCAAATCGTGGTTTACAAAACCGTTTAAGGGCCTGCTCGATAGTGTCTTGCTCAACGTGTTGCAACACAAGCGCCACCCCGCCGACGATATTTTCACGCGCCTATATGAGCGCAACCCGCCCGCCCGCATTTTCCGGTTTCTGGATGAGGATACCAGCCTGTGGGAAGACCTGCGCATTATGAGTACGGTGCCTTTGGGGCCTTTTACGGCGGGGGCATTCGATGTTATTCGTAAGCGGCTATTCTAGGCAATCAGTAATAAAGGCCGTACGCGCTGAACTGTCCTCGGGTATTCAGTTCAATAGCCGGAAAGGGCAGTTTCAGCATGAACATGCTCTTGAATAATCCATTCAGGAGCCTGCTTTTTGTTTTGATCTTCGTCCAGTCTACATCAAGCGAGAATAAGAATTGGCGGTAACGTTTTGTTTCTGGAATAGAGACCCCGCCGTAGTATTTCAGATTCCTAAACTCGCCAAACATGCCATTGGCGCCGTATCCGACAGATACACACAGCCAGGCCGGTATATTGGGCGATTTGATTATTCGGTTCAGGCTCATGCTAAGCCAGTAGGTGTGACCATTATAGTCGTTGAATAGCTGCCCGAGCGTTGTGGTGCCTAAGTAGCCATTGGCCTGCCGGGCATAAGGCGAGGGGGCGAAGCTGAATTTATAGGTTAGGCGTTGTTCATCGAAAAGATGCTCCTGCACCAGAAACAAGGAGGTCCCGAAGGCATTGGCGCCTATATCGCTCCACGAGAAGCCCCAGCCTTCGTAGAGGCCATCCCAGATTTCGATGGGTGCCTGTAGAAAAAAGCCCAGCGTAGCGCCATAGAGCAGCGCTTTTCGTTTGGGCGCTCCCGCCCAGCGTAAAGCATGGTAACCCAAATGACTCTGCAGATATGCCCCATAAGCATGTCCGAACTTGTCGACTTGAAGATAACCACCCGAATCATTGTAAAACTCGAAGGGTACCCGTTTTTCGCCATTGTACCAGACAAATTGCAGATAGGCCATGCTGCCTAAATACAAAGCTGATTCTGTAGCAACAACCGTGGCTAAGCGGCTTCTATGAACTGTAGATCGCACCAGAGTATCTGTATATATCCGTGTGCTGTCCACAGACTGCCCATAAAGGGTAAAAACGGTCAGGAAACAAAAAAGGAGAATAGTAAATGATTTCATCGTGTGGGATTAAGGCGTCAAGTTAAAGCAATACCTTCGGCGGTTATTGGGTAAGTCCAGTCAATGTTACTTTATGGTAAATTCACTATACGCCCTGCTGAACTAATGGCCAATCAATCAACTCTTGGAGTCAGTTGAGAGCGTAAGCGAGATGTGTCATTGAATTTGCTTGGAAAGCCTTAGTTTTGCGACTTCAACCAAGTTATAACGGAGTCGCAATGCCTTATCTTTTTACGTCCGAGTCAGTTTCTGAAGGACACCCCGACAAAGTCGCCGATCAGATCTCCGACGCCCTCATCGATAACTTCTTAGCTTTTGATCCCGATAGTAAAGTCGCCTGCGAAACCCTGGTAACCACGGGTCAGGTGGTACTTGCCGGCGAAATCAAGACGGAAACGTACCTGGACGTTCAAAAAATTACCCGCGATGTAATTCGCAGAATTGGATACACCAAGAGTGAGTATATGTTTGAAGCCAACTCGTGCGGCATTTTTTCAGCGCTGCACGATCAATCGGCTGATATTAATCAGGGCGTTGACCGGAAGGTTGAGAACGACGATTTCGAGACGAAAGCCAACGCACAGGGCGCTGGCGATCAGGGTATGATGTTTGGATACGCTACTAACGAAACCGACAATTTCATGCCGCTGCCGCTGGATCTGGCTCACACCATCCTGCGCGAGATGTCTCTAATCCGTAACACCGAGCCCGGCCTGATCGGATACCTTCGACCCGATGCCAAGTCGCAGGTGACGATCGAGTATTCTGATGACGATAAGCCCATCCGGATTGATACGATTGTGGTGTCTACTCAGCACGATGACTTCGACACGGATGAGATCATGTTGGCCAAAATCCGTGAAGACATTATCAACCTGGTTATTCCACGGGTGAAAGCCAAGTTGAAGCCTGAATTGCAAGGTCTTTTCAACAACGATATCACGTATTACATCAACCCTACGGGCAAGTTTGTTATTGGTGGCCCACACGGCGACACCGGCCTGACCGGGCGGAAAATTATCGTTGATACCTACGGCGGTAAAGGGGCTCACGGTGGTGGTGCCTTCTCGGGTAAAGATCCCTCGAAAGTAGACCGTTCAGCCGCTTACGCGACCCGCCACATTGCCAAGAATATGGTGGCGGCAGGCCTTTGCGATCAGGTGCTGGTACAGGTGTCTTACGCCATTGGGGTAGCCAAACCCTGTGGGCTATATGTAAACACCTACGGTACAGCTAAGATCGACATGCACGACGGTGTAATTGCTGAAAAGATCGCCCAATTGTTCGACATGCGTCCGTACGCTATTGAGCAGCGGTTGAAACTTCGTAACCCGATTTACTCAGAAACAGCTGCTTACGGGCATATGGGCCGTAAGAATGAGATCGTCACGAAAACTTTCGGTGGTAACGGGCATACCAAAGAAATGGAAGTAGAACTGTTTACCTGGGAGAAACTCGATTTTGTTGATCAGGTGAAAGAAACGTTTGGGCTGTAATTCAGTCTTGCAAGTCGTATAAACTAGTCTTGTAAGTCGTATAAAAAGGGAGTCCCGAGTCTGGAAAGTCATTGCTTAATAGCGACTTTCCAGACTCAGGACTCCCTTTTTATACGACTTACAAGACTAACTATTAATACTCGTCTTGTTCAACTTCAATGGTTTCTTCTTCCTGTTGGGCTTTTGCTTTTGTAATGGCCGGGCTTGAAAAATCAGTTCGTTTTTCTTTGCTACGGACCAACTTGTCTTTCATCACATCCATTAAATGCTCAATGGCGGCTTCAAAAGACTTGCTTCGTTCGGTGACGAAGAGTTCTTTCCCGGGGATGTTTAATCGTATCTCAACGATTTTGTCTTTGACTTTAGCGGTTTCGGCTCCGTCTAGTTTAAGAAACACCTCTGCACTCACGATTCGATCGTGGAAGGTGTCGAGCTTGTTGAGTTTCTTCTGAATGAAGTCCAGAAGGGTTTGGTCGGCCGTAAAGTGTACGGCGTGAGTTTGTACTCTCATACTGTCCAAGCGGTTATCAAGTGAAACATATACCTATGGAGTACCTAAGTTGATGATTTAGGCTATACGAGTCAAGGCATACGAAGAAATGTCCAAACGTGTTTCACGGGTCAGCAACTCAAACGTATACTCTACGTTATGCTAACCTCAATATAGGCCCGTTCGTGGAACATTGACAAAGTGAAGATTCTTCCAATTGTATAAATCAGCAGAATCATTCAGATGATCGGCAAACAGAACGTCCGGCTGATGATTAGATCAGCCGGACGTTCTTATGTGGTAAGGTGCCTATAAGTCGGCCACCGATTTGCGTATTTCGTCTTTGGTCTTACCCGTTTTTTCCTGTACCCGACCCCACATTTCATCTTCTTTGCCTTCGGCATAAGTTAGATCATCGTCGGTTAGGTCGGCGTAAGCTTGTTTGATTTTACCTTTCATTTGGTCCCATAGACCGCTGGCTGTTGTCTCGTTCATGACGTTAAGTTTTTATTGAGTGAATAATGCGACTCACCCTGAGCCGTGGATATATAACTGAGACAAGAAAATTTTGTTTATCAGGTCTATGGGGTTACATTAAATTATTCCCAGATAATTACTTCATCATTTTCATACCAGGGTTGCAGGTTATCGTTGTAGCGGGCCTCGATCACGTTTCGCTTCATCTTCATCGTAGGTGTCATCAGGTTGTTATCTACCGTCCAGGCGTCGCGCACAATGACCAGTTTGCGTACTCGTTCATAGGCATGTAGTTTAGGATTTACCATGGTAAGTGTATCCTCCAAACTACGTTCTACTAAAATCCGGTCGGCGTGGCGGCCTATTTCTGAGAGTACGATCAGGGCGAGTGGTTGTGGAAGGTGTTGCCCGGCAACACAAATTTGTTCGATGTAGGCGTTATCGGCAAACCCAAATTCAATTTGAGAAGGGGCTACATATTCTCCTTTGGCCGTTTTATACATCTCTTTCACCCGTCCGGTAATACTCAGATAACCATCGGTGTCCAACGTACCTACGTCGCCGGTTGCCAGCCATCCATCCTGCATTATGCTATTGGTAAGCGCTGGTTCTTTGTAGTAGCCCCGCATCAGCCAGCCGGATTTGGTCAATATTTCGCCGGTCTGTGGGTCTAGCCTGACTTTCATACCTGGGTAAACCTGACCAACGGTACCGTCGCGCATATCGTGGCGGGGCATCAGGCTCACAGCGCCCAAATTTTCAGTCATGCCATAGGCTTCCTGAATATGAACGCCAAGGGTACGGAACCATTTAATGAGCGATTGAGGCATGGGCGCCGCTCCGGTCAGGATAAGCACTGCATCGTTTAGTCCCAATGTTTGCCTGATCTTACGTTTTACGATACCTGCCAGAATGGGAATCTGAAGCAGCACATCAAGTTTTTTCTGGGGCATTTTGGCCAACACCCCCTGCTGAAATTTAGTCCAGATACGGGGTACTCCCAAAAAGTGGGTGGGCCGGGCCGCTGACAAATTTTTAGCGAAAGTTTCCAGTGATTCGGCAAAATAGACGGTGCCGCCCGTGGCCAGACTGATGGCTTCTACTACGTTGCGTTCGGCAATGTGGCAAAGGGGAAGGTAGGAGAAGAATCGGGCATTGGGTGTGTCGTGCAACATCTTTACCCGTGTTTCGGCCAGGGCTTGTGCCACGGCTTCGTAGTCGACCATTACGCCCTTTGGGTTTCCGGTTGTGCCGGAGGTGTAAATGATCGTAAAAAGGTCGTTGGGTTTAGGTTGGGCCACCTGTTGCATGGGCTCATAGTCATCCATGATGGTTTGCCAGGCCACCAGATCCGGGTCTATAAGACCTGATGGGCCATAATCGGGAAAGCCAATCAGCGTAACGCCGTCGGGCACACCCGGTTTCATTGCGGTCCAATTGTCGAGCTTTCCGGCAAATAATACGGCGCATTCGCTGTGTTCCATTACTTGCCTGAGTTGGTCGGCGGTAAGAGTAGGGTAGAAGGGGACCGATACGTGGCCCGCCATCAAAATGGCCATGTCGGCAATAATCCAGTGAGCGCAGTTTTTCGAAACAAGTCCGATGTTGCTGCCCGGTGCCAGGCCGAGTGAACTCAGGTACGTTGCCATTCGCCGAGCCTGTTGACCTACCTCACCCCATGTGTAGTCTTTGTAGCCATCGCCAACGGGTTGCCGCAGGTATGTAGCCGTGGGTTTTGTCGCCTCCCATTTCAGGAATAATTCGGGGAGAACGAGCGTCTGTATCGAAGGGTCGGATGCCGTGAGCGTTGCCATAATTCCTGAACAAGTTGATGTTTTGAGTACAATTTAATACTGAAAAAACCATACTTGCTGTCGCCAAACAAAAATATAATCATAGGGTTATTGTCTGACCAGAAGGAGTTACTAATCAGGTAATACATCTGGAAAACCCAACACAACGTTATGGCAAAGGAGACAAAAAAAGTATCGGCTACCGGCGATAAACCGGCTAAAAAGAAGGCTACCACTTCATCGAAAAAATCGACGAAGAAAGAGGATAACTACACTGATCCTGAACTTCGTGAACGGCTGAAAGAAAAAATAAAAGCCGGAGATAAAGGTGGGAAACCCGGGCAGTGGAGCGCTCGGAAATCGCAGTTGCTCACCCATGAATACGAAAAGGAAGGCGGTGGCTATAAAGAGGCTAAAAAGACTGATGCCCAGAAGGAGTTGAGCCAGTGGACCGATGAAGACTGGCAAACGTCGGACGGTAAACCCGCCGATCGGGAAGGGGGCACGACGCGGTATTTGCCCAAGGAGGCCTGGGATAAGCTATCGGATAGCGAAAAAAAGGCGACCAACGTAAAAAAGAAGACCGGCTCGAAAGCCGGAAAGCAGCACGTGGCAAACACTAAAAAAGCAAAGGAGGCAAAGAAAGACGAGTAGATGAACATGAAAAATGGGTAACTGCTCCTTAGTGGATTGGTAACCCATTTACTGATACCCGAGTAGTTACACAATCAGTTTCCGGGCTCGGGCTGTAACCGGCCAGCTATCGTTGGCCAAACCGTCTTCAACCACTTGTACCGCTTCGTACAGGGCTACGGTCGGGCAAATATGTTTGGGAATACCATACCAGACATCGCCGGATGTATATTTCCGGGCATTGGGTACGTTCACCACCAGATGTTCCTCACTCTGACCAATCAGCTCGGCGTTGGGATGTTCGGGGAAAACTACGCGAGGTTGTGGGTTCTCGGCCGCTACCGATTTGTGTCCCAGATCAAGCGTGAGCGTATGGTCATCAATGACCGATATAACCCGCGTGAGCAACACAGCAGCTATCTGAAACGGTAAATCGGGGAGTTGTTCGGCGTAGCCCGCATCCCAGAAAACGAACGTACCCGGACTAGTCTGCACCCGTTCGCCTTTCTGTTGGGCATGAATGCTAGAGGTAGGTGTGCCGCCCATAATCAGGGTTAGTTGCGTTGACTGACCGGCTTCTATGCTGTCACGAACGGCTAGCGCAGCCTGGTAACCCTGATTGGCGCGGCTCGTGCGCGTGGGTACGTCAGTATCACGGATATGCCCATCGTAGGCGTGTAACCCTACCACCCGAATGCCCGGTAAATTGGCGCAATCGTTGGCCAACTGATGGGCATCGGCGGTGGCAATACCGGTGCGACCCATGCCCACATTCAGATCGATAAACACATCTAGCGGCTGATCTGCAAACAGAATAGACAGTTGCCGCGCTGTAGCCAGATTATCGACCAGACACGAGAAACGGGTTTCTGGGTACGTTACCGTCAGGGTTTGCAAACGGGCCATTTTAGGACCCACCACCGGATAGGCCAGCAAGACGTCGGGCGCACTAGCCTGACCCAGCATATCGGCTTCGGCAATAGTAGCGCACTTGAATTTCGTAATGCCTGCCCCGATCATCAACCGGGTTACCGCCGCCATTTTGTGCGTTTTAACGTGCGGCCGTAGTCGCTCAACCCCACCAGCGAGTGTGATGGCCAATTGAATATTTTGCCCTACCCGATCGGGATAAATCAGTAATGCGGGCGAATCGATGGTATCGGCGTTTTGAACGGTGGCCCAGGAAGTAGTTAACATTCTTGACGGAGTTATGCACGAAAATAACTAAAAGCGGGCTGGTCGGTACACCGAATCTGTGTACTGACCAGCCCGACCCGGGTTGTCATTAGTCAAATATTACTTCAGCGTCAGGAGGTAACCAATGGTGAAGTTGGCATCCCAATCGAACACAAACTGCTGTGTGCCGGTGGCGTCGGCTACGCTTTTGTAGATGTTGACACCCGCTTTTTGCTTTGCATTTTCGCTCTTGTAATCAGCAGGCATTTTCAATACGGTGTATCGTTCCTTACCAACACGTACTTGCTTGGCGAGTTCGAAGGGAATTCCCCCAATGATGAAACATGTCTTTCTTCGGTCGGCAGGCACTTGTTTGGCTTTGCTTTTTACTTCTTCATAGACTTTAGTATCATCATCGCCATTCTGGAAATACTTGGCTCCGTATGTTTCTACAGCTGAAATATTTTCGCCGTTTTTCCACGATATTTTGGTGTTGCCCGAGCCAATGTCTACCACGAACGCGTTATCGTCGAACTCAGCCGGTAAAGCGGCCCGAAGTGCCAATCTGCCTTCCTGTTCGGGGGTAACGGTATTGACCACGTAGTTGAGGGCTTTCAGGTTTTTGATGATCTTCTGCGTGGTTTCGGCTTTCATGGCTCCCGAACTTACCACAAACTGAATTTCACGTCCATTGACGCCGAAATTGAGCATGTTGGCGATGTACTGTTTCAGGCCCGACCGAATATCCAGGTCGGTGGCCATATTCTCAAGCACAAGACTATTCCCAAAATCGGCTTTTTCGAGCTTCCAGCGCTTCTGGTCATCTACCCGGACGATAAACGAATTGAAACCGCTGGCACCTAGTTCAACCACACCTTTCAATTTACCACCTTGAGGTTCAGGAGCCTGAAAGTTGAAGGTAGACCGAGTGCCCGGCTGCGATGAGCCCTCTGAAGTCTCCTCAGAAGTTGCCATGCTGCTGCCGGTACCTTCCGCCGTGGCGGTGGCATCCTGACCGGGAGGAAGCGTGGGCGATGACGCATCGGTTTGTTCGGACTTGTTGCCGCCTTTAAATTTCTCAATCAGGTCAACGCCCGCTACGTATTTTAAGCCAAAGTAAATCAAGGCCAGAATCAGGGCCGTAATCATCAGGCGGCCTGCAGTAGTCAATCGGTTCATGGTATAGAATAAAGAGTTAAAGAAGAAATGGAATTAGAGACGAGACGTAATTAATCGAGCAGGCTGCGGTATCCTTCGTCTTTGGGCGGGTTAATAACCCTGGCTTCCTGCGAACGGTCGGCGGCTGGAGCGTTGAGCTGGACGAATGAAAATTCACCTTTATTATAGGCTTCCAGCAGGTTTTGTCCTTTGTCGGAGAGCATACCATTCTGAATGTCGACGCCGTTGATAAAGTCCATCGAGAGATCCATGGCGCGTTTCATTTCGCCGAGTTTTTTGCTCATATCGTCCTGGATATATTCCATCGACTCATCGAAGTAGAATTTCTTGTCCGGGTTGCCTTTGAAGATGCTCACGGCGGTTTTCAGGGCATTTGAGCTTTCCTTGACAATCCGGTATTCCGTTTCCTTCAGCTTAACTTTAATATCGGTCTCTTTAATCAGGTAATCGGCCGATTTATTGACCTTCTCCATAAACTCGAGCACGAGTTTCATATTGCGCTGAAGGGGGAACAGTTTCTCGTTCATTTCCTGCAGGCCCGCGCCTTCCATAGTAGCCAGGGTGGCGGCTTCTTTCATGCCCGGCCGGGTGGCGGCCAATTCGTTGGCCTTGTTGGCTTCGGCAAACTTCTGCTTGATCGATTCGTTGTTCTCGTTGATCTTTTTGTTCAGTTTCACCAATTGCCCGGCCAGCGTGTCGATCTGCCCCTGCATTTTCTCGCGTTTCTCGCGCAGGTCCTGCACGTAAATTTTCATGATCGCGATGGGATCTAACTGAATAATAGTGCCGGTGATCTTACGCATCAGGGTTTTGTAGAGGAAGAACGCAGCGGTACGCACATCGCGGCTGGTGAACAGGAACACCAGTAAAGCCAGAGCGCCAAGGAGAAAAGCCAGGTACAGGGTATTCTCGGTTGCCCGAATCAGGAATTCCATAATCCGGTTGAAGTACACCAGGCCTACAACGCCCAATGCGCCCAGCGCGAGCATACCGGTAACACCCTCCGGACGGCTCCAGAACGACCCTTTAGTGCTGTCGCTGGCACCACCGCCCGCTAGTTTTGAAAAATCAGGAGAAGCCATGTCAGTTATCAATTATCAGTTATCAGTAAACAGTTATCAATGATCAGTAAACAGTTATCGATGAACAGTTATAATTTGACTATCAGAATGTTGTGAAGCAAGGCTGATAACTGTTCATTGATAACTGTTTACTGTCTCAGGTACGTTGCCATTTTGGAAACATCGGCCTTGATTTGGTCGGTGAAGGTGGCGTAGGTTGCTTCGAAATTAGCGCGGTTTTGGTTGATCTTTGAACTCTGTTCAATGACCTCACCATTAATTTTCATTAACCGGTCGGCGTTGGCGGCCGATCGTTGCTGCAACTCGGCAATTTGTTTGGCAATGGCTTCATTATCGGCCTCAAGTTTCTTCTGCTCTTCCTGAAGACCACCCACCCGGTCCTGCATAGCTGCGTCGACACTTTTCAGGAAAGCATCCCGGTCTGTACTCAGGGCAGCTAGGTATTGATTGGCCGCTGTAGCCAATACGCCGGGGTCACCAGTGCCTGCCATGGCCTTGAAACTGGCCCAGGCGGCCTGAAACTGTTTTTCTTCTGATAAGCCCAGGTTACTCAGATTACGAAGAATTTCGCGAAACTCGAAGTAGTCCGGCCCCTGTAGGTTGGCTTTACTCAGTACGCCCGAGAAATGATCAACGAACTTAGTATCAACCGAGCCGGTAACGCCGCTGGTTGACGCGCCTGTCGACGAGGGTAGTGGGGCCGGTGTAGGCGTCATGGCAGGACCCGAGCGGTTAGGTGCCGGTTGGGCAGCAGGTACGTTAGCGTTTGCTGGGTCTTCTTTGATAAAGAAACCTAACAGCTTATCGCCTAAACTCTTGTCAGCATTTTTGGCAGAATCGGCCATAGTTGATAAATCGTGGTTGACGGAACAATACTACACGCTTGTGTGAAACCTACAACAGCCAATACGGATAAACGGTTATGGGACTGGCCCAATGAACCCCAGACTTGACCAATAAAAAAGCCAGCCCGAAAGGCTGGCTTTTTACGAATTGCTGAGACCTCAGGCGTTACGCCATTTGGGCATTCAGTTTTTGTTCCAGTACTGACTTGGGTACAGCACCAATTACTTTATCAACCATCTGACCGTTTTTGAACACCATCAGGGTTGGAATGCTACGGATACCGAATTGCATGGGCACCTGCGCATTTTGGTCTACGTCCATTTTGGCGATAACCGCTTTGCCATCGAATTCGGCGGCGAGCTGCTCCACAACGGGTCCAATCATTTTACAGGGGCCACACCATTCGGCCCAAAAATCGACCAAAACGGGGATGTCTGAATTAATGAGGTCGTTGAAATTAGCGTCAGTCGCTTCGATAGCCCGTGATCCTGCTGCCATGAGTATACTTGAGTTTTAAGTCGTTCAAATTTCTTTCAATGCCATAAACCCCACCCGAAGTCTTTAGTTCCCCCGACCCATTGAGCGGTCCTGTGGTCTGTTCAAAGGAGTAGTTTCAGACAGGCAATCCCTACGCCTGCTGCCAGCACATACCGGAGAGTTGGAATGCTGTAACGACGGCTCCCCAGATAACCACCCACCAGTCCGCCTGCGAAAGCTGCTGAAATCCAGGCATATTGCTGCGGGTCGGGCGTGTACCCCTTTGCCAGCAGACTGACTAACCCAGACAAGGAATTGACAAAGATGAACAGAGCTGATGTGGCAGCCGTTTGGCGGGTAGTAGCCCAACCAAAAAATAACATCAACGGACTCAGAATAATACCGCCGCCAATACCAAGCATCCCCGATAGCAACCCAATACCACCGCCAGTCACGAGACCAACTCCCAGCGGAACGGGTCGAGAATCGGTTTCGTCGGCCCGGGCCGACCAGACGAGACGGATAACTAGTAGCAAAAGCGACCCCGCCAGTAGTTGCCGGTACAACTGATCGGAGAGGGGGAGGCGGGCCCCTAAAAAGGCCAGTGGTACGCTGGCCAGGGCAAACGGCCAGAACGTGTTCCACCGGAAATGGCCAGCCCGGTAAAACTGAATGAACGCAACCGACGAAACAAACAGGTTAAGCAACAGCGCTGTTGGTTTGATCACCGCCGGAGCAACCCCCAACAGCGTCATGGTGACTATGTAACCACTGGCTCCACCGTGCCCGGCTGAGGCATAGACAAGACCAACCACAAAGAGCGCAATCAGGAGAAGCATGAATGGTGAATCGATGAGTAACCAGCTTTCAAAAAAGAAGGGCTAAGGTACCGATTAAATGTACTGGTTCGGCGAGTGCTACTTACCAGGCTGTCTCCTGTTTATCGAGCCAAAATTTGCCCGTTTCAGCGGGAGATGCATCGGTAGCAAGCCAGACAATAGTTTCGGCTCCTTTCTCAACCGAGTCTGACGCACTGCTACCGCCCATGTCGGTACGTACCCAGCCGGGGTTCACACAATTGACCGCCATATCCGGCAAAGCACCGGCAAACTGCCGCGTTACGGCATTAAGGGCTGCTTTCGAGATACTGTAGGCAGGTGCATAGGTGTGCATGTTTTCCAGTGCCCCGGCTCCGCTCGATACGTTGATAATTCGGGAGCCAATCTGCTCTCTGTTCGGGCTTTTCTGAAGGTAGGGCAAAAAATCCTGCGTTACCATGATCACACCCTTTACATTCGTGGTGAGTGTACGGTCGAGCAGTTCAGGGTTCAATTTCAGAATGGTTTCGCCGTGATCTTCCAGAATGGCCGCGTTGTTAATGAGCACATCCAGATGATTGGCTTTTTGGGAGAATGTACCTGCTGCTTGTTTTATACTAACTGGATCGGTAACATCGAGCTGGATAAAAGTGGCCTCGTAACCCTCATCGCACAGAGCTTGCGCAGCGGCGCGTCCCTTTGTCATGTCGCGTGAGCCAACAAATACAGCAAAACCACGTTTAGCCAATTGGCGGGCTATTTCAAATCCAATGCCTTTATTTGCGCCTGTAATCAGGGCTGTTCTGGGATGTTGAGTTGTCATTGTCTACTAGTATACGTTAACGGTATAAGCAGAAAGTGTTGGCTTTGTTTGAAAAAAATCTTGCATCCAGAGCCGTTACCTCAAATGAAATAGTAAGTCATTCAATAACCTGTCAACTTTGTTCAACACGTCGATCACCCGTCAACCACATCTTTTTATGAAGTCAATAGTCGCCCTGTTGCTTTTTTGCTTCAGCCTGTCGGTCGCTACCGCGCAGACTACCCCCAAGAAAAAAGCAACGACCACCAAGAAGCCTGTTACTACCGCTCAAAAGGCCTCGACAACTAAAAAAGCGACCACCACCGCAGCTAAAAAGCCAGTAGTAACCAAACCACGGGCTACAACCGTAGCGCCGGTGGTTACAGAAGCAGCGGCCTCAACATTGACATTCCCAAGCACAGAACCCGAAAACGCTGCTACACTGGATGCTGTGAAAAAGCAACAGATGTACGACGAATTACACGGAATAAAGCCGCAGTCTACAGTGCCTAATACGGGGCGAAAAGGCCGGACGCGTGATTCTGACGAAATGGCTACCCGGGCCGACCGTCGCGCTGAAAAGGCATCTTCGGGTGAAGCAGGTACCTATATTGGCGTGCGGCTTGGTGGCAATTATACGGCGTTTTTAGAAAGACAACAGGTAGCCGATGGATTGGGCGGTTTTCTGGACATTACGCCCGACCCAATATATGGTTTCCATGCTGGCGTCGTATTCCAGTTTGGCCGTGGCGGTGTCGCCTTTCAGCCCGAGATTAACTTTCACCAGGATTATAGAACCGTTATAACACGAACCGCCACTACCATAACTACTACAACAGAGCCGGTAAACAGTATTGTGGTTCCTTTGCTGGCTAAGTTTCAGTTCGGGCAGCAGGGTGCTACGCGCTTTTTTGTGAACGTTGGCCCTTACGGCGCCTATTCGCTCGATGCCGGCAACTCAGAATCAGTTATCGCGTATGGTGGCGCGTTGGGGCTTGGGTTGGGTATACCAGCCGGATCGGGCAAGTTTACCGTTGAAGCTCGGGGCTATTACACACTCGGCGACACAAAAAATAGCTTTGATTTTGGTAACCCTCCCGGTAAACCGTTCCTAGGGCAATTGTCTGTGGGTTATTTATTCCCTCTGGGAAGCCGTTAATTCTCGTTAAAATCAGGCTTTTTATAGCAAACACAACGGGTGGCACATTGCTGCCCGTTTTGTTGTTACGTACTTTGTAATCAACAATGCCGACGGGTTGGGTAGCGTTCACTTGCTGAAATCCGTACTTTTACGGCACTATTCGCAACGAAATGCCAATTAACAAACGCAATGTCCTGCGCTATTCTGCCTGGACTGTGCTAACACTGCTGGTACTGGGCATAGCCGGAGCCGTTTACGCCTACAATCAGCGTGAGCGCCTGCTCAGTATAGCCATTGAGCGGGCTATAAAAAAAGCCAAACGAGACTACGACCTCACGCTGCATATCGGGTCGGCCAACTTTACTGGTCTCACCTCGCTGTCGGTAACCGATGTGTCGGTAGTGCCAGCCAACCGGGATAGTCTGACCCGTATTGATCAGGTACAGGTGAGTGTTCGGTTGTGGCCATTATTGGTTGGCAATATTGCCTTGTCTGAACTGTCGGTAGAAAATGGCTTTTTTCAGGTAGTCAAACGAGATTCGCTGACTAACCTGGATACCATTCTGAAGCGACCGAAAGACTCAACGGCTACCCGGAAACCCAGATCCAACACGAATTTGGCTGATGTGGCCGAAAACCTGATCGAAAATCTGCTGACTAAAATACCGGATGATCTGAATGTGAAGAACTTCGATTTCCGGGTGATCGATAACGAACAGCAACTAAACCTGCTGGCATCTGAGGCTAAAATTGACAACGGCGAAGTGACCTCAACGCTGTTGCTCAACGGAAGCGAAGCTATATGGCACATAACCGGAGACGCATCACCCTCGGATAAAGAATACAATATTGATCTCTATGCTGTTGGCAAGCCTCTTGAAATCAAGTATCTGGAGAGTCGTTTCAAGCTAAAAGCGCAGGCCGATACCCTTCATGCCGAATTGCGTGATGTTGACCGCTCGGGCGGGGAGTTTCGGCTGGAGGGCATTGGCTCGGTTCGTAACCTGCGGTTAAATCATCCGGCGCTTTCGCCAACCGATGTGGTGGTACAGCGCGCTGCGGTAGACGCCAATCTGTTTGTGGGCGAAAACTATGTGGGGGTCGATAGCAGTTCAACGTTGTATTTGGGTGAAGTGAGCGCCCACCCTTTTGTGAAGTATACTCTGGCTGATACCAAAGCTGGTACAGGAAAAATTTTCGACGTGCAGTTGCATACAGATGACTTGGATGCGCAGGCTCTGTTCAATTCATTTCCGAAAGGTTTATTTGCCTCACTCGACGGTATGAAGGTCGCCGGTAAACTGCGCTATGATCTGAACTTCAACTTCGACACGAGCCTTCCCGATTCCGTAAAGTTCGACTCTGGCCTCACATCGAACGAGTTTAAGATTCTGGCCATGGGACGCACCGATTTCCGGCGTATCAATCAGCCGTTCGTCTATACTCCCTACGAAAAAGAGAAGCCGGTTCGTGACATTACCGTATCAGATGCCAATCCCGACTTCACGCCCCTGAGCTACATCGCGTCTGACCTGAAAAATGCGGTGCTTACCTCGGAAGATTACAATTTTTTCACGCATAAAGGCTTTAATGAAAAGGCGTTCCGTGTGTCGATTGCGACCAATTACAAGGCCGGTTCGTTTAAGCGTGGTGCAAGCACACTGTCGATGCAATTGGTAAAGAACGTGTTTCTGAACCGGAACAAAACACTGTCACGCAAGGTCGAAGAAATTCTAATTGTCTGGTTGATGGAGAATCAGCAGTTGGTCTCTAAAGAGCGGATGTTCGAGGTGTATTTGAACATCATTGAGTGGGGTAAAAATATTTACGGCATTGGTGAAGCGGCTCGCTATTATTTTGATAAAACGCCCGCAGAACTCAATTTAGGTGAAAGTATTTTTCTGGCCTTTGTGGTGCCAAGTCCCAAAAAAGCGCTAACGTATTTCCAGCCCGACGGCTCACTTCAGGTACGTAATGTGCGCGGATACTTTAGGATCATTGGCCGAATTATGGCGAAACGAGGCCTCACGCAGCCAGATAGCGGAGCCTATGGCTTTTATGATGTACGGCTACGCGAAAGCCTGAGACGGCAAGTGATGCCACAGGACTTTTTTGAGTCGGATAGTTTGGGCACCGATCCTGCCGATGAAGGCGGAGGTATGGATGACTTGTTTAACCGGCTGCTAAATGGCAATCCCGACGATGATCAGAAGCCTGCCACTCAACAATCTGTTGACGAAACCCCGACGCCACGCACTGCACGCCCTGCCGACGAGGCCGTTGCCAGCGATACGGTGAAGACCCGAAAACAGCTTCGCCAGGAACGTCGTGAGCAGAAACGCCGCGAAAAAGAAGAGAAGAAAAAGCAGGAAGAAGCGAAGGGTGTGGAATAACTAACTGCAACGTTATTAGAGGGTAAGACTGACAATTCGATGATCGGATTTGTCAATTACTGATGTCAACTATTACTTTTTTCCGCCTCCCGCCAACTTTAAATATTTATATTTGTTGTCTCAATATCAGTTCCCCGATTATTAGCCAGCTAAATTGCTTCGATTATGGCCATTATGATTACTGAGGAGTGCATCAACTGTGGTGCCTGCGAACCAGAATGCCCAAACACGGCCATCTATGAAGGTGGTGTAGAGTGGACATGGGGTGGCGGTACAGCCCTCGATGTGGTTGACTTTGGTGATGGTACCGTGATTAGCGGAAAATCACCACAAGCACCGGTCTCTGCCGAGTTTTATTATATCGTTACCGATAAATGCACAGAGTGTAAAGGATTTCACGAAGAGCCGCAGTGTGCTGCCGTTTGCCCGGTAGATTGCTGTGTGCCCGACCCTGAGCACGAAGAAGACGAAGAAACCTTACTAGCCAAGAAAGCCTGGCTACACTCAGAAGAGTAGGAGCTTTTAGTCTTGAGAGTCGTTAAAAAAAGAGTCCTGAGTCTGGAAAGTCGCTATTAAGCATTGACTAGCCAGACTCAGGACTTTTTAAGTTTAGTCTGGATAGTCGTTAAATAAGGAGTCCTGAGTCTGGATAGTCGCTACTAGCAATGACTTTCCAGACTCAGGACTCCTTATTTAACGACTATCCAGACTAAACTTTAATGCACTACGCTAAACAGCCGGTTCCAACGAATCTTGTTGGCGGCGTTAGCTGGATTTGGGTCAATCGACATCCAGATAAAGACGGCTTTACCTACGATGTGGTCGGCGGGTACGAAACCCCAAAAGCGTGAATCAAGCGAGTTGTGGCGATTATCACCCATCATAAAGTAGTAATCCTGCTTGAAGGTGTACGATGTGATGGCTTTTCCTCCAACTGAAATGGATTTGTCGGTAACCTCTACATTTTCGTTGCCCTCGTATTTTTTGATAACGGTGCCATAGAGAGCGATCGCTTTTTCGTCGAGTTGTACCGTTACGCCTTCCTTGGGCACTGTGACAGGGCCAAAATTGTCAACCGTCCAGTTAAATTTTGTACCTGCATACAATTGCGAATAGGCTGGTGGCGTTTCGCCGGGCTCTTCGTCGTAAGGCGTCACCTTTTTAACCCAGTCGAGTGTTTTTAGCTTTTCGATTGTTTCAACAGTTGTGTTCAGTTTGTAGCCAACAACCTTATTGGTTCTCGATACTGAATCGAGCTGCTCGATCGGCTGCCAGTTAAAGGTGCTATTTGGGTAATCGTTGATAATCGCGTACTCCCGAAAAAACGCGTCGTCTAGATCACCTTTGGTTGTTTCTACAAAATACGACATCTGCGAGAAAGGTGGTACTTCAGCAGCTTTGCCGTTTACGAACACCTGCCGGTGACGTACCTCCAGCACATCGCCGGCAATACCCATACAGCGTTTGATGTAGTTCGTTTTCAGGTCAGTGGGATACTGATCTTCGGGCGGGAAGTTGAAGACTACAACGTCGCCGTTTTTCACGCTCGAAAAGCCGGGTAGACGAAACTGAGGCAGTTGAATCCAGTCGAGGTAAGAAGGAATTTCGGTACCCCAGATTTTCTGGTGGGTGAGCGGAACCTGCAACGGTGTTTTGGGGGTACGGGTACCGTAGTGGAACTTACTGACAAACAGGAAATCACCCACCATCAGGCTCCGCTCCATAGAGGGAGTAGGAATGGTGAAGGCTTCCATAAATAGCCAGCGGATAAGCGTTGCCGCTACGACCGCAAACAAAACAGAATCGAGCCACTCGCGAAGGGCTGATTTCTTCCTGACCGGTTTAGTGGCCTTCGTTGTTGTGTTGATTTCAGACACAGGAAATTGATGTTCTTGGTGCGTGATCAGTTGTTTGGGGCAAGTACCTGTTCCCGAACGCTGACCAACGAACTTTGTTTATTCGACAAAAATACAATCATTTGGCTGCAATCGCCCAACCGCCTGTCCGGTGGTTGGGGCTACTTGTCATTCTCCGAGCAGGTCGTCCATGCCGAAAATGCCTTTACGCGGGGCTAGCCACTCAGCCGCCACTACCGCACCAATCGCAAATCCCTGCCGACTGTGGGCCACGTGCGAAATCTCGATGCGATCTACCTCCGACTCAAACCGGACTACGTGGGTGCCAGGTACGTTGCCTTCGCGTACGGAATCGATCACAATAGCGTTAGCAACGTCTCCTTCAGCCGGTTTGTCGACTTCCGAAACGGCCCAACGGTTTTTGTGGGGCAGTTGATCCAGCAAACCCTCGGCCAGTGTGATGGCCGTACCCGAAGGAGCATCTTTCTTTTCAGTATGGTGCACCTCTGTCATCGACACCTGATAGGCCGGGTAATCGTGCATGAACTTAGCCAGCGTTTTGTTGAGTCTGAAAAATAGATTGACACCAATGCTGTAGTTCGATGCGTAGAAAAAAGCGCTGCCCCGCTCGCGCACAGCCGCCTCGATAGCCGCCCGCTGACTAAGCCAGCCGGTAGTACCGCAAACGACTGCCCAACCCCGCCCAATGCAATAGCGTAAATTATCGACAACCGATTCTGGCGAACTGAACTCAATAACGGCATCTACGGCATCGTCGGCAAGGGTGTCGAGGTCAGCGCGGTTGTTTAGGTCTATCCGACCCACGATCTGATGGCCACGGTCGAGGGCAATTTGTTCGATGGCTTTGCCCATTTTGCCATAACCGAGTAAAAGAATATTCATTGGTACTACTACGTGTTTTAAGGCTACTTTTTAAACGTCATGGTCAGCTTTACGCCTGGTGCAAAGCCCGTGGGCGATGGTATGACGGTAGGAGCGTATTTCATGGTGAGGCTGTCTGATAGATCGAACGTTTTCAGGTGGGCTGTAACATTAGCATCCACCACGTTCAGACCCCAGAATAGGGCTGTAAAGATAATATTGTAATCGCGCCAGCGCCGCCAGAAATCGGTACCCTGTTTCAACTGATTAAGGTCCAGTTCACGACCGTTTACGATGGCTACCTTATCCCTCGGGTCGGTGATAGGTAGTTGTGTGACTGGGTCTACCGTCATGGCTGAAGCGGTTCTATACCCAGTTAGGTATTCCTGATAGTTACCGGTATACGTGACGATGAAATACCCCAACGCGCCGAAACCAGCATAGATAATGGGGGCTTTCCATTTCTGGCCGTTGTAAATCTGTCCCAGACCCGGCATAGCCAGTGATAGCAGCGCCGCCCGCTTGGGAATGATCTTGCGGATTTCGGCGGTGGCTTTTTCGGAGAGTTGCACGGTATCAACCGCCACACTGTCGCCTTCATCAACCAGTAGGGAATCAACTAGTAGGGCAGCATTTTCGGTCGCCATTTCAGGGGTCAGTGTATCTGGAGCCGGTACACCGGGACGAATAATAGGGCGTTGCCGGGTGGTATCGGGCGTTTGGGCCAGCAACGTACCTGGCATAAAGACACCCAGCCACAACAGGAGGCAAAGAAGTAGACGTTCCTTATGGATATGTCTGGCGTGGATCTGCCCGAAGAAAAGAACCTTGTTTTTCACTTGTTTACCCGGTAATAACGCGACCGGCGCGAACGTTTGTAGCTAAGCTCGTAACGTAAACGCCGGTCGAAATGACACTGTATTGGTTCTTAAACTATGTTAAGCCGAATAGTTAAGCACGTTCAAAATGCGGTCGAGGTCTTCCTGCGAGGTGAATGGAATCTTGATTTCACCCGTATGCTTTTCATCGGCCTTGATGACCACTTTGCTGCCAAACATCGACGAGAGTTTGAATTGGAGACTGCGCATTTCCTGTTTGGGTAGCGTTGTCTTACGTATCGGCCCATTATCATCGGCCATGGAGAGGTTGCGTACTGCTTCTTCTACCTTTCGTACCGACCAGTCTTCCTCAATAATCTTGTTGAAAAGCTTGATCTGTGTCTCCGGGTTCTCGATGTTGATGATTGCCCTGGCGTGGCCCATCGAGATCCGGGTGTCGCGCAGAGATGCCTGGATGGCGGGGGGTAACTTCAGCAACCGGATGTAGTTGTTAACCGTTGTCCGGTTTTTTCCGACGCGCTCGCCCAATTCTTCCTGTTTCAGGCTGCATTCGGTGATTAGCCGCTGATAGGAGAGGGCAATTTCGATCGAGTTCAGGTTTTCACGCTGAATGTTTTCGATCAAGGCCATTTCCAGCATCTGCTGATCATTCGCCGTACGCACATAGGCTGGTATGTGCAACATGCCAATAATCTTGGACGCCTGCAATCGGCGTTCGCCCGAGATAAGCTGGTAATGGTCTTTGCCTAGTTGCCGTACCGTGATGGGCTGAATAATGCCCTGCACGCGGATAGAATCGGCCAGTTCGTTCAGGGCTTCTTCGTCGAACCGGGTACGTGGCTGGAACGGGTTTGTTTCGATCTGATCGAGCTGAATCTCGCACATGGTGCTGATCGACTCATAGGGCGAAGGTTTAGTCTGTTGCCGACCGTCGCTGTCTTGCAGCAAGGCACCAAGCCCCCGACCGAGGCCCATCATTTTATTGTTTTTTGGCGCACCCGCCTTCGCATTTGTCGTATTCATCGAAAATGAGTTCAAGGTCCAACCGTTCAATGTCTAAGGTTAGCCAACTGGGCTGATTTGGACTTTGGACTTTGGACATTAGACATTTAAACTGTCTCCTGTGGCATGAGGCCGTTTTTGACCAAAATTTCGCGGGCCAGGTTCAGGTAGCTGATTGCTCCTTTGCTGTCGGCATCCTGCGCCAGTACAGGTACCCCAAAACTAGGCGACTCACTCAACCGAATATTCCGGGGAATAATCGTGTGAAACACCATCTGCTGAAAATGCGAGGTCACCTCGCCCACTACCTGATTCGACAAACGTACCCGCAGATCGTACATCGTGAGCAGAATGCCTTCAATAGCCAGATCGGTGTTTAGCCGCGACTGAATGATCTTAATCGTGTTGAGTAGCTTACCGAGGCCTTCCAGCGCAAAGTATTCGCACTGTACCGGAATAATCACTGAATCGGCAGCGGTCAGGCTGTTGATGGTAATCAGGCCAAGTGAAGGTGAGCAGTCAACGATGATGAAATCATAATCATCGCGAATCTGATTCAGGGCCTCCTTCATTTTATCTTCCCGGCTTTGCAGGTTGATCATCTCAATTTCGGCACCTACCAGATCAATATGGGAGGGAAGCAGATCGAGATTAGGGAAGTCGGTCTGAATGATGGCATCGCGCGTCTGCACATCTTCAATCATGCACTCGTATATGCTATTCTCGATTTCCTTAGGGTTATATCCCAGCCCGGAGGTGGAGTTCGCCTGAGGATCAGCATCGACAATTAGCGTTCGAAATTCTAAAGCGGCCAGACTGGCAGCCAGGTTAATCGTTGTTGTGGTTTTACCGACGCCACCCTTTTGGTTGGCAATGGCAATAACTTTACCCATGGGTTTGTTCGTTGCAGTCCCAAAGATGCCGGAACCAAGTTAGCTTTCCAAGAAACGTTTCACGAAAATGTTTCACAATAAAAAGTTTCAGGTTTCAGGTTCCAGGTTTTAAGTGCATTGCTAAATGCCAACTCGCTGGTAAGCAGCGCACTTGAAACCTGAAACTTGAAACCTGAAACTTAATTTATGCCCACACCTTAGCGCCTTCGGTACAATTTTTACACATGTCGATCTCGGCCCGGTTCTGGATCAGTGTTTGGCGGAAACGGCGATAAGCGTCGCTGAACCACACTTCCCTGAAGCTGTGGTCCTGCAACGTACCCAACTGATGATCGGCGTCTTTATCGAAGCAACAGGGCACAATTCGGCCATCCCAGGTCATGACGCATGAATGCCACATGCGCCAGCAATGGTCGAGCAGGGCGTTTTTAATTCCGAATGTACCGTCGGGCTTTTGGGCGTAGCGGCTGTATTTTTCAATGGTCGGCATCAGGTCTGATCCTTGTTCGTAGTCGTAGATCTGAGCGGTTTTTAGTTTTACCTCATCCACGCCCAACTCGCGGGCCAATGCGTGCACCTCATCAATCTGATGTTGATTGGGCTTCACGACCAAAAACTGGAAAATTACGTGTGGTGTGGCTGATTTTAATTCTTTCTTCCACCGAATCAGATTTCGGGTGCCTTCCAGCACCTTGTTCAGGTTGCCACCCACCCGATACTGTTCATACACATCCTGCGAGGTGCCATCGATCGAAATAATTAACCGATCCAGGCCTGATTCAATGGTTTTGCGGGCGTTATCGTCGGTGAGGTAGTGGGCGTTGGTACTGGTGGCTGTGTAAATTTTACGGTCAGTCGCGTAACGGACCAACTCTAAAAAATTGGGATGCAGATAGGGCTCGCCCTGGAAATAGAAAATCAGATACAGTAGGGTGTCGTGCAACTCATCGATGGTTCGTTTAAACAGATCTACACCCAGCATGCCGGTAGGGCGGGTAAATGAACGTAGGCCACTAGGGCATTCGGGGCAGCGCAGGTTGCAGGAGGTCGTAGGTTCAACCGAGAGCGATACGGGCAGTCCTCGCTGATTGGGTTGACCCGACTGCCGGGAGGCGTAAAAGCTAGTTAGCACACGCACGGCATTGGCTATACGCCGGGGTGTAAGTTTGGCGGCAAAGTTCAGTCCGTCGCGGGTACGTCCCCAAAGAGATGAGCGTGTCATATACGTAAAGGTACAACCTGCCGGCTTGGGGGAAAACAAAGAAGGTATCCGCCAGAAGCAGATACCTTCAACGAGTACAACAAAACCACAGTCCGATGGGCCGTAGCCGAGGCCACGTACGAACACCTTAGCCTGTGGGTTTGTCGTTATATTTTAGTTCAGAGTTGAAGTGTTTAAGTAATCGCCTGAGCTGATAGAGTCAATCTCCGATTCAGCCGACGTGCCAGAAAAGTAAAAATCGTAATTAGGCGTCGATCAGGAACTCGTCGTGCTGACTGATGTCGAGACCTTCTTTTTCGTCGGCTTCTGAAACGCGCAGGGGCAGGATCAGGTCAGTTACTTTCAAAAGCAGCAGCGACATAACGAAAGCGAAGGCTGATACCGCTACCAGCGCGATCAGGTGGTTGGTGAACAGCTTGGTGAAGCCGTAGGCCAATCCTTCGTCAACAACGGCTGAGTTAACGCCTTTGCTAGCGAAAATACCGGTCATCAGCATACCAACCATACCGCCTACACCGTGGCAAGGGAATACATCGAGCGTATCGTCAAGCGTTGACTTAGAGCGCAGGTGAGCAACGAAGTTAGAAACCATCGAAGCGATTGTGCCAATGAAGATAGCTTGTGGGATGGTAACGAAACCGGCCGCAGGCGTGATGGCTACCAGACCAACTACCGCGCCGATTGAGAAACCAAGTGCCGACACTTTCTTGCCTTTGGCGGCATCGAACAATACCCAGCCCAAACCAGCCGAAGCAGCGGCCGTATTTGTAGTAGCAAAAGCGATAGCAGCCAGGGGAGAAGCACCAACGGCCGAACCGGCATTGAAACCAAACCAGCCAAACCACAGCAGACCCGTACCCAACAGCACATAAGGAATGTTGGCAGGTGGCAGGAAACTGGCGCTCACGTGACTCTTACGACGCTTCAGGTACAGCGCACCTGCCAACGCAGCCCAACCGGCCGACATGTGTACTACGGTTCCACCGGCAAAGTCAAGCACACCGAGTTTGAACAGGATTCCTTCTGGGTGCCATGTCCAGTGTGCTAATGGAGCGTAAACGAACAGGCTGAACAGGATCATGAAGAGCACGTATGACCGGAAGTTGATCCGCTCGGCCATTGAACCGGTGATGAGGGCAGGAGTGATAACGGCAAACTTCAGTTGAAAGAAAGCAAACACAACCAGTGGAATTGTTGCTGCCAGCGGCCACGGCTTACCGTCGAGTACGCCTTTGAACATCAGGAAAGTACGAGGATCACCAATGAAACCACCGATTGAATCACCGAAGGCCAGGCTGAAACCGCAAACTACCCAGATAATGCTGATCACACCCATAGCTACAAAACTCTGTAACATGGTAGAGATAACGTTCTTGTTGCTAACCATACCGCCGTAGAAATACGCCAGACCGGGCGTCATCAAGAGCACAAGGGCAGCAGCCATAAGCATCCAGGCGGTGTCGCCAGAGTTGATGCCTTCGGTCACGATGGTGGTAGGCACCGACGGGCTAAGTACGGCCCATAAGCTGATAGCCAGCAGAATGAGCAGTGGAATAATTGCGGGTTTTTGCATGACAGTTAACTGGTTTTGTTGTAAGAAAAATTGGTTATGTATTCGTCTGTTGGCTCAACACCAACAGACAAATAGCCTATTTTTTAGAACTTGAAGATGGCAGCCATACCCAGGGTTGCCTGGCTTTTGCTGAGTGAACCGTCGTTCATTTCAAACTTATCAGCTGAATATGAATCGATCCGTAGTTCTGGCTTTAGCAGCACATGGCCACCCGCCGAAATGATATTGCCGGTGAAGGTGATCGAGTTCACGCTGGCACCCATACCTGATGCGTCAAGCAAACCACGGGCTCCATCTTTGTTATCGAATGTTTCGTAACGAACGCCAAGGCCAAACTTATCGGTGAACGAGTAGTTTGAATACACCGCCACACCGCTCCAGCTTGCCGCTGTTGATGGACCACCGTATCCCTGGTAATCACCTTTCTGTGAGCCGATGGCTGCATTCAGGCCCAGGAAGAATTTAGAGGTCAACTGGTAGGTCGTTGTCAAATCGAAGAGTGAGTAGCTGGCATCGTCAGCTGGTACACCCGTCACATCGTCCGATGCTTCATTCGATACAATACCGTTCAGGTACACATTCCAGTTGGCGGCTGGTGAAATGAACAGCTGACCAATCAGTCCCTTCTTCTTATTGTTGTCGTACAGGTTATCCACGTTGTTTACCACACCGAGCATCAAATACGCTTTGTCGCTGAAGGAGTACTGAGCTTTCAGGCCGATGTGGTAGAAAGGACCGTTGTTAAACAGGTTCGACAGTGAGTAGTTGTAGTTTACTGGTGCGTCGATTACTTCGTAACCAATGTGTGTACCAAACTGACCTGCTGTGAACGACAGTTTTGGCGTAGCCTTTAAAGTAACGTAAGCCTGCTTAATTGCCAGGGCTGAAGAACCTGCTCCCAACGGACCAACGTAGTTACCGTAGTTGCCCAAGTCAGCAAAAGGGCCAATCGCCATATCCATCACGGCGTCTACTTTGTCGGCGGTATATACTGCTTTGGCCTGAATCAGACCGATACCGAACTGACCAGCACGCTGATCAAATGCCCGGGCAGTTCCCGACACGCCTTCACCATTCAAACCCAGGTTCGACTGGCTTTTGGGATTGTTAAAGTTGCCGAAATAGTAAGTATCGAGATAGCCTGAGAACGTAAACTTACCGGTATCTTCTCCTTCTGCTTTTGGGCTGGTTACTACTGCTGGAGCAACGGCTGGCTGAATGGCCAGAGGCTTATTTACACTAGTTGTATCTGTGGCATTGGCAGCTAAAGCTGAACTTGCTAAAAATGTAAGTAAAAATGATTTTTTCATGCTGTTTGTTTTGTTAGACTCGACGATGGTAGTAGTTAGGTTTCGTGCAAATTTTATCTAACAAAATGGCTGTTGCAAGGTTTTTGCCTTCGAATTTTAATGAAAATGGCCGTTAAATAGAAGATTCATTAAATATTGCTATTAAATAAAGGCAAAAGTACAGCCATATACTCACAATGATAAACCTTTTAACATATTCTGCGTTTTCTGAAAATTGCAGAATATTATACTGAACTTGAAATAAGCTAAAATCTTCTGGATTACAGTCAATCAGTAGCTGCACTGGCATTAAACAGAAGAAGCCCCGCTTAATGGCGGGGCTTCTTCTGTTTAATGCTTTGTTAATACCTGCTTAGTAGTGCTACCCTTGGTTAGACGAACACTACCAAACAGTTATCCTGGCATTCGCGGGTTTGTACATCTTATCGCCGGGTTGCACGTCAAAGGCGTTGTAAAAAGGGGTGAAATTCATCAGCGGTCCGTTTACGCGCCATTTTGCCGGCGAGTGCGGATTGGTGTTGACATACATGCCCATGTACGCATTTCGGGTTTTTACGCGCCATATCCGGGCAATTGAGATAAAGAACCGTTGGTCGGGGGTAAAACCATCCAGCTTCGTGGTGCTTTTACCCTGCTCAGTCATTTTAAAAGCATCGTAGGCAATGGCCACTCCGGCAATGTCAGCGGTGTTTTCGCCCACGGTCAGCGCTCCTTTTACGTGAACAGAATCGAGCACCGTAAACTGATTGTATTGATCAATCACTTGCTGGGTACGTCCCTTGAATTTTGTGTAGTCTGTTTTAGTCCACCAGTTGGTTACGTTGCCGTTCTTATCATACTGCGCGCCCTGATCATCGAAAGAGTGGGTGATTTCGTGACCAATTACCATACCGATACCACCGTAATTCAGCGCATCATCGGCATTCACGTCGAAATAAGGAGGCTGGAGGATGCCCGCCGGAAATACGATCTCATTGAGTGGAGGATTGTTGTATGCCGTTACTGTAGGCGGCGTTGTGCGCCATTCTGTTCTGTCGACGGGTTTACCAACCTTAGCCAAACTCTGGACGTAGTCGTTCTTGTTGGCCGATAAGCGGTTTTCAAAATAGGTATCTCTCTTTACGTCGACCTTTGAATAATCGCGCCATTTGTCGGGATAACCGATTTTCTCGGAGAACGCGTACAACTTCTCTTTGGCTCTGGTTTTGGTTGAATCACTCATCCAGTCCAGTTTATTGATCCGGGCTTCAAAGGCTTTTTTGAGATTGTCGACCAAAACTACCATGCGTTTCTTGGCTTCTTCTGGAAAATACTTTTTCACGTATAGCTGCGCCAAGGCTTCGCCCAGCGAACCATCAACTGCCTGCGTCATTTCCTCGGCCCTTGATTTCATGACTGCCTGTCCGGTCAGAATCTGGGTATAGGCAAACGATGCATCTACAAACGGTTGGCTTAGGTGATTGGCATAGTTGCTTAGGGTGTGGGCTTTCACATAGACTTTCCAGTCTTCAATGGCAATAGCCGTCAATAGCGTATTCAACTTGTCGTAATAAGCCGGTTGTGCCACGTTAACCGAATCAGCCTGAACGCCTAAATCAGCTAATAATGTAGCCCATTGCAGGGTTGGCTGTTTTTGCGCTAGTTCAGCGACGGCCAGTTTATTGTAGTTGGCCTTCACATCTCTACGCTCAATGTTGGTCCTGTGTGCGATGGCCAACTGTTTCTCGATGTCGTAAACAACAGCTGCGTTCTTCTGGGCAGCAGCCGCTTCAGTGCCTGTCAATTCAAAGAGGCGGGCAACAAAGTCCCTATATCCTTTTTGAACCAAGAGAGTCGACGGATCGGTCTTGATGTAATAATCTCGTTCGGGTAAGCCAATGCCGGTTTGGCTAAACTGAGCAATATTGATGGTGCTTCGCCGTGTATCAGGCCCCACATAAAAACCAATCATAGACCGGTTACCTACCTTTTGTTCTTCAGCAACCAGCTTCAACAGTGAAGAAACGTCCGAAACGGCATCAATACGGGTGAGCAGAGGCTTGATGGGGTCATACCCCCGTTTGTTAATAGCGGCGATATCCATACCGCTGGCGTAAAAATCACCTACCTGTTGTTCAAGGCTACCCTTCGGATGTTGACCCGCCGAAACGCTGTCGAGAATTGCCTGCAACCGTATGCGCTGCGGATAATTCATGAACGAGTAAGCCCCAACGCCTGCCTGACTTGCGGGTATCTGGGCGGTATCGCTCCATATACCGTTGGCATAGGTGAAAAAATCATCGCCCGGTTTTTTAGACGTGTCTATGCCTGTGACAACAACACGTTTAGCGTTGGGAACCGAGGCACGCTGACAGGCTCCTGCCAACAGCAGCGGTACAAAAAGATAGAGAAGTCTCTGCATGGGTTATTTTGTAAAGATGCTGTTAAGGAATAAAATCGTTCTATTGGCTTACTAAGCTACTTTGCAATGGACTCCGTCGAGCGACCGAAGTCCGTTGAGTAACGTATTCGCTGGTGCGACGCGCAACGACCGCGACAGTAAGCCAACTTCTACGCGCTCGTCATTATCCACTACTTTCATCAACAGGCTACACGTACCTGGATGGGCTTTTATCAGTTCATCGATGCGGGCAATCATGTGTTCGCTCAGGGAAGCAATGTCGAGGGTGATCAGTAATTCTTTGCATAGCTTCTCCCGAATTTCGCTGAGGTAGCGGATACTGGTTGGCTTAAACTCGAGTTGGTCGGAGTTCCACCGGTTTTGCGTTTTACCGGTCACGTGCAGGAATAAGCCCACTTCTACGTATTGCGCCATTCGGGCATAATCATCGCCAAACAGGGTCATCTCCATGGATCCCTGGTAATCTTCGAGCTTAAAAATCATGAAGGGGTTGCCGTTTTTGGCAATGCGCGTTTGCACGGCCGATACAATACCCCCGATCTTAATGTCTGGCGCGTTGGTTTCGTACACCTTGTCTAAGGTGCAGTTGCAAAAACCGTCGAGTTCAACCTGAAACTCGTCGAGTGGGTGGCCGGTGATGTAGAACCCAACTACGTCTTTTTCGTATTTCAGCTTTTCGATCTGGTTCCAGATCGGTACAAAGGGTGGCTTCGGCCGGGGCATGGCCACGTCGTTACCAGCTCCGCCACCAAATAGCGACACCTGAGCCGCCGCTTTTTCGGCGTGGTGTGTATTGGCGAATCGGATGATTTTTTCAATAAACGTGGCGTTCTCTCCCGCCGGTACCTCGAAATACTGGGCGCGGTGAACCTGTTCGTCCAGGGCATCGAACGCACCGGCATACGCCAGTGATTCAATGGTTTTCTTGTTAACCGTCCGAAGATTGACCCGGATAATGAAGTCGAAAATATCGGTGAAGGGTCCATTCTGGGTACGTTCGGCAATGATGTTTTCTACTGCTGCATCGCCTGATCCTTTGATGGCGCCCAGGCCAAACCGGATTTCGCCTTTTTTATTAACGCCAAATACCCGCTCCGATTCATTCACATCCGGGCCAAGCACCGGAATGTTGATGTTCTTACATTCTTCGAGGAAGAAGGTGATTTTTTCGATGTTGCCCAGGCAGGATGTCAATACCGCCGCCATGTATTCTGACCGGTAATGCGCTTTTAACCAGGCTGTTTGGTAGGCGACAAAGGCGTAGCAGGTCGAGTGCGATTTGTTGAAGGCATAAGACGCAAAGGCCTCCCAGTCGGTCCATACTTTACCGCAGGCTTTCAGCGGGAGTTTATTGGCTTCACAGCCGTCCATAAACTTGCCCTTCATCTTATCCAGCGTGGCGCGGTCTTTCTTACCCATCGCTTTCCGCAGCACGTCGGCGTCCCCTTTGGTGAAGTTGCCCAGCTTTTGCGATAGCAGCATCAATTGTTCCTGATACACGGTAATGCCGTACGTATCTGCCAGATATTCTTCCATCTCCGGCATGTCGTAGGTCACCGCTTCGCGCCCATGTTTCCGGTTGATGAAGTTTGGAATATACTGGATAGGGCCGGGGCGGTACAGGGCGTTCATGGCAATGAGGTCTTCAAAGCGGTCAGGCTTCAAATCCTTCATGTACTTTTTCATGCCGTCGGATTCAAACTGGAAAATCGCGTTTGTTTCTCCTCGCTGAAATAACTCGTACGGTTTCGGATCATCGAGCGGAATTTTGTCGATGTCGATAATGATGCCGTAGTTCTGCTTGATCAATCGCAGACATTCCTTGATGATGGTAAGGTTACGCAGACCCAGAAAGTCCATCTTAATAACCCCCGCATCTTCAATTACTTTTCCTTCATACTGGGTGATAATCAGGTTGGTATCTTTCGACGTAGAGACCGGCACGATGTCTGACAGATCGCTGGGGGCAATGATGATCCCCGCCGCGTGAACGCCCGTGTTGCGCACCGTTCCTTCGAGACGCCGCGCCTGTTGCAGTACGTTCTGCACCTTTTCGGTGTCGATCAGCTTCATGACGCGGCCTACCCCCTGATCGCCTGATTCGAGCGCCCGCATTTTCCTAACGTTTTCTACTTCGTCGGGCGAAATGATATTTGATAGCCCACCCGGCCCGTCGATCGGATCTTCAAAAATCCGCTTTAGGGTCATGTTGTAGGTTGGCTTGTCGGGCACGAGCTTGGCCAGGGCATTAGCGTCGTTGAGGGGCAAATCCATCACCCGCGACACGTCTTTGATGGCCGATTTAGCCGCCATAGTACCATACGTGACAATGGCCGCTACCTGCTGTTTCCCGTACTTGTCGACCACATAATCGATCACTTTCTGCCGGCCTTCATCATCAAAGTCCGTATCAATATCGGGCATCGACTTCCGGTCGGGGTTCAGAAACCGTTCGAACAGCAGGTTGTACTTAATGGGGTCAATGTTGGTAATGCCAATGCAGTAGGCCACCGCTGAACCCGCTGCCGAGCCACGTCCGGGCCCCACCATGACGCCAATGTCGCGCCCGGCTTTAATGAAGTCGGCCACGATGAGAAAGTAACCGGCAAAACCCATCGTTCGAATCGTGAACAACTCGAAATCAAGTCGTTCCTGCACTTCCTGTGATATGTCGACGTACCTGACTTTTGCCCCTTCGTAGGTCATGTGCTTCAGGTATTCCCACTGGTTCATGACATCATCGGCGTGCTGCTGAAACTCCTTCGGAATGGGGAAGTTGGGCAGCATGATGTCGCGTTTCAGCTTCAGCGTCTCCACCTTACCCACAATCTCGTTGGTGTTGTCGATGGCGTCGGGCATGTCTTTAAACAGCGTGGTCATCTCCTGCGTGTTCTTGAAATAGAACTGATCGCTGAAGAAGGCGAAACGCGTGTTTTTAGGCATCGCCTCATCGTCGCTGAATTCCTTCATCGACGGTGTGCTCTGCTTCTCGCCGGTGTTTACGCAAAGTAGAATATCATGCGCCACCCAGTCATCCTGATCCACATAGTGCGAATCGTTAGAGGCGATAACCTTGACGTTGTACTTCTTGGCAAACTTCACCAGCACCTCGTTGGCCTTAATCTGATCGGGAATCTCGTGGCGCTGCAGTTCCACATAGTAGTCTTCCCCGAACCGGTCGAGCCACCATTTGAATTCGATCTCGCCTGCTTCTTCCCCTTTTTTTAGAATTGTTTTCGGTACCATAGCACCGATGCAGCAGGTGGAAGCAATCAGTCCTTCCTTATACTGCTCGATGAGCGCTTTGGTAATGCGCGGATATTTGCCGTATAGGCCCTCCATGTAGCCTAGTGAGCAAAGTTTCACCAGGTTTTTGTAGCCTGTAGCGTTTTTAGCCAGCAGCAGTTGGTGGTACCGAACGTCTTTTTTCTCTTTGGTGAACTGCTTGACGTGGTGGTCTTCAACCACGTAAAATTCGCAGCCAACAATGGGTTTGATACCCTGCTTGGCGGCTTCGGCCACAAACTCGAACACGCCGAACATATTGCCGTGATCGGTGATGGCTACCGCAGGCATATTGTCTGCTTTAGCCTTCTTAATCAGCTTTTTAATGTCAGCCTGCCCATCAAGTAAGGAGTATTGGGTGTGGCAGTGGAGGTGTGAAAATTGCATTAACTATATATGTCTTTTCGGTTGCCTATTCGAACAACCTCTATGGAAAGAACTTGGTCCTCAATACTGTACACAATCCGATAATCACCGGAGCGGATTCGGTACAAGTTTTTAAAGCCTTTCAGCTTTTTACAATTGGTTGGGCGGGGTTCAATGGCGAGTGCGTTAACGGCTAACTGAATTCTGTCAATTACGTCTATTGGTAATTTGGCTAATTCCTTCTCCGCTGATTTAGCAATCGTGATGCTATAACTAGCCATTCTGCTTTTCGACGCGTATGCGATCAACGGCAGCGTTAAAATCTTCCCTTGGCTCGTTTCGCCTAGCTTCTGCCTCCAAACCGTCCAGGAAGTCTTCCAGTTCTTCGCCGTACGTTTGAATATCAATGACTACGGCTGTTCGTCGACCGCTGTCATCGGTTAAGAAATTAATGCCTTTCATCAGTTTAAACGTTTACGTGTCTGGTAAAGATAGCCAGAATCTCCTGATTGGATATCTGCCAAGAAATACGGGACAACCTTACAGCTTGACGTTCAACTGTTTGTTAACTTGGAAAAGCTGTATCCAAAATTACCTGCGCTTTTATGAGGTTTTCTATAGTTGACTCAGAATCTAAATTGTCTCCACTTAAAACCATATACTCTTTCCAGTAAGCAACTGTCATAGCTCGGCCGGTTCGCATATACTTGGGCCTTTCCACTCCACTCAAACCAAGTTGACGAGCAGCTTGCAGAATTAGTCTATTAGCCTCGTCCTGCGCCGTTTTCTGGTTTGCCGGATCAGTAACCTCAATTTTGAAGCACAGGATATTCTGTTCCAGTTGCAGGTAAGGCATATATGTCTTATTAGACTGAGGTTTGAAATACCACCAGTAACCGACAAAGCCGCCAGATGGGTTGGCTACGTACCCCCAGTTCGCTCCGTCGTCTTCCGAGGAACTGCTTAAAGTGGAACGCTGATCGTATAGAACCGTAAAGAAACCAACCCAATCATGGTACTCCCATTTGTCGACTGGTCTGATCGAAAACTGCTTTATCAGAAAGTCTACTTTTTGTAGATGGGCGAGGAAGTCGTCGTAAATGGCATTAGCTACACCCTGTTGCTTTCCCCGTTGCAACACGGCTAGAAAGTCGTGACGCAAGTACGTCTTGAATTTGCCAATTGTGTCAAATCTCGACTGGTACCCTGTTTTGAAGTACAAGGGCACCATTTGACTCACTCCATACCCAGCTTCTTGAACGATTTTGTAGTAACGATCCAACTGGCCTGAATGATTACTAGTATGGGTTTTATCCTCAACCAGAATCGCTAGTTTATCAGCTTTGTTCTTATTGATTTCAATAAGGATGTCCAGCTTCTCAAACTGAGGCTTAACGTTAACGGTCTCGATAGTAGACGGATTGAAGGTAGCATGCACTTTATGAATCATGTCTGCAACAAATGCTTGCCCTGTCTGATGAAGTATCGGGTCTACATGTTTCCATTTCGGATCAGCCCATTCGGCCAGCCAGCAGATAAAGGCATCTTGTGAAAGTTCACTGGTTGCGTAAGCAAATAGGTTGGGCTGAGTCTGGATGATCATGGTTTAGAATAATTGATATAGTGACTCCCTGAACAACTTCACGGCTTACGCTTGTATTTCCTACAAGGTCTTTGCCAGAAGATCAACAATAGCAGTTGCTGGTAGTTTTTGCTGTTCGCCGGTGACCATGTTTTTCACGGTCAGTAAACCCGATTGCACTTCATCGGAGCCAATCAGCACTACGTAGGGAATCTGCTTTTGATTGGCGTAATCGAGCTGCTTCTTCACTTTAGCCAGGTCAGGATACAATTCGGCAGGTACGTTGGCGGCGCGTAGCTGACTCAGCAGGGGAAGGGCCAGCGCCCGGCCGTCGGTGTCGAAGCAGGAGAGGAGTACCGTGGTGCCCTGACCTGCCGACGCTGGAAATAGCCCTAGCTCGTCCATGACATCGTAGATACGGTCAACACCGAAGGAGATACCCACGCCCGATAGGCCCGGCATACCGAACGTACCGGTGAGGTTATCATACCGACCACCGCCGCTGACGCTACCGATAGACACTCCGTTAGCTTTCACTTCAAAAATGGCCCCGGTATAATAGGAGAGGCCCCTTGCCAGCGTAACATCAATCTCAACGCGTGAGTCAGTTAGCCCCAGGCTGGAAACAAGCTGTAGCGTTTCGGCTAACTCGGCAATGCCTTGCAGAGCAAGTTCTGAGGTAGCAAGCCAGGTACGTAAGCTGTCGAGTACGTCAGCGGGTATACCGCTAATGGTGAACAGGGGCTGAAGAGCCTCAATGTTTTCGTCAGAAAAACCCCGCTCGCGTAGTTCAGCCACTACTTTTTCCTGCCCAATTTTATCCAACTTATCAATGGCTACAGCCAGTGTGCTTTCTTCTCCTGCCCGGCCAATAGCTTCGGCAATGCCAGCCAGAATTTTACGGTTGTTCACCTTTAAGGTAAAGTCCTGCACGCCGAGGTTCCGAAAAACTTCGTGCACCATTAGCACAATTTCAGCTTCACATAGGAGTGAATCGGTACCTACCACGTCGGCGTCGCACTGGTAGAATTCGCGGTAGCGCCCTTTTTGCGGCCGGTCGGCGCGCCAAACGGGTTGCATCTGGTAGCGTTTGAAAGGCATGGGCAGGGCGTGGCGGTTCATAACAACGTACCTGGCAAAAGGCACCGTGAGGTCATAGCGAAGGCCCTTTTCGGCAACGCGGGGCGTTAATTTTTTGCTACCCTGAGCAAGATCGGCTTCGGTAATCCCCGCCGCAAAATCGCCTGAATTGAGAATCTTGAAGAGGAGTTGGTCACCCTCGTCGCCGTATTTACCGGTAAGCGTCGAGAGGTTTTCCATGCTGGGAGTTTCCAAAGGCTGAAAACCGAATCGGCGGAACGTTTGCCGAATAGTATCGAAGATAAACAGCCGTTTGCTCATCTGCTCCGGCCCAAAATCGCGCGTCCCTTTAACTAGTGATGGTTTCATGCCACAAAGGTACGGAGGGATTTTCCAGTACGCAGGTGCCATTGAAACAGCTGTGGGTTATATGGCTACTGAACGGCTGGTTACCTGCTAATTAGAAATTGACAACAGGTTTTACCAGACTTGAGTTACCTTTGTCGATTAAGTATAATTTTTTTTGAGAATAGTACACCGTAACTGAAGCTTTACCAACTAAATAAAACTGAATGCTTTTTAATTCTCTTCACTTTCTTCTGTTTTTTGCCTTCACTACGCTTGCTTATTTTAGTTTACCACTACGAGGTCGGTGGATACTTCTTTTAGCCGCTAGTTGTTATTTTTACATGGCTTTTATTCCAGTTTATCTGCTCATTCTAGGGGCGGTTATTCTGATCGATTATGTGGCCGGTATTTACATTGAACAAGCACAGGGCAGGCAACGTATTGTGTTTCTGATTACTAGCTTAGTGGCCAACATTGGGCTGTTGGCTATTTTCAAATACTATGATTTCTTCAATGAACAGATAGGCACACTGCTATCGGAAATCGGCATTCCATACGCTGTTCCAATGATTGGCGATCTTATTCCGGGTATTGTGTTGCCCATCGGATTGTCGTTCCATACATTTCAGTCTATCAGTTATACCATTGAGGTGTACCGTGGTAACCAGAAAGCCGAACGTAATTTGACTGTGTATGCGCTCTACGTTTTGTTTTACCCCCAACTGGTAGCCGGTCCGATTGAACGGCCACAAAATATACTCCACCAGTTTCATACTTTTCAGCCATTCGATTGGGTTAGGGTGCGGTGCGGCCTTCTGCTCATGGCGACTGGTTTCGTGAAAAAAGTGGTCATCGCCGATCGTATGGCGCTTGTGGTCGACCCCGCGTTTGGCCAGATAGATACCGCCAATGGGGGAACGTTGTTCCTGGCAGCCATCTTCTATTCTATTCAGATTTACTGCGATTTCTCAGGCTATACCGACATTGCTATTGGGGCCGGTCAGGTATTGGGAATTCGAATGATGAAAAACTTTGATACACCCTACCTGTCAGCCTCTATTGCCGAATTCTGGCGGCGGTGGCATATTTCACTATCAAGCTGGTTTCGCGATTACGTTTATATTCCGCTAGGCGGAAACCGGGGATCGGCATCCCGAACGTACCTGAACGTATTCGTCGTGTTCGGGCTAAGTGGGTTGTGGCACGGTGCTAACTGGACGTTTATTATCTGGGGGCTACTGCATGGAATGTACCTGGTTATCGGGCAGTTACGAACAACGCACAACCGTCGAAAAGCGTTAGGAGTCAAACAGGAGCCGGAAGCACAAATCGTGGAGGTTAAAGGCCTGGTGGGTCATCGAGTCAATCAGATGCTTACGTTTTTACTGGTTACGTTAACCTGGGTTTTTTTCCGGGCTGCCACCACGAGCGATGCCTTTGCGATTCTGGGTAAAATTCTAACAATGAACCCATTCGACACGTATCAGGTAGCCATCTCGAATGCCGAACTTGTCTTTTGCTTTTTACTCATCGCTGCGTTAACGCTGGAGCCCCGTTGGAGTAGGTTTACCCGCCAGGCCAACACGAATCAGTTCTGGATGGTCATTACAGGGCTGGTGCTTTTTTGCTATTTCTTTGGTGTGTTCACGGCCAATCAATTTATCTATTTTCAGTTCTGAGTATGATCGGCAAGTGGTTACAACGAATAATGCTGGTTGGGTCGGGGTTTTTGTTTATTCTGGCGCTTACACCATCTGCACAACGCTGGCTAAGCAGACACAAGGTCATTCCAGATCAGTATAACTATGGAGATTTGTATAATCTGTCTAACCTGGCTCAGTTCCGGGAGGTTGATTATATACGCGAAGCCACGCTTACTCAGGAAGATAAGCCTGCCAAGCGGAACAGCACGGTTGATCTATATACCATTGGCGACAGCTTCACGCACATCGATACATCGTTCTATGCGGGCAACCGTAATATTCATAGCTGGGCCAACTACGAACCTACGGTTAAAGCGGTGCTGGATACCACGAAAAAGAATATTCTGGTGCTTGAGTTTGTTGAGCGGGTGCTACAGGAGCGATTGTACTGGCCTGATTACCACATCAATTATATACAGAACGGTATTGTATTTGCCGATGATGAGAAATTGGCCCCTGTAGAGAAGGTGGTAGTGGCCAACAAACCATCAGCACCCGTGTGGCTACAGTTTCGGTTTGGCAGTCAGATCAATCAGCGCCTCGAATTTTTGCTCTTCAACAACGAGTTGTTTCTGCGTATTAAAGAGTGGAAAGCTGCCTTGCTCTACGCTGTTTTCGGTCGCCTTTCAGGTGTTCGATTATCCTCTAACCGTCAGCATCTTTTTTACGAGTTTGAAGCCGATTCAGTGAACCGGGCAAGTTCGTTCAAACACCTGACTGACCAGCAAATAGACACGATGGTGACCAACCTGAACACGATTCGGAAGCACTATTTGGCCAAGGGTTTTGATGAGGTTTATATTTGCCTGATTCCAAACAAGGTGACCGTTCTTGAGCCAATGTATGGGACGTATAACCATCAGATCGCCCGAATAGAAGCACATCCCGGTTTACAGGCGCCTCTTCTATCAACAATCGACACCCTGCGTCAACATCCCGACTGGTATCATCCGGGCGATGGTCACTGGAATCGGAAAGGCAAGCAGTTTTGGATCAGGCAGGTAAATGCGCTGGCAGCAACCTGGGCAGAGAAACGCTGAACTGTCTGATGAGTACTAATGCACAATTAACGTAACTGAACATAAAAAGAAATGGACGTAAAAGACAGTAACGGCGCTATTTTGAGTGAAGGCGACTCGGTAACATTGATCAAGGATCTGAAAGTAAGAGGGTCATCTACCGTTTTGAAACGAGGCACCACCGTGAAGAAAATCCGGTTGACAGAAGACCCCGCCGAAGTCGATTGCCGGATTGGTGGAACAGCAATGGTGCTGAGGACCGAGTTTCTGAAGAAGGTGTAAGTACGCGCATTGTTGAGCAAATTCGGCATTGATACCACTTATTTGCCTGAAAATGCCTACTTTTGCGTTCCAAAAATTGAACCGACAATTAACGATATATCACAATGGGAGTTACCAAACTACTTCGGAAAGGGCGCAAAAACCGCGCTACCGCTAACAATGCAGTTAAAGCGATCAAGCAACTGACGCTCAAGCCAACGATCAAAAACGTTGACGTAGAAGCTATCAAAGCTTCTTTTGCTGAAAATAAAGCAGCATAAAATGAGTTCAGGGTTTGATGTTTCGTGTTTGAAGTCGCTCTGCTGCATGAGCATATCAGTGGTTAGAAGGGCAACGTTAAACGCTTAACATCAAACACTAAACCTGTTTCAAGGAGCTCCATCCCTTTTCGGTGATGGGGCTTTTCGTTTTTTATTGAATTCTTTCTGGCGGCGTTTCATCTCCTGCCGAATAATCTGACGGGTATCAATCATGACCCGGAAGCGAATGGCTGATCCGAAAATAGATAGCCCTCCATTAATCAGAATCAAGCTGTAGGTTCCTTTCAAAAACCACCGCATAAAAGGGGCTCCTGTTTGCATTTCGTAGCCGGCACCGTGGAAAACGCACAGCCCAAAACCGATCAAAAGAAGACCTACTGGTGCCATAATCAACCATTTGGTGCGGGCGCTCATGCGTTTAACCAGTCGTTGTCCGGGCGCTTTGATCGGGTTGGCCATGTACTACATCAGAGGGTTAAGGTGAAGGAAAGAGGTGCAAAATACGGTGTTTCACCATCCGGTCGATGTTTGGATGGGCTAGGCTGCCTTTTTTTGATCAAAAAAGTGCAACCATTCACCCAGAAAACCAAAGCCGTAGGCCGAAAGTTGGGTGATAGCGGCCTGAAGGCTTAACCAACCCACTGCCACACTTTTCTCTCGCCGGGTAGCGTCCTGAAACACCAGTAAGGCAAACAGCAGATAACATGCCAATCCGAACCAGGCAAGTGGGGCCCAGAACAAAAAGAGTATGGGCAGACTGAGCCAACCCAGGGTGAAGACAACCGGAAAGGTGTGTACGAGTTTGATAGGAATGCCGAAGGATCGCTGTAACTGCACCCGCGTTCGACCAAAATTGATGATTTGCTGAAAGAAAGCTCCCAACGTACCTCGTCGTTTATGGTACACTACTGCGTTTGGGATGAGTCCAACGCGGTAACCGAGCCGGATGAGCCGGGTACTTAGCTCCATATCTTCGCCCATATCGCGTTTGGCAAAACCGCCCGTTTCTTCAAATACCCGTCGGGATAATCCCATATTGAACGAACGGGGTAAAAACGCACCGCCAACATTCTGCGTTTTGCCCCGAATACCACCGGTAGTAAACACCGAAGTCATGGCGTAGCTAATGGCTTTTTGCGTGGCTGAGAAATCAGGACTTGCTCCATCGGGTCCTCCGTAGGCGTCGAGGGGCGTGTGCATCAGGTACGTCGATACTGTTTCCAGGTACGTTGGCGGAATGATGGCGTCGGAATCGAACACGATGAAGTACTCGCCCGTGGCCCGTTCAAAACCGTAGTTGCGCGAAAAGCCCTGTCCTGTGTTTGGCTTCTCGAAGTAACGTACCCGGAGTTTATCCAGGTACGTTGCTACTACCTGATCGGCTTTTCGGGTCGACCCATCTTCTATCACCAATACCTCAAAATCCGGCAGGGTTTGTCGCGTCAGGCTTTGTAGCAGATCGGCAAGCTCGTCAGGTCGATTGTATACTGGAATGATAATGGAAAAGGTCATGAGAGTCAGTTCTACGCCACGGTTGTGGCTGCTATCAGGCTTTCTTCGTTAGCCTGAATAACCGTATCGATAAGCTCGTCGGTGAGGGCTGTAGACACGAACAGGCTTTCATACTGGGCAGGAGCAAGGTAAACACCCCGGTCGAGCATGGCATGAAAATAACGGCCAAACAGCGGAATATCTGATGTCTTTGCCGACTCCAGATCGGTAACAGGCTTATCGGTCGTAAAGAGCGTAAACATCGAGCCAATCTGGTTTACGGTATAGTTCAGTCCCAGTTTAGCGGCACTGTTGCGGAAACCGTTGGCAAGCCGCGACCCGATTTCGTCGAGGCGGGTGTATACCTCAGGTTGGTCATTCAGGTGATGGAGCATAGCTAGCCCCGCCGACATGGCAATGGGGTTGCCCGACAGCGTACCTGCCTGATAAACAGGTCCTGCCGGAGAAACCATGTTCATGATATCGGTTCGGCCACCGTAGGCCCCTACGGGCATACCACCGCCAATGATTTTACCCATCGTGGTCATATCCGGCATTATGCCAAACCGCTCCTGTGCGCCGCCTTTGGCCAGTCGGAAGCCGGTCATTACCTCATCGAAAATAAGTACAATCCCGTGTTTGGTGCAGAGGTCACGAATTCCTTGCAGGAAACCGGGTTCGGGCAACACACAACCCATATTGCCAACCACTGGCTCCAGAATCAGGGCGGCAACCTGGTTTGGATTGGCATCGATCAGGTGCTCCACCGCGGCCAGGTTGTTGTAGGGCGCTGTCAGTGTGTCGTGTGCCGTTGCCTTCGTGACACCGGGGCTATCTGGCGTGCCCATAGTCATGGCTCCGCTTCCCGCCGCAATCAGGAACGAATCGGCGTGACCGTGGTAGCAACCTTCAAACTTAATTAGTTTATCCCTGCCCGTGAATCCACGTGCTACCCGAATGGCAGCCATCGTAGCTTCTGTTCCCGAATTGACCATGCGGACTTTCTCGACAGAAGGCACCATATCAATAATCAGTTCGGCCATTTCTACTTCCTTGCGGGTAGGGGCGCCGAACGAAAAGGAGTGCTGAATGGCATCGCGAACGGCTTGTTCGACGGGTTCAAACGCGTGCCCCAGAATCATGGGTCCCCAGGAGTTGATGAGCTCGATATACTGACGGTCATCTTCATCGGTGATATAAGCTCCTTTGGCTGATTTGATAAAGAGAGGATTACCACCCACCGCCCGAAACGCCCGTACCGGCGAGTTAACGCCACCCGGAATCAGCCGTTTCGCTTTTTCAAATAGTTCTTCGCTTTTCATAAAAAGGAAATGACCGAAAGACAGGTTGGAGATAGCTTGCCGTTCAACAAATCGACGAACGGGCAAGGCCATTTTTAACCCTTCTTTCGGTCACTCATTGCCTGTGTTTAGTTTATTTTTACAAACCGCTCACCATCAAACTTAATGATGGGAACAACCTGATTATCATTTGATTGAGTGTAATTAAAGCCTGACAAAATGTAGTCGTCGCTGTCGTCTGTTCGGAGTATAGAACGGTTGTTCATGGTACCTTTTGCCAACTGCCGACCGAAAAATAACAGCATATCGTGCCCTTGCGCCGCAAAAGTTGAAGGTATACTGTTGCGTTTCGAGAGGTACGTTTCCTGAAAAATTTCGGTAGCAGGTCGCCCCATATCCATAAACTCAGGAGCAACCAGATACAGTTCGCGCCTGGTAAATGTGGCCAGTGAATTTTTGAAATAATCGAAAGCCGGGTACGTGGCAATCAGGGGGCTTGATACCGCCCTTCTACTGAGTGCATCAAGTACGGCAGGCCCATCACTGCTGTTACTGCTGGCAAAGAAAATGTGTCCGGGTTTGTTATCATCGGTCAATTTCATGGCTGACGCCATAGTGACTGCCTTGCCGCTTAATTTCCGGAAATCGACTATTTTGAACCCTTTCGCTTTTAGCGCTGCCTGATAGGATGAGGCAAGCAACGAGTCTTTACGGGACAGACCAAAATAAACAGCAGCCCTGCGATTAGTTGTCAGTTCACCAGCAAACATGGCCGTTTCAAGTGCCTGTTGCGTGGTCGATGGCTGGGCCAGATACGCATTGGGTTGATTGGTAATTAGTTCGCGCGTAGTGGCAATTGGGTTAATGATCGGAATGTTGTTTTGTGCCGCAAACTCGGTAACGAGTCGGTTTGGCTCGGTATAGAGGGGGCCAATGAGCAGATCATTTTGGGCGAACGAGGCATTGTTAATCACTTCCAAAGTCTGGTCGGCGTCGTTGTCAATATCGTAAGCAAACAGGTTAACGACAATGCCTTCGCTGAGCAGTTTGGCTTTAGCTAGTTTCATGCCTTCGTACAGGTCAAACACATATTGATTGGCCCGCACCCGTTCGGTCGTACTGAACCGATTGATTCGGAATGGGAAGAGAACACCTACGTTTACGTATCCTTTTGTTCTTACCCGTTCATTGCGGTTGATTGGGTTTGGCTGGCTAACCGGGGTATTTTCAGGAGCACGCGTAGCGGGCGCTTTGGCTACCGGCGTGACAACGATTCCATAGCGGTTTGAAAGCCGGTCCGAAAGTTCAAGGTCATCTTTGTCGGATGACGTACGTTGAATGAGATCGACCAGTGTATGGGCGAGGGTTTTGTTTTTTAGGTATTGTTTCTGCAACCCTTTTAGCCGATTGAGGTCGCTAATTCGGGGCAAAAACGTTTGCTCCATCTTGTCGACTTCCACCTTTAGCTCGGGGTCGTTGATAAGTTGCGTATACGATAGCCCTTCATCGTATAAACCCTGTTCATAGGCCGCCGCGGCCGCCAGGTAGTAGGCTTCTTCTTTTTTAAGCCAGTTCGGATAACGATCAATTAGCTCTTTCAGCGTAACGCGAGCGGCTTCATATCGTTTCTGACGGTACGAAGCGTCGGCAAAATAGTAGTAGGCGAAAGGAGCGTAGCTACCACCTCGTTGCATCACCGGTTGTAACTCGGTTCGTGCCCGGTCATAATCACCCAATTGTACAAACCGAACGCCTGTCTTGTAGCGACGTTCAATATCTTTCGTTTTTTGTGCATTGGACGCTGTGCTAAACAGCGTACCAATCCAGCAAATGATCAAGACTGCACTTTGATTTCTGGTCATAACTAATGGTGAAACGCGAAAAAAGCAACGCCTGTTCTGCGTTGCTTTTTAAGTTGTCAGTTCAGGCGTTTTTCGTTGCTATGCGATTAAGACGAATCAAATCGGCTATGGCAACAAAAACACGAAAAACTTATTTTTTTGCCCGTTTCTTGGCTTCATCGGCTTGCTTGCGGGCTTCTTCAGCGGCCGATAGTTGCTTCTGAAGCATTTCCTGAAACTTCGATTTCTTACCACCTCCGGCCGCAATTTTCTTCCGGTTTTCGTCGAGCGTTGCTTTCAGCTTGGTTTCATCCACAAAGTTCCGAATGAGCAGTTGCTGCGCAATAGTCACCACGTTCGATACAAAGTAATACCAGGTCAAACCCGCCGGGAATGAGTTCAGCACGAACATAAACATGACCGGGAAGATGTAGCTCAACGCTTTCATGTTTACCGGACCGGGCTGTTGAGGCGTTGTCTGGTTATTGTAGTACGCGTAAGCGATGCTTGAGATGGTCATCATCACCGTGAATAAGCTCAGGTGGTCGCCTACGAATGGAATGGTAACGCCAAACTTGATAAACGAGTCGTAGGTCGATAGATCGGGAGCCCACAGGAATTCCTTCTGCCGGAGTTCGATCAGGTTCGGGAACAACTGAAACAGCGCAAAGAGAATAGGCATGGTGGCCAACACAGGAATACAGCCGCTCAGGGGCGAAACGCCTACTTCCTGATACAGTTTCATCTGCTCTTGTTGCTGCTTGGTCATGTCGTCGCCCACACGTTCCTTAATCACCGCCAGTTCAGGAGCCAACACACGCATTTTGGCCATGCTGATATACGATTTGTACGTCAGCGGAGTCAGTACCAGCTTCACAAAAACCACCAGGCAGAAAATCAGCAGGCCATAGTTTCCGATGAATTTCTCCAGAAAGTGAAATACCGGAATGAAGAAGTACTTGTTAATCGGTTTCAGGATTGAATACCCGAGGTAAATGTTCCGATCAAATTCGGGTGCAACACCTTCATTGATGATCTGGAAATCGTTGGGTCCGTAGTAGTAACGAAACTGCCCTTTGCCCGATTTGATATCAGCCATTGGAATGCTCACGTCAGCGATAGCCGTTTTTACGGTGCTGCTATCGGCAAGGTCAACAACGGTCTGGAATTTGGCTTTGTTGAGTTGCGTGTTCTGAGCAATGAAAGCCGACAGGAAGTATTTGTGTTTGATCGCGAACCATTGAACCGGATCGGTCACTACAGCTTCATTGCTACTTTCGTTTTCGGCCAGCTGGTCGAAATTTTCGTTGGTAGTCAGGTAGTTAATGGTAGCAGCGCGCCGATTGTTGCTCAGGTCGTTCTCAAACTGTGGCATCCGGTCTTCCCATAGAAAACGGACTTCACCATTGCCGGGTACGTTGTTGATTCCGTTCGCTTTCAGCGCATAATCAATGGTGTAGCCGGTAGCCGGTACGGTGTACGTTTGCTCGATAGACTGCCCATTACCTACGTCGGCTTTAAAGGAGATCACCTGCGATTGGCCGGTAACGGTACCCCCCTGGGCGGTAGTTTGGTAATACAGGCCGTGCAGGTCTACTTTTCCGGTTTGGGTTGGTAATTCCAGCGCTGTTCGGTTGGTTTTGGCATCGATCAGGAGAAGAGGTTTTCCGTCGAATGTCTTGTATTTTTTCAGCAACACTTCCTTAACACGGCCTCCTTGTGTGCTGAAAGTCACTTTCACCTCGGGGTTTTCAACAACAATGTCGCGTGCCTCGCCGGTTGCGGCAGTAGCAAAATCGCCGAACTTAGTTCGAGCAGCAGCAGAATCGAGTGGGGCAGCCGCAACAGTGGTACTACCTGGTGCTGGTGTTGTTGTTTTGGTTATTTGAGCCGGTTTCTTCTCCGGTGCGGGTTTTGGTACCAGGTACTGGTAGCCGACAAACATGGCCAGAATAAGTAACAGGCCAATTAGTTGATTGCGATCCATTCTATAGGGTAAAGTTCAACGTTCAAAGTCCGATGTCTAAAGTGCTTTGCTCAAGGCCAATGTGCTTTAACCATTGGACGTTGAACGTTGAACAACATTAAGCTGCAAAATTACGCCAATACGCCCGCTTAACCAACAAGGGTTTCACTGGTGACGGGGGCTGCGTAGGCCTGCCGGTGGTCTGAGAAGGCCATAGCGGCTTTCACGAATTGCACAAACAAGGGCTGAGGGGCCATTACCGTGCTTTTTAGTTCGGGGTGAAACTGCACGCCCACAAACCAGGGATGTTTGGGTAATTCAATAATCTCGATCAATCCGGTTTCCGGGTTTGTTCCAACAGCGCGCATTCCGCCTTTCTCGAATTGGTCGGCATAGGCATTGTTGAATTCATACCGGTGCCGGTGGCGCTCGCTGATGGTCATTTTACCATAAGCCTGATAAGCCAGTGAATCTTTCTTGATTTTGCACGAGTAAGCTCCCAGCCGCATAGTACCACCCATATTCACCACTTTTTTCTGGTCTTCCATCATGTTAATGACCGGGTGCGGCGTTTCGGGGTTCATCTCGAACGAATGGGCATCGGCCAGACCCAGCACGTTCCGGGCGTACTCGATCACGGCGCACTGCATACCGAGGCAGATCCCGAAGAAAGGAACACCATTTTCGCGGGCATACTTAATCGCATTAATCTTGCCTTCAATCCCCCGTTCGCCAAAACCGGGCGCTACCAGAATTCCGTCGAGGTCACGCAGACGATCTTCAACGGCCGCTTCATCGGCCAGGTTTTCCGACTGAATCCAGTCGATATGTACTTTGCATTCATTCTTCGAGCCGGCGTGGATGAACGATTCGGCAATCGATTTGTAGGCATCGTGCAGTTCAACGTACTTACCAACTAATCCGATACGTACCTCGTGGGTTGGATTTTTTAGCCCATTCAGAAAACCTTTCCAAGCTTCCAGATCCGAATCCTGATCGTTGTAAATGTCGAGCATATACAACGCCCGCTGATCGAGCTTTTCTTTCTTCATCAGCAGGGGCACGTCGTAGATCGTTTCAGCGTCCATCGCTTCGATCACCGAGTTGACCTGCACGTTACAGAACAAGGCAATTTTCCGCCGAATGTCCATCGGGAGTGGATGCTCTGTCCGACAAACCAGAATATCGGCCTGAACGCCTGATTCCTGCAACATTTTCACTGAGTGTTGCGTGGGTTTGGTCTTTAGCTCGCCCGCTGATTGCAGGTAGGGAACCAGCGTCAGGTGAATAATCAGTGTGTCGTGTTCATCCAACTCATGTTTGAACTGACGAACGGCCTCGATGAAGGGCAGAGATTCAATATCGCCCACGCATCCGCCAATTTCGGTAATAACGATATCGTACTCACCCGAGTCGCCGAGGAGACGAAGGTTGCGTTTGATTTCGTCGGTGATGTGTGGCACTACCTGAACGGTTTTGCCGAGGAAATCGCCTTTGCGTTCGCGGGTGATTACGTTGTTGTAGATCCGCCCGGTAGTAATGTTGTTGGCCTGCGACGTCGGTGTGTTCAGAAACCGCTCGTAGTGGCCCAGGTCAAGGTCTGTTTCGGCGCCATCGTCAGTTACGTAGCACTCGCCGTGTTCATACGGATTGAGCGTACCTGGATCGATGTTGAGGTATGGATCGAACTTTTGAATGGTGACCGATAAGCCGCGCGATTGCAGCAGTTTGGCCAGAGAAGAGGCGATGATGCCTTTTCCAAGTGATGATGTTACCCCGCCGGTAACAAATATGTATTTCGCGGAAGTTCTCGCAGATTTGGTGCCCGTTGCCGCCATAAGGATAATCAGGTTGAAGCGTTACGGGGTATAAAGATACTACTAAGCGGGCAGGAAAAAGGAAAGCACCTTCGGAAATAATGGGCAGACCTATTTTATCAGAGCTATTTAGCGGGCCACTGATCCGGCTCAATCGACTGAGTGTGAAAGGCCCAGACATACTGAACGTCATCTCTAAAAAAAATCAACGCATCCACTTACATTTTAACGGCTTCTCCGATGAATAGGCAACACAATCAGCCGAGGAAAGCCCCTGGCGGGAATACACTATAGCAGTTCATGATCGGTCTGGTTAAAACTAATGATTTGCTTTTGGTGTGCCGACAGCAGGCGTTTTTGATGCTTTCGTATCAGGTAACTTCCAGTCAGTGTTGTACTGATTGTGGCCAACACAACCACCGGCCAAAACTGCCGCATCGGGAAGAAGCGTACCAAGGTTTCGGCCCAGAAAGCAGCGTATAAGCCAACTACCGACCAATTCATGAAGTAGTAATGCAGTTGGAGCCAGCTACCACCCGCTGGTCGTTTCAATATGACGGGCAACGTACCTGCCATAATCGAGAACAGGCTAAAAATGGCCATGTAGTGAAATGGGCCAAACCGGCCAAACAGGGCATAGATCTGAAAGGCTGTACCGTTTAGAACGACCATCGAAAAAACATAGGCATAACCAAGCCGCTTGTGGCGTTGGGTTGCTTTCGTGTTCAGAAAAACCAACGTGCCCAGAAGTAGAGCAACAACGGCAGCACCAACATGCAGGGCACCAACGGGAGAATGAATAAAATTGGCCATCGTTCGAGAGTCGTGCTGAAATAGATCGGTGTGAAAATAGCCGAAGACCGGGGGGAGCACCAGCGCTTTCCGACGAATGCCGTATTTTGCGGGTCTAATAGTGTACTGAGCATGACGAATTCTGATATAATTGATAGTCTTGAACTGACCGCTCGTCTGATGGAACTCCACAATGGGGATCCGTTTCGGATAAAAGCGTTTTCAGGCGCGGCTTTTTCTCTTGAAAAACTAACCGACGACCTTACTGAACAGACGGTTGCAGATCTGATTAAACTACCGGGCATTGGTAAAACGGTAGCCACCAAGATCCGGGAGTTTGTCGATACTGGCCACATGGCTGAACTCGATGAACTGCTTGCCCAAACACCGCCCGGCGTGCTCGATATGTTCCGAATTAAGGGCCTGGGCGTGAAAAAAGTAAAAACGCTTTGGCATGAGTTGGGCATTGAAACCCTGCGCGATTTGCGGCAGGCGGGCGAAACAGGACGGGTGGCGGCCATCAAAGGGTTCGGCGAAAAGATTCAGCAGAATATTCTCGATAGCCTCGATTTCCTGGAAAGTCAATCAGGTAAGGTGCGGATGGACAAAGCCGATCGACTGGCCATACAGCTTCGTGATGAACTGGCCGCGTTAGGTAGGGTAGAGGTAAGCGGTCAGGTACGTTACCGGGCTATTGAAGTGGATACCGTAGAACTGCTTGTCGAGTCGGAAGACCCGGTAACGGTGCAAACATACCTGAATGCAAAGCCCGGACTTAGGCAGGACGTAACCGCGTCGTCGCCCTTCATCTGGCGCGGCCGTGCTGAAGGTACCGATGTGCAGGTGGCTATCATAACGTACCCAGCCAGCCAGTTCGACCAGCAATTGTTTATCCGGTCAGCAACGGAAGCGCATTTGGCCGAGATAGGGCCCACGGGCAAAACGCTGCTTCAAAGTGCCATGACCGCTTCGGCCGGATCAACTGAGGAGACCATCTACGCGCAGGCAGGCTTGCCGTTTGTAGTGCCCGAAATGCGCGAGAACCAGCAGGCTTTCGTGTGGTCGCAACGCTACCAACCCGATCAGCTAATCACCTGGGATAATCTTCGGGGTACGTTGCATAACCATAGTACCTGGTCGGATGGCAAACATACACTGCGCCAAATGGCTGATTATGCACGTGAATTGGGCTTGCAGTACTTTGGAATTGCTGATCACTCGCAAACGGCCAGTTATGCTGGTGGACTAACGCCCGACCGAGTGGCGGCTCAGCAGTTGGAAATCGATGCCCTCAATGCCGAATATGCAGCCTCAGGAACTGACTTTCGTATTCTGAAGGGAATAGAATCTGATATTCTGGGCGACGGCTCACTGGATTATACCGACGATGTACTGGCTTCTTTTGACTATGTGGTGGCCTCGGTGCATCAGACGTTGACGATGACACAGGAAAAAGCAACCGCACGCTTACTGAAAGCCATCGAAAATCGGTATACGACCATACTTGGGCACCCGACGGGACGGTTGTTACTGGCTCGCGAAGGGTACCCACTCGACTTTCGGGCCATTATTGATGCCTGTGCGGCTAACCGGGTTGTGATCGAAATAAACGCCAGTCCGTATCGCCTCGACCTTGACTGGCGCTGGATCGAGTATGCCATGAACCGAGGAGTGCTGTTGAGCATCAATCCGGACGCCCACGAGATGCGTGGATTGCTGGATATGCACTATGGTGTTAACGCCGCCCGCAAAGGCGGGCTAATTCAATCGATGACGTTTAACGCGTTACCGCTTAACCAAATAATTGAATACCTTGCGAAGTAGCTAAAGCAGGAGTCGAAAACTGGAAAAAGTACTATTACAGCCGAACCTATTTTTGATTTAATCGTATTTAAAGAAACGCATGAAATTTTCTGTATAAACTTTGTGCGCTTAATTACACGCTGGCCATGCTTAAGCGCATTTTATCCTGAAATACGAACATTCATATAAAAAGTGTTTGGTTGAACTGGCTTAGTTTCCTTAATTTAGACCCCAAAATTTAGTACGTAGCTTCCTTGATCGTACACAGTAGCAACTGTCGCCAATATGAGAAAACTGCAATGCCCCAGGTTTGAACTGGGCGATACCCTCACCGCTGAACAGAAGAATTTTTTTGATAAGCACGGAATAATCATTTTCCCGAACTTCCTGAACCGTGATACTGTAAAGCTATTTTTAAGCGAACTGGCCCGAATTGAGCAGGAGTGGCTTGCCGACGGCCGGGACAAAATAAATGGCGTGCCCCTAAAGTTCGGGCGCGACGAAGCCGGTAATAAGGTAATTCAGCGGTCTTGTTTTCTATCGCATGCCAGTCAGGTGTTGCATGAATTCCTGCAAGACCCCCGTCTACAAACGGTGGTCGACCTGCTTCAGCCCTTTGAAGGCCGGATGGGTGAAAACGAGAAAGATGGATTAGTGTTGAACAATTACGTTCGCACCCCAAACAGCCAATATTCACAAATGGGCTGGCATACCGATAGCCCCCGCGACATTTTTCTTGGTCAGCGCATCATGCCGATGTTGAATGTAGGCATTCACCTCGATGATTGCCCTATGGAGAACGGTGGTCTTCGCGTATTGCCTGGTACCCACAAGCAGAGCACATTCCGTATGCTGTTCGGCAAAAAGTACTTTGTTGATAATAACCCCGATCCGCGCGAAGTGGGTCTTGATATTCAGGCAGGCGATTTGACGGTGCATGATGGCCGTATCTGGCACCGCGTACAGCAGTCGCCCCTGATGGGAGAAGCTAGCCGCCGGCGGGTCATGTACGTACCTGTAGTTACGGGTAAGTACAAGCCGAAGAACGAATTCAGCAAAACCCCATTCTATCACCGCTTCATTCAGAAGGTGAATATTTAAAGTATATCTAATTAAGTGTTTGTGGTTTGTTGTTTGAGGTTTGTAGTTGCTCTGCCAATAAGCGAAGCAACTACAAACCTCAAACAACAAACCACAAACTTTTTTTATGTCCTACGCACTCATTACCGGAGCCAGCCGGGGTATCGGTCTGGCTATCGCCACCGAACTGGCTCGCCGCAAGTATAATTTATTGTTGGTAGCCCGCTCAGGTGATCAGCTTACGTCATTGTCGAGTCAGTTAGCCAGTGATCATCAGGTAAAGGTCTACTCACTAGCCATTGATCTGGCCGATTCAACAGCGCCTCAGAAAGTGTTCGACTGGTGCAAAACCAACCAGTATGACGTATCGGTGTTGGTGAACAACGCGGGGTATGGACTGAGTGGACAGTTTGAACAGTACTCGGTAAGCGACAACCTGGCCATGATGCAGGTGAACATGACTTCCCTGGTTGAACTGACCCAACTATTTTTGCCCGAACTCCGTCGGCAGGCGCGTGGGTACGTACTCAATATTGCCAGTTCAACGGCCTATCAGGCATTACCGGGTATGAGCCTTTATGCGGCAACAAAAGTGTTTGTGCTGAATTTCAGTCGGGGATTGCATCATGAACTGGCCGGCACGTCGGTGAGCGTGACCTGCATCAGCCCCGGTGCTACTGATACTGGTTTCAACGACCGGGCGCAGATTAATCAGAAGGCGCGGGAAGCGGCGAAGAAAATCACGATGACGCCCGAGGCGGTTGCCAAACAGTCGGTAGCGGCCATGCTGGCCGGAAAAGCTGAATTGATTACGGGTGGCATCAACAAACTTGGTGCTTTTGCGGCATGGCTACTCCCAAAAGGGTTGGTTGAGAAAACGGCATACAAGATCTATAAAGAATCCTGACTGGCCATGGCTACTTCGGTAAATGGAATGGGGCGGTTGACGCTTTCTTCGAGCGAAATGAATGTTTCGGTTCGTTGAATACCCCCCACTTTCTGAATTTTATCGTGCAATACCTGTCGAAGATGCATGGTGTCGCGGCAGACGATCTTGGCGAAGATGCTGTAAATGCCGGTTGTGTAATGAATGTTCACTACCTCGGGAATAGTCATGAGTTGTTCGGCCACTTCTTCGTACAGCGAACTTTTATCGAGGTAGATACCTAGAAAGGCGCTTATATCCCAGCCTAGTTTGGTGTGATCGATGATAAGCTGTGAGCCACGTACAATACCCATATCTTCCATCTTCTTCATGCGTACGTGCACGGTGCCTCCTGATACGAAGATACGTTTGCCTATCTCGGTATACGCCATAGTGGCATCCTGCATCAGCAGATTTAGAATTTTTAGATCAACGTTATCAATTTCTAAATTTTTGGCCGGTTTTTCCATAGTCATTTTGATGAATTGCTAACAAAAATAGCCTTTTTTTGTCTAAAGCATAAATATTGAGTTATTTTTATAAAATACTTGCAACGAAACTACTAGCTCCTTTATCTTTGCATTGTCAAGTTGATCAGGGAGTTGAGACGCCCAGATGCATAGACTAGACGTTGTTTTCATTGTAGGGTGTCGAAATTGGCAGACGTGCCCTCCTGTCTCGGGGGTGGTGATAAGGGATAAACGCAGCATAATGCCGCTTTGCGGAATTCGTTTCTTCGGAGCGACTGGGGTTGACCACCAGATGTTGTACTGTAGCTAACCGCACCGTGGGTGGTTCGAGTCCCCCTCCTACAGCTTTTTGGTTTTTAGTTTGTTGATGAAGTGTAATTATGACACGCCGGCTCAAGTTGAGGCCGGCGTTGTTTGTTTCAAAGCAGGCAACTAAGTCCTCGGTCTTCTGTCCTCAGTTGCGCTGCTTACTAACGTCAGGTCCGTTTTATGGCGGCGCAACTGAGGACAGAAGACCGAAGACAGAGGACTTAGCTGTTGTTTAGGAATAATTAACAGCCCCCGTTGGCGCTTATTTCGCTATTTTTGGGCATTCTTTAAGTTCAATCCCTACACAAACATGCTTTCCTACAAACGCCTGAATAACCTGACTGGCTGGGTCATTTTCGCGGTGGCATTGATTACCTATGCTTTAACCGTTGAACGTACTGCCAGCTTTTGGGACTGTGGCGAGTTCATTGCCTGTGCCTATAAACTACAGGTGCCCCACCCACCCGGTGCCCCTTTCTTCCTTCTCCTTGGCCGCCTCTTCTCCTTTTTAGCCGCTGGCGACGTAACAGAAGTAGCCTACTGGATCAATATGGTGTCGGTGCTATCGAGCGCGGCCACGATCCTGTTCCTCTTCTGGACGATCACGATGCTGGTGCAGAAAACGCTACCGCAAGCCGAAGCTGACTACACCACCGCCGATGCACTGCTGGTTGTTGGTTCGGGTGCCGTTGGTGCTTTGGTCTACACGTTCTCTGATACGTTCTGGTTCTCGGCGGTCGAAGCTGAAGTATATGGATTGTCGTCTTTCTTCACCGCTATCGTTGTGTGGGCCGCCCTTCGCTGGGAACGAATTAAGGACGAAGCTACTGCCAATCGCTGGGTGTTGCTGATCGCATACCTGACTGGTTTGTCAATCGGTGTTCACTTACTGAACCTGGTTACACTGCCTGCGCTGGCGCTGTTATTTTACTATAAACATTACAGCCGCCTGTCGCCCCGTGACCTGGTAGCTACTCTGTTGCTGGGCATTATGCTGATGTTAGGGCTGGTATTGCTCGAAAGCCTGATCATGCGTAGTATTTACATGGCAGCACTGGTCGGTGCTTTTATCATGGTCATGCGTACCATGCCAGGCACCAAATACACGCAGCCAACTACCTGGGGCGTTATTCTCTCATTCAGTATTGGGATGGCCTATCTCGGTGTGATCAATGCCGGGGTAATTCCGGGACTGCCGAGTTCAGCGTTTGCTGTTGAGCGTTTTGCCGTTAATACGCTGGGTCTTCCTTTCAACGTGGGTGTCATCACTTTTGTGGTCGTCTTCTTCAGCGCGCTGATTTACCTGATCATCTGGTCGGCGCGGAAACGGAACGTAGCACTGCACACGGGATTGCTGGCGTTTGCCTTTGTCCTGATCGGGTACGCCTCGTTCATTCAGGTGCTGGTTCGGTCAAACTATAATACGCCCATCAATGAGAATGATCCGAGCGATGCGCTGAACTTTATCTCTTACCTGAAACGGGAACAGTACGGTAGCCGCTCGCTAACCTACGGCCCAATCTTCACGGCGGAGCCAACCGGTCAGGAAAGCGACAAAAGCAAGCTGGAACCGGTGTATATGAAGAACAAAACCGGCTATGAAATTTTCGACTACAAGCCGGTATATACTTACGATAAGGGCGATCAGATGCTGTTCCCTCGCGTTTGGAGCACGCAACAAAACCACCCGCAACTCTACCGCCGCTGGCTGAACCTGGCAGAAGGACAGAAGCCCACATTCGGTGATAACATTAATTTCTTTATTACCTATCAGCTTGGCCACATGTGGGCACGGTACCTGATGTGGAATTTTGCCGGTCGCGAAAGCGACATCGAAGGAGCCGGTTACCTGACCCCTTTCTCGAGCAATAGTGATTTGCCTGAAATTCTGCAAACCAACAAAGGCCGCGATAACTTCTATATGCTGCCACTGATTCTGGCGCTACTCGGCATTGTATACCAGGCTTTTCGGCGGAGCGGTGATTTCATCGTAGTGATGTTGCTATTCCTGTTCACTGGTATTGCCCTGCAGGTGTTCCTGAATTCACCTCCCTCTGAGCCCCGCGAACGGGATTATATTTATGTCGGCTCGTTCTACTTCTTCGCCATATGGGTGGGCATGGGCGTAACATCCATTGCCGAGGGCATGAACAAGTTCATCAAAAACGCCACCGTGCGCAACGCATTAGTACCGGCCGTTTTCCTGCTGGTACCGCTGATGATGGGCATGAAGAGTTGGGATAACCACGATCGCTCGAACCGGTACCATTCCGTTGATTTTGCCAAGAACCTGCTGAATTCATGTGCCCCCAATGCGATCTTGTTTACCGGTGGCGATAACGACACGTTTCCATTGTGGTACGCTCAGGAAGTAGAAGGCATTCGTACCGATGTTCGGGTGTGTAACCTGAGTCTGCTAGGGACAGAATGGTACATTCAGCAGATGAAGCGCGATACCTACGAGTCGAAAGCGCTGCCTATCTCGCTGGAAATGGAGCAGTTCAACAAGGGTAAAAACGACATCGTCCTGTACTACGCCAACCCGTCGGTGAAGAGTGGTATTGATCTGCGTCAGTATATCAGCCTCATCAAACAGGGAAGCCCTGCCATTCAGGTGCCGCTGACAACCGGCGAAATGGCCAACACCTTGCCATCGTCTACACTCTTCCTGCCTATCGACAAGGCGGCGGTAGACAAGGCCAATTTTGTGCCTGCCAACCTGCGCCCGTTCCTGAAAGATACCCTTCAATGGACAATCGGTGAGCGCAATCTGTATAAACCTGACCTGATCATTCTCGATATGATCGCAGCCAACAACTGGGAGCGGCCGATGTATTTCTCGGCTACGCTGGGTGGTGAAAGCTACCTGAACCTGCGCGATCATATGCAACTGGAAGGTTATGCCTACCGACTGATGCCCGTTGCCATTCCCGGTGTGCAGGATGGGTACGTTAACAGCGACGTCATGTATAAAAACATGATGACCAAAATGGCATGGCGCGAAATGAACAATCCGAATACCTACTACGATGAAACTTTCAAAGGGTCTCCTGTTGTATCGGCCCGGATTGCTTTCTTCCGTCTTGCTGATCAGCTTATGCGGGAAGGTAAAACTGCCCAGGCTAAGCAGGTATTAGACCGGAGCCTGAGTGTACTGCCCGACAAGAGCATTCCATATGATCAGGTATCGGCCAGTTATGTCCGCTTGTTGCTTGAACTGGGTGATACCAAACAGGCCACCCACATTGCTGATACCATGAGCCGCCGCGCCGATCAGAATCTGACTTATTACGAAAAAACAGGCCGAACTGTGGGTGAAACCAATGCCGACCTGTACGGGTTGCAAATGCTGGCAGAGGCTTACAAAGAGGCTAAACAGCCGCAGTTATCTAAAAAATACGAAGACCTGTTGCAAAAGCACTTGTCAATCGTTGGTAATTAATCTGGACAGGCCCCGCACGGGGCCTGTTTTGTTTTTATCTTTGTGCCCAATCATTTGTGACAAATCAGTTGTACGTATCTGATCTCTGCAGGGGTAGGTACATTCACCAAAGTTGCTTTACATTACGTTTCGATAGTCATGACACACGATACCTATTCAACCATCGGCACCCTGATTTTCTACGCCGTGCTGCTCGTCGCTTCTTATATCACAGGCCGTTGGCTCGTGAGCAAAGAGCGGAATTATTAGGATAGTTCAACAGTTTAATGTCTAAAGTTCAATGCCTGTTGTTTTCAGGCGTGAATTTTAGACATTTGCTTTTTAATACCCTTATCAACTTTTCGCTTCTATGCTTGGCGCGCTGCTTACCCGAATTTACCACTTCTTAGGTTGGAAAATTGTTGGTCCCTGGCCAACGGTACCTAAGGCTATTTGGGCAGTAGCACCACATAGCACCAACTGGGATTTTCCGATCGGGCTCTGGATTAGGCACGAGGTGGGTAGCTATGTTGGCTTTCTAGCCAAAAGTTCATTGTTTACCTGGTATAGTGGGTGGTTGTTCAAAGCGTTGGGTGGAACGCCTGTTTATCGCAGCAAATCGAACAACATGGTCGATAGTGTGGCCGAGACATTCAATCGCCACGATGTGCTGCATATTTGCGTGACGCCCGAGGGCACGCGCAGTGATGTAAGCAAGTTGAAAACCGGCTTTTATTTCATGGCCCAAAAAGCCAACGTACCCCTCATTTTGGTCGGTTTCGATTGGACACGCAAAACCATCGTACTCAGCGAGCCTTTGTACGTTACGGGCGACTATCAGCGCGATATGCTGCCTTTTTACCAGTTCTTTTCCGATCTGGCTGAACCCAAAAAAACGTGGCTGCATAACTGGGAGAAAACTGGCGAGATTCCGGCTCCAACTGCGCTTTCAGCGGTAAAGTAGTTAACTGGTAAGCATCTGACGGAGTGCAGCGACCATCGCCGCGCCTGCCCGATCAGAAGCACCTGCCCTGCCCATAATTTGTTGTAAATTAGCGTATCCTGCTAACACATCGCTACGCCGTGCGCCATCAGGGAGAATAGCCCGTAGTTCATTACTTGTGCGCTCCGGTGTTAGATCGTCCTGAATCAATTCGGTAACGAGCGGGCGATTAACAATCAGGTTCACCAGAGAGATATAGGGCACTGCAATCAGGCGGCTGGCAATAACATAGCTGAGCCATGATGTTCGGTAGCACACCACTTGTGGAATTGTCAGCAAAGCCGTTTCAAGTGTAGCTGTTCCCGAAGTAACCAGCGCTGCGGTGGCGGCCTTCAATATGTCATAGGCTGAATCGGCGACTCTTTCTACGGCGGGGTAATCAGCTAACAACAAATCATAAAGATCATCGGGCAGATTACTGACCGTACCCACCACAAACTGATAATCAGGAAACCGACGGGTTGTTTCGAGCATGATCGGTAAAATGGCCGTAATCTCCTGACGGCGACTACCCGGCAAGAGTGCAATCAATGGCTTGTCGAACTGGCTAAACCGGGCAATCAATGCTGGGTCTGGTTCGTGGTTGGCCAGCGCATCTAGCAAGGGATTGCCTACATACTCGACCTCATAGTCGTATTTACTGAAGAAGGGTTTTTCGAAGGGAAGAATCACGAACAGCCGGTCAACGTTAGCTTTAATTCTCAACGCCCGCCGCTGATTCCACGCCCACACTTTGGGGGAGATGTAATAGAAAACCCGAATGCCGTGTTGCTTAGCCCACTTAGCTATGCGCAGGTTAAAGCCAGCATAGTCGATCAAAATGAGCACGTCGGGGCGGTGAGCCAGTACATCTGCCTGGCAGTCGCGCATAAGCTTACGGATAGTGCCCAGATTTTTGGCTACTTCCCAGAACCCCATAAAGGCCAGATCGCGGTAGTGTTTGACCAGTGTTGACCCGGCAGCTTCCATCTGTTCGCCACCCCAAGCACGTACCTGTGCCTCGGTGTCGTGATAGCGGATAGCCCGTATCAAGTTAGCACCATGTAAATCGCCCGACCGCTCGCCAGCAATTATGTAGTAGGTCATTTTGAAGAGTTAAGAATTAAGAGTTAAGAATTAAGACGGTCCGCCGTTGCGGTTGCTTCGCTAATGAGCATATTCTGCTGACAACGGAGCAACCGCAACGGCGGACCGTCTTAATTCTTAACTCTTAACTCTTAATTGGTCTATTCGCCGTAGTAATCAACAAAGTTGCGTTCGGTTTCGAAGAGGCGGATCTGGTAGAGGCGGGCTTCGGTAAGGGGAGAGAGGGCCGCTTCGAGCAGACGCCAAATCTCCATTACCAGAATTTCGCAACTCGCCATTTTGCCCTGCATAAACGGAACGTCGAGGTTAATGTTCTTGTGATCTAACTGCTCGATGATCTCTCGTTTAATGACATCACCCAGCACTTTCAGGTCGATGACAAAACCAGTGTCGGGGTCGGGTTCACCTTTTACCGTTACGATTAGTTCAAAGTTATGACCATGCCAGTTGTGGTTGGCGCAAGGGCCAAATACTTCCTTGTTACGCTCGTAGGACCAGTTGGGATTAAACAGCCGGTGGGCAGCGTTGAAATGTTCTTTGCGACTTATGTATACCATTTTATCTGGTTAGTTTACGGCGGTTACCAGATAACGCCGACTGATTGATGGCACAAAAGTACGGCTTTTTTGTCCGACAGTGGTAAAATGCAATTGAATGCGTTAACACGTTTTAAGCCATGTTCACTCTCTGGAAGAGTCGGTGTCGTCTATTCAATGATGTTATTGTTAATGACTTGTAAGCATCAGTATACTGCATAAGGGCCATTTGTTTCGGTCATAAAAAGGTCTATATCTTTAAATAGTACTATTTATTAAAAGAATACGTTATGGTTTCCTTTTTTTTAAGCCCGTACCTTTACAGTCCAATTTTAATATTTGTACGGCCTTTTTCGGTAATACCCATCGACCAGACGTTTAACAGAAGTTCTCTATGATTATTGTGACGGGGGCTGCCGGTTTTATCGGTAGCTGTTTAATTGATAAGTTAAACGCTGAAAACTTTAATTATATCATCGCTGTCGATGACTTCTCGAACCCGGACAAAAAGCCAAATCTGGAGGGTAAACAGATTCAGGAATTCGTTGAGCGTGAGCAGTTTTTTAGCTGGCTCGATGCCAACTATCAGGAAGTTGAGTTTCTGTTTCATATCGGTGCCCGCACCGACACCACCGAGTTCGACTACGCTATATTCGAGCATCTAAACGTCGCCTACTCCAAGCAAATCTGGGAGAAATGCATTGATTATCAGATTCCGCTGGTATACGCTTCATCGGCAGCTACCTACGGCCTGGGCGAGTTTGGTTATGACGACAATGAGTCGATTATTCCGCAACTGAAGCCGCTAAACCCCTATGGCGAGTCGAAAAACGAGTTTGATATCTGGGCCTTATCGCAGGAACGTAAACCGTTTTTTTGGGCCGGTTTGAAGTTCTTCAACGTGTATGGCCCGAACGAATACCACAAAAGCCGGATGGCGTCGGTCATTTTTCATGCGTTTCATCAGATCAGTAAGACAGACCGCATGAAGTTGTTCCGCTCGCACAACCCTGATTTTACGGATGGCGGTCAAATGCGCGACTTCGTGTATGTGAAAGATGTGGTTGATGTGTGTCTGTTTTTGATGCATCACCGGCGAAACTCGGGCATCTACAACCTCGGTAGCGGCACCGCCCGTCCATTCCTGGATTTGGCCACCAGCACATTTGCCGCCATGAATCGGGAGCCCCAAATCGATTTCATCGACACGCCCGCCGATATTCGTGACAAATACCAGTACTACACGCAGGCCAACATGAGCAAACTGCGGTCAATTGGCTACGAAAAGCCATTCCACAGCCTCGAAGCGGGCATTACTGACTACGTACAGAATTACTTGGCAAAGGGAGAATATCTCTAGTTTCGGCTGGGTACGTTACCACTTCTTGAAGATAAAGAAGACGGCAATAACCAGGAAAACAAACCCGACCAGGTGATTCCAGGCCAATTTATCTGTCTTGAAAAAATAGACGGTAATTAGCGTAAACACGGTGAGTGAAACCGCTTCCTGAATGGTTTTGAGTTGAAAGAGTGAGAACGGCCCGCCCGTTTCTTCCGAGCCTATACGGTTGGCGGGTACCTGAAAAATATATTCAAAAAAAGCGAGTCCCCAACTAAGCATGATGATGCCAAAAACAGATAGTTTGGCTAGCATGGGATACTGTTTTAGTTGCAGATGACCGTACCAGGCCAGGGTCATAAATACGTTCGAAAGCGCCAGCAGGAGTACGCAATAAAGTCCTTTCATCGGAAACAGAGAAGCCTTAAAATGAAGGTAAGTTAGTGATTGTTGGCCGGAAGCGTCAGTTCACTAGTGAACGTATATGCCTGCCAGTTCAATGATAACTGACCATTCAGTAACATAGTTAATCGGTGGCTTATCCACAAGCCCAATCCGTGCCCTTCTTTGAGAGGATCGGCCCGGAAATAGGGTTGTAATAAATCGAGCGTTGGTCCGCTTTCACGCGCGGTCTGGTTCTGAACGCTGATTGTGTGCTGGATCAGGTACATTGTCTGCACAGTAATTGTACTGCCTGTCACTGCGTATTTGATGGCGTTCTCGATCAGGTTCAGCAGAATATGTTCCAGCTTGACAGCATCGGTTAGCACGGGTAAGTCGGCATCTTCGCCCAGTATGAGTTGGATCGTCACCTCATAATCGAGCGTAAGAACAGTTAATTGATCAACGCACTGCCGAAGAAGGCCAGCCAGATTTACGTCGGTGACGTTAAGCGAACGCGCCGACGATTCGGGGCGACTGAGGGCAAGAAATTCATCGAGCAACCGGGCCAGTCTGCTTACATCGTCGAGTTGGCTGGTCAGAAACGGCTTTATGAGGTGGTCGACCTCGTTACTGTTTAGCGTTACTTCAAGACCCGTTTTCATGATGGCCAATGGGGTACGTAGCTCGTGGGCGGCCGCACCAAAAAAATTTCGCTGTAGTTCGGTTGTCTCCCAAATACGTTCTAACATCTGGTTCAGGGTATCGGTCAACTGATAAAGCTCGTCGCGTGAGGCTGGTAATGTTATTCGCTGGCTTTCGGTGGCGTTGCTGATGTCGTTGGCCTGATCGATAATAGCGTTTAAGGGACGCAACAACCAGCCCGCCGCCAGATAACCTGTGCCAAAAGCGATGAGTAAACTGAGCAGCCACCCCAACCCAGCCATCCAGCGTAACTGCTCAATGTCTTGCCGTAAGCTGGCGTCCGGAACGGCCAGCTTAAGCGTGAGCTGACCGTCGGAAAACTGATCGCTAGTCGACTGAATGGTAATGGCCCGGTATGTATACTGTACCGGAAGTCTATTTCGTCGGGGGGCGGTTGTATTGGGAAAGCCGGGGCTTTTGAATAACTGGCGGCTCTGGTCATACGTTTGGTAAACCACCAGCATCCGTTCCTGATCGATGGGCAGCGGAATCACTACCGGATCAACATTGACCATCGATAAAAGCCATTCGGCCCGCGTTTGAACGGCCCGGTCAAATGCCCGTTCTAAGCTGTTTTCGGCCCGGTTCAGCAGTAATAAGCCAGCCAGGAGGCTGATGCTTGCAAACACTGTTGCCACGGCAATAACGATGCGGCTGCGCAGGCTCATGCGTTTTTGAGGCGGTAACCCCGACCAATAAGCGTTTCGATCAGCCCCGTCGTACCCAGCGCATCCAGCTTTTTGCGAAGCTGATATATGTGTACTTCAATCACATTGCTACCCCGGTCAAAGTCAATATCCCAGACTTTCTCAGCAATCTCGTGTTTGGTAATGACCTGACCTGCCCGGCGGGTGAGTAGTTCGAGCAGGGCAAATTCACGGTTAGTCAGGGCAAGCGAAACCCCGCCTTTGATTACTTCGTGGGTAACCAGCCGTATCTCTAGATCAGCAACCCGCAGCACTACTTCTTCGCCCGATGTATTTCGGCGCTGAGTCACTCGGATTCGTGCCAGCAATTCACTGAAGTCGAATGGTTTTCGGAGGTAATCTACAGCACCCAAGTCAAGGCCGCGAACGACCTTATCCGGGTCGCTCAGCGCCGACATGATGATGACCGGCACACGAAGGTCAAAGGCGCGAAGGTTTTGAAGTACCTCGAATCCGGTTTGGCCGGGCAGCATCAAGTCAAGCAATACCAGATCGTAGAGCCCGCCCGCCAGCAGGTCGAGTCCTTCGGCTCCTGAATGCGATAAATCAGCGATGTGACCATGCTGTTCTAAACCCTGCTTGATAAACCGAGCTAGTTTGCGCTCATCTTCGATGACTAAAATTTTCACGTAGCTGGTGAATGGTAACGTACCTGAGCGATGGTCGATAACCGCTCAGGTACGTTGTGGATGATTAGCGAACCAGGTATTGCTGTCCGTTGATGGTCAGTACTGACGCCCGCAGCACAGTTAGTTTTTCGAGCTGAACCTGCCCTTCACGAACTGGTCTGGGATAGCCCTGCACAGTAATGGTATTGCCTTTTTTGGCCAGTTCGGTAAGCTGGTAAGCCGTGTGCGCGGGAATAGCAACGACCGTTTTTTCGTCGAGAATCAGGCCTTTTACACGTCCGCCACGGTCGAGTTGGTAATCGGTGATTTTACCCGTGGCCGTTACCAGAGCCGGTTGAACAGGCGGAGTGGCGGGCCGGGTGGGTGGCGTATCCATGATCGTGGTTTTGCCAACAGTTACACTATTGAGGCGGAAGAAGCTTTCGCCACCGGGGCGTGTTTCTGTAAAGCCCATTACACTTACTGAACTACCAGGTTTAATGGCTTTCTGAAGTTCGGTTCCCAGGTGCGGGGGGAACTTCACGTTACTGGGTGTTCCCGATCCGGTATTCAGCGTGAAGCCATCGAGAATAAAATCGTCGTTACCTGCCCATTGTCCAACCGTACCCGATACTGTGGTCAGCGACGTTAGCCCACCGCGTTGTCCTTCGCCCCGCTGTCTTCCTTTGCCTTGTGGGCCATGTTGCGCACGGCCATCCATAGACCGATCTTCGGGGGTGTGTGGCCGTTTTTTGCCGTGTCCCCTCATCGCCAGGCCATGTTCCCGGTCGGGTGGTCCATCGGGGCGTTGCTGGGCGTTCAGGAGGGGTGACACGAGCAGGCTGGCAACCAGCGTTGTGGTCAGAATAAGTGCGTTCGTTTTCATAGTCAATAGCTTATTTGTGCGTGATTATGAAACAAAGCTATTGGTGCGGTATAAGGCCAGCCTGAAGCCCAGATTAATTTTTCTTCATACCCACTTTATTCCCAAATGACCTCAATGACTTCGGTCTTCAGATCAACGGTGGTTTGTTTCACATCGGCCGCCCGGCGCAAAGACACTTTCCCGTTGTTCACCTTCAGGGCTTCCTGTTGTAAAACATGGGTAGCATCTTTTTTATGGAATACGGAAATGATCTTTTCCGCCGTGTTGACGGGTAAATGCAGGGTCTTGCCCGTTGCCTGTACCGATCGGGCGGTTTCGGGTAAAGGCTGACCACGCAGCAATGCCAGCGCTCGGGATGCCTGTGGCACGCCATAACCAACGTAGTTGTTGCCGTAGGGGTACAAATGCGACGATTTTTCAATCACGTCGCGCAATTGCTTATTGGTAAGTTTGGGATTGGCTTGCATGAGGCAGGCGGCAAAACCCGTAATGACCGGGGCAGCCAGTGACGTGCCATACAAAGAAAAACACGATACGTTTGGTTTCAGGTACGCCAGCGCTTCCGGGCCAATGCTACTGTAGCCAATGCGGTTCCAAAGGCGCGAGTTAGTCGACCCAACAGCAATGACACCCTCGGCGTCGGCGGGAGTGCTAATAACGCGCCAGCTTCGGTCATCGCCTTCATTACCCGCCGAAACGATAATCAACATGCCCTTTTTGTCGGCTGCCAGTTGTGCCGCCTGACTAATCAGGCTGGTGCGGCCGTCCATTTGAGAAGGCTGGTAATTTTCGGATGGGTTACTGAATCCTTTAGCGTAGCCCAGTGATGTGTTTACTAACCGAACGCCGAGGCTATCGAGCCACTCAATAGCCTGCACCCAGTTGTCTTCTTCGCCTCTGAATTCACGGTTGCCGGCGTCGGTTCGGGCCAGGTAAAACGTGGCATCATAGCCGAGGCCGAGTTGTAGATTGCCTACCGGATCATACCCGCCAATGGCCGCCAATACCTCTGTGCCGTGCATGTCCGACATGGTTTCGAGCGTGCGGAAGAGGTTATTTTGTGTTTTGGGGCGGTTAACATAATCACGTACCTGCCTGAAGCCACCCCGGGCCGTAATCGGTTTTAATACCGCCACAGAATCGGCTCCGAAAAAGCCTGCGTCGATGACGCCCACCTGCACAAAACGACCCGTAAGATTTTCTAAAGCAAAGGCCGACGCCTGTATCTGCGACATGACCGGCGCCAGTTTGGCTTGATTGATCCGATCTGTCGACCGTGCCGTAACCGTAATGGATGGGTCGATCGCCCGTACTTCGCGCACAAATGGTAACAGACTTACCTGTTTACGTTGCTCGGGTGTGAGAGTAGCCGATACTGCATTGAGCCACCTCGACCGGCAGTTTACCTGAATGCCAAGTTCGGATAGTTGTGCCAGGTACGTTGCCGAAACAGGCCGGTCCGTATCGTCGATGGGCAATTGCAGGGTGGCGCGGTTAATGAGCGCCGAAGGCGAGAGTGCCGGAGCATCGGTGGCCTGTTTGCCGGTTAGTAAAATCCAGTAGGTAATTGGCCGCGCCTGCGCAGCAACAGATACGAACAGGAAGAGAAGTATACGGGCTATATGCACAATTTTTATGGGCTAAAGTTGCGGTTTTAGTCTGGATGGCGGAAGTTGCGGCCCGAACGTACCCAGCAACCGGTTGAGGAAAACAAATGCAGGGGCAATGTTACTTAATACACCTTACTTGGTAAACTGAATTTATGCGCTATTTGGCTATTAACAACTCTCTTTTTACACAAAACCGTCAGCGGCTGGCTCAATTACTGCCCGAAAAGGGGATGGCTTTGCTGAACGCAAATGATATTATGCCCACCAACGCAGATGGGTCCATGCCATTTCGGCAAAATAACGACTTGTTTTACTTAACCGGTGTTGATCAGGAAGAATCGCGATTGGTATTATTCCCGCAACATCCGGATCCCAAATTCCGGGAGGTGCTTTTCCTTCGCGAAACGAGCGAACACATCGAAATCTGGGAAGGGCATAAACTCACTAAAGCTGAGGCAGAACAAGTGTCGGGTATACCTCAGAAACAGGTGTACTGGATGAGTCAGTTCGAGAGCATTTTCACGCAACTGATTTTCGAGGCCGACCAGGTGTTTCTAAATACCAACGAACATACCCGCAACGGGCTGTCGGTACAAACGCAGGACGATCGGTTTATCGCTGACTTCAAGCGTCAGTATCCGTTACACAAATTGGGTCGGTTGGCTCCATTGATGCATCGGCTCCGCGCCATCAAATCACCCATCGAGGTCGATTTGTTGCAGCGCGCCTGCGATACGACCGAAAGTATGTTTCGGCGGTTACTCAAATTTGTGAAACCCGGCGTATGGGAGTATGAAATTGAGGCCGAAATGATGCACGAATTCCTGCGGAATCGCTCGCGTGGAGCTGCCTACACCCCAATCATTGCATCGGGGAAAAACTCGTGTGTACTTCATTATATCGAGAACTCAGCGCAATGTCAGTCTGGCGATGTGCTGTTGCTGGATCTGGGGGCCGAATATGCCAATTATAACGCCGATATGACCCGCACCATTCCGGTCAATGGCCGTTTCACTGCGCGGCAACGGGCTGTTTACGATGCGGTGTTGCGCGTAATGAAAGCGGCACAGGCCATGCTGGTAACGGGGAATATCTGGGACGAATATCACCGCCAAGTTGGGCACATCATGGAAGCCGAACTAATTGAACTGGGACTGATTGACCGGCACGATGTGGCCAAACAAGACCCCGACGCGCCGCTTTACAAGAAATACTTCATGCACGGCACCTCGCACTTTCTGGGCCTTGATGTTCACGATGTAGGGAACAAATACCGCCGTTTCGAGCCGGGCATGGTTTTTACCTGCGAACCGGGTATCTATATACGTGAGGAAGGAATTGGGATACGACTGGAAAACGATATCCTCATTACTGAGTCGGGTAACGTTGATCTGATGGCCAATATTCCGTTGGAAGCCGACGAGATTGAGACGCTGATGAATGAATAAAAAAACGTGGGTTGATCGGGTGAGGTTACCCGATCAACCCACGCCTGAAATTTGTGTGTGTGTTGTGTAGAACTTCTGGGGTAGGGTAGGCTATTTAGCCGGAGTTGTCTCCTGTGCCTCCAGGGCATAGCTTAGGCTGCTGAATATACGCCGAACGGCCGTCTCGATACGTTCCCAACCTTCGTCGGTACTCACGTCGATATCAACCACTTTGTTGCGATTGTCGCTAACCAGTGTCAGGTACGTTACGCCGCCTAATACAATGGCTGTCAGGGCAGTAGGATCATAGGCCGGGAAGGGGGCCAGCTTATCGATTATTTTCTTGTAAGACTCATTGCGGAATGCTGAAAGACGGCGGGCCAGTTCGGTCTCGCCGTTTTGCATCTCCCACCGGATCAGTTCTTGTGATGATTTCCGGCTCCGGAATTCGCGAGCAACTTTAATGACGTATTCCGACCAGATTTTGCTTCGTTCTTCCAGGCCCGGGTTTGATGGAACCGTATCGAGGAAACGGTCATTAAACATCGAGAGGAAAAAACCGCGCTGTACGTATGCTTCTAAAAGCCCGTTCCAACCACCAAAATAGCGGTAGATAAGCACTTTATTAACGCCGGCTTTCTCTGCAACCGCATTGATGCCTGCTTTTTTGGTGCCTTTTTCAGCCATTACATCGCCCATGGCGCGCAAGATGCGCTCCATAGTCATGGCCCGATTACGTCGTTTTACTTGCTTCATAGTCACTCTGTTTTAGGGATGATTACTCAATAAAGGATCCGTTTCACGACAAAGCTGTACAATTAGTCTCATGTTACCAAGTGGTAACGTTAAAATTAATTCTGTTTTAAGTAGCGTAATTGGACGTATAAGTAAATTGAAGATCATATATAATGAAAAGTAACGAAGTGATTATCAGCTTTTTTAGCGTATTAGTGCCCAAATGGCCGTCCTTTTCGACAAGTTTTAAAGTTGCTAAAGGATACTGAGCTTTGCTACGAAGATTTATCACACGGACATTCATCAATATAGAGATGGCAGTGAGCCACGATTGATGTATGTATCTTTGCAGTAAATTTTTAATAAGCAAACAATCATACTTATATGGCCAATGTGCTGATAATTGGAGCGGGTGGCGTAGGAAGCGTTGTTGCACACAAATGTGCGATGAATGCAACTGTTTTTACGTCGATCACGCTTGCCAGCCGCACCAAATCAAAATGTGACAAAATTGCCGATGAAGTTAAGGCAATGCATGGCGTTACGCTGGAAACGGCGCAGGTAGATGCCGACGTGGTTGCCGAGGTGGTAGCACTGATCGAGAAAGTAAAGCCATTTTTGGTCATCAACGTGGCATTACCCTATCAGGACCTTCCAATCATGGACGCTTGTCTGGCCACAAAGACACACTATATGGACACGGCCAATTATGAACCGAAAGACGTGGCCAAGTTCGAGTATAGCTGGCAGTGGGCGTATAAACAACGCTTTGAAGAGGCGGGCATCATGGCTCTGCTGGGTTGCGGGTTCGACCCCGGTGCCACGCAGGTCTTCACGGCTTATGCGGCGAAGCACCAGTTCGATGAAATGCACTATCTGGATATCATCGATTGTAACGCCGGTAACCACGGCAAAGCGTTTGCTACCAACTTTAACCCCGAAATCAACATCCGGGAAATTACGCAGCCCGGTCGCTACTGGGAAAATGGCGAGTGGATCGAAATTCCGGCGATGAGCATTCATAAACCGATCGACTACCCGGAAATTGGCCCTAAGGAGTCGTATGTGCTGTACCATGAAGAACTGGAATCGCTCGTCAAGAACTTTCCAACGCTGAAACGGGCACGCTTCTGGATGACGTTCGGACAAGCTTACCTCACTCATCTGGAGGTGCTGCAAAACGTAGGCATGACCCGCATCGACCCTGTAAAATTCCAGGGTATGGACGTTATTCCGCTCGAATTCCTGAAAGCTGTATTGCCCGCCCCCGATTCGCTGGGCGAAAACTACACGGGCCAAACCAGCATTGGTTGCCAGATAAAAGGCATCAAAGACGGACAGGATAAAACCTATTACATCTGGAACAACTGCGATCATGCCGAAACCTACAAAGAGGTTCGCGGACAGGCCGTTAGCTACACCACCGGCGTACCAGCCATGATTGGCGCGATGTTACTCGTAACGGGAGTCTGGCTAAAACCCGGCGTCTGGAACTGCGAAGAACTAGACCCCGATCCATTCATCGAGCAGATGAACAAGCAGGGTCTCCCCGTTCAGGATGCCGTGAACGTGGCGTTACCGCACGAGTATTGAATTAAGAATTGGGAATTAAGAATTAAGGATGGCTCCGCTTGTAGACGTACTGTGCTACAAGCGGAGCCATTCTTAATTCCCAATTCCTAAACCGGTGGTACTCCTACACTGGTCCAGCCGCCGTCGATGGTTAAGGTTTGGCCGGTGATGTGGCTGGCTTGGGGAGAAAGCAGAAAGAGGGCTGCCGCTGCAATATCATCAACCGTGGCAGGGCGACCCATCGGTGTAATTCGCGACCAGATTGGAATATAGGTTGGGTCGTCGGTTGTGCGTTCGGTCAGTGTAGCGCCGGGGGCCACGGCGTTGATCGTGATTCCGTGCGGTGAAAGGTCTATCACGGCCTGACGGGCCAGCATTTGCAAACCGGCCTTTGTCATACTATATACGGGTAGCCCTGGATGACCTAACTGCCCCACCACCGACGACATTAGCATAATCCGTCCGGCACTTCCCTGCTCATTACGTCCTTGGGCGCGCATCTGTGTTGCGGCAGCCTGCATTAGAAAAAACGAACCCCGCAGATTGAGGTTGACGATCGTTTCAAAAGCATCGGGAGTGGTCGTAAACAGATCTCCGAAAACGGTAATACCGGCATTGGCAATAGCCATATCGAGTCGTCCGAACGTACTTACGGCAGTCGCTACCATTTGGTGAATAAAGTCCACGTTGGAGGCATCGCCCGGATAGGCTACGCACGAGCCGCCCGACTGCCGAATAGTCGCTGCTGCCGCTTCTGCCAGTGTACCGTCAAAATCATTCAGGACGACATTAGCCCCCTGTTCGGCCAACGAACTGGCCAGCGCAAAACCAATGCCCTGTCCGGCACCGGTAATTAGCGCGGTTTGATGTTGGAAGTTCTTAATAACCAATGGGTTGAATTTTAATGCGAATCGCGCTTCACCACGCTGCCTGAACTGCCGCGCAGAAAATCGAAGTCAGCGCCTTCGTGTGCCTGAGTTACGTGGTTGATAAACAGATTTACGTAACCCCGTTCGTACCCCAGATTTAGTGGCTTGAAATGGGATAGCCGCAAGGCCAGCTCTTCATCGGACACGTGCAGATGCAGGCTTCGGTTGGGTACGTCGAGGGTAATCAAATCGCCGTTCTGAACAAACGCCAGATTACCGCCCACGGCCGATTCGGGCGAAACGTGCAACACCACCGTGCCAAATCCGGTGCCACTCATTCGGCCATCCGAAATGCGCACCATGTCGTGAACGCCCTGCTCCAGCATCCGCGCGGGAAGCGTCATGTTGCCTACTTCGGGCATGCCGGGGTAACCACGCGGCCCTACGTTTTTCAGCACCAACACACAACTGGCCTCAAGTGGGAACGTACCTGCCGATAGTTCGGGGTCATCGATCCGCTTCTTGTAATCGTCGATATCTTCGAATACCACCGCCCGGCCCGTATGTTGCATCAGTTCGGGCGTGGCCGCCGACGGCTTTATCACCGCTCCGTTCGGGCACAGGTTACCGCGCAAGACGGCAATGCCCGAATCAGGTTTAAACGGTTCTTCTAGCGTGGCGATCACAGCCGGGTCATAGCAGCGGGCTTCGGCACAGTTTTCGCCTAGTGTTTTCCCGTTCACGGTCAGCGCATCGGCGTGCAGATGGGGGAGGAGTTCACGAATCAAGGCGGGCAATCCGCCTGCGTAGAACAGGTCTTCCACGAAATGCTCACCCGACGGTTGCAGATTGGCAAGCAACGGTATTTGTGCCGATAGCCGGTCAAAATCATCAAGCGTTAAATCGACCGTATCGCCCAACGTACCCAGGCGACCGGCAATGGCCATCAGGTGCAGGATGAAATTGGTTGAACCACCCAGCGCCGCGTTAATCATGATCGCGTTTTCAAAGGCTTTCCTGGTAAGTAACTTTGAGGGTGTTAGTCCTTCGCGTACCAACTCAACGGCCCGAACGCCCGTCATGTGAGCCAGCACTTTTCGGCGTGAATCGGCGGCAGGGATGGTGGCATTGTCGGGTAGCGACAGGCCGAGACTTTCAACCATGGCGGCCATGGTACTGGCGGTGCCCATCACGGCGCAATGCCCCTGACTGCGGGCCATGCTGGCTTCGGCGGCAATAAACTCGGCCTGACTCATCCTGCCCATCTTGTATTCTTCGGCAAAACGCCAGAGGTCAGACGTACCTATTTTCCGGCCCTGAAATCGACCGGCCAGCATCGGACCTCCCGATACCACCATCGTCGGAATATCGACCGAGCAGGCGCCCATCACAAGCGACGGCGTGGTTTTGTCGCACCCGCACATCAGAATAACACCGTCGATAGAGTTACCCCGAATGCTTTCTTCTACGTCCATGCTCGCCAGATTACGGAAGAGCATGGCGGTAGGCTTGATCTGGCACTCGCCCAGCGACATCACCGGAAATTCGAGCGGAAAACCGCCCGCTTCCCAAACGCCGCGTTTTATGGCTTCGGCCAGTTCGCGAAAATGGGCGTTGCAGGGCGTCAGTTCCGACCAGGTATTACAAATGCCGATAACGGGTTTCCCCTCAAACTCGTGATGCGGAAAGCCCTGATTTTTCATCCAGGCGCGGTAAATAAAGCCGTCTTTTCCAGTCCGGCCAAACCATTCTTGTGAGCGCATTTTTAAGTTCAATGTTTAACGTTTAACGTCTAAGGTTGCGTTGCTATGGTAGCTCTGTTGTAATATAGCAGGGCAACTTTAGACGTTAAACGTTAAACATTGAACTCTATACTTCCTTACCAACCCATTGGCGTTTTCGATTCTGGGTACGGTGGCCTGACCGTGTTGCGGGAATTGGTGGCTGCATTGCCCGATTATGACTACCTCTACCTGGGCGATAATGCCCGAAGCCCCTACGGAACGCGTTCTTTTGAAACGGTGTATGACTACACGCTGGAATGCGTAACGTACCTGTTTTCGCGCGGCTGCCGGCTGGTTATTGTAGCCTGTAACACAGCCTCTGCCAAGGCGTTACGTAATATTCAGCAACTGGATTTGCCTGGGCTTTACCCTGCCATTGACTCCGCAGAAACGGACCCCGATAAGGCAGGCTTACCTTCGCGGCGGGTGTTGGGCGTTATTCGACCCACGGCCGAAACTATTGGGCAGTACACCCACACAGGTCACGTTGGTATTCTGGCCACAAACGGTACTGTTTCGTCTGAATCCTATCTGGTCGAGATCGGTAAATTTTTTCCTGAACTTACGATTACGCAGGAAGCCTGTCCGATGTGGGTGCCCCTGATTGAGAACGGCGAGTCTGACAGTCCGGGGGCCGATTATTTTGTAAAGCAGCACCTCGACCGACTGCTGGCGCGCGACCGTGAGATTGATACGTTGCTGTTGGCCTGCACGCATTACCCGTTATTACTGCCCAAACTGAAAGCCCTGTTGCCGCCTACCGTTCGCCCAATCAGTCAGGGGCCAATCGTGGCGCAAAGCCTGATCAGCTATCTACAGCGTCATCCTACACTGGCTAACCAATGTAGTAAGCAGGGAAGCCGACAGTTTCTCACTACCGATTCGCCCGTTGAATTTGGTCGTCAGGCCAGTCTTTTCTGGGGCGAATCAGTCACGGCTGAGAAAATTGTTTTCTGAGTCTATCTGTTGCCCCTAGTGTGCCTGTAGACTTGTAGACTTGGCTTTGTAGCGAATTTTTTTGACCTTTGTATGTGTTCTCTATCTAACGGTAACGCAGGCTAATTACACGTTTTACAGCCTGTTTTCCTGGAAACACTTCTGCATTTACTATGACTCCCGAACACGTTCATTGTCTGATTGTTGGCTCTGGCCCGGCTGGGTATACCGCCGCTATTTACGCGTCTCGCGCAAACCTGAAACCTGTGTTATATCAGGGTGGGCAGCCCGGTGGACAACTAACTATTACTACCGAAGTTGATAATTTTCCCGGTTATCCGGATGGCGTTCAGGGGCCGCAGATGATGCAGGATCTGGAAGCACAAGCCCGCCGGTTTGGCACTGACGTTCGTTACGGACTGGTTACTAAAGTTGAATTCACCGAAAATCCCGGTCCCGGTCGGCCTCACCGTGTGTGGGTTGACGACAATACAGAAATTACTGCCGACAGTGTCATCATTTCTACCGGAGCATCGGCCAAGTGGCTGGGTCTTCCGTCAGAAATGCGGCTGAACGGTCATGGTGTTTCTGCCTGTGCCGTTTGCGACGGATTCTTTTTCCGGAATCAGGATGTGGCTATCGTGGGTGCCGGTGATACGGCTGCCGAAGAAGCGAGCTACCTCTCTAACCTTTGCCGTAAGGTTTACATGATTGTGCGCCGGGGCGAAATGCGGGCTTCACGTTTCATGCAGGCCCGTATCAAGGCCAAAGAGAACATTGAAATTCTGTGGCATACCGACACGCTCGAAATTTTAGGTGATAATGGCGTGACAGGAGCCCGTCTGAAGAATACGCAAACTGGTGAAGAACACGTTATTGACGTGACCGGATTCTTTGTGGCCATTGGTCACAAACCCAACACCGACATTTTCAAGGGTTATGTCACGCTCGACGACCACGGTTACATTATTACCGAAAAGGGAAGCACCCGTACTAACGTACCTGGGGTGTTTGCCTGTGGCGATGCGCAGGATAACATCTATCGTCAGGCTATTACGGCGGCGGGAACCGGCTGTATGGCTGCCCTGGACGCTGAGCGTTATTTAGTGACACTGGAAATGCAGGGTGAACCTGAGGCAATGCCAACTAAAACGGTGGATGTCGACTTAGCCGTTGGCGAACCAATCATAAGCTAACCTACTATACACGAAACCAATGCCAAACGCAGACAACATGGCCCCACAGCCCCATTTATGGCCCCGTTGTCTGCGTTTGGCATTGGTTTCCTTCTTGATCGTTGAATGAAAAAAACTGCATGTACATGGTTTCTGGCCATGAGCTGTTTGTGCGTTACCGTAACCGCACAGGCACAGGAAAGGGGACGTTTTAAGAACGATACAAAGTTTACGCCGAAAGCCAAGGCAACTACGCCGACCCCTAACCAGAAGAAAACCGAAGACGTTTTTGAGCAGGAAAGTACCCAACTGCGCTTCAACAACCAGTTTGAGCCCAAGAAAGAGCTGAACCCGGTTGTTAGTGAAGATACAAGCAGTATTGACGAGGGAGAAACCAGCGTAGTCGAGGTTATTCAGGAAATGACGGTGGGCGATGAATGGGTGAAGATTGCCAGCTATTACGCCGTTTGGGATTCAAAAAACATCAATCCCTACAACATAGATGCCCGTGAATTTGATCAGACGGTCGATCTGAAACTGTACGATCCGAAAGAAAATCATTATTGGTCAGCCCCGCTCGATGAAGGGAAATTAACGTCTCAATTCGGGTTCCGATGGGGTCGCTGGCACAAGGGTGTTGACCTTGACCTGGAAACGGGCGATCCGGTTTACGCGGCCTTTGATGGCATTGTTCGTATTGTGGGTTGGGATGGCAGTGGTTACGGCCGGTTTGTGCTGGTTCGCCACTACAATGGCCTGGAAACACTATACGGCCATATGTCGAAGCAGTTAGTTGAAAACGGCCAACTGGTTAAAGCGGGTGATCAACTTGGCTTAGGAGGAAGCACGGGACGTAGTTCTGGACCCCACCTACACTTCGAGACCCGTTACGAAGGCAATGCTTTTACGCCGATAAACATTTACAGCTTCCCGGAGAACACGATCATTTCGGATCATTTTCTGCTCACACCCTCCGTTTGGGATTATCTGCGGGGAGGTAGCCGGACAGCAGATGTGTCAGAAAAACCCAAGTTCCGCGAAACGAGACTTCATAAAGTACGCTCGGGTGAAACGCTGTCGTCGATCGCCAGTCGTTTTGGTATGTCGGTCAGTAAACTAGCCGAGAAAAACAATCTCTCATCCCGCTCCCGCCTCCGCGCCGGTCAGAAATTGAGAGTGAACTGATTTACGACTGACGAGTTGCGAATTACGATTGAGGCTCCGCTTAATTACCGTCATGGTAGTTAGCGGAGCCTCGATCATAAGCGGCAGATAATAAAGCACGGCTGCTTTCGTCAGTCGTGGTGCGTTGCTACCCCTTTTTTACAGCAGCTGGGCAGTTTTTCGTAGCCTTTCGGGTCGGCGGTTACCTCGTCGGCATCGTAACCGGTTTTGGTGATGTTGGCTTTCAGCTTGTTCACATCCGTTTTCGCTGCATTATACTTGATGGTGACCACCTTTGTTTCCACATCGAGGGTGGCTTCTTTCACGCCTTTCTCGAACGCCAGATTGCGTTCGATGCGCGATTTACACATGCCGCACACGGCAGAGGTTTTGATCTTTACTTCTTTGTCTTTATCGTCGGCGGCCAGTAAGGTGGTGCCGCTCAGGGTTAGCGCCATCAGGCTGCTCAGAAATAGGTTGCGGTTCATGTTAAGTGTTTTTTGGTAAGATGTTCTGACTCTTGAATTGGTGAATGGTAGTGTATTGAGTTAACAAGCAACGACTTACATCTGGTTCGCCATCTCGCGGCATTCTGCGGCACAGCGGCGGCAAGCTTCTGCACAGGCTTTACAATGAGCGTGGTGATCAGCATGCTTTTCGCACTCAGTGGCGCAGGCTTCACATACATCGGCGCAGAGTTGCATATACTGCTTCATAAACTGAGAGCCACGCGCTTCAAGCCGTCCGCAAAGGGTGCAGATATCGGCGCAATCGCGGCAGAGCTTAATGCAGGCAGTCATGTTGTGATGCATACTGTCCTGTTCGCCCATCTCAATACAGGCCGTTGCACAGCGTTCGCAGGCTTCGGCGCATTCAAAACAGGTGTCGGCGTGGCCGTGGGCATGGGTGGTCGTAGTCATAACGTGTGTTGTTTTAAACGTTGATACTGAGTTTATCGATTAACAAGCAAGGCAGGTGTGAGTCGGAGATATACCTGTCCGGATAGCGGTCTGTTTCCATAAAAAGAACGTAATGTCTGGTCTGGCAAACCCATTGTTAATTGGGTACCTAAGGCTACATCCGTGCTGGTCATGCGCAGAAGCCGCCAGTTTGTGCCTAGCGTTACATTGTCTACATTAACCAGTGTATTCTCGGGGTCGATATTGCTACTGGCTGGAAGGGCAAGCTCTCCGGCTGATTTGGTAACGTTTTCGTACCGGCCATATAACGCCAATCGGCCTAGTTGCAGGCTTGTCTCAGCCAGATACGCGTTTTCGTTGACGCCATCGTGGCTGTTCATACCCCATATCAACGACGAAGTCATATAGCGATCGCCAGTGCCAAACGAGGTGCTATGCAACACGGAAGCGGTAGTTCGCCGTACAGTCCCGTGTGAATTCAACACTTCTGGATTTTTTAGCAATCCCTGTGATACCTGCATGGCAAGACCTGCTGTTGGGTTTACGGAAAGTCGGTACGAATAGCTATCGAAGCGGGGCTTGTCGAAGTTATACCGAAATTCGTCGGGTTCGCGGCCGGTAAACTGAGAGAATTCAAGCTTCGCTATTTTATACCTGAACCCTGCCGTAGCTACACCGAACGTGATATGCGTGGCATCAATCCAGTGGTGACTAAGGGGCGAGTCTGGATTATTATACGACGAAATACGGTGCATGAAAGCCGGTGCGCCCAGCGCTGGTTCGCCGGGGTACCCTACATATACGAACGCATCGGCGTCGCGGCTAAACGCATGACTGTAAGAGACCGACAACTCTGAGAACAAATCGTGTGGATGTTGTCGGTCAACCAGGGGCTCGCCCCGGTATGATTCACCCGTTTGAAACAACAGCGGATAACCACCGTTTCCCACCGTCAATGGATCGAGCGACATCATCAGTTTGGCTGTGAATAACCCTTTCTTGCCAACAGCTCGCTGAGCCATACCCATTGCCCAATTGGGTGCATCAATTCGGGCTTCCCGCCCCCGTTTATCAGGATTCGAGAAGTTCTGATTCGTGTGCCGTAGAAAAAGACTGTAATGAAGCATATACATCCACTTACCGGCTCCGGGCGAATGAGCCATGTAGGCGTACATTGGCGTTTGGTCAGGCATCCAGGACGTACCTGAGCCGTTTCGGTTCATCGCCAAATTCCGCGAAAGTGAATGAGACATGCTGCCCATCGGTGAGAAGGAGAGGCTCCCGGCGGAGTTGCCGTGGTTCATTCCATGAGCGTTTATCTTGCCATGATCCATTGAGTGACCATGTTGAGATGTATCCTCTTTAGTTGTTGCCGCTTTGGGCCGGGCAGAGTCGGCTGGCATCGGCATCGTATGGCCTTCGTGTTGCGCCAGCGCCGGTAGCCGTACCACGGCTACAATCAGCATGACAAGTATCTTTTTCATAGGTTGTTGAGTAGTAAAAAGAGCCCCGTCACGTGAACGGGGCTTTAGGCAATTACATCATAGTCAGCATAAGCGCTGCCATACCGATCATCAGGCTGTCTTCAATGATAGTAACGGTGGTCATGGGTAGATTGAACACAGAGCCAAGGCATGCGCACCGAATCTTCCGTTTATCAAGCACGCTTTTCACCACGCCAATCAGGCTAACGCTCATGACAACAAAGGTTACCCAGTTGGTTAGCACCGGATTGAAACCCGTGAGATAGGCGGCTCCAAGAGCCAGTTCGATAAACGGATAGACGTACCCATAACCTGGAATAGCTTTGGCTACGATGTCATACATTCGGTAGCTACTGGCAAATCCGTTAATATCAAGCAGTTTAAAGAACGAAAAGATCAGGAAGAAGCCAGCCATAAAGGTGCTCATAGCCCGCATCCAGTCGATACCAGCGCCGCTAAACGCTCCCATCCTGACCTCGACCAGGGCGGTAATACCCACAATGAAAGCCAGAATGATCAGCAATGGTTTGTAGGTGGTAACCGACGGTACGGCCAGTTGCGCTTCATCGGTAGTGGTTGACGATGTGAGCACATCGAGCTTTGATGCTGCCTGTCCGCTGCCACCCATCGTGTCGATGATTTGCACTTCGTCGGTCAGCGAATAAGCGCCCGCTTTTCGCACGGCGCGGTCAAGTACGGCCGTGTCGATGTGTTGCTTCATACTCACTACTGCTTCTGGCGGGGTTAGTGAAACGGCCGCCCGTTTAACGCCGTCAACGTCCTGAAGGGCTTCCTGCACGCGTTCCACGCAGGAGACGCAATGCATGCCGTCGAGTTTATAGGTATGGATCATGATTGTTCTGATTTTAGGTTGGTCGAGATTGTTTAATTCATCGATCAACTTCACAAAAGTAAGGCTTGGGTAGGGCGGGTGTTTTACAGAATTCCCCGCCTCACTTACATCATTTTTGGTTTGGCTAAACCGTATCCAGCGACTGGCGACCGGTGGGCACTTTGCGAAACTGGGCGGGTGTGATGCCCACTACAGTCCGGAACTGATTGGTGAAATGCGGCACACTACTGTAGCCCAGTTCATAAGCAATATCGGCTATTCGCTGTTCACCATTCTGCAACAATTCTTTGGCCCGTTCTACTTTTTGCGCAATCAGAAACCGTTCAATGGTTGTGCCGGTCTGCGTTGAAAACAACTGACTCAGGTACGTATAGTCGTAACCCAATTTCTGGCTCAAAAAGGCAGAGATGTTCTGATGGTTAGGGCGTTCTTGAGTATGATGTACCTCACTGATTAGGAGCGATTTAATTTGCTCCACAAGTATGTGTTTCGGGTCTGCAACCAGATCAAACCCTTCCGCCTGTAACGTATTCTGAACGGTTTTCAGGTCAACGGCTTCGGGCCAGTGAAGCACGCTGACCTTGCCCAGTTCTACCGCGCCCAGCGTGAGACCAAGCTGGGTCAGGTCGCGCTCTACCGTTCGTCGACAGCGGTCGCAAACCATGCCTTTTACGTGTAGGTCGGTCATGGCTCCAGGGTGAATCGAAATCCGGCGTAAATCATGGCGCCTGTAACGGGTCCCCAGTTTTGCCCGGCGGCATCGAAACTGGTGCCAAACGGATCGGCCGCGCCGATGATCGGGTTTGGTTGCCGGAAATTGGTGAGGTTTTCGCCGCCCAGATACACTTGCCACGCCCGGAAGCTACGCGTGATTTGCGCGTTCAGGTTCACAAAAGACGGCGAGTAATACCAGGTCATTTCTGAGTAGGTCTGATGCGTGTGCGACTCGTCTGAATCGGGCAAACGTTTGGGACCGTTCCACTGCAGGGTCGCGTCGAATTTCCACTTGTCGTAGGGCAGAGCATAGGCCGCATTTAACAGCACCCTATCCCGGCTGATCATCATACGCGGCATCAGTACGCTTTCGCCCAGGGGAGCGCCCATGCTCTGTTGGGCGTCGAACAGACGATAGGCTGCTTTCACCTCAGCCCGTTTAAACGGCGATATGGTTAGTTCGGCCTGAAAACTGGTGGCGTATGATTTTCCCGAGAGGTTGTAGAACAGCAAACTACGGGGCTGATCGGCATCGACCACCAGTTGGTTCTGAAAATTGGTTCGGCTGGCGTCTACAATCAGAGTTGCTTTTTTGCCGAACAGCAAAAACTCATTGGTAACCCCCGCCGTGTAGGTCCAGGCAATTTCGGGCTGCACATTCTGGTTCAGAAACACGCCCCTCGACGACACAAAGTAGCCGTAGTTCTCGGCAATCTGATTCGGAACGCGCCACCCACGCCCTGCCGAAGCCCGCACCGTTAGCATCCCATGCAAATGGTATTTGAGATGCAGCCGGGGTGTCCACTGAGGGCCGAACAGGTTGTGAAAATCGAGACGATTACCCAGCACTACGGCAAACCGCTCCGGGTACGTGTAGGCATACTCGAAAAAAGCACCCGGCACCGACTCGAACCGGTCGATTGGTTGGGCAATGAAGCGTTCCTGATAATTGTCGAGCAGGTAACTCACACCGGTTTTAATTGTGTGATTTGTGTTGTCGATAATGGTCTGATAAATCAGGTTGCCATAGAGTGACTGCTGTTTGCCCGTATAAGGTCGTAAACCAAAGGTCGATTCCTGGTTGTGCCAGGTGGCGTTCAGGATCAACCCCAAACCGCGATAGGGTTTGTCGGGAAACAGCCGAGCCGTTTTGCTGAATAGTTCGGTGCGTTTGGTTTGGTTGCTGAAAACGTAACGATATTGACCCACGCCACTAAGCTGACCACCCTCCCGGTTTTCCGACAGGGCCTTGATACCAAACTGGGTCATCCACCGTTCAGAACTGTATTTGGCCCGCATCACGCCGTTGTATTGGCTGTAAAGGGGCAGATCACGAAACCGATCACCGTTCTGATCCAGTTCGGTTTGTAAGCTGCTTACATGACCCAACGCTCCGATACTCCACTTGTCTGAAAGCGCTTGCGAATAATTGACGTTACCCTCTAAACGGCCAAACGAATTGACGTAGCCGTTGACGAGGGCGTTGGGCATTTTAGTTTCGGCGCGGTATTCTGGTTTTTGTAATTCCACGTTCATCTGCCCGCTCATCGACTCGTAGCCATTCACCACCGATCCGGCTCCTTTGCCAATGTCGATGCTGGTGATCCACGTACCCGGAATGTAGTTAAGGCCGAAGGTGGTAGCCAATCCTCGTATGGTCGGAATGTTCTCTACGTTGGTCTGCACGTACTGACCGCCCAGCCCCATGAACTGAATCTGTTTGGCACCCGTCACGGCATCAGCATACGAAACGCTGACCGAAGCGTTGGTTTCAAAGCTTTCGGAGAGGTTGCAACAGGCCGCTTTTGCCAGCGTACGCTGGGTTAGCACTTCGGTCTGAATCGGGTTCATGCGGTCAATCTGGGTGTTTCCCGCTGTGACCACGACCTCGTTCAATTGCTGCGTAGCCCGGAGCGTAACGATGAGTGGGGACGTGAAGTCGACAATCGTAATCGTGTCGGGTTGGTAGCCCACGTAGCTAATAACGAGTCGGTTTGTCTGATTGGTGGAATCGATTATGAAGCGGCCCAACGAATCGGCGGCGGTCGCCTTCAGGCCACCCGCCCAGTAAATCGAAGCACCGGGAAGGGATATTGTCTGGTTTTTTTCGGTAGCGGTCACACGTCCCGAAAGAGATTGAGCCCCTCCAAGAAGCGGAAGGAGCAAAAGGCCGAAAATGAAAATTCTGATCATGATATTGTCTGATGAAATAAATGCCAAAAGCCCGATTCTTTTGTGAATCAGGTAAATACATTATCGATCAGATCAGATCAGGAAGGTCTGCACAAACACCAGCAGGGTTCGCCCGGATAGGGGAGGAGGCGAAGCATACGCGGGTGCAGGTACGTTGGCTTGCAGGGTGAATACCCAGCCAAATAGCGTTAAAAAGACAGTAGTGATGCCTGTACCAAACTGATCGCCAAGTGCTTTGATGAACGAGGCCAACTTATGGTTCATCGATGACGTAATATCTACTTTCGTGTAGCGCGTGTCATCTTTACAGCAGTCTGTGCGGCCAATTGTTGGGGCTTGTTCAGCAGGCTGGGTACGTACCTGACAGAATTTGCAGGTTGGCATCTCCTCGTGAACCGAGACTATGCGTTTGCCCCTTAGCTGACACGAATGCTCGACCAGTCCGAAGCCCATGCTGCTAAGCAACACGACCACGGCCATGAACAGGTGGAGAAAACGAATCAGGGCGGCTTTCATAAAAACAAAGGTCTACGCCTTTTTCAAGCAAAACAAGTACCAGCTTAAAACGCGTTCCATTGCAGGTGTAATGCAATAAAAATTGCCCCAGACGCATTTCTGCACCTGGGGCAATTTTACAAGTTAAGAAACTACTTCGTTTCGTCAGTTACGACTTCTTTCGTCTTCTTCGCGGCTTTTTTTACACCCCGGCCCGTAGCCTTGGCGGCGTTGCCAACGGCCTTACCAGTGGCTTTGCCCGCATTGCCAACGGCTTTACCCGTAGCCTTTCCTGCTTTTCCAACGGCTCTGCCCGTTTTCACCGCCGCATTGCCTGTAGCCCGCGTACCTTTTTCGGCCGCGTTACCCACGTCGGAAGCTGTGTTCTCTACTTTTTGTTCGGCAGGTGTTGTTTGAGCAAACGCGGTTGCCGACAGAGTCAGGCCAAGAGCCAGACTTAAGAGCCATTTCTTATTCATAACAGTTGTGAATCGTTTATAGGTGAATTGATGGGGTCTCGCTATATCGCGAGCACACCGTTCAGAATAGTATAACTCACCAGCCAACATCTTGCGCTGATTCTTCCAGCCAACGGCCCTCCTGGTAAAAACAAAGTCAATCGGCCAGCCGTTGATTTTAGCAGACACAACTATGATGATACATGATAACCGAGCAAGATCAGCAGTTTTTACGCCGGGCTATTTCTTTGGCGCGTGAAGGAATGACAACAGGAAATGGCGGTCCGTTTGGAGCCGTTGTAGTCAAGTAGGGAGCCATTGTGGGCGAAAGTAGCAATTGCGTTACCTCGACCAACGACCCCACCGCTCATGCCGAAGTGATGGCCATTCGGGCAGCCTGCAAGCAGTTGGGTACGTTTCAGCTCGACGGTTGTACACTATATACGTCCTGCGAACCTTGCCCCATGTGCCTTGGTGCTATTTACTGGGCCAGACCGGCCAGAGTGGTGTACGCCGCCCAACACACCGACGCCGCCGTGGCTGGTTTCGACGATTCGTTTATCTATGCCGAATTAGCCAAACCATATGTACACCGATCCATTTCGACAGAACAAGCCTTGCAGGAGGAAGCCAAAACGGTGTTTGAGGAGTGGGCAGAGAAGCACGATAAAATAGCGTATTAGCCTTGACGATAATCAGGCCTATTTGCAGGCTTACTACGGTATTATACTGGCTGTCTTTGCGGTCACTGTCAGTTGGTCGTTGTACCTGTGGCTGACCAAAATGAAAGCCCAAAATCGCTGGTAGAACCAGCCGGAATAAACTAACTTGAAATCGAGAGGGACATGTTGCGATTGTTTGTTGATAAAGGTGGGGATGGCCATGACGATCTCTTTTTAAAAATAGACGTGATGATTAGTCATCTCAAGGTGGCAGACAGTTATTTTCTGTATGATTTTTTGGAATTGAATGAGGCAAACCTTCAGCACATAGACGCAGATCGCCATAGGTCCTATGCAGTTACCTTGCTACTCGATTACTGGATTGATAGAATACACAAATTAGAGAAAGGCCAACAGACTTTTCTATTGTTCGATTTGTCAGATCAGTATATCGGGGGCCTGATGCTTGAGAAAGTGAAACGGGGGTATATAATGAAAGATGTATATACTACTGATTTACAGGGTTGGGGAGTCAGCAAGTCAACTCTTGATGAGCAAATCTCACAGAGCGAAGCCGTATTTCTGGAAGGATCTGAAAAACGCGAATGGTTAATTGGTGAAGAAGCGTTGTTCAACGGGCTTACCTGGAGCCTTGATCAATTGAAAATGTAACTGCTGCGACTGGGTTGTCAGTTGGCTCGTTTCCTCAATTTAACCTGAATGGGTTGGTTGGGCCGAAGGCTGATGAGTGGCTTGGGTTTGATAGCCGCCGCATTGATCAACTCAAAGTCAAAGGTTCGGACGAAGAACGTGAGCAGAATCTGCATCTCCATCAGGGCAAACTGATTCCCGATGCACAGGCGCGGGCCACCGCCAAAAGGCAGATAGGCGTAAGCTGGTCGGTCTTTGTCGCGGCCTTCGGCGAACCGGTCGGGATCAAAGCGTTCGGGGTCGGGCCAGTTGGTGGGGTCGTGATGCAGCAGGTACGGACTCACAATAATCGTATCGCCCTTCGGAATCCGGTAGGGGCCAATCTGATCGTCGTTCAGCGCCATTCGGCTCATCGCCCAGGCGGGTGGGTAAAGCCGTAACGCCTCCTGCACTACCTGTAGCGCATACGGCATCGATCGGAACGCCGCAACTGGCGGTAACTCGCCAGGTACGTTGCTGCCTAGAACGGTGTCTGCTTCAGCACGCAGTTTGTCGACTACATCGGGGTGTTGCGCCAGCAGGTACGTGAGCCACGCCATGGAGACGGCCGTTGTTTCGTGGCCCGCCGTAAAGAGCGTGACGCATTCGTCGCGCAGTTGTTGTTCCGACATGCCTTCGCCGGTGTCTTCGTCGGTGGCGTAGAGCAGCATATCCAGTAAATCATCCTGCCGGTCGCCGGTTTGTTTGCGGGTGTGAATGAACTCGTAAATCAGCGCATTTACCTGTTTCAGCGCCCGATCGTAGCGAATGTTGTTAGGCGTGGGCCAGGTACGTGGTATCTTGATAGGCGTCAGTAGCGCTTTGTTGGCGAGCACATTCAGCGTTTCGAGCGAATGCGAAAGCCCGTCCAGCCGACCTTCCACGTTGGTGCTGAACAGCGTTTTGCACACAATCAGCATCGTGACGTCCATGTACGACTGCGATATATCGACCGGTTTCGACAGATCTAATCGGGCCAGCGAATCTACCCATGCGGCCGATTCCTGCACCATGGTTTCGGCCAGGAGCGCAATTTTTTGGCGATGGAAGGCGGGTTGCGCCAGTCGCCGTTGTTTTCGCCAGAAATCGCCATCGCTGGTTAGCAGCCCTTCGCCCAAAAATCGCTTCAGCACCATGAATGCGGGCGACCGCACATAATTACGGTTGTTCTCCTGCAACACATATTTTACATCGTCGGGCTGGAGAATCAGGTACTGCCGTCGGCCACCAATGCTTATGCGCACTACCTGACCGTACTGCCGATGTAGTTTAGTGAAGAATCCCAGCGGGTTGCGGGCCAGTGAAAGGGCGTTGCCAAAAACCGGCAGACCGGGATGTACAGGGGCTGGAGTGTTCATAAGCTGGTCCGTCAGTTGAAGCAGGCGGCAATGTAACATAAGTCTCGTTAGGACTATTTTGCTAGATCCGAAATGAGTGTGTGTAAAAATAGGCGCACACTTAATCTCTAAGGGGCTAAAAGTTTCGCCCGGTTCTGAAAATTAACCAGAATGCTTTGCTCGATTTATTAATAAAGATCAATCGGGAATTCGTGACCTTCTTTTGTCGTCTGCTTTACCTGACGATAGCGGGCTTATTTCTGCTTTTTGGCTTTACGTTTGTTTCGCCAGTACTTAATGTCTTTGGTCAGATTTTCGAGGAAAAACGATGGGCCCATCGATACATAAAAGCCGGAGTAGTTGATCTGACTGTCAGGAATGTCCTTCTTCAAAATGAACCGGTAGCCTGTCAGCAAATTGATGCCAAACCAGTGAACAGGGCGAAAGCCACGCACTGCCGGAAACTGATAAGAGGCTAAAACACCAACGCCTGCCGGTATAAAAACGCCCCGGGCAATTTCGGCTTCGGCGGTTTGGTTGCTGACCTCTTCGTAACGTGAATGGCCGTACCCAAGCTCGAGCGGTACGCTGACTTCAATACTATGCTTTCGGTAGAGGTACTTTTCAAAGTAACCGGTTACGATGCGCAAATGCCGTTTGACGGCATCGGACGTACCCGGCAAAAGTCCCGGCCGGTCAATAGTTTGATTGACAAAATAAAAGCCCGCTCCCGTTTTAAACGATGCTCTCAACCGGCCTGTCTGGGTATTGGTATGGTTACGTGCAGGAAACAGAAAACCAGCTTTAATGCCGTAAACGCCTACTGGAATTCGCCTCCCAAAGTTATTACGTGTATCGTGGAAAAAGAAAAAACGCTGGTCGGTAGAAGCGGTGAACGTGAGGGATTTTGGCTTTTCTACCCGGTTGTTGATCAGCGTCGAGTCTTTCCTGACGGATAGCTTGGTCGATTCTTTCACGGTGATTTGTCCCTGCGATAGTGCACCTGAAGCACTGCTCACGACCAGACAAATAAGTAGCGTTATACGCCATAGGAAGTTCATATTCATTACTCAACGTTGCTGGGTTTATAACCCGGAAAAGCGCCAATGGTTAAACCGGTTTACTTCTGGTTTAGCAGAAGTGAAAAAAGGCTTCTATTATTCATTACCTATATAATTGTATTATTTAAATAGGGTACTCGTTAATTCTTCTGATTCTAATGCAATTCTAAGAATTTTCTAAGGCGGCTATAAAGTGTAACAAACAACTTTGCAGGTAGGCATCAGGGCATACAAACGATGAACTCGTTTTCCACATGCCAGTAACACCAACGAATCAACGATCGGCTCGATCAAACCAACCTTATGAACGGCTACACGGGTATTGCCTCTTTATTCATTTTTACAGCCCTCGTTGGCTGTAACGCCAGGAGCGAAAACAAAGAAGAGACCAAAGACCAGGCATTCCCTGTCATTCAACTGACGGAACAAGATGCGACACTCGACCGCGACTATGCCGGTAATCTGGAAGCCGTTCAAAACGTAGAAATTCGGGCACGTGTGGCGGGCTACCTCGACAAGATTCTGGTCGATGAAGGGCAGTCTGTAAAAAAAGGACAGTTGCTTTTTCAGCTTAACGCCGCCGAGTACCAGGTAGAGGTAGCTAAAGCGCAAGCCAGTCTGGAGAGTGCCATCGCACAGTCGAACTCGGTAGAGGTGGAGATGGAGCGCGTGAAACTGCTGGTTGATAAGAACATCATTTCAAAGTCGGAATCTAAACTGGCTAAGGCGAAAATGGAGTCGGCGAAGGCGGCCATCAATGAGGCCAAAGCGGCCCTCGATAATGCCCGGCTTCGGGTTTCACTGGCCAGTATTCGTGCCCCATTTACTGGTGTAATCAACCGGCTTCCGTTCAAACAGGGGAGCCTGATCGAAGAGGGCGCGCTGTTGACCACTGTTTCTGATCTGCGCGAGATGTACGCCTATTTCGACGTCTCGGAAAAAGAGTATCTGAATTCAGTGAAAAAACGCCTCGATCCCAGCAAGACAACCGCGCGTGAGGTAGAGCTGGTGCTGGCCGACGATACACACTATGGTCATAAAGGCCGGGTTGAAACAACCGAAACTGTTTTCGAGGGTAACTCGGGTAACATTGCTTTCCGGGCGCGTTTCCCAAATCCTAAACAACTGCTTCGGCACGGAGCTACGGGAAAAATTCGACTCACCACTGATGTCGGTGATGCCCTGCTGGTACCGCAGAAAGCCGTGTTTGAGGTGCAGGATAAAAACTTTGTCTACGTGGTTGATGCGGCCAATAAAGTAAAGGCCCGCAGTTTTGAGCCCAGCAGTCGGGTCGATCAGTTCTACATTGTGAAGTCGGGGTTGCGCGTTGGTGACCGGATCGTGTATGAGGGCATTCAGAATCTGCGAGATGGAATGACCATTGTGCCTAAGGTGATCAGTACCGACAGTTTGAAGGCGATGTATGCCGCGGCCCGTTAAAGCGGCTCGATTCTTTTCAACCGAACGTACCTACTCGTTCCCCCCTAATCTAGACAGCGTTATCTATGTTCAATACCTTCATAAAGCGGCCCCTATTGTCGGGCGTTATCTCGGTGCTGATTGTGCTGATGGGCGTGCTGGCGCTGACGGGCCTCCCCGTTACGCAGTTTCCCGAAATTGTGCCGCCATCGGTTACTGTAACCACCAACTACACAGGAGCCAATGCTGAGGTTTGCGCCAAAGCCGTAGCTACGCCCCTTGAGCGGGCCATTAACGGGGTGCCGGGCATGACATACATGACCTCCATTTCGAGTAATGACGGGTCAACACTGATTCAGGTATTTTTCGAGGTAGGAACCGATCCTGATCTGGCGGCAGTAAACGTGCAGAACCGGGTAACAACCGTAGTGGATGAGTTGCCGGAGGAAGTGATAAAGGCGGGCGTTGTGACCGAGAAAGAGGTGAACAGTATGCTCCTCTACCTCAACATCATGAGCGACGACCCGAAGGTAGATGAGAAGTTTATCTACAATTTCGCCGATATCAACATCCTGGCCGAGCTGAAACGGATCGACGGAGTAGGGTTCGCGGATATCATGGGCTCGCGCGACTATTCGATGCGGGTGTGGCTGAAGCCTGATCGGATGACGGCCTATGATGTATCGGCTGACGAAGTGATTGCCGGTATTCGCAAGCAAAATGTAGAGGCCGCACCCGGTAAAGCAGGGGAGAGCGCCAACCGTGACCCGCAGGTGCTTCAATACGTGCTGCGGTACACAGGTAAGTTTTTTGAGCCGGCTCAGTACGAAAATATCGTGTTGCGGGCCAACCCCGACGGTTCGTTTCTGCGCCTGAAAGATGTAGCCGACGTTGAGTTTGGTTCGCTGGATTATGGCGTGCTGTCGAAAACGGACGGTCGGCCTTCGGCGGCGATCATGCTGAAGCAGCGGCCCGGCTCGAATGCCAGTGAGGTAATTGCCAACGTGAAAAAACGGATGGCCGAACTGAAGGAGACTTCGTTCCCTTCCGATATCACCTACAACTACGCCTACGATGTGTCGCGCTTTCTGGACGCGTCGATTCATGAGGTGGTGAAAACCTTGATCGAGGCGTTTATTCTGGTATTCATCATCGTGTTCCTGTTTTTGCAGGACTGGCGTTCTACACTAATTTGTGCATTGGCTGTGCCGGTTGCACTGGTGGGTACGTTCGCGTTTATGAGTATGATCGGTTTCTCGATCAACCTGCTTACGCTCTTTGCGCTGGTGCTGGCCATCGGTATTGTGGTCGATAACGCCATTGTGGTGGTGGAGGCCGTTCACGCCAAAATGGAGGCCGAACACTTGCCCGCTATGGCGGCCACGCTCGGAGCTATGAAAGAAATTGCCGGTGCCATTGTGGCCATTACGTTGGTGATGTCGGCGGTGTTTATCCCAGTTGCATTCATGACCGGTCCGGTCGGAATTTTTTACCGGCAGTTCTCACTGACACTGGCTATCTCGATCGTGATTTCCGGGGTGAACGCCCTCACGCTGACGCCCGCACTCTGTGCTATTTTGCTTCGTCCGCATCAGGAAGGGGGCAAGAAAGGGTTACTGGACCGTTTCTTCGCCAGTTTCAACCGGGGCTATGAATCGCTGGCTGGCAAGTATCAGGGGCTGCTGAGCAAGGTCATCAACCGGGGCGTTATTACCTGGGTAGCACTCGGCTTATTTGTGGTAGCTACCTGGGGCGTAAATACCATATTGCCCGCCGGTTTTATTCCGACCGAAGATCAGGGCATGATCTATATCAACGTAACCACGCCTTCAGGCGCTACCGTCGACCGCACGCAAAAGGTGATGGATGACATCGAGGCCATTGCCTCTGAACTGCCGGGTGTAGAAAATATTTCGACATTGGCGGGGTTCAGTCTGATGACCGATGGGGCAGGGGCTTCGTATGGAATGGGTATGATCAACCTGGCTCCCTGGGAAGAGCGCACCATGTCGATGGAGGCGCTGATTAAACAGCTTGAGGAGAAAACCAGTGTAGTAACCGATGCGAGCATTCAGTTTTTCCCGCCACCAACTGTGCCCGGTTTCGGTAACTCCAGTGGCTTCGAGCTACGATTGCTTGACCGTGGGAAAAGCGGGGACCTGCTGAAGACGGCTCAGGTGGCCAAAGATTTTATTGCCGCTCTGAAAAAACGTCCGGAAGTAGGCGATGCCTTCACCAGTTTCGACCCTAGTTTCCCGCAGTATCTGTTACACGTCGATCAGGAGAAAGCGTCTCAGAAAGGTGTATCGGTGGATAATGCGATGGGTACGTTGCAGACCCTGATGGGTAGTTTCTATGCATCGAACTTCATCCGGTTTGGCCAGATGTATAAGGTAATGGTGCAGGCCGCTCCCGAATACCGTACCAAACCGGAAGATGTACTGAATATGCGCGTGAAGAACGATCAGGGCGAGATGGTGCCTTATTCCAACTTTGTGCGCCTGGAACGGGTATACGGTCCCGAACAGCTTACGCGCTACAACATGTATACCTCAGCCATGGTCAATGGCGCTGCGGCACCGGGCTACAGTAGTGGAGATGCCATCAAAGCCATTCAGGAAGTGGCTGCCAGTACGTTGCCCCGTGGCTACACCTACGAGTGGTCGGGTATGACGCGGGAAGAAATTCTGTCGGGCGATCAGGCCATCTATATCTTCGGTATTTGTCTCATCTTCGTATACCTGCTGTTGGTAGCTCAATACGAAAGCATCTTCCTGCCGCTGCCTGTAATTCTGTCGCTGCCGACTGGTATTTTTGGTTCGTTCTTTTTCCTGCAAATCGCTGGTTTGCAGAACAACATCTACGCACAGGTAGCGCTGGTCATGTTGATCGGATTGCTTGGTAAAAACGCCATTCTGATCGTTGAATTCGCCAATCAGCGGCAGAAAGAGGGCTTGCCCATCGTGAAAGCGGCTATGGAAGGGGCAGTATCTCGCCTTCGCCCTATTCTGATGACCTCTCTCGCGTTCATTGCCGGTCTTATTCCACTCTGTATGGCTTCGGGCGCGGGGGCCATTGGTAACCGGTCTATCGGGACAGCGGCGGCGGGCGGCATGTTTACCGGTACCGTGTTTGGGTTGGTACTGGTGCCCGGCCTCTACGTGATATTCGCCAAACTGGCCGAACGTTTTCAGAAAAAACCTACGGAAGGCAACGAGCAAGACCATGATTTGCACGAGTCCGTTTCCGTATCCACACAAAATCACTCAAACGGTGCAGTTCTTCAATCCTAAAGTAAGCCGGCTGGCCGGTCTCGCGTTCGTTTATTTGGTGTTACTGACTGGTTGCCAAACCTACAAGCCACTGCCGCCACCCACCCGCCCTGCTGTTCCGGTGTCTTTTGCCGGTACATCGACTGCCGGTGCTTCTGACTCGGCCAGTATTGCCGACCAGACCTGGCGCAGTTTCTTTGCCGATCCGTATCTGGTGCAACTCATCGACACGGCATTGACGAGTAATCTGGATTTGCTGATTGCTACCCAACGCATCGAAATTGCCCGTGCTGCCTTCGATTACAGCCGTGGGTATCTGGCTCCAACGGTCAGTGCGGTTGCTTCGGCAGGGCTCGATCGCTACGGCCGAAATACACTCAACGGCGTTGGTAACTTCGATACGAACCTGTCTCCCAATGTTCGGGGTAATCTGCTTATTCCTAACCCCACACCCGATTTTTTTCTGGGTGCACGGAGTAACTGGGAAGTCGATATCTGGGGTAAACTGCGTAACCAGCGTAAAGCAGCTTATGTGCGTTTGCTGGCCTCCGAGAAAGGCCGACATGCCGTGATCACCAGTTTGGTAGCCGAGGTAGCCCGCTTTTATTACGATCTGCTGGCGCTCGACGGTGAGTTGGAAATTTTACAAAAGAACATTGATTTTCAGCAGCGGGCGGTCGAACTGGTTCGGGTACAGAAACAGGCAGGCCGCGTAACCGAACTGGCCGTACAGCAGTTTACGGCTCAGTTGCTGAACACGCAAAGTCGCCGGGGTCAGGTACGTCAGCAGATTGTGGAGGCCGAAAACCAGTTGAATCAATTGTTGGGCCGTTTTCCGCAGCCGATTCGGCGGGGTACGTCACTTCAGCAACGTGAATTGCCGGGGCAGGTGTTGGCTGGTTCACCCATACAGTTGCTAAGCCGCCGCCCCGACATTCAGCAGGCTGAACTGGAATTACAGGCTGCCAATATCGACATCGAGGTGGTACGAGCCGAATTTCTACCCTCGCTTAACTTAACGGCCTACCTTGGGTTCAATGCGTTCAGACCCGGCGTACTGTTTAATCCCGGCTCTATTGCGGCCGGCTTGCTTAGCGGTTTGTCAGCCCCGGTTTTTAACCGTCGTTTTCTGAAAGCAAACTACCAGCAATCGGTGGCGCAGAGTCAGGAAGTGTTTTATCGGTATCGGCAAACCGTACAAACTGGTTTTAGCGAGGTAGTCACCGGCATTCGTGGGGTCGAAAATTATCGCACCGTTGCTGAACTTCAGGCGCAGGAAGTGGCGGTGCTGGGGCAGGCGGTAGCGACATCGAACGATCTGTTTGCCACTGGCTACGCCTCTTACCTGGAAGTGATTACGGCTCAGCGGAGTGTGCTTGAGGCCGAACTTGCGCTGATTAATACCAAGCGGGCACAGTACCTGTCATTGACCGACCTGTACCGGGCGTTGGGCGGCGGCTGGGAATAAGTCAGGTACGTTAACCCGGCTATCCTGTAACTCGGTATCTGAAACTATTGCTTCTGTCTGCGAGTCGTTATCTGATACCCACTCTTGTGTTGGGGTAACTTTTCTGTTTTTCGTTATGAAACTGTTGGTAATTGAAGACGAGCCGAAAACGCTACAAGCTATTCAGCAGGGACTGGAAGAGAGCCAATTTGAGGTCGACGTGGCTTATGATGGCCTGCTAGCCAAGCGGCTGGCGCTGAAAAACAATTACGCCGCCATTATTACTGACCTCATCTTGCCGGGCCTGAATGGCTACGAACTCTGCAAACAACTCCGCGCCGAAGGATTAACTACGCCCATTCTAATGCTGACGGCGCTAGGCGAAAGCGACGATAAAGTAAAGGGATTCGATTCAGGAGCTGACCAGTATTTGACCAAGCCGTTTCAGTTTTCCGAATTGCTGGCCCGGGTACGTTCCCTGACAAAACGCGGTACACAGGTATCAATGACTGCGCAGACGCTGAGGTATAGTGGTATTGACATGAATCTGGATGCCAAAACCGTTACCCGCGATGGGCAGGTGATTGAACTCACAGCCCGAGAGTTTGCCCTGCTCGAATTTTTGATGCGCAATCAGGGGCGTGTACTGTCTAAACCAGCCATTGCCGAACACGTCTGGGATGTCAACTTCGATACTGGTACTAATGTAGTAGAGGTATACATCAATTACCTGCGAAAGAAAATCGATAAAAACTTCTCGAAAAAGCTAATTCACACACAGTTTGGGATGGGCTATGTATTGAAAGACGACGAATGGCGGGCCGACTTGAGAGAATAGAAGGAGAAGGAACGACGCCTTATGACTATTCATAAACGCCTGGCCCTTCGATTTACCGGCTTGGTTTCCAGTATTCTGATGCTGACATTTGTTAGCATATATGCGTTTTGCTGGTACTTTGTCTCATCTGACTTTTACAGTCGGCTCGATCGGAAAGCCATCACTACAGTTGATTTGCTGATTCGTCATCGTATCGACGCCCAGTTGATTCGTAGGCTGAGTGACCTCCGAAAAGATCAGTTGCCTAATCAGAAAATCACGGTATTCGACCAGCGCGATTCAATCATTTATGCCTCTAACAGACCCTTGTCGGTGCCCATTACCACCACCCTGCTAACCGATATTCGGGAGAAAGGGAAGAAAGATTTTCGGCGGGGAAGTTATTACCTGTTGGGTATCCGGTTCATGACATCTTCGGGGCAGTTTGTGGTGGTGGCTAGTGCTCAGAATGATAGTGGCGACGAGTTTTTGCGACGGTTGCTACTGGCTCTGATAGCCCTTTTTTGTTTGATAGTGCTCATTACAGCGGTATCGGGATGGGCTTTTGCTGGTGATGCGCTGAAACCGATGCAACAGATTGACGAGACAGTTGGGGCTATTTTCCCCAATAATCAGGATGATCGACTCTATGTAAGTACTGATGAAGATGAAATCAGTCGATTATCAACAACCATTAATCAGTTGCTCGATCGGGTGGCTGAGTCGTTCCGACTCCAACGGATGTTTGTGGCCAATGTATCGCACGAACTGAAAAACCCACTAACGCAAATCAGTTCGCAACTGGAAGTGAGTTTACTGAACGAGCGCGAACCTGAATCGTACCGGCAAACAATCCGATCTGTGCTCGACGATGTGGGTGAACTCACGGCACTTACGCATGAGTTGCTGCAACTCTCGCAGGTGAATGAGGAAGATGCCAATCGTATGCTCACCAACACCGTGCGTCTGGACGAACTGGTATGGGACGTTCGCGACGAAGTGGCCGGTATTCATCCACGCTATCAAATTACGGTTCAATTGGGTACGTTGCCCGATGACCCCGATCAGCTTACTATACAGGGCAACCGGACATTACTGGTCACTGCCTTGAAAAATTTGGTTGAAAACGCCTGCAAATTTGCCGATGATGGTCAGGCGCTGGTACAAACCCACTTTAACGAAAGGTCGGTTGAGATCAGGATTAGCAACAGTGGACAACCGATACCCGAGGCTGACCTGCCCTACATTTTTCAGCCATTTTACCGGAGTCGCCAAACGGCTGATGTACGTGGGTATGGTGTTGGTTTATCGCTAGTTGATCGAATTATACGCCTGCACGGTGGTCATGTGTCAGGCACGTCGTCGCCTGGTGAGTCCACCGTGTTCGTAGTGCACCTGCATCGCTAACGACCTCTAATTAATTTCTAAGGATTTCGTAAGTTTTTTTTAATAGGCGGATGTCAAATTTGCGTAATTACCCCGTACCGATTAGCCTATTAAGAGTAACGTATGTCTAACCAGCACCCCGCAAGCAGGTACGTATCTACTGTGCCGTCAGGGCCAGATAATCAGGGAACTACCGGAAAAAAGACGGTGAACCCTCTCAGCAAACCATCTCGCCGTCAGCCCGACTGGCTGGTGATTGTTGTGGCTGTGCTTTTCCTGCTCTCCATCATCATTGCCTTTCTGGTGTTCGGCCTCGATTAACGTTTTCGCATCTGCTTCGGTCCACACTCAACTTAGTCATGGAAACTCTTCAGTTCAGAACTAATATCACATCTAGTGAAGCCATTGCCGTTGTCTCGCCGGAGTTAAATGATATCGAGCAAATTGACGGCTGGCATATCGAACCAGATGCAGACAACTGTCTGCTTACCGTTCAGACCACCGACACCCGAATTTCGCTGCTGGTCGAGCACGTGATTCAGAACGTGGGTTATGAAGCTGAACTTATAAACCGTTAATTAATGGAGAAGCGTACAGTATCCAAGGTCTAGTACTCTGCAGGATTAGCGGTCTAAGGTAATTCTAAGGAATCTCTAAGTAGGCTCTTATTTGTGTTGTGTAGGTTGCTATTGTTTTCGGGCACATCTGTTTAGTCCGATACCCAATTAAACCTAAACAACGTATGAAAACGCACTTACTAGTGCTGGCAGCTATCACGCTGACCGGCACCCTACCTGTTCTCGCTCAAACGCCTGCTCCCGATGCCACTACGCTGATGAGCATGGGCCGTACAACTGAGGCAAAACAGTTGCTGAAACAAAAGGCAATGCAAAGCCCTTCCATAGATTCGTATTTTCAGGCGGGGTATGGTTATCTGCGTGCTGGTCAGCCCGACTCGGCTAGAGTATGGTTCGAGAAAGGTATACCCATGGACGAGAAACGGGTTCCGCTTAACGAAACGGGTATTGCCATTAGTTACCTCGTGCAGGGTGATGCTGCCAATGCAACTCCTAAACTGGCCGAGGTGCTGAAGAAAAGTAAGAGTAAAAACGCAGCGATACTATTCCGAATCGGCGAGGCCTATACGGGTTACCTAACCCCGGCTAACGGAACCATCAAACCAGTCTACGAAAAAGCGGTTGATGCAACCAAGGCGATTGATTACCTGAATCAGGCATTTGACCGCGATAAGAAAGATGCGTCTATTCAATTAGCTCTGGGTGATGCCCATTACCTGAACAAAGACGGAGGAACGGCAGTAGCCCGCTACGAAACCGCACTGGAAATGGGTATGGAAGCGTCGCGGGTCTATCAGCGAATTGGTGATATCTACTGGCAGGGACGTAACCTCAATCTGGCCGTAGAGAACTACAAGAAAGCCATCGAAGCCAATGCCGGGTATGCACCCGCCTACAACCAGTTGGCCGAATTGTATTACCTGGTGAACCGCTACAAAGATGCCGCCAGTTACACCGATCAGTATATTCAGGTGGCTAATGACCGACGTTCGGATATGTTACTCCGTTCGGCACAGTTTCACTTTCTGGCCAAAGATTACCAGAAAGCGATTAATGTAATCGACAGCAACCGGGCTACACTGACCCAGAACCCAATTGTTCACCGCATTGAAGGCTGGTCATATTCAACCCTGAAACAACCCGAAAAAGCAATTGCCAGTATCCAGACTTTTCTGGAAAAAGCACCCGAAAAAGTGATTCCAGACGATTATAAATACCTGGGACGAGCTTACCTGAGCAAAGAAGCCACGGGTGCTGATTCGTTAAAAGCAATTAGTGATTCGGTGGGTATTGCCTATCTGGAAAAAGCGGCCCCTTTCGATACGTCGGAAAACCTGTATAGCGATATGGCTAAATACTATTATCGGAGCAAGAAGCACCCCCAGGCAGTTGCCGCGCTCGATTCGGCCGCTAAACATGGATTTGAGTCGGATGTACAGGATCTGTTCCGATACGGTATGAGCAACTACACGCTGGGTTTTGCCCGCGATAGTGTGGGGAAACTAGTGCGCGATACGCTTCGCTTCGCTAAAGCTGACTCGGCACTGGCGCTGGCGCAGAAGGGTTCACCCGAGTATGCACCAACAGTGTTGTATCGGGCCAAGGCCAATTACTATGCCTACACGCCCGAAGAAGCTGTAATGAATGGTAAAGCCAAACCCCACTACGAGCAATTTATTGCCATGGTAGCCGAGAAAGATGAAGAACGTACCCGGTACGAGAAAGACATTATTCTAGGCCTGAAATACCTGATTTCGTATCAGGAAATGGTAGCCAAAGACGACAACGCCCGCAAAGAATGGATCGAAAAGGGACTGGCTCTTTTCCCCGGTAATAAAGAGCTGGCCGAAATCAGTGGGGTCGCATCGGCCGGCACCAGTAAGAAGTAATAATTGAGAGTCAAGAAACAAGAGAGGCTCTGCTTGGGTACGTTACCCGGCGGAGCCTCTCTTGTTTCTTGACTCTCAAATCTTAACTCTTAATTTTTAACTATTAACTACTTCACCGCCATTGACGTGAATGACCTGACCGGTGAAATAACTGGCATCTTCTGAGGCTAGAAACACATAGGCGGGGGCAAGTTCGGCGGGTTGGCCGGGTCGTCCTAAGGGTACATCTTTCCCGAATTCGGCCACCGTTTCTGCCGATTTAGTAGCCACAATCAGGGGTGTCCAGATAGGGCCGGGCGCTACAGCATTGACCCGAATACCCCGATCCACCATATTTTGCGACAACGAACGGGTAAACGAAGTAACGGCCCCTTTCGTGGCTGCATAATCAATCAACGCTTCACTGCCCCGATACGATACCACCGATGTCGTGTTGATGATGGTGTCGTACGCCTGCATGTGTGGCAGCACATTTTTAGTGAGCCGGAACATGGCCAAAATGTTCAGCTCAAACGTTTCCCGCATCTGCTGATCCGAGATGTTCGTAAACTCCTTCTGTTCAACGTGGTTGGCAGCATTGTTGACCAGAATATTGATCCGGTTGAACGTACTCAGCACCGAGCCCACCACCTGCCGGATAAACGACATGCTTTTCAGGTCACCGGCCAGCAACAGGCATTTACGCCCTTCGGCTTCTACCAGTTGTTTAGTTTCCTGCGCGTCCTGTTCCTCGCGGGGGTGATACACGATGGCTACGTCGGCTCCTTCGCGGGCATAATGCACCGCAATAGCCCGACCAATACCTGAATCGCCGCCAGTAATCAGCGCCACTTTGTTCAAGAGTTTATCGGCCCCTTTGTAAGTCTCCCGAATATAAATCGGCTTAGGGTCCATCTCATATTCCAAACCCGGCTGTGCATCCTGGTGCTGCGGTTTGGCATCAATTTCCATGTTTTTCATTGTTGAAGTAGAGATGGTTTGTGGTTTATAGTCTGTTGTTTGTGGTTGCTACTCAGCGAAGCAACCACAAACAACAGACTATAAACCACAAACGCTTCATTTTTACGCGTTTACAATCGTTCCGCCGTTGGGGTGTAAAACGGCTCCGGTTACGTAGGAGGAGTCGTCTGAGGCCAGAAATACGTAGGCAGGTGCCACTTCCGAGGGTTGTCCGGGGCGTTTCATAGGTACGTCCTGCCCAAATTCGGCCACCATTTTACGGTCCATCGATGACGGAATCAGGGGTGTCCAAATGGGGCCGGGTGCCACGCCGTTTACCCGGATTTTTTTCTTGGCCAGATTGCTCGACAAAGCGCGGGTGAAGGTCATAATTGCCCCTTTAGTTGAGGAGTAATCAATAAGGTCGGCCCTACTTTGGTAGGCTGTCACCGACGTGGTATTGATGATGCTGTCGCCCTCATGCAGGTGAGGCACCGCCGCTTTGGTGACCCGGAAAAACGAATAAATGTTGGTTTCGTAGGTCTTCACCAGATCTTCGTCCTGGATATGCTCAAACTGGCTGTGTACATATTGAACTGCTGCGTTGTTGACCAGAATATTCAATTGGCCATACTCACGAACGGTATCTTCGACAACCTGCTGACAGAAGGCTTCGTTTCTCAGGTCTCCGCTAAGCAAGAGACAGTCCTGCCCTTCTGCTTCAACCAAATCCTTTGTCTTTTGCGCATCAATATCTTCTTCGGGCGTGTACACAATGGCCACGTCGGCTCCTTCGCGGGCGAAGTGAATAGCCACTGCCCGGCCAATGCCTGAGTCGCCACCCGTAATCAGAGCGATTTTACCTTTGAGTTTTTCGGCTCCTTTATACAAATGCCGAATGTATTTCGGCTCTGGAGTCATGTTGGCTTCCAGACCAGGTTGCGTTTCCTGATGCTGGGGCGGCAGTTTGTTTTCCATGCTTGTTGTGTACCGGCTGTGCGCCGCGTTGAGTCATCTTCTCTGTAAGCAGGAACCAGAAAGAGATGTTTTATAAACCTATAAAAATGATAGGCTAATTACGACAGACCCGGTTAATAGCCCTGTACGACGTCCAGCACGCTGAACGAGTCTGATAGATTGCCAGCAGAGGGATGAAACTAAAACCGGTACCCAGCCCTGAGGCCAAATAGAGGGGCAAAGCCTGTTGGGCCAATCAGTGCTGCCCCCGTATGCAGGCTGACCTGTGTGTTGAGCGACAAGGCGTAGGTATATTCCAACATTCCGTTTCCTCCTATGTTCCAGCCTATTGTTTTTTGGCGTTGCACATAGATGGGCGTACCGCTTGGAATGGGGTAGGGGTCTACTTTTACAAACAAATCGTCGTTGCTAAGCCAGGCCGACGGGCCTACACCGATGCGCAGGGCATGATGCACAGAGTGCAGCAAGTTATAGGATGCCGTGAAATCGAGGGTAGCCCGATGACGGGAGTTGGTACCTACGCTGACCAGGTCGGGCACCAGCACCGTTAACCGCTGACTTTGAACAAAGCCAACCGAGAGGCCAAGCGCCACTTTATCGCGGGCTATATAGCGCCTATAATCCAGTGCGAAGCGGAACTTAAGGCCATTTGCAGGATCGATGCCAATGTAGTCAGCCCCGAGCTGAATGGCATTTTTTGCTGGCACGTAAGGCACCTGCGCAACGCTTTGGTAAGTAGCCAGTAAACAGCAGATTAGCAGGCAGAAGTGCTTCATGCAACAGGCAATTTAGCGATGAGATAAACTGGTAACGCCGAAAAGAGGACACTGTTCGTTGGTAAGCAAAATCAATATAGCGGTTTTAGCTCATCAATCAAAAGGTTGTGTGGTTGACGAAGCCAGCCTACGTCTGTGAAACGGAATAACTGCGGTATTCACGCGTCCAGAAATAAGCACCTTTCAAGGCAATCAGGCAGAAAATGCTGTATTCAATCGAAACTACTTTGATGCCTTTAACAAAATATACGTAGGTGAGTATGGCGTCGACCAGTAGCCAGGCATACCAGCATTCTACCCGCTTCTGAATCATCATGTAGGTGGCCATAATGCTCATGACGGTGGTGAATGAATCGAGGTACGGAAAAGCACTGGGCTGATTGAACACCAGCGGCAACCAGATGTGTAAATTCTGGGCAAACGTACCCAGGGCCAACGTACCGAGCAACCCCATCGCCGACCAGCTGACAAGTTGCCGAGCGGGCATTCGGCTGATTTTTAATTCCAATTGCTGATTTTCTTCACCGGGGGCAGGATGCTTCCACCGCCACCATCCCTGAATGTTTGTGATGAGGAAAAAGACCTGCAAAAACATATCCGGATAAAGCTGAATCTGTAAGAAGATAAAAAAATATAAGGTCACACTGACGGCTCCGACGGGCCAGCTCCAGACATTGGCCTGGGCAGACAGCCACACGGCAACGCCCCCGATAACCACACCGGCAAACTCCAGATAGCTCATGGGGTAGCCCCAAATCGAAAAAAAAATGGTTTTGATGTCGAGAATTTCAGGCATGCTACTGGTAATTATAAATGAAAGAAGGGCTTTTTCTGCGTTGTACCCCGGCAAAACCGGTGTGGTGCAACGCAGAAAAAGCCCTCAAAAGCCCTGGTAGTTTATTGGTTAGTCAATGTCACGCCAGGTTGAGATAGGGGCTAGCGAAACCACTGCTTCGGGCTCAATTTTTGGAGCAACCTCGGCTGTTGGGGAAGTAATAGCGGCAGCACCCTCTTCTTTGGCGCGGGGGCGTCGCCGTTTTTTGCGGCGCGGTTTGGCCGCTTCGCCTGCGGCTGCCTGTGGTACACCCGCTGCCTGCACGTCAGTTGGCTCACCCGTTTGCTCGGCCACTGGGGTCGGCTGCTCCCCGTCGGGACGTGGTCCTTTTTTACGGTTTCGATTACGGCGGCGGTTAGGGTCGCGTTCGGGCCGGGGCGTTACAGCGGCACCTTCTGTCAGTACGGCAGGGCTCGTTTCTCCGTCAACAGTGGCCGGTGTGGTAATAGCTACACTGGCTGTGGGGCGCGGTGTATGTTCACCGGCCGGCCGATCTGGTCGGGCATGGCGATTGCCTTCGTTACTACGACCTGAACTGCTGCGGCCGTTGCGTCCGGCATCGCGTCCACCGCGTCCGTTGCTGCGTCCCCGGTCAAACGGTCCCGGCTCGTCGCGAACACCGGCAACGGGTCCGGGTCCGTAGCCCAGTTCTTCGGTGATAGATAAGCGGTCAAGCTTACGTTCGATCAGTTTCTCAATGCGGCCAAGCTTGTTCATATCGGCCTCATTCACGAAGGTGATGGCGGTTCCTTTGGTGTCGGCCCGGGCGGTACGGCCAATCCGGTGTACGTAATCTTCGGCATCGCGGGGCACATCGTAGTTCACAACGTGTGTGATATTGTCTACGTCGATACCCCGAGAGAGCACGTCTGTGGCCACGATGATCTGTAGCTGCTTATTCTTGAATTCGCGCAGCACAATTTCGCGTTCTTCCTGCTCCAGATCAGAGCTGATTCCTTTGGCAACGTACCCACGTTTGGCCAGGGCCCGCACAATGGCATTTACCTCCATCTTGCGCGACGTGAACAGTACCATGCTCTTCACGTCCATTGTACCCATCAGGTGCTCGAGCAGTGGCAGTTTCTGGTGGTCTTTGGCCAGGTAAATCTGCTGGTCAATACCGGCCGCCGGTTTCGATACGGATAGCCGAATTTCTTCAGGACTTTTCAGGAGCTGACTGGCCAATGTGCGAATTTTCGGAGGCATAGTCGCCGAAAATAACAGCGTTTGCCGCTCTTTGGGTAACGTGGCCACTATCTTCAGAATATCATCTGAAAAGCCCATGTCGAGCATTTTGTCGGCTTCGTCGAGTACCAGGTAGTTGAGCTTGTCGAAGTTGACGTATCCCATCTGCATGTGGGCAATCAGCCGGCCTGGTGTGGCAATGATGATGTCGGCACCGGTTTCAAGGGCTTTGCGTTGTTTATCCCAGTCGTCGCCTTTGCCGCCGCCGTAGATGGCAATGCTGGTGGCCGACACGAAATAGCTGAAACCCTCCACCTGATCGTCGATCTGTTTGGCCAGTTCACGCGTGGGTACCAGCACCAGCGTACTGGTGTGGTTGTGTTCGGCGTGGGCGATCTTGTCGAGCAGCGGAATCAGAAAGGCTGCGGTTTTGCCGGTACCCGTTTGGGCGCAGGCGATCAGGTCTTTGCCTTCCTGAATAAGGGGAATGGCTTGCTCCTGAATGGGCGTAGCCTGTTTGTAGTTCATGGCCTCAACACCCGACCTAAGGTCGTCGTGGAGGTTAAATTCCTGGAATGTCAAGGTAACAGCTTGTAAAGTGAATGATCGGCTGACCTTGTTTTCCCTGGTCAGCAACCGCTTGATACTGAAACAAAGATAGCCAAAAACCCGTTCGGCCAACAGAATACGCTCCTTGCTAACCGATCCTGGTGCCCGGCTTTTTCTTTTCGTATTTTTGCAGCCAGCAATACGGTATTAACCCGCCGCATACTGAAATTTATGACGTTTACAGACTATTTGGCCAGCAAGAAAATAGATGCCGTCCGATTTGCGGAGGCCGAACCCAACACCTTTGCTGAATGGGCTAACCTATTTGTTTGCATGCATCCCGAAAGTTTTACCGTTCAAAAGAAATTTCTACTCAATCCTATGCGGCGTAAATACTTATTGCGTTAATTTATAGTTGAGAAGCTGACCTATTCGTCAGTACCATTTCACTTTACACTCTACCATTTACAATTATGAGCCTAACTCTTGGTGAATTAAAGGGCATTAACGATGCCTTAACTAATTTGTTAAAGGCCCAGGGTCTGGTTGATTCCGATACCTTACTGGAAGCAACCCGTACTCCCCACGGGCGTAAAGAACTGGCTGAAACCATTGGCGTTGATAAATCACTCATTCTGGAATTGGCCAACCGGGCAGATTTGGCTCGCATTAAAGGCATAGGCCGTGTATACAGCGACTTACTGGAGGAAGCGGGCGTTGATACGGTAAATGAATTGTCGAACCGGGTGCCCGCAACCCTGCACGCTAAACTAGTTGAAATTAACAGTGTTCGTCAGTTGACACAACGACCACCCTCTGCCGATCAGGTAGCTGGCTTCGTTGAACAGGCAAAGACGTTGCCTACCATGTTAGAATATTAAGCAACTGATAGTTAATCGATTATCCTTACTTGGCGCAAGTTCTTAAAAAGTTGTAGACTTAAAAAAAGGGTTCAGGACTATCCTGAACCCTTTTTTTAAGTCTACAGATCAGGTTAAGGGTCTGGCCAGGTACGTTACCAAGCGCTCTTCCAGATCATTTAGGGTTAGATTAATATCTAGTTTTCCGTCGGTTGCCAGCGAAAGGCGACCTGTCTCTTCCGAGATGGCAATTACAGCAGCATCCGTGGCCTCACTCATGCCAATGGCCGCCCGGTGCCGAAAACCCAGCGTGGCGGGCAACTCGGCATCGTCGGAAACGGGCAAGATGCAGCGTGCCGCCTGAATCCGACCTTCACCAATAATCACTGCTCCGTCGTGCAACGGGCTATACTGGTTGAATATGGCCAGCAAAAGGGGTTTAGATAGTTCGGCATCAAGACGCTCGCCTGTGTCGGCTACTTTCGACAAATCGTCGTTTCGTTGGATGACAAGCAACCCGCCCGAAAATTCAGCAGCCAGTGTTTTGCAGGCATCCAGCACGGGGCGGATCGGGGTTAAAGGCTCGGGCTTGTCGATCTGCCGGAGTAGCCACCGACGTACCCAGCGGTTGTTACCAATATTGGTCGATTTACCAATAAGCAATAGAAAGCGCCTGATTTCCTGCTGGAAAATAATGATCAGCGCCAATGCACCAACGCTGATGAAATACTCAAGAATCGTTGTCAGTAAGTTAAGCCCCAGTGCTTTGGCTACCAGATAAAACAGGTAAACCAATAAGTAACCCAGAAAAACCCGACTGGCAACGCTCCCGCGCACCAGGTTATAGATCTGGTAAAGCAGAATAGCAACAACGGTAATGTCGAGCAGATCGAGCCAGCCGACGTCGAGAAAGCCAAGGCGGAAAACAAGCATGAAACAGAAGAACTAAATAAACAAAACGCCAGGGCAAGATACGACGATTGCTCGCTCAACCATAGAAATCCTACCCAGCACCGGATATTAGACGCTGGACACGGGGTTTTGGATACAAAAACAGCTTAACTGCTGCTTTGATTGTTTTACACCCGAAAAGATTGCCCTTCGATAGCTAACCCAGTCGCCGGAAATTCATCCTGTGCCTCTGTCAAAAACTCGTCGAAGGTTTTGTAGCGGAGCGAGAAATGACCGATCAATAACTGGCCAACGTCGGCTTTTCGGGCTAACTCACCCGCCTGTCGGGCCGTCGTGTGGTGCACCTCAGAAGCGCGATCGCCATTGTCGTCCCGAAACGTAGCTTCATGATACAGCAGGTCGACGCCCTGAATCTGCTCGATGATCCGTTCGTTATACCGGGTATCCGAGCAGTAGGCAAAGGAGCGTGGTTTGGGGCCAGGCGTTGTGTACTCGTCGGCTGCGTACAGAATCTCTCCGGCTTCATCCAGTACATCGTGACCTTCTTTCAGTGTCTTCAATACACCGACGGGTACGTCGGCTGGCAGTTTATCGCGCAGGAGTTTTGGCTTGGGCTGTTTCTCGCGAAATAAAAATCCGGTGCAGCCGATGCCGTGGTCGAGCGGAATGCTCTCTACCGTCAGTCCGGGAAGATCGAGCAAAAGGGCCGACTTGTGCGGGTCAACAGGCTGAAAGTGGAGGGGAAAGAAAAATTGGCCCTTGGTGATTCTAAATGTTGTGGTGATAATTTCATCGAGGCCGTGCGGACCGAAAATGTAAAGATCTTCGGTCCGCCCGCCCATACTGAGGCTCGACAGCAGGGGCATGAGGCCAAAATAATGATCGCCGTGGAGGTGGCTAATGAAGATATACTTCAGCTTACCGGGGCGGGCTCGTTGTTCCAAGAGCCGGTATTGGGTTGCCTCACCACAGTCGATCAGGAAATAGTCGCCGTTATAATGAACCAGTTGTGCCGTTTGGTGGCGGTCGAGGGCAGGGGAAGCCGACCCCGACCCCAGAATAGTTACCGAAAAAGGAACTGCCGACGGCTTTTCAGCTACCGGATGATCAACGTTCTGGCTCGAAGCTTTCGTCCAACTCTCCATCATACTCATCGTCGGCTCCGCTACCGAAATCGTTTTCTAATTCGTTTATAAACACGGCGTCGATCGCTTCTTCAACCGTGGGTAAAATGGTGAGATCGGCAATGTTGGTCTCGTACAGAAAATCGGTCAGGTCATCGTTTTTCGTCACCAGCACCAGTAGCCCCAATTCGTTGCTACACTGCCGGTTTATCTTTCTGATGGCCATCACGCCGGGGTCATCGACAATCTGGATCGTGGCCAGATCAACAATGAGGCGGCTGAATCCTTCCCGGAACAGGCTCCGGGCTGTTGTTTCAAACTTGGCGGGTGCCTCTCCGGTAAACTGCCCTTCACTGGCGCGAAGTAGGGCATACCGCTCCGTCTTCTCGATACTAAACTCCATTTAACCTGATGCGTTTTTTATTAATTAGTAGGAATGAACACTTTTACTGTAAATAAGCTAGAATAGCCGTTTCAACGCGGTTGCTGGCATTACTAGTGTCGGTACGCTGAAAAGGCTGACCGGTTACGGTTTCATACAGCTCAATGTAGCGGGCCGAAATCTGATCGATCCATTCATCGCTCATATCGGGAATGGTCTGCCCTTCTTTCCCCTGAAAGTTATTGGCAATAAGCCATTCTCTAACGAATTCTTTCGATAATTGTTTCTGGGCCTCGCCCGTTGCCAGCCGGTCGGTATACCCATCTACATAATAATAACGGCTCGAATCGGGTGTGTGTACTTCATCGATGAGATAGATGGTATCGCCGATCTTGCCAAATTCGTATTTGGTATCAACCAGAATCAGACCACGTTCGAGTGCCATTTGGCTACCACGTTCAAAAAGCGCCAGTGCATACTGTTCTAACTGCACGTAATCGGCTTCATTGACCAGACCACTGGAAATAATGGCTTCCCGCGAGATATCTTCGTCATGACCTTCGTGGGCTTTGGTAGTGGGCGTCACAATAGGTTGGGGCAGCTTTTCGCTTTCGCGAAGACCTTCCGGTAACGCTACGCCACACAATTCTCGGCCACCCTCGCGGTAGGTACGCCAGGCATGACCGGCCAGATAGCCCCGAACAACCATTTCGACCGGAAACGGAGCACAGGCATGGCCCACACTCACAGCCGGGTCAGGTACGTCGAGTAGCCAGTTGGGGACAATATCGGCGGTGGCGGCCAGAAAATGAGCTGCCGTCTGGTTGAGTACCTGCCCTTTGTAAGGGATCGGACGAGGTAGCACCACATCGAACGCAGAAATGCGATCAGAGGCAATCATCACCAGCAGAGGCCCTCCGGGATGATTGGCAAATGAATATACGTCGCGTACTTTACCCTTGTAGTAGCCGGTTTGGCCGGGAAAGTTAAAATGGGTTTCCTGAATGGAAGGCATAGAAAAGGAAGTGGTAAGTCAAAAAGAAGTCAAAAAGCCGGGAAAGCTGGTTGATTAGGTTAGTCGTTCAATAATGATGGCCGAGGCACCGCCACCGCCGTTGCAGATACCAACGGCCCCGTATCGACCACCGCGCTGCTGTAGTACGTTGGTCAGGGTTGAAACGATGCGTGAGCCCGACGAGCCCAGGGGATGGCCAAGTGAAACAGCGCCGCCAAACACGTTTAGTTTTTCCTGAGGTACGTTCAGTACCTGACTAAACGCCAGAGGAACCACGGCAAAGGCTTCGTTGATTTCAAAAAAATCGATTTGGTCAATGGTTAACCCAGCACGCTGGAGGGCCAGGGGAACTGCTTTGGTCGGAGCCGTGGTGAACCATTGTGGCTCCTGCTCGGCGTCGGCATAGGCCAGAATACGAGCCAGCGGTTTAAGACCCAGTTCTGCGGCCTTCGTTGCGCTCATCAGCACCAGCGCCGACGCGCCATCGTTGATGGTGGATGCATTGGCCGCAGTAACGGTTCCGGATTTGGTAAAGGCTGGTTTGAGAGTCGGAATCTTATCGAAAAATACGTTTTTGTATTCTTCGTCTTCGTGCACCGTTACCATGCCTTTACGGCCAGGTACGTCGACTGGTACAATTTCTGAGGCAAAGTGACCCGCATTGGTCGTGGCCTCGGCCCGCTGATACGATTGTATAGCGTACGCATCCTGCTGTTCCCGAGTGATCTGGTATTTTTCCGCCGTGGCGTCGGCAAAAACGCCCATCGCACACTGGTCGTATACATCGAGCAGACCGTCTTTTGCCAGTCCGTCAACCAGTTCGGCATTGCCATATTTATAACCGAAACGTGCTTTGGGTACGTAGTAAGGCACGTTCGACATACTTTCCATGCCGCCCGCCACGGCCACATCGATCAGGCCAAGCTGAATGCTTTGCGCGGCCAGCATAATGGATTTTGTGCCGGAAGCGCATACCTTATTGATGGTCGTACACGGAATGTTGGCAGGCAATCCGGCTTTTAGCGCTGCCTGCTTGGCGGGTGCCTGTCCAACATTGGCCGACACCACATTGCCCATATAGACCTCCTGTACCAGTTCGGGAGCTACGCCGGCCCGTTCTAGTGCGCCTTTAATGGCGGCCGCACCCAGGTCGGTAGCCGACAGCGTGGATAAAGCGCCGCCAAAACTGCCGATAGGGGTTCGTACTGCTGCTATAATGACTACTTCCTGCATGGGTAGGTTGTTGAGTGTTGATGAATAAAGAGAGTTACCACCGTCCGTTTGTAGGATCGGTTTTTTGTTTGGCAGCCCGCCGACGAGCCAATTCGTAGGGGAGGTCGTCAGCTTGTAATGCGTCGAGGACCTCCCGGGCCTGTGCATCAGAAAGGGTTGTATTTCTGAACCGGTCGAGCTTATCTCGTTGCTGTTCCGTTTTGTCTACCTGTTGCCCCTGACTGCTTTCTGGCTGCGGTGTAGGCTGTGGTGTTGTCTGAACGGTATTGGGTCGGGCTTGTTTTCCGGAAAAGCGCAATTTAAGCAGTTCGTAATTCTGGCGGGCTGCCACATTATCCGGGTTGTTCAGCAGGGCACTACGGAAGTGCACCAGTGCCAGGGTTGTGTCTTTGTTCAGGCAAGCCAGGAGCCCTAGTTGCGTTGCGGCAACTGACCGCAGCTGAGGCGTTGCTTCTGCGCCTTCCGAGGCATAGTGACGTTTGGCTGATGCATACTGACCAAGTTTAAAGTATACATGCCCCAGATTAATCTGTTCGCCCAACGACGGCGACTGACTGGTTTGAACAATATAGCGATAATGAACCAGAGCTTCCTGAAATCGGCCTGCCTGGTAGGCAACAGCAGCCTGTCGACGCACCTTGTTCCGACGAGAAACCAAACCCAGTCTGGTTTCGTCCACCATAGTGTCGAACCAGGTGGCGGCGATAATCAGCAGACTTGCCAGGCGTACCAGAAGAAGCATAGTGAGGCCAAAAGTAAGGAATTTTATGTGTCGGTTGTGGTTTCATCAGAGCCGAAGTGTTCTAACCGTGACCAGTACGTCGAGCATAATCAGAAAGAGGGCGATACTCAGGAAGTAGTAGTATTTGTTGGTGGTTACCGTTACCCGGCGCTGATTAATGGTTTTACCGGGTAATGACCGTAGCCCGGTTGCGATTTCATCGGCTACCTGATCTGACAGATCGAAATACTGGCCGTTCATCGGTTTGGCAAGTGAGCGTAGAAAATCGCGGTTCAGCCTGGTGTGCGCCAGTTGTCCCTGCTCATCGGTCAGGTATTTTTTGCCATTTCGCAGGGTGCTGCCTGCATCGGTACCCATACCTACGGTGAAGAGGGCAATATCGTACCGGGCCAAGCTGGTTAGAGTGGCTGGCGGGCAGTTGCCAAAGTTTTCGCCGTCGCTGAGCAACACAATGGCCCGGGTACGTTGCTGTGTGCTCGAGTCGGCCAGTATTTTGTCGCGAGCCAGGGCAATGGCATCGCAAAGATTTGTTCCCCCGCCAACGGCGTCACTTCGCACCGCCCGTAAGAGTTGATTCACTGCCTGATGATCGGAGGTGAGTGGTGATAGCACAAACGCATCATTGGCCACCAGAATAAGTCCAAACCGATCGGTGACGAGTGAGTCGCTCAATTGCTGAAGGGTGAATTTAGCGCGTTCCAATCGGGTTGGTGCTACGTCTGTAGCCTCCATGGATCGGGATACATCGAGCAGTAGAAATACATCTCTTCCCTGCGCCGACATGGCCCGGCTGGCTTCGCCGAAGAGTGGCCCCATCAACGCGATCAGCAGGAGGCCAAGGGCCAGCGAGCGAAGCACAAACTTGGGTACTACCGACCAGGGGGTGGTATTTAGCTGGCGAGCCAACCGAAGAGTACGGACGAAATAGAAACCGTAGAAGCATAAAAAGAGCCCAACGAAGATTGCTTCCGTTGTTGAAAATGAAAATAACCAGTTCATAAAAAAAAGTTGGCCAACTGCGTATAAATCGTGAGCAGAGCCAGTAAGCTCACTTACAGACATTTGTCTGAAGCAGGTGATAGAACGGGCGGGCCGATGATTGGCGAATTTAACAGCAATGTGAAGAAATTCTTGCTCAGTGTTTGTCAGACGCAATTTATTACCCTACATTTGTATCCTCATCAGGCAGGAAACGGCAGGATGATCAGCCAAGTGGAGAGATGGGTGAGTGGCTGAAACCAGCAGTTTGCTAAACTGCCGTACCCGCAAGGGTACCGCGGGTTCGAATCCCGCTCTCTCCGCCACAAACAGTACCAGTACTTTTGCTTGTTAATTTTTTTACCGGTAACAAGTAAATCAACACCTCGGGGTGTAGCGTAGCCCGGTATCGCGCCTGCTTTGGGAGCAGGAGGTCGTAGGTTCGAATCCTGCCACCCCGACCAGTAAAGAGTTTAAAGTTTAACGTCTAACGTTTGACAAAGCCCCGGCCAGATCAAACATTAAACTTGAAAACTTTAAACTCTTTTTTTTTGGTCCCATAGCTCAGCTGGATAGAGCATCTTCCTTCTAAGAAGGCGGTCATTGGTTCGAATCCAATTGGGATCACTATGATAATCAATTAGTTAAGTGTTTTAGTTGATTGTGTTTTTATTTTTGGTTGAAACAATCTGTGATTACTTGTATGAGTATTCTAAACGGTAGTCTTACAATCAGAGGTTCGGGAGGTTCGAAACTCTAAATCCTTACCATTGAAAATTAAGCACTTAGCAGATGATGTTAAGTGCTTTTTTGCATTTAGGTACAACAATTGATTGACTGCTCTTTTCGTGTATCAATGACCTACGACAAGTGATTATTACAAAGCAATTTAAAACCCTATATGCTTACAATTCATAATCGCTTATACTTCTGTCGACAGCTAATTGACTATACAAGAATATACCTGCTAAAGTGATTTAAACGAAACTGACGTAAACAATTCTCTAAATGGAGTATGAGACTTGGAGGTGCAATAGCTGTGATTAAGCAAGCATAAATGTTGAAGATGTTTGTGTTGAGTGGATATGGCGACCAGAAGTAGGTGGTGAACACCCGAAGATGGTTGGCCTTCGTTTGGTTCATCAATAGTTTGCAAGCCTTTCAAAACTGAACTTTGGATGCAATTATGATAAGGACGAAGAGTATTCATTACGAAAGGGTATCGTTCAGGAATTGGGATTGAAGGAATACCCAGGGAGTGAGGGTCTTCTAAGGCTACTAGAAATGCTTACTAGCAATGAATTTTCCACCCAGGGTTCAGTTAACTTAATAAAGAGTCTGCATATACCCGGCCACGAAAAACCAAGGGGGCATTACAAAGCAGCTATAGGCGAGGGTATAATTTTGCCTAGCAGATATGAAGATTCGCACATACAGGGAAAAATTTAACGAGTGTTGGCTTAGGTAGAAAGTCCCATGAGCGAGGAATTTTTGCGTTAGCCATGTAGACAGTGCATAGTTCATCAGCTTGTTTACGCACATCTTTTTCCTCGAGAGTGCTGGCTAAACTGTATCATTCGAAAGCCAATGGAGCCTTCTTCATAATTGTTGTGGTAACAGAAATAGGTCACGCATAGAGATGGGTTCTGAAAGCGGAGTTGAAATAGGGTAAGTTGTGAGGGTATAAAATTTAGCGTGTCAATGACCACTTTGAGCTGTTTAGCGGACTCGTAGCTCAACCTGTGCCGTATCATCTTCGCCATTCAAATAGCCGTTGCCGTGAGAACTATCGGGATCAGGCCAATCGCAAGACTGTATCTCGGTGAAGATCGTTTTGGAACCTGTTGCATTGACCTGTACCTGGAAACTAAACGTAAGGGCTGGAAAACAGAAATAGATACCACCCGCTACAGTTACCTCTTGCCCATTGGCAGAAATACCATTGCCGGCCAAAAAACTGATGCCTTCGGGTAAGGTACAGCGAATAACAGGCGTCAGCATCCGGCTCGACTGATCGTTGGTCAGGGTCAAGCTAATCGATATCACATCGCCAACAGTTGGGCTGCGGTTGCTTAGCGCCATGGTAAGTCCCAAGTCAGCAAACCCGTCAGGCAAGGTAGAGGGCGTTTGTTGCACGGTGGGAAGGATTGCTGGATTGGGTTCGGGTGAAGAGTAGGTGCCGCCTGTTTCCTCGGTACGTAGGTCAACCCACACCACGTCATCCTGTCCATCATTGGTACCGGAGTTGGGCCAGGAGTCGGGGTCGGGGTTTGTCGAGGCCGTGATTTGCGCCGCCAGCCTACTCGTGCCGGGCAGTTGCTGCTGCACGGCAAATACTAATTCCTGCCTACCACCCGGCACTAGCGAGGTAATGACACCCTGAACAGCGTCCACCAAGGCTTGCATATTTCCTAGATCGGCTATGCCTATAGAAGCGGGCAATCGGCTCATAATTTGCAGATCAGAAACTGTAGTTGTGCCTTCGTTTACCGCCGTGATCGTGACCGAAATCGGCTCGCCTACCTTCGCTAATCGTCTATTAGTTCGCATCCGCAAGGCTACATCGGCGAGAGGCTGATTTAGTACCGTAATTGTTAGTGGGTCAGATGGGTTACTTGTACAATTATTTGCTTTGCAGGTGGCCCGGTATGTGGTCGTTATAGTTGGCGCAACAACGATACTTTTGCCCGTCATTTGATTTGACCAGACAATATCATAGGGACTGAACGTCGGACAATTAGTAGCCGTCAGAGTTACACTTGATCCAGATGCAATCACGCCCTGACTGGCCATGAGTTTAGGGGCCTCCAGTCCATAGTTAATGTATACGGTATCTTTAATGGCAGCATAATTGCAGTTTGCGCCAAAGGTGGTTGTCAGTATATACCGCCCTGCATCAGCGGCTGTCGTGTTGGGTACATCAAGCTCACTAGGGCCATCAATTGTCTGCCCATTCGGACGTTCCCATGAGTAAGTTGGTTGGGGGAAAATGTCTTGCCACCAGTAACTTGAACTGGCAATTAACCCCAGCAAGGAGCCATCACAAATACTGGCAGGCGTAAAAATGTTGGCCATATAGCCGACCAGGCTTCTCTGTAAAATAGTGCTGGACGGTGTCTCTACGGCCAGCGTCAGGAAATCCACCGCGTAACCTGCGCAGGTACCAGAATATGTTGCCGTCACACTATAAATGCCACTCATAGCAGACGTGACATTTGTTAGGATTGCTGTGGCGGTCGTAGCACTAAAATTATCAGGGCCTTTCCAACGAAACGAATCAGGTGTACTAGTCTGTGAACTGGCAGTCAGCATAATAGTTGAGCCAGGACAAACCTGATCAAACGCGCCTATTCCGCTCCTCACCTCACTTTGGGCGTCGATAAGCGGAGGACCAATGGTTAGCATATGGGTACTGGTAAGCGTAGTAGCACAACTACCTGTGTATGTTGCTGTAACGCTGTACGAACCTGCTGATGCATTCGTTACCGAAATAGCCTGCGTGGTGCCGATGGCTCCGGTTGGGCCAACCCAAGCGTATGAGCTGGGGGACTCATTGGTGTCTGCTATCAAAATGACCGTCGAATTCGGACAGTAGCGGCTCGTTGTGTTTCCAGCTACATCATAGCTGGTGATACTTAGTGTAGGCAATTCATAAGCAAACGGATATGTGCTCACCATACTGCCACACCCATTGGGAAACGTGGTGGTAAGTGAATACAGGCCACTTGCCACAGGCGTTCCCGTAACCGTCGGATTAGGCGACGTGCTGGTGAAACCACCTGGCCCTGTCCATGCATATGTTGCTGACGAGGTGTTTGGGTATATGTTTAGATCAAGCGTATTAACGGGGCATGACGTTTCCCTACTACTATAGATCTCCACGGCTGGCGGCCCGATCGTGATGGTTTGCCACATTACCACGGTACCAGAGCAGGCACCCGAATACTTCATCGTGACCTTATACATGCCTGCCGCACCATTGACAACTGTTACGGAGGAACCAGTAGCTGTAAAACCATTTGGTCCAGCCCAAACAAAAGTGGTTGACAGTGGTGAAGAGCCAAACGTGTAACTGGCAGTCATCGTGAACGCTCTATTGGCACAGACCCGAATGCCGGTTGCGCCAAACTGGCCTTCGGGTACATTGATGTTTATCCTTGGCTGATACTGAAGTGCACCACCTCTACTGCTTATTCCGCATCCGTTAGGATAACTAGCTGTACAGGTATATATACCCGGTGGAACGGGGTTACCTGTTACCACAGGGTTTTGCTCGGTGCTATTGAAATTGTTTGGGCCTGTCCAGGAGTACGTTGGCTGTAGGGCATCATTGGATGTGCTCGCAGACAGCGAATAGCTGGTTACCGGGCAGGTAGTTAGCCCATATGACCCGGATGCAGAGCTGGTTCGACCAGTAAGGTTAACCTGCGGCGTGCTACTATAGATGTATTGTGTGAGTGAGATAGTCTCAGCACAGCTACTGGAAACCGTAACCTGGTAGTAATCCGTTGCATGTAAAGTATGTGAAGACAATACAGTAAGTGCTGGCAACGTACTCAACACGGTGCCCACTGAATTACGCCACACGTAGGAAGTTGAACTTGGTTGAGATTCCAGGCCTGTGGCCGTCAACACGGCTGTTGTGCCCGGGCAGAATTCAAAGACAGGCTTATTTTTACTGTTTGTTACCGATATGTATACAGAAGTGTAAGAAAACGGCGGCGCTGTCAGCGAAACAGTATCGCTCGACACACCACACGTACCTGGAAATGTAGCTGTCACGATATATGACCCTACTGGTACTGGTGATCCGGTAACTATGGGTGATCGGCTGTTGCTGGAGTAACTGTTGGGACTCGTCCACAGGTAGGTTGTTGCGATAGGATGCCCCTGGAAATCCATGCTAAGCGACAGACTACTGGGTGCGCATGCGACTACTGCTTTTGACCAGTAAGCCATATCAGCGGTACGACCATATGCATTCACTTTAGGTGTACCTGGCGCAGGCGTGATGCTGCTGGTAGCAAAGCCGGTGTTGTTGCCTGTATAAGCAATCGTCAGGCTGTAGGAACCGCTCATGGCGGCTGTACTATATGGCACTAATGGTGTAAAACTATTACTTGTGAAACTGTTAGGTCCGCTCCAAAAGAAAGTAACACTGATACCCGATGGCGGCGGAGTCCACTGGGCGTATAAATAGATAGGTTGGCCCTCACAAACAGGTATGGCTTTAGCCGTCGGATTAGGATTGTATGATTGGGCAAAGCTAACGGTGGGTAAAAGGAGCCAAAGAACGAACCGGTAGAGGAAAGCCATATAGGTTAGGTAGTAAGTAAATAATTAGGCTATATTGAGCGCAAAGTAGACAAACTTACTGAGTACTTATAGATAGTTGCTAAGTAATAATTCTGTTGGCTTTGTCGAAAGAGTAGATTGTTTTTCTAGTTGTATCATTAGCCCGTAAAATAGGTCACAAATCTTATGTTACTTTAGCTGTTCTGAACGATACAAGTAATTTACTGACGCCCCTTACGCCCACTGAATCTCTCGAAAAAGTATACCGTTTACAATTAGGAAACCACGAACAGATTGACCGGTTCAAGGTCAACTTTGTGAAGCTGATAAACCTCATCAATGAGGGGGAGAGCGAGGAGAATGTAAAAGAGCATTCGATGGACTTTCTCAAAGAGGTCTATTACAAAGACGCATACATCGTAGCTTTTAAAGGCAAAACAGATTTTGACATTCACACCGGCAAAGAGGCCACTCCGCCCGCTGGAGTGCTGTTTGAGGTGAAACGACCGGATAACAGGAGGAGGTCAGCCCGCCAGCACCAGCTAACGGGCTTTTAGGATTGTAACAACAGGCGCGAATGCTGTCAGCTCATAAACTGACCTAATCGGTTAAGCGCCTCCAGTGTGTCGGCGGCTCGCCTACGGGATACCAACAGCATCGTATCATCCTTTAAACGCAGATGGGTGGCCCGCCCTTTTTTGACCACGCGCAGGACGAAGGCAGGGTTGACCAGTGAGGACTTACTAATGCGTAGAAAGTCCGGCAGTTGTTTCTGGAAGTAGAGCAACGTTTGACTGGCCAGGAAGGGGACGGGCTCACCAAGACGGTAGATGTTAGTGTAGTTGTCAACCCCTTCCAGTCGAATGATAGACGCTGGATTTTGTAAGACTTTTTGATTTGGAATATGGATCAAAGCGTAACTGGTTAAGTGATGTGCGTCGCCTATCGACAACAGAACTTATCGGTTGGCTAATTCATAGCTTCGACAAAGCCGGTACCTAATCGTTTAATGGCTGTGAGGGTAACGGTCTTCTATTTACATATACCTGGTCGGGAGCATTACTTCTCTACAGACCCATTCGGGAATGACATACGCCACAGCTGGCTTATTCCCCTGACTGGTTGCGGCTGTTGATCATAAAAATGAAAATTCGATCATTCGGTTATATGTAGCGGTGGCCAACAGCCTATATTAGCTACCCCAAAAACCAATTAGCGTATGACTCCCGATTTTACCCGTCGCAGCTTTCTTATGGGAAGTGCCACGTTGCTGGGCACGGCTTTACTGGATAGCTGCATAGGCACTACGACTGAATTGATCGCACCGGCCGATATCGTCGCGTGGGGTGACAGCCTGACGCAGGGCGAAGGGGGGACACCTTATCCCACCCAACTGGCTACCCTGCTGAGTGGCCGTACCGTGAAGAACTTTGGCATTACCGGTCAGATTGCCCAGCAGATTGCGGCTCGTCAAGGTGGCCTACCTGTAACCATCACCGTTCAGGGTAATAGCTTTGCCGGGACCTCTCAGGTGCCTATAACTACTATCTCTACTCAGTTGATTTCCACGCCAGCCAACGGCCAGGTATATACCATCAACGGTACGGTTGCTGGTGTGCCCTGTGTCATGACGCGGTCTACAACGGGTAATCCGCCCAATCGGGTAGAAATCTACACCATTGCCCCGGTAACGGCCTCGACAGCAAGCGTCCCGGCCGGCACGCAGTTCATTCCTGATGAGGCTGTTACTAACAAAAGTGCTGTCCAGTTGCTTTGGATGGGACGAAACGATACCCGATTGGCTGGCGTAGTGGACCCGCTTATTCAGGCAAGCGTAAATTACCTCACTGCGCCCCGTAAGGCTCTGGTTATTGGCGTATTGTCGGGCCGAAATGAAACGGCAACCACCACCGAGGGGCGAACTATTAGTAGCTTCAATTCCATGCTCGCCACTACTTACGGCGATAACTATGTAGTGGCCACGCCCCCCACTGATGCTGAAATGATGGCCATTGGTTACACCCCGACCGATGCTGACAAAGCCAGTATCGCGGCTGGAACCTGGCCCTACGATATGTATAGCGACTCGGTTCATCTGAAGACGGCTGGTTACCAAATAATCGCCAACCGGGTGGCTGCGAAGTTGAAGGCCAAGAACTGGTAAGTTGACTCTCTTTTTTGTTTTTAGTGTAGTTTGATCCTAGACTTCTTCTGATTACAGCGACTTCAGAAAGGCGACGAGCGCTCGCTTTTCAGTCGCTGTCAGGTGAAGTGGCTCGGGGGGGAGGGTTTGATTGGGTAAGGGAAAGCCAAGGCCTAGCCCACCCCCTTTGTCGTAGAAATCAACGACCTGTTCCAACGTGGTGTAGACGCCGTTATGCATGTAGGGTGCAGTTTGCCCAATGTGCCGTAACGACGGGATTTTGAACGCTCCCCGATGAAAGTCGATCTGTGTAATGCCTCCCCGGCCCGAATCGGGGCTGAGTTGTTTGTTGAGGGGAGTGGCGGGTGTGCCAATTACTTCGCTCTCGGTGCGCCTGTAGGCGGGGGGAAGCGTGCCGTTATAGAGCGGAAAATAATGACAGGTAGCACATTTGGCCTTACCCATAAATACGTTGAAGCCCAGTCTTTCACTGCTAGTAAGCGCTACGGGTAAACCACGCAAATACCGATCGCTTCGGCTGTCAACGCTAACCAGCGAACGAACATAGGTGGCCAGTGCATGTTTGACCGTAAAAGCAGTCAGGCCTTCGGTATATTCTGATTTGAACCGGGTGCGGTAGGTTTCCTGGCTATTCAGGTGAATGACGGCTTTAGCCAATGAGCCACCCATTTCGTGGCTGTTATGGATGACATCGTTCAACTGCTGCTCAAGGGTGAACACACGCATATCCAGAAACTGAGCCGATTGCAGGCCTGCATTCCAGAGTGTAGGTGTGTTTCGGGTTGGGTGGGTAATGGTTTTAGAGTCAGAAGGGAGTAGTTGAGCTACTTTCAGGCCGTCCTGAAACGCCCGGTCGGGTTGATGGCAACCGGCACAGCTGCGACCACTTCCCTCTGCCGCCAGAATGGGGTCGTTGAATAGCCGTTTACCCAGCGCAATGCGGGCGGGTGTACTGGGCAGGTCGCTGTGATTGGCAAAGTAACCAGGGTCAAAGGCAGTGGGGTCCGACGGTGTACGGGCCGACGCGCGCAGTAATCGCCTGCCCTCGGGTAGGGGAATACCCAGCGATCGATGTGCATCGAGCAAAAGTTCCATAAGCGGATGGGTACAGGTACGTATGAACGCCAACCGATCAAATGTGTTGAATGATCTGGCCGATCGAAGCATGCGCTGCGCCTTCGCAATTGTCTGGTTGATTCGGGTAGCTAAAGCGGGGTTAGTTGAAGCGAGCGGGTAACAGGCCAGCGTTTGTTGAACATTATCGAGTGCCGACACTGCTTCGGGCAATGAGTGCTGAGCCACCGGAGAATCGAACCCTGTAATACCCAGCGTTTCCAGTCGAAATACTTCCTGACGTAAAGCATCAAAAATAAAGGCATCCGACAATGGGTTGCCGGCCGATAGCTGCCTGAGCTGGGCAACGGTGCGGTGCATGGCCATGAGCTGTTGCCTAAGCTGAGTGCGCCGGACGGTGTCGAACGGAAACAGAGCGGGTTCGATTACCTGAAATCCCTCGGGCAATAGAATGACTGCCACGCCATCATCTACTTCGCCTTCAGGTACGTTGGGCCCGTTGAGGTTCTTGGCCGATTGCAGAAAGTAATACTCGGTCAGGGTTTCAATATGCTTATAAGCCAGCCGTGCCCGCCGAAATGCGGCTTGTACCTCGTTGGCTGACTGGGGCCGGTCAATCTGACGGGTAAGATCAGCAAGTACCGTGTCGAACCGGGTTAAGTTGGCCTGATACAGGTTGCTGACTACCTGAAGTGGGGGATGAGACGGCGCGGGCCGCGACAGGCCGAAGAGCAACAGGCTGAACCCAATGAGGCAGGCCAACATGGACAATTGTCTTCGGTACGCTGGCATTTACAGGTTGCTGTTGACCGGTTTGGGCCGGGTAAACGGAGGCTGTCGAAGCAGTTGAAACGCATTTTCGTCGCCCAGCAACACGGCCCGACGAAGGTCGTTTTCTGCCTGGCTAAGCTGCCGGAGCTGAATCCGGGCTACAGCGCGCCATCGATACGCATCCGGGCGCTCGTCGCGAATGTGCCAAACCGCCTTGTCGAATTCGCGGAACGACTCGGTAAACTGATCCACGCTGTAATAGGCAATACCCCGATCGAGGTAGCAATCGGCCAGGGTGTTGTCGATGCTGATCGCCTGCGTGAGGTCGTAAATGGCCGAATAATGATTGCCCAGCATTAGCTGACATTTTCCCCGCCAGGCATAGGCCACCGCCGACTTGGGGTGCTTCAATACAGCATCGTTGAAGTAATCGAAAGCCGTTTCGATGCTACGCTCTTTGACCAGCTGAATACCCTCCTGAAAGCGACGGGTGTCCTTTTCAGAGGCTGTCTCGTGGTCGATCAGGTAATAGCGCATTACCAGATAAACCATAAATAATAAACCCAGTAGTGCAATTTCCATACCGCTACTCGCTCTGTTCTGCTTGCTAAATTACCTATTGTTCAACAACATCGAAAGCCCGCTTGCACCCGTTTTCAGGCGTTCGACAGGCTTTCCCGCATGGCCTTTGGCAGGCCGGCCACCACCTGCTCGTAGGAATGGTCAACCAGTTGGCGGATGAACGTATCGCGGAGAGACCCGTCTGAAGTCACCGTGTTCCAGTGCTTTTTGTTCATGTGGAAAGCGGGCTGAATGGCTTCATGAAGGTCACGCAATTCCACTGCCCGCTCCGGCTCGCATTTTAAACTGACGCGCATTGGCCTGCTTTCCAGATTGGAAAGGGCAAACATTTTCCCCGACACTTTAAAAACCAGCGTTGTTTCGTCGAACGGAAACGACTCGGTGGTAGCGGGTTTGCTCAGGCAATAATCACGTAGTTCGTCGACCGTCATCGAATAAAAGCACGGTAAATCATGACCATGAGACAGAACAGGAACATAACGATCGAGATCCGGTTGATCCCATGCATCATGCGCAGGTTGACATTGGAAGGTTTACTGGGGTCGGGCTTGCGAAAAACGCGCAGGAAGTAATTGAATACGGGCCCAATTTTGAAATAATCAGCTAAACGGCTCACAGAAAGTGTGTTTATCGTTTGAAATTGAATACTTGACAGGCGGATGAACTAAGTGGTATCCGCCTGTCTATAAAGCCAATTCCCCGCCAAAAAGGTTTGCTGATTGGCTTATATTTTCTGCTCGATAACTCAATAAGAAGCCACCTGCGAGGGCTCCAGCCACCGGCCATCCTCGCGGATCAACTCAATTAATTCATCGACAGCATTGGCAGCCGGTACCGATTTTTTCATCACCTGCTGCCCGCGATAGAGGGCAATTTTGTCGCGCCCGATACCAACGTACCCATAATCAGCATCCGCCATTTCGCCGGGGCCGTTTACGATACAACCCATAATGCCAATTTTTACGCCTTTCAGGTGATCGGTGCGCTGCCGGATGTGGGCGGTGGTTTCCTGCAAATCGAACAGGGTGCGGCCACACGAAGGGCATGAAATGTATTCGGTTTTGGTGATGCGGGTACGGGCGGCCTGTAAAATGCCAAAGGCCAGCCCGTTTAGTGACTTCAGATCGTCGGGTTGACTAGCCTGTAAGAGAATGCCGTCGCCAAAACCATCAATGAGCAGACCCCCCACGTCAGTAGCTGTATAGAGCGGAAGGTCTGCCGCTGGTACATCTGTATAGCCGCGCTGTACCACAATAGGCAGCATCAGCGACCGGTTCATGAGTTCAACGAACAACCGCCTCAGTTCGGGCATGGCATGGGTGTTGGCAGTGGTGACGACACCTACCAGATTGCGGTTTTGTTGAAAGGCATCGCTCAACTCGTCGGTAAGATTGGCCAGGGTAAACTGAACAAAGTTGAGGCGAATATGAAGGCCCTGCGGAAGGTTACGGGCCAGCAGATACTCCGCCGCCGTCAGCATGGGGTACGTAGCTGTCTGGTCGGCCTGTGCTCGCCAGACCGAATAATCCTGCACTTCTTTAAGGCCATTGGGCAACATAAAGCTGGCGGGGCTTTTACCTGTGTAGAGATAATCGACGCCGAGGTCGTTCATACCCCATTTATCAGGCACAGGCAGGTAAAAATGACCCACGGATTTCAGTAAATCGGTGTTATCGACCGGAATCTGGCTGTAATCGGCCATGACTCTGGGTACGTTGGTGCCACCGAAATTGGCTACTTCGTGCGTTTGTCGCCGACTGTATTGAAAAGGATTATACGGCAGTTGCGTTAAAGCAGGAATCGGGCTCGCCGTGTTGGCACGGCTGGTATAGCGGTCGATCAGGGCTTTGGCAACGGGGGCTTCCAGCTCCGGGTCTTCCGTCAACGACACGCGAACGGTATCGCCCAGGCCATCTTCAAGCAACGTACCTATACCCAATGCCGACTTAATCCGGCCATCTTCTGCTTCGCCCGCCTCTGTTACACCGAGGTGGAGCGGGTAGGGCTTCAGTCCTTCTTCATCGAGCCGTTGCACCAAGAGCCGGTAAGCCTGCACCATCACCTGGGGGTTACTCGATTTCATCGACAGCACAATGTTGTAATACTGTTCATCTTCACAGATCCGTAGAAACTCGAGCGCCGATTCGACCATACCGGCGGGCGTGTCACCATAGCGGCTCAGAATTCGGTCAGACAGGGAACCGTGATTAGTGCCAATCCGCATGGCTGTGCCGTACTCTTTACAGATGCGGATCAGGGGCAGGAATTTTTCGCGAATTCGTTCCAGTTCAGCGGCGTACGAATCGTCGGTGTAATCGATATGCTCGAACCGTTTCCGGTCAGCGTAATTGCCGGGATTGATGCGCACTTTTTCAACCACACGAGCGGCCAGTTCGGCGGCGTTGGGGGTAAAATGAATGTCAGCGATCAATGGCGTAGTGTAACCCCGTGCCCTAAGTTCCTTGCGAATATTCTCCAGATTCTGCGCCTCCTTTACGCTTGGTGCCGTGATTCTGATGTATTCGCAACCTGCCTCAATCATCCTGATCGATTGCTCCACTGACCCTAGCGTGTCCATCGTATCAATGGTCGTCATCGACTGCACCCGAATTGGATGGGCTGAGCCCATAGGTACGTTACCGATGTTGACGGTAATGGTCTCGCGCCGAACGTATTCAGTCAGCGACGGGGCAAAGAGTCGGGGCGTTTCGGGGGCGTCGCCGGTGAAGGCACTGGTCAGGAAATCGAGCATACAAATGGCTTATAGAGCACTGCAAAGGTAACACAAACCAGAGTAAGGCTGTTCACTGTTTACCCCAACCCCTCCCCTTAAACAAGGGGAGGGGAGCCGCACTAGAGTAGCTTCGCCCTATTAAAACAGCAATCTGATCATTCATTTTTCTGTAATCGTGAGAGTAACGTAAAAACGCGCGTGTTGCAGATAAGCGAAGCTACTGTAGTACGGCTCCCCCTCTCCTTGTTTTAAGGAGAGGGGGTTGGGGGGTGAGGTGTTATCTTTGCGGCATGTATCCAGAAACAGCAAGACTAGCGCAGGCACCGTCGCCCTGCTTTGTACTCGACGAAGCTAAACTTCGGCAAAACCTTCAACTCATCGATGCCGTACAACGCGAGGCGGGTGTAACCATCATTCTGGCGCTGAAAGGCTTTTCAATGTTCAGCGTGTTCCCGCTCGTGCGCGAGTACCTCAGCGGAGCCACCGCGAGTAGCCTCAACGAGATTAAGCTTGTCAACGAGTACATGAACGTACCCGCCCACGCCTACGTACCCGCCTACCGCGACGACGAGTTCGACGAAATCATGAGTCGCAGCAGCCACGTGACGTTTAACTCGTGGAGTCAGTGGGAAAGGTTTAGAGGAGGAAAGGTACTTAATGGAGGAAAGGAGGAAAGGGAGGAAGGAGGAAAGGGAGCGCTGCACGGGCAGGATCCGGAAACCAGCAACGCCCCCCTTCCTCCATTCTCCCCTTCCTCCTTTCCTACCTCCTTCGGTATTCGCGTGAATCCGCAGTATTCGGAGGTGGCGACGGATATGTATAATCCGTGTGTGCCGGGGTCGCGGTTGGGTGTGACGCGGGACAAATTACCCGACACCTTACCCGCTGAAATTGAAGGGCTGCATTTCCACACTCTTTGTGAGAATGACTCGTTCACCCTCGAACGGACGTTGGCGGCGCTGGAAGAAAAATTTGGTGATTTGCTGCGTCAGGTAAAGTGGGTAAATATGGGCGGGGGGCACCTGATGACCCGCGAAGGCTACGACACGCAGCACCTGATTGGCCTGCTGAAAGCTTTCCGTGAAAAATATGGTGTGGAAGTCATCATGGAACCCGGATCGGCCATTGGCTGGCAAACGGGTGTGCTGGTGAGCACCGTGCTCGATGTGTTCGATAGCCAGGGTATTCCCGTGGCCGTGCTCGATACATCGTTTGCTGCCCACATGCCCGACACGCTGGAAATGCCCTACAAGCCGCGCATCCGCGATGCCTATCAGGAACCGGTAGCCGGTAAACCTACTTACCGCCTTGGCGGCATGACCTGCCTGGCCGGTGACTTCATGGGCGACTACAGTTTCGATGAGCCGCTGAACGTGGGCGACCGTATTATTTTTGAAGATATGATTCACTACACGATGGTGAAAACCAGCACGTTTAACGGTGTTAACCTCCCTGCCATCGGCATCGCCAAAGAAGACGGCACGTTCCAACTGGTGCGTGAATATGGATATGAGAGCTTTAAAGATCGTCTATCATAACAATATGTTTCGGGTTTGATGTTTTGGGTTTGATGTTGCGTTGCTGTGCCATCATCTGGTAGGTTAAGCAGAGTAACCTCAAACACAAAACATCAAACCCGAAACTATTTTTCTTCTATGGAAAATATCCTCCCCGTTCCGCAGCATAAGAACAAGCCTGGCACCAGTACCGGGCAGCAATTCTGGCATCACGGCGACAAAACCATCGACTCGTATTCGCCCACTGATGGTAGCCTGATCGCCCGTGTCTACACCTCAACCCGCGCCGATTACGACCAGGTGGTGGAAACGGCACAGGCCGCTTTTGCCCAGTGGAAGCTCGTGCCCGCCCCGAAACGCGGCGACATTGTGCGGCAAATGGGTGATCAGTTCCGGTTGTATAAAAGCGATCTGGGTAAACTGGTGAGTTTTGAAATGGGTAAATCACTGCAGGAAGGTCTCGGCGAAGTGCAGGAGATCATCGACATCTGTGACTTCGCCGTTGGGCAGTCGCGGCAGTTGTATGGTCTGACCATGCACTCCGAACGCCCGGCTCACCGCATGTACGAACAGTATCATCCGTTGGGAATCGTGGGTATTATTTCGGCGTTTAACTTTCCGGTGGCCGTTTGGTCGTGGAACGCCATGCTGGCCTGGGTCTGTGGCGATGTGTGCATCTGGAAACCGTCTGAGAAAACACCGCTCACGGCTCTGGCCTGTCAGCAGATCATCCAGGACGTATTGCGGAACAACGACGTACCTGAGGGCGTCTCCTGTCTGGTGTCGGGCGGCCGCGAGGCTGGTGAATGGCTGGCGCGCGATCCACGGGTGGCGCTGGTATCGGCAACGGGCAGCACCCGTATGGGTAAAGCTGTGGGCGTTGCCGTAGCCGAGCGTATGGGTCGAAGCCTGCTCGAATTGGGTGGTAACAATGCCATCATCGTGTCGCCCCATGCCGATCTGGATCACGCCATTCCGGCTATCGTTTTCGGAGCCGTTGGTACGGCTGGGCAGCGTTGCACCACTACCCGGCGGCTTATTGTTCATCAGAGCTTATTGCCCGAGGTACGTACCCGACTGACCAGAGCCTACGCCCAACTCCGCATTGGCGACCCGCTCGACCTAAACGTGCATGTTGGTCCCCTGATCGACAAAGACGCTGTGGCTGGTTACCAGAAAGCCGTGGCCGACATTCGGGAAGCGGGTGGGACGTTTATTGTAGAGCCAGGTACGTTGACGGGCGCGGGTTATGAGTCGGGTTGCTACGTGAAGCCCTGCGTGGCTGAAGCGCAAAATCACTGGCCCGTAGTACAGCGCGAGACCTTCGCGCCCATCCTCTACGTCATTCCGTACACTACCCTTGATGAAGCCATTGCCCTGCAAAACGGCGTACCGCAAGGTTTATCGTCAGCCATATTCACGCTGAACCTGCGCGAAGCCGAGCAATTTCTGTCTGTCGCCGGGTCAGACTGTGGCATTGCCAACGTCAACATCGGTACGTCGGGGGCCGAAATAGGAGGAGCCTTTGGGGGCGAGAAAGAGACTGGTGGTGGTCGCGAATCAGGCTCCGACGCCTGGAAAGCCTACATGCGTCGACAGACCAACACCATCAACTACGGCACCACCATGCCCTTGGCGCAGGGAATCACGTTTGAGTTGTGAGGGGTGAAGGGTGAGGGGTGAAGGGTGAGGGGTGAGGGGTGAAGGGTGAGAGATAAGAGGTAAAGTACGAGACCATTGGCTGTGTTTACCAGTCTTAGTTCTTGCTTCACCCTTCACCCCTCACTACTCACCCCTCGCCCTTCACTCCTCACCCCTTCCAATGATCACCATTCGCATTGACCCGAAAAACCCGGCGCTATTAGCTGTCTATTTTCCCGCCGACACCCTGGCTAACGACATTATCCGTAACGTACCCGGCCGACGATTTAGCTACTCGCGGCAGGGCTGGACAGTGCCCAACACCCGCGAGTCTGTCGTAAAACTGGGTCAGCTTTTTGGCAAAGAATACTGCCGGTTCGACGAAGATGTAGTGCGACTCTACAAGCCAACCGTTACCAACGTCGAGGTAGAGCAAGCCACCAATCCGGACTGGCCCCCGTTAAGCAGTCAGATTACCGAGTCTGAGCTACCTCGAAAACCCTTCCGGCACGTTCCGTTGCTGACTGCTTACGATACTCACCCCGTCATTGCTGCCCTTTCTGATCAAATGCGGCTCCAGAACTACAGCCTGAAAACGGTCAAAAATTACAAACAGGCGCTAATTTCGTTGATCCGGTACATGGGTGTAAAACCGCTGGATGAGCTAACGAAACCTGACTTCAAAAAATATCTGCTCTATTTGCGCGACAAGCGTTGCCTAAGTAGTTCGTCGCTCAACGTTCACATCAATGCCTGGAAATTTTATCAGGAGAAGCTGATGCAGCGTGACAAAACCTTCTACGAAATCGACTATCCCCGGCAGGAAGATAAACTGCCTTCGGTTTACAGTGTCGAGGAGGTGAAAGCCATTTTCAAAGCAGCTACAAGTTTGAAGTATCGAACCCTGTTTCAACTCGTATATGCCACGGGCCTCCGGCTTGATGAAGTAGCGCATCTGAGAATCAACAGCATTGACCGGCAGCGCAAGCTGATCATTGTCAGACTGGGAAAGGGAAAGAAAGACCGCGTAGTCATGCTTTCTGAGAAACTGATTGGCTACCTCGACGAATACCGAAAACGCTACAACCCGCAGATGTACTTGTTTGAAAACGCACTTACGGCCGAACCGTTGGCAAAGCGAACCATTCAGAATGTCTACAGTGAAACAGTTCGAGAAGCTCGGATTCGGAAACGGGGTGGTATTCACACATTACGGCATAGTTTCGCAACTCATTTGCTGGAGTCAGGGACCGACATTCGGTATATTCAGCAACTGATGGGCCACGAAAGTATTCTGACAACCATGCGTTATACCCACGTCACCGCCGACAAAATCAGCGTCATCAAATCCCCAATCGACGATTTGTAGTTAATCTATGAAAATCAATATCTTTGAGTAAACACCACCAACTATGACACCTGAAAACGCCTAGACCAACTCGAACCTATGATTGGCGAGTTCGCCGCCCAACTCGACCTTCACACCGCCCAACTGCGGCGGGTCAATACTGGAATTAGCACATTGATCGAAATTACCAGTCGCCAAAGCGACGATATTATTTTCCTTCTCCAGGGACAGGCTAGCCAACAGGAGCAACTGGCTAAACTGGAGGTTGGCCAAGCTAAACTAGAGGCTGGTCAAGCTAAACTGGAGGCTGGTCAAGCCAAACTAGAGGCTGGTCAGACTGCAATTCATGAACGCCTCGATGGGTTTGGGCAAACGCTAACAGCCATCCTAAACGCAGTTCAAAAACCGTCAGGGAATTAGGTTTCCATCATCGGCTTCAATGTGTCGCCGCAGCAACGGCCGTAGTTGAGATAGGCTATAGAACCGGCTCTTAAGCACGTACCCAGCCGTATAGCGCAGTATAATCCGTTTGTTTCGCCACAGTCTACCGCGCGAATCGTACCGATAAAGTTGTTTGTCTTTCCCAAAGAAATAGTTGGGAAAGCCCTCAATGTCCCACATCCGATCAACTAGCTGATCTACGGGAATATTTTTACTCGTCTTCACTTGCGTATGTCAACGTATGTGCCTAAGATTGTGACACAATTAGTACTCGTTTTTTTCTAACAGCGAAGGTATAAAAGCCGAGCTAAGAATAAATCACTGTCGTTTGATTATCAGTCGTTTGTAGTTTAGTGCCCTTGCGCCCTCTAATCCGTTGGGTGGCCCGTCCATGTGAGCGGGTATTTCGCGTGTCGTGCGACAAGATAACAGATTGATAATGAGCGTTATTTGTGGGTGTTTTGCGTTGCGGTCGACAGGGGAATCACCGTTCGACAGAACGCTTTGGCTGGGGTCTCACGTGTGGTTGGACAAGTCGATCAGCGTTGTACAGCACTTCGACAGAATGCGTTTCGCGCAACATAACAACGCACCGGTAGACGGGGCTGTGCGGACAACGTTAGGATGTTTGTCTAGTTAATTGTTGAAAAATTAACGGTCATTAATCATCCGAAAAGATTGCGTTCCAAATCAGTTCGAAAATTGCCATAATCAACTCACCAAGTCCGAATATTGGTTCCATAATCATTTATGTTTGATGTAACATTTAAAACGCTCAGCATATTTAAATGTGCTGACAACTGAAAAAGGAATCGATGCAAAACTGTTCAACCTTTACGGCTCACAACTTATAGAAAAGACAGCTGCTGTACAAATGTAAAATCGCTAATATATAGTGACACTTAGCTATTTCGACTGTCCGTTGACCCATTGCAGATTTATGCGTTTTTGGTTAGCGTTGCCGGGTCCACTTACGGGGGACAGGCATCACTCGGAGTAGGCCAATGCGGCAGCCCAACAGGCAGGGGGTGCAAAGGTTGTAACGCACCTGAGTTTTAGCTTATCTTGCGGTGCACCATCAGCCCCCTGGGGCGTTGGGTGGCCCGTTCAAGTCAGTGGGCGTTTCACGTATCATGCGACAGGGTAACTAATTGATAGTGAACGTCATTTACTGGTTTGCCACATACTCAGTAACAGGTCAATGTCCGTTGGACGAAAGGTTTTCGTCGGCGTGTGGTGGCTCGGTCGAAAAAGGAGACAACTATGACAGTTGAACAAAAAGATTTGTATAACGCCATCGATGATATTCTTTGGAATGACTGGGACCCGATTGGTGTGAATACCTATGCACCACGTGATGAGTACCGAAGCTACACACCAGCTATTTTAAGGTTGAAAATCAATAGCGCTAATGCTGAGGTCATTGCTGACACCCTGCATCAAATTGAAACTGTGACAATCGGTGTATTAGGTGATTCGAAGCATTGCCTGCACGTGGCTACTAAAATTTGCAACTTGTAGGCTTCTAAATGAAAGTATTAGCGCTGCTTTGGCGTGTTAACTCTGACAGGGGACTCATGGAGCGCTCAACGCGGCAGCCCAACGCAGGCAAAGTTGTAAAGGTGTAACGTACCTGAGTGTGCTCTATCTTGTGTCCACCATCAGCCTTTGCGGATGTTGGGTGGCCCGTCCAAGTCAGTGGGTGTTTCGCGTCACGGTCGACAGGATAACGAATTGATAGTGAACGTTCTTTGTAGGTCTGCCACGTACTTGGCGACAGTCTTGTTTCCATTCGATAGCGCGTTTTTTGCGGGCGAATCACGTCTGGTTGGACAGGTCAATCTCCTGTGGACAGCTCGTTGACAAATGCTTTCAGCCGGTAGGAGCTATGGCAACATGGCTTGTTTGGCAATTGAGTTATATTTACAGCTTATGAAGCTTGATAAATACTCGCTCAAAGCGGAGCAAAGCTTAACTGTTTTTGAATTCGTTAGCGAAGGGCCAAAGGGCATGATTCGTAAACTCATTCAATTTCAGCAAACAAACCACCCTAACTTATATAATCTCGCTTTTGGTGATAAAAATGCACAAACTGGCGAGATTGATGATCTAGCCATCTCAAACAATGGAGATACGGATAAAGTACTAGCAACTGTTGTGGCTGCCCTGTATGCCTTCTTTGAGAAATATCCTGATGCCTATGTGTATGCTACTGGAAGTACCGCTGCCCGGACAAGGCTCTACCGCATGGGCATCACTCGTTTCTACGATGAGGTTGTGGAAGACTTCGACTTATACGGTCAGGTCGGAGACGAATTTTTGGTTTTTGAAGTTGGTAAAGAGTATGACGGTTTCATTGCGCAACGCCGATTAAGTTAAAACTCTAGATACTATGAAAAGCGTACAAGAACTGAATAGTAGCAAAGCCCCCATTGTTAGCATTGACTCGTCGTTAGATCAGTACCGGGGACAAATTCTTTTTCCTGAGAAACTAGCAAAAGCAAATGCCCTGCTAAAAGGGGTTAAACTGCCTCCCCGAAAGGAAAAACAGTAACAGGCTATTCATCGATTTTAGCTTTGCGGGGTCCACTCGCGTTGGACAGGACACTGCCCGGCTAGCCAAAGCGGCACCCAACGTGGGCAAAGGTGTAAAGGTGGTAACGTACCTGAGTTTGGCTTATCTTGCTTCCACCATCAGCCTTTGCGGGCGATTCCTATAAGACATCCAAGCCTTTTTCACTAAAAATTATCCAATTTTTGGACACTCCGCTGTGTAGGGCGTTCCCCGCTCCATAACCGCCATCATCCGATGCACCAGCTTGTTGCGAACCGCGTTCAACACACTCATTTTCTTCTTGCCCGCAGCCACCTTTCGCTGATAG
>NZ_JBGGWF010000006.1:0-298391 GCF_041321135.1 Fibrella aquatica | reverse complement strand
TTTCGCGCTGTGCAAGCGGATTGGTCCGGCGTCCCGGCTTGCGATATAAAAGGCACGAGCACATGCTCGCGCCAGCTGGCTTCGCCGTAATATATTGACTGACAATGGCTTTTTAAAATAAGCAGGTTGCTTCCGCAGCACTGGCGCGAGCATTTGCTCGTGCCTATAGTTTGCAAGCATCCGCTTGCACAGCGCGAAAGCGCAATATGGTAGAGAATAGAAGCCGTTTCTAAGCTTTCTATTTGCCCGCCTCTACCTTATTGCCCTGTCGGGCGGCAAGCGAATGCTTGCGATATAAAAGGCACGAGCACATGCTCGCGCCAGCTACGGCCAGCGTTGCGGGGGGATAAATAAAACGGGGGATTGATGTTGCCACCAATCCCCCGTTTATCAAAACAAACGCTTATTTACTTCTTGTTGCTGTCAACCTTCAGGCGTTCTTCACGGTTGGCGATTTCCCAGGCGGTGAAAAAGACCAGACGGGCCGTTTTTTCTGCCAGTTTGAAGTCGATCTTCTCTACATCATCCGTTGGCCGGTGGTAGTCGGCGTGGAGACCATTGAAGTAGAAGATGATGGGTATCTTGTGCTTGGCGAAGTTGTAGTGATCCGAACGGTAGTAGATGCGCTCGGGATCGTTCGGGTCATTGTATTTGTAATCCAGCTCCATCTTCGTGTTGGCATTGTTCTGCTCTTCGCTAATCTTGTGCAGATCGCTCGACAGTTTGTCTGAGCCGATTACGTAGATGAAGTTATCGTTGGGCGACTTGTCTTTGTGCAGGTCATCGACCCGGCCCACCATATCGATATTCAAGTCGGCCACCGTATTTTCGAGCGGAAAAAGTGGGGCAAAGTCAGCGTAGTATTCAGACCCCAGCAGGCCTTTTTCTTCGCCAACAACCGTCAGGAACAGGATTGACCGGCGAGGGCCTTTCCCTTCGGCTTTCGCTTTAGCAAACCCTTCGGCCAGTTCCATTACTGATACCGTTCCCGAGCCATCATCGTTGGCGCCGTTGTTAATCTGGCCGTCGGGGCTGATGCCGATGTGGTCGTAGTGGCCCGAAATAACCAGCACTTCGTCTTTCTTGTCGGTACCCTCCAGATAACCCGCTACGTTTTCGGTCTGTACGTTCTCATCGACGCGCTCTCCTTTCACCGATATTTTACCGGCCAGTTTGCCGATGGTGCTTGTGCCCATTTTGGCCATTTGGTCCAGCGCTTTCTTGAATTTATCAGGCTTCTGTCCCAGCAGAGCCGCGCCCATTTCTGTAGAAACCATAAACGTACCTATGCTGCCAGTATTTTCGGCACCGGCTTTCAGCGATAGTCGGTTGAAGCGCTGTTGCAAAGCACCCCGCTCGCGCAGCATTTGCTTGAAGGCTGCCGCATCGGCTGTTGAAATGACAAATACCTGAGCAGCACCTTTGTCTTTGGCAGCTGTCACTTTGGCCCGTATGCTTTCAGGCTTACCCCATTTCGACCCTTCTTTTGTGTTATTGATGGCCGATGTTCCGTCAGCGTTTTTAGGTTCACCGTCGAGCATCACCACGGCTTTCCCTTTTACTTCGAGGTTTTCGTAGTCATTGAATTTATCGTCTACGATACCATAGTTTACGAAAACCGTTTCGTAGTTGGTTTCGGTTGGCACCGAGAACAGGCCATTGAGCAGGAAATCGGTCAGGTACGTGAATTGCTTACCGCCCGCTTTTACGTATAGGTCGCCCCAATTCTTTTTATAGAGTGTAAACGGTTGCAGAAAGCCCATCGAACCATCGGCTTGTTTGGCAACGGGTTTCAGGCCGTAAGCGGCAAACTGACCGGCAATGAATGCTGCGGCTTTTTTCTGACCACGTGTGCCGGTTTCACGGCCCTCCATATCATCGGCGGCCAGAATACGCAGGTTTTTTTCGAGGTCAGCCGCTGTGACGGTCTGAGCGTAGGTAACAGCCGCCGCCGAAGTTGGCCCGGATGGGGTGGGTGCCTGAGCCAGCACAAACTGGCCGGTCAGCATAAGAAGGCCAGTCAGCCGACCAGCACGAAATGAATGCATAAAGTATATGTAAGGTGATGAACGCGTGTATTGTAAATCCAAAGATAAACGATTGACGGGCAGCGGATGGTATCTGCCGGCTCTTTGGTACGTATTACTGTTTCATTTTAGCAGTGCCACGTCATAAAGCGGAAAATTGGGATCGTGAGTTAGTAGCGTTAATCCTTCAGTTTGTGCCTGAGCAATTAGGATACGGTCAAATGGATCACGATGGTGCATCGGTAATTGCTGATAGACTAATAACTGTGGCAGAGAAATAGGGAGTATCTTAAAATCGCCTGGAACAATCCGATCAAGCGGATAGCGAACGGTGAGCTTTCCGATGCTCGTCTTTATGGCAATCTCCCAAAGCGATGCAATACTAAAATACTTCTCGTGATGCTCGTCTTCAAGCAATACGCTCCAGTCCGTTGACAACCGGGCGTCGTCATCAAGATGCCAGAGAAAGATATGGGTATCAACGAGCAAACGCATTAGTACATATAATCCTTAAGGTCGTCTAAAGGGGCATCGAAATCATCAGCAATGAACGTAATGATGCCTTTGCCTGCGCCTCGCTTGTTGGGCAGTTGAGGAGATGGAGCGTCATTAATGGGTTGCGTTTTAACTTTCTTGATCGCTAAAAACTCAATAAAATCAAGAACTTCAGCCTGTAGCTCAGGCGGCAACTGACTGGCTTTGCTATCAATTTGTTCTAAAACTGACATCCTTTCGCATGATTTTTACCAAATATACTAAACCAGGCTGACCTCCGTAAAATCGCGTAGCTGCTGGTCTATGGCTGGTACTGAAATATGATGCCGCTATGGTATTTGGAAGCTACCTATGCCTTTCTACTACTATGAGAACGAACGGATTATTAATCGGTGCAGTAGGAGCGGTGGCGGTTATCGCGTCGTTCGCCTTTTGGCGCCCTTTTGAACCTTCTGTCGACTTCAATACGCAGATCAAACCCATCCTTAACAAGAATTGCATTGCCTGCCATGGGGGCGTTAAAAAGGCGTCTGACTTTTCGCTGTTGTTCAAGCAGGAAGCGTTTGCTCCTGCCAAATCCGGTCACCCCGCCATTATTCCTGGCGACGCCGAGGGCAGCGAACTCATCCGCCGCCTGAGCCTGACCGATCCCGAGGAGCGGATGCCGCTGGATGCGCCTCCGCTCAAACCGGATGAGATCGAACTACTCAAAAAGTGGATCGATCAGGGCGCGGAATGGGGCGATCACTGGGCGTTTCAGCCAACCGAGTTGCCGAACGTACCCAGCATTGGCACAATCTGGAGCCGGATGGGCCTGACCTCGCACCCAGAAACCGACTGGGCAACAAACGAGGTCGATCATTTTGTGCTTTCAGCGCTTCGCGAGAAAGGCCTGACCCATTCGCCCATCGCCGACAAAGCCACGCTCCTGCGCCGCCTCAGTCTCGATCTCACGGGTTTACCTCCTACTGAAGCGGAAGCCGCCGCATTTATGGCCGACCCGTCGCCGGAAGCGTATGCCAAACAGGTCGATCGGATGCTGGCGTCACCTGCTTTCGGCGAAAAATGGGCCGGTATGTGGCTCGATCTGGCGCGGTATGCCGACACGAAAGGATACGAACGCGACCCCGGCCGTAAAATCTGGCGCTACCGCGACTACCTCATCAAAGCCTTCAACGCCGACAAACCCTACGACCAGTTTCTGACCGAGCAACTGGCTGGCGATCTGCTTCCTAAGGCAACCGACGAGCAACTGATTGCGACGGGTTTCCACCGAAATACGATGAACAACGATGAAGGCGGCACGCAGGACGAAGAGTTTCGGGTGGCGGCGGTCATTGACCGGGTAAACACTACCTGGGATGTGTTTCAGGGTACCACCTTTGCCTGTGTGCAATGCCACAGCCACCCGTACGACCCCTTCCGGCACGAAGATTACTACAAATACATGGCGTTTTTCAACAACGCCCGCGACGAAGACGTAACCACCGAAACGCCCACGTTACGCTTTTATAAAGGCGACGATTCGGCCCGGTTAGTGCAGTTGAGGCAGTTTGTCAGACAATCGGTGCGTGATCCGAAGCGGGCGGAGGCTGAGGTACGGCGGGTGGAAAAAATGGCCCGGATCGTGGAGCCGAAGATCAATTCGCACGATTTCGACCAATACGTCAACGCGTCGTTGCTCGATGCCAAGTTTTTCGGAGTGCAGCACAACGGCTCAGCCCGCATTAAACCGCTGACGCTTGCGGGACGTACCCGGCTCTACGTGGCCTGGGGTACGTCGGCCCCCGGCGCCCAGATGACTTTCCGACTCGACAGCCCCACGGGGCGCGTGCTTACTACCGTGCCGGTGCCAAATACAGGTGGCGCCTGGAGCGACTCGGTACAGGCTATTACGCTGCCTAACGTACCCGGAAAACACGCCGTTTATTTGTCGCTTAACAGCCCAACCAAACCAACCGAATGGGTAATGTTGAAATGGGTGTCGTTTCAGCCTTCGCTGGCCCCACAGGCCGAGAAAACGCTGTTGAGTCTGCTCAATAAAAACCCCGACCAAACGCCGATCATGCTCGACGGAACGGGTGAACTGGCTCGCAAAACCCATGTGTTCGTGCGCGGAAGCTGGCTCTCTCCCGGTGCCGAAGTCAAGCCCGACGTACCTGGTACGTTGCCACCGATGGACAGTGATGATCAGTCATTACCCCGCAACCGCCTCGGCCTGGCCCAATGGATGACCCGCCCCGATCACCCGCTGACCGCCCGCGTGGCCGTGAATCGGTTCTGGGAACAGCTTTTCGGCACTGGCATCGTTGAAACCGTTGAAGACATGGGCACGCAGGGTATTCAGCCCACCCACCGCGAACTGCTCGACTGGCTGGCCGTCAGCTTTGCCACCGACGATCAATGGAGCATGAAGAAACTGCTGAAACGAATGGTATTGTCGAGTACCTACCGGCAGCAATCGAACGCTACACCCGCCATGCTGGCCGCAGACCCGTATAACCGCTATCTGGCTCGCGGGCCACGGGTACGATTGTCGGCTGAGCAGGTACGCGATCAGGCGCTGGTAGTGAGCGGATTGCTGAACAAGAAGATGTACGGCCCCAGTGTGATGCCACCGCAACCCGACGGAATCTGGCAGTCGCCTTACAACGGCGAAGCGTGGGTACAGGCCAAAGACGGCGAGCAGTATCGCCGCGCGCTGTACACGTACTGGAAACGAACATCGCCCTACCCGTCGATGATCACGTTCGACAGTCCCAGCCGAGAGTTTTGCCAGATTCGTCGCTTGCGTACCAATACGCCCTTACAGGCGCTGGTGACGCTCAACGACCCGGTTTACGTAGAAGCCGCCCAACGTCTTTCCAGTTACATGATGCAGCACGGCTCGCTGCCCGACCAACAAATTCAGGCCGGTTTCCGCCGCCTGACGTTGCACGAGTTATCGCCGAAAAAGAAGGCTATTCTAACCAAATTGTACCGCGATACGGAGACCTACTACGCGAAGCACCCTACCGAGGCAGGTACGTTGCTCGGGCAGGGTGCTGTAGCTGGCACAGGTACGTTGCCCAAGCGAGCTGCTTTGATGGTGGTGGCGAATACGATGATGAATCTGGATGAGGTGATTGTGAAGGAGTGACCCCACCCCCCGGCCCCCTCCCCTGAAAACCAGGGGAGGGGGTGACTGAATTGGCGAAATTGGGCGATTTATTTTAGTTAGACGGATGGAAAAGTCATGTTTGATGGATTCGTTTTATTGGTAAAATATCTTTTATGAGCCAGTTACTACATAATCGAAAAGCGGTAGAGGAGGTGCGGCGGGGTCTTCGGAAGGAGCCGACTCGGTATGAATCTTTACTGTGGGAGCGGCTTCGTAGTAGTCAGTTAATGGGGCGCAAATTTCGGCGGCAACATAGCGTAGGTATGTATATCCTTGATTTCTATTGCCCCGCCGAACGATTGGCTGTCGAGGTAGATGGGAACGTACATTACTCGGACGAAGCAAGGTTACACGACGAAGAACGGGATGCGACAATGGCTCAACTCATGATCAAGACAATTCGCTTTACGAATGATCAGGTTGAGCGTGATATTGAAAAAGTGCTCGCTATGATAATTGACAGCTTTGGCTGGCAGCGATGACCCCACCCCCGGCCCCTCCCCTGAAAACAGGGGAGGGGAGTAAAGGTCACGATCCCGTTGGAAAGTAAGCTCCTTGGAGCTGAAGAAAAGGCACAGTATGGATTAACGCTTACGTAAGAAAGCAAGCTAATAGAACCAAAACGTACCTATCCAGTCACCCCCTCCCCTGGTTTTCAGGGGAGGGGGCCGGGGGGTGGGGTCAAACCAATGCAAAACCTAGCCAAAGAACTCCAGCAAGCCGCCCTTCGTCGCGAAACGCGGCGGCACTTCCTGCAAACCTGCTCAACGGGGCTGGGCGCTATGGCGCTGGGCTCCTTTATGGGTGGCTGCAATCCGTTTGGAAAAGCCGACAACGCCGCGGCGAGCATGCCGGGAACAGACGCGGTCGCTTCGTCGATGGACCCCCGGTTGTCGCAATTTGCGCCGAAGGCGAAGCGGGTGATCTACATCCATATGGCCGGGTCGCCGAGTCAGCTCGAACTGTTCGATTATAAGCCTGAGCTCCAGAAATACAACGGCAAAGACTGTCCGCAGGAATTGCTGACGGGCAAGAAGTTCGCCTTCATTCGCGGCGTGCCGAAGATGCTGGGCTCAACGGCCAATTTTAAACAGCATGGTCAGTCGGGCGCGTGGATCAGCGACTACATGCCGCATTTGCAGACCGTAGCCGACGAGTTGACGTTCATCAAATCTATGCATACCGACCAGTTTAACCACGCCCCGGCCCAACTGCTCATGCATACGGGTTCGGCTCGGCTCGGTCGGCCCAGCATCGGCTCGTGGGTGACCTACGGATTAGGCTCAGAGAACGACAACCTGCCCGGTTTCATCGTGCTGGCGTCGGGTGGAAAACAACCGGATGCTGGTAAGTCGGTGTGGGGGAGTGGTTTCCTGCCAACAGTGTACCAGGGTGTGCAATGCCGGACGGATGGCGACCCCGTGCTGTACGTGTCTGACCCCAACGGCATGTCGCGCGATATCAGGAAGCAGACGATCGAAGCCATTAACCAGATTAATGAGCAGGAATATCAGGAAGCCAAAGACCCGGAGATCCTGACCCGGATTTCGCAGTACGAGATGGCGTTCAAGATGCAGGCGTCGGTGCCCGATGCGATGGCTATTGGCGGTGAGCCGCAGTATATTCTCGATGCCTATGGCGTTGATCCCAACAAAGGCTCGTTTGCCCGTAACTGCCTGCTTGCCCGTCGATTGGCCGAACGGGGTGTGCGCTTCATTCAACTCTTCGACTGGGGATGGGATACGCACGGTACAAGTCAGGATACATCCGTCGATATTGGTTTGAAGGAAAAGTGCAACGAGTCAGACAAGGCAGTGGCGGCGTTGATCAATGACCTGAAGCAGCGCGGTATGCTCGACGATACGCTGATTGTCTGGGGCGGCGAATTTGGCCGGACACCCATGCAGGAAAACCGCGACGGCCAAACGCAAGCCTTCCACGGTCGCGATCATCACCTCGACGCTTTCACGGTCTTTATGGCGGGCGGCGGCATGAAACGGGGACTTACCTACGGCGAAACCGACCCAATCGGTTACTATGCGGTAAAAGACAAAGTCCATATTCACGACTTGCAAGCCACCATCCTGCACCAACTAGGCTTCGATCACACCAAACTGACCTATAATTTTCAGGGCCGCCCGTTCCGACTTACCGACGTGGCAGGTAAAGTAGTGAAAGGGGTTTTGGCCTGATAACAGGAAAATTAACCCCTGGCTCCCTTTTACACTATATTGATCGTCTGACTCTACCTAAACTACTACTATGCAATCGAGACGTACCTTTTTGAAACATACCGCCCTGGCGTCGGCGGCACTGACAGCACCGGCGTTCACCAGCCGTAAAGAAGAAGCCGTTGTTGTTGGACACGGCGCTAATAAATACCGGGTCGTGGCCAACTGGGGCGTGCTCGATGCCGGTAAGAACCCCGTTAATGATTGCCACGAAATGGTGCAAGATGCCAAGGGGCGCATCATTATGCTGGGCAACGAAACCAAAAATAACGTACTGATCTACGACAAGTCGGGCAAGTTGCTGAATTCGTGGGGAACTACGTACCCCGGTGGCCACGGCCTCTCGATTGGCACTGAAGGCACGGAACAGTACCTGCTCATTTGCGACACTGACCGGCATCAGGTTATCAAGACCGACCTCAACGGCAAGGAGTTGATGAAGATCGACTACCCACGCGAAACGGGCGTGTACGACTATCCCGGCAAGTTTAAACCTACCGAAACGGCTATCAACCCGGCCAATGGCGATATCTACATTGCCGATGGTTACGGCTCGAACTACATCACCCAGTTCGACCGGACGGGCAAGCTCATTCGCTATTTCGGCGGGGCAGGCAACGCCAACGAACAGTTCGACTGCTGCCACGGCATTGTGGTCGATACGCGCAACCCAGCGAAACCAACGCTGATCGTGACCGACCGGCGGCATAACTGCCTGAAACGCTTTACCCTCGACGGTAAATACATCAGCACCATCGCCCTGCCGGGTTCCTACGTGTGTCGACCTGTTATCAAAGGCGATGTGCTCTATGCCGCCGTCTTCCGCAGCACGTCCGACAGCTACCCCGATTCCGGGTACGTTCAGATTCTGGACAAGAATGACAAAGTGGTATCAACGCCCGGTGGTTCGGCCCCAACGTACCTGAATGGCCAACTTCAGGAGCAACGCAAAGATCGCTCGTTCATGACCTTCATGCACCCCCACGACGTGCTGGTCGACGCCGACGAAAACCTCTACGTAGCTCAATGGGCCTCGCGGAAAACGTACCCAATCAAGTTAGAACGCGCGTAACAATTTACGAATTACGAGGGACGAATTACGATTTGCTTCGCCGAATCAGAGTTCGTCCTTAAAAGCGAAGCTAAATCGTAATTCGTCCCTCGTAATTCGTAATTCCTATGCTTTTCCTCCAGGCTCAACCCGCTGATTGGGTATTGTTTTTCGGGCGGTTTCACCCGCTGATCGTGCATTTGCCGATTGGGTTTCTGCTCATTGCCGGTATTCTCGAACTGGGGCGGCGGCTGGGTAAACTGCAACTCAGCAACGGCACTATGTCCACGATTCTATTCGGGTCGGCGGTCAGTGCAACGCTGTCTTGTGTGTTCGGCTATCTGCTGTCGCTGGGCGGTGGCTACGACAAGGAAATTCTCGACGAACACATGTGGCAGGGCATTGGCGTGGCCGTTTTCGCCTGGATTGCCTGGGCCGCTACGAGCGATTTCCTGCTGAAACGCCTTTCGTTTGGTAGCGTACTCTACATGCCTGCACTGGGGCTGTCGCTGGTGGCGTTGCTGATTGCGGGGCATCATGGTGGGTCGCTCACGCATGGTTCCGACTACCTCACGCAGTACACGCCCGGCCCGCTTCGTACCATCGCGGGCTTACCGCCCCGTGCGGCGAGTGTCGCGTTCAAGGCAAAACCAATCACCGATGTCAATCAGGCGCTGGTGTACGAACAGATCGTGAACCCGATTTTGCAGACGCGCTGTGTGCAGTGCCACAACGCCGAAAAATCGAAAGGCGATCTGCGGATGGATACGCCAGAAAATCTACTAAAAGGAGGAGGAGACGGTCCCATTTTCGTAGCCGGAAAAGGGGCCGACAGTGAGATGATCAAGCGGTGTCTGCTCGATGAGGATGATGAGCACCACATGCCGCCCAAAGGCAAAACACCCCTGATTGAGCAACAAATAACCCTGCTCACCTGGTGGATCGATCAGGGCGCGTCGTTCGACAAGAAGGTGGCCGATTTGGCGGTAACGGAAACGGTAAAGCCGGCGCTGGCGTCGCTGGGTCAAACTACCGGTGGGGATATCAGTAGTTCAGCCGGTCTGCTGGCTGAGACGAAACCGGCAGGTCCCACGCCCCTGTCGCCCGTATTGACGATGAAGGTGCCGGCAGCGGATTCAAAAGTTATTGACGAACTGAAAAAGACGGGTTTACTGGTGCTGCCGTTATCGAAAGAAAATAACCAACTGGAAATCAGTGCGGTCAATGTACGCACGCTGACCGACGCTCAAGTGGCGGGTTTGGTCAAACTAGCTGATCAGATCGTATGGCTTAAACTGGGCGACACCCAAATTACCGACGCGGCGATGGCTTCGATCGCCAAACTGAAAAACCTGCAAAAGCTACACCTCGAACGTACCCAGATTACCGATGCGGGTCTGAAAAAACTAACCGGCCTTATGTACCTGGAATACCTGAATCTCTACGGCACCGCCATCACCGACGCTGGCCTCACCAGCCTAAGCGATTTGAAAGCCCTGCGAAGTGTTTACGTCTGGCAAACAAAGGTCACCGAGTCCGGCATCGCGGCCTTGAAAAAAGCCCTACCCAACATAGAAGTAGTAGGCGGTATGAGCGAAAGCGGCGTAGCAAAACGTTGATCTGGTGTCCGTTGGACAAGCGGTCTATGGTGCCTAGGCGTTCTTGTGTAGGGGCGGCCCATCGTGGCCGCCCCTACAGATCAATCATCTTGGGTGATTAGGAACGGCTGGCTTTTAGCGTAGACTGGCTGGCAATCAAATCAAAATCCGAATCATTGTGCAGGAGCGTTATATCAGCCTGGATTGCGTAATAGGCAATTAGGCAGTCATTTGCTTTCCGGATGGTCACGCCTTTTTTGCGGAGCGCTCGGTACAGGTCAGCCGCTCCGATGGCAGTCAAAAAGGCATCTGCCTGAAAACAGTTGAGTGCCAATAAGCTGGTCCGGATCAGCTCATATTGTTTGTCATCACGAACACCCTGTAGGGTTTCCTGTACGATGACAGGCGCAATCCAAATTGGGTGGTTAGCCGCCAGGTAAACAGCTACACGATTTGTTTGAGGGCTGTCGATGCCTTTGAACCAGTCAACCCAAACGGTTGTGTCGACGAGAATAGGCTCCATTAATGACGACGCATGGCATCAATATCACCGTCCCAAACTACTTTGCCACGCAACGAAAGCAGTTGTTGGCGTTGAAGTTGCTTAACGAAGTTGTCTAAAGCTAAGGTCACTACTTCTTTCTTCGTTTTAGCATTACTCAGCTTCAGTGCCTGCTCAACAAGTGTAGCGTCTAGGTCAATGTTCGTCCTCATGATCCTGTCGATTTATACACAAAGATAACGAGATTTTGGTGTATAAAAGACTGGTTACCCTTTCCGCTTCGCCAGCCAGTCGCGTACGGCGGGGCCGGTGCCGAAGGGCCAGGGACGAAGTTCGCTGATAGGCGTGAGCTTATAGGCCTGTAGCTCGGTGGTATCCATCACAATATCGCCCGTGGCGCGAACGTGGTAGGTGAAAATAATTTCGTTGCGCTGGTAGAAGGTGTAAATGCCCAGAAACTCCACGATCTCGACCTGCGTGAGGCCAATCTCTTCCCTGATTTCGCGCAGGATGGCATCGGCGGGTTCTTCGCCCCGTTCCAGAAAACCCGTCACCAGCCCGAACCAATCGGCGGGCCAGCCGATGTTCTGCGTCAGCACCACCGTATCGTTATCGTATTCCACAATAGCCCCCACCACCGGCAGCGGATTATCGTAGAAGACGTACCCGCAAGGCTTCGAGCAAACCAGTCGGTCGCGACCGCTAGCTTCTTTGACTTCCAGCGGCGAAGCGCAAACGGGGCAGAACTTCATGATTGGTTTGTGGTTTGTCGTTTGTCGTGTGAGGTTTGTGGTTGCGTTGCTAATCAACGAATCTGTGCATCGGCAGCGCAACTACAAACCACAGACTACAAACTACAAACTAATTTAAATCTCATTCCAGAATGCCTCGATCGCGCCCAGGGCTTCATCCACGGTTTCGACAACGATGAGGAGGTCTCTGTTTTCGGGTTTCAGGAAACCGTCTTCTACGCAACGGTCGAGTTGTTGAAGCATCAGGTCGTAATAGCCATTGACATTGATCACGGCAATAGGGCCATCATACAATTTCAATTGACGCCAGGCCAGGATCTCGAACAGCTCGTCGAAGGTGCCGTAGCCGCCGGGCAGTGTAATCACGCCTTTGGCCAGCGTCACCATTTTATACTTGCGCTCGTGCATCGTTTCCACGAAGTGCATCTCTGTCAGCGTTTGGTGAGCCACCTCCAGCTTGGCCAGGAAGTTAGGAATTACGCCCGTCACTTCACCCCCTGCGCTGATGACCGTATCGGCCACGTTGCCCATCAGGCCAAATCCACCTCCGCCGTAGATCAAACGGATGTTCCGCTCGGCCATCTTTTGGCCCAGTTCAACAGCTATTTCTTTGTAAATAGGTTTGGTTCCGGGTGAAGAACCACAGTAAACGACAATGCTATGCATGGGAAAAAATGTTCAATGTTTAAGGTTCAATGTCTAAGGTTGCTTCGCTAGGGAAACTTCTTAAACGCCGCGAAGCAACGTTAGACATTGAACCTTGAACGTTAGACTAATTTAGTCAGATCCATCCCGCCGAACGTACCTGAACTCATCATCAGGAATATATCGGCGTTGGCGCTGTTTTGTTTGATAAATGATTCGAGGTCAGTTGTTACGGTGAAAACCTGTAAGCCCGGTTTATCGAAAGCAGCCAAAATGTCGGACGGAGAAATGGGTTCCAGGCGTTTGATGGCCAGCGTGTGCTCATTGAAATAAACGGCCGCTATATCGGCCGCGGCGAGCGTTTGGTGGTATTCGGCCAGAAACGCCTTGTTCAGGCTGCTGAACGTATGTAACTCCACGCAGGCCAGCAGCTTTTTGTCGGGATACTGTGCCTTCACCGCTTCGGTCGTTGCCTCTACTTTCGAGGGCGCATGGGCAAAATCGCGGTACACGATCTTACCGCCTGCCTGCATCACCGTTTCGAGCCGCCGGGCCGCTCCCCTGAACGTCTGAATAGCTTCGTAGAACTGCTCGTCCGTAATGGCCAACCGATCACAAACGGCCATAGCCCCGGCGATGTTTTTCATGTTGTGCAGGCCAAAAACCTGTAGTGGCACTTCGCCACCCGCTGCCGTGGTCAGGTACGTATGTCCATTGCGAATCACGTGCGGATGCGCTAGATAAGGCACCTTCTGCACGTCGTGCCGTTCTTTTTCGCCAATCACATCGAGCATATTATCCGTCTCGTCGAAGAGTAGCACACCCGATTTGGGCATCTGATCGGCCAGCAATTCAAACTGATCGACGTATTCTTCGTAGGTCGGATAAATGTTGACGTGGTCCCAGGCAAGGCCGCTGATAAGCGCCATGTGCGGCTGGTAATGCAGAAACTTCGGCCGACGGTCGATGGGAGAGGAGGCGTATTCGTCGCCTTCGATGATAATGACCGGTGCTGAATTCGCCGACGTATCGTCGGTCAGGCTCACCATCGTATCGAATCCGTCGAGTTGCGCCCCTACCAGGTAATCGAACTTGCGATGATGGTACTTTAGTACGTGCAAAATCATCGACGTAATAGTTGTTTTGCCGTGACTACCGGCAATCACTACCCGCTGTTTCTGTTGGCTCTGCCTGAAAATAAATTCGGGATACGAGAACACCGTAATGCCCAGGGCGCGGGCTCGTTCCAGTTCTGGGTTGTCGACGCGGGCGTGCATACCCAGAATAACGGCATCGAGTCCGGTATGAACGCGGTCAGGAAACCAGCCCATTTCGGCGGGGAGCAACCCTTTTTGCTGAAGCCGGGTGCTGGCGGGATCATAAATCTCGTCGTCGGAACCCGTTATGGTGTGGCCTTGCTGATGAAGGGCCAAAGCGAGGTTGTGCATGGCACTCCCACCGATGGCAATAAAATGATAGGCCTGCGGCATGAAGATTGGTGGAGAAAAGTGTTTGTGGTGTGTTGTTTGTGGTTACGCTGCCAAGTCGAAATCTGGTAGATTGGCAGCGCAACCACAAACAACACACCACAAACCACAAACTGTTCAGAAGTTAAACTGGTAGACGAAGGTAGCCACTATCTTCGTTTAGCGAATAATGAGTTGCCCACTGACTATGAAATGGATAAACGGCCTGACGGTCGGAATGTTACTGACCGGATACGTTCAGGCGCTGGCGCAAGCTCCGGCGGCGGCGGGAAGCGCGTTGCCTTATAAAGGTGAAAACCTTGGCCCACAGGTCAATTCGACCTATAACGAAGGTACGCCACTCATCAGTCCAGACGGGAAAACGCTGTATTACACCCGCGAAGATCACCCCAACAACACAATGTTTGCCGACAAAGACAACGGCAGCACTGATATCTGGTATTCCGACTGGCAACCGAGCAATCAGTGGGGCCCTGCCCGCCGGTTGGGCGCGCCGCTGAATCAGTTCAACCACAACGCCGTGTTCAGCATTACACCCGATGGTAACTCACTGTTGCTACGGGGAGCGTATGTAAACGGCCGCTACGAAACGCGCGGTTTCTCGGTCAGCAAGCGCGTGAATGGCAACTGGAGTACGCCCGAAAAAATGGTCATTGCCAACTACGAAAAGATGAGCAAAGGCGCGTTCGACTTCGCCTACCTCACCGTCGACGGCAAGACCTTGCTGCTATCGTTCAGCGAAAAAAAGAACGGCCTGAAAGATGACCTGTACGTATCATTCCGCCAGAAAAACGGCACCTGGAGCCAGCCGATGAACCTCGGCGCCGATGTGAATACCGAGGAATTTACCGAAACAACCCCTTTTCTGGCTCCGGATGGTAACACGCTCTATTTCTCAACAAACCGCCCCGGTGGACAAGGTGATAACGATGTGTGGGTAACCCGCCGGGTCGACAAAACCTGGAAACGCTGGTCGAAACCGCAGAATCTTGGCCCTACGGTCAACACCGACGGTTACGACGCTTATTATTCTATTTCGGCGCTGGGCGATATGGCCTATATGACGACCTTCAAAAACACACAGGGCGGTAAAGGCGGCGACATTGTTCAGATCAAACTCTTCGAAGATACTAACCCTAGAGGAGGAACTGATTCGACTACGCTGGCGCAAAATCCGGCAAAAGCTGGCGGTGGTGGCGATAACAACCCCGCCGCCGATGACCTGACACGCCCCGGTGCGGTAGCCATGATTTCGGGCAAGGTGATCGACCAGAAAACGGGCCGACCCATTGCCGCCGAAATTATTTACAACACCCTGCCCGATGGGGCTGAAGCAGGTCGTGCCACGGCTGACCCGGCTACGGGCGAGTACAAGATCATTCTGCCCTATGGTCAGAAGTACACGATGCGGGCCGTAACGCCCAACTACATTGCCGAAGGCGAAAACGTGGACTTGACTGGTGGCCCCACCGACAAGAAAGGGTTTGTCGAGATCAAAGGCCGCGAGTTAAAGCTGGTTCCGATCGAAGTAGGCCAATCTATCCGGCTGAATAATATCTTCTTCGACACCGGAAAGTCAATCCTGCGCGATGAATCGGCCCCGGAACTCGACCGGATGGTGGTGGTGATGAACGAGAACCCCAAACTTGGCATTGAATTGGGCGGGCATACTGATAACACCGGCTCAAACGAGATAAACGCTAAGCTCTCGCAAGACCGCGCCGACGCCGTACGTGAATACCTGATCGGCAAGGGCGTTGAACCTGACCGTATTGCCAGCAAAGGCTACGGCGAAACCAAACCCGTTGCGCCTAACGACTCCGACGCCGGCCGCCAGCAAAACCGCCGCGTAGAGTTCGTAATCACGAAGAAGTAGGGGGGCAGTTAAGCCAAGTCATTCTCAATCAACAAACGCTCAATCTCTTGGTCGGAAATGGTTGCCTGATCTGCTTTGTCGAAAATAGACAGGAGCGTGACTGATTCCTGCAAAGCCACTACGCAGGAAATTACTCGGGCACCACCTCGCTTACCACGACCTTTACTTTTGATGGCCAAGCGAATTTTGTAGCAGTTTCGCCCCAGCGGTGAGCCTTGTTCTGGATTTTCGGCGAGACTTTCCCCCAGAACTTCTACGTCTTGTTTAAGCGACGGGTATTTCTTGGCTAATCGCTTCAACTCCTTGACAAAATTCTCGGAGGTAAGGATATCATAACTCATTCAATACATCTTTAAGAGGCCGCGTTTTCAGCGTGCCTTTTTGCAATGCGATGTAGTCTTCTTTGAGTTGATTGAGTAGTTGTTCTTTCGTCGGCGCGGCGTCATCCTGAATAAGATTGGCCAGTTGCTCCCGTTCTTTTGCCGGAAACTGTTCGCGAATCAGTTGGGCCAATTGGCTCAGACTAACGTCCGTTGACGGGGTATGAAGGATAGCTTCCATAGAGATACACTTGGTTTAACGAAGATAAAGAAAGTAGGGAGTTAGCAACAGAACAGGCGAATCGGTAGCGAGGTTTCAACCGTAACGCGGACTTCAGTCCGCATGATTATTGCTCAACTATGCGGACTGAAGTCCGCGTTACGTCCTAATTTGCAGGCATGTGGCAAATCTGGATTGACACGGGCGGCACCTTTACCGATGGCCTCGCCCGCGACCCAAACGGGATTATTCATCGCATCAAAGTATTAAGCAGCAGTCGGCTGCGTGGGCAACTTATCGACGGCCGAGTGGTGGCTCCCTGGTTGACCGCGCCAATCTTCGACGGCTATATGCTGCGTGTGGTTGATACGGACAACACCCCGCTCCAGCGGGGCAAGCTGTACCTGGTTCAGGCGCTGGCCGTTGATGGGCAACTCACGTTGGCCAGCGGGGATAACGTACCCAGCCAAACCGTTACCATCGAACTCTTTTCTGGTGAAGAAGCGCCGGTACTGGCGGCTCGGCTACTAACGCAAACACCGCTGAGTCAGCCGTTTCCTGAACTGGAAATGCGGCTGGGAACCACACGAGGCACCAACGCTCTGCTCGAACGGAAAGGTGCACGGGTGGCCTTGCTGGTGACAGAAGGTTTCCGCGATCTGCTGGTGATCGGCACCCAACAACGGCCTGATCTGTTTCAACTCGCCATTCCACTCGCTGAGATTCTCTACGAAACCGTGCTCGAATTACCTGAGCGCATCGCCGCCGACGGATCGGTTTTGCAGACGCTTTCGATCGAAACCATACAGTCGCTGATTGCGCAACTGCATGCCGAACAACCCGAAGCTGTGGCCATTTCGCTGTTGAATGCCTACCAAAATCCAGCCCACGAGCAACAACTGGCCGACGCCTTAACTGAAGCCGGTTTTCCCGTAGTCTGTACATCGACCAGCCTGTCGACAGCGCCGGGCTATGTGTCGCGTACGCAGACAACCGTGATCAACGCGTACCTGACGCCGGTACTGGCCCAATACCTGAATAATGTCCAGTCGCAATTGGGCGGCCGCGCCGTGCGGGTGATGACCAGTGCGGGCGGACTGGTTCGGGCCGATCTGTTTCAACCGAAGGATAGTTTGCTGAGTGGTCCGGCGGGGGGCGTAATCGGTGCAGCAGCCGTAGCCCAGCATGAAGCCTTGCTCACGCTCGATATGGGCGGCACCAGCACCGATGTGGCCCGACTCGAAAACGGTCAGCCCGATTACCGGTTCTCAACGCCCATCGGTCCGTTCGACCTGCAACTGCCTTCACTGGCCATTGAAACCGTAGCAGCGGGTGGCGGCTCTATTTGCTGGTTCGATACATTGACGGGCCAATTACGCGTCGGCCCCAAGAGTGCGGGTGCTAACCCCGGCCCGGCCTGCTACGGCGTGGGTGGGCCGTTGACAATTACTGATGTAAACTTGCTTTTGGGTAAACTAGACCCGCAGCAGTTCGGGATTCCGGTGTTTCTGGCCAAAGCTCAGGCGGCACTCGATACCATTGTTGAGCAGGTAAGCCAGACCACGAACCCCGCCTCAGCGGGGCAGGCTGTACCTGCCGATGCGCTTGAGTTGTTGCAGGGTTTCGAACGGATCGCCGACGAAATAATGGCCGGGACAATCCGAAAAATCTCAGTCTCACGCGGCTTTGATCCCGTCAACTATAGCCTACTCGTCTTCGGCGGCGCGGGTGGGCTACATGGTTGCTCCGTTGCCCGGCTATTGGGTATGAACCGACTCATTCTCCCCTTCGATGGTGGGCTGCTAAGTGCCTACGGAATTGGTCAGGCGCAGATTGAACGGCGCGCCAGTCGATCCGTGCTGCAGCCGCTTTCGACCATATTCAATCAGCTTTCGCCTTGGATCGACGACCTGACCGAACAGGCGACGGCGGCCCTTCGGCAGGATATTCCGGCGCACGACGTAGCGTTGTCGGTCGAGGCTACGCTGTTTTTGCGGCTGCAAGGTCAGGAAACTACCATTCCGGTCAGCGTAGCCGATAACGTACCTGATACGCTGGAAGCCGCGTTCCAACGCGATTACCAACAATTATACGGTCACCTGCCCGCTGGAAGATCCATCGAGGTCGAAAGTCTGCGCGTAACTGTACGAACAACCAGCCCCGAGACCGAAGCAGACTCGCTCACCGCCGCCGAAGAAATGGAAGCCAAACCCGTTTCCCAGATAGGCACGTACCCGGTCTACGACTGGACGACGCTTCAGCCCGGCCACACGCTCACCGGACCAGCTTTACTGCTCAATACGACGTCATCAGCATTTATTGAAGCAGGTTGGGAGGTAACGGTGCAGGGAGATATGACGGCGGTGGTTACTACCCTCACCCCCAGCCCCTCTCCCACGTTGGGAGAGGGGAGTCGCACTACAGTAGCTCCGCTATTAAGCGTAGCATTACCCCCCTCTCCCACATTGGGAGAGGGGCCGGGGGTGAGGGTAGTCATCCAGCTCGAACTCTTCACCCAACGGTTTCGGGCTATTGCTGAGGAGATGGGCGCGCAATTGCAGCGGACGGCGTTTTCGGTGAACGTGAAAGAACGGCTCGATTTCTCCTGTGCCCTGCTCGACGCGAACGCCCGATTGGTGGTAAACGCGCCACATATTCCGGTGCATCTGGGTAGTCTAGGTGTTTGTGCCCGCCTGACGCTGGCGAAGCTGGACCAGGATGGAACGCCACTCGCTCCCGGCGACGTGGCGGTGACGAACCACCCGAAATATGGCGGTTCGCACTTGCCCGACGTAACGCTGCTGCAAGGTGTATTCGATGAAAACCACAGGCTGATTGGGTACGTAATCAACCGGGCCCACCATGCCGAGATTGGCGGACGAACACCCGGCTCTATGCCACCCGATGCTACCTCGCTCGTTGAAGAAGGGGTGGTGCTGGAACCGCAGTTTCTGGTGCGAAATCGGCAGTTTTTATGGGATGATGAGTTCAGCGGAGTGTCACTCCGCTCTTCTGACGGAAAACGAAGTAGCACTCCGTTGAACATCGTCTTTTCGCAGGCAACGTACCCAACGCGTGCGCTGGCCGAGAACCGGGCCGATCTGGAAGCAGCCATTGCGTCATTACGGGCGGGCGAAACAGCCTTGCAGAATCTGGTGCGGGCGCATGGCCTCGATTTGGTTCATCAGTACATGGAGCGGCTCCAGCAATCGGCCGCCGACGCGATTCGGACTGTGTTAACGCAGTATGACGGGCAGGAATTTACCGCCATTGAAACCCTTGATGATGGGCATCCAATTCAGGTACGTATGACGGTAGACAATCAGCAACTTACCATCGATTTGCGCGGAACGGGCGCGGTGCATCCCAATAACCTCAACGCTAATGTATCGATTCTGCATTCGGCGGTGCTGTACGTATTACGACTGTGGGTCGGCGAGCAGATCGACGCAACCAATATTCCGCTCAACGAAGGGTTGATGGCTCCCGTACGCTTTATTTTGCCCGAATCATCGTTTCTGAACCCGATTTTTCCTGAAAATTCAGCCGACTGCCCGGCGGTGGTGGGGGGGAACACCGAGGTCAGTCAGCGGCTGGTCGATACGTTGTTAAAGGCGTTGGGGCTGGCGGCGTGCAGTCAGGGAACGATGAACAACTTTCTGTTTGGCAACGATTCGGTGGGTTACTACGAAACCATCGGTGGTGGCGCGGGGGCGACGCGCGGACAGGCGGGACGGTCGGGTGTGCATCAGCACATGACGAATACCAAACTCACTGACCCCGAAACGCTGGAACGGCGCTATCCCGTGCGGCTGTGGCGGTTCAGCCTCCGGCCTAGTTCGGGTGGGGAAGGCCAATGGCGTGGCGGCGACGGACTTATCCGCGAACTAGAGTTTCTGGCCCCGTTACAGGCCACGCTCGTGAGTCAGCACCGCCTGGTGGCACCTTACGGCCTCGATGGCGGTGAACCGGGCGTAGTAGGTCGCCAAACGTTGATTTTCCCTGATGGAAAGGAGGAAACCCTCCCCGGCCTCTTTACCCGACAAATGCTCACCGGCGAACGCATTCGCCTGGAAACACCCGGCGGCGGCGGCGTAGGGGAGAAGTAGTACCGAAGCTCCAGCTTCGGTAGTAATAAACTAGCCTTGACTACCGAAGCTGGAGCTTCGGTGCTACCTGACATGAAGACTTTTTTCTATCTCCTCGTAACCCTCATCACCCTTCCCGCTTTTGCGCAAAAGAAAGCGGACAAAGAAGAATGGCTGTCGCTGTTCAATGGTAAAGACCTTAGTAACTGGGATATAAAAATCACCGGTTATCCGCTGGGCGAAAACTACGGCAACACCTTCCGCGTCGAAAAGGACATGATTCGTATTGCGTATGACCAGTACTCTACATTTGATGGGAAGTTTGGACATATGTATTTCAAGCAGCCGTTTTCGCACTACATCCTGCGGTTCGACTACCGGTTTACGGGCAACCAAACGCCCGGTGGTGCCAGCTGGAACGTGCGGAATAGCGGTATTATGTTTCATTCGCAATCGGCGGCGAGCGTGAGCTTGAAGCAGGATTTTCCGGTGTCGCTGGAAGTGCAAACGCTGGGTGGCCTGAGCAACGGTAAACCCCGGCCAACGGCCAATCTGTGTTCGCCAGGTACGTTGGTGAAGCAAAAAGGGCAGGTGAACCCGCTGCACTGCATTGAATCGACGTCGAAAACCTACGACGGCGATCAGTGGGTGACTGTGGAAGTGCTGGTGCTGGGCGATTCGCTGATCGAGCACCGCATGGAAGGCAAAACGGTACTGGCCTACGAACATCCTGTCACCGACGCTGTGTTTATCAGTAAAGACAACGACTACGAACAGGCGGGCGTAGCCGACGCCACCTATTGGCGCGCCAGAGCTGGAAAGCCACTCAAAGGAGGCTATATTGCCCTCCAAGCCGAAAGCCACCCGATCGACTTCCGTAACCTGAAAGTGCTGAACCTCAAAGGCTGCATGAATAAGAAAGCCAAAAACTACAAGTCATATTATGTCGAGGCTGATGAGGCTTCGTGTGTGTTTAAATAGCGTTCAAAGTTCAACGTCTAAGGTTCAACCGCACCGGCGGACCGGTTGAACCTTAGACGTTGAACTTTGCACCCAACAAAATGCCCAAATCTCTCTCCCTACGCTCCGGTCTTGGAAGCATCTTATTCTGGTCGGTTATTTCGGCGGCGTTCATTGGGCCGGGAACGGTGACTACCTGCGCTATGGCGGGCTCACAATTCGGGCTGACGTTGCTGTGGGCACTGACGTTCTCTACCGTTGGGACTATTCTATTGCAGGAAGCGGCGGCCCGCATAACCATTGGGTCGGGGCTAAGTTTGGGCGAACTACTTACGCATGTGTATGGCGGTCGCGTCAAGTGGTTGATTGTGTGTTTGTTTGGCGCGGTAGCGCTGGGCTGTGCGGCTTATCAGGCAGGTAATATCCTGGGTGCCGTGGCGGGCTTGTCGATGCTGTTTCCGGGCACGTCGGCTAAGGTGCTGACGGGCTTGGTTGGGCTGGTTTGCGTGGCGTTGCTGGCTAAGGGATCAACGCAGCTCATTGCTAATTTTCTGGGTCTGATCGTGTTCGGTATGGGCGTCGCGTTTGCCTACGTGGCCGTCAGTGCATCGCCCAATGCGGGTGAGCTGGCGCAGGCGCTGGTCTTGCCCAGGCTGCCGGGCGGTTCGCTGGTGCTGGTAATTGGCTTGATCGGAACCACCATTGTGCCGTACAACCTGTTTCTTGGTTCTGGCCTGAGTCAGGGCGGCAGTGATCCCGAGCAGGCGCTGGTTGACATGCGTCTGGGAATCGGGCTGGCCGTGCTAATCGGTGGCCTTATTTCAATGGCGATTCTGGTGTCAGGTACGTTGATTTCGGGTACATTCTCCTTCCAAACCGTGGCGCAAACGCTCACTGCCCGGTTGGGGAGCTGGGCAGGTGCATTGTTTGCTTTCGGACTGTTTGCGGCCGGGTTCACTTCCGCCCTAACTGCCCCGCTGGCCGCTGCCGTAACGGCCAAAAGCCTGCTTGGCTGGTCTGAAACGTCGATGCCGTATCGAGTAGTTTGGCTTGTAGTGATGGCCGTTGGGCTCACTTTCGGGCTGTTGGGCGTGAAACCGGTTCCGGTCATTATTCTGGCGCAGGCGGCCAACGGGTTGTTGTTGCCCATCGTTACGGTCTTTCTGCTGATTGCCGTCAACAACAAAACGGTGATGCCCGCCGCTTACCGTAACCGCCTCTGGCAAAACGTGGCTATGGGTTTGGTGGTGCTGGTAACGGCTTTTCTGGGCCTTCGAAACGTGTGGCTGGCACTATTCGCCTGATTCGCTTATGTATGTAAAGAGATTAATAGTCAGAGTTTACCATGGCATTAGTTTGTGCGTTCGTATAGCGTTCGGCTGTTTCCTCGGAAGATGTGCATAGCCCGGCCATCGCTGGTCATCACAAACCGACCCCAGGCTTCGTCGGGGACTTTCTGTTGAGTAGCGTGTACCCATATCTTGTCTCCCTTTGTGTACCATACTGCCCCCGGTACCACGTTTACCGCGTTGGCCCCCGTATTTACATTCGATGAACCGTTGACCCCTTCGTAGCTGGCATGGGCTTGTCCGCCCCCTGAACCCAGCCGCCCATCGGGATAAAAAACCAGCAGGGTGCGGGTCGATGAGTAAAAACCAGAACTGCCGTAGTTGCTCGTGTGGGCCCATGTGCCTACTAGCCGGGCGTTGCGCGGGAGCCCGTCGGCTTTGGGGTTGGGTACAGCTTGCTCCGCAGCGGTGGGGTTGCGGGGCTGTGGGGCCGTTGCTTTGCCTTCGCCCCCTTGCGGGACGAACGCGCCCATAACAGAGGCTACATGGTTAAGGCCAAAAGCTATAATCAGTTTCCCGTCTTTCAAGACCATCTCTAGGTTCATCGACGTACCTGCGGCCAGGTCGGTAACTGTACCCGCTGCTTCTGTGCCTTGTATCTGAGCAGTTACCCGGTACGTTTCGGTGCCAGTGGGCACTTTTGCCGTTACCGAGCCGGTAAGCTGGTTGCCTGCCACGCGGAGGCTCATACTAGACGGAAACTCCTGTTGCGGATTCTGCACAGCCGCTATTGCACCCTGCCAGTTACCGGAGAAGGTTTGAGCCAGAAGCGCAGATGAGGATATAACGAGAAAAAGGAGGGTAGATAGCTGTTTCATTGCCGTAAGATACTGGCTTTGAGTTGAACCAAAATTTAGAAATTTATGGATTGGCTGTTGATCGTCAGAGTGTTCGTGACGAACAGCTGAAAGAATAAGTCTACTTGGTTGTGTATACAACGCTTTCACAGACGGGGCGGCAGGTTTCCATAATTGGCATCTTGTTTAACAACCGTTCGGGAACCTGATATGTGAGATGTGCATCGAACTGGCACGATACTCTGTTGGCTGAATTGGTTAAATCTGTGTACAATAGATGGGTTATTTCCGTATGAACATTAACTAATAAAATGAGGCTCAATTCGTTTAAATAAGGTATTGACGAATGAGCCCGCCAAAACGTTATTATCTTGGGCGGGTTAATCTGTTTTGCTCCATTGATTATGAAAATCTATATGCGGGTTCCGTTGCTGATTCTGAGTGTGGCCATCGGGCTGAGCAGCTGTAATTCGGCCATGCAGGCCTATAAAAAAGGTGTTCGCCATTTCGACGCCGGTGAATACAATCTGGCGTTGGGCCAGTTTACCAAAGCAACGGGCAAGGTCGATGCCGGGCGGCTCAATTACTACACCGCCGAATCGTACCGCCTCTCCAACCGGATCGATCAGGCAGTTCCGTTTTATCAGAAAGCCATTGAAGGGGGGGCAGTACCTACCGCAACTACCCCCGACGCTGCGCCTAAACCAAATCTGGCCGATGCCAACGTGGCCGATCTTCGCCTTAACTACGCCTATGCGTTGAAAGCAAATGGTGATTATCAGGGCGCTCAGGTGCAGCTACAGCAGTATATTGATTCGAAGCCTAAAAGCAAAGTCGGCCTTGCCAAAGCACAGCGTGAGATTGAAACGTTGCGGGCTATCAGCGCCATTACTGCCAAGAAAGCCGACTTTCGAGTCACTAATCTTAACGCCCTGAATTCGCCCGGTACCGAATATGCGCCTGTGCTTCGTGGCGATGAATTGATCTTCACCGCGTCGCGAAAAGACGTTACCTATAAAAACAACGGATTGGCCATGACGGGCCTTTACAAGGCAAAAGTTGGGCAGACACCCGACGAAACCGGATCCGGTAGCACTGGCGCTCAGTTGTTTAGCGGAAACGTATTCCAGACTGATGTAAACGAAGGAACCCCCACGTTCTCGAAAGACGGCAAAGCAATGGTATTTGCCCGGGGTAACAATGGCAAGCGGAAAGGCGGTGCCGATGTTGACCTCTACATGAGTCGGCAAGACCAGAGCGGTAACTGGAACACGCCATTCCGATTACCCATCTCCGATTCACTGGCCTGGGATGGTTCGCCAGCCTTTTCGGCTGATGGAAAGACACTGTATTTTGCCTCGAACCGGGCCGGTAGCGTTGGCGGTATCGATCTGTACCGGGCCAACGTCGATGCGTCGGGCCGGTTTAGCCGCCCGGTAAATATGGGCCGCGACATTAACACGCCCGGCGACGAGATGTTCCCCTTTGTGGCCGCTGATGGCAAACTCTACTTTTCGTCGGACGGGCACCCAGGCTTGGGTAAACTCGATGTATTCGTAGCGACTCGCTCGGGTGGGGTAATCCGGGTCGAGAACATGGGACAACCGATCAATTCACCCGCCGATGATTTTGGCTTGACCTTTCCTGAGCCCGATAGAGGGTATATGGCCAGTAACCGTCCCGGTGGCAAAGGCGACGATGATATTTATCTGGTCGAAAATGGGTCTGTTCCTTCTGGCGATACCACGACGATTGCCAAAAACACGCCGCCCAAAGCCGGTGCGCCTAAAGTGGTGCGTTATTTCCTGGCTGGCACGGTTAAAGTCAACACCGCCCCTAACACACCCCTCGACTCGGCTCGGGTACGTATTGTCGATGACAGCAACGACGCTACCGTGGCCGAAGCTACTACGGGTCAGCCAGGTACGTTCGGGAAGTTTCCGGTGCAGGAGGGCAAGACCTACAGTGTTATTGCCGAGCGCCCCGGTTACCTGACCCGCCGAGAACCCTTTACCATGCAGGGCCGCAGCATTCCCGAGATTTTCCTGACCAAGCCCGAAACCGACACTACCTTCAACGTAGCCCTGCTGCTCGACAAGGTGGAACTGAACAAGACCTTCGCGCTGGAAAATATTTATTACGATCTCAACAAGTATAACATCCGCCCCGATGCGGCCGAGGAACTGGACAAGCTCGTTACGATTTTGAAAGATAATCCGACGATCAAAATTGAGCTGGGTTCACATACCGATGCCCGTTCGCCAGATGCCTACAACATGACACTGTCGCAGAACCGGGCTAAAGCGGCGGTCGAGTATATTGTCTCGAAAGGGGTTGAGGCCGAGCGTATTACAGCCAAAGGGTACGGCGAAACGCAACTGGTAGTGAAAAACGCCCGTACCGAAGAAGAGCATCAACGTAACCGCCGAACTGAGTTTAAAGTCCTGGCGCTATAACCGAACCTATAAGGCGGTCCGCCGCTGTAGTTCTAAAACCTAGTTTAAAAGCCCTGTCGTAACAGATTGGGCTTTTCTTACATACAGATTAACTAAAAGTATAGTTATAGGTGTAAGTTTGTGCCTTCATACCTGCTGAACGGTCTAAAATATGATGCGACTTGTTTTACTATTCTTACTGACCACTCTGACCGCCCGCGCCCAGTTTACGCTGAAGGGTAGGGTAGTCAACGCCATTGATGATCAGCCGGTGCCGTTTTGCAGCGTTTTTCTGGCTAATACCACAAAAGGTACCACGGCCGACGAGAACGGTAATTTTGTATTGGCCAATTTGCCCGCCGGTCGGTTCGATCTGGTTGTTTCCAGCGTAGGATTTGAAACCCTGGCTACACCCCTGAATACCAATCAGCCTGCTTCACTGCTGGTTCGGGTTATGCCGGCGGCCAATCAGTTGGCTGAGGTGCAGGTACGTGCCAGCCGCGACCCTGAATGGCTGGAACATCTGGACGTTTTCCTGAAGAACTTCATTGGCAGTAGTAAAAATGCGCAGGCCTGTAAGATCGTGAATCAGAACGCGCTTTGGTTCGACGATAACCGCGCAACCCTGCGCCTGACCGGTGGGGCCCGTGAGCCACTGATTATCGAGAACAAGGCGTTGGGCTACCGAATCAGGTACGTGCTCGAGCAGTTCCTGTTCGACTATGGCCACAATTCGGTGTCGTATCTGGGTTATCCGGTATATGAACCCATGAAGCCGCGTGGGCGACGTGAAACGCTTCGGTGGGAAAAAGCCCGAAAAGAAGCGTACCTGGGTTCGGCCATGCATTTCATGCGCACGCTGCATACGCGAAAGACGGCTGAGGAAGGCTTCGAGATTCGGCGTATCCTGGAGCGAGCTGATTCGACGAAAGCAGGCGGGCAGTGGCGTGTGAAACGGGCGCGTTATCTGGTGAAAGATGCCTTACCGGCTACGTTTGTGCTCAATGAAGAATCATCGACCGATTCAACCACTGCAATGGAGTTTGAAAACTTGATTCAGGTGACGTACACGCAGGAAAAAGAATCGCCCGAGTTTGTGCGTTCACAATCGCCGTTTAGCTCAACACTGAGTGTTGGTGGTCCGCAATCGTCGATCATTTCACTGACTGAACCGAGGGTGATTATTGAGCGAAATGGCAATTTTTATAATCCGCTGGGTTTGATTTTCGAGGGATATTGGGGTTGGGAGAAAATGGCAGAACTCTTGCCGCTTACATATGAACCCTGACTGCCAGGTACGTAATTTGTGAACACTTGACGAATGTCGTCGGTTGTATCACCAATTAATTAGAGTGTTTATGATGAATGATCGTTTACGTCAGGTACTTGTAGTGGTCGTTACGGTTTCGCTGATCGTAGTGAATGGCCTCTCGAATGCGCGTGTATTTGGCCCGCAAACCAACGGCGACGTGTCGAACAAGTACAGTACACTAATTACGCCCGCCGGTTATGCCTTTTCTATCTGGGGAATTATTTTCCTGGGGTTGCTGGGTTTCGCGGTTTACCAGGCATTACCGTCGCAACGACATAATCCGCGTTTTCGCATGGCGGGCCCCTGGTACATCATCAACGCCCTGGGTAATGCTGTATGGAGCCCTATTTTCAATCAGGAATGGATTGGTGGAGCCCTGGTTGTGATTCTGATCATGTTTGCCAGTCTGTTTATGGTGATGGAAGCACTACGGATCAACCCGCGTACCGATATGGCAATGATGCGACCCGTGAAGGCAGCCGAAACGTGGTTGGCGCGCGTGCCGTTTTCTATTTATTTCGGCTGGCTGACGGTGGCTACAATTCTAAACATTACCCTTTGGTTTCGCGCGCACAGCTTCGATCTGTCGGGAATTTCTGAAACCGTGTGGGCCGTTGGTGTGCTTGTTTTGGCCCTTATTGTGGGTGCCGTGCTGTATAATCGCTACCGAAGTGCCGCCTTCATTCTGGTATTTACCTGGGCCTATGCGGCCATTGCTGTTAAACAGGAAGCCAATTCAACCATTCAACTGGCGGCCGGTGCCGGTGCCATCATCGCTATTTTACTGGCCATCTACGGCCTTATCGCCCCAAAACGCAGGCAGGTTTCTTTCTAAATCAAGAGTTAAGAATTAAGAGTTAAGAATTAAGAATTAAGAATTAAGAATTAAGAATTGCTCTGCTAACAACGTATTTTGCTGTTAGCAGAGCAATTCTCCATTCTTAATTCTTCATTCTTAACTCTTAATTCTTTCCCACTCGCTAACATCTAGCCGTTGAGTAAACGGCTTTTTTTGTTTACTGCGTTAATCGGTAGGCAAACCATATGTATGCTTTAATGGTGGCTACGTAAAAGCAATACTACTGATTGATGCAAGTGACGTCTTTCCAACCTTCTGCCTGCTCGATTCGCCGGGTTTTTTCAGGTGGCCTACCGTGGCTGTTTCTGCTGTTATCTATTGTGGCTCAGGCCCAGACCGATCGCACGAGTCAGTACCATTTAGAAACGGGCGCCTTACTGTCAACCGATCAAACGCCTTTTTGGCTTCGGGCTAATCAATACGGTATTGTTCCGTTAAAAGGGCCTGCTGTTCGATTACAAGGTGGTATACGGTCCGATTATCGGTTGACAGACAGTACCGGAAATCGCCCAAAACTAGACTGGGGCTATGCGCTCGATGCGGTGGCCAATGTGGGAGTTACCAATCAGGTTATTCTGCCCGAGGCGCACATCAAGGGTCGTTTAGGGGCCTTTGAGCTATACGTGGGCCGGAAGCGTGAAATCATCGGTCTAGTCGATACACTGCTCACATCAGGGGCTTATGCCTGGTCGGGAAATGCGTTGCCTGTGCCCAAAATTCAGATAGGGCTTTACCAATACACGCCCATTCCGTTTACTAAAGGCACTATTTCGATATTAGGCGCCTATGCACACGGCTGGTTCGAGAATGGGGACCGGATTGTCAAGGGTTCTTACCTGCATCAGAAATACCTATATGGCCGAATTGGCAAGCCAACCTGGCCATTCCGGCTATATGGCGGGTTTAATCATAATGTGATTTGGGGTGGTCAGGCTGCGCCCGGTGTGCTTAGTGACCTTATCGCCGTAAACGGAAAATTGCCGTCGGCTATTCAGTATTACCTGCCCATGGTGCTGGGTAGCCGAGGACAGGGCGACCGTAACGACCCGAACGTAACATCGCTGGAAGATAACCGGATCGGCAATCACCTCGGTTCGGTCGATTTAGGGGCTGATGTGAACCTCAGTGGTGGCTGGAATCTATACGGATATCGCCAGTTTCTGTACGATGATGGTTCACTGTTTTATGGTACTAATTTAACCGATGGACTGAATGGCCTTAGGCTGAAAAATCGTCGTCGGCATGCCGGTGAATCGTTCTTCCTGCAACAAATAACGGTTGAATATCTGTACACAAAAAGCCAGGGCGGAGATGATTTCGTAATCGATGATCCTGAACTACGTGGACGTGATAACTACTTTAACCACAGTCAGTTTGTTGACGGATGGACATACGTTGGCCGTACCATCGGGTCACCTTTCTTAACGCCTTCGACCGAAGCGCGCCCATCGTTGCCTGCTGATCGGGGCATTGTTAATAGCCGTGTCAGTGCATTTAATCTGGGGGCTAGTGCCTTATTTTCCAGCACAATTCAAATCATAACTCGATTATCATTCTCCCAAAATCTGGGTACGTATCCGGTACCGTACCCAACCATGCCGTCGCAATTTTCGGGCCTGATCACGGCTGCTGTTCCGATTAAAGCCTTTGGCGGTTCGGTACTGAGTAGTTCGCTTGGGGTTGATTCGGGTGGACTATTGCCAAATAGTATAGGTGTGTATGTTGGCTTGCGAAAAACGGGGTTGCTAAGCCGAACCGCAACGGCCCAACCAGACACCCGCTACCTGCAACGTTGAGGTCACGTATCTTTGAGGCATGCCAAATACCCCTTTGCCTGTTCATAAACTATACTTGTTGCTCGGTGCCAATCTGGGTGATAAGAAGCATACGTTCGAGCAGGCGCTTCACTACATCGCTGATCAGGTGGGTGATATCGTATTGCTATCGGGTCTCTACGAAACGGCTGCCTGGGGCGTTACTGAGCAGCCAACGTACATGAATCAGGTGCTGTTGGTGGTAACGTACCTGAAACCCGCCGAGGTGCTAACCCACACATTGGCTATCGAAGAACAGCTTGGTCGGGTTAGGGCCGAAAAATGGGGGGCTCGGGTGATCGATATCGACCTGCTGTTCTACGACGACCTGATTATCAACACGCCTACACTCACATTGCCGCATCCATTGCTGCATGAACGCCGATTTACACTGGTGCCATTGGCTGAAATTGCACCCGATCTGGTTCATCCGGCACTTAATAAGACTGCCAACGAGTTATTGATTAGTTGCTCTGATGATAGTGAGGTAATTAAATTCTCCTAACAAGTCGGCTTAACTGCGTTGAAGTCACTAATTTTGTGGCCGTTCAGTTGCCAAATTTTCAATAAACACATACCAATATGGCTATTGCCGTAGACAGTCCCGCCAGCATGCTGGCCGACCGGATCAATGCGCTTGAAGAATCATCGACGCTGGCCATGACCAAGATGGCGCGCGAACTGGCTGCCAAAGGCCATAAAGTGATCAGCCTGAGCGTAGGTGAGCCCGATTTTAAAACGCCCGCCCACATTTGCGATGCCGCCAAGAAAGCGATCGACGATGGGTTTCACGGTTACAGCCCCGTTGCCGGTTATCCCGATCTGCGGAAGGCCATTGCCGATAAATTCAACCGCGACAACAACCTGCCGTGGAAACCCGAAAATGTAGTGGTGTCGACGGGTGCCAAACATTCACTGGCTAATGTGTTACAGGTGCTGGTGAACCCCGGCGATGAGGTCATTATTTTCTCGCCCTACTGGGTTAGCTATTCCGAAATGGTGAAGCTGGCCGAGGGTGTATCGGTCGTACTCGACGGTTCGTTCGAGAATGACTTCAAAGTGACACCCGAGCAGTTTGAAGCCGCCATCACCGACCGTACCAAAGTGGTCATGTATGCATCGCCGAACAACCCAACCGGTTCCGTCTATTCAGAAGCCGAGTTGCGTGCAATTGCCGAGGTGGTAGCTCGCCACGATAACGTGTATGTGCTGGCCGACGAAATCTACGAATACATCAACTTCACGCCCGAAGGTCATTTCAGCATCGGGTCGGTGCCTGAGATCGCTGAGCGGGTAATTACCGTTAACGGGGTGGCCAAAGGCTATGCCATGACCGGCTGGCGCATTGGCTACATCGGTGCCGCCAAATGGATTGCCGAAGGCGTGGAGAAACTACAGGGACAGGTGACGTCGGGCACCAATTCGATTGCCCAGAAAGCAACGGTTGCCGCTCTAAACGGTTCGCTGGATGCGAGCCGTGAAATGGCGAAAGCTTACCACCGCCGCCGCGATCTGGTAGTTGGTCTGCTGAAAGACATCCCCGGCTTTAAAGTTAATACCCCCGAAGGTGCGTTCTACGCATTCCCGGATGTGAGCGCCTATTATGGTAAATCAGATGGAACAACGGCGATCAACAACTCGGATGATTTCTCGAACTGGCTGCTGAACACCTGTTACGTAGCCACGGTAGCGGGTTCTGGTTTTGGTGCGCCCAACTGCATCCGTATCTCCACCGCCGCCGCCGACGAAGCCCTCGTCGAAGCCGTAGGACGGATTCGGGATGCTGTAGCGACGCTCAAGTAATTAAGAATTAAGAATTAAGAATGGCTCTGCTGAGGCACCATATGGTACTTCGGCAGAGCCATTCTTAATTCTTAATTCTTAATTACTTAAACCAATTCCCGTACTTCCAGTAAATCGGCCGGGAGCTTGATGCGGTCTAGCAGGCGCTCTTCGAGGAGGTTGGCCCACTCATTCAGGTACGTTACCACATCGTCGCGGCGGTTGTGTTTCAGGAAGCGTTGCTCGACCGGAAAACGGCGGAGTACATCGCGGTCATCGAGTTTTTCGAGGTGCTTCAGATCTTCGAGTGAGAGACCCGCTTGAATCATCTGATTAATGATGATATCGAACGGAAGCTGGCTGGTGTCGCAATAGTCAGCCACCTGTTCATTCCAGTCGCCGTAGCGCTGCATGGCATACTGGTGAATCTGGTCTTTGGTCATGCGGGTCAGCTCCTGGGCCAGGTTGCCACAGTTGCAACTACCCATGTGGCCCCATTGATATGGAGCACCTTCAGCTACTTTACGGGCCGTGCGACGCAATGCGTCGATCAGTTCGGGGGTTGGTCGTGCCATAATACGTTTTGACTGGTCCGCCAGTGCGGTTTGCGTTTATTGGGAAAGCCGATTAACTAGTCAGAATGAATCGCCAAACTACACGATTTGCCGTCAAAATGGTACAAGTTGAACGAAAAAAGTGTTGCCAGAGCAGTTCGCATTGACAACGACCCGTTCAGCCGATTTGTTCGTGAACTGACAGTTGACTAGCACTACCTTTGGCAACCGTTCTACCTCTACGTTTGTGAGTCAATACCCACCGTTCAGAAACCGATCCTGGCTTTTTGCTTTCTTACTGTTGCTATCGGGCCCGCTTTTTGGCCAGTCGCCACTTATACCCACCCCCTTATCCCGGCAATATTCGGTCAATCAGCTACGCAGCGATTTTCGACTGATGCGTCGGGCTTTGGAAGAGGCGCACCCCGGCCTGTATCGCTACCATCCCCGCGACAGTGTATCGCGCTGGTTCGATGCCGCCGAAGTCCGCCTCACGCACCCCATGACTGAGTTGCAATTTCGGCGCGCCGTTGAACCGGCTATCGACCGAATTGGCTGCGGGCATACGGATTTGTATGGTTCTAAAGCGTATGTGAAGTACCGAAAAAAACATCCCTCCAAACCGTTTCCAGTCGATGTCTTTGTTGTAGACGAAAAGTTGTACGTGCGTGAAAACCGCAGCAACGACACCACCGTTCGGCGGGGATCTGAACTGCTAGCCGTTAATGGGCTGTCGGCAGGTACGTTGTTGAATCAGTTCTACCAGTATATATCGTCAGACGGGTACAATCAGACGTTCAAGCCTTTTGTATTGAACACGGGCCTGTTTGGTTCTTACTACGCGCTGGCCATCGGTGCCGATTCATCAGCACAAAGACTTACCCTCCGTGATTCGACCGGAACGGTGCGCACGCTGACATTTCGGATGCCCCCCGGTAATCTAAAAGCCAGTGCCGACTCGGTGGAGAAACGGGTCATTCCAGCCTCGAAACCCCGTAAACCGAAGCCTGGCAAACCAGAGCAAAAAGAAGAAGAAACCCGAACGCTGACTTTCTCGGAGCGCGATTCAACCGTTGCGGTGCTCAAAGTAGCCTCGTTTAGCGGCGGCGGGCAACGGGCCTTTTTTCGAAAAAGCTTTAAAACCATAGCCGCCCGAAAAACTGTTACCAATCTGGTGGTTGATGTGCGGGGAAATTTAGGTGGTAATTCCAGCGCGGCAACAAGGCTGGTGTCTTATCTGGTCGGGAAACCGTTTCAGGCTTATGCGGAAGTCGATGCGCCGGTCCGTCAAGTATCATTTAACCGGCATTTGGGCTGGAAATTCTGGCGATTCTGGCTCCGTAATTTTTTCACCCATAAAACATCTGAGGGTACATTTCGTCGTACGGGCGTAACCGGGCTGATTAAACCGACAACCAAAAATGCCTTTCGTGGAAAGGTGTTCGTGCTGACTAATGGAGGCACCTTTTCGGCGGGGTCGATTTTTACGTCATTAACAAAGCATAACGCCCCCGACCGGGTCACGGTGGTTGGCCGTGAAACAGGTGGTGGCGAATACGGCTGTAATGCGTTTACCTCTCCGTATATGACCCTACCCGAAACAGGGGTTCAACTCCGGTTTCCGCTCTATAAAATTGTGCTGGCCATTCCGGGAATCGATAAAGGGCATGGCGTATTACCCGACGTACCTGTACTTTACACCGCTCCAGCCATCCTGTCAGTGAAAGACCTGGACATGGAGAAGGTGTATGAACTGGTGAAGAAATAGTTTGTGGTTTGTTGCGGTCCGCCGCTGCGGTGTGTGGTTTGTGGTTGCGCTGCTGATACACGAATCCTTTGTTAGCAGCGCAACCACAAACCACACACCGCAGCGGCGGACCGCAACAAACCACAAACTTTTAAGCGTTCGCCAGTTGCCCGGCAATGTTCTGGAGCGCGGCTCCGAGCGCTTCGAGGCGGGTAGCCATATCACCCTCGGGGCCAACTTTTACCCCCATTTCGTGTGCCTGCCCTGATAAATCGAGTAGCACCTGTTGCATTTCCTCGGGATTGGGAGTGCCGCTTTCCAACTGTGTTTTCAGTTGCTGCAGCAGATCGACGATCTCTTTTGTATTTTCTGATTCGCTCAGGGTGCTGATCCACTCATCAATCACGCCTTTCCCGCTTTGCGGCGTTAATTCGCCTACCTCGGTGGTCAGCGTTGCCATGGTCGTGTCGAGCAGATCGGTAGCTTCTTCGTGGTTATCCATAATGTTGAGAACTAAAAAACGCCTCACTGCTCTGGTAGCAGTGAGGCGTTTTAAGCTGAAAAATTACACTGTCGTCGATAGTTGTCCGGCAAAATTGCGCAGTGACGTACTTAACGTGCTCAGCCGTGAAGGCAAATCTCCACCGGCCGATGCGCCCAGGGCATCCGTTTGGTCGGCCAGGCTAAGCAGTAAATCATGCAGTTTTTGATTGCTGGGCGAACCGCTTTGCAACTCCGACTGCAATTCCTGTAGATGCGGAATCATTTTGCTGGCCGAGTGGTCGCTTTTCAACGACGAAAACCAGTCTGTAATCAGTGAAAGACCTTCTTGCGGAGAGGCTGACTGTCCCTGGTCAAAGGCTTCGATCGTAGCGTCGATCAGTGTTGAAGCAGACGAACCGCTCGATTGTGAATGTTGATGTGCCATTGTTTTTTTAGTTTACTGTTAGTGAAAGGTCATTCGCTTGCGCTGTCATTCATTATCATGAGGTGGTCATTTATCGCAAAAACAATGAATGACCACTTAATGACAATAAATGACAGCGCAAGCGAATGACAATTTATTTGCCGTAGCCTGAGTTGTAAGGGCCGCCGTCTTGATGGGCGGCACCGCTAGCACCGATTGAATCGTCGTTGCTATTGCCAGTTGAAGCGCCTACGCTCGGAGCAACAGTTGCACCGGCGCTTCCGTCGCCCGACCGATGTCCCGCCAACCGTTCGCCAAAACCGGCTAAAGCGTCGGCCAATCCGGTCAGTGACGTTTGCTCACCGCCTTCAACAGACTGAGCTGCTTCCCGGGTTTGGTCGGCCAATTCGCTAAGGAGACGCTGAACCTGTTCGGTATCCGGCGTACTTTCCTGTAACTGTAATTGCAACTCACTAAGAGTTTTAGCTACCGGGCTGGCAGGGCTGTCTTCTGACTGAAGAGCGCTGATCCAGTTATTAATCAACGATATGCCGTCGATGGCCGAGACGCTTTCGGCGCCGCCGCTAAACGTGTGCACGGTCTCATTGATGAGTGCCGTTGCAAATTGCGATGAGTCTGCCATGGGAATAGGAGTTTGAATGAGTAGTAGTCGATAGTCGGCAGTCGATAGTCAATAGTCGCGTTGCTTAGGCACGTCTGGTGATCAAGCAGCGCGACTATTGACTATCGACTGCCGACTATTGACTCATTTCGATACTTGTTGATTAAGATTTTCCAGCACAGATACCAAACGCTGAAGCTCGGTTTGCTGAGCGCTGGCTTCCGGCGAGTCGATCACGCTCTGAGTAATGTCGATGAGATCTTCCAAATACGCCTGAATGACTGATGGTTCAGGAGAACCGCCATCCTTTTTACTTTCTTCGAGTTCCGTTTTCAGGTCTTCGAGTACATCGGCGATTTCGTCGGTTTCGTCGGTGCCATTCTGGTCAAGCAAGTCGATCCACTGATCGATGAGTGCCAAACCATCTGTAGGGGTTGTTGGCTGAAGACCGCTGTCGAACGCAGAAATTGTTTTTTCGAGGAGGGCGGTTGTTGCCTGATCTTGTGATGTAAGGGCCATGTGTTGTTTTGGAGTCGATAGTGGTTAGTCAATAGTCGATAGTGGCGTTGCTTTTAAAAACAGGTGGCAACGTACCCAAGATTATTGATGAACCACTACTGGTCATTTATTTAAGTTCTTTCGCAAATTCCTTAAGTGATTCACCGAGGTCTTTCAGGTCGTCCTGATACTTGTCGTCGGCCTTTTTGGCAACTTTAGCGGTTTCATCACCGAGTTTTTTTACCAACTGAGCCACCTTCTTCTTGTCGGGGCTTGCTGCTCCCAACTGGTCGTGTAACTCCTGTAAGTCGCTGGCAATACCACTGACTGACTTGTCTTCTTTCACAATAGAAAGCCACTCAGTAATCAGCGACGTACCATCTTTCGGTTTTGCACTATCGATACCATTGTCGAGGGTTTCGATAGTTGAGGTAATCAGCGTTTCGGCTTTTTTAGTCGCCATCTTTTCAGACATTATTGAGTGTTAACAAATCGGGGAACTGGTTGCTACAGTACGGGTTAAAACTCGATCAAGTCTGTATTGTTTATAGAAAAATATTGCCTTAGCCATTGGGCCGCCGCTCAGTTTACGAATGACCAAGTTCCTCGGAGCTAACGATCAGGCGTTGAAGTGTATCGGCCAATTGTTGCAGGGCGGTGGGGTTTGGTGTTGTTTCCTGCTGGGCAAACGCCTGTGTGTATTCGGCCAATTCCATCAGCAACACCCGAATCTGAACGGGGTCAGCGTCATTCAGTAATGCTTTCTGAAGGCTGCTCAGTGCCTCTCGAACGCTACCGAGGCCTTCATAATGGGCTAGTTCATTCAGCCAGTTATCAACCAGCGCCTGCCCCGATTCGGTAGCGTGCTCGCCATTGGTCAGTGCCTGAATGGTTGTATCGATCAGTGTCTCTGTTGATTGTTTCGTGTTCATTGCGTTGAGTTTTATAGTACGCGGAGATTGTATGGGTACTTGGATTAGGGGGATGATGATGGCACGCGGATTTTGCGGATTAAACGGATTTGCGCGGATTGTGTATTAAAACAGATTAGCTCTGCTTGAGGCTACAAATCCGCTTAAATCAAAAATCCGCGTGAATCCGTTTAATCCGCAAAATCCGCGTACCCATCATCATTCGTGTGAATCCGTTTTATCCCTCTAATCCGCGTACCCATTAAAATCCGTGTACCATCATAAACTAGTTTGACGCGGGAATGGCTGATATTTACCGTATGAATCCGCAACTTGAACGCCTTTACCATATTGCTCAGAAACCCGAACGACGCATCATTGGCCTGATGTCAGGTACGTCGCTCGATGGCCTCGACGTAGCCTTGTGTCGAGTTACCGGCAGTGGACCGGAGACCACTGTGGTCGTTGAGCAATTCACGACTGTATCCTACGACGAAGTGTTTAAAGACAGTATCCGGGCTGTGTTCGCGAAAAAGCAGGTCGATTTCGAGCACCTGACCCTGTTGAACGAAGCAATTGGCCGGCAGCATGGGCGGTGGGTAGCCGACTGCCTACGTACCTGGAATGTACCTGCCGACGAGGTAGACCTGGTAGCCAGTCACGGGCAAACGGTGTATCATGCGCCGGAGAAACAGCATCGGCGGCCGGGTTACGGAAATGCTACGTTACAAATTGGCGACGGTGATCACATTGCGGCCGAAACCGGCATTATCACGCTTAGCGATTTCCGGCAGCGGCACATTGCCCACGGTGGCGAAGGCGCTCCACTAGCGGTTTACGGCGACTATTTTGTGTTCTCGCAAATGGGCGAAAACCGCATCCTGCTCAACATGGGTGGTATTGCCAACTTCACCTACCTGCCCGGCTCCCTTGACGCTAGCGTGGTGTTCACCACCGACACCGGCCCGGGTAATACGATTTTAGACGCTTACGCTCGTCAGTTTACCGGCAAGCCCTACGATGAAGACGGGCAACTCGCAGCCAGTGGTCAGGTCAACGATACCTTGCTGAATGCCTTACTCGATCATCCGTTTTTCGCGCAGTCGTTCCCCAAAACAACCGGGCCAGAAGTGTTCAATACCGGGTACGTTCGAGATGCACAGCAACGCAGCCAAACGGAGAACATCGCGCCCGAAGACCTGATGGCTACGTTAACCCGATTCAGCGCCGAAAGCATTGCGCAGGCCATTAAAAAGGCACTCGCCAACGTACCTGAGGCCGATAGGGATGTGCATGTGTATATGAGCGGCGGCGGGGCGCACAACCCCGTGTTGACCAAAGCAATAGAAGCGTTGCTTCCGGGTTGTACCTTTGCCAAAACCGATGAGCTGGGTATTGCCGGCGACGCCAAAGAAGCCGTGCTTTTTGCCGTGCTGGCCAACGAATGCGTAGCCGGTTCAGGCACATCGTTCGGCAACCGCCAGGGCGTACCCAGTGTGTCGATGGGGAAGATTAGCTTTACTAAATAGGGTTTGTGGTTTGTCGTTTGAGGTTTGTGGTTGCATTGCCTATCAACCAAACGGGGTGTTGGCAGCGCAACCACAAACCTCAAACGACAAACCACAAACTTCAAGAACATGATTGACGTAACTGTAATAGGAGGAGGCATTGTGGGGCTGGCGACGGCCTTGCAAATCAAACAGCAGCGGCCGGCGTTGTCGGTGGTGGTGCTGGAAAAAGAGAATCAGGTGGCGGCGCATCAGACCGGCCATAACTCGGGTGTGATTCACTCGGGACTGTATTATAAACCGGGAAGCCTGAAAGCCACCAACTGCATTGATGGCTATCGGATGTTGCTCGACTTCTGCGATCGTGAAGGCGTGCCTTATGAGCTTTGCGGTAAAATTGTAGTCGCGACCAAACAGGAAGAAGTCGGGCAGTTGACTACGCTGTTCCAACGCGGTCAGCAGAACGGCCTCGGTGGACTTCGGCGTATTTCGCTGGGCGAAATGCGGGAGATTGAACCGCATGTGAAAGGCGTGGAGGGCATCTTCGTTCCGCAAACCGGCATCATCGACTACACGCAGGTGACCGAAGCCTACGCCCGTAAATTCCGCGAACTGGGCGGCGAAATTCACTTTGGCGAACGCGTAGAGCAGCTCACGCCGGGCAATTCCCTCAGCGTGGTGGTGACCAATAAAAATCGCTACGAAACCAAGCTGGTGGTAAACTGCGCCGGTCTGTACTCCGACAAAATTGCCCAGCTTACGCAACGCGAGCCGATTGGTTTGCAGATTGTGCCGTTCCGGGGTGAGTATTTCAAGATCAAGCCCGAGAAGCATTACCTCGTTAAAAACCTGATCTATCCCGTTCCCGATCCGAACTTCCCGTTCCTGGGCGTGCACTTCACGCGCATGGTCCACGGCGGCGTTGAGGCAGGACCGAACGCGGTGCTGGCATTCCAGCGCGAAGGCTATAAGAAGTCGGACGTGAATTTGAAGGAGTTCTGGGAAACGCTGGCGTGGCCGGGTTTCCAGAAAGTAGCGGCCAAATATTGGCAGATGGGCCTCGGCGAAATGTACCGTTCGTTCTCGAAGTCAGCCTTTACCAAAGCCCTGCAAGAGCTAATCCCCGAAATTCAGGAAGACGATCTGATCGAAGGCGGCGCTGGTGTTCGTGCACAAGCCTGCGACCGAACCGGCGGCCTCCTCGACGATTTCTCGATCATCGAAACTGACCGCGCCGTTAACGTCTGCAACGCCCCATCACCCGCCGCCACATCATCGTTATCGATTGGCAAAACGGTATCGGAAAAGGTGCTGGCGCGGTTTTAGGAGCTACTGACTGGATCGTAATATGTAGGGGCGGCCCCCCGTGGCCGCCCGCTCTCGGTCGCCATAGCGACCGCTGATAGGTGCATGCTATATATATGGTCGTAAACATCTGCCTGTGAAGATGTTACATAGGATATTCTTGCTAATTAACGGACCACCAGCGGTCGCTATGCGCCCGAAAGCGGGCGGCCACGATGGGCCGCCCCTACAAATCAACGAACCGTGAATAGGGCTACCGTTCTAGCTTAAAACCGGGTTCCAGCGCCGGGCGGGCGGGAGCGTTGGCTACCTGCCAGGCGGTGAGGTACATCCAGCGCGTCATGTTGGCCAGTTTGGCGTAGTCGATGCGGGCGGGTTCGTCGCGGGGGGTGTGGTAATCGTGGTGCAGCAACGAGGTGAAGCAGATCGCAGGTACGTTGGCGCGGGCGTAGGGCAGGTGATCGGAGCGGAAATACCAGCCTTCGGGGTGATCGGCCCGATCCCAAAGCGTATCCAGCTTAAACTTGGCCGTGGCCTGATTGGCCGACATCGCCTGATTCACCAGATCGAGTGAGTTACGATGCGGCACCTGCGAACCGAGCAACGCCGCACTGTCGGGCGAATTTCGACCCATCATTTCGCCATTCAGCACCGCCGCGATACTTGATTTCGGCACCGTTGGGTGGTCAACGAAATAGCGCGAGCCCAGCAATCCACGCTCTTCAGCCCCGTGGAAAACAATCAATAGCGACCGTTTGCCGGGTTTCTGCGCAAAGGCCCGGCCAATCGCCAGGGCGGCAGCGCAACCCGTGGCGTTATCGTCGGCCCCGTTGTAGATCGAGTCGCCTGCTACCGCCCGCCGAATACCGTCATGATCCTGATGGGTGCTGATGAGCACGTATTCTTCTTTCAATTTGGGGTCGGTACCCGGCAGTTTCGCCACGATGTTGACCGACGGGTAACTGAAGCTTTCTACGTTCACAACGTTGGTAAACTGCTGATTGGGTTGTTTAACCATATCGAGTTTGCTGGCTGGAAGCCACAAGAGCGGCGCCTGCGCAAACACGCGCGTATTGGGTCCGCCGGGTAGATCGTAGCGGCCCATTTCCATGGCGCTACTCCACCAGTTGTAGATCGCATCGGCGCGGCTGTCAGATACGAAAATGGTAGCCACAGCCCCGGCTTTCACAAATTCAGCGGCGCGGCGATTCATCGTTGTTTGCATAAACCGACGGAAACTAAGGTCGCCGGGTGGTGTACCCGAAAAGAGAATAGCTACGGCTTTCCCTTTCACATCCACTTTCGCCATTTCTTCCGGTGTGCCCGTTCCCACATACACCAACGGCGCATCGACCGAGGCAATAGCCGGGGCCAGTGCAATCACGTCGGGGCCGTAGGTCAGGGCTTTGCCGCCCACGATAAACCGGCTGGTTTCGCTCACGCGGGTACGTTGGATGTGAAAGAACTGAAAATACGTGCCATCATCACCAGCGGGTTGTAGCCCCATTGCCCGGAATTGCTCGGCAATCCAAGCCGATGCTTTTAGCTCGTTGAGCGAACCGGCTACGCGTCCCTGAAAATGATCGTCGGCGAGTTTATATACATCGCGTTTGAGGTCAGCCTCTTTAATCGCCGCTCGATTGTCGGAGGCTTGCTTCTGGGCAAAAGCGGAGGTAGAGACAAGGCTCAACAGCAGGGCCGTCTGGCTGAAAAAGCGAGAAACGTTGATCACAGAAGATAGTCAGTTAGATGATTGGCTAAAATACGCTATTTCATTCTGTGCCGCCCGCTTTGGCAGATAGCAACAGGCAGATTTGCGTGAACTGCTTCAGCAGACAGGCATGATTAACAGTAAATTACCTCGACCAACTGGTTATTAGGAAAACCATACCCTCCGTATGATGACTGTCTTAACCGAATCATTTTGGCTCTGGCAATTTCTGGGTCGCCTTCATCCGTTACTCGTTCATTTTCCGGTCAGTCTATTGTGCGTGGCCTTGCTGCTCGAAGTCATCGCCTATGTCAGAAAGTCAGACGACATGCGGGCAGGCATCAGGGCGATGGTTTGGATTGGGGCCATCAGTGCGGTTTTATCGGCCCTACTGGGGTTACTACTGGTTGGTCAGGACGATTACGCGGGCGGTACCGTTAGCACGCACCAATGGCTGGGGCTAGCTACCATGACGCTGGCAGTATTCACTGTTCTTGCCGGTCGAACCGGGCGGCAGAATCTCTACCGGGGGCTTCTGGCTGGTACGGTGGTGGGTGTCAGTCTGGCGGGGCACTACGGGGCTATGATAACGCACGGCGACGATTACCTGACCAGCGTGTTGCCTGGCGGGAAAAAAGAAACGCCTGTTGGTTCAACCGTAAGCTTTGTCAGTAACGGGCAACCGCTCAACGAACAACAGGTTGCCGAACTGAATCTGGAGGTACGTTCTATTCTGGCTCACAACTGCTACAGCTGCCACGGGTCGTCGAAAACCAAAGGCGACTTGCGGCTCGACAGTCAGGCGTTTATCATGAAAGGGGGCGAATATGGCCCGGTGGTCGTGGCTGGTTTTCCCGAAAAAAGCGACCTCATTCGCCGTATAAAGCTCCCCGCCGGGCACGATGACGCCATGCCAACGAAGGGCAAGCGGCTGACCGATAAAGAAATAGCCACGCTCGAGTTCTGGATAAAACAGGGTGCCCCCTGGCCAGCCGGTCCCGAAAAAAGCTTGTATCGGGTGGCTGCGCTGGAACCCCGTATGCCCACCATTCCGCCCGCCGCCGATGGGCTGACCAACCCCGTTGACCGGTTCGTAAACGTGTATTTCCAGCAACATAAACTGGCCTGGAAAGCCCCCGTCGATGACCGGACGTACCTGCGCCGGGTGTACCTGGATGTGGTTGGCCTGCTTCCCTCGCCCCAACAGCTCGATGCCTTTGTGGCTGATACCCGACCCGACAAACGAGACCAACTGGTACACGAGCTACTGAGCCGCAACGCCGATTACGCTCAGCACTGGCTCACCTTCTGGAACGACGCCCTGCGCAATGATTATACCGGCACTGGCTACATTACCGGAGGCCGTTTCGACATCACAAACTGGCTTTATACGTCGTTGAAGGCCAATAAGCCCTACAACCGGTTTGTAAAAGAGCTGGTCAGTCCCGATAAGCAGTCAGAAGGATTTATTCGGGGTATTCACTGGCGCGGTACCATCAACGCCAGTCAGCGGGTTGAAATGCAGGCCGCCCAAAACGTAGCACAGGTCTTTCTGGGACTTAACCTGAAATGCGCTTCCTGCCACGACAGCTTCATCAGTGACTGGAAACTGGCCGATGCCTACGCCTTTGCCAATATTTTTGCCGATACCACGCTGGAAATAAACCGCTGCGACAAGCCAACGGGCAAAATGGCGGGCCGGAAGATCCTCTTCGAGCAACTGGGCACCATCAACGGGCAGGCACCAACGGCCGAACGCCTCCGCGAACTGGCCGATTTTATGGTGCAGCCCAAAAACGGACGGCTATACCGAACGGTCGTGAACCGGGTGTGGGCGCAGTTGATGGGGCGCGGCCTGGTTGAACCCGTCGACGTGATGGACAACGAACCCTGGAGCCAGGATCTGCTGGATTGGCTGGCCGTCGATTTCGTCGATAATGGTTATGATCTAAAAAAGCTGATGGCCACTATTTTAACGTCGAAAACGTACCAGCTACCCTCCGTTGGGGTGAAAGATGCCGATCTGATCACAGCGCCTAATTTTGTGTTTACCGGCATGGTTCGCCGCCGGTTAACCGCCGAGCAGTTTACCGACGCGGTGAGTGCCGTCATCAGCCCGATCTACACTGACTCGGCGGTGGTGATGAAGCTCTTTCCGGAGAAGATCAGGCAGGAGATGCCGTTTCCACGCGCCGTTTTCGTTAAGAACGACCCCTTCTTAACGGCATTGGGTCGGCCCAATCGCGAAACGGTCAGCACCAGCCGTACATCGCAGGCCAATCTATTGCAGGCGTTGGAGCTGACCAACGGAACCCGGTTCAACGCGGCCCTGAAACGGGGGGCGCAGCAGTGGCGGGCAACGTACCCAGCACCCGATGTCCTGGTGAAAAACCTGTACCGGAAAGCATTTGGCCGGGAGCCAACACCCAACGAACTGGCTGTTGCCCAGAAAATCATTGGTAAAAATCCGGGTACCGAAGGCATTCAGGATCTTGTTTGGGCAATCAGCCTCCACCCCGAATTTCAACTGATTTACTGAATTTTAGTAGTTTGTATTGCGTGTGTTGCTGACGCGTGGCCCTTCGACAGGCTCAGGGTGACAAGAAACATCTAGATGTTGATGACGAACTTGAGTGGGAGTGTCACCCTGAGCCTGTCGAAGGGCCTACAGCGCGAAGCAACATACGCAAATCAAACTATAGCGCGTCAGTCACACATTCATTCACTCTTTCGCCCTTTCACTCTTTCACACCCCCTCCTATGGCAACAATCTGGAATCGACGGGATTTTCTGCAGAAGACGAGTGCGGCAACACTGGCGGCGCTGGCAGCTGGCGCACCGGTGGCAAGCCTGCTATCGGGCTGTGGCCGAACAGCGAAGCCGGGGCAGACCAACGGTACCGCCGATACCGTGATTCTGCTCTGGATGGCGGGCGGCATGGCCCATACCGAAACGTTCGACCCTAAACGGTATACCCCTTTCGAGAAAGGTATGGAAGGAAACCGGGTGTTGAGCACCTTCAAATCGGTACCGACCGTGCTGGATGGCATTCACTTCTCGGAAGGACTCGAATCCATCGGCAAGGTGATGGATAAGGGCACGCTGATCCGTTCCTACATGGCCGCCGACATGGGGCATATCCTGCACTCGCGGCACCAATACCACTGGCACACCTGCTACGAACCGCCTCAGACGGTGGCGGCACCGCACATCGGCTCGTGGATTGCGAAAGAACTGGGCCCGAAAAATCCGGTTATTCCCGCTTTCGTCGACATTGGTCAGCGCTTTACCCTGGGCGAAGCCGAGGAGTTAAAGGCCTTTCATACGGCGGGCTTTCTGGGGCAGGAGTTTGGTCCGTTCTTTATTCCCGATCCTACGCAGGGGCTCGAAAGCGTTCGGCCACCGGTGGGGATGGACAGCAAGCGGTTCGAACGCCGCAATCAGCTTTACAACGACCTTATCAGCAATGGCCCCGTTGGTGAATTTGGCAGCGATTACCAGAAAGAATCGCTGAAACGGTCGATGGAACAGGCGTACCGGCTGCTGAACTCGCCCGAAGCGAAGGCCTTTGACCTTAGCAACGAACCCAAAGCCAGTTACGACGTGTACAATACCGGCAAGTTTGGCCTGGGTTGTTTGCTGGCCCGCCGCCTCACCGAACAAGGTGCCCGGTTTATCAGCGTCACCACCGAATACGAGCCGTTTAAAGGCTGGGATACTCACGAAAATGGCCATACGCGACTGGAGGCCATGAAAAAACAGATCGACGGTCCCATAGCGCAACTGATCAACGACCTCGACAAAACCGGCCACCTCGACCGTACCCTGGTGATTTTGGCCAGCGAGTTTAGCCGCGATATGATGGTTGAAGGTCGCCCCGATGCCAAAGTACGTGAGCAGGTGAACCAGCCGGATATTCTGTCGGAGTTGAAGTTCTACGGAATGCACCGTCATTTTACCGATGGCTGTTCGATACTGATGTTTGGTGGAGGCGTGAAAAAAGGCTTTGTTTACGGAAAAACGGCCGACGAACGCCCCTGCAAAACCATCGAAAATCCGGTGCGGATCGAGGGTATTCACCAAACGATCTACCACGCGCTGGGTATTCCGCCCGATACCCACTACGACGTTGAAAAACGACCGTTCTACACCACCCCCGACGGTCTGGGCAAGCCGGTTCTGGATCTGCTGGTATAAGTTTGTGTTTGCGTTGTAAGTTAGCTTTCGCATCTGGCTTCGCGCGTCGTGCCCTTCGACAGGCTCAGGGTGACACCCTCACCCAAGTTGGTCATCAACATCTAGGTGTGAGTTGTCACCCTGAGCCTAGTCGAAGAGCACGACGCGCGAAGCCTGCAAAATCCAACGTATACACTCAACTTGGCCATTTATTCTTCGTCCCTAACGTACCTGCGCACGCATCGCTGGCCAAAACTGGTGCTGGGTACGTTGCTCGCGCTGTTTCTGGCTGACCGATTATTTCCGCCCAAAACGCGCGTTGCTTACTCCACACTGGTGACCGCTGCTGATGGCACTACGCTGCACGCGTTTCTCAACCGAGGCGATAAATGGCGAATGTATGCCACCCTCGACGAGATTACGCCCCGGCTGCGACAGGCCATTCTCCAGAAAGAAGACCGTTGGTTTTACTGGCATCCCGGTCTGAATCCCGTAGCCATGGTGCGCGCGGCGGGCCGGAACCTGTTGTCTGGTCGCCGAACGTCGGGGGCATCGACCATCACCATGCAGGTGGTTCGTCTGCTGGAGCCACGCCCGCGAACGTACCTGAGCAAGCTGATCGAAGTGGTGCGGGCGGTGCAGTTGGAGGCCCACCTCAGTAAAGATGAAATTCTACAACTGTATCTGAACCTGATTCCCTACGGCGGCAACGTAGAAGGCATCAAATCGGCGTCGTTAATCTTCTTCGGGAAACCGCCTCAATTGCTCAGTTTGGCCGAAATCACAACGTTAGCGATCATCCCGAATAGGCCGTCGAGTTTGCGGTTGGGCGAGAATAACGCGGCTATTGTGCAGGCGCGAAATGCGTGGCTTCGTCGGTTTGCCCAGTCAGGTACGTTCGAGCAAAAAGCGGTGCAGGACGCGCTCAACGAACCCCTCGATGCCCGCCGTCGACCCGCGCCCAATCAGGCACCGCACCTGAGCCTTCGCCTTAAAACGGAGCAGCCCGACGAGCCGATTATCGTAAGTACGCTACAACCCGACGTGCAAGCCGCCACCGAGCGACTAGTGCGCCAGTACGTGGATCGGGTGCGGGGGCAGAATATTCACAACGCGGCGGTGTTGGTGATTAATAATCAGACGGGGGCCGTAGAAGCCTACGTGGGTTCAGCCGATTTTGCCAACGCCTTCGATGGGGGGCAGGTCGATGGCGTGCAGGCAGTACGGTCGCCGGGAAGTGCGTTAAAGCCGCTGCTCTATGCCTTGGCGTTCGACAAGGGACTGATTACGCCCAAAGCCAAGCTGAACGACGTACCTACAAACTTCGGTGGCTACGAACCGGATAATTACGACCGACATTTCAACGGCCCTGTTACGGCCGAGTTCGCGCTGGCCAATTCGCTGAACATTCCCGCCGTAAAGCTTCTGCGCGACGTATCGACCCCCAGTTTCGTAGGTACGTTGCGGCAAGCTGGTTTCCGAACGGTACAAAAGCAAGCCGATGATCTGGGCCTGTCCATGATTCTGGGCGGTTGCGGCGTCACGCTGGAAGAACTGACGCAAGCGTATACCGCTTTTGCGAATGGTGGCTATGTCCAGCGAAGTGCCACTTCGCTTGTAACGGCAAATCAGCCACCTGTTACTATGCAACAAACGGAGTACCACTCCGTTCAACTGTTTTCCCCCGAAGCCGCTTTCCTCGTCACCAATACACTGACCCAGATCACCCGGCCTGATCTGCCCAATAACTTCGATAACAGCTACCGATTGCCGCGCATTGCCTGGAAAACAGGTACGTCGTACGGGCGGCGCGATGCCTGGAGCATTGGTTATAACCGGCACTATACCGTGGGCGTGTGGGTCGGTAATTTCTCGGGCGTCGGCGTGCCCGATCTGAGCGGAGCCAACACCGCCACGCCGTTGCTGTTTCAGGTGTTCAACGCCATCGATTACAACACGCCAACGGGCTGGTTTAGGGCGCCGGTGGGCGGAAAGCTGGCATCGCGGCAGGTGTGCCCTGAAAGTGGCGATGTGCCCGAACGTACTTGCGATGGTCGGGCGGTGGATTACTACATCATGGGCGTGTCGCGGGCGAGTCGGTGTCAGCACCAAACGCAGGTGTGGACCAATGCCGCAGGTACGTTGTCGTATTGCGCGCACTGCCGACCGTCGGGAAGCGACAGCGTGCTGGGGCCCGTTGCCCGGCTGTATCCGAATCTGGCGCCGGAGGTCGTGGCCTGGTATGCCGCCAGTAACCGACCCTACGCAGCCATTCCGCCGCATAACCCGGCGTGTGAACGGGTGTTTGGCACCGGTGTGGCCCCGTTGATCACGAGCCTGAACCAGAATAGCGAGTACTTTATCAATCCCAAAAAACCGGCCGATCTGGCGCTGACCTGTCAGGCGGCGAATGATGTGCAGCGGGTGTACTGGTACCTGAACGAGAAGCTGTACCGAGCAGCTAAACCCACTGAAACGCTCTTCTTCACACCTACACCCGGTGCACTGACCATTGCCTGCGCTGATGATAAAGGCCGCGTGAGCCGGGTACGTGTGCTGATTAAGCGGGAGTGAATGTTAAACGGATTCCAGAATAAAATTACCATCAATGCCCAATTTTTCATGGAGCTGTTTCGCTAGCTCGATCGTCAACTTCCGCTTGCCGTTAAGTAGTTCTGAAATTCGTGACGTCTCTACGTTCAGTAATTGGGCCAAGTCTTTCTGTTTCAGGCGTTTTTCATACATTTTCAGTTCTATCATGCCGATCAGTGTTGTTGGTTTCGGGAAAGCTATATGCCGCTGTTCATAGTCTTGAATGGCTTCTGCCAACTGCCGGGCCTGCATCTGAAGTGCCTCGTCATCATTCATCGTGGCAACGAGTTTATCAAACTCGATGAATGCTTGTTTGTAGTCTGTTTCCGTTGAGAGTATCATGGTTGATAGGTTACTGATTTGCTGGTAATAAAATTCCATATTATGTAATTTTCGTTGTGTTGATTAGGGCGGGAGGCGATTAACTGATAAATTATTGAAACAGGGTACATAGTAAGGCGTGGCTAGATGCATCAATTTACCCACCTAAAAACTCGCCTGTCTGATTGTAACCATAGCGGTCGAAACGGCGTTAGTGATTAAGCGCTGTTAATGGCCTGATTTTAACAGGTCGACTGTTCATCAGCACCGCCTAATCACCTATGTTCTCTATGCTTCGTAATTTGTCTGGCTTTGTACTCGTCGCGATCTTTCTGCTGATCGACGTTTATGTGTATCAGGCCTTTAGGTTCTTCACTCGAAATTCATCGGAAGTCACACAACGTACAGTGGCCTGGTGCTACTGGGGCTTTACTGCTCTTTCGTTGGGTACGTATATCGCCCTGCAACTACTTCCTGCCGATTCGATTGGCCGCGTTACCCGTACCATGCTTACCATCGCCGTGTTCATTGCGTATTTTTCGAAATTCATCACGGTTATTTTTCTCTTTATCACCGATATTGTGCGGTTCTTTCAGTGGCTTTGGTCGCTGGTTGCCGGACCATCGGCTTCCCCGGCCAGCAACCCCGCCACGTCAGGACAAGCTGTACCTGGATCGAAGGTGCCCGCTGCCGAAAACGCTATTACGCGCTCTGATTTTCTGGTGAAAACGGCCGTTGCAGCCGGTGCTATTCCGTTGGTCGCTTTCTCGTACGGTGTCATTTCCGGGGCGCATGATTACCGGATTCGCCGCATCACATTACCGTTGAAAAATCTGCCCCGGAGTTTCGACGGTATGACCATCGCCCAACTGTCGGATATTCACTCGGGTAGCTTTTTCAATAAAACGGCGGTAAAAGGCGGCGTGGAGATGCTGATGGGCGAAAAACCCGATCTGGTTTTCTTCACCGGCGATCTGGTCAACAGCCGCGCCGATGAGGTGAATGAGTACATCGACATCTTCAACAAGGTGAAAGCACCATTGGGCGTATACTCGACGCTCGGTAACCACGATTACGGCGCCTACGTGAAATGGCCAAGTGCCGAAGCGCAGCGCCAAAACGTGCTCGACGTGGTGAAAGCGCACAAACTGATGGGATGGAACCCACTGATGGATGAAAACCGCATTATTACACAGGGAGGCGATAAACTTGCCATCATCGGTGTACAGAACCTCGGTTTTGGTCCGGCGGCGTTGAAAGCGGGTAACCTGGCCAAAGCGTATCAGGGAGCCGAAGACTATCCGGTTAAACTGCTGCTCTCACATGACCCAACGCACTGGGATGCCGAGGTTCGTCCTAACTTCCCTGATATTGACGTGACGTTTAGCGGACATACGCATGGCGCACAGTTCGGCGTCGAGTTTGGCGACTACAAATGGAGCCCGGTCAAGTATTTCTACCGGCAGTGGGCGGGTCTCTATCGGGAGACCGCGCCCACCGACAAACAACAGGCGCTATACGTGAACCGGGGATATGGCTACATTGGTTACCCCGGCCGAGTAGGTATTTTGCCCGAAATCACGATTTTTACGCTGAAACAAGCATAGGGATGTCGGATTTGGGATTGTTGCTTACGCATGAGTTTGCTTTGGCGTAAGCAACAATCCCAAATCCGACATCCCCAATCCGACATCCTAAAGTGTGGTTAGAAAAACTACTCCCTGGCTTTTCTTGTTTAGTTAAATGTACCAACATATAATTGATGTTTTTATGAAGCTTTCCTTTATTTCCATCATTTCGTTTGTGCTGACCTTGTGGTCGACGCACAACAAACCTGAAACGGCTCCGGCTATTCCGCTTTGCGGCGTTGCTGGTATGCAGCAACTCGCTGGCGACCCGGCTTTTCAGGCATTACATGCCAGCCCGATTCCATTTCATTATGAATCAAAAGCTGGTGAAATGATGACGTTCAACACGCCCGATGGCAAAACCGCCAGCGGGTTCATGCTCAAATCGAAGAAGCCATCGAACAAGTGGCTGTTGGTGTATCAGGAATGGTGGGGTCTGAACGACAACATCAAGATGCAGGCCGAAACGTTCTACAACGACCTGAAAAACGTGAACGTGATTGCCCTCGACATGTACGATGGCAAAGTGGCTACTGCCCCCGCCGAAGCCGGTAAGCTGATGCAGGGCGCTGACAAAGCCCGTCTGGCCGCGATCATGAAAGGTGCGATTGCCTACGCCGGTCCGAAAGCTGAGTTCGCCAGCGTTGGCTGGTGCTTTGGCGGTAGCCTTTCACTTCAATCGGCCATGTTGGCTGGCAAACAGGCCAAAGGTTGCGTGATGTACTACGGTTTCCCTGAGCAGGATACGGAGAAGCTGAAAACGCTGGACACAGACGTATTGGGTATTTTCGGCAACCAGGACAAATCGATCAACCCGCAGGTGGTCAACACGTTTGAAGAGAACATGAAGAAAGCCGGTGAGAAAATCGAAGTAGTGCGTTACGATGCCGGTCACGGTTTCGCCAATCCAAGCAACCCCGTCTTCGATAAAACCGCCTCTGCCGACGCCTACAAACGCGCATTAAGCTACTTGAAAGATCGGCTGAAAGCGTAAGAAAAAGGGTTTGTAGTTTGTTGTTTGAGGTTTGTAGTTGCGCTGCTAAGCCGCGAACTGGTTAGTTAGCAGCGCAACCACAAACCTCAAACAACAAACTACAAACCCTTTTTTCATGCAACTAAAAATCTCTGCCGATAACCCGCTTGAATGGGTGGCTTTACGGGCCAATATGGTGCCTGTGCCGCTGCTGCACGCGCAGATCATGCCCGTGATCAGCAAGGCGGTGCTCGAAGCAGCTGATAAAGGTGTGTTCGATGCCGTGGCTGATGGGAACGATACCACCGACGATATTGCGCAGGCGTGTGGGCTAAACCCTAAAGCGACCGGCGAACTAATGGGTCTGCTCACCGCGCTGGGCTACTTCACGTACCTGACGGGTACGTTCACCCTGACGCGGATGGCCCGGAAATGGACGCTCAAGCACGAGCCGGAATCGGTCTACGGTATGTTGCTGTTCAATAACCGGGTGGTTTGGCCCTGGCTCGAAAAGCTGGGTACGTACCTGCAAACCGGCGAAGGCATTCATTACCACGACCACCTCGACGCCCAACAATGGAATTATTATCAGCAGGCTATGGTGGCCGCGTCGGGCAGCGAAGCTAAAGAATTTGGTCGACGTACCCCCGTCCCTAAATCCGTTAAGGATGGATCGCCCGCCCGCATGCTCGACATTGGCGGGTCACACGGACAACACTCGGTAGCGCTCTGCAAACGCTATACGGGCCTCTCTTCTACCATTATTGATTTACCTGCCGCCATTGAGCAGGCCGCGCCATTACTGGCCCGCCTCGGTATGGGCGACCGCGTAAAACACCAGCCTGGCAACGCCCTAACCGACGATTTCGGCGAAGCCCAATATGACATTGTCCTGATGTCGAGTCTGGCGCATCACTTTACGCCCGAGCAGAATCGCGACGTGGCCAAACGGGTAGCGCGCGCCTTGAAACCGGGAGGTATTTACATTGTCAATGAGTTTATCCGGCCCGAAACCGGTGCCGCGCCTGAACTGGTTGGTAGCTCCACCGATCTGTTCTACGGCCTCACCAGCACTGCCGGCAACTATTCCATCGCCGAAATTCAGGATTGGCAGCGCGAAGCAGGCCTCCGCAAAGGCCGCGTTGTTAGCTACCGCACGTTGCCGGGAAGGGCCATGGTGATTGGGATAAAGTAAGAGATTTGCTCGCTATTGGCTGGATGGTTGATATGTAGGGGCAACCCATCGTGGTTGCCCGCTTTCGGGCGCGAGAGCGACCGCTGATGGGACGTTGCTATTTTTCAAATGCGTACCTGTCTGGCGATTACTAATTTACACTTGCTCTACAGGCGGTCGCTTTGCGCCCGAAAGCGGGCGGCCACGATGGGCCGCCCCTACATGATAACCACCTGGGTTAATGGCTAATCACGCCAACCTACAACGCTACTTTTTCTTCCCCGGCATCAACGGCTTTGATGAATTTCACCAGGCCGGGGAAGTAGTGTGGTTGATCGTCCCACATGCTGCAATGGCTACCGTCGGGGCAAATCAGGCTGGTGCCTTTGGGGAGTTGCGTTGCCATCCAGGCCATATGCTTCGGGTCCATGGTATCGTGCATGCCGCCGATGGTCAGCGTAGGTACGTTGATGTTCTTCAGGTCGGCGCGGCGGTCCCAGGTGGCGAGTCGGCCGGAGATGCCGAATTCGGATGGGCCCTGCATTAACGTGTATACCGTGCTGTTCATCGTCGGAAATGCCCGGTCGAAGGCGTTGGGCCAGGGTTTCAGGCGACAAACGTGCTGCTCGTAGAAACTGGGCGTCAATAATTCCATGTAGCGCGGGTTCGCGAAATCTTTCCGAGCTTCGATCGACTTGATTTCGGCCAGCACCTTTGGGTCCATCTGCTTGCCCAGCACCTCTTCAGCGTATTTACCGTATTCGGGGCAACTGCTCATCATGTTGCTGATGATAAGCCCTTTCAGATTCTGCTGGTATTTCAGCGCGTATTCCGTGGCCAGAATACCGCCCCAACTGTGGCCCAGCAGGTAGAAATTGTCTTTGTTCAGTCCCAGCGCCAGGCGTACCTGTTCCACTTCTTCCACAAAACGAGGCGTAGTCCAGAGCGTGCTATCGGTGGGATGATCGCTATTGAGTGAGCCGAGCTGATCGTAGTAGTAAAATTCGATGTCTTCGGCGGGGAAATAACTCTCAAACGATTCAAACAGCACGTGATTGCCGCCGGGACCACCGTGCAGCAACAGCACCTTGATGCGCGGATTATTGCCCACGCGCTTGGTCCAGACGTTGAACGTACCTGACGGCGTTTTCACCGGAATCATCCTGACGCCGCCCGTCCGTACGCCTGTTTCCGGCGATTGATTGTAGGTCACGGCGTCGTTGCCTGACGACGTTTTGTTACAGGCTACCGCTGTAATTAGCAACGCAGCAAAAAAGGCAAGGCGTGTGAAAAGGTGCATCATGTTGGTGACGATGTTCAGGGGAAAACGGTTGGCTAAGATAAGCAATTGGCCTATCGCTCAGTCCCGTAGAATCGCTGCCGGCTTAATCTCCGCACAATGTGCGGTGAATAAATAGCTTATTCACCGCAACGTACCTGACTCTATGCATCGTCGCGGCGCATGATTCGGTTTCTGATCCGGCTGAGGCTGACGGGTGTGACGCCGAGGTAATTGGCGATGTAGTGCTGTGGAATCCGGTCCAGAATCTTCTTCTTGTTGCTCGTCAGCAACTCCAGATAGCGCGCTTCGGGGCTTAGGGTTAATAAACCGACCATCCTGTCTTCCAGCCCAATGGCGATGTACTCGCCGATGAGGCGGCCGAATTTTTGCCAGCTGATACTGCGTTCGAACAGGTCAGCCAACACCGTGTACGGAAAGACAACGTACCTGGCCGGGCTAAGGGCTTCGATGGTCATCCGCGAAGGTTGTTTGGTGAGGCAACTCATGTAGGCGCTCATGAGGTGATTCTCGAAATAGAAATATGTCGTTTTCTCCTCGCCATCAATAGTATAAAACTGCCTGAATGAGCCTTCCAGTACCAGCGCAACCTCGTTTGCCTGCTTGCCCTCCTCAGCAAAAAGCTGGTGCTTCTGAAGCGTTTTAACCTCTAGATGAGGTATCAGCATAGCCCATTCTTCTTGGCCCAGCGGTGTAAATCGCTCGATCTGTTGGCGAAGTGTTAAAAGGTCTTGAGCGGTCATAGACAGACAGATGTGTAGAATAATGGCTACTTTTGTCCTGAACTACGTTTAAACAGGTCAAAATAGTACATCATGTTGCAATGATATAGAACAGAGATTTTACCTTAAACCGCGTTTGAACAACAGGCAGCATTACGTCAACCTATCAGTACAATCCTTATGGCTAACCTCAATTTGACACTCGGCGACAAAACCTATTTCCCGTTTGTGTCAGCACCCATCGCTTACGAAGGTCGTGAATCCGACAATCCGATGGCGTTTAAATTTTACGACGCGAACCGCACTATTCTGGGTACGCCCATGAAAGACCTGTTCCGGTTTGCCGTAGCCTACTGGCATACCTTCTGTGGCACAGGAGCCGACCCCTTCGGACCGGGTGTAAAGCACTTCCCCTGGGACGCCAGCGCTGGCAACGATCCCCTGGGTGCCGCATTCAACAAAGCTGATGCTGCCTTTGAGTTCATTACCAAAATTGGCATGGAATACTATTGTTTCCATGACGTCGATGTATCACCCGAAGGTAATTCAAACCACGAATTCGAGTCGAATTTCCGTAAGGTTGTCGATTACCTGAAGCAAAAGCAGGATGCCAGCGGCGTGAAACTGCTGTGGGGTACGGCCAACCTGTTCTCGCACGAGCGCTATATGAACGGCGCGAGCACCAACCCCGATTTTCATGTGCTGACGCACGGTGCCTGGCAGGTGAAAAATGCCATCGACGCTACCATCGAACTGGGTGGACGGGGCTACACCTTCTGGGGCGGTCGCGAAGGCTATATGTCGTTGCTGAACACCAACATGAAGCGCGAACAGGAACACCTGGGCCGCTTCCTGCAAATCAGCCGTGATTATGCCCGCAAGCAAGGCTTTACCGGTTCGTTCTACATCGAGCCTAAGCCGATGGAGCCAACCAAGCATCAGTACGATTTCGACGCCGCTACGGTGGTCGGTTTCCTGAACCGCTTTGGCTTGCAGGATGACTTCGAACTGAACATCGAAACCAATCACGCCACGCTGGCCAGCCACACCTTTGCCCACGAATTGCAGGTAGCCGCCGACAACAACATGCTCGGCAGCATCGACGCCAACCGCGGCGATTACCAGAACGGCTGGGATACCGACCAGTTCCCCGTTGATGTATATGAACTGACCGAGGCCATGCTGGTGATTCTGGAAGCGGGTGGTATCAAATCAGGCGGTGTAAACTTCGACGCCAAAACGCGCCGGAACTCAACCGACCTGGAAGATATCTTCATCGCCCACATTGGTGGTATGGATACCTTCGCTCGGGCCGCCATTGCCGCCGAAGCTATTCTGGGTAAATCGAAATACAAGCAACTGCGCACCGAGCGTTACGCCAGCTACGACAGCGGTGCTGGTGCCGACTTCGAAGCGGGTAAGCTGACCCTCGAAGACCTGCGTGAGTACGCCATGACCAACGGCGAGCCAAAACAGGTGAGCGGTAAGCAGGAGCTGTACGAAATGATTGTCAATCAGTATATTTAAATTGGTCTAAAGTTTAAGGTTTAATGTCCAAAGTGCGTTGCCGATGCAGAGAGTTTCTACATTAGCAGCGCACTTTGGACATTAAACCTTAAACTTTGAACCGCTTATGAAAGTCTTCCTTCTCCTTCTCCTCCTTCCATTAGCCAGTCTGGCTCAGACGATGGAAACTACGCCGCAGGAAGATGTGGCGATTATGCAAGCCGTTGATGACTTGTTCGAAGGCATGAAAAAAGCCGATTCGGCGGCCGTGCGTGCTGCTTTTGCTTCGGGTGCCACACTACAGACCGTTACCAATACCGCTGGCTTTGTCAGCGTAAAAACCGAGTCGATCGAAGGCTTTGCTTCCTCAATCGGGAAAGCCAAACCGGGCGACTTAGACGAAGTCATTCAGCCGTACCAGATTCAGATCGACGGCGATCTCGCCACGGCATTCATCCCCTACAGCTTCAATTACAAAGGCAAAACGGTCCATTGCGGGGCCAATGCCTTCACCCTCGTCCGGTTCAACGGTGTCTGGAAAATTCAGGCCATCATCGATACGCGAAGGAAGTGTTTGTAAGGCAACTGATTAGTTAAATGACTGTCTGAATTCCAGTGGTGACTGGGCTGTTTTGCTTTTGAACAGTTTGCTGAACGACTGCGAATGCTCGAAACCCAGCTCGTAAGCAATCTCCGTAACGGTCAACTCGGTGGTCGACAACCGTTCTTTCGCCTTCTCGATCAGCTTGTCGTGGATATGCTGTTGCGTGCTCTGCCCGGTTAGCACCTTCAGCAGGCCGCTCAGGTAGTTGGGCGACACGTTCAGTGCATCGGCCACGAACTGCACAGTGGGTAATCCTTTCTTTGCCAGCGTGTCGCTGTTGATATAGTCGGTCAAAACAGATTCGAGCCGGTCGAGGAGTTGGTAATTCGTGATTTTGCGGGTGATGAACTGCCGATGATAAAAGCGGTCGGCATAGGTCAGCAATAGCTCCAGTTGGGCGATGATCACGTCCTGACTGAACGTGTCGATGGGGGAGTGGTATTCCAGCCCGATCTGCTGCATCAGCCCCGAAATCATCGTTTCTTCTTTCTCCGACAGGTGTAGGGCTTCGTGAACGGCATAGCTGAAGTAATCGTACTGCCTGATCTTTTTGGCCAGCGGTGTATTCCACAAAAAATCGGGATGAATCAGTAATAGCCAGCCCGTATGCTGCAACTCGGCCTGTGCTTCGATGGTAAAGACCTGACCGGGCGAGATAAAGATCAGCACCCCCTCATCGAAATCATACGCCTGCTGCCCGTACTTCATTTTACCGTTAAAATTCCGTTTCAGCGCAATGGAGTAAAAATCCTGAATGATGCTGGTCGATTTATCGCAAGAACACCCCTTGATTGATTCGAAATTGATCACGCTGACCAACGGATTCTCCGGCTTCGGCAAGTGCCTGCTCTGGTGATATTCGGTAATCGTTTTCAGGCGAAGCGGCTGTCCGTTTTTCATAGGTACGTTGAGTTGGTGATGGGTTGGGGGGTGTTTTTGGTGTGTATTGCGTCAGCAACACAGCGGAAGCAATACACACCAACGCTACAAACTAAACAACGTCTTCAATCCTTCCCGAAGCGAAGCGGGTTTTCGCCCGAGCAGGTGTTCCAGATCAGCGCTTACCGCATCTTCCTGACCGTTTTTGATGTCGGTCATAAAGCCAATCATACGCTGAACACTGAATTCGGGCAAGCCCCGCTGTTGCATCTGCTGGGCGAAGGCTGTCGCTGGCGTATCTGTATAACGTACTTCTTTGCCGGATAGGTTTGTCAGCGTGGCCGCCACATCGGCAAACGAATATGATTCGTTGCCCGTCAGTTCGTAGATCCTGTTGCCGGAACCCGCCTCTGCCAGGGCATTAGCCATTGCTTCGCCCATCTCGCTCCGAAGCGCGAAAGCTACCCGCCCCGCCCCGGCTGGCAAATGAATACCCCTGTCGAATACCGCCGGACCGACGAACAGCGGAATCGTGTCCATGTAGAGGATGTTCCGGAACAGCATATAGGCCAATCCGCTGGCTATGATGTACTCTTCTGTCTGAAAGTGACCTTCCATTAGTTGGTTGGCCAGCGTGCTCCGGTCTTTCAGCGCCCGACTCGTGTAAGCAATCCGCTGAACACCCGCCTTTTTCGCCGCGTCAATCACGTTCTGGTGCTGCCGAAGCCGATTGTCTTCATCGGTCCCCGCAATCAGCAGCACCGAATCGATGCCCTGCATGGCCTGATCGAGCGAAGCCGTGTCATCATACGTACCTACCCGAACGGATACACCGCGTTCGGCCAGATGGGTAGCCTTTTGCTCATCGCGAACCAGCGCCGCAATCTGAGAGGCGGGAAGTGTCTTGAGGAGAAAATCAATAACGGAAGCGCCAAGCTGGCCCGTTGCGCCGGTGATAAGTATCATGTTGTTGGTTGTTGAGTTGTGATTTTTGTACTGGCACAAAGCGAATCTGGCGCGAGGATTTCCTCGTGCCTATCATGTTGCAAGCATCTGCTTGCACAGCGCGTACGCGCAATTGTAGCTGGGTACTCAATTCTCTGCTGTATTGCCTTAACGGGCAGCAAGCGGATCGGTCCGGCGTCCCGGCTTGCGACATAAAAGGCACGAGCATATGCTCGTGCCAGCTTCGCCTCGTGCCGAAACTTACCCGTTGTAAACCGCCGCAAATTCCCTGGCGAAATCCACCAGTTTTACTTTTCCCTGCGGTGTTGACTGGTGCAGGTCGTAATCGCGTCGCATAATGCCCGAGTGAATGCTAGCGCCCAGATCGACCAGATCGGCGGCAATACTGGTTGGTATGCCGTTGGCTTCCATACCACTGCGCGCCTGATCATCGGTGAACGTGACCCACGTCAGTTCTGGCTTGCCAATGGCGGCGCCCAGCACGTGCGCAATCTCGGTACAGGTACGGTCGTCGCTGGCGATGTAGCGTACCAACTGGCCCGTTGCTGTTGTGGTGAGTTCGTCGGCGGCTACAGTGGCGATATCGGCGGGTGCCACCAGGATCAGTCTGTCATCGCCGCCGTAATTGGCACCCATGAAGCTCGCTCCCTTGATCATGTTGACTTGGGTAAACAGGTTGTAATAGAAGTACGCCGGGCGTAGCAGCGTGAGGTTTATAGCTGGTAAACCCTTCAGCATTTCTTCTATGTCGTGCGCTCCAAGAATAACGCCGGTACCCTGGGTCAGGTCAGCGCCGTAGCTGCTGAGGTAAACCACCCGCTTCACCCCCGACTGCTCGATGGCCTGCACGTAGGTACGTCCAATGCGCCCGTAATAGGCCCGCAGATCAGGTACGTTGTAGTTGGGCGGCACCATGGCGTACACGGCGTCGGCACCGGTAAATGTGATTGTCAGAAATTCGGGATCGTTGAGCGTGCCGATAGCGGCGATGGCACCCAGTGCCTCAATGGCGACCTTTTTGTCGGGATTGCTGCTGATGACCGTAACGGTATGCCCTTGCCGAACAAGCGTTTCAGTCAGTGGTTTGCTGATGTGGCCCAGCGAGCCGGTTACTACAATGTTCATGGTCGTTGCTTTTGACAAAGGTCCACCTTCACGAACACGTACCTGTAACCGAATCTACGGTTGTTGTAGCCGAATCAAGTTTCAATCCATTACAGCTTCACGCCCTGAATCAGAATGGCCGCGCGAACCGACTGTTCTTTCAGGTGTAGAAACTGTTTGCGGCTCTCGTCCTGCGAAAAAGCCCTGAAATCCTGCTCGGTCTCGAAGCTCACGAAATGAATTTCGTACGGCTTCTCCATCAACTGCTCGTCAATAAACGCGTCGTCGGTGGGACGTACCCGGAGTAGCAGCTTCCCGTTGTACTTCGCGATGAGTGGAATGGCTACGTTCTCAAATTCATGAAATACCGCCTCCTGCCCTTCGTTGACGTAGATTAATTGGGTGAAATAGATCATGGTTGTAGTGGCCGTTTGTAGAAAAAAGATAGGTTAAATGATCTTATCAATATCATTTCATGAATTACGGTGACCGCCTAAATAGCTCACTGTCTTAACGATAAGGACGGTAAGTTAGGCTGATTCTGTCACGTGCGTGGTAATTCCGATGACTAATTCTGATGCGCGGGTTGCACAACGAGTCGGGGCCGATACGTACCGTTTGTTGCTGATTGCTTAACTCAACCCAGTTTTCTATTCACACATGTTTACACACATATTGAAGCGGCCTGCCGCTTATTACAGCCTTTTTGGCTTGCTTCTGCTTGGCCTGAGTAGCCAGGCCGCCATGCCTGCAGTATCGCCTTCAACAAGCACCAACAACGAGGAAGGAAGAACGAAAACCAATGCCGCAGCCACGTCGTTGCCCGCATCAGTGTCCGTCATTGAGCCGAACAAATGCTATCGGCTGGTGTCGCGGCTCAGTGGCAAAGTGCTGGGCGTAGAAAGCAGTTCGCCCAACGACGGTGCCCAGCTTCGCCAGACTACCGACGGTAATCAGCTTGCCCAGGGATGGCAGTTTACAACCGACGGTGCCTACTACCGGATCTCGGTGCTGCATAACCAGAAAGGTATTCAGGTACGTAACTCCGCAACGGCCGATGATGCGCTGCTCGAACAGTGGACGTATTGGGGCGGAAGTCATCAGCAGTGGAGCGCCCAGCGGAATGCCGAGGGATACTACAGTTTCGTGAACCGCAACTCGGGTAAGGCCATTACCGTGCGCAATGCCAGCGTGGCCGAAGGTGCCGAGATTAGCCAGCAGACGTTGGGCACGGGCCAGCAACAGCAGTGGAGCATCGAAGAACGTGGCTGCACTGCCGCCCCTGCGAACCGCCCGCCCGTTGTCGTGGCTACGTCTACGCCGCTGACCGGTACGTCACCCCTGAGCGTAACCTTCACGGGCAACAAATCCTCAGACCCCGACAGTGACCCCATCACTTACCAGTGGGATTTCGGTGATGGCACCTTCTCATCCGAAGCCAATCCGGTGAAGGTCTTCACCATCCAGCCCGGTCGGCAGGGTATTCCTCAGTCCAGCTACAGTGTTAAGCTGACGGTTTCGGATAATCGGGGTGGCATTGCCATCAGTCAGACGTTGGTAGTTTCGCTACGGAGCAATGCGCCGACGGTTCGGATTACCAACCCTGTCAACAACGCCAACTACGCGCTGGACAAAGCAACCAGCTACACCTTCGCCGCTTCGGTCACCAACGCATCGAGCGGGCTGACGTACCTATGGCAGGTTAAACTGCGCCATAACAACAGCGAGCAACTGGTGTCGACCACGTCGGGACCTAATCCCGTTGTTTCGATTTCGCCGGCGGGCTGTGGCGGAGAAGATTTTTACTACCTGATTGGCCTGAAAGTGACCGACGCTAGCGGGCTAACTGGCCAGGATTCGGTCAAGATTTACCCCGATTGCAACTCGCCTAAACTAACGGTCACCGGTCTGACGGCCAGCACGGCAACTAGTGGCAACAGTAGCCGGGTGCTGCTCCGGTGGACAAACCCCACCGTCAGCTTCGACGACGTGCTGGTGGTTGGAAAAGCCGGATCGGGCTTCACGGAAATTCCCCTCGACCTCGCCTACACGGCCAATGCCAGCTTCACGGGCAACGGGGCCAGTTTGTACGGCGGTAAGGTGCTTTATCAGGGTACGGGCAACTCGCTGTTGGTGACCGAACTGACGGCAGGGCAACGCTATTATTTCCGGGTCTATGCTCGCAAAGACAGAGGCTGGAGCGGTGGTGTTGAGGTGAGCATCATCCCGACCGCCGCCAACCGCCCACCCGTTGTGGTCGCCACGTCTACGTCGCTGACCGGTACGTCGCCCCTGAGCGTAACCTTCACGGGTAACAAATCCTCAGACCCCGACGGCGACCCCATCACCTACCAGTGGGATTTCGGCGATGGCACCTTTTCGACCGAAGCCAATCCGGTGAAAGTCTTCACCATCCAGCCCGGTCGGCAGGGGGTTCCCCAATCTAGCTTCAGCGTCAGGCTGACGGTTTCCGACGATAAGGGCGGCATTGCTCTCGGGCCGCTTCTTCTGGTCTCGTTGAGTACTGCTTCCGCTGCGATTGAACCCGGCAAATGTTACCGCATCCAGCCACGTGGTAGCGGACTAGTGTTGAACGTACCTGCCGGGGCGGGTAACGACGGTGCCAAACTACAACTGAACGCCGACGCCGGGCAGCCCTGGCAGAAATGGCAGTTCACGACCGACGGGTCTTACTACCGGATCTCGGTGCTGCACAACCAAAAAGGCATTCAGGTACGTAACGCGTCCACGGCCGATGATGCGCTCCTGGAACAGTGGACCTACTGGGGCGGAAATTACCAGCAGTGGACGGCCCAACGCAATTCCGAAGGCTACTACAGCTTCATTAGCCGCAATTCGGGCAAGGCCATTACCGTGCGAAACGCCAGCGTGACAGAAAATGCCGAGATCAGCCAGCAAACGCTGACGACGGGCCAACAGCAGCAGTGGAGCCTCACCGAAACCACCTGCCCAGCGGGTGGCCGATTGGGCATTGCCGAAGCAGGAACCACGTTCAGTCTGTGGCCCAACCCGGCAAACGACCACGTTATGGTCGACCTCAGCCCCGCCCGTGGCCAGTCGGTGGGCCTGCAACTAAACGACCTGCTGGGCCGCCCGCTCCAGCAAACGCAACTGGAGAGTGCCCCAACGGAGCCGTACCGCGTCAACACGGGCCAGCTACCCAACGGCTTGTACCTGCTTCAACTCTCCCCCGCCGGACAATCGCCAACGACACTACGGTTACTGATACAGCGGTAATGTAAGTCATAGATTGAATTAGGTAAAGTTGCTTTCGTATGGTGCTAACGCTTAGTCGAAGGGCGCGATGCACGACGCACGACTTAAGCTTTCCATACCCGCTCTTTTCGTGGCGTCTTTGTCATCCCGACGATAGGAGGGATCTTGAGTTTTCTTTACTCCAGTGTTAGGCTAACCTCAAGATCCCTCCTCTGTCGGGATGACAAAAAACAGTAAGTGCAGAAGTTAAAAAGGCCTTTATGATCTATTTGTGGGCACATAGCCTCACAACCGCCAGATTAACTGCGTCTGCGTGCCGACGCTGTAGGCCTTGTAATTCAGCGTTTGCGAGGCGGGGTTAACAACCGGTTTGTAGAAGGAATAGGAAGCCGTGGGCTGAATCAGCAGCGACAGGCGTGAGTTGAACCGGTAGTCTATCCCCGCACCAATGACGCCCTCCGTCCAGAGGTGATCGGCTGTAAACGTCTTGCTTTAGGCCAACACGACACCCGCCGAAAAATAGGGAGACAGCCGTCGATCCGTTAGTCTTGTTTCGGGCCGAACTGATGTTGGTACTTGGGCCTGTAGAATGTAATGCCCTCAATGAAGTCGAAATCTTTCTTATTGAAGGTAAATAACTCAACTGGGTAGGTCAGGGCTGTTGCTGCGATCAGCATATCGGCAATGCCGGGGCGTTTTGTGTGGTGTTCCCAGGTTAACCGAAGAAGCGTGCGAGAGATTTCTGCATCCAGACCAATGATGTTGAACTTGTTGATGGTCTCGGTTGTCTTCCGCCGCTCCGTTCGCCTCATGCCGACGTACATCTCTGCTTCTGAGATTACGCTGAGGGCCAGCCGAGAGAAACCGAGTTCGTCAAGTTCCTGTAGCATGACTGGCGTACCCCGGAAATACTCAAACAGGACGTTTGAATCACAGAGAACTATCTTCTTTTGGGCCATGCTGCCTTGCGAATGGATTCCATTGTACGCTCATCCTTCGCCCATATCCCGCCGAACGAAGCAGGGGTTTCGGTAGGGCTGGCATCACCAGTACGCAAAAATGGAATTGGCGTCTCTACCTGAGCGTCTATGCCATTCTCGCCCAGTAGCTTAAGGGCTTTGGCTAAATCATTATCGCTGACGAGTAAGGTCTTCATTGGTCTTTGTGCTATGCTACAAGTATACAACAAATTTCGCCCCGTTAATGGCTCAATAGCGTGGCACCGTAGCTGCCCGACAACGTACCTGCCGCGCTATGTATGCGTCACCTGATCGGGATAATACCATGTTACGTTCATCGGTTGGCTGCACCAAGAGCCGTAGGCTCGGCTCATGCTGTAGCGGCGGGTTTCAACCCGCCGACAAGGGGCAGGTGTATTTGAAGGAGAGCCATCGGCTCGGTCCATGTAACCGCTTGCCCTGTACGGATCGTCCCGACGGGACTTCCGGGCGGATGATTGACGGGGTCAGCGGGTTGAAACCCGCCGCTACAACATGGGTCAAGCCTACGGCTTTTTGAAAGGCGCGTCTCGGCACCGTAGGACGTTAACCGCTCAAGCAACGTACCTGAACGTACTATCACGCTTTGCGCCATAGCCTAGCCAGAATCGTACCACCTCACAAGCACCAGATCACCTGCGTCTGCGCGCCGACGCTGTAGGCCTTGTAATTCAGCGTTTGCGAGGCGGGGTTCACAGCCGGTTTGTAGAAGGAATAGGAAGCCGTGGGCTGAATCAGCAGCGACAGGCGCGACGTAAACCGGTAATCGACTTGAATAGGTGGCTCTTGGCCGGCTATCCGTTTTTCTGTTGGATATCAAGAACGAAATCGACTGAAACACCAACAGAATTAGCAATCTGTTCAGTTGTCAAAATCTTCAAGGCTAGCAGATTCGTGATCGTTTCTGTCTTAACCTCATCAATTCGGTGCTGCTCTGCTTTTACCGCTTCTGCATTGGCGGCTGTAACTCGTGCAAAGTGCGCCCGTTCTTCAGGGGTCATTTTCCTGGTATCCAACTCATCAATAGCTCGTTTAAGCCATTCTTCATTCCAGAAGGCTGGATATTGCGTAGGCTCTGTGGTATGAAGCGTCTTCATAGTATACACTAGTTTCTCCAGGTCCGTCTCAATGTCAGCTACTTGCTTATCAAATTTAGCCAACTCTACCGTGATAAACGACATTTGGGTATCAATGATTTCACCTTGCTCATTACGCAAGTTCGCGACGCTATGGAAGGAAGACGTAGGCAGAATACTTTTCGCTAAAAACGCGATGGCATAGAGTTTAGGCAAATTGGCGTAACCAAACTGACCGCGCTCTACAAGTGTGTTGAACTTGTGTAAAGCATAAAACTTCATCCGTTGTACGAAGTACGGGGAGAAGCCCAACTGCATTTCAACGATAAACTGCGTACCATTTTCATCGGTGCAGGATAGATCGAAAATGCCGCTACGGCTGTCCAGAGTTAACGCCTCAAACGCGTTTTTATCGAAGTGTATCTCCCGAATAGGAGTTGCTGATTTTATAAGGGCTTGTAAAGCGGTGCGTAAAAACAAATCATCTGACTCGTTACCAAAAGTAGCCTTGAAGCCGTAATCTGAAATAATAGGAATGTAAACGCGTGCCTCCATCGGGCAAAGCTATTGAAAGTCAGCCGAATTGCCCATACAGTATTATGGTACATACCGTTTACTTTACCACCCAGCCGTGAGCGTATCGCCTCACAACCGCCAAATCAGCTGTGTCTGCGCGCCGACGCTGTAGGCTTTGTAATTCAGCGTTTGCGAGGCGGGGTTCACGGCCGGTTTATAGAAGGAATAGGAAGCCGTGGGCTGAATCAGTAGCGACAGGCGCGAGTTGAACCGGTAGTCTACCCCCGCGCCAACTACGCCTTCTGTCCAGAGGTGATCGGCTGTGAACGTCTTGCTTTTGGCGAACACGACACCCGCCGAAAAATAGGGTGATAGCCGCCGATCCGTTAGCCGGTAATTCACCAGAACAGGCACTTGCCACCCCTCGCTGGTGAAGGGTGTGGGTTCACCATATGGCCCTTGCCAATTCGCTATCCGAGCCGCGTTCCGGTAATACAATGCCCCGACCGACACATCCCATTTCGGCGTGACATGATACCGCGCCGTTAACCCGACCGACGAAACCGTACTACGGATATCCGCCGGAATCAGCGTTCTCGACCCGTTGGGGTTGAGCACATCAACCTGATAACTAGTTTTAGTTGCGTTAAACCAATAAGCAGGCACGATCGATACCCGGCTTTGGGCCAAAACGCCCGTCATGCATGTGCCCAGCAGGGCAACCGAAAGAAGAAAGGATTTCATACGTCATATTGTTGAGTTGCTGTGTTTATTAATGCTTATCTTCCAAGATACCTATTAAGTTTATTAAAGAAATTGTTGCAGAATAGCAAAGCGAAGCGTCTTTTTTACTTGCAGTACGCTTGTGTGTCAATTCGTTTGCTAAATCGTTTGATGCTCTCGCATATTTTCTCAAACTCTCATTTGCTCCTCCTGCAAGTTTAATTGCAATATAAGCTTCAAGCATTCTCTTAGCGTCAGTCTTACTTGCTTTAACTCCGTCTAAAGTTGGGTATTTTTCATTGTCGTATATTGCTTGAGCAATTGAAATAATTGTCTCTCTGCAAAGTAGGCCAATTGCTTGAAATTGTTCTTCGTTTGAAGCACTCTTCAATTGATTCTTGACTTCACTTATGCTTCTTTCAACGCGCTCCCAACCTGTCATGTTAACAGAAATATTCAGAATTTCGGACTGTTCGGTTTCTTGAAGAATCCCTAATAACCCACTGTACATTTCACCTATAAATAGTCGCCTATCTTTATATTGAGGCATTTCACCTGAACGCCATCTTTCATACCACTTCCACAGGTCATTAAAGGTGTTTGGATTTTCAATAGAAAGTTGCTTTAGTGATTTGTCAACTAAGATATATCTTTTTTGAAATTCACTATTCACGTCTTGAATTCTTTGACCGCCTGTAGATACAGAAACCATTGTATCCTTAAGATATTTTACTTCTGCAATGAGTTGATCTTTGGTAAATTTATCGGAAATTTTTCCCCAATCGATTTTAGGTATTGATTTAGGTATAATATACACCCCTGCTAATTGTGTGTTTCTAAATGGGTATAAAACTATCTCAATTTTTTCTTTAATTTTCGCTTGTACTTCTGTTTGTCTCTCCCGTAATTTGACAAACCTATCAACTGACGTTATTACATATACTGAATAATATGCTATTCCTTCACCCCAATTCTCATAATCCGTTTGCTCAGAATTTATTTCGGAAAATCGTAGCAAATCAGCAATTTCAGAGTCATTATCTACTCTGAATAGTTCTATTACTGTTGAAAGTATTCTGCTTAGTTCTTTTTTGTCTTCAAGCACGATGTAAGCGATTTTAATTACTCAATTTAGGTGGCGGTTTTCAGCCTCATGCATGAAAACGAATGATTGAAATGTTAAAATTCATATATAGTAGAAATAAAGTTGTAAGCGTTCAAATTAATATTACCAAAGTTTTTAAGTTTGTATAACCTGATGTTATACCTAATGCTTTTTGTTATTTTTGACGTGTTTTTGATATCTAGAATAACCATTATCCTCGCCAATTTTTATTTCTTCATTATCAACCGTTATAAAGTATTTATTTCCATTGCTGTCAGTATAGTTTTGAGTATATATTATTAAAGTTTCATTGTAATAAGTTGCGATTTCATCCTTTGTCCACTTTAAGTCAAAATGTTTAGAGATATTTGAAAGTACCTGTTGAACCCTTTTTTTACTTTCAAGGATTGTATCAAAATTTTTCAAATGTTCGATAATGTCTTTAATAAAGCTTTGTCGCTTTTGTTTATTCTCAAACGCACTTTGGATTTCTCGCCTTAATTGTCCTGGAATTCTATCGAGATCTTCTTTCTTTTCATTTTCAATTTTTAATGGTCTTTCAGAATTAATGGGCACTCTGATTCTAATAAATTGACGTTTACCTTCAACAGTGAAATTTGTTGTCTTGTCAATATGAACATCAGCCGTTTTATCGTCCCAGTTTTTTATTTCCCGACTTCCCCTTCTGTGGTCATCGATTATTATCGTCTGATTCTCTATTAATCTCTTTAAAGCCATGATCCTTTGCTAAATTACCTTGATAAATATTGCTGATAAGTCACTAACTACCATACCTTAAAAGTAATATATGCACTTCACACCTTTAGATATTTAGTTCTTAAGTTTCTTGATACAGTCTCCTCATTAACCAATTAAAACTTACAATGCCTACCAAGTAAGCTAGCCTCTGTAAGTTGTGAAAGGTAATGTATTGATAACCAGCAGATGTTTTGCGTCAGTGAAGCGTTTAGTTTCGGTTTTTACAAACTAAGTCCTACTTCTATAATTGTGTTTTATAGAAGTAGGACCTAATGATCAACAACTACTCCACCACAACTCTCCCAGCGCCGTTGTAGCTGCGGAGTTCGGGGTTGTACATGGCGTCGGCGGAGGCGGGGCCTACGATGAAACGGCCTTTGGAGACGGCGCGGACCATGTAGTAGACGGTTTTGGTTTCTGAGCCGCCCACCGAGAGATAGTAATTGACCCGGTCGTCGCGGATGTCGAAGTAATCGACGGGCGAGGCGTTTTTGATCCAGTCGAGGGTGCGTTGTTCGGCCGTGCCGTTCTGGGCGGTGGCGCCGCTGAGGCGTGGGTTCTCTACCTCGAAACCGGCGGGGAGCAGGTCGGTCAGTACCACGTTCTTCACCGGTAAGCCCGATTGGCTGCTCAGGGTCAGCTTCACCACGATCAGGTCGTTTTGCTTGAAGCGCGTTTGCACGGCACCGTCGCGGCTCAGGTACGTCCGGCGCACGATCAGGCCACGGTCTTCGTCGGGGACAAGGCCGCTGGTGGGTACGCCTTCGCTTTGGCCGAAATAATACAGGCTTCCGCTGCCTTTGGCGGTCAGCGTCAACGGTTGGCCAGTGGGTAATCGGCGGAGGGTTACGTCGGTGCCGGTAAACGTACCCAGGGCTTTACCAGCGCCGGTCAACGTGGCGGTGGCGGTGCTGTTGGCGTTTTGTTTGGCCAGCTTGCCGAGGGCCAGAAACGCGAAGGCGGCTTCCTGCGTGTTCAGGTAATCGGCCTGCTGCACCGCACCTGACAATTGCCGGGCCAGCGTCGGAATCTGCAAATTATCGGGATCGGTGTCGACCAGGTTGCTGAGCACCAGCGCCACGTTGCGGATCGGCGAGGCGTAACTGTCGCCGGTTTCGCGGCCCATCGTTCCGTCGGCAAACTGCTTGGGCAGGAGGGAGGCGCTGCTTGCCTGATCGCCGAGGCGGGCGTAGGTCGTTGCCAGCAGGTACCGTCCGTCGGTGGTCAACAACGTACCCGCCGATTCTTTGTAGACGCTCATGGCGGCGCGGTTCGGTTTTTCGGCCAGCGCCAGCACGTACAGGCCGTAGAGGTTCGTCCGGCTCGCCACGGTGCGGTCGGTGCGTGATCCGTCTTCGTTCATCACCGATACCGTTTCGGTGCGGTTGTTGCCCGTCAGCGTCGTGAGGCGGTCAATGAGTTTGCTCTTCATCGTGGCGTTGGCTTCAAAGCCCGCCTTTTCGGCTTCGACCATAAAATGCAGCGCATAGGCCGTGGCCCACGGATCTTCCACGTTGTAGCCCGGCCAGAGCGTGACGCCGCCGTTGAACAGTTGCCGGTTTTCGATCTGTTGCAACGCCTGCTGAATGTTCGTCGCCGGGTTATAGTCGGACTCGCCATTGCGGACGAAATAGACCGTGCCCTGCCGAACCGTTTTGGTCAGGTCGGCGAAGTAGAGCTGCGGAAACGCTTTCGAGATGGTCTGTTCCGTGCAACCGTGCGGATAACCCAGCAAATAGCTCAGCGTTTTGGCGTACTGTACCACCGGCGACCGGCTGATGGTAAGGCTACTGCGCGTGGTGCCCGGCAGGAAATTGCCTGTCAGCGTCAGGGTCTGGGTACGTCCACCCGCCACCACGCCCGCTACCGTCTTTTTCTGCAACGGCGCGGCGGGGCGAACGGTGATGTCGGTTTTCTCGACGTACGTTTTGCCCATCGCATTCACCGTCACCGTAATATCGCCTGGCCCCACGCCGCCCGTAGCCCGGATGCGGAAGGTCGTGCGGCTTTCGCGCCCCGGTTGCACGGTCAGCGACTGCGACACGCTACGCCCCGAATCGGCTACGACTTGAAGCGGCCCGCTGACGGTGACTTTCGCCACCACCCCGGCGGCTTTGCTGGTCGTGTTGCTCAGGTTGACGGGCATATTCAGCTCATCGCCGGGCGACAGGAAACGCGGAATGCCGGGGCTGATCACGATCGGGTCCGACACGGTCATGCCCTGCTCGCCCGACCCGAAGGCGTTATCTTTGTAGGCCACCGCCATCACACGCAACGTACCTGAGAACTGCGGAATGTCGATGGTGTATTCGGCATCGCCCGAGCTGTTGGCTTTGAGCACGCCACTCCAGAGCGCCACCAGTTGCACGCGCTTGTTGCTCAGCGGATTCACGCGCCGTTCCAGATCGTAGCCGTCACCGCCACTGCTCGACCGGCTGCGGAGTGACAGTTCAGGATACAGCAAGGCGTAGCCATCGGACGGGATCACTTCCAGCGCCCGTTTCTGGAAAAAATAACCGTGCGGATCGGGCGTTTTGAAGTTCTTCAACTGCAAAATCCCCTCGTCGACCACCGCCACCGTGACGGATGCGTTGGCCTTCGTTTTTACGCGAATGGTCTGTTTAGTTTTGGAAAACGACTTCGCTACGGCCTCAATCGCCACCGGCAACTTCGTGTCGGGGTCGGTTACGGCCACCGACGCAAAGCCGTGGGCCACGGTCAGCGGCAGGTCGGTACCGTCCATCGCGCGGATGAGCGTGGCCGTGACATACGCGTTGGGCAGGTGTTCGTCATCGACGGAAAAGGTCCATTCGGCGGCTTTGTTTTCGGTCGTCAGCCAGGCGTGGGTCAGCACGCCGCTGCGCTCTACCGTCACCAGGATTTTGCCCTCGAATGGCGCTTTGAACAGCACCTTCACTTTGTCGCCGGTTTCGTAGCTCGGCTTGTCGAACTCCATCAACACCTCGCCCTCGGTACTCACCTCAAACGACGATGCCGACGTGCTGCCCCAGCCATAGGCGTAAAAGTCAGCAGCCGTGTAGCCTATTGCGCCGGGGCGACGTACCCGCACTTCGTATTCGCCCGACACCGTGGGGACATACCTGAACGGCGTGGGTTTCGCGCCGAGGCTCAGCGTGTTGGTGTACACGATCTTCTCGCGGCGCTTGCTGCTGTATTTGATCTGTCCATCGGCCTGTTTTTCGGTCACGGTCTGGTAATCGAACCGCACCACATCGACCTGCGCCTTCGCCGATTGCGGTTGACCGTCCTTGTTCAGGCCCACGACCTCAACGGCCAGCGGGGTATTGGTTGTCAGGTACGTATCGGCCAGCCTGATGCCGTAGAACACGTCCTGCGTTTGCACGTCGAGGCGGCGGAGGCGGTTCACGGGGCGGCCATTTTCGTCAAACACGGTGACGAACAGCTTGGCTTCCAGTAGGCCAATATCGCGGTAATCGGCGGGGATGGGGAAGCTCTCGGTGGCTTGTCCGGCGGCGTTGGTCCGGCCTTGCCGCAGCGTTTTCTCGAACGATGTGGGTACGCCCGTCGCCTCGGCGGGAATGCTGAACGTGTAGGCCCCGTAGCCTTTGGGCGCGAAGACGCGGCGTTTCAGTTGCAATTCCACTTCGTAGGCGCGATCAGACGCGGGTGGGCCAAACAGGTTCTGCGCCGTAGCTGACAGCACGATCGTCTGCCCAGCCTTGTAGCTCTCCTGCGCCGTTTTCACGTCGACTTTGATGCGGTCGGGAATGAACTCTTCGATGCTGATGGCCTGTGAGGTCAGCAGCGTATTGCTGGCGTTCAGGACCTCCACGGTGTAGCTGCCCGTCACGGCGGCGGGGTCAACCGGTACGTCGAGTGGCACCGACCCCTGTTCGTCGGTCACCTTACGGAACACGCGGTATTCGCTGCCGTTGGGCATCAGCACCCGCACCGTCAGCGGAACCTCGGCCACGGTGGTTTTGCTGCCCGCTTCACTACGGATAACGGTGTTCAGGTGAATGGTTTCGCCGGGGCGGTAAATGTTGCGGTCGCCGTAGACGAAGGCGTTCAGGCCCGTCGCGTTCGTGCGTTTGCCGTCCACCTCGAAGCGCGACGTTTCTACCTGCGTATCGGTCAGGTGCAGGAAGTTGAAATCGTCGGCGGTACGGGCCGTGAGCATGGCGATGGTGAAGCCGGGCGCTTTTTCCTGGATCTTCTCGAATTTGACAAAGCCCTTTCCGTCCGTCTTCAGCGTGTACACCGACTGGTTATTGCTGCTGATCAATGAAATCTCCACGCCATCGAGCGGCTCGGCACTTTGGATGGAATTGGCCCAAACGAGCAGATCGGTATCCGTTTTCCGGGCAATCAAGCCAATGTCGGAAATTGAAACCAGCTGCGTCGCCGATACATACGCCTCGTCTTTCGACTGCACCGATACCAGATACGCGCCGCGCAACGGCCGTTCCCGATCACCGCCGCCCGTTTCAGGAATGGACAGGTTCAGTGCCGACACACCGCGCACTTTCGGCAGATCACTCGTCTGTACCGTTTTGTCGACCAGCACACTGCTCAGATCACCTTCTTCGTCGTTGCCGTAGGTATACGTACCTGATGGTCCCCAAGTGGCATCTTCGCCGCTGCCTTGCTGCACGTAGGCCTCGTAGCGATTATTCTTCAGGTAATGCAGCAGGTTGTTTTCGTACAGTCGGGCAATTTTCACCTGCACTTTCGCCACGTTTGTAATGCTCAGCCCCACATTCCGCGACCCTTTCGAGGAGAGGTACAGCGCGTTTTTCGTGGCGAATTGCAGCCCGGCGGGCATTTTTCCGAAGAATACATCGCGCGAAACGGGTTCTTCGAGTTTGGTATTCAGTACCCCGCGCATGGCGTCAGTGAAGGTGATGACGTAAGTGTCCGTTTCGTTGAAATCGCCTTTGATCAGCAGGCCGTTGTCGGTGAGTTCGGCGGTAGTAGCCAGGGCGGGCTGAATGGTGTAGTACTGGCTCAGGTTCTGGGTGGGTTGCAGCGTCTGCGTCGTTATTACACGCACCGTTCCCTGCCGGTTGGCGTAGCCCGTTTGCACGTCGACCACCTCCAGCTTCGAGCGGGTAGGCAGCGTGGCGGTTTGCTCAATGGCCTCGGTGCTCGTATAGGCCGTGTTGGGCACCTTCACGCCTTTGTCGACGGTCAGTGTCAACGGCTGCTCATTATCGGCATTGGGTGCATCGGTCAACGTCACCACCAGGCCACCGCCCGACAGCGCGTCACCCTGCGCCTGAATCGGGCCAGGTGTCACGGTCGCCTCTTCCGCCTTGATGCCTAACCGCGAAGCCACCTCCGCCGCCGAAACCGGGTAGTTGAACCGAAGCCGCGTTTTGGCCACTGGTTGTCCCGATGTACCTGCACCGTTACCCGCCGCCCGTGTCCACCATGTTTCGGTGCCGACGAGTTGCAGGTAGGGCGTATGAAATTCGATCTCCTCGTCCGATACGCTCAGGTCTTTATCGGTCGCATTCCGAAGCAGTTCTTTCGACAGTTCGGCGCGGTAATTTGTGGCGGGGTCAAAGGCCGTGGCGGGTGAAAACACCAGCTCGCTCGGCGATGTCCACTTGAATTGGCCTTTCACGGCGGGCTTAAACGTAATGTAGGGCGTTGATTCCCAGACGTCAGTCTGAGCGCCGTTCCCATCCGGCCCGACGTTTTTGTTAAAGGAAAAAACCAGGTTTTGCGACTGCTGAATCTCGTCTTCGAAATTCCGGCCAACGACCGAAACGGTATTGGATAAACGAGCGCAGTGCGACAGCGTCAGCGTGACGGTCAGGAGTGCCAGCCACAGGCGGGCGGGGGCAGAAAAGAACATGAATGGCAAGGGTTTACGCCGCTAATAAACGCAGAATTCCGGTGCCTTTCGTATAGTTGAAGGGGAATGTATGTTATACGGTAAATGGTGCAAAGAGGGACAAAGAACTTTCGCTAGGCCCTTCGACAAGCTCAGGGTGACAGGAAACTAAAGAATATGAACGACGAACTTGAGTTTCCTGTCACCCTGAGCTTGTCGAAGGGCCTAGCGAAAGCAATAAACGCAAGCATAAAAGCTTTTTGTTCTCTCTCAATGAAAAGCCAGTACGCGTTCGGAGGCTTTTAGCAGGTTATCGGCAATGCAATCGCCGGCGGCGGGTTCGGTGGGGGCGTGGGTGACGTGTACCGTTTTCACGCCCACACGGCGCCCGGCAAGCATATCGCGCAGGGCATCACCAATCATCCACGACTGGTTAACGTCGATGTTGTATTTGGCAATGGCTTTTTCGAGCATCAGCGACTCCGGCTTGCGTGTTAGCGATCGGGTGGTGTAATCGGGATGGTGTGGGCTGTAATAGATATCGTCGATCAGGTGGCCGCATTTTTCCTGGAGGTACGAATGGCAGCGCATCACATCATCGCGGGTGTATAGCCCTTTGGCAATCCCCGCCTGATTGGTAATTACGATCAGCATATAGCCTGCCTCCTTGAGTCTGCGAAGCCCTTCGACAACGCCGTCAGGAATAATAAAATCTTCGACCCGGTAGACATAATCAGACCTGTCCTCGTTCAATACGCCGTCACGGTCGAGGAATATGCATTTATTCATAGTTGAGCTGGTTGGAAATTCAGAAGTTGATGCCAATATACAAATGCAATAAAACTATTTCGTTAATCAATTGTAATTAATCAAGCAAAAATTCGGCCGAAGTTTTCATGAAAGGTAGTTTACGTACTACTCGACTTTCTTGATGTAATCAAAAGACAATGATCTCTATGGTTCGTTTAACGGCTCTTTTCCTTATTTCACTACTTGTTTGCCAAAAAACGGTTGGGCAAACAACCGATTTTTTATCCTACACCCAGGTTATTACGGGTAGCAATCAAACGTATCCGATGCAGGCAATTCCCGGCGGGACGTACCTAATGGGCAGTCCGGCGACCGAAAAAGGTCGTAAACCCGACGAGGGGCCGCAGCATAAGGTTACTATCGAGCCATTCTGGATGGGGAAGTTTGAGATCACCTGGGATATCTACGACTTGTTTACCACGAAGAACATCGAGAAGGAAATGGCTTCGCGTTATCCGGAAGGGGCCGACCTCAGTAAAACAGATGCGACAACCCGGCCTAGTCCCTCGTATGTCGATATGTCGTTTGGTATGGGGCGAACGGGGTATCCGGCCATTAACATGACGCAGTACGCGGCGGTCAAATTTTGCGCGTGGCTTTACGACAAAACGGGTGTTTTCTACCGCCTGCCTACCGAAGCTGAATGGGAATATGCTTGTCGGGCTGGTACTACCACGCCGTTCTCGTTTGGTGCAGACTCGAAACAGCTGGGCACGTATGCGGTCTTCAAAGACAATAGCGATGGCGGTTATAAAAAGATCGGCACCAAAAAACCAAACGCCTTTGGCCTGCACGACATGCACGGCAACGTGATGGAATGGACGCAGGATCAGTACATTGCCGATTACTACGCACAGGTAGCCAAAGGGCTGGTGAAAGAACCTTATGCCCCTCGGAAAACGCTGTATCCGAACAGTGTTAGGGGCGGTTCGTGGGATGATGAAGCCACGGTGGCACGCTCGGCCGCCCGCACGCCATCAGACCCCGCCTGGAAAGTGATTGATCCACAAAGCCCCAAATCTGACTGGTGGATGACCTCGGCCTCATTCTGTGGTTTTCGGATCGTACGCCCGCAGAAAACGCCGTCAGTAGAAGAGATAAGAGCCTACTACGACATCAAGCCGATCAAGGATTATTGATTAAAAATAGCGCCCGCAACAGGCGCTATTTTTATTTTTCATAATACTATATAAAATTTATAGATCAAAAAGGGTGTTGTGCTATACGACCCGCATTCACGCATAAACTGGATTTGACCTATGATTTCAAAAAAAGCTAAATATGCCATCAAGGCACTGAAGACCCTTACCGAGCTATACGGAGAAGGCCCGGTACTTATTTCACAAATAGCGGCCCGTGAATCGATTCCGCAGAAATTTCTGGAGGCTATTCTGCTCGAATTGCGTAACCAGGGTATGCTGCAAAGCCAGAAAGGAAAGGGCGGCGGTTATCTGCTCCGGGTCGACCCAGAGCGTATTACACTAGCCCAGGTAATCCGTGTTATCGATGGCCCCATTGCGCCTACGCCCTGCGTGTCGCTCAACTTCTACGTTCGCTGCGATGATTGTGAAGATGAGGAAACCTGCGCTATCCGGCCTATTATGCTCCAGGTACGTGACGCTAACCTCGCCGTATACGAAACCACAACGCTGCAAATGCTGGTCGACAGAGCCCAGCCAGCACACCTTGTTGAGGTTATAAAATAACATTGCCCGGACTAGGGAAGACCTGGGCGATGTATTGGGCCTAATGCGCGAAGCAATACTCTATAGAGTGAAGCACTCAAGAACCCTACGCCGCTTTCTGGAACGGTACCACTACCTGAACGTCATCCCAGGTTAGCAGCATGTTGAGGCCACCGGGCTGGGGTTCAAAGCTGATAAAAAACTGCTCCGCGGCTGGGCTGTAAGGACGGGTACTGGCCGGGAAACGCATGATGTCGGCCGCTTCTTTATAGCTGACACCCCACTGCCCCGTCCGGCGATTGATGATCACGGTCCAGTCGTTAGGCGTGGGAATGGTGTAGAGTGAATAACGACCTTTGGTGAGCCGATTGCCGTTGATGCGCACATCCTGCGCCAGTTCGATGATGGTAGCCGCGTTGGCTCCGGTGCGCCATACTTTATCGTATTTCACCACGCCCCCGAATATGGTCCGGTCATTTTTGCTGGGCTGGCAGTACAACACTTTCACGGTCATACCATTCTGCGTCGCTTGTGCGATTGCCTTCGGGCTTTTCTTGCCCGACCAGCGGAGGTATAAAGCGACAAGTAGCAGGAAGAGAAGAACACCCCCAATGATAAGCCAGGTAGTGGTGTCAATTGTTGAAAGAAATTCCATAGTTAGGTTGGTAAATTAAGTCATTACGCGTTGCTGTCATTAAGTACTCATTAGGCTTCGCCGTCATTGATTGCTTTACGACGAATGACTATTAATGATGGCGAAGCCTAATGACTACTCAATGACAGCAACGCGTATTGACAATTAAGCTGGAAAGTTACTGTATTAAGCCGGAAACCGTTCGTGTAAAAAATGGTATGCATGCATACTACCTATTAAATTATTCGCCATCTTTGTACGTAAATAGTATGCACGCATAACAATTCCTGAACAATGATTGCGACCGACAATAAAGCTTCGATTAAAGGCGGCGAGTTTTTGATTAAAGACACGGACGCCTCGCAGGTGTTCATTCCTGAAGAGTTTACCGAAGAGCAACAGATGATTGCGGCCACCTGCCGTGAGTTTCTGGCCAAAGAAATCTGGCCTCGTCTGGACGAAATCGATGCCGCCAAATCGCCGGACTTGATGTCGTCACTGATGGACAAAGCGGGTGAACTTGGTTTGCTGGGTACGTCGGTTCCGGAGGAGTACGGCGGATTTGGCATGAACTTCAACACGTCGATGCTGGTGGCTGAGGCAACCGGTGCCGGGCACTCGTTTTCGGTGGCCCTGTCGGCGCATACGGGTATTGGTACCCTGCCGATCGTGTATTATGGTAACGACGAGCAGAAGGCGAAATACCTGCCAAAACTGGCCACGGGCGAATGGAAAGCCGCTTACTGTCTTACTGAGCCTGATTCAGGGTCAGATGCCAACTCGGGTAAAACAAAAGCTAAACTGACGGAAGATGGTAAGTTCTACACCGTCACCGGCCAGAAAATGTGGATCACCAACGGTGGTTTCGCAGACCTATATATCGTCTTCGCCAAAATCGACGATGACAAAAATTTATCAGCCTTCATCGTAGAGCGTTCGTACGAAGGCATCACGATGAACGAGCCTGAGCATAAGCTGGGTATCAAAGGTTCAGATACGCGTCAGGTGTTCTTCACCGACGTGAAAGTGCCCGTTGAAAACCTGCTGTCAGAGCGGGGTAACGGCTTCAAGATTGCCGTAAACATCCTGAACATTGGTCGTATCAAACTGGGTATTGCCGTAGTAGGTGGTGCCAAACAGGCGATCAACGACGCGGTTCGCTACTCGAATGAACGGAAGCAGTTCGGTATCAACATCTCCCGCTTCGGTGCTATCAAGCACAAACTGGGCGAAATGGCGATCAAGGTATATGCTTCTGAATCAGCCAGCTATCGCGCCGGCCAGAACATCGATGATGCTATCGAAGACCTGAAAGCGGGCGGGATGGACGACGCCACCGCGAAACTAAAAGCCCTGGAGCAGTTCGCGATCGAGTGCGCGATCATGAAAGTACACGGCTCGGAAGTGCTCGACTACGTAGTGGACGAAGGCGTGCAGGTGTATGGCGGCATGGGCTACTCGGCCGACGCGCCCATGGAGCGTGCCTACCGTGATGCCCGGATCAACCGGATCTTTGAAGGCACCAACGAGATCAACCGGATGCTGGTGGTGGACATGCTGTTGAAGCGCGCCATGAAAGGCGAACTCGACCTGATGACACCGGCTATGGCCATTGCCAAAGAGATCATGTCGATTCCTGATTTCAGCGCCGATGAAGACGAGTCAATGTTTGCGGCCGAGAAGAAGGTGTTGAAAAACCTGAAAAAATCAGTGCTCATGATCGCCGGTGCTGCCGTTCAGAAGTTCATGGGTAAACTTTCGCACGAACAGGAGATCCTGATGAACCTGGCCGATATGGCTATTGAAGTGTATGTAGCCGAGTCGGTGCTGCTGCGCGTCGAGAAGTCGATCGGGGTGAAAGGTGAAGAAGCGCTATCGTTGCAGAAAGACATCGCGATCACGTACCTGCACGAAGCCGTTGAGAAAATCAGTGCCGCGGGTCGTTCAGCCATTACGAGCTTTGCCGAAGGGGACGAACTCCGCGTGATGCTGATGGGCCTGAAACGGTTCACTAAGATTGAGCCGATCAACCTGAAAGACGCTCGTCGCCGCGTGGCCGATGCCATGATCGCCGAGAACAAATATATTTTCTAGTGGCTGGAGTCACTAATTACGCTTTTTACAACAACTGAAGAATCAAAAAGCCGTTCCTGAATCAGGAACGGCTTTTTTGTGCGTTTGCTGGCGCGAGCATTTGCTCGTGCCTTTTATATCGCAAGCATCTGCTTGCAACGCGAATGCGCAATACGCTCAAGGCTGACAAATGGTAATAGTACAAACGGGTTCTTTTCACTACCGTATGCCTTGTCGGGCAGCAAGCGAATGCTTGCGACATTATAGGCACGAGCAAACGCTCGCGCCAGTTGCCCTAAGCCCTATGCCCCTTGCTACCTACCGCGTCAGCCCATCTCTCTTGGCCCGGTCGCGGATACGCTGAGCGCGTTTGGCACTGTCGGGGTGACTCGACATGAATTCGGTCAACTTACCGCCGCCGCCACCGCTTAGCTTCGCCAGCTTCTCGAACGATGAGGCCAGGGCCATCACGCTGTAACCGTTTTTCTTTAGAAACTGATAGCTGTAATCATCCGCCTCTGTTTCCTGCTGCCGACTAAATTTAGCATTCGCCACATAGTCGAACGCACCAGCCAGTTGTGAGCGCGATAGTTTACCTAACGTACCTGACGTTGAGCCCAATGCGTTGATTGCTGCTGACCGGCGAATGGCTGCTTTCATACCATCGCGTGAGTCCTGGTTAATCACGTGCCCAATTTCGTGACCCATTACCGCCAGCAATTCCTGATCCGTCATCAGATCCATCAGGCCTTTCATCACCCGCACACTTCCGTCGGCGGTGGCAAAAGCATTCACATCTTTTACCATATATACTTTGTAGTTGATGGGCACACCGTTCATGCTACGGTGACGACTGACAATTTTATTCAGGCGAACGGTGTAGGGGTCGTTAGGGCCAGCAATCGGATTTTTGGCGTCCATCTGTTGCACGGCCTGCCGTGAGGCGTCGGCTACCTGCGCATTGGTAATGACAAACGAACTGGCTGCTTCGAGGGCCGCCTGCGTAAGGCCACCATTTTGAGCAAGGGTTAAGGTCGATGACGTAAGCAATGACCCTACCAACAGGAGTGAAAAGCGATTCATGATTTGAGTGTGCGTTGAGTGAAGCACGATCTATTGTGTAGTTATATCTCTATTGACTAACTATACTCGAAATGGTTTAGGCAAAGGATCTTAACGAATGGACAATTGGGGCTTTAGACGCCGGACGTTGAACATTAAACCTTGATCCTCCCCACCCTCGGCCTAATCCAGTACGTGACTCCACCAATTGCCACCACCGCCAGGCCGATCAGGCTTTCGCGGGGGCGGTCGGTTAAGATGAAGCTGAGAACGAACACGCTAAAAGTGATGTAGATCCATTGCAGCCACGGACGGAGCGGGCTTGGGAAATCGCCGGGCTGACGTGGGGTTCGCAGTAAACTCGCCACCGCCAGCGTGCCCATCAGTTGTAGTACAAACGAAGTGCAGAGCAGCACCTGTTCCAACGTACCTGAGAACAGCAGCATTAGCGTGATACCCACCTGTAGCCAGATGGCCCGCACCGGAATTTGCTGCGCTGTCTGCTTGCTAAAGAAGCGCCAAAGCGGAAAATCCTGCGACATGCGCTGCGTGACGCGCCCGCCGATCCAGACGTATGAGCTCATGGTAGCGATCAATTGAAAGGCAATGCCCGCGCTGATCCACCGCCCTCCGGAAGGACCCAGCACATTCGCCAGCGAAATAACGGCCACATCAACCTGCCCCTGCAATTGCTCCACGCGGGCGAACTTGAGGAGTACCAGTTGCAGGGCGATGTAAACAACCGTAACGCCCAACGTACCCAGCAATAGCGCACGCGGCAGATTCCGGCGCGGATCACGAATTTCGGCCACGATATACGCCGCCGCGTTCCAGCCGGTGTAGGCGTAGGTGACGTACAACAATGAAACAGCGAAGGGGGAGGTAAATACCTCGGTCTGGTAACTGGCATCCCACCGCAGGGCATTGTCGGGAATAGCCGACACAAACGCGCCAATCGCCAAAATCACGGCAATAAAACCGATTTTCACCAGCGTCGTCACGTTCTGAAACAGGCTGCTATGGCGCAGGCTGACCGAGTGCAGGCCTCCGATCAGCAAGATGATCACGACCGTTAATATTCGTAGGTTGGGTAGTCCAAACGGAGCCAGGTATGATTCCATCGCTTTCCCCGCAATAGCCACTGGCGCCGCAAATCCACCTACCAGCGAAACCCAGGCTGACAGGTAACCCAGAAACGGATGCAGCCCTTTGCTGATGAACACGTAATCGCCCCCATTTTCGTGGGCGTAATGCGTACCCAGTTCGGCCAGGGTAAAGGCGCCAATCAGGGCCAGCACGCCGCCCAGCACCCACAACAGCACAATCGACCAGGTGTTTTGCACCACGGCGAGCTGAAACCCCAGGCTGGTAAACACGCCGGTGCCCACCATATTCGAGATAACTAACGCACAGGCCGTTCGCCAGGAAATTTTCATTGGGTAGGAAGGTTTCTGTAGAGACGCAATATCTTGCGTCTCTCAGGCGCGTCAGCAATGGGTTGTTTCTGTCAATAGGTTAGGCACGCTTTGTTGCTGACGCGCCTGAGAGACGCAAGATATTGCGTCTCTACAGAAAACCCACGCGCCATGTATCGCCACACCATCGGGCAACGTACCTACACCTTCGCCGATCTGAAAACGCTGCTGGCGCGGGCGTCGCCCCGACGGTCGGGCGATGAGCTGGCTGGTCTGGTGGCGTCATCGGCCGAAGAGCGGGTGGCGGCGCAAATGACGCTGGCCGACTTGCCGCTGACCTTGTTCCTAAACGAAGCCGTGATTCCCTACGACCAGGATGAAGTAACCCGGCTCATCATCGATACACACGACGCCGAGGCCTTTGCTCAGATCAGTCACCTTACCGTTGGTGATTTCCGCGACTATCTGCTGGCGGCTGAGCCGGCTCAACTGACCAACCTGCACCGGGGTCTGACGCCCGAAATGGTCGCCGCCGTGTCGAAACTGATGCGCAACCAGGATCTGATCAGCGTAGCGCGCAACTGCCACATCGTTACCCGATTCAAAAATACGCTGGGTGGTCCCGGTCATTTCCATACCCGCCTGCAACCCAACCATCCCACCGACGATCTGCTCGGTATTACAGCCAGCCTTATCGACGGTCTCTGCTACGGATCGGGCGACGCAGTTATCGGAGTGAACCCAGCCACCGACAGCGTACCTGCCACCATCAACCTGCTCCGTATGCTCGATCAGGTACGTGAAAGGCTGGCTATTCCTACCCAAACCTGCGTGCTGAGTCACCTGACCACCACCATCCGGGCCATTGAGCAGGGCGCACCGGTCGATCTGGCGTTTCAGAGCATTGGCGGCACCGAGGCCGTAAACCGGTCGTTCGGCGTTGATCTGGCCCTGCTACGCGAAGGGTACGAAGCCACCCTGGCGCTGGGGCGCGGCACGGTTGGGCAAAACGTGATGTATTTTGAAACGGGTCAGGGAAGTGCATTATCGGCCAATGCGCATCATGGCGTTGATCAACAAACCTGCGAGGTTCGGGCTTATGCCGTGGCGCGGGTGTTCAATCCGTTGCTGGTCAACTCAGTGGTGGGTTTCATCGGGCCCGAATATCTGTATGATGGTAAGCAGATTATTCGGGCAGGGCTGGAAGATCATTTCTGTGGAAAACTGCTTGGTCTGCCCATGGGCGTCGACGTGTGTTACACCAACCACGCCGAGGCCGATCAGGACGATATGGATACGCTCTTAACCTTACTCGGCGCGGCGGGTGTCACCTTCGTGATGGGCCTGCCCGGTGCCGACGATGTGATGCTGCATTACCAGAGCACCAGTTTTCACGATGCTCAGTATGTGCGCAGGGTGCTAGGTTTAAAACCAGCCCCGGAGTTTGCCGATTGGCTCGAAAAAATGGGATTGACAACAAAAGAAGGCCGCTTATTGCCCGTCCGTCCCGGCAATCTCCTGCTGGACATGGCGGCGAGAAGGTGAAAAGTGTGTTGCCTGACTAGCAGCGGGTTGGTATTAACGCGCAAAGGGCGCCAGGATTAGTATTCCTGGCGCCCTTTGCTTTATTCTCTCCTCTGGTGTTACACGGTAATCGTCTTGCCCGGAACGGCTACTGGGTAGAATCCGTCGGCGTTGGGCAGGAGTTTGGGTTTGGCATCCCAGGCGAGGGTATCGGGGAAGAGGTTGATCTGTGAATTGATAGCGTCGTCCCACTTCACCACATTGCCAGAATACGTTGCCATACGGCCCATGATCGAGGTCATCGTGCTTTTGGCTCCGTTTTCAGCATCCGCAAATTTGTACTGGCCTTTGGCAATTGCCTCGAAGAGCTCGTTATGCTCTACCTGATAGGGGTCGATGTCTGTTTTGGCACTTCCGTGGGCGTAGATGGGCTGCCCTTTATACGATTTCAAGATCGTTTTGTTGCCATTGAAAGAGTCGATTCGGCCTTTGGTACCCAGGAATTGCTCATCTACTTTACTGAACGTTCCTTCGTAATGGCGACATTGGCTATTGATCGTGGTGCCGTCGGCATACACGAAATCAACGATGTGGTGATCGAAAATCTCGCCGTGGTCTTTGCTGTTACGTACCTGACGGCCGCCAGTACCCTGTGCCGAAACCGGATAACCCTGCTTTGCCCAGTTGGCTACGTCAATGTTATGAACGTGCTGTTCGGTGATATGGTCGCCGCATAACCAGTTGAAATAGTACCAGTTACGCATTTGGTATTCCAGCTCGGTCTGACCAGGCTGACGGGGATTCATCCAAACGCCGCCGCTAACCCAGTATACGCTACCGCCTACGATGTCGCCGATGGCTCCGTCGTGAATCCGTTTCATGGCTTCGCGGTAGTTACTTTGGTAATGGCGTTGCAAACCAACCACTACGTTCAGCTTCTTCTTTTTTGCTTCTTCAGCCGCAGCCAACACCCGACGGATACCCGGTGCATCGGTGGCAACGGGCTTCTCCATGAAAATGTGCTTGTTCTGCTTAACCGCTTCCTCAAAGTGGCTTGGTCTAAAGCCCGGAGGCGTGGCCAGAATAACCACGTCGGCAAGGGCAATAGCCTGTTTGTAGGCATCTAAGCCAACAAATTGCCGCTCCTTGGGCAGATCCACTTTCGCAGCATTCTCCGGCTTGTTTGTCAGCGTCTTGTAAGCCAGATCGACCCGGTCCTGAAACGCATCGGCAATGGCCACAATCTTAATGTTCTGCTTGGTATTCAGTGCCTGCATAGCGGCACCTCTTCCCCGACCACCACAACCGATCAGAGCTACTTTGATGGTGTCGTCGACGGAGGTGTGAAAGCCGGGATTTGCGGCGGCAGACAACCCGAAGGGAAGGCTGGAGAGAAGGGCGCTGCCCGTGAAAAGTCCCGACGTTTTCAGAAAACGGCGGCGGTCGCCCGAAAGTGAATCAATATCGTGAGAAGCCATAGCGGTTGATTGTAAAGGGGTTGGTTTTCAGGGAAAGGAAAAGGCAAATCCTTTTTACTTGCAATGCTATCGGCAGAAACGCGAAGCTGGCGCGGCTGGCGCGAGCATGTGCTTGCGCCAGCTTCAGGGGCAGAATCCACGCGCCTGCTTAGAAATCACCGCCCAGTGCCCTCAGTAAAGCCACCAGATATTGCACCTCCTGTCCGCGGAGCTGAACATATTGTTGCTCATTGGCCAGCACGGTACGTTGCGCATCCAGCACATCGAGGTATGTAGTTAGGCCTTTTACGTACAGCTCGCGGTTATACTGTTCGGTGCGTCGTGCCAGAGTAAGCGTCTGATTTTGAAGGTCGAGTTGCTGCCGCAGGTACGTAAGGTTGTCGAGGGCGGTTTCGGCTTCGCGCTGTGCAATCTGGTACGTTTGCAGGTATGTCTGCTGACTTGTGGTAATCTGTTGCCGAGACAAAGCCACGTTTTCCCGGTTGCGCCGACCTTCATAGAGGGGCACAGAGGCATTGACGCCCAGCAGATAGGTAGCACTGCTGGGGGCAAACGTATAACCTAACTGACCGGAAAGTAGCCCACCCGACCCAACCAGTGTAACACGTGGCTGAATACTGGCCTGTTGTAACACCACCTGCGCCCCGGCTACTTGAATAGCGCGGTCGGCTTGAAGCAGATCGGGGCGGCGGCGGAGCAGATCGGGCGTGATGGCGGCGTACGGAAATATCGGTAACGTACCTGGCAACGCACCCGACGGAGACAGGTTAGCCTCGATGCCAAACGTGGCCGGTTCCTGTGCGGTTAATTGCGCCAATGCGTTGACCAGTTCAGTGCGAGCGCGTTGTAGACCCATTACCTGGACGCGAAGGCCGGCCACATCGGTTTCCGCGCGTTGCACATCCAGTTGGTTGACTAAACCTACCCGAAATCGTTCGCGCACAATACCCAATGTAGAATCGCGGGTCGCGATGTTGCGCAGGAAAACGGTCTGTTCCGATTCGTTGGCGCGAATGAGGTAGTAGGTGCGGGCAATGTCGGCGGCAAGGGTAAGACGAAACGCCCGCAGATCGGCTTCCGAAGCCTGCGTTTGCTGCTGAGCCAGTGCGATACCGCTGCGAATGCGCTTGAACAGATCAAGCTCCCAACTGGCATCGATCGGAAGTAGCTGAAACGTACTTAACTGAAAACGAGGTAGCTTATCAACGGCTAACGGAATAGCTACCGGCCGATGTTCGGACAGGCTTTGGGTTGTTACCAAGACGCTGCTCCTGACCGAGGGCTGCAAAAACGACTGCGCCACCCGTACCCGACCCCGCGCCTCTTCAATCCGGCTGATGGCCGCCCGTAGGCTGGGACTATTGGCTAAACCGGTTTGGATAAGATCAGTGAGGAGCGGGTCGTTGAACCGTTGAAAACCCGAGATCGACAAATCAACGGTTGCAGGAGCATCACCTGCCAACGTACCTGGTACAGGAGCCGATTGAGACGTTGCAGTACCCATTGGTTGCACGGTGCCCGCCCCAGGTTGTAACGTAACTGCCCCACCCGGCGGACTGGTTTGCGCAACGGCACAGCTGGAAAGAAAAAAGAGGACGATCAGTTTATTCATAAAGGGAATGGGTTTGTGGTTTGTAGTTTGAGGTTTGTAGTTGCGCTGCTAATCACGACTTGGTTCATTAGCAGCGCAACTACAAACCTCAAACTACAAACCACAAACTCTTTTCTACGCCTGTGCAGGCTTTGTTTTCTGTTGACGTAACCGAACTTTCAGGCCATCTTTCAGGCGGTCATTGGGGTTGGTGATAACCCGTTCGTTGCCAGTCAGGCCAGAGGTGACTTCAATGACGGTGCCGTAGTCGCGACCCAACGTGATAGGCTGGAAGCGAACTTTCATGTTTTCGTCGAGCACAACGGTAACTGCTCCTTTAGGGGTAATTTTCAGTGCGTTGGCAGGGAGAAGGACAGCTCCCTGCGCGGCGCCGCGCGGTGCGAATTTGACCTGGGCGTATAAGCCTGAGGGAATGCTTCGGCCGGGGTTTGGAATCACTACCTCGGTTAACAGCGTTCGCGAATCATTACTCAACGAACCAGCCGTGCGGGCAACGGTACCGGTCAGTGTTCGGCCTTTCAGTTCAGCAATGGTTACTGTAGCCGACATACCTACTTTGATGTGCTGAAAATAGGTCTGTGGTACATCGACATATACGCGCAACCGGTCTGTTTGGGCGAGTGTATACAGGGGTTTCACTGAAGTGGGCGAGATAAGATCGCCTACTTCGACGTCACGCGTTGTGATGATGCCGTTGAATGGCGCTCTGATTTCCTGCAACCCCCGCACTGACTGAAACCGCCGCAGATTGGCTTCGGCCACAGACACCGCCGACCGCCGATTGTCGATTTCCTGTGTCGAGACAGCGCCGGCCAGGGTCACGCTGGTTACGCGGGCGAGATTGGTTTGGGCCAGAGCCAGATCGGCGCGGGCACGGGCCAGATCCTGCTCAATTTCAGGTACGTCGAGCGTAGCCAGAAGCTGCCCTTTCTGAACCGTGTTGCCAATATCGGCCATTCGTTTTTTCACAAAACCCTGCGAGCGGGCGCGAATGGGTGATTCCAGAAAAGGTCGAATTTGGCCGGGTAAGGTTAGTCCGGTTGAATCCATGCCCTGTTGCAGCGAAACAGCATTGACAATCAGTTCGCGGGTACGTTCGGCGTCGGCATCGGCCAGTAATTCCTGCTTGTTTTTAATGCGCGGTAAGATGCCAACAAAGACAAACAGAGCAACCAGTCCAAGTGGAATCAGAAAGAGGAGGAGTCGTTTCATAGGAGAAGGTAATGCCGAAGCTCCAGCTTCGGCCGTATGGGTATGTCAATGCCTACCGAAGCTCCAGCTTCGGTGCTACAGGCTCTTTATTTTTTCCACCATCACTACGGCGTCTTTATTCAGTTTGCCGTAGAGGTGCGGGAAGTGTTCATTATTCGTGGCCAATTCGTAACGCAGGCTTTGTATCAGCTTGTTTGGATCTATCTGGAGCAACAATAAGTTGGGTACGTTCTGATAATACCGTTCCAACACACCAGCCACCTGCTCTTTCGTCGATAAATGGATAAAGCCTTCGGTCTGTAAACTAGCCGCTTCATACTCCGGCTCGTCGGCCTGTCGGTTCCAGTCTGCTTCGGTTACGATGTGATAGATCATGGGTGAGAGGGTGAAGGGTGAATTGGTGAGGGGTGAAGGGTGAATTGGTGCTCACGCCCTTCACCCTTCACCCTTCACCAATTCACCCCTCACCCTCTCACCACCTGCCAGATAACTAAATACGGTTGGTACAAACAGCAGGGTAGTGAACGTTGCCAGTAAAAGACCACCAATAACGGCTCGGCCCAGAGGTGCGTTTTGCTCGCCTCCTTCGCCAAGGCCCAGCGACATGGGCAGCATGCCGATGATCATGGCAATAGCCGTCATTAGAATAGGCCGTAGTCGGGTACGTCCTGCTTCCAGGGCGGCTTCGTAGGCGTTGTTGTTTATTTCGGGTAGGTGATCTTTCGCGAAACTAACCATCAGGATACTGTTGGCCGTGGCTACCCCAACGCTCATGATGGCCCCCATTAGCGAGGGAATACTAAAGGTGGTGTGGGTAAGAAACAGCATCCAGACCATGCCACACAGGGCACCGGGCAAAGCTGTGATGATGATAAACGGATAGCGGAAGGACTGAAAATTGACCACCATAAGCAGATACACGAGTCCGGCGGCAAAAATAATACCGATGCCCAGGCGGCTAAAGGCGCTCTCCATACTTTCGACTTGCCCGCGAATCAGAATCTTGTTGCCGGGTTTCAGTTGCGGCTCGTATTCTTTCGCCAGCTTGTTAAGTTCTTTAGCTACAGAGCCCAAGTCGGTGCGTTCAACGGCGGCGTACACATCGTAGGTTGGCTGTGTATTCACCCGGTTAATGATCTGCGGCGTTGTACTGCGTTTTACCGTGGCTACGTTGCTGAGCAGTTGCGGCGTCATGGATTGATTGGCCACCAGTGGCGTGCGCAACAGCTTATCGTAACTGTCTAATTTATAGGGCGGTGTTTGAACGGCAATCAGGTAGGGGAACCCGGTGGCAGGGTCGGGCCAGAAGTTGGGACGTACCTGCGCGGTGCCGCTCAGCGAAATATTTAGGTTGGTGGCCACCCGTTGCTCGGTAAGCCCAAACTGACTGGCCCGTTCGCGATCGACTTCCAGAAAAATTTCGGGTGCATCGAGCACCTGATGAATGTGTACGTCAACGGCACCAGGAATCTGGGCGATGCGCTGCCGGAGTTCGCGGGCTATTTTGAGGTTGTTTCCCCGGTCGAAACCGCTCACCTGTACGTCGATGGGTGAGGTGAGGCCGAAGTTCAGGATTTGGCCCACAATATCGGCGGCCAGGAAAAAATACGTTACCTCGGGCATTTCTTCGCGCAGGCGAGTGCGCAACTCACGGATGTAATCGTCGGTGGGCCGGCTGGGGTCTTCGGCTAGCGAAATCAGCAGTTCAGCATCTCCCGATCCGGCGGCGGCATTATCGGTGAAAATAAAGTTATACCGTTCGGAGGTAAGGCCAATGTTGCTGATGACCGAAGCCACTTCGCGTTCGGGAATAACCTCGCGTACAATGGCTTCTGTCTCGGCGGCAAGGCGCTCTGTTTCTTCGAGCCGTGAGCCGGCCGGAGCCCGCATGTGAAGTTTGATCTGACCGGCATCGACCCGTGGGAAGAAGTCGCGGCCGATGTAAGGCAGCATCACGACCGTTACGCCAACGGTAAGCGCAAATAATGCCAACACTGTCTTTCGGTGATTCAGCGACCAGACAAGCGCACGCAGGTAACTATTCTGAAAACGCTCGAAACCCGCGTTGAACTGGTCGTGGAAAGTGCGGCGCTTGGGGCTGGGGGTAGAATCGTCTGCCCCATGCCCTTTTTCTCCCCGTAGCATCAGGTCGGCCATCATGGGCACCAGCGTTCTCGACAGAATATAGGAGGCGAGCATGGCGAATACAACAGCCATAGCCAGCGGACCGAACAGGAACCGGGCGGGACCTTCCAGAAACAACACCGACACAAACACGATACAGATGGTGAGGGTAGCCACCAGCGTTGGTGTAGCAATTTGGGCCGCTCCTTCCAGAATGGCTTCTCGCAGGGGAAGGCCAAGCTCTTCGTTTCGGTGAATGTTTTCGATGGTTACGGTAGCATCATCGACCAGAATACCGATGGCCAGCGCCAAACCGCCCAGCGTCATGATATTCAGCGTTTCGCCCAGCAGATACAGCGTTGTCAGCGAGGCCAGAATGGATAGTGGAATAGACGTGGCCACAATCAGCGTGCTGCGCCAGCTTCCCAGAAAAAGCAAAATCATGGCCGCTGTGAGCAGGGCCGCAATGATGCCTTCAACCACCACACCTTCAATAGAAGCCCGCACAAAAATAGATTGGTCGAAGAGGGCTACCAGTCGCAGGCCGGCCGGAGCAGATGCCCGAATGGTGGGCAGTACGCGGTTTTTAATATCATCGACTACGCGGGTAGTAGAGGCGTTTCCGGTTTTTACCACACTCAGCAATACGCCCCGACTGCCGTCTTGTTTCACCACGTTGGTCTGCACCGCCGAGCCGTCGTGTACATTGGCTACATCGCGCATGTGAACGGTAACGCCGCCAACCACTTTCACAGGCACGTCGTTGAGCGTTGAAATGACATCGGGTTTACTGTTCAGTCGAACGGTGTATTCGCGATCTTCCAGGCGTAACGATCCGCTGGGGAGGGTCAGGTTCTGGGCCGATACCGCGTTGGTTACCTCTTCGGGGGTGATTCCGTGGGCAATCAGCTGTTCCGGTTCCAGGTCAACCACAATCTGACGGGTTCGCCCGCCGAAGGGTTGCGACATCCGACTGCCCGACACCGTAGCCATCTGTGGACGAATGCGCGTGGCCGAATAATCAGTTATTTGTGATTCGGTGAGGCTATCCGACGAGAGGCCTAGCTGAAGTACAGGCACGTCGGTGGCGTTGTAGCGAACAATGAGCGGTGGCTGCGTGCCGGGCGGCATGCGCACAATAATCGTTTGCGAAATGGCAGCTACCTGAGCCAGCGCCTCTTCAATCTTTACCGTTGGTTGAAAGTAGAGCTTAATAACCGCCGTACCGTTATAGGTCTGCGACTCAACGCGCTGAATGTCAGATACGTTATTGATGAGCGAAGTCTCGGAGAAGTTGGTAATCATCTTCTCCATTTCGTTGGTCGACAGGCCGGTATAACCCCAAAGAACCGTTACAACGGGGATATTTATTCGGGGAAATATGTCGGTGGGCATTTGCAGGCTGGCTACCGATCCCATGATCAGTATCAGCAACGCCATGACGGCTATAGTATACTTTTTTTCAAGGGCGAGCCTGACAATCCACATAGAAATGGCGAAAGAGAGGAATCAATACGCTTTTGCAACAGAAGGCCGTAAAAAATGGTTGCCGCAAATTTCGTCCGTTTCAATAGGGGGTTAATTACCTTTGTTTCTGCTTTATACGTCAACATCGCGTGTTCGCGCGTTAACAGGAATTTATTTATGAGCGTTATCAATCGCCTGAAGGGCATTGTTAAACAGGCTATTCAGCCCGCGCCCAAGCGGGTTACTGAGTTTGATTATCAAACTGTTCCCTGGATCGACAAGAAGAATGTCGATATCCAACAGTTTAGTAAGCAGTTTGCGCCCGGCGATTCTGTGCCTTATGATATGGCCGAAAAACTGGAGTTCTGGAAGAAGAACGGCTACGTCATTTTCGAACAGGCGATTCCGACCGAGTGGATCGATATGCTCTGGGGTGAGGTAGAACACGTGATCGATGAGCACGAAAAATACGACATGCAGGTACGTATCGATTTGCCCGAGTACACGAAAACGCCGGTGTTGGCGGTGAAAAACGTGCCGCAGTCGGTATTGGATGGTCCGTACATTAAATACATGGATTTTCACGATGCTTCGGTTGTCGGTAAGAAAATCATGCTGCACAAACACATCGTTACGTTTCTGGAAGCGGTTTTCAACGACCGGGTAGTGGCTATGCAAAGTCTGCTGTTTAAGTATGGTAGTCAGCAGCCTACCCACCAGGATTTTGCGTATGTGGTATCAGAGATTCCGAGCCACCTGGCCGCCGCCTGGATTGCGCTGGAAGATGTAAAGCCCGATTCGGGACCGCTGTTCTACTATCCCGGTTCGCACACGATTCGTAAATTCGATTTCGGTAACGGTATCTTCTTCAACGGCGAATCGACGAATAACCCGAACGACTTCGCCAACTACCTGGACAAAGCCTGTCAGGAAAGCGGCCTGAAACGCGAAACATTGCTGATCAAAAAGGGCGACCTGCTGATCTGGCACGCCGCACTGGCACATGGTGGCGATGCTATTCAGACCGAAGGACAGACGCGGAAATCATATGTTTGCCACTACTCGTCGCAAACTGCCTACAAACACCACCGATCAGAGGCGACTAAAGAGCCCGAGCGCTTTTCGTACAACAACGCCGACGTATTTAAAAACCCGCTCATCCCGCACGAAGAAAACATCTTCAAGGGAGGAGAGGCGTTGTAAGGTTTTAGGTCCAAGGTCCAAAGTCTAATGTCTAAAGTCTAAAGTTGCGCTGCTAGCTAGCCAGTCGTTCTCTAGCAGCGCAACTTTAGACTTTAGACTTTGGACTCATTTTGCCACAATCACCTGGTCGGAAAACTGAATGCTTTTCCCGGCGGAGGATGAGCGGGCCCAGCCTACGCGGTAGGTGCCGGGCCGGAGGTCGCTGGCCCGGAGTTCGGCCTGAAGAACGGGCGACGGGCGATGGAGCCAGAAGGTAGCCAATCGGTAAGGTGTGCTGGTTGCAGCCAGGTACGTTCGGTTGGCCGACTGAAGCACGGCATAGGCCTGATCGATGGGGTCGGGCAGACCGGGGCTTTCGATAATATAGAAACCGTTAGCCTGTTTAATGGTAGCCGTTATGAGCTCGTTGCTTGTCGGGTAATCGGCCACCGGACTGGCGGGAAATTCGTAGTACTTCTGTTGCACGGCACTATCCAGCGCATTTTTGATGTATCCTTCCAGAAACGTACCTACCTCGCCGCCCAGCCCAATACCGTTGTGTTGCTGGTTATAGGCACCGGCTTGCACAAACTTATTCCGGTATACCATTTCGGGTAAATGCCAGAAATAAGAGACCGCCCAGATAACAAGCCCCACCACCATGCCTACTCGCTGCCAAAGGGGCCGGTAACGTTGTGTGAGTTCCTGCAATCCATTGATATACAGCAGACAAATCAGAAGTGCCGGATATATCATGTAGTTACTGACCAGCATAACGCCGTATCCGTAGCGCATGCGTAGCAACCCCACGGCGGCAGCATTGATGAGCAAAAGACCGTAGCAACCCAGAAAAAAATTGTCGTTCATGGCCCGAACAGATCGGTTGTTGGTTGCCGAAAACTGCCGCCTGAATGGCCAGTTCATCTGACTCAGCAGCCACAGCGCAATTCCTATCAGCACTAATCCGCCGAGTGTAGGCAGGATACCCCGCCATTGATAGGGAAGCACAGGCAACAGATCGAAGGAGCCACCGATGAACGATAAGAAGCCGATGATGACCATATGCGGCTTGTGAATCAGAAAATCGAGGCTGTGGCCGTGCCCCTGCGCATTGGTGAAACCACGCACATACAATACCATGGTGACTACACCTAGTACACCCCAGATGACCAGCCGCCGGTAATGGCCCTGCCGCCACAGCACCACGCCGCCGCTAAGCCAGCCAAACAGCGCATTACTCATGGATAGCGACGCAAAAATCTGTAGCGGAATGGCCCACAGAAACCGATCTCGTCCACTTCGCGAAAGCAGGTACATGACCGCACACGACAAAAAGAGCACAACCGGGTGTTGCAGGCTGGTAATGCTCCAGCTAATGGTCATGAAATACTGCGGGTGAAGCAGAATAAACGGCACCGGAACAAAAGCCCAGACAGACAGGCGCATGGACCGAAATACGACATACAGCAACCCAAGAAGCAAAAAGAGAAAGAGATTGCCAATCAGCGTCATTCCCCGGAAATTGACGTACCCGGTTGTGTTGTACGTAAACAGGGTGGCTAGTTTGGCGAATAGAATCCGGTGTTCATTGTTGGGTTCGAGCAGCCAGTATATTTTCTCGTTCAGGGTATCAACCGTGTAATAATCCTGAATGAACACGATGAACATCTCTACATCGTCGTACCAGGGAATATTCTCAATGAAGTGAAAGGCAATACCGGCTGATAAGAGCACAGGCAACGCAATGAGTAGCCAGGCTAGCCAGGGCGAGCGGGTGTTCAGGGACGTTTGCAGCGAAGAAATCATAACCGGTTAGCGCAAATGATGGTACGTGCGGTAAATGCGATAGAGTTCGACCCACATCCTGAACATATAGGTTGGGCTGATGCGCGAATCGGCCTGTTCGATCCATTCCTGTAGCGGCTTTTCCAGCAGTTTTCCCGACAGATTTGGTCGACCAAACAGACCGACTAATCGGGCAATCAACTCAACATCGAATAGCCACGGACTGATAAACGGATCAGTAAAAACACGAGTAACAACCTCATTACGAAGCAGTTTTGCGCCGCATTGGGTATCATAAACGGGTAGTTTCAGAATGACACTGATGATGGTGGCAATGATACGCCCCACATAATGCCGGAATGCATCGCGCCTGATATTGACGCCCAGGTGTTTGATGCGCGAGCCCATCACAAACACACAATCGGGGTGGTTGTCGAGTACCAGACGAAGGTCGTCGATGGCGGTGAGTGGGGTAGCCAGATCAGCGTCGAAGTAGCCGAGGTAGGCGTGTCCAAGCTGTGCGCAGTGAAGCATTCCTGCCCGAACGGCCCCGGCTTTTCCCTGGTTTTGAGTCAGATTCAGCACCGTAACCTGCGTTGGGTTCTGTTGCTGTAATCGGGCCAGTACATCGGCTGTATGGTCGCGACTACCGTCGTTTACAAAACAAAACGAAATGTCGGGATGCGTTTGCTGATAGGCCAGAAACGCATCGGTGGGTAGTCGATCGGCCTCGTTATAGCAGGGTATGATAATACAAACGGGTGAAGTCATAAGCGGGGCGTCGAAGCGCGGAGCGTAGTGTCGACGATAATCGTTTTATGGTGGTAGTAGCTTGACTGGCAGCGATTCCACCAGTGCGTGGGGTCGGTTCGTACGTCTTCAAGAAACAGGCTGGCCGGGTAAACGGTAAGCGGTGCTACTCGGAGGGTATCGGATGGCTTTGAGGTGGCAAGGTACTGCTGACGGGCAGTCATTTCACGATCATACGTAGCTGCTTTACCGCGTAGCAGGTCACCGTAAAGCTGTTTCATGGGCTGGCTGATACCAAGACTAACCAGACACCAAAGGCCGGCAACGAGGAAAAGCCAGGTGGGTGGTGTAGCAGGAATTGCTTTGTTGCTGTAAGCCAGTTGACTGGTAATCAAATAAAACCAGCCAAACAGGAAAACGGCGTAGGTGGTGTTAACAGCCCGATACGTAAGAAACTGCGTGGCATAAAAAGAGGGCAGTACGGTAGCTAGTAACAGACCTGCTACAACCAGTCCAACATACCATCCGGGGGCCTGCATAAAGCCTGACAGGCTACCCTGACGCGCTAGAAAAGCGCGCCCGGCAATGATCCAGAGAGCCGAAAGCGGCAATAAAGGTGTTTTAACCAGCCAGCCAGGTACGTTCGTCGCCAGCCATTTTACAGATAGGATGAGTCCGCCCGCAAGGTCGCCCCCCGCCGCGCCGCCACTCATTCGCACCGCGTTACCCGGTGCCCGAAACACCAGCCAGGCAGAAAAGAGGGTTACCGCCAACATCGTGACCATGCGCCAGTCGAGGTGGCGCTGAAACACCAGTCGATAGCCAAAAATAGCCAGCAGTAGGCTGATCATCAGTAGCATATGGGTTTCGCCACAGCCAACAATCATGAAAATGAGCACGCTTGTCCACAGACCGGTCAGCGCACGCAACATACCTGGCGACTGCCGGTACCAGCGCAACACTACGACGCCCCAGTAGAGCATTAGAATAGTAGGAACTGTGTAAACGGCAATTGACGCCATCCAGACAAAGGCTTCCACCACGCTTGGCAGCACCAGCATGTAAACGGCAAACAACGTACCTGTTAGTAGCAGACCAACGCGGCGTATAGCGTTGCCGGGTACCAGATCGCGCAGCAATTCAACGATGAACAAGTAGGCCGCCCACACCCAGGCAATGGCCATCAGGGCCGGAATAAGCTTAAAACCATTGTACCAGCCCCAAACCAACGGACTACCATGTACCAGAAAATTAGAGAAGTAGCGCCCCGTCCAGCCGTCATAGTAGTATTTCTGAGCTTGCCAGAAGCCAAACCGGACTGTGGTATCGGCAAAGCAATAATCGTCGGCGGCCGAGGGGTGGTTGAACCAGGAAAGTGCGAAAAGGGGCACAAACGCTATGGCAAAAAATCCGTAAGCAGATAACGATAGCAGGCGGGCCATAGAGAGAATTAAGAATTGAGAGTTAAGAGTTGAGAAGTAAGAGACAAGAAACAAGATGGCGCGCTGCTAAGCCAAGTTTGATAATTCAGCAGCGTCATCTTGTTTCTTGTCTCTTAACTCTTGCTTCTATTCAAAAAAGGATAAGCCAGCACGGCTAGTAAAATAACGAGTGTACCAATGTAAAAGCCTGCAGTCATGCGTTCGCGGTCGTTGAAAATCAGTACGGCCAGCAGAATACCATATACAGGTTCCAAATTTACGGTCAGAATAGCCATGTAGGGTGAAAACTTGCGTAAGAGGCCTACGCCCGCCGTGTATGCGTAGACCGTACAGACGAAAGCAAGGATAAAAAGCCACATCCATTGAGCCGGCCGTTGGGGCAATAATTCGGTCATGGGCGGGTTGACCACGGCTATATAAATGCCGCATAGCACCGCCGACGTCAGAAAAGCGCCGATCATTTCGTGCCGGGCAATCACCAGCGAGCTATGCCGTTGCGCAAAGCGGCTGTTGATAATGGTGAACAGGGCTGCCAGCATAGCCGAGAAAACCGCCATAGTCAGCCCGGCTACCTTATCGAATTCGAAACGAAAAATCAGATAGAGGCCCGACATCACCACCGCACCCATAATCACTTCAATGGCTTTGATGCGCCGTTTCAGAATAATGGGTTCCAGCGCCGAGGCCCATAGTGAACTGGTGGCCATACCCGCCAAACAGACCGAGGCGTTGGCCAGCCGGGCCGCCCAGAAAAAGGCAAACCAGTGAACGGCAATGATACCGCCCGTAGCCAGTAACGCCCATTGGTCGCGCGCCAGTTGTTGATCTTGGCCAGGCGCATCCACGCCGGGTACGTTGCCAATTTGCGTTTTGTCGGGCCGGACTTTCAGTACCACAATAAGCCCCAGGGCGGCCAGTCCGGTACGCAAAGCCACCAGAGCAGGAGCTCCCAGCGGTTCGAGCAGAAGACCCAGAATAGCCGTAAACCCCCAGATGACAACCAGAAAGTGCAAATGAAGATAATCGCGGAAGGAGGGGTTGGGCATAATAGAGGTTCAAAGTTCCAAGTCCAATGTTCAAAGCCGCTTTGCTGCTTAACCAATCGTTCCTCGGCAGAGCGACTTTGAACATTGGACTTGGAACTTTGGACTTTTATCTCGGTATCGTGTTATACAGCAGTACGCCGATGCCGGCGAAAATAATGTTGGGAAGCCAAACGGCTATGATTGGGCTGATAGCGCCGGACTCGGCAACGCCTTTGGCCAGCATATAAAAGAGGATATACACAAAGGCCAGAATGAAGCCCAGTGCCACCTGCCAGCCTACCCCCCGCCGACTTTTTCGGGCCGACATGATTACGCCAATAACGGTGAGAATGACAATGGCAAACGGGCGCGTGTCGCGGGCATATTTTTCGAGCAGGTACGTCTCCACACCGTCGGCACCCCGGCTTTGAATGAGCGCTATATAGCTGTCGAGTTCAGGCTTGGTCAGGGTTTCGAACAGGCTGAAATCAGAATCGAAATCAGAGGGTTTCAGATTGAGGGTCGAGTCAATGCGGAGGCCGGGCGTGAGGCTTTCGCGTTGTTGATCGTCGAATTTGCGTACCTGATAATCGTAGATGGTCCACTTCCCTTTTTTTGTATCCCACTCAATGCGGTCGGCCGATAGTTTCTGACGGAGCTGATTGCCGCGTACTTCTTCCAGTGTGAACTTATACCCCGTGTTGTTCAGGTTGTTATAGCTTTCCAAGTAAGCATACACGTTGGGCGATACTTTCAAGTGTATGTTTCGACCCGTGTAGGTGTAGGCATCTTTGGTGTATTTCAGCTCGAAACCGATCCGGGTTTTGTTGGCCCTTGGAATCAGGTAGTTAACCATGTAATAGCTAACCGCCGCCAATATCAGCGAACCCATTACGTAGGGAACAAGCAACCGGATAAAGCTGACGCCACTGCTCAGAATGGCAATGACTTCAGAGCGGGCGGCCAGCTGAGAGGTCAGAAACACGGTGGCAATGAACACCATTAGCGGACTAATCATGTTGGCCCAGTGCGGAATGAAATTCAGGTAATAATCGAACAGGATAGCGGCACCGGGAGCCGAACGTTTTCGAAAATCATCGACTTTCTCGGTGTAATCAACTACGCAGACAATCAATACGATGAGCAGCACTACGAAAACGTAGGTCTGCAAAAACCGCTTCAAAATGTACCAGTCAAGTATTTTCATCAGGCCTATTCAGGGAGATACCAACAAATTCTTCGCCACTTCATGGCTAATGAACAACGCCTGTCCGGGCCGAATTGTCACTTGCATCGACCGGTCGAAGGCACTGATTTCAGAAACTTTAACAACGCTGCCCAGGGTTAGTCCGCAGGCGTCGAGGTGTTGCAGAAAGGCTACCGAATGGTCGAGCACCCCCATCAGACTAGCTTCATCGGCAGGTAACAGGTCGGCTAATTTACGGTAAGTTACGTCGGGCATCAATCCGGCCGGGGTGGGAATAGGGTCGCCGTGGGGATCAAATTGCGGATGGTTCAGAAAAGCATCCAGGCGGCTCACCAGTTCGCTGGAGCGGACATGTTCCAATTCTTCGGCCATTTCGTGCACCTGATCCCAGCCAAAACCGAGCTTATCGACCAGAAAAACTTCCCACAGCCGATGCCGTCGAATAATGGTCAGGGCCATGCGTTCTCCTTCCTCTGTTAGCCGAACACCCTGATACCGTTTATAGTGAATTAATCCTTTGTCGGCCAGTCGTTTAAGCATATCGGTGACTGAGGCGGCGCGGGTAGCCGTCATTTCGGCTAAGGCATTGGTTGTTACCTCACCTTCCTGCCTACTGGCAATGGCGTAGATCGTTTTCAGGTAGTTTTCTTCAGTGAACGATGTAGTCGCCATAAAATCGCAGGTACGTTCTTTCCCGTTTGTACGAGTAACGTGAACAAATGTCAGGCAAATGTAGTTTTTTGATCAGTAATAATAAATTTTTAGACGAATCTAAAAAACGAGTTCAAAGTCTAATGTTTAAGGTTTAATGTTGCGCTGCATGAGGCATAAACAGTATTGATGCAGCGCAACCTTGAACCTTAAACATTAGACTTTGAACCCCTTATTTTATGGCCTGGCGGCGGGAAATCTTTACTCAATCGTTACCGGAAGCGCATGCCAGTATTCACGTACCTACGTCGGCTGGTTTTTTTCGGACTTTAAAAGCGTACCTCGGCCCCGGACTGATGGTGGCTGTTGGCTACATGGACCCCGGCAACTGGGCTACTGATATTGCTGGTGGAGCTCAGTTTGGCTACAAGCTGCTGTCGGTAGTCATGATTTCTAATCTGTTTGCGATTCTGTTGCAGCACCTGTCGCTTAAACTCGGTATTGCCACTGAGCGCGATCTGGCGCAGGCCTGCCGCGATCATTACAGCCGCCCCGTAGGAATGGGTTTGTGGGTATTGGCCGAGATTGCTATTGCCGCTACCGATTTGGCCGAAGTCATTGGCTCAGCCATTGCCCTGAATCTGTTGTTTGGGATGCCACTGCCCGTTGGTATTGTTATCACCGCCGTTGACGTGCTGCTGTTGCTGTGGTTGCAAAACAAGGGTTTCCGCGTTATCGAACTTATTGTGGCGGGACTGATTTTTATGATTCTGGCTTGTTTCGCTTACGAACTGATCGTTTCACGCCCCGAAATCAGTGCTGTGCTGGGTGGTCTTGTGCCCCGCGCCGAAGTGGTGACCAATCCGAAAATGCTGTATATCGCCATTGGTATTTTGGGAGCAACCGTGATGCCGCATAACCTGTATCTCCACTCCAGCATTGTACAAACCCGCGATTATCCCCGTAATGACACCGGGAAAAAACAGGCCATCAAATTTGCTACCATCGACTCGTCGGTGTCGCTGTTGCTGGCTTTCTTCATCAACGCCGCCATCCTGATTCTGGCCGCTGCCGCTTTCCACTTCTCCGGCAATCAGCAGGTGGCCGACATTACCGATGCGCACCGCCTACTCGATCCGGTGTTGGGCGTGCAGGTGGCCGGTACAGTGTTTGCCGTGGCGTTGCTGGCGTCGGGCCAAAACAGTACGCTCACCGGTACGTTGGCTGGGCAGATTGTGATGGAAGGTTTTCTGAATCTACGCCTGAAACCCTGGGCCCGCCGCCTCATAACCCGGCTGATCGCTATTGTACCCGCCCTGGTGGTGGCCATTATTTACGGCGAAAAAGGGACGACCGAACTGCTCGTTTTTAGTCAGGTCATTCTATCACTGCAACTCAGTTTCGCCGTGGTCCCGCTCGTTCAGTTTACCAATGACCGCCTTAAAATGGGCCGTTTTGTCAACCCCACCTGGGTACGTTACCTCGCCTGGAGCGTTGCCAGCATCATCATCGCCCTAAATGTGTATTTGTTAGCCGAAACGGTGTTTGGGTAACGTTTACTTTGTTGCTTGGTGTTTTCGGTTGCAGAATGACTATCTTAGAGTCATTACGCCTAAGGGCCAAGCGATTGTATGAAGAGCGTACTACTATTTTCCCTGGTGATCTTACTGACAGGTAGTTGTAAACACCAGCCTGACCTTGATCCGAGTACATTTGAGGTGGCTGCTTGGATTGATTACGGTACCAAGCCTGTCTCTGTACAGTTTCGGGGGACTCTATTCCAATCAATGGTTGGTCCCGTTGAAACGCCTTTCGATAAGGCAGAGGTGTATTTGTCTGACGGCCAATCGGGAAACTACCAATTGTTGACAACAACCGATCAGGCCAGCTATTCGTTGCCGGGGTTAAAGCCGGGGACCTCATACTACGTTCAGGTGAAGGGTACCTTAAGCGGGTATACCGCCGAAAGTAAACCAGTTTTGGTGGTGAACGATGTGGTGTTACCCGCCAACAAGCTGATGCCCTACGACCCGCTTGCTTTGTACTACGTATCGTCGGCAGGTTTTCCCGTGATTCGGCAGAAAGCAGAGTACACGAATATCTCCAGTATCATAACCACGACGTTGATCGATGCAACTGGAACGAAACCGTTGGCTGCTTATGGCGGCTCAACGACCAGTCAGCTTCTTTTCAAGGGATGGAACAGCACAAATCAGCGCGCTTTTTTCGAAATAAGCCGATCGGCCAAACGTGGATTGGTAAGCTATGACGTAACCACAAAAACGTATACCGACCTGCCCTTACCGGCCGAGGCTGACCTGTGGAACTACGCCCTTGCCGCTGATGGTCAGCAGGTCGTCTTTACCGACTATAAACGCTCCGGCCTGTGGTATTTCGATGCGCGAACCGGTTTGCAGAAGCAACTTGACAGTCAGCTTACCGTATATAACCTAAGCTGGACGCCCGACAGTAAGTCTATCTGGCTCACGAGCCCGAACAGCGGCGGCGGCATATCAGTAAAGCAGTACGATCCCGCTACATCGACAAGAATAAGCGTATTCGATGAAAGTGGTAGCCTGTCGGGCGTTCAGCCGTCGCCAGATGGTCAATGGACCCTATACGCGAACAATACCTCTGGACAGGATATTTTGTGGCTTCGAAACAATGAAACCGGCTACAAGCGGCCCGTAGGATTGGTCAATCAATACGGTTGGCTAAATGATGGTACGTTCTGGGCGGCTTACCGGGCTAACGACATCAGAGCACAAGCCGAGCGCGACTCGTTTATCTGGGCGTTCAGGCCGTAAAGAGTCAGACGGGTAAAAATATAAAACGGTCGTAGCGCCCGGACTGGGCAACCTGTCAAATGCAAAATCCCGTCTTATTTTCGATAAGACGGGATTTTGATAATGGGGGAAGGCGTAGTCGCTTACTTGCCGTATTTCTTACGGAACTTGTCGATACGACCAGCGGTATCGAGCAGTACGTTCTTACCCGTATAGAAAGGGTGCGATTGTGAGCTAACTTCGATTTTAACCAATGGGTATGTTTGACCTTCGAACTCGATTGAGTCTTTAGTCTGAACCGTCGAGCGCGTTACAAATTTGTAGTCGGCCGACATGTCGTGGAATACCACATCGCGGTACTCTGGGTGAATGCCCTTTTTCATTGTATCTATCTGATTATCTGCCAAAATTCGGTTTCCGTCCGAAAAGGATTGCAAAAATACGGGCTTTTTCGCTGACACACAACACTTTCTGCCAACGAATTGCAGAATTAACCGCACCCTAATATTAATGGCGTAAAACGGTAGCAGAGGCTGGCATTTTCGAGCGTAAATCGGCTATTTTGATCTATTGCTTCGTATGACACCTTTCCTTTTAACTATCAACTCTATATATCGGATAGTTTTTATGGGTTGCGGGCTATATAACTTTTCTGAGTAGTACCTTTTCTAGGTACGTTGCTACATAGCTTGCTGTAAGTCGTTTATGATCAGTCGACAACCAATGACGAAGCGAGTTTATCGAGTTTCACTTTTCAAAGGACTTGCTCAAAGAGTGAATTTTTCGGCGGCTTTTGGGTTACCTTTAACAGTGACTTAACGTCTATTTTAAGCATTAAATGTTTCTGTATTTATCTAATTGTCAACACATTGTATCATAACCGATTGGCCTGTTGTGGAACGGTTTCTCTGATCATTCCACAGCTATGTTAATCCTATAATTCACGGTAAAACGCATATCTAACCCCCTACAAGCACCATGTATGTAATTAAGCGAGATGGCCACCGGGAGTCGGTCAAATTCGACAAGATCACCGCCCGTATCGAAAAACTGTGCTACGGCCTCGACCCAGCCTATGTACAACCCGTTGAAGTAGCCATGAAAGTGGTCAACGGTCTTTATGATGGCGTGAAAACCACGGAACTCGACAATTTGGCGGCAGAAACGGCCGCGTCGATGACTACCCGGCACCCTGATTACGCGATTCTGGCAGCCCGCATTGCTATTTCCAATCTGCATAAGGAAACGAACAAATCATTTTCGGGCACCATCAAGCGACTTTACAACTATATTGATCCTAAGACGGGGGAAAATGCGTCGCTGATTTCAAAAGAGGTATACGACATCGTTCGGGAGAACGCCGCTATCCTCGACTCCACGGTGATCTATGACCGTGACTACGGCTATGATTACTTCGGCTACAAAACGCTTGAGAAGTCATACCTCCTGAAAATGGAAGGCCGTATTGCCGAACGTCCGCAGCATATGCTCATGCGGGTATCGGTTGGTATTCACATGGACGATATCGACGCGGCCATTGATACCTACAACCTGCTGAGTGAGAAGTGGTTCACCCACGCTACGCCTACGTTGTTCAACGCCGGTACGCCGAAGCCACAGATGAGTAGCTGCTTCCTGCTGACGATGAAAGACGACAGCATTGAAGGCATCTACGACACGCTGAAGCAAACCGCCAAAATCTCGCAGTCGGCGGGTGGTATTGGCCTGAGTATCCACAACGTGCGGGCAACAGGTACATATATCAAAGGCACTAATGGAACTTCGAACGGTATTGTGCCGATGCTGCGCGTGTTCAACGACACCGCCCGGTACGTTGATCAGGGTGGTGGAAAGCGCAAAGGTTCGTTTGCCGTTTACCTGGAGCCCTGGCATGCCGATATTTTCGACTTCCTGCAACTAAAGAAAAACCACGGTAAAGAAGAAAACCGCGCCCGTGACTTGTTCTTCGCCCTGTGGACACCCGATCTGTTCATGAAGCGGGTAGAAGACAACGACGTTTGGTCATTGTTCTGCCCACACGAGTGCCCCGGCCTGTCTGATGCCTACGGCGACGAGTTCGAAGCCCTCTATACGCGTTACGAGCGTGAAGGCCGTGCCCGCCGTACGGTAAAAGCACAGGATCTGTGGTTTGAAGTGCTGGAGAGCCAGACCGAAACCGGTACACCATACATGCTGTACAAGGACGCTGCTAACCGGAAATCGAACCAGAAGAACCTCGGCACTATCAAGTCGAGTAACCTCTGCACCGAGATCATGGAATACACCTCGCCCGATGAGGTGGCGGTGTGTAACCTGGCCAGTATTGCCCTGCCCAAGTTTGTGCTGAAAGGTGACGATGGCGTGTTGCGGTTCGACCATCAGAAACTATATGAGGTAACGCGCACAGCCACACGCAACCTGAACAAAATCATTGACCTGAACTATTACCCCGTTGAGGAAGCCCGGCGCTCGAATATGCGGCACCGGCCAATCGGTTTGGGTGTACAAGGTCTGGCCGATGCCTTCATCATGCTGCGTATGCCGTTCGAATCGGACGAGGCGCGGCGATTGAACGAAGATATTTTCGAGACGATCTATTACGCGGCTATGACTGCTTCGCTCGAACTGGCTAAGAAAGAAGGTCCTTACGAAACGTGGAAAGGCTCGCCGATCTCGCAGGGTCAATTCCAGTTCGATATGTGGGGTGTAACGCCAAAATCGAACCGTTGGGACTGGAATGCACTACGCGCCGAAGTAATGGAGCACGGTGTTCGTAACTCGCTGTTGCTGGCTCCCATGCCAACCGCCTCGACGAGTCAGATTCTGGGCAACAACGAATGTTTCGAGCCGTACACCAGCAACATTTACACCCGCCGTGTACTGTCGGGCGAATTTGTGGTGGTGAACAAGCATCTTCTGCGTGATCTGGTGAAACTGGGTCTGTGGAACGATGCGATGAAGAACAACCTGATCATTGCCAACGGCTCGGTTCAGGATATTCCGAACATTCCGCAAAACCTCAAAGACCTGTACAAAACGGTTTGGGAGATCAAGCAGAAGCACATCATCGATATGGCTGCTGACCGGGGTGCGTACATCTGTCAGTCGCAGTCGCTGAACATCCACATTCAGGATGTGAACTTCGGTAAACTGACGTCGATGCACTTCTACGCCTGGCGTGCCGGCCTGAAAACAGGTATGTATTACCTGCGTACGAAAGCCGCCACTGACGCCGTGAAGTTCACCGTAGTACAGCCACAGGCCGAGCCACAACTCGAACCTGCCATGGCAGAAACCGCCCCCGTCGAAAAACCACTCGACTACGTAGGCTACGCCAAAGAGCACGCGGTGCAGCACCCACAGCAGGTCAGCGAAGCCGAACAAGCCTACGCCGCCATGATCTGCTCAATCGACAACAAAGACGATTGCGAAATGTGCGGATCCTGATTATAGGACTGAATATCAGTTATTTATCGCTCCCGACTGTGCATAACATGGTCGGGAGCGTTAGTAAGTGATAAAATCATAGTAGCCTACAAAAGTCAGATTTCCACGATCCACAACAAATCCATAATGAATCAAGAAAAATATAAGTTAGAAGTAAATAGAGAAAATAACGTATATGTTTTTGAGAGTGACGGGCCGCGAGGAGTCATTATGAAAGTAGTCCAGTTCTGCCCAGTTGATTTGGAAGAATCTACTTTTGAGAATGTGTACAATCTTGGGTTCGGCGACTATGATTCAACAACAGGAACACTGGATGATAAAGTAAATTCTAACAATGGGGATAGGGATATAGTGTTAGCCTCGGTTGCTGCTGCCGCACTTCATTTTTTGAGTGAAAATTCAAACTTAACATTACGTGCAGTGGGTAGTACGCCAGACCGTACCCGGCTATACCAAATGGGCATAAACAGGTTTTACGATGAAATTATAACCGATTATGTTATGTGGGGATTGACGGAAAGTAAAGGTTGGGAGTTATTTGAACGAAACACAAACTATCAAGCGTTCGTAATGCGTAAACGGTAAATCCATATATTTCGCTTATGAAAGCCTCAGCAGAACAAAAATCGATTAGTATAAAGGACGTTGTGATAACGGAGAATCCTGAATTAGGTCGCCTTTTTGGAGGCCGTGTTCTTTTTCCGGAGAAGAATGAACTGGCCAAAGAGCATATTCGCCAGTACGGATTGCCCAAGGATCTATCCATTGCAAAGCCTTCCTAGCGCTAGGAATAGTCAATACGTCACTTACTTAAGGGTTATAAAAAGAATGCCCGCCTAGTTTTAAACTGGGTGGGCATTCTTTTTATAACCGTTTATCAGCTATTCGACCTAGCTATTTCATCGACAACTTCACCATAAGGGGTTGGCGCTTATAAAGCGTTTCGGCGCGTGGTGTTGGCTCACCTGCTGGGTACGTATGGAAGACGTGTAGTACGTGGTGATTATTCCACCATATCCGCATGTAGGTAGACTTTCAGCAGGTTATCTCCTGATACGGTAGGTGAAGCGTAGGGGATACCGTTACGATCTGCAAACTCTAACAGATATCGCCCCTCTGGGCCGATGTCGATAATTACCCCCACATCGCCACGCCGTAAATTATGGTCTGGCAGCGTTACCGTGAGAGCCACAATGTCGTGCAGTTTAAGCGTTTCCATCTTTTTTCGGTTAACACGTGATTAGTTGATCTGTAACTGGCTGCCCTATCGGGGCAAAACAGCGTAGCGCCGGTAGAAATGTAGAGCTAACCCGAAATTCGTGCGTGCCGTAGCCGGGCCGCCGTTGCGGTACGCGACAATGCTCGGTGGTGTACCTATGGCACACGTTGATATTGAACCGATAATATATCTCTACCGACGCTACGCTGTTGTGCTTCTATGGAGCAATGGGTACTCCTGAATTTTACATGATTGCCTACTACTTCATCATCAACTTCACCACAACGGGCTGGTGATCGGAGGGGTAGCGTTGATCTTTGGCGTCGGAGAGAACGGCGTAGGAGAGGACCTTGATGGGTTTGCTAACGAATACGTAGTCGATGCGATCTTTTAGCGGGGCATCGAATTTGAAGCCGTTGAACGTTCCTACGGGGCCATAGGGCGGCATTTCGGTTACCTGATACGAATCGTTCAGGAGCGTTTGGATGGTTTTTACCTGCTCGGTGTCGGGGGTTGAGTTCAGGTCGCCAACGCAGATGGTCAGGTCGTTACCGGCGATTTCCTTCATTTTCTGCACCATCAGCTTACCCGATTCGCGGCGGGCTACTACGCCTTGATGATCGAAGTGAACGCTGAAGAAGTAGAACGTCTTTTTGGTGGTTTTGTCTTTGAACCTTGCCCACGTGCAAATTCGATTGCAGCAGGTGGCATCCCAGCCTTTGCCAGGTACGTCGGGCGTTTCGCTCAGCCAGAAATCGCCGGTTTTCAGTAGCTCGAATCGGTCTTTCTTGTAGAAGATAGCTGAGTGTTCACCGGCTTCTTTCCCATCGTCGCGGCCTTTTCCAACAAAAGCGAACTCGTTCATCTCGGTCAAGTCCGTAAGCTGTCCGCGTAAGGTTTCCTGTACGCCGAAGAGGTCGAAATCGTGGTACCTGACCAGGGCTTTTACCATCTCTTTGCGGTTGGGCCAGGCGTTGATGCCGTCGCCGGCATTATTGTAGCGAAGGTTATACGAGGCAACAGTTATCAGCTCTTTCTTCTGGGCAAAGGCGGTGTGCATCCAGAACAGGCTACAGGCGCTTAACAATATGACTAGTTTCATAGCAGGCTATGCGTCGGTATAGGGTAGATAACTGCCCGGTTTTAGTTTGAGATAAATGGGGGCTTAAAATAGGGCTGAAAATAGAGTTTCAAACCTATTTCATATTAAATGGGCCGAAAAGGTCGAATAATAGTAAAAAAGTACAACTTTTCTTTGCGGTTTACAGTTGCCTATACGGTGGGTTATGTTATACCCACACGGATTGGTAGCCTACTGCGGCGTTAAATGACCTCTCTGACAACCAATCCTGGCGCATCTGCGCGGGTTTCTCACTTAATACCAATCTTGAATGGAGACATTTAGCAAAAAAGAAAAAGAAAAAGCAAGACAGAAAAAGAGAAAGGATAAAGACGAGAAGCGGGAAGAACGCAAAGCCAGTGCTCAGAAAGGTCTAGGTCTTGACGACATGATGGCCTACGTTGACGAGAATGGTAACATTACCTCGACGCCGCCGGACCCAAATAAAAAGCGGCGCGTCATCGACCAGGCAGACATCCAGATCGGTGTGTCTAAACAGGAAGATGCAGCCCCTGAAGATTTAGTCAGGAAGGGTATTGTAACCTTCTTTAATTCCTCGAAAGGCTATGGCTTCATTCGGGATCAGCAGAGCCAGGAAAGCATTTTTGTGCACATGAATGGTCTCATCGATGCTATTACCGAGCAGGATAAGGTAACCTTCGAAGTAACGAAGACGCCTAAAGGTCCGAATGCTGTTGAAGTTAGAAAGCAAGTAGCTTAATACAGCTTCAACGAGTTCGTCAATAGCAGGCCGCATGCGCCCGGCCGACAAGATTCGCGCACAAACCACGTTGACTAGTTATACAGGACGGCCGTGTAGGCGTCCATATTCATTTTAAACATACGAATCATGAGCAAGCCTGTTTATACATCCATTCCACCTACTACTGATAATGTGTATTGGATGCTTAAATTTTCGGACGGAAAAACAAGTATCTACGTTCCACGGGATAAGGATCTTGATCGTCAACTGAAAATCAAATTTCAGGCCGAAGTCGCTGCCCGCACATCGGTTAAGCGGAAGCGGAATAGCTCAGCTTCATAATCTTAGGTACGTTGTATCTATTTTGAGCAGCAGATCAATCAGCATTGGTTTGCTGTTTTGCTTTGCTATTTTTCCTACAAAAAATGCCCGACTATTTCTAGCCGGGCATTTTTTGTAGGAAAAATAGCAAAGCTTACATTGCTTCTGACGTGATTTTGGCACCCAGATATTCGCGGTTCAGGCGGGCAATATGGTCAAGCGAAATCTCTTTCGGACATTCAACTGAGCAGGCTCCGGTGAATGAGCAGGCGCCAAATCCTTCGGCATCCATCTGAGCAACCATACGCTCGGCGCGTAGACTGGCTTCGGCCTGGCCTTGTGGTAACACCGCGAGGTGAGACACTTTCGCCGCTACGAACAGCATAGCCGATGCATTTTTGCAAGCCGCTACACAAGCACCGCAACCAATGCACTGGGCCGCGTCCATAGCTTCATCGGCAATGGGGCGGGGCACTAGTGTTTCGTTGGCATCACGAGCCGAACCAGTGTTGACCGATACGTACCCACCCGCCTGCACGATCCGGTCAAACGCTGACCGATCGACCATTACGTCTTTAATAACGGGGAAGGCCCTAGCGCGCCATGGTTCAACCACGATGGTGTCGCCATCGCTGAACGAACGCATGTGCAACTGGCAGGTAGTAGCCCCTGTTTGCGGGCCATGCGCCCGGCCGTTGATGTACATTGAGCACATGCCGCAGATACCCTCGCGGCAGTCGTGGTCGAAGGCAATAATGTCTTCGCCTTTCATGGTCAGTTCGCCGTTCAGTACGTCGATCATTTCCAGAAAAGACATATCAGGCGATATGTTGTCGAGTTGATAGTCAACGAGTGCGCCCTTTGCGTTCCCGTTGCGCTGTCTCCAGACTTTGAGGTTGACTTTCATGATTTATAGTCGAAAAAAGTGCCGGGTTCCAAGTCTGGAAAGTCTGTTTCAGTTGAAGACTTTTTCATACAAAACGGACTTTCCAGCACTTGGCACTCTGTACCTGGCACTCTTGTTATTTATAACTACGCTGGGTGAGTTTGACGTTTTCGAACACGAGCTCCTCTTTGTGTAATACTTCAGGTACGTTATCCCCTTTGTACTCCCAGGCGGCTACATAGGCGAAATCGGCGTCGTTACGCTTGGCTTCGCCGTCTTCGGTTGCGTACTCTTCACGGAAGTGACCGCCACATGATTCCTCACGAGCGAGTGCATCGTCGACCATTAGTTCGCCCAGCTCAATGAAATCGGCTACACGACCAGCGCTTTCCAACGCCTGATTCATTTCTTCGTTTTCACCCAGTACCCGAACATTCTGCCAGAAGTCGGCTTTCAGGGCCTGAATCATCTTCTTGGCTTTCTTCAGTCCTTCGGCCGTGCGCGACATACCGCAGTATTCCCACATGATGTGGCCCAACTCCTTGTGATAGGTGTCTACGGGCTTGGTGCCTTTCGTATTCAGGAACCGATCGATCGTGTGTTTCACATTCGCTTCGGCTTCTTTAAACGCAGGGTTATCAACCGATACTTTATCGGCGGGGCCAATGGTGGCCAGATAATCACCCAGTGTGTAGGGAACAACGAAATAACCATCGGCCAGGCCCTGCATCAGTGCCGAAGCCCCCAGGCGGTTAGCACCGTGATCAGAGAAGTTGGCTTCGCCCAGTGCATAGAGACCGGGAACGGATGTCATCAGGTTGTAATCGACCCACAAGCCACCCATTGTGTAGTGAACAGCCGGGTAGATCATCATCGGTGTTTCGTACGGGTTCTCGTCTACGATCTTTTCGTACATCTCGAACAGGTTACCGTATTTGGCGGCAATGGTTTTCTGACCATCACGCTTAATGGCATCGGCAAAATCCAGATATACCGCCAGACCTGTCGAGGCCACACCGCGCCCTTCGTCGCACATGTTCTTCGCGTTCCGTGAGGCCACGTCGCGGGGAACCAGGTTACCGAAGGCCGGGTAACGGCGCTCGAGGAAGTAGTCGCGGTCTTCTTCTTTCAGGTCAGTTGCTTTCAACTGCCCCTTCCGAATTTTCTCGGCGTTTTCTTTTGTTTTGGGCACCCAAACGCGACCATCGTTCCGCAGCGATTCCGACATTAGGGTCAGCTTAGATTGGTAATCGCCTTTAACCGGGATACAGGTTGGGTGAATCTGCGTGAAACAAGGGTTGGCCATCAGAGCGCCTTTCTTGTGTGCACGCCAGGCCGCCGTTACGTTCGATCCCATCGCGTTGGTCGACAGGTAGAATACGTTACCGTAACCGCCTGTACATAACAACACCGCATGAGCTGAGTGCGACTCGATTTTACCCGTTACCAGGTTACGCGTTACAATACCACGGGCTTTTCCATCCTGAACCACCACATCGAGCATTTCGGTGCGGGGATACAGCTTCACTTTACCATTGGCAACCTGACGACTGAGGGCCGAATAGGCGCCCAACAGCAGTTGTTGCCCGGTTTGGCCCCGTGCATAGAATGTACGTGATACTTGCGCGCCACCAAACGAGCGGTTGGCTAACAAGCCGCCATATTCGCGGGCGAAAGGTACCCCCTGCGCCACGCATTGGTCAATGATATTGACGCTCACCTCGGCCAGACGGTATACGTTGCCTTCACGAGCGCGGTAGTCACCTCCTTTGATGGTGTCGTAGAACAGACGGAACACGGAGTCGCCATCGTTCTGGTAATTTTTAGCGGCGTTGATACCCCCCTGCGCCGCAATACTGTGGGCCCGGCGGGGGCTATCCTGAAAGCAGAATGCTTTCACGTTGTAGCCTAATTCGGCTAGTGAGGCAGCGGCAGACGCACCGGCAAGACCCGTACCTACAACGATAACGTCGTATTTACGCTTGTTGGCGGGGTTTACCAGCTTAAGAGCAAACTTGTGCCGTGACCATTTTTCGGCAAGGGGCCCTTCTGGGATTTTTGACTCTAAGTTCATAGACAATCGTTGTTAGGAAAGCTACTTATCCGATTATACCTACGTGTTTTAAGAACATATATACCGGCATCGCTGCGAAGAGAGCCGGGATGAGAATGCCGAAGCCATATACACCCAAAAACTCAATTAGTGGGGTATATTTCTTGTGGCGCAGACCAATTGTTTGGAAACCACTTTTAAAACCATGAACCAAATGGAAGCCCAGGGCGCCCATTGAAATTACGTAGATGAGCACGTACCACCAGTGTGAGAAAGCCTCAACCACGGTAACGTACAAATCTTTGTACTGTTTGCCGTCATATTCAGCCATAGGTACACTGCCAAAATGCATTTCGTACCAGAAGGTGCGCATATGGAGAACAATAAAGACGAGCAAAATTGTGCCCAGAATTCCCATATTTCGCGACGACCATGGGCTGTTCGCTTCGGGACGGGCATAGGCGTATTTGACCGGACGGGATGCCTGATTGTGGCGCGTAAGAATGAGGGCCATCAGCGCATGAACAATAATCGACGTGTAGAGCAGGTAGGAAACCGTCATGATCACCGGATTGTGGGTCATGAAGTAACTATACTCGTTGAAGGCCCGGCCTTCATCACCTTTAAATAGCTGAAGATTGCCCGCAACGTGAACAATCAGGAACGTACACAGAAACAGACCGGTAAGTGACATAATCACCTTCCGACCAAGCGAACTGGCTAACGTTTGGGTTACCCAAGACATAGATTAGTTGGCAGAGATAAACAGTTGAAAAACAACAAAACAAGTCTTTGATTTTGGCTAAAGTGTAGCCTCTGAAAGACCGCGTAAAAGTACAGCCCGATGGATACGCAAACAAGGTAGATCCCTGTTTTTTGCCATTGGTAAGGTGCTTTGAGCGTATGTTCGCTAACTACCTGTTAAATAGGTTTGTTTCAATACCAATCTACTTACGCCATTTTAGTCGGCGATAAAGATCAGGATGAGTACGAATAGCGCTAATGGAAACAGGCTATTTTTCTGATTAACAGATCTGTTACATCACTTATAGATGCTTGCGAATCTGCCCACAAGTACTTATATTTACTCTACTATTTCAGTAAACTAACAACTCTAATGAACGCCGGTCACCGATAGGGTGGAACCCGGCTTTTTTGCGCTTATGGCACGTACCAAATATCACCCTGCACAGCTTCAGATTGATTTTCTGGCCAACTTTCGCCAGATGCTTATTAGTCTGGGCAACGCCGATAACCTGCCTCACAATGAGGCTCTCTTTGTCCGTATGACTGATCTGTGGGAAAGTCGGAAAGTGTTGCCGGCCGATCTGCTGTTTCAGAAAAGTCCCGTTGACGCGGTAGTATATCGACTTCAGAAAGAAGACGGGGTATCTGGCGAGAACCGGCTCCGTTTTCCGGCCGATCTAATGGCCGGTGAACTGCGCGGCACGCCCGGCCTCACCGGGTTTTCGGCTAAATTCAGGGAACAGGGTTGGATTATATTGCCGGCCGAACTGTCAGGTATGTACAAAAACCTGTTCCTTAACATTTTGGCTGCTTCCGTTGGATTGGAACACCTGTACCCAAGTCGGCGCGAGTTGTTGGCCGAGGCCGAAAAGGTGGCGCTGGCATCGCTGTTGCCCGAGTCGGAAATGAAGAAATTCTTCGGTATCAAGCTGTCGCGTTTTCCCGATTCGTTCAGGAGCGAGGTGTCCAACTATTTCAACCTGCCTTTCGATTACGTGCTGAAACGCGCGCAGCATATGGGTGCTGTTACGGCCGAGGCAGTAGAGGAGGCCACTAATCCGCGTAGTGTTCGGTCAACAACGCTCCGTAAGGTAGCTACTTCGAGGGCCGCTTAGGTGTAATTTAATCAGTTGTTTAGACCGTATGTGTAAAAAGGGTGATTCGTCGGGATCACCCTTTTTACGTTTGTGGCTGGGGAGGTTGATTAGGAAACGTGTAACCCTGTGCGCCTAAAAGGTCTATGTTGTGTTTTGGTATTAATCACAGACTGTTTTTACCTGAGAAAAGAATCTTAGAAAAACTGAGGAAACTTTAAACTTTCTGTAAGTTTCCTCAGTTCCGGCCTCAATGAACGTACCTGCAAACGAGACCATTAAGGACAAAATACTGGCTGAATCGGCGAAGCTGCTCTGGAAGTACGGTGTACGCACGATTACGATGGATGATATTGCCCGTCGGTTAGGCATTTCTAAAAAAACCATTTATCAGCATTTTTCCGACAAGGAAGATATTGTTTATCAAGCGGTTAAATATCATATCGAGTATGAAATGATGGAATGTGATCGGGTGATGTGTCTGGATATGAACCCGATCGAAGAGATATTGCTCGTGTCGGAGATGATGCGCCGTCAGGCCGATCAGGTGAATCCAAGTTTGTTGATGGACGTGCAGCGTTATTACCCTAAAGCGTGGGCGGTTTTTCTGGAACACAAAGAGAAACGCATTGTCAGCGACATTAAGGCTAACCTGCAACGGGGCGTAGACCAGGGTTTGTACCGGACCGATATCGATCTGGAAACAATGGCCCGCCTGCGGGTTGAACTGGTTCAGTTGGGCTTCGATGACCGCCTATTTCCCAATAACAAAGACGTTTTATTCACGCAGGATCAGTTGGCGCACCACTTCATTCGGGGTGTGCTGACCGAGGCCGGTTTTACCGTGTATAACGAGTGCTGTACCCGATTTTTAAAATAAGTACTATTTGATTCTTCCATAACTAATGAAAACTCCTTTACGAAAACAGACGCTCAGGCGGTTCATACCAGCGGTTTGTCTAGCCGTAAGCTGGCTGGGGGCAACTATGCCGGGTACGTTGCTGGCGCAGGTACCTGCTGCCGGGGCGCCAACGGGAACCGTGCCTACGCAGCCATCGGTAGGGCAACAGCCAACCGGAGCGGCCGCCAGTGGTCAGCAACCCGGAGCCCAGCAACCGGCTGGCACAGGATCGATTTCACCCGATGGGCAGGCAACGGTCCCTTCGCAGCCAGGTACGTTACCGTCGGGGACTACCCAGTCGGGTATTCAGAATACAACGGTCAACTTGCAGCCAGGCAATATTTCTACGTTCAACTCGGGACTGGCTCCGGCCAAAACAGGGTTGAAGCCAGCTAATCAGGCAGGAAACGGGCAATCGTTCTCGATGCAGGAAGCCATTGACTTTGCTATTAAGCAGAACATCAACGTGCGCAATACGCTGCTCGACGCGGTAAGTGCCGAAGCTCGGATTCTGGAAGTAAAAGCGTCGGCGTTGCCTCAGGTAAGCGTCAACGGCTCATTCACGGATAACCTGATTATTCAGCGTGCCTTTTTACCGGCAGTCTTCTTCGATCAAAATGCCTCTCCCGATGCACCTGCAGTGCCGGTTCAGTTTGGGGTGAACTATGCCGGAAACGCAACCGCCAGCGTGAACCAGTTGCTCTATAGCGCCAGTCTGAATGTGGGCTTACGCGCGGCGGCAACCTACCGCGAACTAGCTCAGCGTACCACGCAGGCGACCAAAGTGACGGTAGCCGAGCAGGTTGCGAAAGCCTATTACGGTGTGTTGGTAGCCCGTGAACGCTCGAAACTGCTTGACCTGAACATTGGCCGGTTAGATACGCTCCTGCGCGATACACGTGCCTCTAACCAGCAGGGTTTCGTAGAAAAACTGGATGTGCAGCGACTGGAGGTACAAGCCAATAACTTACGGGCTGAGCGTCAGAACGTAGAGAACCTGATTCAACTGAGTTACGCGCTGCTGAAATACCAGATGGGCTTGACGGTCAACGATGAAATCACGCTAACCGAAGAGTTGCAGGATCGTAACCTGGCCGAACTTGAATCGTTGATTGCGCCTGATCCGACGTTCCAGTACCAGAGCCGGATTGAGTATTCGACCTTACAAACGCAGCTTAAATTGGCCCAACAGGATATTGAACTGACCCAGAAAGGTTATTACCCCACCGTGTCAGCGTTTGTCAACTACGGGTACAATAACGGTAAAAACCGGATTGGCGATATGGTTACCACCCCCTGGCTGAATTTCGCCACGGCTGGTTTAAGCGTCCAGATTCCGATTTTCGATGGGTTTCTGAAAAAATACCAGATTGCTCAGAAGCGCATCACGCTCCAGAAAGCGCAGAATAGCGGTGAGTTGCTGAAAAACTCGATCGATCTGCAAATCCGGCAGTCGAGCATCACGTTGAACAATGGTTTCCAGACGTTGCAAACGCAACTGCGCAACCGTGATCTGGCTCAGGAGATCGTTCGTGTAACCCGGATCAAGTACAAAGAAGGCGTTGGCTCGAACATCGAAGTACTCAACGCCGAAACCAGCTTCCGCGAGGCCCAAACCAATTATTTCGCCTCCCTCTACGATTTCCTGATTGCCAAAGTAGATCAGGACAAAGCACTGGGCCGGCTGTATACAGGACAATAAAATTTGCGAAGTACGAATTACGATGTACGATTTAGCTCTGCAACTGAACAGGGAAAAGGATCGGCAGCGTAAATCGTACATCGTAATTCGTAAATCGTAAATCATGAAACAGACATATATACTTATTGCGCTGCTGGGTACGTTGCTCGCGGCATGCGGGGAGAAGAAAAGCGACCTGCAAACGAAGAAGGCCGAACTGGACAAGCTAAAAGGCGAGCAGGCCGAACTAAGTGCGAAGATCAAAGGGCTGGAAGGTGAATTGACCAAGCTCGATCCGGTGAAGCGCGAAGAAGCGAAAGTAAAAGCGGTAGCGGTTTCTCCGCTGGCGGCCACCACGTTCCGGCACTTTGTGGAACTACAGGGCGCTGTTGATGCGAAGAATAACGTGCAGGTAACGCCGAAAGGGCAGGGCGGAGTCATCACGGCCATGTACGTGTCGGAAGGTTCGCCGGTTCGGCAGGGTCAGGTGATTGCCAAATTGGATGATCAGATTGTGCGCGAATCGCTGGCTGAGGTGCAGACGCAACTCGCGCTGGCTAATACGGTTTTTGAAAAGCAGAACAACCTCTGGAAACAGCAGATTGGCACCGAATTGCAATACCTGCAAGCCAAGAGCAACAAAGAATCGCTGGAGCGTCGGATTGCTACGGTGAAAGCGCAGTTGGGTCAGTCGTCGGTAACGTCGCCTATTTCGGGCGTTGTTGATCAGGTGATTGGCAAGGTTGGTCAGGTGGCAGCACCGGGCATGGGCATTGTGCGGGTGATTAATTTGTCGCAGTTGAAGGTGGTTGCCAAAGTGGCCGACACCTATGCAGGCACCGTGAAACGCGGCGCTGCTGTTCAGGTTGTTTTCCCCGATATCGACAAGCAGATCAACGCACCGATTAGCTTCGTATCGACCTCGGTTGACCCACTGAGCCGGACGTTCACGATTGAAGTTCCACTGCCGTCAGACAAGGCCCTGAAACCAAACATGCTGGCGCAGGTGAAGATCAACGATTTCTCGAAGCCAAACGCCATTGTGATCAATCAGAGCCTGATTCAGAACACGGAGAACGGTCAACTGGTGTACATCGCGGTTACGGAAGGCAACAAGAAAATTGCCCGCGCCAAGAAAGTGGTGGTGGGACAGAGCTATGGCGGACAGATCGAAATTACGCAGGGCCTCAGCGCCGGTGATCAACTCATCACGCAGGGCTACCAGGAAGTGACAGACGGACAAACTATCTCATTTTGAGTTTGTGGTTTGTGGTTTGAGGTTTGTCGTTGCGCTGCTACGGTACCATCTGGTTGACTGGCAGCGCAACCACAAATCTCAAACCTCAAACCACAAACGGCCTTCTTTATGAAATTCACAGACTATAAAACCCTCGGCTTTACCAACTGGTGTGTCGAGAACAGGACGGCGATTTACATCTTCACCTTCCTGATAACGTTCGGAGGGTTGTTCGTCTACAATAACCTGCCGAAAGAGCAGTTTCCGGATATTAAAATCCCGACGGTTATTATTCAGACGGTCTATTTCGGTACGGCACCCGCCGATATCGAGAACACGATCAACAAGCCGATTGAGAAGCAACTGAAGGCGGTTACGGGCGTGAAACGCGTGAAATCGAACTCATTGCAGGATTTCTCGCTCATTACGGTCGAATTCAATCCCGATGCCGACGTAGCCGAAGCCTTGCAGCGGGTACGTGACGCCATTGATAAAGCTCGTCGCGATCTGCCGCAGAAACTCGACAGCGGCCCAACGGCGCAGGACGTGAACTTCTCGGAGTTTCCGATCATGAACATCAACCTGGCCGGTAATTTCTCGCTAAACCAGTTGAAAGACTACGCTGAGGATATGCAGGACGCCATTGAGGCCATGCCTGAAATCAGCCGCGTGGATATTGTAGGTGCCTTGAAACGGGAAATTCAGATCAACGTGAACCTGGCCCGGATGCAATCGACCGGCCTAACCTACTTCGACATTCAAAGCGCTGTTCAGGGCGAAAACATCAACGTATCGGGCGGTGATCTTGACGTAGATGGCGTTCGTCGGACGTTGCGCGTGAAGGGTGAATTTACGGACGTAGCCCAGCTTCGCGATCTTCAGATTCGGACCGGAACGGGTGCTACCGTACGCCTTGGCGATGTGGCTGATGTGCAGGACAGCTTTGAAGAACAACAGGATTTTGCCCGCCTCGACAACAAAACCGTAGTGACGCTCAACGTCATTAAACGGGCAGGTGCCAACCTGCTGTCGGCGTCGGAGCGGATCGAGCAAACGATTGAGGAGTATAAGGAAGATCGTTTCCCGCAGGGCCTCGATATCCGCATCACGGCTGACCAGTCGGAGAAGACGAAAGAGAACGTGAATGACCTGGTGAACACGGTAGTGCTGGGCTTCATCTTCGTGGTGTTGGTACTCATGTTTTTCATGGGTGTGCGCGATGCCATTTTTGTGGGTCTGTCGGTACCGCTGTCGGCGCTGGTGGCTTTCGTGCTGATGCCTGTGCTTGGCCCTATCGTTGGCACGGCCTTCACGCTGAACACCATTGTGCTCTTTGCCTTCCTGCTGGGCCTTGGTCTGGTGGTGGATGATGCCATTGTGGTGATCGAGAACACGCACCGACTTTTCAATCAGAACAAAGACTGGACCATTCAGCAGGCGGTAAAAGCGGCAGCAGGTGAGGTATTCATTCCGGTATTCTCAGGTACGTTAACGACGATTGCGCCCTTCTTTCCGCTGTTGTTCTGGCCGGGTATTGTGGGTGAGTTCATGAAGTTTCTGCCTCTCACGCTGATTTTAACACTGTTCGCCTCGCTGTTTGTCGCTTACGTGATCAACCCAGTATTCGCCGTGTCGTTCATGAACCGCCACGACGACGATCACCATGAAGACAATCAGGGTTTCGACGCCATCAAACGCCCACTGATGATTATGGGGGCATTGGCCATCATTGGGTACGTTGTGGATCGGGGTGTGGGTAACCTGTTTGTGGTTGGTATGTTATTATACGTGTTCAACCATTACGTGCTGACGCCAAAGTTGATTGTTCCTTTCCAGGAAGGGTTGCTACCCCGTTTGAAAAATGGTTACCGGAGGCTGATTTCGTTCCTGCTAACGGGCTACCGGCCGGTGTTTGCCGTGTTGGGTGCTTTTGGTCTGCTGGTCATGACCTTCATCCTGCTGGGCATTTTCCCGCCAACGGTTATCTTCTTCCCGAGCGGTGAGCCCGACTACATCTACGTATATAATGAGCTTCCCCAGGGTACCGACGCCCGCGTAACCGACTCGGTAACGAAGGTGATCGAGAAGCGCGTGTATAAAGTGCTGGAAGAGAATAAAGCAAAAGGCACGGTTAACTCGGTGATCTCGAACGTGGGTAAAAACGCCGGTGACCCTGCCAACCCCGACCGGAACGCTACGCCGCAGAAGTCGAAAGTGACGATTGCGTTCAAAGGCAACGAAGAGCGCGAAGGCATCTCGACGGATACACTGCTGACCAAGGTACGTATCGCCATGCAGGGTATTCCGGGCACCAATATTTCGGTGCAGCGCGAAAGCAACGGACCGCCAACAGGTAAACCCATTTCGGTTGAAATTGCGGGTGACGACTTCGTTCAGTTGCAGAAACTGGAACAACAGGTACGTCAGCGTATTCAGGCGGCGGGTATCGAAGGAATCGAGAAACTGCAATCTGATCTGGTGACCAACAAGCCCGAAATCGTGCTGAATATCAACCGTGACAAAGCGGAGCGCGAAGGAATCTCGTCGCAGCAGGTAGCGTTTAGTGTTCGTACGGCCCTGTTTGGTACCGAAGTATCAAAGTTCCGGGATGCGAAAGACGAATATCCGATCATGGTTCGGTTGCAAAAAGATAACCGGAGCAAGATTGAGCAGTTGCTGAGCCAGAACATTGTATACCGCGACATGAACATGGGTGGTGCGCTCCGTCAGGTGCCGCTGTCATCGGTTGTCGATATTCAGTACTCGACCACGTTCAGCCAGATTAACCGGAAAAACCAGAGCCGCCTCGTTACGCTGAGTTCCGACGTGGTGACGGGCTACAACGCCAACCAGATTGTGGGTCAGATTCAGCAGATTGTGAATGACCTTGACGTACCCAATGGTTACACCATCAAGATGGGTGGTGAGCAGGAAGATCAGCAGGAGTCGATGAACTTCCTGGTGTCGGCGTTCGGTATCGCTATTCTGATGATTTACCTGATTTTGGCCACGCAGTTCAACTCGGTCATTAAGCCACTGATCATTTTTACCACCATTCTGCTGTCGCTGATCGGGGTGTTCCTGGGCTTCATGATCACGGGTAAATCGTTCTCGGTCATCATGTCGGGTGTGGGTATCATCGCCCTGGCTGGTATTGTGGTGAAAAACGGGATTCTACTCATCGAATTCATCGAAGAGTTACGCGGACGGGGTGTTCCCACGCGGGAGGCCATCATTGAAGCAGGTGGAACTCGTCTCACGCCTGTATTGCTGACCGCCGCGGCGGCCGTACTTGGTCTGGTACCCCTGGCCTTCGGTATCACGGTTGATTTCGTCGGTCTTTTCCGTGACTTTGATCCGCACCTCGTGATCGGTGGCGACTCGTCGGTATTCTGGAACATCCTGGCCTGGACCATCATATACGGCCTAACCTTCTCGACGGTACTGACGCTGATCATTGTGCCTTGTCTCTACTGGATCAACGAGCGCGTCCGCGACAAGTGGTTCCGCAAAGGTGCCGTAGCGCAACCCGCCCATCAGGCAGAACCTGCCGAAGTGTAGGAACGTACCTGGAGTAACTAAAAAAGCGCTCATCGTATGGTGAGCGCTTTTTTTATGTGTCAAGATGAGATTACAAATTCAGAAAATTCTTAAACTGTGCTGGTGTGGAAATGTTGATAGTAGGGAAATCTAAGGTCTTAAATATGTCAAAACCACGATCATACGTCACAAGACATTCCGCATTAACTGACATCGCTAGATTTGAAAATTTATCGTCATCAGGGTCAGCGCCCAGACGAAGTGAGGCTCCGAAAAAATTACGTTGGTTGCTGTACACAAGATTGTCAACACCAGATTAGCTGTAGAGGCACTGTAAAAATTGGTCAGTATCTCTTCGTACTCGATTAGAATTTCGGTACTGACAGCCCAATCGAACTTCTTCGCCAGAAATGCCTCATAGATGAAAAATTCAGGATTGGCACGATTTACTGTTGTGAGCAGTACGTTCGTATCAATAACAACCTTTGGGCGGCTCATAGCCGATTCCCTTGCCGCAGTCGGTCGTAGTCGGCTTCGGTAATGCTCCTTTCACTCACAACCTGATCCACATTTGCCAGGAGTTGGTCTGAGTAATGACTAGTTAGCAAATCCCGGAGTTGCACGATTTCCTGGTCGCTCATTGGCCGATTGAACATCCGTAATAGCGTCAGTTGCATCTCGTTAAGCCCTGTTTGATGTGGTTGTATGTGACTCATACGAATTGAAAAAGTAGGTGTATGACAACTCAGCTTTCTAACCAAAGATACACATCTTATCGTTCCTCTTTCAACAGCTTGGTCGGACTAAGGGTTAGCTATATATGATAGATTTAACGGCGCTTATCACGAGAAATAGCTAGCTTACCAGCCCTTACTCACGAATCAATTTCACTCAACGACTGCAAAACATGGGTACGTTCTTCTATCGCCTGTTATTCGTACTGGCTCTTTTTGCTTTTCTGTACAGCCTGATCACTACAATTTGGGCGTATTTAACGCATAACCAGCAGTTGCTAACTGGCCTTATTACCTTGACTGGTGGGCTGCTCGTTGTTACTGTGGCCCTTAGGAGACTGGCTGCTAAGCATCTAAACACGCGTACTAACTAAGCTGATCACCGGCCTGGCGTTATCTGCACTTTTGGGCACCCTGGGCACCGGCAGTCGGTTGGTCGGAGGATAGTCGTCACATCAACCGAGCAAAGCCCCGATGGACTGAACAATCGGACGGTATACGGCTGATTCGCTGCGGGATTGGGTAGGTTTGAGAAACTAACGGAACCGCTCGCTACTAACCGGTTGCTAACTGCTCCATAGGTCGGTCCGCTTCCATACGTGCTACCCGAAACAATATCGGCTCGCTCTGTATTCTGTAGAGTCGTGAAAGTAATGCGGGCGTTGCTATTGGGTGTTGCCCCAGTACAGGTTGCCAGGGTAACGGTTGGTTGCTGGCTATACGAAGGTGTAGGTCGTACCGTAATTGTTGTCGATGCTGTAGCCGAGCACCCACTAGCTCCGGTACAGGTAACCGAGTATGTGGTAGTGGCTAAAGGAAGCACACTAATGGATGTTGACGTGGCTGTTGTGCTCCAGCGCAACGTTCCTCCCGTACAGCCGCTTACTGTTAATGGGGCCGACGTACCTGCACAAATCGTTGCCGAATTGACCGTCAACACGGGTGTAGCTGGCTGAGGATTGACCGTCACAGAAGTAGCCGTCGACGTGCAACCACTGGTGTTACGAACCGTTACGGGATAAACGCCGGGGGCTAGACCGGTAAAAACACCGGTTGTGTTTGTATATGACGTGCCGTTGATGCTGTATGTAAGGCCAGCTTCGGTAGGGGCGGTAACGGTTATAGTCCCGGTCGCTAGTGTGCAGTTAGGTTGTGCCGTTACTGTAGCTGTAGGGGCGGCTGGTGTTGTTGGTTGTGGATTGACAGTCAGTGATGTGGGTACAGAGATGCAACCAGTAGCGTTTCGCGCGATCACGGCATAAACACCAGGTGCAACACCCGTGAAGGTGCCATTGCTGGTAAAGTTGGTGCCGTCAATGCTATACGTTATACCTAGTCCGGTAGGGGCGGTAACGGTGATGGTGCCCGTAGCCAATGTACAAGTGGGTTGAGCCGTTACCGTAGCCGTAGGAGCTGGGGGAGATAGTAGTGCCGCATTAATGGTTGCCGTAGTGCCCGCCGATGTACAAAGGCTACTCGTTCCATTTCGGGCTCTTACCGTATACGTACCTGACGGTACAGCCGCAAAGATAGTATTCGATGAATAGTTGATCCCGTCTATACTGTATGTGAGGTTTGCCCCCAAAGGCGTAAGAATAGTGATGGTACCGGTGGGCAACGTACACACAGGCTGAACTAATGCTATTGTTGGGGCCGATGGTACGCCTGTAGGCCCATTTACAATCACCGGGGTGGTACCGCCGTAACAGGCTTTAGAACTGTTGTAAAAAGCCGTGTAGTAGGTGCCGGGCCCAACAGCGGTAACACTGCTGAGCCGGTTGGCATCGGTAGCTACTGCACCCGTATGCCAGGTTTGTATCGTTCCGGCAGGCTGATTAGTGGGTGTAAATCCGCTCAAACTGGTTGTCGTTTGCGGGCACGCCAGTGTCACCGTTCGGCTTCCGTTCAAAGTTGGTGCCAGATCCGCAATGGAAATAGCATCCAGAAAGTTGCCCACCGACGTATTGCCACCCGCTGCCGAAACCGAGGTAAATCGAATAGAAAACGCATTGTTGGCCACTCCGGTAGGCAGCGTGAAGGAGACTGTGTAATAACCCCAAGCCGTGTTCCCGTCAGAAAAGTTACCCAGATTAAGGTACGTCGTTCCTGACACGGCCGTTCCGCTAGCCAAACTGGTTGGGCTGGGCGAACCGATAGAAACATTCATGACGTCGACGCCACTTCGCCCCCGGTGGGCAAAGTTCAGGGTAAACATGGTGCCGCCGGGAGCTACAAAATTCTGAAAAGTCGTAGCGGCTACGTTGGCATTCAACTCAATGAACTGATTACCAGAGTAAGACGGAACGCCGTTGAATCCACTACGCCAAATCTCCTGGGCTCCGTCTCGGGCAGTTGTTCGCCAGGGTGCTATGGTGCCTGTGCTTTGGTTTACGGTAACAATAGACGCACCAATCTGTGTATCCTCAAAGTCGGTATTCAGCAGGTATGTACATTGACTCCATGCATCCTGAGTAAGCAAAAGCAGGGACACGAATAAGCCAATGATCAGGCATATTCGCCGTTTACAGGCAACAGAGTAATCGTCAATTATCATACGTGTGATAACAGATGTACCCTTTTTCAGGCAAGGAAGAACCGGCTGGCGGATATCCAACGGGACTCATTTTTCTTAGAAGAAGGATAATTGAGCGTAAGCGGTTAAAGGAGCCAATTTCGTGCCAAGTAACTACATATGTTGGAAAAATCATTATTATTACTTCGTAGTTTACATGGGTCACGAAAAGCTGCTTCCTGGAGTTCTGTAAGCTGATTCCGCAAGGCGTCAGTAACCAGCGTCTTTTCCGTAGTTTTGGTTGTATAATTCAAACAACAAACTGCATTTCATGGAGCCTATTTTCGCCACCGACCATACCCGTGCGCTAATTCCCCGCATTCGCGCATTCATAGAAAACGAGATCATTCCGCTCGAAACGGCTGAGCACCTGACGGGTAACTTCTCCCAAGTGGCCAACATTCTTGATCAGAAACGCGAGCTGGTGAAGCAGGCGGGGCTGTGGGGCTTGCAGCATAGCGTAGAAGAAGGAGGCCTGGGACTGACACTATGCGAGTTCGGACAGGTGAGTGAGGTACTGGCCTATAGTCCGTTCGGGCATTATACGTTCAATTGCCAGGCCCCCGACATTGGCAATATGGAGCTGATGCACAAACACGCGCCGGAGCACCTGAAGCATACGTACCTGGAACCGCTGAAAGAAGGCCACATCCGCTCGTGTTTCTCCATGACCGAACCCGAATTTGCTGGCTCGAACCCCACGCAGTTGGGTACGTTGGCCGAGCGCGATGGCGATGACTGGGTGATTAATGGCCATAAATGGTTCACCTCTTCGGCTGACGGGTCTTCGTTTGCCATTGTGATGGCTGTCACCAATCCCGATGCCGCACCGCACCGCCGCGCCAGCATGATTCTGGTGCCGACCGATAATCCGGGTTTTGAGCTGGTGCGCAACATCAGCATCATGGGCGATGGGTCTGACCATTGGGGAAGCCACGCCGAGGTACGGTATACCGACTGCCGCGTGCCCGCCGCCAACCTGATCGGCGGCGAAGGAATGGGCTTTACGCTGGCGCAGGAACGCCTCGGTCCGGGTCGTATTCACCACTGCATGCGCTGGATCGGTATTGCCGAACGCTCGTTCGATCTGATGTGTCGCCGCGCCGCTACCCGCGAAATGGAGCCGGGTGTGATGTTGGGCGAAAAGCAGTTTATTCAGGGATTCATTGCCGAAAGCCGCGCCGAAATTGATGCGTCGCGCCTGATGGTACTCCGCACGGCCCGTAACATCGACGAGCAGGGAGCGGCCGCCGTGCGCAACGAGATTTCGACCATCAAGTTTTACGTGGCCAACATGATGCTGCGTGTGGTAGATCGGGCCATACAAACCTTCGGCGCGGCGGGCATCACCGACGATGTGTTGCTTGCCTGGTATTACCGCCACGAACGCGGAGCCCGCATCTACGACGGTGCCGACGAAGTGCACAAAACCGCCCTGGCCCGCAGCATCCTGAAAGGCTACGGCCTCGATACAAGAAAGGCCAAACAAGTAGTGGGTTGATCTGATCAATCCGTCAACCTGAACCGCATGCTACGCCCCTACAGGGCTAAGGTTTTGTTCAGCAATGCTGGTTTCTACTGATGCTACGGCCCGCTGGGCCTATTCGTTTGCATATAGCCGGCCGCAGCCACTTTTAACCTGTAGGCCCAGCGGGCCGTAGCATCGGTAGGTATCCCAACGCACATCGTTAAACCCTAGGCCCAGCGGGCCGCAGCATGCGTTTTCTGTGTCCCGTCTCATACCACCCGAAAGAGAAACCCCTACGACTCATTGCTTGGCATTAATAAGTCGTAGGGGTTTAAAAACAATTCAGTTAATCGTGAACAGCTCAATGGGCGTAAGCCACAACGTGCGTTGCCCCGTTTGAACGCCTCCTATTGGCAATTCTGTACTGCCACGATATAAATCGTAGATCAGTGTTTGACCTGCTAGGTACGAGGGGTCTCTACGGCCCTGACAACCTGCCGAATGATGGACAAAAACGGGAATCGTTACAGAAACAGGCCCTTTTTCGGCACAATCGGCACACGTCCAGAATGGTTGACTATCCAGGACGCGTTTGGTAAAGAAAGCGGGCAGGTACGTTGGTAGGGAGTCGCCCTGAACAGCGACCTGATCGATCTTTCCTTTTTCGTGCAGCCTGAACCGAATAGAGCCAATGGCGAACCGGCATTGATGTAGCGAAGCGCCAGCACCAGCTGCCTTTGCTGCTTCGCCATAATCTTCCCACATAAAATCAGTGGCCAACTGTTGTTGTTGCCTCCCAGGATATTTGTGGTTGAATGTGACGTCGATTGAGTTAAGCGTTGAAGTTTGACCACTAACGCTATTACTGGTTAGAAGGCTACCCAACACCACTATAACCCAAGCCTTCAATAGCTGTACCTTCAGTAACCAAGTAGTAAGAAGCATGAGTCAATTGGTGTTAAAAAGGCCAATTGGGAAGAGCAGTAACTCACGATTACCCACTTGAATGCCGCCAACTGGCAGCGGCGTGCCTCTCCTGTACAGGCTACCAATAAAGTCAGCAGCATTTAGGTAAGCTGTGTCTGGCTTTTTTCCATTGCAACGTGATTCATAGGAGATAGAAATGGGAATTGTTACAAAGACTGGTCCTCGGCTAGCACAATCGGTACATGTCCAGAAGGGTTGACTGTCAAGAACTCGCTTCGTGAAAAAAGCAGGCAGGTATGTTGGTAGTGAGTCGCCGCGCACTACTATTTGATCGATCTTACCGGTTTCATACAGTCGAAATTGGATCCAGCCCATTGTTGATTGACAAGCAGGTGGCCATGCACCAGCTGCCTTTGCCGCTTTACCGTAGTCTTCCCACATAAAATCAGTGGCCAACTGTTGTTGTTCCCTTCCGGGATATCTGTGGTTGAACGTGACGTCGATTGGGTTAAGCGTTGTAGTTTGAGTTTGACCTGGAACTATGTTACTGGTAAGACAGCAAATGGCGAACATCGCTCCGAAGTAAATAGGCACTGACCGAGTCTTGAGTTTAGAGGCTCCCATTTCGTTTCTGTGTAAAGCTGCTAATAACCGATGCAGTATACTAAAAAGTAAGCTACGTTTGATATGACCGATAATAGACAAGACGTCGCCCAACCTGTACGGGCGGGAGAAGAATTGAACGTACCTGCGCTGGAAACAAACCTGGGTCTGGGGGCGATCACGGACGTGAGCCAGTTTCCGGGGGGGTATTCTAACCTAACGTACCTAGTTACGATTGGCGAGCGCAATTATGTGCTTCGTCGGCCGCCAGTGGGGGCAAAGGCCATTAAAGGCGGTCACGACATGGGGCGCGAGTTTCGGGTGCTATCGCTGCTGCGTGAAGCTGGGTACGTTGCCATACCAACTCCGGTGGCGTATTGCGACGATGAAAGCGTACTGGGCTGTCCGTTTTACGTGATGGATCGGGTTCCCGGCGTAATTCTGCGGGCGCAGTCGGCTCCAAAAATGGGCCTTTCGGCCGAAACGATGCGGAGCCTGTCGACGGCCTTGGTGGATACGATGGTGGATCTGCACGCGCTGCCCGTTCAGCCCAACCTGATTAAGTTGGGCAAACCCGACGGGTACGTTCAGCGGCAGGTCGAAGGCTGGCATAAACGCTATCTCGCGGCTCAGACCGACAACGTAACGGCCATGACCGAACTGGCGCGTTACCTGACCGACAACCTGCCCCCGCAAAACCCGGACGTGACGCTGTTGCATAACGATTTCAAATACGACAACGTGGTGCTGAGCGATGACCTGAGCCAAATCAGGGCCGTGTTGGATTGGGAAATGTGTACCGTCGGCGATCCGCTGATGGACGTAGGTACGTCGCTGTCGTACTGGGCCGAGGCGGGCGACGATCCGTTTCGTAAATCGTTTAACCTGACGTGGTTACCCGGTAACCTGACCCGCCGCGAAGTGGCAGACCAATACGCTGAACAATCGGGCCGCGACTTGTCGAACATTCTATACTACTATGTATTTGGCCTGTTTAAAAACGCTGTGGTGATTCAACAGATTTATGGGCGTTACAAACAGGGACTCACTAAAGACGAACGCTTTGCAGGCCTGTTGGCTGGCGTGCAGGCGCTCTCAACCGTAGGGGTGAACGCGGTGGAGACTGGACGGTTATGAGTTAGACAGACATTAAATTTAGGTAAGCAATGAACAACAAATAACAGTAAAAGGTATACTTACGTATGAAACTTAACTGTTATGAAAACGCTCATTATCTCGTTCTGTGCCCTGCTGATACTCAGCGGATGTGCCGTTAATAAATCGCAACTGATTACTCTCAGCAGCGATAACCTGACCACAAGCCCTGATCAGGGTTTTGTGTACGATACCGACACGTTACGCCTTAGCTATCAGTTCTTTAGCGAGCGCGGGGTGATGCACCTGACCATCGAAAACAAGCTGAACAAGCCGCTGTACGTCGACTGGAAGCGGTCGGCGTTTATCATCGGTCAGAATAAGCTCGATTACTGGTATGATGTGGCGGCAGTGAATTTATATGGAGCGGCTTACACCAACACCTATGCCCGTTACTTCCGAAACTGGAGCACCAGTAACAGCACAATCGCGCTGAATGGTCAGATTAGCAAAGAGAACTCGGTCGATTTTATTCCGCCTGGGACCAAACTAACTAAAGATCAGTTTGTACTTATTCCGGGACCGGCGTTGGTATTACCGGGGCAGTATTCAACTGAAAGAGTGGCATCCACCGATTCGTTAAACCGAAAGCCCGTCGATGTGCAAACGTATCAGTATACGCCCGATACGTCGCCATTGAAGTTCCGTAACTACCTGACTCTATCGACCGACAAAGAGTTTAAGAACGAACTAGTACTGGACAGCAAATTTTGGGCGTCGGGCGTGCAGGTGATGCCGCAAGCGCAGCTGACGGGCGGTTCGTACATTGGTTCAGGGGTAAACAGCGTAAGTGAAAACACATTGCGCTCGATTCCTTATTATCGGCCTAATGCATTCTTTATCAATTACACGCAGCAGGTGCAATGAAGATTATAAGGCTTGTTTAGGCTAGTCCTAACTGTTTCTCGATGAGCAGAATAAATAAGTGAATCACCTTGATGTGGACTTCCTGAATGCGGTCGGCGAAGCCAAAGTGAGGAACGCGGACTTCCACATCGGCCACGCTAGCCAATTTGCCTCCATCTTTTCCGGTCAGTAAAACGACCTTCATACCTTTTTGTCGGGCGGCTTCTACGGCCCGGATAATATTGGCTGAGTTACCACTCGTGCTTATGCCCATCAGCACATCTCCCTTGTTGCCCAGCCCCTCAATGAAACGCGAAAACACGGAATCGTAACCATAATCATTGCTCACACACGACATGTGGCTAGGGTCGGAAACAGCGATGGCGGCCAATGAACGACGATCGCCGCGGTACCGTCCCGACAGCTCTTCGGCAAAATGCATGGCGTCGCAGTGTGAACCGCCATTACCGCACGAAATGATCTTGCGTTCCTGTTGCAGCGCATCAGCCATCAGGCTAGCCGCGTCGGCAATAGCCTGTACGTTGGCCGGGTCGGCCATGAAGGTATCTAAAACTGATCGGGCTTCAGTTAATTCGTTGATGATGAGATTGTTCATTTCGCATGGTTTGTGGTTTGAAGTTTGTTGTTCGTGGTTGCGCTGCCACGTCGAAATCTGGTCGATTAGCAACGCAACCACGAACAACAAACCTCAAACCACAAACTGATTTTTAAAAGATCCAATTCCGGTAGGCGGCGTTCCAGCGGATCGAGAAGTTGGCGACGGTGGAGTTGTAAATGTCGGGGATGTATTGGCTGTCCTGAATGCGATTCAGATAACGCCCTTCCAGAAACAGGTTGTGTTTCAGCATATACGTCAGGCGCAGGTCGGTGTAGGTAATGAGCGTCTTGCGGCCCTGTCCGATAATGTTGTCATAATCCCGGAGGCGATCTTCGTAATTTTTCGTGGGGTTACCGCCATAATTTCGATCGGGAGAATCGGTACCTTTCATCATCACGCTAAACGTGCCGTTGACGGTCAGGCGATTACGCTGGTAACGGACAATGCCGATTCCTTCCAGAAAGTTGGCACCCAGCGGGTGGGCCAGGGGTTGGTTATAGTGTGTGTAGTTGGTTTGCGCCGATCGGTGGGCGTAGGTATAGGGCCGGGCCACGTTGAATTCACCCTGCAAATCCAGGTTCGGGATGCCCAGTACATCAATGTATTTCGCGCCCAACTGTGCCGCAAACTTGTTGGTCCACGAACCGTCGGCAGCTTGCAATTCTTTGATTAAGAACTCATCGAGCATCAACTGCCCGTAGAACAGAAAGTGGTTAGCCGCGTTCACTTTCACATCCATACCCACAAACGCGTTGTCGCCGCTACCCCGCGCCGATTCAACGTACCTGTAGAAAATAACCGGATTCAGGTAGTTGATATCGAACTTGTCGCGGCTGTAGACTTCCGATTCAAAGAAGCCAAGGTTCACCCGTTTGCTGATGTTAATGCTCAGGTGGTGCATGGCGGTGAATTTCTGCGGAAAGAAGTTGGTACCATCCAGCACGATCTGACCATTTTGCAGTTCGGTAAACAGGTTGGTATACTGGAACCGCTTCCCGAACCGGGTCTGGAATTTCAGAAAAAGCGACGACGCCGTATTATCCGATAATAGCAGCGAGCGAATGCCATTTCCGAAAAAATTACGGTCATGGCCAAATTGTAAATTGATGATTTTCAGGGCGTTGAATGTAATATACCCACGTGCTTCAATATAATCGGCTGAGCCGTTGAAAAGCTTGGCTACCCCTTGTCCGGGCGCAAAACCGCCTCCGGTGTTTAGCTTGTACAGTTGGCCGTAATCCTGAATGTATTTCGGATAATAGGTCTGATTATCAGTGACAAACGTGTAGAAACCCAGGCGTCGGCCAATACTTCCCCGTATCTCGAGGCCGCGCGTGTTGCTGATCAATGCTTTTTCCAGCGCCTGATCGTTACCGTATCCTACGTGCAATACCGGGCTGACGTGCAGGTCGAAATCCTCGTTTTTAACGCTGTAGAAATCGCCTTTTTTTCGGTAGAAATAGCGCATCAGCATCCTGTCGCTGTTACCGGGTTCTTCGTAGCGAAGAATAACGGGCTGGGTGGCCGATGAGTCAGACGAGCGGCCAAAGGCGACTGAAACGGGCGGAAACATGGCCCGAACGGGTTGCGGGGTGGCCCATTCCCAGCTATCGTCGCGAAGGTAGCGGATGTTGAATTTATCGGTAGCCGATAGAAGTACACCGTCGGGGTCATTCTCCAGAGTGTCGATCAATTGCATCACGGCCTGCCGGTTATAGGGCTTAACGGTGCTGTGAAATTTATCGGCCCATCGGCCCTGCCGAATCTCGTAGCGATCAATCAGATGGTACTGATCCTGGTTCAACGGAATGTACGGACTTTGGGCCCGAACCGTCAGCGAAAGCAACAGGAAAAAGAGAAGAAATAAACGGCGCATAAAGAACTCGGCAAAAGAACAGATAGGGCATGGGAGTGGACCCATAGCGAAAAATAGCGCATCGGGTTGGCATTACGCGATTTGGCCAGCTAAATTACACGGAAACTTAGCGACTACCAGTACTACTCTATGTTTGTATTCGACCAGCACCCGTCTATTGCTAACCAATACCTTGCCGAACTTCGTGATGCACAGGTACAAAATGATCGGATGCGGTTTCGCCGTAATCTGGAACGCCTCGGCGAGCTGACGGCCTACGAAATTTCGCGCACGATGGCTTATCAGAATGGTAAGGTACAAACGCCTCTGGCCAAAGCGCCCGTGCAAACGCTGTTGCAGCAACCGGTACTGGCCACCATATTGCGGGCCGGTCTCCCGTTTCATCAGGGCTTTCTGAACGTCTTCGACCGGGCCGACAATGCCTTCGCGGGGGCGTATCGACGGGTAGCCCGACCGGGTGATGACGAGAACGAATTCGACATCGAGATGGAGTATGTAAGTGGCCCTGATCTAAGCGGGCGTACGCTGATTCTGATTGATCCGATGCTGGCCACGGGGCGCTCGCTGGAAAAAGTGTATCACACCATGCTTCGATTTGGCGTACCGGCGCAAACGCACATTGCCGCGGCCATTGCCAGTCCGGAAGGAGTTAGGTACGTTCAGAATCAGATGCCCCAGTGCCGTTTGTGGCTGGGTGCTATTGATAGTCACCTCAACGACCACTATTATATCGTCCCCGGCCTCGGCGACGCGGGCGACCTGGCGTTTGGGGAGAAGATATAGACTCGTTTGTGGTTTGTAGTTTGATGTTTGTGGTTGCGCTGCTTGGTCACGGTATGGTCGATAAGCAGCGCAACTACAAACATCAAACTACAAACCTTACTTCACCCACACCTTACGTACCTGCGTGGGTTGGTTTTCGGCGCGGAGGGTAAGTAGATAAAGGCCTGCCGGGAATTCGCTGACGAGTATTTCGGTGAGTTCGCCGGTCTGTTGCTGCCGACGCAGGATGCGCCCGGTCAGATCGGTCAAGGTAAGCTGACCCGCTGCGCCGCCGGTTGACCAACGTACCCACAGGCGATCGGTGGCGGGATTCGGATAAACCGTAACCGTATTGGTTTCTGCTTCTGTGGCGGTAATGATGTAATTCAGGGCTTCGGATGGTAATGACGAACAACCGTTCGAACTAGCCACCACGTAGTAAGCCCCTCCACCGGTGGGCCGGAAACGGGGATTGGTAGCCCCGGCCACGGGTTGCCGACTGTTGGTATACCACTGATACGTGAGCCCCGACACACCACTTGTGCTAGCCACCAGTTCTTCGCCTGCCTGCGCCACAGCTGGTATAGCCGGGGATTCACCCACCGTAACCGATAGAGGATCGCCCAGGTAGTGGGGTAGGGCAGAGACAGCCCGAAGGCGGTAACCTGTTCCGGCTGCGAGGCTGGCGGGTAATGGTACGGTGAGGGTAAAGCTGCTCGCGTTGAACAGGGTTCCGGCCACCCCGATGGGTACGTTACCCACTGATTGCGAATGGGTGAAGCTACCCGTTGCGTCTGACAATTCCAGCACAGGCCCCTGCTCGAAATAGCCCGTGTAGGTGCCGCTGAGTGGCGCGCTACTACCTGCACACAGAAAAGCCGATGCAGCAGCGGGAGTGAGCACAAAAGGCTGCAAATGAGTAAGGTAGTAAGCGGGCTGCTCTGCAGTGCCGCTAACCGACAACGTACCCAGCGCCAGCGTACCGGTTGTTTTTCCCAGTAAGAATAAAGCCCCGTTGTCGGCCCTTGCTGCGTCGATAAGGCGATCGGTGCCGGTGGGCGCGTTTACACGTGTGGTCCAGCGGAGGGTGCCATCGGGGGAATAACCGGCCAGGCTGATGTAGTCGGCTGGGCCGTAGGTGTTGGTCGACTGATCGTAGGGGCCGTTATAACCGCCATAGGCCACAAACGCCCCCGCCTTGTCGACGAGCACACCCGTTGCCAGTGCCGAATCTGCGCGGGATACGCCGGTTTTTACCCATCTATTCCGACCTTCGGCATCATACCGAAGCAGCACCTGACCCGTTTCAATCTGTAGGCCCAGCGTACGGTCGGTCAGGGTATAGTTACTCAGTATCTGTATGTTATCGTTCCCGTCAAGGGCCATGTCGATGGGGGCCGTATCGTAGGTCCGGAAGGCGGTACTCCCCAGCGCTTCGTCAATGTAGTGGCTCCAACTCAGGGTATCTTCCGCTGTAGCGGCCAGTATTCCGTATGACCCGTTGCGGGTACGTTCGGTAATGACCAAACGGGCTGATCCCCGCGAATCGGCCGCTACTACCACCGCTTCGGGAGAGGGAATTGTGGGGGCTCCGTACGTGCTTGCATTCACGAATCGACCGTCGGCATCGAGCGTACAGAGAAATGGAATGCCTGTACCCGCCTGCCGACCAAATACGAGAACCGCTCCTGCCGCATCGGTAGCCAGGCTAACCGGCTGACTCATGAGCCCTTTCGGTGTCAGCAGGTAGGTAACCCAGCGCCGGGTGTGTGTGCTGTCGAACTCGGCCACAAACGTGCTGATCTGTGAGGCATCATCGAGGCGATAGGTAGAGTCGCCGATGGTAAACTGACCGGTGAAGCTACCGGCTACAATCAGGTTGCCACCGGGCGATGTAGTGATACGCTGAATGGTTGGCCAGTCAGAAAAGGTCTGTTTCCAGCGTTCACGACCTTTGCTGTCGAGCAGGGTGAGTGCGTTGCCTTTGGCAAGCACGTAGGCCCCGCGCGGCCCATCGGCAACCACGGCAAGCGGTTCGGTGGCGAGTGACGTAACCCAGGTAAAATTGGTTGTTACGTTCGTTGTTCCCTGCGCCCGGCACAACGTGGTCAGGCAAAGTAAAAGAAAACTAAAGTTGAGTACACGTTTCGCCATAATCAGATAAAGCCACAAAATCGACGCCAAAAACGAAGATAAGCACGCAATAGAGAGGTATACTAATTCTACGGACTACAAATGAAAAAGGACGCTGCTGATAAACAATGGTTTACCAACAACGCCCTTTCCAAGATAAAGCGTACTGACTAAGCTTAACGCATCAATTCATCGAACGTAAGCCCTACATAGAACATAGAGCCAATGGTTGGGCTACCGTATGCCTGGAAGTAAGGAGTGCCCAATACATTGGTGGCTCCAACTTTTACGATCGACTTCATGCTGGTCAGTTTATAGCTCACCTGCGCATCCAGGTTATCGATGGCGGGTACAATGGTGTTGCTGAACAGAGAGACGCTAGCCTCTGTGGGTTGCACAATGCTCGACTGCCACACAAACGCGTCCTGATGTTTCAGGTTGACGCTGAAACCTATTTTTGAGGTGTTCGTTGGGCGTTTGGCAAATGTGAGGTTGTAACGGTATTTAGGCGTGTTGAAGCCCGCATACTGAACCTCCTCTGACTTGTTGAACTCGTCGAGGTTGTTGTTGGCGATGTTACCACTGATTGAGTAGCCTTTGTTCAGCGCATAGTTCAGGCCAATGGCCCAACCCGATGCCGTAATATCCTGGCTGCTGTTGGCAGGTAACGAAAATGCCCGCCGGGTACTACCGCCAAACACACCACTTTTCTCTTCAAGCAAACCTGGTGCGGCCGAGGCCGTGGGCTGTAACAACACTACACTACCGATAAAGTCGGTGTAAACACTGTAGTAATAGTAAGCATCGACATACAGTTTTTTGCCGAAGATGCTCCGGTAACCAATCTCATAGTTGGCCACACGCTCTGGTTTGAACGTCCGCTGCTGGTAAGAAACCAGTTTGTTATAATTCCCGGCCACAGCAACACCCTGTTTAACAGTTGCCAGGTTGGCCGAAATAGCACCAGGTAGTTGGGCTGCTACGTTCTGTTGAATCAGTCCCTGCACAGGGGCCGAAGCCAGTTGAGCCGCTACACCCTGCTGAATAGCAGCGGCGGCATTGGCGGCAGGCAGTTGACCGGCCGCTACCAAGGCGTTGACTTGTTGAGTAACACCGGCAGTCACCTGTTGGGTAACCGCGGCTAAAACGCCAGCCTGTACTTGTTGAGTAATTAACCCTCTGGCGGCGGCTTCTGTGGCTGGATCGGCCAGACTTCGGGTAATATCGGCACCTACTGCCTGCACGTTACCTAGTGTATACGAATTGGCCAGATTGTAGCGGTTGTAGAACTCCGGCAGGCCACCAATCAGGCGGGCGTTGGGGGTTTGCAGGTCGATATACTGGTTCTGCGTGGTTGGAATCCGGAAACCGGTTTGGTATGACAGCCGAATATTGTGTTCTCCAAACGTAGTAACAGCCGATACGCGGGGCGTGAACTGACCCTCAAAATTCTGGTTTTTATCGTACCGCAACGATCCGCTCAACTTCAGGTGATTATCAAACAGGTCTTTGCTCGCCTGTACAAAAGCGCCATATTCGTTGATATTGATACGACCGGTGCGCCCTTCGGCCAGATCGGCAAACAGCGTACCTTCTGAGCCAAGCTGATATTGCCGAATGTTGGCACCTACCAATATATCAGCAAACTTGATCATGTCTTTGAAGTTATAAACACCCTCGGCATGATACAGATTTGATTTGTCGAGAAATGCTCCGCCACCCTGCGAGATTGGTCTGTTACGGAAGGTTTCAAACATGGTCTGGTAGGCCGACGTACCTGGCAAAGGGCGACCCTGATCGGCCACGCCCCGTGCTGTCAGGTGAGCCTGATCTTCAGATTGTCCGGCTCCACGTGCCTGCGCGAAAGCGCCCGCATACTGTCCAAACCAGGTTGTGCTGGGTTTCCAGGATTCGTTCATGTAGATACTGGCCAGACCAGCGGCGTAGGAGTCGCCCGACCGTTCCTGTGTAGTGTAGGCGCGTAGTGAATAGTTGCTGCCCCGCAGTTCGAGTTTAGCCTGGGTAATGCTGAAATTCCGTAGCGAATACCGGCTGGCACCCGTATACACGGTGGTTCCCTGACCGTAATTCAGTTGGCCAATCAGTTCTGCTTTTTCTGTTACCCGGTAATGGATAGCCCCGTTGAACTTCAGGCTTTTGGTATTGTAGTCAACCAGGTCCAGCTCTTTGTAACCTGTGCGGCTCACGCTGCGGTCGGGTAGTAAACCCAAAGCGGCGGCAGGTAACAGGTTAGCAGCAACCAGGCTCCGACCAACCGATAATAAGTTGGCCTGTGCTTCGTCGCCGTATACGTTTACACCATCATAGTTCGGAGCAACGCCTAGCCCACGGTTTGGGTCATTGTTGCCAACCTGAGGACCGTTTACGTTCAGGTTATCGTAGTTAGTTGCCTGCCAGTCGTCTGCTTTGATGTAAGACAGGTTCAGTTTGAAGGCGAGTTTGTTGTTGAAAGCTTTGGCATACCGGATAGAGGCGTCGTAAAAGCCTGTTGTAGCTGTACTCCGGTTATCGGCGCTCATCAAGCCGGTTTTCACACTGGCACTCAGGCCCTGATATAGAAACGGGCTTTTACTGGTCATCAGAATCAGGCCGTTGATGGCGTTGGGGCCATACAGAGCTGATGCCGCACCGGGCAGAATCTCAACGCTTTCAACGTCCAGCTCAGGCATACCCACAATATTGTCGACGGGGAAGTTGAGGCCGGGGGCCGCGTTGTCCATGCCGTCGATCATTTGTACGGTACGGGGATTACCTGTTGCGCCGAAGCCTCGTAGATTGATCGATTTGAACAAAAGCCCCTGCGTAGCCATGTCGACGCCTTTGAAATTGGCCAGTCCGTCGTAGAAGTTGGCCGAAGGCGTTTCGCGAATGGCCCGGATGTCCATTTTCTCAACCGCCACCGGCGATTTCATCACGCTTTCTTCTACACGCGAGGCAGCAACAACGATCTCCTGTCCTTGCAGTGCCTGTTCATCGAGGCGTACTTTGAGGGTCGATGTATTGCCGGTTACGCTAATTTCCCGCGTGCCGAAACCAACCGACGAAACCACCAGAATAAACGGCGGCGGCGTAGTAGTCGACAGCGAAAAATCACCTTTGGCATCGGTGGTGGTGCCCGCTACTTTACCTTTTATGGTTAAGCTGGCGCCGGGAATTGGTAGCCCGACATTATCGGTAACCTGACCAGCTACTTTGGTTTGCGCCCAGGCTGTCACTGATAAAAGAAGCAGAGACAGGCAGGAGACGAAAACGGTTCGATATAGGCGTTTCATCATAATACTTTTTTGTTGATTGTTTTCAGGTGGTTATTTAACGGTCGAAAATACAGATACTATAAGCTTTGTACAATTTTATATAGGAATCCTTACCTATTTTATTTTAAATCAAAGCCAATTGCTTCGTAACCAAATAGTTACAAAATGCATTATTTTCCCTCTTTACCTGTAAGTCAGCACGTTAGCTTCTCAAATGTCACTAAAATTGCGAAAATGTAGGCGGCTGAAAACTGGGCTTTTGTCGGCAATTGGGCCAATCAGGAACATTACATAAGAATTGATGCCCACCTCTCTGCTTTGGTTTACCTTTGCCGGAACATCGAGTCTACTATGAATCACACTTATGTTGTTATAATGGCGGGCGGCGTTGGTACGCGCTTTTGGCCATTCAGCCGCACCAGCTATCCCAAGCAATTCCACGACGTGCTGGGTACGGGTCGAACCTTACTTCAGCAAACGGCCGACCGTTTTGAAGGTATCTGCCCAGACAGTCATATCTATATTGTTACCAGCGATAAGTACAAGGATTTATGTCAGGAGCAGTTGCCACAACTGACCGACGATCAGATTCTGTGCGAGCCGGTAGCCCGCAATACTGCCCCTTGTATTGCTTATGCCTGTTATAAAATAGCGCAGCAAGACCCACAGGCCAACATTATTGTAGCGCCTGCCGATCATATTATTCTGAAAGAGGCCGCTTTCCGCGACACTATTCGCACGGCTTTAGCCGCCGTTGATGGGAAAGACGTACTGGTTACGCTGGGTATTCAGCCTAGCCGCCCCGATACTGGATACGGGTACATTCAGTACCTGCCCGATTCGGAAGGAAGCGTTAAGAAAGTGAAAACGTTTACCGAAAAGCCTCATCTCGAACTGGCACAGCAGTTTGTCGATAGCGGTGAGTTTGTCTGGAACGCTGGCATCTTTGTCTGGAATGTTCAGGCAATTCGTAAAGCGTTCAAGCAGTTCTTGCCCGAAACCGCCGAGATATTCGCCGAAGGCGACGATATCTATTATTCGGATCGGGAAACGCCTTTCGTCAACAAAGCCTATTCGCTCTGTAAAAGCATCTCCATAGATAATGGAATCATGGAGAAAGCGGACAATGTGTATGTGGTGCTGAGCGATTTTGGCTGGTCAGATCTGGGTACGTGGAAATCGTTGTACGAAGCGTCGGAAAAAGGAGATAACCTGAACGTGATCGATGGGCATATTCTACTTTACGACACAAAAAACTGCATTATCAAAACACCGAAAGACCGCCTGGTAGTGGTCAACGGCCTGGATGGCTACATTGTGGCCGAGTATGATAACGTGCTGATGATTTGCCGGAAAGATGAAGAGCAGAAAGTGAAAGAATTTGTTGCCGACGCCAAAGAACGGGGCAACGAATTTGTGTAGACGATCATAAACTGAAAGGTTTTAACGGTAAAGGGCGTTATTGATTAACCAGATAGGTAATCAATAACGCCCTTTCTTATACACGCCAGGCTGAGTTGGAAAGCCTGTTTCCTTTACTCACGTTATGGATATGTCATCAGCCAAATCAAACCCGCAACCCGATGAACTGCCACCCGAACTGGCTGGTTTTCGGACGAATAAACACATACCACCGGTCATTGAAAAGAACGTGCTCACGGCTCTCTCGTTCTATCCAACGTTGAAGGACGTACCTATCCGATTTGTCTTTAAACAACGGATAAAGTCATCGGTGATGCAGGCTCAGCCTGTTTTTTCGACCTTGCTGGCGGGCCGGAAACAGCGTTCGTATCAGATAAACATCAGTGCGCTGTTCAGGCTGACGCACACGGCCATTCCCATTCATCAACTGCCCGACGCCATCATGATCGGCTGGATTGGTCACGAGCTGGGCCACATTATGGACTACGAAAACCGGAGTAATCTGGGTATGGTTGGCTTCGGCCTTGGGTACGTTCTGTCGCCAGCTTACGTCAAAAAAGTTGAGCAGATTGCCGATGCCCATGCCGTACAACATGGGATGGGCCGCTATCTGGTTGAAACAAAGCGGTTTATACTCGACCATGCCGAACTGCCACAGGCCTACAAAGACAAGATTGCCCGTCTATATGTATCGCCGGAAGAGATTGTGGAGCAGGTAAGGTTGTTGGAAGAAGAAAAGCAGGATGCGCAAAAAAAGGCGTTAGGCTAGTGTCTTGATGTAGGCGTCGAACTCCAGGAAATCATCCTCTTTCATCACCCTGGGAATCTTGGTTTGCCCGCCCAGTTTCTTGTATTCCTCGCTCCAGCTATAAAAATGCTCAACCGGAATCACGTCGGCTTCAACGCCCTTCAGCGCTTTGGTCCGGGCCACGTTGTAGTTCTTGTTCGACGCGCACAGAGCCTCGTCTAGTGAGGCAGCGAACGCCGCTCCATCAAGCACCTTGTTCGAGCCAATCACCCATTTGTTGATGTATTCCCCGTTTTTACGGATAGCCGATACCACAAACTCCTTGATCTCGATATCAAACTGTTGCTGCATCGTTTGCATGGCATTATTCATCTGATGAACAGATAGTTGCTCGCCCACCACGTTCAGGAAATGCTTGGTGCGGCCGGTGATCTTGATCTCGGCCCGCGCCTTATCGGTGATCATCACGGTGTCGCCAATCATGTACCGCCACGTACCTGACACCGTCGAGATTAGCAACACATAATCAACGTCTGCCTCGGCCTGTTCCAGCGATAACACGGTGGCGTCTTGCCTGACCCGCCCCTGGTCGTCCATATTCTCATCGGTAAACGGGACGAACTCGAAGAAGATACCATTATCGACAATCAGAGCCATCGACGAGGTGTCGGGACGTTTCTGCGTGGCCAGGTACCCTTCCGACGTCAGGTACGTGTCGATATAGATTAGGGGTTTGGCCAGCAGCGTTTCCAGGCTTTTCCGGTATGGGTCGAGTGCCACCCCGCCCGACGTGTATACCTGTAGGTTAGGCCAGATGTCGTGAATCGTATTCAGGTTGTTGTGGGCGATTACTTCTTTCAGCATCATCTCGATCCACGACGGAATACCGCTCAGACTGCCAATATCCCAGGAAGGAGCCTCCTGCGCAATGCGCCGCACTCGTTCGTCCCAATCGGTAATTGAGGCAATCTCGATGCCCGGTTTGTAATAGCCTCTGAACCAGCCCGGAATATTGGCCGCGCTGATGCCGCTGATCTCGCCCTCCTGATGATCATCTTTCTCGATCAGGCTCACGCTGCTGCCCAGCATCAGAATTTGCTTTTCGAAGAAATCAGAAGGAAGATCAAAATTCTTGAGGCTCATCACCTGCTGAATACCCGCTTTCCGAATCGAATCGAGCATATCGTCGGTGACCGGAATGGCTTTGCTGGTGCTGGTAGTACCGCTGCTTAGCGCAAAGTAGGACTGTCCACCGGGCCAGGTCACATTCTGATGGCCTTCGAGCAGATAATGCCACCAATCATCATGCAACTTATCGTAGTCATGCACAGGTACATTCTGCTGAAAGGCGGCAACGATGTCATCGTTTTTCAGGAGGTCACTGAAGTTGAATTTCTTGCCAAAAGCCGTCAGTCGGGCTTTGGTCAACAGGTGGTGCAGCACCTCACGTTGGGCCTGAACTGGGTCGGGTTCGGATGTGACAAATCCGTAAACATCAATCGCTTTCTTAACAAGCTCGCCAATAACTGACATACGTACCTGAATTGAATAGTGGTTCTATCCGCTAACCCATCCAGGTACGCATTGTTGTCTATTGTTCGTGTAAGGAGCCGGGCATGACCGATTTCAGGCTGGCGGGGGGCAGACCTCGCAGGTCGTTTACGCCAGCGCTTTCCGGGCCTCGCGGTCCGGGTCGTTGACCAGCGCCGAGGTATCGTCAAGAATCATGGTTTCTCCGTTCTGAACGGTGTAGGGCTTCCAGTTGGGTAAACCACCTCCGTTTGGGTTGCCAGTCTTTACAAAATTAAGGAAGGAGCCCGCCATCTTCTCAGACAAAGCTCTTGGACGTTTGCCACCGCCCGTGTGCGTTAGCATCAGATCGGTGTTGTAGAACCAGAAACAGATGTCGTCGCAGTGGAAAGCCCGCATCCGCCCGTCGAAGAGTGGGGGTTGCCAGCCAAACCAGGCTACATAAACGGGCGCTTTTTGGCCCGACGCCTTTGCATCGGCAGCGGCAACGGCGTTCTTTCGGTTAGAAACCACCAACGCCCAAAGCTCGATAGGACGTGCTTTGGGGAAGTTCCGGGCGTAGGCATCCACAATAGTGCCTGTCTTGTCGCCAAAGCGGGACTTCAGTTTTTCCTTTACACCGTCGAGCGAGATGCTTTCCAGACTGGCATCGGTCCGGTCGGGGTTTTGCTCGTGGAAGGTCGAGCAGATCATCAGAGGAATGCTGGCCGAAAAGTGATTGGGGTCTGTGAAGAAAGGCCCCTCGTTCAGGTACGTTCCGTCGGCTACGGGCGAAAAACCGCCCCGCTGTATGCCCATCTTTCTGGCGTCGTCGGCCATTTTTTCGACCGCCCGGTTGGCAATGTCGATGTAGTCTCGCCACGGAATCTGCTGGAGCTTGTCAATCTCGCCTAGTTGTAAACCAGCTTCCTGCATGACCCTGAGGCCCAGCTTTTCGGCGTATTCTTTATTGGTGCCTGACAACGAGCTTCCGCTCAGCGCCACAGCCTTATGAAACAACCCCTTCGCAGCGGGCATATTCATCAGCGTTGTCACCTTGGCTCCTCCGCCCGACTGCCCGATGATGGTTACGTTCGCAGGATCGCCGCCGAAATTGGCAATGTTGCTCTTGACCCATTCAAGCGCAGCCACCATATCCAGATTGCCGACATTGCCCGAAGCAGCATGACCACCAGCGGCTTTGAGGTTACTATAGCCCAGGGCACCCAACCGGTGATTGATGGAACAGAAAACGACGTTGCCCAACCGCGACAGGTTTTCGCCATGATAACCATCCTGCTCGATCGCATTTCCGTTGACGAAGCCACCGCCGTGTAGCCAGACAATGACCGGCCGTTTCTGGCTATCCAGCGCTGGTGTCCAGACGTTCAGTTTCAGGCAGTCTTCCGACACATCGTCGTAATTCCAGTGGTCGACAAACGAGGCGTAGGTATTGGCGTAGCGTTTCTCCATGATCTGGGGCGCTGAGTTGCCCCACCACAATGCCGGGCGAATGTCGGTCCAGGCCACAGGTTTTTGCGGCGGCATAAACCGATTCTTCCCCGACGTATCGGCTCCGTAGGGAATACCTAGAAATTGATTGATGCCCCGCAGAATAAACCCTCTCACTTTGCCGTATTGCGTGTTGGCAACGGCTATGTTATCGCCTACAAACAGAATCTGATCATCGGCCGAGGGCTTCTTTCCTTTTTGTGGCTTCACGCCAGCCGCAACGAGTTGGTGAGACGTACCCAGGCCAGCTACGCCGATGCCTAGTGATTGTATGAAGTTTCGTCTTGACGGTTTCATGGTCGAACGTTCGTTAAGGGTGTAGTAGGCACTTGCCTATGAGTTTGCCCCAAAAGAACCCCGCCAAGGTGATTTACTACTGATAACCAACCGGTTCGTCAACCACAGCAACGTACTCTGGAATCGTCAATATGAGCCCGCATCGATTGTATAGTCAACAAAAAAGCCCTTGACGGGCTCTTCTGTTGTAGTCAGTATGGCATTGCGCGTTTCTAGTGAACCGCGTCGGCTTTCAGTTTCTCTTTAAATACTTTTTTAAACTTATCGAGTTTGGGGGCGATTACGAAGGCGCAGTAGCCCTGGTCGGGGTTCTGGGCGAAGTAATTCTGGTGATAGGCCTCCGCTTCGTAAAACGTGGTGGCGGGGCTAATCTCCGTTACGATCGGCTTGGGGTAGGCGCCCGACTTGTCGAGTTCGGCTTTGGCGGTTTCGGCAATGCGCTTTTGCTCATCGTTATGGTAGAAAACCACCGACCGGTATTGTGTACCTACGTCGGCACCCTGCCGGTTCAGGCTGGTTGGGTCGTGGCTACGGAAAAACGCTTCGAGCAGTTCGGCGTAGGTCACTTTAGTTGGGTCGTAAGTCACCTCTACGCACTCGGCGTGGCCGGTTGTGCCTTCGCAGACCTGCTTATATGTCGGGTTCTTCACCTGCCCGCCTTCATAACCCGATACGGCCGCTTTTACACCGTCGAGGGTTTCAAACATGGCTTCTGTGCACCAGAAACAACCGGTGCCAAAGGTGGCCTTTTCAACCGATGCGGTTGAGGGTGTCTGTTGAGAATTCATTCGTTGCTTTTTTACAGATGTAGTCGATTGAGCAACCGCGCCGGATACCAACAGGCCGAAGGCCGCAAACCAGGTAGCAAGCAACAGACGGAGTCGAAGACCGGTTCGGGTGTCGATTTGAGGAATAACCATTTGGGTTGTTTTACGGTTAAATTGCTTACTGATAGAACAGGAGTAGATACGTATAAGTTTGCTCCCACGATTGAGAGGATGGTACGCGAATGATGATGATGGGTACGCGGATCTCGCGGATTTAAAAGGGATTTACGCTGATTTCAATGGACACACGGATTAAAAGGATTTGCGCTGATCTTTCCTTTAGCAGAGCCAATCTAGTTTAATCCAAAAATCTGCGCGAATCCGTTCAATCCCCTTAATACGTGTTCCCATTATAATCCGTGTACAAAACATAAATTAATGATAGATATCGACGCGTTCCGTTACGACGGTTCATCTAAATTCTCCGTCAAAAAGTCTGACACCAAGATCGACGATTGGTACGCCGACGATGCTGATTACTCCCTCCGGCTTCGCGAACAGGCCGCTGAAATAGACGCTCTGCAAAATCAGATGTACGCCGACAACCGGTATGGTATACTGGCTATTTTTCAGGCCATGGACGCGGCCGGTAAAGACGGAACCATTCAACATGTATTTACGGGCACCAACCCAATGGGGATTCGGGTGCATTCATTTAAACGACCGTCTGCCGAAGAACTCGAGCACGACTGGCTGTGGCGTACTTACAGGCATTTGCCTGAACGCGGCACCATTGGCATTTTCAACCGGTCGTATTATGAAGAAGTACTGGTGGTGAAGGTACACCCCGAAATTTTGACCGATAGTCAGTTGATACCCTCCGAACTAACCGAGGATCTGGACAAGGTTTGGAAACACCGCTACAAGTCGATCGTCGACATGGAAAAGCACCTGGCCCGGAATGGGTTTCCAACCATCAAATTCTTTCTGAACGTCTCGAAGAAAGAACAAGCCAAACGCCTGATTGCCCGCATTGAAGACCCGGAAAAGAATTGGAAATTCGAGGAGCAGGATGTTGCCGAACGGGAATTCTGGGACGATTATCAGACGGCTTTTGAAGACGCCATCAACGAAACAGCCACCAAAAAAGCGCCGTGGTATGTGGTGCCCGCCGACGACAAAAAGAACATGCGCCTCATTGTAGGCCGTATTCTGATTACCGAACTCAAAAAGCTGCAGCTCAACGATGTAAAGCCCGATCAGGCACGTTTCGATGCGTTGCAAAAGCTGATTCCAAAGCTGAACGAGTAAGGCTGCTCATACAAACTCAACACATGAAAAAGTTTAATTCAGGTACGTTCCGGTTCAACGGTGCAAAGCCCTATTCCTACAAGAACACACCAACGCTCGTTGATCCGTTCTACACCGACGAGGAAGACCGCACCCGGCAACTGGACGAACTGAGCAGCCGGATGGATCAGGCGCAGAACCAGATGCACGCCCATGAGAAATACGGCTTAGTCGTGCTGTTTCAGGCGATGGACGCGGGGGGAAAAGATAGCAGCATCCGGCACGTATTTAAGGGCGTTAACCCGTCGCGGTTTAAGATTGCGTCGTTCAAGAAACCGGGGAAAGAAGACCTGGCCCACGATTTCATGTGGCGGTTCTGGCAAAAAATGCCTGAGCGCGGCACCATCGGCATTTTCAACCGAACCTATTACGAGGAAGTACTGGCGCTGAAAGTACACCCCGAACGGCTCGAAGAAGGCAACGTACCTGAGGAGTTTATGAACAATCTGCCTAAACTCTGGAAAGATCGTTACGCTGATTTGGCTTACTTTGAAGACTACCTGCATCGCAACGGGTTTCGAGTGGTGAAATTCTACCTGCACGTCTCGAAAAAAGAGCAGGGCCAACGCCTCATTGCCCGCCTGCAGGACGATGAAAAGCAGTGGAAGCTTAGCGATAGCGATTTGGTGGAACGCGAAGAATGGGCCGACTACATGACTGCCTACGAAGACGCGATTAATGCCACCGCCACCAAATCTGCACCCTGGTACGTCATTCCAAGCGACGATCGTGATAATCAGCAGCTCATCATCGCCCACATCATGACCGAAGTACTCGAATCGCTGCCCGTTACCTTCCCCGAAAAAGACGACAAAGAAGCCAAACGGCTCATCAAGAAAATCGAAAAGCAGGATGCGTAATAACGACTGCTGAACAGGGGAAATTGGCGTTCTGACAAGCAGTTGGAAGGGGATGGAAAAGACGTCTAATCAGTTTGTTAGTATATCTCGCCAAAACCGTTTATGCTTGTGATGTGATCGATGGGCAATGTATGCCCAGCAGACGATCCATCACCAATTTACGCACAAACGGATGTTAGCTTTAATAGGCCTTGGGGGACAAGAGATGCTGCTCATTTTCCTGTTCTTCATTCTTGCACCTATATTCCCAATATTGCCGCTCTGGATGATTTTTAAAAAATCAGGTCAAAGTCCCTGGCTTTGTTTGCTGGCGCTTATTCCCGGCGTAGGCGTTTTGATTGCGCTGTGCGTTGCCGCTTACTCAACCTGGCGAATTGAGGAGACAGAGTAATCTCAAAAAGCTGGGTACGTTCCACGTTGACTCACTTCACCGCCTGAACAACGTACCCAGCTTTTTGGAGGAGGTTTAACAAACCATTGGGGCCGGGGAGGTGACCAACACCCACGGCAACGAAAGTCGAACGCTGGGCCATCAGTGGCGTAAGTTGACTCATCCAGCGGAGGTTACGGCTGTCGATTAGCGCGTAGAGATCGGCGGGGCTGTCGCTTTCGCGTTGAAATAGGGCCCACATACCGTTGAGGTCGGCGCGCAGATACATGTCGGTTAGATTAGTGTTCTGGGGCTTGGGGTCGTTTTTCTGCTTCACCATCCTGACCAACTGCTCGGCCTGTTGCTCAACGGGCTGCCGATCATAGAGCAGCATTAGTTGCTCTTCCAATGTTTCAAGGCCCGTTAGTGGCTTTTGCGCGGCCTGGGCCTGTTTCACAAAATACAGATCGATGGGTTGGCCCGAAAATTTGGTAAGCGTATCGGACCGTTGGCGGGCGTAGGCCACACTGAGCGCTGTGGAAATGATGATGGGCTTAAACTGATTATAGAACGAAAGCTCCTGCCCCGTTACGGTATTGAATTCGTCGGCTACCAGTTTGTAATCGGTTGCGTCGATGAGCCGAATTAGGTTATTGTCGGCCATCGTAGCGTACTGCCTAACCTTCCCGGCGGCCGATGCATCGAATACCATCTCTACTACAACTCCCTCCGCCTGCTCGAAATGATGCCGGGTGAGCGAATCCTGTTTTAGGTAACTATCGCGCAGAATATGGTAGGTGCCAAACAGGTACGAGGGCTTTTCGAGTCCGTTGCCCGAGATCTGCCACAACAGCGACTGCCCCGTTGCCAACTGACTGTACAGGAGCAGGAAAAGCGACAGGGAGATGAATCGATGCATGAGCCGTTTCTTGGTTTTATACCGTAATACTGACCGCCTACCCCGAAAAATCGCGGTTTTATCTATTTCTTAACATACGCCCAAGCAGCATACTATACTTTTGGTGTAGTACTAACAAATAGTATGCCCTCACCGTTATTAATTTGATTCACCGGACACGACCAGCACAGGAATGAAATCTATACTTATTTTTTTTACGTCGCTGATCCTCATCGGATTAGCGGTTGGTACGCAAGCACAGGACAGGCTTACCGTTAATGGGTACGTAAAAGACGCGTCGAATGGCGAAGGGCTGATTGGCGTATCGGTCTACAGCAAGGAAAGTGCCACGGGAGCCGTAACCAACAACTACGGGTTCTACGCCGTTACGCTGCCTAAAGGCACGTATACCTTTGTGATCACCTATGTTGGGTACGAAAAAGAAACCCGTACAGTCACGCTCACCGATCAAAATGTACGACTGGATCTGGAGCTCAGAGAAGAGGGCCGTGACCTGAAAGAACTCGTCGTGTCGACGCGGCGCGATGATGACAACGTGAAAAACATCGAGATGAGCGTGAATCGGGTCGATATCAAGACTATTCAACGTATTCCAGCCCTTTTGGGCGAGGTCGATGTGGTGCGGAGCATTCAACTGCTGCCGGGCGTATCTACGGTGGGCGAAGGGGCCACCGGTTTCAACGTGCGCGGCGGTGGTATTGACCAAAACCTGGTGTTGCTCGACGAAGCGCCAGTGTATAACTCATCGCACTTGTTCGGCTTTTTCTCGGTCTTCAACCCCGACGCCGTTAAAGATGTAAAGCTCATAAAAGGTGGTATTCCTGCCCTGTATGGCGGTCGTATTGCCTCTATTCTGGATGTTCGCCTGAAAGAAGGAAACTCGAAAAAAGGCGAACTGAACGGAGGTATTGGGTTGATTTTTAGTCGTTTATCCTACGAAAGGCCATTGTTTAAAGGGAAAGGCTCGTTTATCGTGGCGGGTCGCCGGTCGTATGCCGACGTGCTGGCGCAGCCTTTTCTGACGGGCGATCTGAAAGGGTCGCAATTCTATTTTTACGACCTCACGGCGAAAGGGAACGTACGGCTCAACGAGAAAAACACGATTTTCCTGTCGGGCTATTTTGGGCGCGACGTGTTCGGGGCTGACTTTGGCTTCAACTGGGGAAACGCGACCACTTCGCTTCGCTGGAACAAAGTGTTTAGCGATAAGCTGTTTCTGAACACCACGGCCTTCTACAGTAACTACGATTACTCGCTGGATTCTGACCTTCGTCAGAAGCCGGAAAACGCCCGGGATTATTTCCGTACGAATGCCAAAATCGTCAACTATAGCATTAAGCCCGATTTTACGCTGTACTGGAACAAAAACACCATCACTTTCGGCGGACAGGCATTACTATATGACTTTCAACCCGGTACGGCCACCGCAGCAAGCGCGGGGGTGATTCGTACGTTTGGCCTGAAAAGTAAATACGCGCTCGAAAATTCGCTGTACGTAGGTAACGAACAGCAAGCCACATCCCGATTACAACTTCAATACGGGTTGCGCTACTCGTTCTACCAGTATCTGGGGCCGGGTGAGGTGTACACCTTTGGTGAGTCACCAGCGCCCGGTACACGCAGCCGGCCTGTAACGGAGACGAAAACGTACAAGGCGGGAGAAACCATTAAAACGTACGGAAATCTGGAGCCACGCTTCGCCATGAAGTATGATCTGACCGCCGGTAGCTCCCTAAAATTAAGTTATAACCGGCTGGCGCAGTATGTACACCTGCTATCAAATACCACGGCATCGACGCCCCTTGATGTCTGGACGCCCTCGACCAACAACGTAGCCCCGCAATTGGCCGATCAGGTGGCGGCCGGTTATTTTCGCAACTTCGGTGGAGAGGGGGGTAATCTGTTCGAAGCGTCGGTGGAGGTGTATTACAAGTCGTTGCAAAACCAGATTGATTACATTGATCAGGCCAATCTGGTGCTGAACCAGTTCCTGGAGGGCGACCTGCTGACGGGCAAAGGCCGGGCCTACGGCGCAGAGTTTTACCTGCGGAAAAGTAAAGGGCAAATCAATGGCTGGGTAAGCTACACGCTGGCTAAAACCGAGCGGCTGGTGCAGGGCGTAAACGAGAACAACTGGTATCCAACCCGTTTTGATAAACGCCATACTATGAACGTGGTAGCGCTGTATGATCCTGCCCGCTCCAAGCGGTGGAGTTTTTCAGGTACGTTCGCGTACGCCACCGGTACGCCCGCTACCTTCTTCACAAATCAGTACAGATTCCAAAACATTGCCGTGGGTACCAACCCCAGTGATGTACGCAACAACTACCGCATTCGACCTTATCACCGCCTCGATCTGGCGGCTACCTTGCAGGGACGTCGGAAACCCGGACGACGTAATGAAGACAGTTGGGTTTTCTCGGTCTACAACGTGTATGGCCGTAAAAACCCGTTCTCCGAATATTACCAGGCCAACCCTGAAAATATCATTCAGACGCAGGCCATCCGATACTCGGTGTTCGCCACCGTCATTCCATCCGTTACCTACAACTTCAAGTTTTAATCGGCCTGGCCACACGGAATCGTCATGAAATCTTTCAATAAATCTATACAACTGCTGGGTACGTTGCTGGTGAGCGCGGTATTGCTGAGTAGCTGCGAAACCGTCATCGACACCAGTATACCCTCGGCGCCATCTCAACTGGCGGTCGACGCCTGGCTTACTGATCAGGCGGGGGAGCAGCAAATTCGGCTTACTCAGACAACCAATTATTTTAATAACGCCGCACCAACGCCTGTACTCAATGCCAGCGTCACGGTAGGCGATAATACGGGCCGGGTATTTACGTTTACTGACCCTGATAACGACGGCGTATATACCTGGAAACCAGCTAGTGCGCAGGACACCACCCGAATCGGTGTTATAGGACGTACCTACGGACTAGGTATCAATTACCAGGGAGAAAGCTACGTGGCATTTACGCAGATGCCTCGCATTCCCAATATCGATTCATTGACGTTTACCAAGGAGAAGGTGAACCCAATCTCTAGCGAGGAAGGCTATCAGGCACAGTTCTACGCCACCGATCTGCCCGGTGCGGTCGATTATTACTACATCCGATTTTATCGGAATGGCGAATTGCAAAACCGCCCGCAGGATATTACAATAGCCTATAATGGCGCTTTCCGGGGCAGTGCCAACACGGATGGACTGATGTTTATCCGGCCCATTCGCCAGTCGATCAATCCCGAGAATTTGTATGACTTGAATGATACGGTCCGGGTCGAGTTACGTTCAATTGGGTTCGACGGTTACCTGTTCTGGGAGTTGCTAACGGCACAGTTGCAGAACACAGGGCTTTTTGCCACGCCACCATCGAACGTGCCTACCAACATCAGAAATCAGAAGGAAGGTGGCCCGGCCGCTGTGGGCTTTTTCATGGTCTCGCCCGTGCGCACACGGACGGCCGTTGTGTCGGCCGAAAACCTACGAGGCAACGGGTCGTGATAAACCGAACAGTCGCCGACCAAGTACATAGACAGCCATAGCGCCAATAATAAACAGGCTGGCCGAAACGGTGAGGAATACGCCAACGAAGGCGAGGCACGTCAGAATGAAGAGTAACAGGCTTTTCATGAAAATGGCGATAAGAATAACACTAGTTATTCTTATCGCCATTCAATTTTTGTGCCAATCGTGAGATGGATGGTACGCGAATTCGATAGTACGCGGATTTAATGGTACGCGGATTAAGGGGATTAAGCGGATTTTGGATTAAAACAGATTGGCTCTGCTCAGGCTACGTATCCGCTTCAATTCAAAATCCGTGTAAATCCGTTTCATCTAAAACAATCCGCGTACCATTAAATCCGCACGGTCCGCCGCTGCGGTACCATTTCATTTGTCTAGGCAATTTTTGCTTTCAGGTATTCAATGACTACGTTCAGGCCCTTCTGGTAGTGGATGTTATTCGGAATGACGATATCCGCTTCGGCGCGATAGGGCTTGATGAACTGCTTGTAGGTGGGCTTCACGTGGTTTTTCCAGCGGTACATCACATCGTCGAGGTCGTAGCCACGCTCTTCGGCATCGCGTTTTACCCGGCGTTCCAGTTTAATACTGTTTTTAGCGTCGATAAAAATCTTCAGGTCCATCTGGTCGGATAGCTCCCGGAAGTGGAACACGAAAATGCCTTCAACCACAATAATGGGCGCGGGCTCGAAAGTCAAAATCGCGGGCGTAACGTCGGGGTTATTAAAGGTGTATTCCTTCTGCTTCACCGTTTCGCCCCGGCGAAGCTGCCCGATATGCTCTGCGTACAGGTGATGATCGATCGTTTCGGGCATATCAAAATTGTGAATGCCCTGATCATCGACAGCGATTTGGTCGAGGCTTCGGTAATAGTTGTCCTGCGAAATCAGGCATACCTGATGGGCTGGAAAGGCATTCAGCAAGCCTTTTAGGAACGACGTTTTACCGGAAGCGCTACCGCCGGTAATGCCAACAATGTATGGTTGCACAAGTATTGATGAATAAGTAGGTAGATAACGAGCTAACCAACGTACCTGGCTGCCCCTCATACAAAGGTACGTAAGCAGGGCATTGCCAAGCCTATGCATAGGTTGAACCCGCTGCACTCGTCTATCGTTTTTTGCTATATTCGTTACAAACAACCGATGTCATGGTACAGACTCCTGCCCTGGCTTTGCCCCAGACGCTCAACGACTTCATTAATTGGGAACCAACTGATGGATTTAAATACGAGTGGAATGATGGCGAGTTAATTCGCTTCTCGGGAATGAAGAAGAGACAATACTACATATATAACATACTGAGTAAGCTCTTTTACGAAAAGGGTTATCATCAAACAGGTGCATTTATGGCTGAACCAGACGTAATGCTAACAGCTATTCAAATGCGTCGGCCTGACATTGCGTATTTCACCGATGACCAAATACAGCGCGGGCGGCAGGGAGAAGACGTTATTCCGGCCTTTGTGGTCGAGGTCATCTCTGAAACAGATCAGGCGTACAAACTCGAAGATAAGATCACGGAGTACTTTAAAGCGGGCGTACAGGTGATCTGGAATATCCTGCCCGAGCAGGAGGTTGTATATGTGTACACATCACGCCGTCGAGTAACCATTTGTCTGGAAGCCGATGTATGTTCGGCCGCTCCGGTACTCCCTGATTTTCAAATAAGCGTTGATCAGTTACTTGCCCCGGTTTAACTTCTCCATAGTATGTACATACAGAAGCCCTCAACTATAGGCGTGTTTGCGTCTATGATTGGGGGCTTGTTTTTGGGTATGATATGATGAAAATTCAATGTGAACACGATTTTGGGCTAAAAATGCTTGCGTAATTAAGCGGAACCCTGTTCCTTTACAGCGTGATTACGCAATCAGCGAAATTTCGCTAAAAGGATAATGATTACAGACGCTCCTGCCACGCAACTGAACCGGTTCAGTCAGACGCTTACCCAGAAAATGGACAACCCCGCCGCTAAAGCCATGCTCTATGGCGTAGGGTTGACTGCTGAAGACATGCATAAGCCCCAAATTGGCATTGCCAGCACGGGCTACGAAGGCAACACCTGCAACATGCACCTCAACGGGTTGGCTGTCTACGTGAAACAGGGTATTCAGGCGAACGGGCTAGTTGGGTTGATCTTTAACACCATCGGCGTATCAGACGGCATGACCAACGGCAACGACGGCATGCGCTACTCGTTGCCCAGCCGCGACCTCATTGCCGATAGCATTGAATCGGTTGTGATGGCGCAGTGGTATGACGGGGTCGTGACCGTAGTTGGTTGCGACAAAAACATGCCCGGCGCGATTATGGCTATGGCTCGTCTTGATCGGCCCGGTATCATGGTCTACGGCGGCACCATTCGGTCGGGCCATTATAAAGGACAGAAACTCGACATCGTGTCGGCGTTTGAGGCCCTTGGTAAGAAGTACGCGGGTAACATTTCCGACGAAGATTACGAGGGCGTTATCCGCAACTCGATTCCCGGCGCGGGGGCTTGCGGGGGTATGTACACGGCCAACACCATGGCCAGCAGCATCGAGGCGATGGGCTTGAGCCTGCCATTCAGCAGTAGCTACCCCGCTACCCACGAAGGCAAGCAGGAAGAGTGCAAAAAGATCGGCGCGGCGATGCGCATTCTGCTTGAGCGTAACATTACACCAGCCAATATTATTACCAAAAAGTCGCTGGAGAATGCTCTGACGGTGGTAATGGCGCTCGGCGGCTCAACCAACGCGGTGTTGCATTACCTCGCCATTGCCCGTGCGGCTGGTCTCGACCTGTCGCTCGATGATATTCAGGCGATCAGCGACCGGGTGCCATTTCTGGCCGATTTAAAGCCGAGCGGTAAATATTACATGGAAGACATGCTGGCCATTGGCGGTGTGCCGGCGGTGATGAAATACCTCTACCAGAACGGCATGATCCACGGCGATTGCCTGACGGTAACGGGTAAAACGGTGGCCGAAAACCTCGAAGAAATTCCCGAGCTGGATTTCGAGAACCAAAGCATCGTTCGTCCCCTGAACAATCCGATCAAGGCCACAGGCCACATTCAGATTCTGCGCGGCAACCTGGCCCCAATGGGTTCTGTTGCTAAGATCACAGGTAAAGAAGGCCTTCGTTTTGAGGGAACCGCTAAAGTGTGCGAACACGAAGGCGAAGTGATCGATGCGCTGTCGAAAGGCGAAATTCTGCCCGGTCAGGTGATCGTTATCCGCAACAGTGGCCCGAAAGGAGGTCCCGGTATGAGCGAAATGCTGAAGCCAACGTCAGCCATTATGGGCGCCGGTCTTGGCGATAAAGTGGCACTCATCACCGATGGTCGTTTCTCGGGTGGTACCCACGGATTCGTAGTGGGCCATGTAACGCCTGAAGCGTTCGACGGCGGTCCAATTGCGTTTGTGAAAGATGGCGACAAGATTACGCTCGACGCCGTTGGTCGTGAACTGACCCTGCACATATCGGACGAAGAAATGGCCGAACGCCGCAGCCAGTGGACGCAACCTGCCCCGTCATTCACGAAAGGTGTATTGGGCAAGTACATCCGAAATGTGAAATCAGCCAGCGAGGGTTGCGTAACGGACGAGGCTTAGTTTGCGTTACCGATAAAACGCTAATCAACAAGCATATGAACGTCATCGAACAAACAGTTGAACCCAAAAACGGAGCCATTGACCTGCACATTCCTGTTCCGGAAGGCTGGGAGGACTGGACCGTTAAAGCGGTAATCATTTTTGAGAAAACAGACGTACCTGTCAAAAAACAGGGTACAGGTTTGGGTAAGCATAAAGGTGCTTTCGCGCACTTGCCACTTGAGCAAAGACTGGAAATGCAAAAGCAATTAGACGATATGCGGAACGAATGGGAGAGGCCTGTCTGATCGACACATCGGCTTATAGCAAATACCTGAGTGGTTTATTGGAGTTTGATCAACTCAATTTAATGGCCGATGTGGTTGAGACAAACTCAGTTCTTTCAGTCATTACAAGAATAGAATTATTGAGTTGGGTGACCGGTGTCAAAGAAGTAGAGAGCCGGGTGCGCGAGTTCATCAATGGCTCCACCGTAGTACCTCTGTCCGAACCCATCATTCTTCAAACAGTGAAACTACGTCGGCATTATAAAGGATTGAAACTGCCCGATGCCATTATTGCGGCTACGGCCATTGTGCATGACTTTACGTTGCTGTCGACAAATGATAGTGATTTCAACAAGATAACGGCCTTAAAATACCGAAGTCTAACTGCCTGATTCGATGTATACCGACACCGTCCATACGCTCCCCAAAGGCTTTTCTGCGATAGAAATTGCCAGCAAGTCCATTCGCTTTTCAATGCCGTCTGACCTGCAAACGGGGGCGTTGCTGAAAGCGCTGGTCGGGTCGAAGCCAAAGGCACGGGTGTTGGAAATTGGAACAGGCACCGGCCTGGCAACATCATGGCTACTGGCCGGGATGGACACCGATTCGTCGCTGATTTCGATTGATAACGACGCTACGTATCAGGCCGTGGCTGATAATATTCTGGGCGATGACACCCGTTTACAACTGCTGTGTACCGACGCAGGTACGTGGTTGGAAGACGCGGATCAAACCCAGCAGTTCGACTTGATTTTTGCCGATGCCTGGCCCGGTAAATACGCCAACCTCGACGCGGCGCTGGGTACGTTGTCGGCCGGTGGTATGTACGTCATCGACGATATGCTGCCACAACCCAACTGGCCGGAAGGTCACGCCGAGAAAGTCGACAAGCTCGTTGCCGATTTGGAAAGCCGCGATGACCTGAACCTGGTTAAAATGGCCTGGTCGACCGGGATTTTGATTGCGACGAAGAAATAGTTGCCTGAAGGCAGTAAACACAGAACAGTATCAACAACCTGAACCACTCTATGGAAACGGTCAGCGTATTACCTGAACTAACAATCGAACCGACGGAGATCAACTTGATGTCGGGTTCTGAGGCCCTCATGCGCTCTCTTGTCGCTGAAAAGGTCGATACCATTTTTGGTTATCCTGGCGGAGCTATCATGCCGGTGTATGACGCGCTCTACGATTTTCAGGACCAGATCAACCACATTCTGGTGCGTCACGAGCAGGGGGCGGGTCACGCGGCGCAGGGCTACGCCCGGATGCAGGGTCGTGCGGGCGTGTGTCTGGTGACATCAGGACCCGGTGCCACGAACTTGGTTACCGCTATTGCCGACGCGCAGATCGACTCTACGCCGCTGGTGTGCATTGTGGGGCAGGTAGGCAAGAAATTGCTGGGTACCGATGCGTTTCAGGAGGCCGACGTGATGGGCGTAACTATGCCGATCACCAAGTGGAATTACCAGATCACCAGTGCCGATGAGGTGCCGGAGATCATGGCTAAGGCATTCTACATTGCTCAGTCTGGTCGGCCCGGCCCGGTGCTGATCGACATGACCAAGTCGGCGCAACTGGAGTTGATGACGCAGCCATTTGTGTACGAACGTTGTCAGACAATCATCAGCTATCGGCCACGCCTGGTTCCTAAAATGGATCAGGTTGAAGCTGCCGCTAAGTTGATCAATGAAGCAAAGCGGCCGTATATCTTCGCCGGCCATGGCGTTCAACTCGCCAAAGCTGAAGAAGAACTGCTGGCGTTTGCCGAAAAAACAGGCATTCCGGTAGCCACAACGTTGTTAGGTCAATCGACTATTCCGACTAACCATCCGAACCACGTGGGCTGGCTGGGTATGCACGGCAACTACGGCCCCAACGTGCTCACCGATCAGGCCGACGTGATCATTGCCATCGGTATGCGTTTCGATGACCGCGTTACTGGCGATACCAGCAAATATATCAAGCAGGCGAAGGTGGTCCACATCGAAATCGATCCAGCCGAAATCGACAAGATCATCAAGGCACACGCGCCCGTTGTTGGCGATGCCAAAGAAGTCCTGAAAGCGTTGATTCCACTGGTCAACGAAAACGATCATACCGTTTGGCGCAACGAGTTCAGGAAGTACGACGCCATCGAGAATGAGGCGATTACCGCACCAGAGCTATCGGGTGATACCGAGAAGATCAAAATGGCGGAGGTGATCGACCTGCTGTCGCGGAAAACCAATGGCGATGCCGTGCTGGTGACCGACGTTGGTCAACACCAGATGATGGCCTCTCGGTACTATAAATTCCGTCGGAAGAACAGTCTCGTTACATCGGGCGGCATGGGTACAATGGGCTTTGCGCTTCCCGCCGCCTTTGGTGCGCAGGTAGCCGCTCCCGACCGGCAGGTGGTGGCCATTATCGGTGATGGCTGTTTCCAGATGACGTTGCAGGAACTGGGCACCATTGTGCAGAATAAGCAGCCGGTGAAAGCCATTATCCTAAATAACAACTTCCTGGGTATGGTGCGGCAGTGGCAGCAACTCTTCCACAGCCGCCGCTACTCATTCGTAGAACTGCAAAACCCCAACTTCGTCATGATCGCCAAAGGGTTTGGCATGGAAGGCCACACCTGTAGCGAACGCGAAACCCTATCTGATTCCCTCGATCAGATGCTTGCCCACGATGGGCCTTACCTGCTGGAGGTCATCGTTGAAAAAGAAGAAAACGTGTTCCCAATGGTACCAGCCGGTGCCAGCGTGTCGCAAATCAGATTGAAGTAGCAATGACGACTTACACCATTTGCATATTCACGGGCAACACCATTGGGTTGTTAAACCGGATTACGATCATTTTTACCCGGCGGCGAATCAATATCGAGAGCCTGACGGTGTCGGAAACCGAGCGGAAAGGCGTGTCGCGCTTTACCATTGTGATCCGGCACGAGTCGCGCGATGAGGTAGAGAAGATCGTGCGGCAGATCCGGAAGATCGTGGAGGTGCTAGCCGTGTTTGGCTACCTCAACGACGAGATCGTGTTCAACGAAATCGCTCTATTTAAAATTTCTACGCCGCTGGGTAGCAAACCGCTCGATGTGGAAACGATCAACAAGCAGCACAAGGCCTGGGTCGTGTATTGGGGCCTTGATTACGTGGTGATCGAGAAAACCGGTAATGAAACGGAGATTTTTGCCTTCTTCGAGTACCTGCGTCAATACGATATTCTGGAGTTTGTTCGGTCGGGTCGCGTGGCCGTTGGTAAAACGGAGAAAGGTCTTGTTGAATACCTGCCCGAAGCGGATTGGGCGTATTACTTATAAATTGAAACCACTACTAATTTTTACAATCTAAATACAGTACCAGAATGGCACAGATTAACTTCGGCGGAACAGTCGAGAATGTTGTAACCCGCGAAGAGTTTCCGCTCGAGACCGCCCTCGAAACACTCAAAAACGAAACAATCGCCGTTATCGGCTACGGTGTACAGGGCCCGGGCCAGTCACTAAATATGCGCGAAAATGGCTTCAATGTGATTGTTGGTCAGCGTAAAGGCAAAACCTTCGACAAAGCAGTGGCTGACGGCTGGGTTCCCGGCGAAACCCTGTTCGAGATCGAAGAAGCCCTCGAAAAAGGAACGATCATCTGTTTCCTGCTGTCAGATGCCGCCCAAATCGAACTATGGCCAACGGTGAAAGCCGCACTTGTTCCTGGCAAATCACTGTACTTCTCGCACGGTTTCGGCGTGACGTATAAAGAGAAAACCGGCATTGTTCCTCCTGCTGATGTCGATGTATTCCTGGTGGCACCAAAAGGTTCAGGTACGTCGCTGCGTCGTTTGTTCGTGGAAGGGAAAGGCCTGAACTCAAGTTTCGCCGTGTATCAGGATGCCAGCGGAAATGCCCGCAACAAGTGTATCGCTATGGGTATCGGCGTAGGCTCGGGCTACCTGTTCGAAACTGATTTCTACAAAGAAGTAACGTCTGACCTGACCGGCGAGCGGGGTACGTTGATGGGTGCCATTCAGGGCATCTTCGCGGCTCAGTACGAAGTGCTGCGCGCCAACGGCCACAGCCCATCCGAAGCCTTCAATGAAACGGTTGAAGAACTGACGCAATCGCTGATGCCACTCGTTGCCGAAAACGGCATGGACTGGATGTATGCTAACTGTTCGACCACGGCTCAGCGCGGTGCCCTCGACTGGTGGAAGCCATTCCGCGATGCCACCAAGCCAGTTTTCGAGCAACTGTACAACTCGGTGAAAACCCAGGAGCAGGCCGAAATCAGCATCACCCGCAACTCTCAGCCCGACTACCGCGAGAAACTCGAAGTAGAACTGGCCGAGCTGCGCGAATCAGAAATGTGGCAGGCTGGTGCCGCCGTACGTAACCTGCGTCCAGAGCGTAGCTAGGTTAGAAACGTCATTAGGCTGCGCCCGCTCCGGCGTACCGGTCATTAAGTAGTCATTAGGCTGCGCCGTCATTGGGTAGTCATTGGGCTTCGCCGTCATTAAGTAGTCATTTATAGTCGTTAGTTGTTACTTTACAATCGATGACAAAGAATGATTACCTAATGACGGCGTAGCCTAATGACTACTTAATGACGGCGCAGCCTAATGACTCTTTTTATTTATGGGTATTAACGACTTGCAAGTTTATCAGTTGGCAATGGTGATGGGCGAACAGGTTTGGGCAGCTGTTGCCAAGTGGGATTTATTTGCCAGAAATATGGTTGGCAAACAGGTTGTGCGCTCGGCCGACTCTGTGGCGGCAAACCTTAGTGAAGGGTTTGGGCGTTATCATTTTAAAGAAAATATCCACTTCTGTTATATTGCTCGTGGTTCACTATTGGAAACCAGAACGTGGCTAGATAAAGCAAGGCGAAGACAATTAATTACGGAGGAGGTCTATACGCAGTTTGATCGTGACATAAATGTGCTTGGCGTCAAGCTTAACAACTACTTGAAAGCATTGGGTAAAAAGACTATAGCTGCACAGAATATGGTTGGAGAGCCGGAATCCAGCTATCAGGCAAACAGGATCTCAATAAAATGGGATGATAATGCGCTTAATACCACCGACGACGGAAAATAAACGTGGTGGTCAGCTTAGAGCGACCTAATGACAATAAATGACCACTTCATGACAACTAATGACATTTTGATCCCCGATTTAGATAACATCTATTTAGCCGCCGAACGGTTAAGAGGTGTTGCCTTCCACACTCCGTTACAGGAGAACCTGAACCTGTCGGAACGGTATGGAGCCACTATTTTCCTGAAGCGGGAAGATTTACAGGTGGTGCGGTCGTACAAGATTCGGGGGGCCTATAACAAAATGGCCAGCCTCTCGGCCGAGGAACTGGCGAAAGGCGTTGTGTGTGCCAGCGCGGGTAACCACGCGCAGGGCCTGGCCTACGCCTGTCGTAAAATGGCGGTGAAAGGCACCATTTTTATGCCGACCACCACGCCCAACCAGAAGGTGAAGCAGGTGAAACTGTTCGGCAAAGAGTTCGTCAATGTGGTGCTGATCGGCGACACTTACGACGATGCCTTCTACGCTGCCACCGAATACGTGCAAACTCACGACAGCACCTTCGTACACCCCTTCGACGATGTGCTGGTTATGGAAGGACAGGGTACGGTTGGGCTCGAAATTTTTAAAGATTCCAATTTCAAGATCGATTACCTGCTAATGGCCATTGGCGGGGGCGGACTGGCTTCGGGTGTCTCAACAGTATTCAAACAGCTAAGCCCGAAAACAAAACTCATTGGCGTTGAACCGCTTGGGTCGCCATCGATGAAAGTGGCGATGGAAGAGGGGCACGTGGTTACGCTCGACAAGATCGATAAGTTTGTGGATGGAGCCGCCGTGAAGCGCGTGGGGGATACCACCTTCGAAATCTGCCGACACAACCTCGATCGGGTTATTCTCGTGCCGGAAGGGAAAGTCTGCACCACCATTCTGGAACTGTACAACGAAGAGGCGATCGTAGCTGAACCTGCCGGGGCCCTAACCATTGCCGCGCTGGATCTGATAAAAGACGAGATAAAGGGTAAAAACGTGGTTTGCCTGGTTGGTGGTGGCAACAACGACATCACGCGAACCGAAGAAATTAAGGAACGATCATTGCTGTATGAAGGGCTGAAGCACTACTTCATCATCCGGTTTCCGCAACGTGCTGGTGCTTTCCGCGATTTTCTGGAACTTGCTCTAGGGCCTAACGACGATATCACACTGTTTGACTACGCCAAGAAAACAAACCGCGAGCGAGGCTCAGCGCTGGTGGGTATCGAGCTAAAAAGCAAAGCCGATTTCGATCCGCTGATCGAACGCATGAAAGAAGCCAAAATTCAGTTCGAGTACATCAACGATAAGCCCACTCTGTTCGAGTTCTTGATTTGATGGAACACACATTGTATCCTAACCGCTGGAAATCAATTCCACTACTTCTGGCTTGTATCGGCTTTATTGCTAAAGGCATAGATAGTATAAGTAGAGGAGGTGATAGATTTGGCTGGGCTTTAGCCCTATTTTTTGGTCTTGCTCTGATTGTCCAGACGATCGTGTTTTTTGCCCGGTTTCCCCGCTTAAACTTGTCGGATGCTGGTTTTAAGATCAATTCGTTAACCAACTCGTATTTTATACCCTGGTCTGATGTTGAGGAATTTGGCGTAGGGCGTAGTTTATTGACTAAGCGAGTTTCATTCAAATTCCAGTCAGAAATACCAACTCACAAAAAACGTAGAGCCTTAAACAGATCTATAAGCAAGGGGTGGGACGGCCTTTTACCAAGCACGTTTTGCTTAACTCACAGTCAGTTAGCTGACCTACTGAATAGCTATCTTGCGAAACGAGACACTCATGATAACTGCCGTTCAAAATAAAGAGCAAGCCTTCGAGCGCATTCAGTCGCATCAATCGGCGTTGAAGCAGTTTGGCGCGGCCCGGCTGGGACTATTTGGGTCGTTTGTGCGCGGAGAACAAACGGATACGAGTGACATTGACTTTGTGGTGGAGTTTCAGGAAGGCAAAAAGACATTCCGTAATTTCATCAATATGGTTTACTATCTGGAGAAAGTGATGGGGCGGGAAGTAGAGTTACTTACGTGGGAGGGCATGGCCTCGTTTGTAAAACAGGTGGCCGAAAAAGAAATAGACTATGCGCCCATCAACTACTGAATTCCTCCAGCATATTCAAAGTGAATTAGCGTACATTCTGAAATACTCAGAAGGAGTTACGTATGAGGAGTTTGTGGACCACCCCTTTCTATCTAAGGCATTCATCAGAAGCTTTGAGATCATAGGTGAAGCTTGCAAAAACGTTCCTGATGAGATACGGTATACTCATCTTGAGTTCGACTGGCAGGGATTTGCTGGTATGTGGGACAAACTTATCCATCATTATTGGGGTATCGATTATTTCCTGATGTGGGACGCGATACAGAAAGAAACAGCGCCGAATAAGGAATGGATTGATGTCATTATTGAGCAAGAATCAGGCAAGCTTTAACCGACATGCTACGCGTTCCCTCATCGATACAGCCCCATCAATTTCAGTCGCTGACTATTCAACGACCTGACTCGGATGGGTCTGATGCGGCACGGTCCGATGATTCGGAGATGACGTTTGTAGCGTATCGGAGTGATGTGTATCCCGAGCGGAACGAGATTTTCTTTGAGGAACATGCTGTGGTTGTGGTGCTGGAAGGGGAGAAGAAATTCAGCTCACCTACGCAGGAGCTACATGTCAGGAAAGGCGACATTCTGTTCTTTCAGCGGGGTTGCTACTCCATGAACGAATCCATCGACGTGAATTACCGGAGCCTGGTGTTTTTTGTGAATGAGCGGCTGCTGAAAGAGTTTGTTAGTCAGCATCTTAGCTTGTTTCAACGCGCTCAGACAGGTTTTGAACCATTGCCTGAAGCAGCGATTCTGTCGTTTGCTTCGTCAGGTACGTCTATTCCAGGTACGTTCACCAACTTCATTCAGTCGCTGCTGCCCTATTTCGGGTCGCGCACGCCGTACCTCAACGAACTACTTCGACTCAAATTCCAGGAGCTGCTTCTTCATCTGTTCGAACTCGACACAACGGGACAGCTTCGCACCATTCTCTGGCACCTGTATCAGGGACAAAAAACTGATCTCGATTATCTGATGAGCACGTACCTGCTCAAACCCCTGTCTATGGGTGAACTGGCGCGAATTTCGGGCCGAAGCCTGTCTGCTTTTAAACGCGATTTTGAGGAGCATTTTCATACGTCACCCGGCCACTGGATTCGCCGTAAACGCCTCGAACACGCCCATTTTCTGCTCCGTAACACCGACAAGAACGTCTCGGAGGTAAGCATGGAGATTGGCTACGAAAGCGTGTCGCACTTTATCAAGGCATATAAACAACAATATGGGTCTACACCGAAGCGGGCTGTTGTCGGCGTTAAGGTCGAGTAGCGCCCTGTCATCCTACGGTTCATGAAGCAGTATCTCAGCCACCTTTTGAGCTTGTTCATGCTGGTTTCCTGTACGTCAAAAAAACCAGAAGTCCCTCCTTCCATATCAGGCGTGTATACTGGCACGGCCCAATTTGTCACCCTGTTTGATGGACAAACAACCACTCAGGTAGTAAACGGCACGCTTACCGTTAATTCAGTCGAGGCAACTAAGCTGTCGATTACCCAGACTATTCCTGACCATATCGTTGCCTATGAAGCCGACCTCACCAGCGATATTGCCTTCACGCTGGTTAAGTCAATACAGAAAATTGAGGTGAATGGGGTTACGTACGAAGGCGTATTACGGGGTAACGGACAATTTTCGGCGGATAAACGGGCACTAACCCTAAACACCGCAATTGATCTGGTCATTGGCGGAAAACTAGCCTCGCAAACGATGCACCTCAACGCAAAGCTGTAGAAGCGTCTACACGCCTATTGGTGAAAGTGTTATGTATATGGGTCGCACGGAAAATCGCTTACCCGAAGCCTCTTTTGGCTTCTAAACAAAAATTCAATTTTACGCCGAAGTGAGCTCTGGTTGCGGCCTAAGAGTAAAGTTTGCAGGAATGCGCTGTTTATAGTTGTCAAAGCTATTACGTATGTACCGAAAGCAGCTTGTTTTACTTGGAATACTCTTTTCAATAACTCTCTTTCTTGTAGCTGCCTGGCACTATCCAGGTGGCTCACAGGCAGATAGCCACTCTATTGGCTACAACTGGAAAACGAATTACATCAGTAACCTTTTTGGTGAGAAGGCGGTGAACGGATCGGCTAACGCGGCTCGTGGTTGGGCGCTTGGCGCTATGGTTTTCCTGGCGTTGAGTTTCGCCCATTTCTTCGTCGATTTCGCCGGGAAAATACCGGCGAAGGGAGCGGCCAACGTCATTAGGTATGTCGGCGTCACGAGCATGTTGTTCACCAGCCTGATTGCAAGTCCGCTACACGATCTGATGATCACGATAGCAAGCACCTTATTTCTGATTAGCTTCTTTTACATCACCGTTTTCATCATTAAGTCAAGGCTGCACCTGCTCAAATTTCTGTGTGTCGTTTGGCTCCTTATTTTCTACGCCACCCTGTATCTGTATGGATCCGGCGATTACCGTTCTTATCTGCCAATCATGCAGAAAATTACGTTTGTCAGCACCATAGGACTTGTCATCGGGCTAACCTATTTTACTGAAAAAGAGGACTTTCAGCCAAGATTTGAAGGCAGGTCAGCTAGCATTGAGGAAGTGGAATCACGTCAGTGAAATAAACTACGCTCTGTAACTATTCGATGTGAGTGGGCTGGCTGACTATCAGCATACTAGTACGAGGTGAGCTTATTTGTAGTAGCGAGAAAAGTATACTTATCATATCGTACTGATTCGGATATTGGTTACTTTTAAGTCAAACCACATTTTCCGCAATGAAATCGCTCATTTTTACGACTGTTTTTCTTCTTGGTTTATTATTCCACACACAGGCGCAGAACGCCGAGAAACGAACCCGGATTAAGTACCTCTTTTCGCTGATGAAGCAAGACTCACTGATGCTCAAACAGATGGACGCGTCGGTGAATATGATGCGAAACATGACAAAGATGGGATCGGGAATGGCAAAGCAAATGGGCGTAGACAGCGCTGCTATGCCGGTCGATTCAGCTATGCTTAAGAGGCAGGATGAGTTTATTCAGAAGATGATCAGTGTATCGAAAAGCAACACCTTGAAACTGATCAACGAAGATATGGTGGAGGTCTACGATCGGTATTTCACAGCCGCCGAGATCGAGGCTTTCTGTACATTCTACCAATCACCAGCTGGTAAAAAATTGATCGATAAAACGCCTACAATCTCGCAGGAGATCATGACGCAATCCATGACGAAGTATCAACCAGAAATCATGAAACTGGTAAAAGCGTATATGGATGAAGAGAAGCGGATAATAGATAGTAAGTACAAATAGTGACGTTGATAGTTAGCGGCCGTACTCGCCTAGTTCAACGACAAAATTGACTTATCTAACCCACTAATTGCCAGTGGTTCTAGCTGGGGCCATGCCTCCTTACGGGCTATGCAGACTGTTACCAGGGGTATTGTGCGGTTGTTGCCTTTGGGGTGCGGAATCTGTCGTACGGCGGGTGGAGACACCACTACATAGTGGCCCGAATAATCGGAATTAACAAGTGAGGTCACCTTAAATTCAGCGCCATAACTATAGTCACCACCAAGGGCCGATTCCTTGTCTGCCCAGATGTCGGGCTTTATATGAATGGCCTCTTTAGGGTCTAAGCTAGTATAGCAGACAAAGCGTAGAAGTACCTCCGGCTTAAGTAGGCGAGCATTGTTGTCCATTCGTTACTTGTTGTTTATTGGGCAAACAAGATAGGCAAGAATTTAATACAAGTAAAATATATTATTGGATTTTATAATACAAATTAGATATACTGTTTGCGATATGTCAGCCATACAGTACCTAATAGGCAGTGCCGGTATAAGTCGTTATCGTATAATCCATTGTTGTCGTAAAATTGTGATCCATTAGTACACACCTTACGCTTAGACACGTTATGCAGTTTTACACTCATTGCTGCCTTTTGAACTAAAATCGCTATTTACTGGACGGATGGCGTGATGCGTAGTTCTTGGCGACCTGCCACTTTTGCAGGTACGTATTAAGTTCTCCGCTACAGTTATGAGTACCCCAAAAACACTATTTGATAAAGTATGGGATGCGCATGTCATCCGGCACATCGAAGATGGTCCCGACGTGTTTTTTATCGACCGCCATTTCATCCACGAAGTAACCAGTCCGGTGGCGTTTCTGGGCCTTGAAGGCCGTAACGCGCCGGTTCTGTATTCGGAACGTACCTACGCTACGGCCGACCACAACACGCCCACCATCAATCAGCACCTGCCGGTCGCTGATCCGCTGTCGGCCAACCAATTGGATGCGCTGGAGCGGAATAGTGCAAAATACCATATCTCACACTGGGGTCTGGGCAACCCGAAAAACGGGATTGTACACGTGGTAGGTCCCGAAAATGGCATAACCCTGCCCGGCATGACCATCGTTTGCGGCGACTCACATACCTCAACTCACGGCGCGTTTGGTGCCATTGCGTTCGGTATCGGTACGTCGGAAGTAGAGATGGTTTTGGCTACGCAGTGTATCATGCAGCCCAAGCCCAAAAAAATGCGGATTTCGGTGAACGGTACGCTGGGTAAAGGCGTGTTGCCGAAAGACGTGGCTCTGTACATTATTGCCCAGATTTCGGCGAGTGGTGCCACCGGCTATTTCGTTGAGTATGCTGGCGACGTGTTCCGCAACATGAGCATGGAAGGCCGCATGACGGTCTGCAACATGAGCATCGAGATGGGCGCGCGCGGTGGCATGATTGCCCCCGACGCTACCACGCTAACGTACCTGAACGGTCGTGATCTGGCTCCGAAAGGCGAGGCCTGGGATAAGCTGGTTCCGTACTGGGAATCGCTGAAGACCGACGAAGGCGCTACGTTTGATAACGACCTAACTTTCAACGCCGCCGATATTGAGCCGCAGATCACCTACGGTACAAACCCCGGTATGGGCACGGGCGTAACCAAACAGATTCCATTAGCCGCCGATCAGCAGGACGGCGATGCCAGCTACCAGAAATCACTGGCTTACATGGGCTTCGCCGAAAACGAATCCATGATTGGCAAACCCATCGACTTTGTGTTCCTGGGAAGCTGCACCAACGGCCGTATCGAAGATTTCCGGGCGTTTGCCTCGATCGTGAAAGGCCGCAAAAAAGCCGATAACGTAACCGCCTGGCTGGTTCCGGGTTCGCACATCGTGGAGGCGCAGATCAAACAGGAAGGCATTCTGGATATTTTGACCGAAGCGGGTTTTGCCCTTCGTCAGCCTGGCTGCTCGGCTTGTCTCGCCATGAACGACGATAAGGTTCCCGCCGGTAAATACGCCGTATCGACCTCTAACCGCAACTTCGAAGGCCGTCAGGGCCCCGGCGCCCGCACGCTGCTCGCCAGTCCCCTGGTAGCCGCCGCCGCCGCCGTGACAGGCGTAGTAACTGATCCAAGAGAATTTATTTAAACGTCATTATGCTGCGCTGTCATTAGTGGTCATTGATTGTCATTCGTTGTAAAAAACAATAAATGACTACCTAGTGACCACAAATGACTACTTAATGACAGCGCAGCATAATGACAACAAATGACATTTCCCCATGGCTTACGATAAATTTACCATACTCCGTAGCAGTGCCGTTCCGATGCCGATCGAGAACGTGGATACGGATCAGATTATTCCCGCCCGTTTCCTGAAAGCTACTGAGCGTAAAGGATTTGGCGACAACCTCTTCCGCGACTGGCGGTACAACAACGACAATACGCCCAAAGCCGATTTCGTCCTTAACAACCCAACCTACTCGGGAAAAATCCTGGTGGGTGGCAAGAACTTCGGTAGCGGATCGAGCCGGGAGCACGCTGCCTGGGCTATTTACGATTACGGTTTCCGTTGCGTAGTATCAAGCTTTTTTGCTGACATTTTCAAAGGTAACGCCCTGAATATCGGCATTTTACCGGTGCAGGTGAGCCCTGAATTTCTGGAGAAAATCTTCACTGCTATTGACGCCGATGCAAACACGGAACTGGAAGTGAATCTGCCCGCGCAGACCATCACCATTCTGGCCACCGGCGAGAGTGAATCCTTTGCCATCAACAGCTACAAGAAAGATAACCTCACCAACGGCTACGACGACATCGACTACCTGCTGTCGATGAAACCTGAAATCGAAGCCTTCGCCGAAACAAGGCCATTTTAAAGGCCCTCACCCCCAGCCCCTCTCCCACGTTGGGAGAGGGGAGTCGCTTTAGCGTAGCTCTGCTGATTAGCGAAGCTGCTGTAGAGTAGCTCCCCTCTCCCAACGTGGGAGAGGGGTTGGGGGTGAGGGTATTCCCCATGAAACGTCGCTACATTGAAGTTATGGATACGACGCTCCGCGATGGTGAACAAACCAGCGGTGTGTCGTTTTCAGCGTCCGAAAAACTGGCGCTGGCGCAGTTGCTCCTCACCGAGGTCAAGGTAGACCGGGTTGAGGTGGCATCGGCGCGGGTGTCGGCGGGTGAACTGGAGGCCGTGAAGCAGATAACCCGCTGGGCTACCGGAGCCGGTTTACTCGAGAAAGTGGAGGTGCTTACGTTCGTAGACGGACAGGCCTCACTCGACTGGATGAAGGCATCGGGCGCGAAGGTGATGAACCTGTTGACCAAAGGCTCACTCAACCACCTGACCCACCAGCTCAAAAAAACGCCCGACTGCCATTTTGCCGATATTCAGCAAGTGATCGCTGATGCACAGGCACTTGGCATTCAGGTAAACGTGTATCTGGAAGACTGGAGTAACGGCATGCGCAACTCGCCCGAGTACGTATTGCAATACCTGGATTTCATTCAGAGTCAGCCCATTCGCCGCGTGTTGCTACCCGATACGCTGGGTGTGATGACGCCCGCCGAGAGCTACACGTTTGTGCATCAGCTGGTGACCCGGTACCCCACGCTCCACTTCGATTTCCACGCGCATAACGACTATGACCTTGGCGTTGCCAACGTGATGGAGGCCATTCGGGCGGGGGCGCACGGTATTCACCTGACCGTTAATGGGCTGGGCGAACGGGCGGGCAACGCGCCACTAGCAAGCACGTTGGCGGTTATCCGTGATTTCATGCCGCAGGTGCGTATGGGCGTCGTTGAGAAGTCGCTGTATCAGGTCAGCAAGATTGTCGAAACGTTTTCGGGGCTTCGTATCCCGGACAACAAGCCTGTTGTTGGCGATAATGTCTTCACGCAAACCGCCGGTATTCATGCCGACGGCGATAAAAAGAACAACCTGTATTTCAACGCGTTACTGCCAGAGCGCTTTGGTCGAAAACGGAGCTACGCGCTGGGTAAAATGTCGGGTAAAGCCAATATTGAGAACAACCTGCGCGAACTCGGTATTCAACTGTCGGAAGACGATCTGAAGAAAGTAACGCAGCGCGTGATCGAGTTGGGCGACCAGAAAGAGACCGTCACACGGGAAGATTTGCCCTACGTCATCGCCGACGTGTTGAACACCAGCGCTATTGCCTCGCGGGTGGAGGTGCTGAATTACGTGCTGACCCACTCCAAGGATTTGAAGCCATCGGCCACGCTTCGGGTACGTATCGACGACGAGCAATTTGAAGAGAACGCACAAGGCGACGGGCAATACGACGCCTTCATGAATGCGCTGAAGATCATCTACAGTCGTAAGAAAATGGTGCTGCCCATGCTCACTGACTATGCCGTACGGATTCCAACCGGCGGCCGAACCGATGCCCTGTGTGAAACGATCATCACCTGGAAATCGGCAACCAACGAATTTAAAACCCGGGGCCTCGACTCTGACCAAACCGTGTCAGCCATCAAGGCAACCCAAAAAATGTTGAATACTTTAGAATGAACATGGTACGCGGATTTAGAGGATTTAAAATGATTGACACAGATTTTTAGGTTTAAATGGATTTGCTCTGCTTTAGGCGAGAGAATCCGCCTAAATCTAAAAATCTGTGTCAATCATTTTAAATCCCTTAAATCCGCGTACTATCACTTTACACATGTCAAAAAAACACATTCTTGTTGTGCCAGGTGATGGCATTGGGGCCGAAGTGACTACTGTCGGCAAGCAGGTATTAGAGGCGATCGCCAAGAGGTTCAACCACGAATTCACCTACGACGAAGCCCTGATTGGCCACGTAGCGATCGAAGCCACCGGCCTTCCACTGCCCGCCGAAACGCTGACCAAAATGCGCGCGGCCGATGCCGTTCTGTTTGGCGCGGTAGGTCACCCTAAATACGACAACGACCCGTCGGCTAAGGTACGTCCCGAGCAGGGGCTGTTGCAGATGCGTAAGGAACTGGGCCTGTATGCCAACCTGCGCCCCATCAAACTGTTCGATGAACTGCTGGAAGCGTCGAGCATCAAGCCGGAGATTCTGCGCGGTGCCGATATTCTGTTCTTCCGCGAACTGACCGGCGACGTGTATTTCGGCGAAAAAAAGCGCTCGGATGACCGCAACACGGCTTCTGATCTGATGGTATACCAGCGTTACGAAGTAGAACGCATTGCCGTGAAAGCCTACGAAGCCGCCCGCACCCGTCGCGGTAAACTGATGAGCGTCGACAAAGCGAACGTGTTGGAAAGCAGCCGACTATGGCGTGAAGTGGTGCAGGAAGTAGCCCTTCGCTATCCGGATGTGGAGACAGAGCATCAGTTCGTCGACTCGGCGGCGATGTTGCTTATCAAAGATCCAACCCGGTTCGATGTGGTCGTAACGGGTAACCTCTTCGGCGATATCCTGACCGACGAAGCCTCGCAAATCGCCGGTTCGATGGGTATGCTTGCCTCCGCATCGGTGGGCGATAGCACAGGTGTATACGAGCCAATCCACGGTTCAGCGCACGACATTACAGGTATGGGCGTAGCGAATCCGCTGGCGTCGGTGCTGTCGGTGGCATTGTTGCTCGACATTTCATTTGGCATGAAGGCCGAATCAGAAGCCGTTATTGCCGCCGTGGATGCCGTGCTGAAAGATGGCTACCGCACCCGCGACATCGCCAATGCCGACACCGCCGCCGACAAACTACTAAGCACCTTCGCCATGGGTGAGCAGGTGCTGTCGCATTTGGTGTAGGTTAAGAATACTACTGTGCTGGTCAAGATTTGAAACTGTGCTGGTCAAGATTTCAAATCTTGACCCTATTAACCGCGCGTTTGTAACGCGCATCAGGCGTAAGCAATTACTGCCTGACGCGGTACAAACGCACTTTTAGCAGGGTCGACATTGCAAATGTCGACCAGCGTAGTGGCCCAAAAATTCTTTCTGTTTATCAGTGTAAGAATCAAAATCTGGTTATTTTTGTAGTGAAATAACGCATATAGCGAAATTTCGCTACAAACTTTCCGCCTGATTTTGACCATGAGCAACCGGATTTACATCTTCGATACTACCCTTCGCGACGGCGAACAAGTGCCTGGCTGTCAGCTAACTACCGACGAAAAAGTACAGGTAGCTGTTCAACTGGAGCTACTGGGTGTTGACGTAATTGAAGCTGGATTCCCCGTATCGAGCCCCGGCGATTTTCGGTCGGTGGTTGAGATTTCGAAAGCCGTGACCAACCCAACCGTTTGCGCCTTGTCGCGGGCCGTTGTTGGCGATATCGATGCCGCTGGTGAGGCGCTTAAATATGCCAAACGTGGGCGTATCCATACGGGTATTGGAGCGTCTGACATTCACATACGGAACAAATTCAGCAGTACCCGCGAAGCCATTCTGGAACAGGCGGTAAAGGCCGTTAAACACGCCCGTGGGTACGTCGATGATGTAGAATTCTACGCCGAAGACGCTGGCCGGGCCGATCTGGATTTCCTCTGCCGCCTCACCGAAGCTGTTATCAACGCTGGTGCAACGGTCGTCAATATTCCCGATACCACCGGCTATTGCTTACCGACTGAGTACGGCGACAAGATCAAGTACATCTACAACAACGTACCCAACGTCGATAAAGCCACGATCTCGATTCACTGCCACAACGATCTGGGCCTGGCCACGGCTAACTCGCTGGCCGGCATCATGGGCGGGGCACGGCAAATCGAATGTACCATCAACGGCATCGGCGAACGGGCGGGTAACACCTCGCTCGAAGAAGTGGTGATGGCCATGAAAGTGCATAAAGAGCTTGGCTTCGAAACCGGTATTGACACTACGCGTCTATATCCGGTGAGCCAACTGGTATCGGGCCTGATGCGGATGCCGGTACAGGCCAACAAAGCCATCGTAGGCCGCAACGCCTTCGCCCACTCATCGGGCATTCACCAGGACGGTCACCTGAAGCACACGGAAAACTACGAGATCATGAACCCGCTCGACGTGGGCGTCGATAAGTCGCTGATCATCCTGACCGCCCGTTCAGGTCGCCACGCGCTCCGTCACCGCCTCGAGTTGCTGGGCTATCGCTATGACAAACCCACCCTCGACACCATCTACACCCGCTTCCTCGACATGGCCGATATCCGTAAAGAGGTCAACGATAAAGATTTGATGGAGCTAGTCCGCTAGCACACAAAACATGCCCCGCTACAACAGCGGGGCTTTTTTTTTTAAAGCCTTATTTCAAAGCAATCGTTGCTTTCTGGGCCAAAAGAGCAGGCATGATATCATCGTCCTCATCCATACCCCATATATAGGCATGGGCTGGGTTGTCAAAACCGTGTTCAGCTAACGTACAGGGATCATAGAATGTAGAGAGGCCAATAGTTGATACACTTTCAGCAGAAATAGAAGCTAGAGCAAACTTACTTAGATCACGAACAGAGCGTTCCGGCGTGGTCAGGCTAGCGGCATCAACAGATAACCTACCCTCATCTTTAGGCCTTAGCTTGAAATTACGCGACGTAGGTCGACCGTCTGGGTCAACGTACTTATGCCAGGGCGTACGGTAGATACTTCGATACAAATCTTCATTATCAATGACGGGGGTATTATTCATCGAGTCGATAAGACTACTGGTTCAGCCACAGTAGCGTTTTATGCAGTGAATCGGGGGTCAGTAGCCCTTGCTGTGGGACTTCGTTCGGGCTAATACAAACAAACTTGCGGCGATCTCCGGGATAAATCAGTAGCTCAACCGATTTGGCTCCGTTTCTCAGGTTAAGCATAATCTCACCCGTTGGCCCAGGTGTAGTATGGTAAATAGGCTGCTCTGCTACCGTGAGTAGTAGTGCTATATCGAAGGCCGCCAACACGGTCTGATGCGTAGGAGCAACCGCTCCATCGTCATCCCAATTATCCGAGAGCTGCTTATAAGCGGCAATGCCAATCAGTTTCAGGCGGTTATGGGCAAGTACATCCGTTGCCGTTTCTGAACGTACCGGGGCAATCTCCTGCACAAAATCAACTAGATCGTACATACGGGCAAGAATTAATCTGTTTAATCCACAACGTAAAAAACGCCACTAATGATTGCAAGATAGAGATTGATGCGTTTAAACGTGAAGCAGTAGGCGGTGAAGCCAAAGCTGACGGCCCGCTCAGGTCGTCAGCTTTGGCTTCACCGCCTCGAGCTGCTGGGCTACCGTTACGACAAACCCACCCTCGACACCATCTACACCCGCTTCCTCGACATGGCCGACATCCGTAAAGAGGTCAACGACAAAGATTTGATGGAGCTAGTCCGCTGATCACAAAAAATGCCCCGCCGATAAAGTGGGGCATTTTCGTGTGCTGATTGCGACCGTATCGTTAAATGACTGTCACATGCTTTAAGGCACTTTGTTTCAATTCAAGGCAACGCAGCGAAACGCGTTTTAGCTTGACCTTATACTCTGTCTCAATAAATTCAATTAGAGCGTCCAGATTACGGACAGCACGGGCAAAGTGCTTGTCGTAGGTAAAATGAACTGTTGTGGCCTTGTTGCTTCGGTCTTCATTACACAAGTAGCGAGCACGACGGGCCAAGCCCTGCAATTTGTCATAAGCCAGGTAATTTGACTCAGATAGCTTTGTAACAGATAGTTGATTGAAAGGGTTGATTGCCTCGTCTACCTGTTGATGAGAGCGAAAACTAAGACCTGATTTCTGGGCTAGATGAGCGTTAATTAAGTGGACGCCAACGTAAAATGCGGCGGTCACTTGCCAATCCCAAAACGAACCGGCTAGTTGATTCGATTGCTCCAGAAAGGTCAGATTTCGGTTCGCCTGAGCAATGTGTTCCTGAAAACTCGCCACAGAACTGCCTACTTAATAATAGATTGATAATGAGATGGAATAGACAGGCAGTCGCTTTTCTCGACAATCGTTGACGATAGGTAAAACCCAAATTGGCTGTATTGCGCGTTGATTTTGGCCTGAGCCAACCGAAGCTGATCCTCCATTGGCTCGTCGTCATCCTCAATCTCAGCCCACACCAAGACACTGGCGTCTGAGAAGTCCATAGCCAATTGATGTGGCTCGATATGCCGTTGCTTCAATTCCTCGACATAGTCCAGAATCAATCGGCTCAGAAAATACTGCGAGCTCTGGGTACGTGATGTGAGTGCAAGATCTGCCGCGTTGGCAGTAGCCATGCGCTGGTAAAACCCCTGTTTTTCGGTAGTAGCTGTATTGGTCTCAAGCGACATGCGATCTACCCGGAGGTGGTTCATGAAACTATCGAACCAAGCTCTCATCTGGTCATTCAGTTGATGGTCAGTTGCTTGGGCGAAAGGGGTCATAGAAAGAATAGCTTGCAGCGTTTACAGGGCAAAAGTAATACCAGTTTCGGTTTTACCGGTTTTCTTTAATAAACGGGTGTCGCTATAACAGCTTAATGAGCTAGGTTGTTGCTTCTCAAAAGTAGACAAACCAGCGACGACGAAAAAGCTTCCTAATTGATTGAGCGGCTCGGACATACTTGAAAAAGTGGCTTTATTGCCTGTGCTTTTCGCAAAAGCTCCTGAATACCAAACTTGTTAAATAGCGCCGACACATCATACTCCAACCATGCAGACTTACGAAGTTTTTGATAAAGTACTCACCTGTATCGATTTTGTATCAAAAAATACCGATAAAGTAAAAAAATATCACTAAAAAATTCGGTTGAAACCGTTTTTGGGAAAGAATATTACCGTATATATTTTTTACTTGAAGATGAAATGGGTTACGCTATGAATTTCGATCCGTGGAGCTATCAGTTTGTGAGCTTTTATAAGATTCAACATAAAGAAGAAGAAGTAGCAACGCACTATGACTGGATCTCGACGTTGTTGCAACATGCCTTACGTGGCAAGGAAATTCCCATCGAAATCCCCTATTTTGAAACGGAATCTATGCGGGAATATAAGATTCGTGAAGATATTGAGCGGCCTATACGAGAACAAGCCCACAAAGAGTGGTTAGAGAAAGCGACGTTCCCGGCGGCCGATGGTGATTATATTCTAACTGAGAATTATGGTGTCCAACAGCTAATTCTTGTGAATGGTAACAAAGATATTTCTTATAATACTTATTCTGGGTTTGAACTTAAAAATGACTTAAAGCCTGGCAAACGGCGCACTCGCCTGATTTGGGAAACACAAGTTCAGCTTGTATTTACTAAACAGCAATTAGCAGAAATAAAAAACGCGCATAAACACGTAAAAAATAAGGAAGATCTTATTAAAATACTGATTTTAGATAATAATAGCTTGCCCTTGAAATATAGAAAGCCAGCCGAAGAAGTTAAAATTAAACGGCGAGTCAAACGTACTGTATAGCATAAGATTTTACCCACGCCTCATCCAGCCGTTCCTGTTCGATGCGCCAGTTGTTTTCTTTCAGCAGGAAAAACAGTGCCCGCTCCTCATCTGTCAGGTGTGGTAAGTCGGCTGCGCGCGTGGGTTCGCCGGGGGTTATTAGCTGGGCGTGGTGGTCGAAGGTGGGTTGATCCATCAGGAGGGATTGAGTGTGGGGGAAGTAGCCCCGGCACTGATTCAGGATCTGGAAACCGTGCGCGTCGAGGTCGCCCCAATAGCGGATGGGTAGCTGTTGCAGCGTAGGTACGTTGGCGAGGCAGTCGATATTAAAACCACCACCCGACCAGATGGCCAGCGCATTGGGTTGAGGAGGTAAGGTCAGGAAATTCAGCAGGTTTTCGCAGATGAAGATCTGTGGACCATTGTTCACCTGTACGGTTTGCAGGTACGTGTCGAAAGCCGAGAGCGGTAGTCCGAAATCGGGTTGCTGACCGGCTAGCCGTAGCATCTCATCTAACGCCCGGACGCGAATCAGCGGTTCGGGCACTAACAGACCGATACGCCGCCGCCAGTCGGTGTGTTCGCGTTGCCGGAGGTCGGGTTTGGCGGTTGTCAGCAAGTCGAGTAACAGGCTGCTGCGATCTTCGATGAACTTTGTGTGTACAGGTAGCGGCAACTGACGGACATAATAGCGGTCAGGTACGTAGTCGTCGATGAAAAAACGGCAGATAGCCAGCCAATGGGGCCAGTCGTTGGCGTTGTCGAGCAGGCGGAGCGGCCAGGTACGTACCCAGGGGATGAGTTCAGGTACGTGTCGGCTAGTCTGATCGGCAAGGGCCACAAAACGGGTATATGCCTCGGTCTGACCAATCAGGGCCAGGCAATCGGCCAGCGTGTCGATGCTGATGCCAGTAATGTAGGCGTTTGAGCCAACCTGACGGCTGTTCAGTACGGTCCACTCCAGCGAATAGCCATAGCCCAGCATTGTCTTCGATTGCTGCCGCAGGGCTTCCTGTTCACGGGCGATGGCCGCATAGCGAATGAGCCGGTCGGCGGCGCGGTCGAGGCCAATCTGCGAAATCGCTTTCGGGAAGAACGTGACAACCGCTCCGTCGAGGGTGGCGCGGAGTAACGAGCCGTTGGTCCACCAGCGGGTGGCTTTGCGGCGAACATCGTCGGGGGAAATCATTTTTTTGAGTTTACTATTTTGAGTTTACCGTTTGGATTCTTCTGTTGCGCTGATACTCAGCAAGATTTTGAGATAGCAGCGAAACAGAGGACTGATGACACAAGCCTGAGGACATAAAAGATCATTTTTCTGCCAGAATTTGTCGGGCGGCTTTGGCTTCCTGGTAGGCACCGATGCTGAAGTTGCGGACTTTCGAGGTTTCGTCGGCGGTTTTCGAGACGTAATGTACGTGCTGCACGAAGCGTTCGATGGTGCCGATTTTTTCGCCCGGCGTCACAATCAACAGTTGGAGGTTCATCTTGCCGAACAATTCCAGCCCGTAGCGCGTACTCTCTTTCGACCCCCGCCCAAAGGCCTCGTCGATTACCACCAGCCGGAACGTGCGCGGTGATCCTTCCCAAGTAATGTTGTACTGGTACGAAATGGCCGACGCCAGAATGGTATAAGCCAGCTTCTCTTTCTGCCCGCCCGATTTCCCCGACGAATCGCTGTAATACTCGCGTTCGGACTGGTCGGCGCGGAACCGTTCGCTGGCCCCGAAAACGTACCACTGCCGCACATCGGTCACTTTGTCGCGCCATTGCCGGTCAATGGGGTCCTGGCTCATCAGGCGGTCAAGAATCAGCTTGACATCGGCGTATTTTCGTTCGGTATACAGTTCCGTATCAGCGTTTGCGGTGCTCAGGCAGTTGCGCAGATCGTTTCTGAAGGTCTGTAAATCGCTGGTCGTGACCGGTTCAGGCACCAACTGAATATAGGTGTCGTGGGGTGTATCGTACGTAATGTCGGCCAGGCGTTCGTTGATCTTTTCAATCTTGTCACTGACGTCTTTTTCTTGCCGGCTAAGGCGCATTTGCAATTCGGCAATGCTGTTGATGGTGCCTTCTTTTAACTCTTGCCGGAATCGTGCCTGATGCCGGGGCAGGTCGTCGTCGGTGAGTTGGCGGTGCAGTTCTTCGTAATCGCGGGCGGCCGAGGGGGAAACGCTCGCTTCAAAATCGCGGCTATCATTCGGGAATTCACCGTTGAACTGCTGCATCTTCCGTGCAACATCTTGCCCGGTCGTATTCTTCTTTGCATTCAGCGCGTCGAGGTCACCGCCCTTGCCCGTCAGTTGGTCGCGCAGGTCCGTTTCTTTGCGTTCGATGTTGCTTACGTTCAGGTCGCCGCTGCCGAGGCGTTGCCGGATCGTTTCGCGGTGTGCGTCGGACACCTGATTGGTTGGAATAACGAGGTCGTTGAGCCGTTGCAGCCAGAATGGAAGCTGCTGCATTACCGCGTCAGCATCGTTTGAACTGTCGTAGAATGAATCCAGTAACTCGCTGTCGTCGGCAAATAGACCGAGGGTATCGAGGGCCGAAAACAGTTTCTCGGTCATGGCGCAGGTGCGTTCCTTCAGGCCACCCACTTTTTCTGATTGTGTTTGTAAAGCTGCCTTTTTCTCTCTTACTGTCAGAACCGCCGTATCAGTCGCCTTTTTCAGCCGGTCTACCTCTTCCGACTGGTTGGCAATCTCGTCGCGTTCTTCTTCCAGCTTATTGATGTCGATACTCGAACGTAGCCAGTCGAGTGCCGAAAATTGCCGAATCCCGCGTAGTTTTTCAATGGCTGCTTGTTGGCCCTGCACTCGTTTCTGAGCGGTTTTCTGTTCGCTAAACTGTTTGTTGAACTGACCAAACTGCTCGTCGGCCTGAGTAAGCTGTTTCTCTAGTTCGTTGATTTTTTGTTGGTTATTCCAGCCTAGAATATAATTGCGGCGGTCGGTGAGGTTGCGGCGGTCGTCTTTTTCGTTGCGCATCCGCCCCGAACGTACCTGACCATTTCGGCTCAGGGCGTAGGGCGTGCGGCGGAATTCATCGAGCGTATCGCAGCAAACCAGGTTATGGTCAGCACGGAGTTGCCCGTCGATCCAGTCGTAAAAAGGCGTGTCTTCTTTTATCTCGACTTTATGCACCAGCGATTTGGGCGAAACATGGTCGCGGGTACGTTGGTCGTGGCTGAGGGCGCGGTAATACACCACTCGTTCGCCCAACGTGAGGTGCTCCATCGCGTCGACAACGCGGCTATAGTTGTCGTCGGTCACGAGCAGGCTCAGCCCCAGGCCGCGCAGACGGCGTTCAATGGCCCCTTCCCAGGCGGCTTCGGTAGGTTTTACCTGCACCAGTTCACCTACAAACGGCAGGTCGGTTTCGGCCAGGTCAGCAGCGTTGGCAATGCGCCGACGAATGGTCAGCCAATGGTCGGATATCTGCGTTTTACGCTGTTTGAGCGACCTGATCTCGGTGCTAAGTGCAGTACGTTCATCAGCTATATCACCAAGCTTTTTTTGTAGAATAAACAGCTGTTTATCAACAGTTTGTAGCTCAGTAGAAAGTTGTTGCTGGAGTTTGTCGAGTTGCTTTTTTGTTTCGGCGAATTCGTCGGTGCCCAGCGTGCCCGATAAGCCAAGTAATTCGCAGTTTTCGCGGTAGGCTTTGGCCGTAGCCTGCCGCTCTGCCATCTGCTTTTGCAACTCGCCAATCTCTCGATTGATGCGCTCCAGCCGTTGCCCCGATTCCGATTGCCGGGCATCGTTCCTCAGGTCGTTCAACCGCTGTTGCCAGCTATCCACTTCCTTATCGAGGTCGTCGCGGCGGGCCGTTTCGAGTTCATACGTTGTTTGGGCCTCCGCCAGGGCAGCACGGTATAATTGGGCTTTATGATAGGCAAAATAAGGCGGCAGCGCGTCAACCAACTGATTCAGGTCGGCAATGTCGGCTTCGTGTTGCCGGTAGTCGGTCAGACGCGTCATAATGGGGTCGAGCAGGCTCAACTGGCGTTTGGCGCGTTGTACGGCGTCGTGGGCAGCGTTAAGTTCCTCGAACCGCCGCACTACCGTGTCGATGGTCTGTTCAATGTCGGTTTTGGCCAGCATCTGCGCCCGCACAAAGTCGGTCAGGTTGGCCACCTGCTTCATCGAAATGGTTTGGTAGAAGAGGTCGAGGGCTTCTTCAGTGCGAATACCCAGCAGTTTCCGAAATTGGGTAGTGTACTCCTCAAAACTATCGAAAAGGACGTTTTTCCCTTCCCGAAGCCGTTTTTTCAGGTCTCTGATCGTGGCGAAATCCGAAAAATGCTGCGGAATGCTCAGAGCCTGCTCGGCCACCACGAAGAATTTTTCGACCGAATCCGTACTGCCCGACACCCACAGCACCTGCGCCAGCGACACGGTTTGCCCGGTGTTCTCGTTCTGAAAGACGGCCAGTAATACCGAATGCGTAGTGGCCGGGTCGCGGAGATACACGGCCTTGCTCTTGTGCGACGTTTCCAGCTTTTCGCCCTTAAACGCCCCCAGCACATACGATTTCAGGTTGCGTTCGCGGTGCCCGGCGCCAGCGGCTTTGTTGTAGGTGATTTTGCTGTGCGGCACCAGTAAGGTCGTCAGCGCATCGATCAGCGTAGACTTCCCCGCCCCAATGTCGCCGGTCACCAGCGCATTGTCGCCATCGGGCCTGATCGACCACACTTTTTTGTGGAACGTACCCCAGTTCAGCACATCGAGGTGGGCGAGGCGGAAACCGGCTTTCTGGTAGTTATTGGGTGTGGTCATTGGTCGGGTTGTTTGAAATAGACGAGGGCGTGTTGCCGCAGTTTTTCTTCGAATTCGGCGATAAATTCCAGATCGACAAACGAGTTCAATAGTCGCCGGACTTCATAGTCATCGGTGTCGGCTCCCAGTTTTCGGAGTAGCCCGTAGCGTTCCAGCGTATTGATGGCCTCGTCGGCGCGGTCGCGGAGTTTGGCTTCGTCGGTTTGACCCGCATTCAGGAAGTTGCTCAGTTGATCGAGCATATCGGTTCGGTTTACGCGCAACAGGTTCTCGCTCGAGGTACGTTGGTGCTCGATAAGTTGCTTTCGGAGCAAAACAGCCAGCAGCGTTGTCGGGTAATTGAGTGGCCGTTTCTCGATCAGTGTGGGCAACTGCTCGCGGATTTCATCGTCTACCTCCATCTCTGTCAGGCGGGCGTATCCTTCGGCTTCGTCGAGCAATAAATCGCCACCCCACTCGGCTACGTGTTTGCGCACTTCATGCTGATGTTTCAGCAAGAGCCGCCACAACTTGTCTTGTTGCTGAAAGAGTGGCCCTTTATACAAGGCCCCCAGCACCTGCGCTTTTTCAATTCGTGCGGCATCCATAAGAAACGGTCGGTTTTTAGGTAAGGACTTTATACGAGGTTACTTCACAAAGATGATGGTCGGCATGTGCAGGGAGCGCAGGTCACCGGTAGCGGTCGAAAAGGTGATTTTGTCGGTAGCTTCGTCGCCCACTACAGCTTTGTCGCGGGTTTCGGCTTGCGTTGCCAGGGCAACGTACCCAATGAGTTCGGCCAGCCCCTTTTCGGGCGGAAACTGCGCCAACACGGTTGTCAGCGACACCTGCGAACGGCCGCGTAACAACTGATTGACGTTGGCCTCCAATTGTTCCAGCGAAATATCATCGTCAAGCAGTAGGTCACCAATATCGGTGTCTTCACGCCCGGTTTCAACCATCGCCGACCGGATAATGGCCGTGTGGGCCGGTTTGAACAGCGGGCGGCTCAGGAAGAAATCGAGCATAGGCCGCCCGTCGATGTGCATCACCGGGTCGCGCGGTTTGGGTGGGTTCGGCTTTATCTGAACGGCCAATTCGAGCACCGACTCAATCTTCTGCAACACATGCTTGTGCTCCCGGAAGAAACTGCTCTCGATCAACCGTCTCAGGCTTCTGATGATGGCGTCTGTGGCCCGGTTCACACTGCCACCCGCCTCAACCAGTCAAATTTCAGGTGTTCCAGTGCCCGTCGGCTCGCGGTATCATCCCGCACCTCATGTAACCTGGTCACAACAGCTAGCAAGTTATCGAGTTCATCCTGCTTCTGCTGATTCATTAACAGCTCCCAGAATGCCCTGAAACTTTTGCCCTGATCGCGTGCCCAGATTCGCTGATCGATGGTCGCGAAGAGGTTATCAAGCAACTTTCCTTTAGATAGCGACTTGGTCAAAATCTCGTCGCGCAGGTCCGTGTCGATATGCCGGAAATTCTGTTCTACCTGTCTGAAATCGGCCAGTAGGCGGCGGGCCGTCTCCTGCACCAACTGAAAATGATCCCGAATTCGGGAAGAATCCCAGACGGCCAGATCGCCATGTTCAATTCGGTCGATTTCGGCTTCTTTCTCGGCTATGTCGCGCCGCAGTTGATCGATACGACTGATTTTGTCGGTCGAGGTCTGGAAGGCTAATTGGTCCAGCAAATCAAACAGGACCCGTAACCGCGACTCGGTACCCACAAATTCATTTTTGTCGAGTTCCTGTAGCCAGCGAATCAGCAAGGCCGCATCGGGCGTCAGTTCGTAGAACGGTTCTTCGTGGAGCAGGTCATCATAAAAGCGACGCAGCATCCCGTCGTCCGTCCATTCGTCGAGGTAGTCGCGCGGGCGTTTCTGGGTTTCACCAGGTGCGGTCTGCTCTGCACTCAGATTAACGCTATCTGTTGGTGCAATCGTGAGCAAAAAGTCAGACAGGCGGTTGATAAGATCAGGTTGTACATACCTGTTTTGCCGCCGAGTCTCAAAGGCGTCGTACAGGAAAGACACCAACAGGGCAAACCCATCGCCGCGTTTGCGAAAGACGGCCAACACAGGATGCCGGTCGTGCAAATTTTGTACCCAGTGGTAATCGAGGGGCGTGGTCATAGCCTTTGGCGCGTAACAGACTCAAAGCGAGTTGCGTACAAAGGTTAAGGCCCGAAAGCGTAATCTATTTCCGTTCTTCCTGTTAGGGTACTTTTTCTTTCTATGAATTGATTAAAAGGTAATTGCCTGGCCAATTTTATTTCCAGATGTCGGTGAGCAGCGCCTTTGTCATCCCAGGTACGTTACGCCTTCGCCAGTGTTCTCAACGCTGCCACAAATGCATTCAATTCAGCCAGGGATGTGTAGAGATTCGGCGTGATACGGACGCCCTGAACAGCGGCGGCTGGGTTGTCGATGGCGACGGTCCAGATCTTGTGGTTGGTGAGCAGGGTTTTGGCTAATTCGGCTGGCGTAAGGCCCGCTACACCTACGTTGGCAATACCGCAAGCGCGTTCGGGTTGGGCGGGCGTGTTCAGCCGGATGTTGGGCAGAGGACGTACCTGGCTGGTCCAGTACTGTTGAAGATAGCGGAGGCGGGCTTCTTTGGGTTTGATGCCTATTTTCTCGTGGAAATCGACGGCATCGGCAATCGCTAAATCCGTATGGACGGGGTGTGTGCCGGTATGATTCAGCTTTCGAATGTCGTCATCGGCGTAGCCCAAATCAGCGAAAAGCGGCCACAGGTTCTTGATCTTCGACTTTTTCACGTACAGCAATCCCGCGCCGATGGGTACGCTCAGCCATTTGTGCAGGCTACTAGCATAATAATCACAGCCGAGGTCGGGAATGGCGAAATTGAGGTGGGCGAAGGCGTGGGCACCGTCGACCAGCACTTCTACGCCGTGCCTATGCGCCATGTTGGTGATCTTCTTCACCGGCAAAATCTGACCCGTGATATTCACCATATGGCAGACCATCAGCAGTTTCGTCTTGGGCGTAATGGCCTGTTCGTAGAGGCTAACGATCTCATCGTCAGAGACGGGATGTACGGGTACGTTGAGCACCTTATTCACGATGCCATAGCGCCGGGCTTGCAGCTGAAACATGTCGAGCATGGCCCCGTAGTCGTGCGAGGCCATGATGGCTTCGTCGCCCGCTTTCCAGGTCAGGCCTGCAATCACCGTGTCGATGGATTCGGTGGTGTTGCGGGTGATGATCAGCTCGTTGGGCGAACAACCGGCCAGTTTGGCCAGGCGGTTTCGGGCAATGGCTTTATCGTCGAACTGCCGGGTACGCATGTAATACGATCCCTCGCGGTTCACGTCGCGCACGTGCTGAATGAAGCTGTTCAGCACCGATTCGGGCTGAATGCAGTAGTAGCCATTTTCGAGGTTGATGTAATCGGGTTTAATCTGGTACGCCTGCCTGATGGTTGCCCAAAATGCTTCGTCGCGAGCCAGTTCGGTGCTGGGCTGGGTACGTACCTGCGCCAACAATTTGTCGATATCAACCGAGGCAAGCGGTGCAGCGGCGATGGTTTTAATGAATTCCCGTTTCGTCATGATGATGGTGAGTGTCAGTATTTCCGTTGTCGCTCGCTTGTAACGAGCGACAACGGTGAGAGTAGCAATAAATGGCCATTTAATGACAGCACTGCGTAATGACGCGAAGCTAATGACTAGGATTAACCACCTCGACAGTTTCCGTTGAAAACGCCACTGGTTTATCGGCGAATAACACTTTGGTGGCGGCCCAGGTTGTTCGAAAGAGGTCAGACTGTCGATACGCTTCCAGCGCTTCGGCCGACTCCCAATGGCTGTACGTCATCCTGACGTTCGGGGAGTCTAGGTCGCGTAGCAGTTCGAGATGCTGGCAGCCAGGGAAAATCCTAATTTTGGCTTTTGACGCGTCGAAAATGGATAGGAAATCCGCCAGACGATCTTCCTGAAATGTCATGCGGACAAAGCGTATGAGCATAGAGTAGGACCGAAGCTCCAGCTTCGGTAGTTAAATTACCTGCTATAGCACTACCGAAACTGGAGTTTCGGCCCTACAATTAACCAAACATCAACCTATTTTTTATGAATTACCGCACGTTTGGCCGTACAGGCTGGCAAGTAAGTGAAATTGGCTATGGCATGTGGGGCCTTGCCGGTTGGACCGGTTCCGATAAGGCTGAAGTTCTCCGCGCCCTGCAACGCTCTGTTGAACTGGGCTGTAACTTTTTCGATACAGCCTGGGGCTACGCCGAGGGGGTTAGCGAGCAGATTCTGGGGCAGTTGCTGAAAGACAACGCCGACAAGAAACTGTATGCTGCCACGAAAATTCCACCCAAAAACCGCAAATGGCCATCGAAACCAGACTTCAACATCGATGACGTTTTTCCGGCTGACTACATTGTGGAATACACGGAGAAAAGCCTGAAAAACCTGAACGTCGAGACCATCGACCTGATGCAGTTTCACGTTTGGGAAGATGCCTGGGCTAGTCGCGACGAGTGGAAAGAAGCGATTCAGAAGTTGACTGAGCAGGGGAAAGTAAGCGCATGGGGCCTGTCGGTGAACCGTTGGGAACCAGATAACTGCCTCGAAACGCTCCGTACTGGCCTGATCGACGGGGTACAGGTGATCTACAACATCTTCGACCAGAACCCCGAAGACAACCTCTTCCCGCTCTGCCGCGAACTGAACATCGGCGTAATTGCCCGCGTCCCGTTCGACGAAGGGACGCTGACAGGTACGTTCACGAAGGAAACCACATTTCCGGCCAACGATTGGCGGTCGACTTACTTCGTGCCCGAGAACCTGAACAGCAGCGTTGACCATGCCGATGCGCTGAAACCACTAGTGCCGCAAGGAATGACGATGCCCGAAATGGCGCTTCGATTCATTCTGGCTAACCCCGACGTGGCAACGACCATCCCAGGTATGCGACAGATTCGGAACGTAGAGGCCAACTGCGCCGCCAGCGATGGAACCCCGCTACCAGCCGAATTACTTACCGAGCTAAAAGCCCACCGCTGGGACCGTACTCCGACGGAGTGGAGCCAGTAGTCGGAGATCAAATTCTAGTATAACAAAAAAGGGTACGTCAGTTATTTCTAGTAGCCTCTTTCTTGTTATAAGATGGTTTTATCGTAAGATGATTTTGTCTTACGATAAAACCATCTTACTTTTGTGGCATTCTACTATGTCACTAGTATGCCAATTAAACCCTACCCGCTCTCACCCACTGCAGGCACAATTACCCCCGACAAAATAGTAGGCCGATATACTGAAATTACTAAACTGAAGAAACTGCTAGAAGGCCAAAGTATCGTTATAAATGACATACGGCGCTTAGGAAAGACAATGTTGCTTCAGAAGTTGGCTTACTTAAGCGTACTTAACAATGAACCGAACAAGGCTATCTACTTCATCTTTCAAGGCACAACGAGTATTCAGGCACTGACCGATGTTCTGTTGAACGAACTGAGAGGACGGGGAAAGCACGGTTGGTTAAATGTACAGATGGACCGTTGTCACGACCTGTACCGAAAACTTACAGGTACCAAGGCCACGATTAATTACCAGGATATCGAATTCAGTTTTGCGCTGCCTCAATTCGATAAGAAATGGGACGTTGCGTTTCGGGCCTGTATCGAAGATCTGGCAGACAGACAAGCTGAAAAGGGGGAAACACTAACCCTTATTTTCGACGAACTGCCAATTATGCTTTGGGCCTGGATTACGGCTGGTAAAGCAGACGACGCAATGGCCTTCCTGGATTTGTTACGCAATATCCATTACTCGCTCAAAGACAGTAGTCGTATTCGGTTTGTGTTTTGTGGCTCGGTAGGCATGAACGTTGTATTGGCGAAACTTAAGCGCGACCATCAGTATACGGGCGAACCCCTCAACTATACGAAGGAATATCGCTTGCCGCCGATGAGCAACTCCGATGCCCTTTTGCTCTGCGCCTGCCTGTATTTGTCGAGTTTTCAGTGTGATGATGACTCGCAACAGGGCGTTTATTTTCAGCTCATTGTCGATAACTGCAACCGTCTGCCCTACTTCATCAATGCCGTGTTTTCTGTAATTCAGACCGAACACGACAGTGTGCTATCGATCGATTCAATTAATCAGGCTATACAATCGATAGTAACTGATTCGGGGAGCGTGTTCGATGTGTTCAAGCAACTCGATACCCGGCTAACGACCTATTACCCCACCGAACTGGCAGACGTAATGTATGCTTGCCTAAAGGTGTTAGCTAAAGTACAGAGCCCACTAGCTGAAGAAGAAATGAAGAGGCAACTGCCTTTTGAAGAACGCCTTACGCAAACAGCACTTGATACACTTTGGCAGGATGAACTGCTACAGCGCACCTTCGACGCGGAGGAGAATCGCCTATTTTCTTTTAAATACGACCTGATCAAACGCTGGTGGAAACGAAACCGAGCCTAACAACTGCTACGGCAGGCCTAAGTACGTTCCTGAGTTTTGGAGCCAAAAGTGTACACCCCGATGTTCTGGAAAAAATGCTCATTGGCCGTTTGAAAACGGCGAATCTCCTGGAGCAATATGTCCGTGAAATTGCCACCAATGGGATAAATCAGCAAGTGTTTATGGTGGGGCCTCGCGGATCTGGAAAAACACACCTGTTGCGTGTACTCTATCACCGAGTGCAAGATCTGGTACAGAGCCGACAAGTGGTTGTGGCTTATTTCGCCGAGGAAGAGTATGGTATTTCGGGTTATCTCGATTTTCTAATTCGTATCATCAATGCCTTTATGCGCTGGTACGATGCTGACAAGCCCTATTTAACTAGGCAACTGGATCAACTTCGCGAAACGCCTGAAACTCGGCAAGAGAACGTTGCCGAAACGCTCATCAGTGAATACGTAAGCGATAAACCGCTGCTTATTCTGAGCGAAAACTTCGATGGCATTCTGGAAGCCTTAGGGAAACAGGGGCAGGCGAAGCTTCGGGCCTGGCTGTACCGGCACAATCGCATCAGTATTATAGCAACGGCACAGGCAATTAGTCCTGATTTGGGCCGCGAAGACCAGCCGTTCTATGGCTTCTTTACGCCGATTTACCTGAAAAAACTGTCGTACGACGATTCGTTAGCCCTATTGGTTAGCCTCGCTGAAGCCGAGCAAAACCCGACGCTGATTGCTCACCTTGCGGGTAAAGGCAAGGCGCAGGTACGTGCTATCAACGAGCTTGTGAAAGGAAACCATCGGTTGCTGGTAACCTTCTACGAGTTTTTGAAGGCAGACAGTATGGCTGAACTCTCGGTGCTGTTCATGAAAACGATGAACGACCTGAAGCCGTATTATGAAACGTTTATTCGTTACCTGCCCGCCCAGCAACAAAAGATCCTGCACCACCTGGCATTGGCCCGAACCCCACAACGCGGGACCGATATAGCCAAAAACTGCTTCATTCCCACCGCCTCGCTGACAAAGCAACTCAGCGAACTTCAACGACGCCACCTGATCGATGCGCTAACCGACACTGCCGACAAGCGAAATAAGTTGTACGATGTAGCCGAACCGCTACTGCGGATCGCCATTGAGATTGGCGAACAGAAAGAAGGAATCACCTCCTTATTCATCGATTTTTTGGCGATCTATTATTCTGCGGATGAATTAAAGCAACAGAAAGTTCACTTCGAAACAAAATATCTGGCTGTATCAGAGCCAGTGTTAAAGCAAAAATTATTCTACGAAACGGAGGCACGCACTAAGGCTTTGCAGTTAAAGGATTGGCTTTCTAAAGAGCATAATTTACAAGAATTAGAGAAAGTCAAGGAGTCACAAAGAGATGCAGATTATTACACTGATTTAGGTGTAGCATATTATAATCAGGGCGCTTATGAGAAAGCGATCAGGTCTTACCAGAAAGCTATAGCTCTGAAGCCTGACAAGGATGATACTTGGAATAACTTAGGAATTGCATATGGAAAACAGAATGTACATGAGCAGGCAGTAGAGGCTTTTCAACAAGCTCTAGCACTTAATCCAGAAGATGGCATAGCTTGGTACAATCTAGGCCTTAGTTACGAGGATCAAGGTGCACACGAAGAGGCTGTTAAAGCGTACCAACGAGCTATAGATTTCAATCCTGATGCAGACGAAGAAGTACGATGGTGGAATACTTTAGGTGTAACGTACTACAACCAAAGTAAGTACGAACAGGCTATCTCAGCTTTTCAAAGAGCAATCGCTCTTGAGCCAGATTATGTCGAGGCTTGGTTTAATCTTGGGCTAACTTACAGTGAACAAGGGGCGCATATACATGCAACCAACGCCTTCCAAAAAGTAGTATTCCTCAGGCCAGATGATGAGGCCGCACGAATTAATATAGGGAATGTTTACCTCGATCAAGGATTGTATGAACAAGCTATTGAATCTTATCAACAGGCCATTGCTATTGAACCAGAGGATTACGTTGCATGGTACAATTTAGGGATTTCTTACGATGTCCAAGATATGTACAAACTAGCTTTTGAAGCTTACCAGAGGGCGAACGAGTTAGATCAATCAGACGAAGACACTATAAAGAATATAGCAGATGTAATTACTTCTTACTTAAAGACGCAGGCTGTAATGGAAGCGGAGCTCACTGAAATGGAAACTTGGCTTCAAGGTCGCACTGGCTTAGAAATAATCACAACGTACGTTAGCGCTTATCGGCGCGTTGTGTTTGGTAAAGATGAACAGGCGTTACTTGAGTTGCCTAAAGAACAACGCGCGTTTTTCGAGCGGGAGATTCTGGGGAGATCGGTGGAATAGGTGAACTGGGTACGTTGCCGTCGTGAATCGCTTCGCAGAAGGTATCCCTTGGGGACAACGTACCCAGCTTGCTATTACTGTACGACTATCGTTCCCTTCCTTTTCAACACTGAAGCGCTCACGAGGGCGAAGAGGAAGCCGATTGGGAACACTTCTACGAACGTGATGCCGATAAGGCCGAGCCACGTGTCGTAGTAAGAAAACATCGACCGCATTTGCTGCATGGAATCGGCAATCTCGGCGGGCGATTTTCCGTCGGCTCTTAGCTTATCGATCGTGCATTTGGTGAAGTCGGTGACGAAGTTGGGGTAGACCGTTTTGTAGAAGATAACCCAGGTGATGACGTACAACGCCGACGCGATGAGGGCAATGCCCAGACCCATCAGGAAAGCATCTTTGAACGAAATAGCCCCGCCCTGGTAACGATCACGGTAGCTTTTGATCGCCACCGGGATTAGCGACCCCCACAGGATCATGGAGGCATAACCGACCAGTTCGCCCGAGTCGAACGTGCTGGGGTTCTGCTTGTGAATGAGCATCATCACGACCAGCGTAGTTGAAGCGATGAAGCCCGCAATAGAGCCGAAAACGAGTATTGTTTTTTGCATGCGTATGTGTTGATTTGTTGGCCAAAAGTGGTCCCAACGCGCTGATTGCCATTCATCCGTTCGGGTGATTTTGCCGAAATCGCCCAAAAGAGTGAGTCATTCTGCTTCACGAGATCAACCCCAGCGACCGGGCTTTATCAATAGCCTGGGTACGTCGTTTTACGTCCAGTTTCGTGTACAGATTGCCCAGATGCGTTTTCACCGTATTGGTCGAAACAAATAACTGATCGGCGATTTCCTCATTGCTCAATCCTTTCGCGAGCTGAATCAACACGTCTAATTCCCGATTACTAATACCGAGTTGTTCCAACACATGCGTATCGCGCTGATGAGCCGTGGCTGGTGAGGCAGGCGGCCCAGGTACGTTGGTAACTTCCGGCTTCGATGGAGCCGACCAGCGTAAACCAACCCAGATACCCACGCCAACAAAAACGGCAGCAACCAGCAGCACATACGCTTCCACGGCATGATCGATAATCATAAACCGGTACTTCGACCACGCCATCAGACACAGCAACACACCAATTGCCAGACCGTAGAGAAGCAGAAATCTAAGTTTGGTGAGTTTCGCAGTCATTCCTGTTAAATCGTCATTATGTTTGGCCAATGGGTAGTCACCGTTAATGCGCAAAGAATGCTCATTCGTACATCGTCAATCGTAACTCGTAATTCTGTTTAATATTCCTGCGTCAGCGGGTGAACCATGAACTCGTCGATGACTACGTGGGCGGGGCGGCTCAGGATGAATAGCATCGACTCGGCCATGTCTTCGCTTTGCAGGTAATTTTTCGAGGTTTCGTGGCCGTGGCCTTTGGCGTGGAAATGCGAGTCGACCAGGCCCGAGTAAACGCCTGACACTTTGATGCCGAACGGCCGGACCTCTTTGCGCAACGCACCCATGAACGCTTCCTGCGCGTATTTGCTCGCCGTGTAGAGCGACCCTCCCGCAAACGTGCGCTTGGCTACGTCGGAAGCCACCACCACGATATGGCCGCTGCCTTGTGCCTTAAGCGTTGGCAAAGCAGCTTTGGTGAGCAGGAATGTGCCTTTCACGTTGGTAGCCATTACGGAATCCCATTCGTCGACGCTGATGTCTTCCACGTTTTTGAAAACACCGTACCCTGCGTTGTTGATGACAATGTCGACAGTTCCGAAACGATCGAGCGCTGTCTGAACGACCAGTTGCATATCAGTTTCGCTGGCTACGTCGCCAGCAACAACCACGATATTGCCGTTGCCTTCGGCTTCGAGCGTGTTTAGTTCGTCGGCGTTGCGGGCTGTAGCCAGCACATGGGCGCCGTTTTGGGCCAGCAGCAGCGCCGTGGCCCGGCCAATTCCGCGAGACGCGCCGGAGATGATGATTACTTTTTTGTCGAGGATCATGTGTGTTTTGATAAGGATGAGCACGTGGCAACGTACCCGGAATACGCTATTCTGCAAAGATGCGGTTAACTTGCCGACCGTGTTTATTCCGTCAAAAAAATGATCTACCTCCTCGCCAGCATCCTGCTTTCGGTGATGTTACTGCTCAATTTTCGCCTGTTTCCGCGCTACAACGTCAACACGGTGCAGGCTATCAGCCTCAACTACATTGTCTGTTTCCTGACTGGGTACGTACTACTTCCATCCAGCATCTCTTTCTCCCTCGATTTCGCCCAAACCTGGACTTGGGTGGCGCTGGGTATCGGCGTGGCGTTTGTGGTTACGTTTCTCTTATCGGGCGAATCCACGCAACGAAACGGAATCACGGCTACCTCTTTGGCGAATAACCTGTCGCTGGTAATTCCGGTAACGATCAGCTTGTTCGTCTTAGGTACGTCGGGGCGGAGTTTCGATGGGTGGAATTACCTTGGTTTGGCATTGGCTGTGGTGGCAGTAGCGCTGAGCACCTACAAAAAGTCGGTGGGGGACGTACCTGAGAAAGCTAGTAAAGGATTGGTGGCGTTACTGCCCGTGGCCGTTTTTCTGATGTACGGCTTTACCAATACCATGATCAATTTCATGAATGTGGAATATATCGCCACGCTGGGCATCAATCCGGTTGTGGTGACGCTGACGATGGTGATTGGTGCCATTGCCGCGGGTATGGTGCTGTTTGTGTACCGGTTGGCAAGCGGAAAAGACCGATTCGAGCTACGTAATCTGGCGGGCGCTGTAACGCTGGGCGTACCTAATTTCCTGAGTTTCTATACGCTTGTTCTGGCGCTTTCTGCTTTCGGCGGTAATGGCGCGCTGGTTTACCCACTCTACAACATCGGCGTTATTCTAGTGGCGGCTGGTGTGGCGGCTCTTTTCTTTCAGGAAAAACTACTACTGATCAATAAGTTAGGCTTGGCCCTGTCTGTACTCGCTATTGCCTTGATTTCGTGGCAGGAATTTGTTTAAAATGGACTTATTTACTTAAGTAATTAAAGCTATGGTTTGTTCTCCTTCTTGTTTGTGAAAATAACAATTGTTGAACCGGACTTTTTTTATAAGTTACAGTCCTTAACCATAAATTAACATCCTACATGAAAAGAACATCTTACTTAAGTCAGCGTTTGCTGGCGGCATTGATTTGTTGTGGTGTATTATACAGTTGTCAGCCACAAACAGACCTTCTCCCAGCTCAGTCTGGGCAAGCCCGTGTTGGTGTAGAAGGTAAGTACGTAGCTGGTGAAGTTCTCATCAAGTTCAAAGCCGACGTCAGCGACGAAAAAGTACAGAAGGCGTTCGACAAGATGAAAATTACGAAAGCCGAGAAAATTCTGACGAAGATGATGGAAAAGGCCGGTCAGAAAAACGGTGTGGTGCTAGCCAGCGTATCTGTCGATGTGATGGAGGCGGTCAGCCAGCTGGAAGCCATGCCCGAAGTGGAGTACGCCGAGCCCAACTACATCTACACAACAGACGCCGTTTCTAATGACCCTTATTTTACCAACGGATCATTATGGGGTATGCGTGGGCCAACGACCTCGCCGGCCAACCAGTTTGGTAGTCAGGCCGCAACGGCATGGGCTGCTGGCAAGACAGGTTCAGCTAGTGTTTTAATTGGTATTATCGACGAAGGCTGGATGAACACGCATACGGATTTGGCGGGTAATGGATGGGTAAATCCGTTCGAGATTGCGGGCAACAGAAGAGACGATGACGGAAACGGTTATGTCGACGATGTAAATGGCTGGGATTTTGCTGGGAACAATGCTTCTATTTTTGATGGTACGGCCGACGATCATGGCACGCACGTGGCTGGTACCATCGGCGGTAAAGGCGGAAACGGCGTAGGTGTAGCCGGTGTTTGCTGGAACGTGAAAATGATTGGCCTGAAATTTCTGGGTGCTAATGGCGGCACAACAGCCAACGCCGTTAAAGCAATTGATTATCTGACCGATCTGAAAACGCGCCATGGCCTCAACATCGTGGCTAGTAATAATTCGTGGGGCGGGGGCGGTTTCTCTCAAGCGCTACAGGATGCCATTAGCCGCGCCAACACGGCCAATATTCTGTTTGTAGCGGCAGCCGGTAATGGTGGCTCTGATGGCGTTGGCGACAATAACGATGCAGTGGCCAACTACCCATCTAACTATCCGAACGCCAATGTCATTGCCGTGGCTGCCATTACTTCAGCCGGAGCGCGATCGAGCTTCTCAAACTTCGGTGCTACTCAGGTTGATTTGGGCGCACCCGGTTCGGGTATTTGGTCGACCGTACCGGCATCGGGCGGCAAGTCGGGCTATGCGTCGTATAACGGTACATCAATGGCTACGCCGCACGTAACGGGTGCGGTGGCCCTGTATGCCTCATTGAATCCAGGTTTAACCGCGGCTCAGATTAAGTCGGCAGTGCTGACAGCCACAACGCCAACAACATCGCTGACAAATCTGTGCGTTACGGGTGGCCGTTTGAATGTGGCTTCATTCTAACGCTGGCTCAAAACTACGAGCGAGGGCCGGACTGTACAGTCCGGCCTTTTTTGGGTATATCCCTGATCACTTCTCCGTAATCCAGTCGAGCACACGGCTGGTACGGGCACCGGTTTCGCCGGTGCTGGGGCAATGGCCCTCGCCGCGCAAATCCTTTACCATCAATTCAATCAGCGGCTGTTGCACATGCTCGGGAAAAGGAACCGTGATAGCTTCTGTACCTGCCGCCGTTTCAATGGTAATGACGAACTTCTCGAAGAATGAAAAAGTGATCTTCCCCTTAGAGCCAATCAACTGCGTTTGTTCAAGGCGTTGCTCTTTATTCACTGTAAAGCACCAGCTTCCAGTGCCCACCACACCCGACTCGAATTCGAACGTACCTACTACCATATCATCAGCGGTGTACAGTCCGGCCTGATTCCGGGCCGTACCATTGGCCGATTTGATGGGGCCAAGCAGGTAATCAAGGAAATCGAACTGGTGCGCGGCCAGGTCATGAAATAGTCCACCACCCGAAATCTCCGGGGCTACGCGCCAGTTTGGTTGCGCTCCGGCTTCGCGCTCGTCGGGTTGCCAGTTTAGTTGAATCGAAACGGCCCGAATATCGCCAATCACGCGGGCGTCGACCAGTTCTTTAACCTTGACAAAATAGGGGAGCGCCCGGCGGTAGAACGCGACAAACAGCGGAACGCCCGTTTCCTGGCTCACCCGGTTCATGACGTCGCACTCGGCTGTGTTCAGGGCCATCGGCTTCTCCACATACACCGGTTTGCCCGCTCGCATGGCCCGAATCGCGTAATCGGCGTGGCTGCTGGGAGGGGTCGCCACATAAATGGCGTTCACGTTGGGGTCGTTGATTAGGGCATTGGCGTCGGTGTACCAGGCAGGTACGTTGTGCCGTTGGGCATAGTCAGCGGCTTTTTCAGCGTCGCGCCGCATCACGGCCACCAGCGATGAGTGCGGTATTTTTCCGAAAGACGGACCACTCTTTACTTCGGTCACGTCGCCGCACCCAATAATTCCCCATTGCAAATTTTCCATACGACGTATGCGTGTTTTACTGGAAAAGCATATTGCTGATCAGTTTACCGTGGAAAAGCTCAGACTACACGCTTTGTGACTTCGCGGACCGTTTCGGTGCTACTATGCTAATCATGTGCGAATTCGCACCAGTTGTGCCATTTCGCACAAAACAATAGCCGAAAAATGAGATTAATGGTCTACTAATCAATCATTTATCCTCTGGCATGTTCTTGGTAATCAGTATAGGTAAAATGCGTATGCTGTATGGATCGTGAACTAGCCCCTGAACTGATTACCCGCTCGCGCCGGAAACCGTGGCTCGTTGGTCTGGTTACGCTTGTCGGGCTGGTTGCGGTAGTATTGGGCGCACGTTCGTTGCTGAAAACATCAGTCGATGCGGCTAAAATACGGACGGCGGTAGTGCAGACCGGCCCCGTGGAAAATACACTAAACGCTACCGGCGAGATTATTCCGGCCTACGAACAGATCATGACCAGCCCCATTCGGGCCAGCATTCGTCGGGTGTTGCTGACGCCCGGTGCGCGGGTACGTCCCGGTCAGCCGTTGGTAGAACTGGATAAATCGCTGACGCAGATCGAGTATGAGAAATTGCAGGATCAGCTATCGTTGAAAGAAAACGGTATCGAGCAACTCAGGATGAGGCTTGACAAAAATCTGTACGATGCCGATGTGAATGATCAGATCAAACTACTGAACATCAATAAGCTGACGGCCGAAGTAGAGAACGCCCGCCGACTGCTGAAAGTGGGTGGACAAACGCCCGAAGACGTGACCCGCGCTGAAAATGCCCTCCGTATTGCCCAACTGGAAAAGAAACAACTCGAAAACGACCTGACTTATAACCGGAAGTCGATGGGAGCCAGTCTGCGCGAGTCGCAATTGCAGGCGCGCATTGAAGGCACCAATCTGAAAGTGCTGGCTCAGAAACTTCGGCAGGCTGACATTCTGGCCGATCGGGCGGGGGTGCTAACGTGGGTGAACGAGAACGTCGGCTCGGCGGTGAACGAGGGCGAAATGCTGGCAAAAGTGGCTGATCTGGGTAGTTTTCGGGTCGAGGCGTCGTGCTCCGATACCTACGCCGATCAACTGCGGGCGGGGCAACCCGTTATCGTCCGCATCAACGAAACCGATCTGCGGGGGCTCATTACGCAGGTGAAACCGTCGGTGCAAAATGGCACTATCAAGTTCGCCGTCAGCCTAGACGATAACAGCAACGCGTCGCTGCGTCCCAATCAGAAAGTCGAGGTATTTGTGGTGACGAATCGCACGGCAAACGCTACACGAGTTGCCAACGGACCCGCTTTTAAGGGCAAACGCCGTCAGTTTGTCTACGTGCTGGGGGCCGATAGCATAGCCCGTCGGCGCGAGGTGGAGATTGGCCTGACTAACTTCGACTGGGTAGAGATCAAAAGCGGCCTGCAACCCGGCGACAAGGTAATCCTGACCGACCTAAGCGATTTCGAGCATCTGGAGCAACTCACGATTTCTGAAGAGTGAATGTATGAAAGAGCGAAAGAATGAGTTGTGGACGAGGAGGGTGGTTTTAGAGGTTGCTTCGCGCTGTATTGCTATCGCTAGGTACGTTGCTGACGCATGTCCCTTCGACAGGCTCAGGGTGACAAGACACATCCAGATGTTCATGACGACCTTGAGTGAGATTGTCACCCTGAGCCTGTCGAAGGGACATGCGAAAGCAACACAGCGCGAAGCCATCAAAACAATCCTTTTCCTCTTCCTCACCAACGTACCCAGCGTTGCTCAGACTGCGCTGAAACTGACGCTGGATGAAGTCGTGAATCTGGCGCGGGAACAATCGATTGCGGGGAAACAGGCGGCTACGTTGAAGAAGACGAACTACTGGAAATACCGATCGTTTCTGGCCGATTTCAAACCGCAACTGAGTCTGGACGGCTCACTGCCCAGCTTCACGCGCTCGTTTATTCAGGTACAGCAACCCGACGGAACCATTGCATTTCAGCCGGTGTCGCTCAATAACTCGCTGTTGAATTTATCGCTGAGCCAGAATATTCCGCAAACGGGCGGGTCGATTTACGTGCAGCATCAATTACAGCGGTTTGATGATTTTCTGAACCGGAATACGCTCTACAACGGTATTCCGTTTGCCTTTGGTATCAGTCAGCCGTTATCGCGCTTTAACCAGATGAAGTGGGATCGGCGCATCGAGCCACTACGCTTTGCTGAGAGCAATCAGCAATACATCGAGGCCATGGAACAGGTGGCGCTGGATGCCACGAGCCTGTATTTCGATCTGCTGGTGGCGCAGGTGAACCTGCAAATTGCTGAAACCAACCGGGCCAACAACGACACGCTGTACACCATTGCGAAACACAAACTGGACCTCGGTAAAATCTCGCGTAATGACCTGCTTCAACTGCAATTGAGTGTGCTGAATGCCCGGAAAGACCTGGCCTCAGCCCGGCAGAGCGCTGAAGTTGCTTCGCTTAAACTGCGTTCATTTATCAACATTCAGACAGACAACAGCCAGGTACGTTCGCTTCACTTGCTAATCCCTGATCAGGTACGTTCCTTCGAGATTGACCTGCAACGGGCGTTGGTCGAGGCATTTGCTAACCGATCAGATGCCATTGGGTTTCAACGAAGGCGGCTCGAAGCGGATCGCGACGTGGAGAAAGCCCGTAAAGAGAACGGCATCAACGCCACGCTTAACGCCGATTTTGGCCTGACCAACAGGGGTAGCCGGCCCATCGATGTGTACATTCGGCCGCAAGACCGCCAATCGGTTGAATTACGGTTCACTGTGCCCATCATGACCTGGGGCCGGGCACAGGCCCGTACTGAAACCGCCCGCGCTAACCAGCAACTGGCTGTACAGACGGTGGAGCAGGCCAAGCGCACGTTCGAGCAAGAGATTTACACACAGGTAACGCTGATCGACATGCTTCGGCAACAGGTGAAACTCACAGCCGAAGCCGACGAGATTGCCCAAGCCCGCTACCAGATTGCCCAGGAACGTTTCCGCCTCAGTGACCTGACTGTAACCGACCTCGGCATCGCCACCCAAGACAAAGACCGCGCCCGCCGTGACGCCATCCTGGCCCTTCGCGATTACTGGCAATCCTACTACACGCTCCGTTTACTGACTCTCTACGATTTCGATACAAACCAGAAACTAAACTAACCTCACCCCCAGCCCCTCTCCTTCTGAAGGAGAGGGGGGGAAGTTCTGCCGCAAAGCGAAGCTACTCGGAAGCGACTCCCCTCTCCCAACGTGGGAGAGGGGCTGGGGGTGAGGGAAAAGCAACATGATCACGCTCACAAACATCGAAAAAGTGTACCGCACCAGTAGCATCGAAACGCTGGCGCTGACCAACATCAACCTGACTATCAAATCGGGTGAGTTTATCTCCATTATGGGTCCCAGCGGTTGTGGCAAGTCGACGCTGATGAACCTGATGGGGCTTCTGGATGCGCCCAGCGCCGGGCAGGTAGAAATTGGCGGAAAAACTGTGACGCAGTACCGCGACAAGGAACTGGCCCTGCTACGCAACCAACAGATCGGGTTCATTTTTCAGAGTTTCCACCTCATCAACGATCTGTCGGTGCTGGATAACGTGGAAATTCCGCTGCTGTATCGGAAAGGCGATGCTACAGGGGCATCGCGTCGGCAACTAGCGCAGGAGGCGCTGGAAAAAGTGGGCCTAAGCAACCGGATGAAGCATTTTCCCGGTCAGCTTTCGGGCGGACAAAAACAGCGCGTCGCCATTGCCCGGGCCATTGTGGGTCGCCCGTCGATTATTCTGGCCGATGAACCGACCGGTAACCTCGACAGCGCGATGGGCAACGAGATCATGACCATTCTCCAGCAACTAAACACCGAAGGAAGTACGATTGTGATGGTGACGCACGACGAAACGATGGCCAAAAAAACGCACCGCCTCATCCGCCTGTTCGATGGTGCGATGGTGGGAGATAGCAAACTGATCTCGGATTTGGGATTTCGGATTTCGGATGTTTCTGCGGGGAACGTGATTTCCGAATCGTCCAATCCGAAATCATAAATCCCAAATCCGAAATCTAATGATTGCGAACTACATAAAAATAGCCTGGAAGGTGTTGCTACGGCATCCGTTCTATACCTTCATTACCCTCTTCGGCATCAGCCTCACGCTGACCGTGCTGATGGTGCTGACCTCGTTTCTGGATCACCTGATCGGGAGCCATTACCCCGAACTGAAACGCGACCGGTCAGTATACATTCAGTTGATGACCCAACTGGATTCGGCCCAGAACGGGCGAACGCAGGGGCCCATGAGTTTCAACTTTCTGACCAAATATGCCAAATCGTTGAAGTCGGCCGAGCGGGTTACAATTTGCTCCATGTTCGGCACGTCGAACGCGTATGTCGGCTCGCAGAAAATTGATTTGAGCACCAAATACACCGACGCCGATTTCTGGTATGTGACTGACTTTGATTTCCTGGAAGGCAAACCCTACAACGAGCAGAACATTGCCAATGGTGATTATGTAGCGGTGATCACCGATGATTTCAGGAAGCAGTATTTTGACGATCCGGCTGTGTCGGTAATCGGTAAAGATGTTGAGATCGAAAACATTCACTACAAGGTAATTGGCGTGGTAAAAGGCAGCCCGATTACGCGCATATTGACGCATGCCGACGTGTATTTTCCGTACACGGCACCGAAAAGTAACTACCAGAGCACCGGTATGCGGGGAAATTACCTGGCCATTGCGCTGGCCAGCGACAAGAGCGGCACGAAAGCGATCAACGAAGAGTTCCAGAGCTTTATCCAACGCATTCCGGTGCCGGGTGATCAGGATGGGTTTAAGTATCACAAATTGGTGGTAAAAAGCCTGCCGTACATGGAGAGTTTTATCGGTGCCTTCGCCGACGGAGACACGGGCCTAAAAACCATTTTTTACGGCGTTGTCGGTTTCATTATGCTCATGCTCATGGGTTTACCGGCCATCAACCTGGTCAACGTGAACGTGAGCCGTATCCTGGAGCGCGCCTCGGAAATTGGGATCCGGAAGGCCTTTGGTGCACCTACCCGCACTTTGCTGTGGCAGTTTATTGTCGAAAATATTTTCATCACGCTCATTGGCGGGGCTATTGCGCTGGTGCTGACGCTAATCGCCATTTCCCTGATCAACAACAGCGGCTGGATTGCCCACGCCGACCTGACCATCAACGTAACGGTGTTCCTGGTTAGCCTGGGTGTCTGCCTGGTTTTCGGGCTCTTGTCGGGCGTTTTGCCCGCTCTCCGTATGTCAAAACTCAATATAGCCGAAGCGCTTAAGGCGTAGGGTGAGGGGTGAAGGGTGATGTGGTGAAGGGTGAAATGCTCCGCCTCTCACCCTTCGCCTCTCACTCCTCACCACATCACCCCTCACAATCATGATCCGTCATCTGTTTACCCTCATCTGGAACAAGAAAAGAGCTCACTCGCTGTTGATCGTCGAGATTTGGGCCTCGTTTATGGTCTTGTTCGGGCTGGCTTCGCTGCTGGTCTATAACCTCAACAATTACCGTGAACCGCTGGGCTTTACCTACGAACATGTCTGGGTCGTCGACCTGAATAATAATCAGGATACCACCGACGTACCTGGAAAGGTGCAGCGTCTGATGCAACGAATAAAGGCGTATCCCGAAGTGGAGGCCGCCTCACGCATGAGCGATAACTCACCATTTTCGGCCAACACCACCAATAACGGGATTACGCGTGGCAAGCGGCGTGTGATGATGGATTACTATGGTACTGACGAAAGCTTTCCTACCGTACTGGAGATGCCGCTGGCGTCGGGCAGGTGGTACAAAGCCGCCGATAGCGTCGGAAAATACAGGGCGGTTGTCATCAATCAGAAAGCCAAAGAGGTGCTGTTTGACGGGGAAGATCCGGTTGGGAAATTGTTAGGCGAAAAACCGAAAGAAAACGATGGATCACGGCAACAGAAAATTGTTGGTGTGGTCGAGATCTTCAAAGCGAAAGGGGAGTTTATGACCAACAAGCCCGCTATTTTTCAGCAGCTTGACGCCAATGAAGCATACAATAGAAAGATTTTGATCAAGCTGAAACCAGGTACCGATGCCGTTTTTGAAGCAAAGCTGGTCAAGAACATTACCGCCATGGTGACCGGCTGGAGCGTCGATGTAGATCACCTGACCGAATCGCGCGAGAATCAGCATAACCTTACCCTGGTGCCCGTTATCATCTTTGTCATTGTGTGTAGTTTTCTGCTCATCAACGTGGCGCTCGGCCTGTTCGGCGTACTCAACGTCAGCATTACCCGGCGGCGGGGCGAAATCGGGCTTCGTCGGGCGCTGGGAGCCACCGAAGGGTCAATTTCGTGGCAGTTTGTGGGCGAGATGTGGGTACTGGCTACTTTTGCGCTGGTGCTGGGTCTGCTGTTGGCTGCTCAGTTTCCGTTACTCAACGTCTTCGATCTCGCCTCCAATGTATACGTAATAGCCATCATCATCGCGGCCCTGATCGTGTACCTGCTCGTCACGCTCTGCGCCCTCTTCCCCAGCCGACAAGCCGCCACGATTCAACCCGCTGTAGCCTTGCACGAAGAGTAAATGGAATGGTACGCGGATTGGATTTAAAGGGATTTTATAGAACACGGATTTAAAGGGATTAAACGGATTGACGCAGATTTTTAGATTTAAGCGGATTCGTAGCCTAAAGCAGAGCCAATCCGATTTAATCCAAAATCCGCGTCAATCGTTTTAAATCCTTTAAATCCGCGTACCCACAAAAATTTGCGTACCATAAATAACCCGCATGCTCCTCATCATCGACGACGATATTGCTGTTCAGACGTCTCTTTCGCTGCTTTTCAGGAAAGAAGGCTTCGCCGTGCGTATCGCCGACGGGCCGTTCGAGACGCGGGAATTACTGGAACAGGAAACGCCCGAAGCCATTCTGCTCGATATGAACTTCTCGGTCGAGACGTCGGGCGATGACGGCATTCGGTTGCTTCGGTACATTCGTGAACGGCTGCCGAACGTACCTGTGCTGCTCATTACGGGATGGGGAAGCATTGAGTTGGCCGTGCAGGGCATGAAGGCCGGAGCCAATGATTTCATTACCAAACCCTGGCAAAACGACCATTTGGTGCAGTCGGTCAAAACGGCGATCAAGCTGGCACGTGGGCAGTCTGGCGAAGCGGTGTCGGTCGGTCGGCGGCAGTTGGATGAGCAGTTTCAGTTCGATAACATCGTGGGTGAAGATCCGAAACTGCTGGATGTGCTGACGACCATTGGCCGCGTGGCCCCGACCGACGCGCCGGTGCTGATCACGGGCGAAAGTGGGACGGGGAAAGAACTCATTGCCGAAGCCATTCACCAAAACAGCCGCCGTAAACGGCAACCGTTTGTGAAGGTGAATCTGGGCGGCATTTCCAGCACACTATTCGAAAGCGAACTCTTCGGCCATGTGCGCGGCGCTTTCACCGACGCCAAAACTGACCGAATTGGCCGTTTCGAACTGGCCAACAAGGGCAGCATTTTCTTAGACGAAATCGGTGATCTGGATTCAGCATCGCAGGTGAAACTGCTCCGCGTGTTACAGGACCGCACCTTCGAGCCGCTGGGCAGCAGCAAAACCCGGACGGTTGATGTGCGGGTGATCTGCGCCACCAACCGAAACCTCGAAGAGATGGTAAGGCTGGGTACATTTCGCGAAGATTTGTTCTACCGCATTAACCTCATTACAGTCCGCCTACCCGCCCTCCGCGAACGCCCCGCCGATATACCGCGCCTGGTCAAGTTTTTCACCGACAATCTGAAAACGCTGTACGGTCGTCCCAATTTGCTGGTCAGTAAAGAGGCGCAACACTGGCTCAAAGACCTGTCGCTGCCCGGCAATATCCGTCAGCTGAAAAACGTAGTCGAACGCGCCGTGTTACTTGCCCCCAGCGATACCCTGACCGTCACCGACTTCGAAAAGCACTTGTCGCCCGCTACCCCAGGCCCCACGCCCCAAACCCCCAGCCAACTACCGCCCGTCGGCAGCATGACGCTTGATCAGATGGAGCGCCAGATGATCGAGCGGGCGATGGCATACCACCAAAACCGCGTCGGCCACGTAGCCCGTGCCTTAGGCATCACCCGATTTGCCCTCTACCGCCGCCTGGAAAAATACGGCATCGCGTATAGTGATGAATAGTACCGCAGCGGCGGACCGTGCGGATTATTATGGGTACGCGGATTAAAAGGATTAAACGGATTTACGCGGATTTTTGATTTAAGCGGATCAAATAGTACGCGGATTAAAGGGATTAAACGGATTTACACAGATTTTTAGATTTAAGCGGATTCATAGCCTAGAGCAGAGCCAATCTGTTTTGATCCAAAAATCTGCACGGTCCGCCGCTGCGGTCAATCGTTTTAAATCCCTTTAATCCGCGTACCATAATCACTATATGAGATTTCAAACCCGTTACCTGCTTTACATTGGCACCGTTCATGCCGTACTGATCGGGCTGACGTTTCAGTTGCTGAAAGAAAATAAGCTTCTCTTCATTGCCTCTGAAGTGCTCATTCTGCTGTCGATGTACATCGCCGTGCGGCTGTACCAGTCGTTTCGGCAGCCAGCAGCGTTTATCCAGTCGGGTATCGAGGCCATTCGGGATAAAGACTTCACCGTCAAGTTTGTGCCAACGGGCAAAAAAGAGGTAGACGGCCTCATCAACGTGTATAACCTGATGATCGATCAGCTTCGGCAGGAACGTACCCGACAGGCCGAGCAACAGTTTTTTCTGGATAAGTTGATCGAAGCGGCACCCATTGCCCTCCTGACGTTTGATTTCGATGAACGCGTATCGGCCGTAAACCCAAAGGCGCGGCAGTTACTGAACCTGCCTGATATTGACCTGATCGGCAAGCCCTTATCGGCCATTGGTCATCCGCTGCTAACGTACCTGACAGACCTTCCCACCGACCAGCCGCAGACGATCAAACTGACGGGTGTTGAAACCTACCGGGCCATGCGCGGGCAATTCATCGACCGGGGGTTTCGGCGGCAGTTTCTGTTTATTGAAGAGCTAACGGCCGAGATTATCGACACTGAGAAGAAGGCATTCGGCAAGGTGATTCGCATGATGGCTCACGAAGTGAACAACTCGATTGGGGCGATCAACTCCATCCTGAACATCGCCGAGCCCGACGTACCTGACCCCGATGTGCGCAAAGCTGTACGCGTTGCCATTGAGCGTAACGACCGGCTCAACCAGTTCATGCGCCGGTTTGCCGATGTGGTACGGTTGCCCGTACCCAATCTGGCACCCGCCAACGTACCTGACCTACTCCGCGACGTGCTGAGCCTAATGCAGCCGCAGGCCAGCGCACGTGGCATCTCGCTGACGTTGACCGTACCCGAAGCGCCGGTAAAACAACAGATGGATGTTGCCCAGATGGAGCAGGTGTTGGTGAACGTGGTGAAAAACGCGCTCGAAGCCTGCCAAACCGGCCAATCGGTCGAGATTGTGCTGACCGACAGTCAGTTGCTTATCCGCAATAACGGGCAGCCGATTTCCAACGAAGTAGCTACGAACTTGTTCAACCCTTTCTTCAGCACCAAAACCACCGGCCAGGGCATCGGCCTGACCCTCACCCGCGAGATTCTACTCAACCACAACTTCGCCTTCTCACTACGTACCCAGGAAGACGGCTGGACGGTATTTCAATTAAGAATGCAGAATTAAGAATGGCTCTGCTACGGCACCGTATGGCACGCTAGCAGAGCCATTCTTAATTCTGCATTCTTAATTGAACACAGCCAGCCACTCATCTTCTTTTCCCCGCATGGCGGCTTGATCAGCTTCGGTTTTGTCGCCGTATCCGCAGAGGTGAAGCAGGCCGTGAGCCAGTACACGGCGCATTTCCTGTTCGGGCGATACACCCAGTTGGGCGGCATTGTCGGCCACGCGGTCAACGCTGATGAAGATGTCGCCTTCGATAGGGTCGTCTTCAAATTCGCGGTTGTCGAACGTGATAATGTCGGTGTAGTAATCGTGGTCGAGGTGTTCGCGGTTGACCTGTAACAAGTATTCGTCGGAACAGAAAATGTAGTTCAGGTCGCCCATGTCGTGGCCTTCGGCCTTAGCCTGCGTCGTGAGCCATTTTTTCGCCGCCAGCTTCTGCGGCAGCTTATAGTCGACGTCTTCGTTAAAAAAGCGAATCAAGGGAAGTTTGATGTTTGTAGTTTGAGGTTTGAGGTTGCGCTGCTAATCCGCAGAACTGGTGCATCAGCAGCGCAACCTCAAACCTCAAACTACAAACGCTAAACTAAAATTTCACCCTCATCCCCGCCAGGAAGTTCCGGCCGGCTTGTGGGTAGAAATAAGAATCGGAAGCAACGCGGCCTTCGTTGATGTATGCGTACGTGTAGCCGTTCGATTCATACAGCTCGTTGAACACGTTGTTGAGCAGGAACGTAAACGTAACCTCCTGGGCGAACCGCTGTTTCAGCGTGTAAATCAGCCGGAGGTCGTTCACGAAGTACGCGTTCAACTGACGGTCCGAACTGCTGGTATTGTCAAGGTATTGGCGACCGACGTGCTTCGACAACAAGCCAATTTCCAGCCCTTTAGCTGCTGTCAGTAAGAGTTGTGAGCCAATAATCACGTTAGGCGAGAAGGCGATGTCAGTGCTGGTGAAGGTGCGTACCTCCTGTCCTTCACTGCTGTCGTAATAGCCCCGGTCAATAAACTGCGTGTAGTTGCGAATCTTGTTCTGGCTAAAGGTAGCGTTGGCGTTCCAGCGTAGATTAGTGCCCTGGGTAGTGCCCATTAGCAGCGCCGTACCGTCAATCTCGACCCCGGCGCGGTAGCTGCTGGGTACGTTGATCCGGTTGAATGCGCCCACATCGTTGATGGCCCCGTTGAGTACCAGCTGATTGCGATAGTTCATGAAATACCCGTTCAGGTTCAGGACAAACCAGTCAGAACGGCTTTTTACGCCTGCTTCCCAGTCGTGCAACGTTTCGGCCAACGGACGGCTACCGGGTGTCGACTGCGTGAAATCGTCGCGGTTGGGCTCTTTGTTGCCCACAGCATATGAGGCATAGGCCGCCAGCCGGTCATTAACGGTATAGGTCAGACCCGCTTTAGGGTTGAAAAACGTGAGTTGAGCATTCTGTTGTACGTTGCGCTGCTGATTGTCGAAACCCAGAAACGAGTAATCGACGGAACGTACCTGGAGATCAACGAACCCGTTGAGTTTTGGCGTGATATCGTAGAAGGCTTTGGCGTAAAGGTTGGCGTCGGTCTTGATGGCGTTGTTGTCGTAATAACGCGGGTTGATGCCGTTGGTTGCCGTCAGCGGAGCCAGGTTGAAGCGGGCCCAGATCACCTCGCCGAAGTGCTGCCCCTGATAGCGATTCCAGCCGCCGCCAATATTGCCTGTCAGCTTCCCTTTTCCGGTGTAATCGAACGAGAAAACGGTGCCGTACAGGTTGTTATCGAGCCAGCGGCGGCGTACTAGATCGGAGCGCGAAATCGTTGAATCGCGGATGACCACATTGGGTAAACCGTAGTTGCTCAGCCGGTCAGCCTCGCGGAACTGTTCGTAATAACCCCGGCCTTTGGTGTAGTACAGCGATACGTTGGCCCGCCACTGTTTGCTCAATTCAGTCGACGTAATCAATTGATATTGATCTTGTTGGTAGTTGTCTGTTTCGTTTTCGTAGGTCAGGCTGTTGAACGTTCGGTTTGTTGCCAGCAGGGACTCGGGCACGCCGTTCCACGCCTGATAGGTACGTTCCTGACCCGAGAACACGTTGAACCGAATGAAGCTCTTTTGGCTGTAATAGCCGCCCGATAGGTAAAACGATTTCAGGTTCGACGATGCCCGGTCGATAAACCCATCCGACGAGATTTTCGACAGCCGCGCATCCACCACAAAATGATTATTCAGTAAGCCGGTACCCGCCAACACGTTGAACCGCTGCGTATTGAACGACCCGCCCGACGCGTTTACTTCGGCGTATGGGTTTTTCTGAAGCGTGTTGGTCTGGACATTCACGCTCGCCCCAAACGCCCCGGCCCCGTTGGTCGACGTACCCACGCCGCGCTGAATCTGCACGCTACTGACCGACGACGCAAAATCGGGCATATTCACCCAGAACGTCCCCTGCGATTCGGCATCGTTATACGGAATGCCGTTGAGCGTCACGTTCACCCGTGTGGCGTCGGAGCCGCGAATGCGAATGCCCGTGTAGCCCACGCCCGCCCCAGCATCTGACGTAGTCACAACCGAGGGCGTAAAGTTGAGCAACTGCGGCATATCCTGACCCAGATTAAGCTTGGTCAGTTCGCGCTTGGTTACGTTGGTATAGGCCACCGCCGATTTTTCATTAGCCCGCGTTGCCAGCACAACTACTTCATCCATAACTACTTCGCTCTGTTGCAAACGCAACGCCAGCGGCTCGGAAAGCGGTAACGTAACCGCCTGTTCAATCGCATTGTAGCCGACGAGCGAGGCACGTACCTGATACGTACCCGGTCGAAGATTGGTAAGCCGGAACGTACCTGAAGCGTCGGTGTTGGTGCCTTTCAACGACCCATCGAGTGTAATAGCCACACCCGGAATCGGGCTGCCGTCGGCCTCCCGGACCGTGCCGGAAAGAAAAAGAGATTGTGCCCAAACGGGCAGTTGAAATACGCACCACAGCAAAAGTGTGGCGGCAAAACGATAGGTCGTTGCGTTGGTCATGGAGACACAAACGGTTAACGATAAGGCGTAGGGGCCAAGCCTATCGGAGTGGAAGAAAGGAGTCTAAAGTTCAAAGTCCAAAGTTCAAAGTCGCTCCGCCAACTACCAAATCGTTGGATAGCGGAGCGACTTTGAACTTTGGACCTGGCACTTTGAACTCATATTTACATTCCCTGCTGCGGCATTACCCGTGTACAGGTTCTATGGGTATAATCTCAGCCCGTTGTTATAAGGCACCCCTGAAAGATTAATGATGCAAAGTTAATACGAAAATGAGTTCAAAGTGCCAGGTTCAAGGTTCAAAGTCGCTTCGCCTACAACAGTTCGGTGATTAGCAAAGCGACTTTGAACCTTGAACCTGGCACTTTGAACTCATATTTACATTTCTACACTAAACGCCGATAGTTTTACGAACTGATCGACGCGGTCCTGGATTTCGTCGGCAGAAAGGTTGAGGATGCGCTCGGCACCGAACTTCTCAACGCAGAACGACGCCATGGCTGATCCGTAGATGACGGCCCGCTTCATGTTGTCGAAGGAAATATCGTCGGTTTTGGCGATGTGGCCAATGAAACCGCCCGCGAAGGTGTCGCCCGCGCCGGTTGGGTCGAATACTGATTCGAGTGGAAGAGCAGGGGCGGCAAAGATGCGGTCTTCCTGGAACAGCAGTGCGCCGTGTTCACCTTTCTTGATGATCACCGTTTTGGGGCCCATGCCCATGATGGTACGGGCAGCGCGCACAAGCGAGTAATCGTTGGTAAGCTGGCGGGCTTCTTCGTCGTTCAATACCAGCACGTCCACATCGGGCAACAGGGCTTTCAGGTCGGCATTGGCAATCTCGATCCAGAGATTCATCGTGTCGAGCACGATCAGCTTGGGCCGGTTGGTGAGGCGCTTGATCACCAGGTGCTGAATGGCCGGTGCCGTGTTGCCCAGCATCAGGTACGTGCAACCCTGATACGATTCGGGGATGATGGGGTCGAAATTCTCCATCACGTTGAGCTGCACGTCGACCGTGTCGCGCGAGTTCATGTCGTTATGGTACTTGCCTGACCAGAAGAACGTTTTCTCGCCTTGCCGAATCTCCAGCCCATCCACGTTCACGCCGTGACTCACCAGCGTGTCGATCATGGTTTGCGGGAAATCGTCGCCCACCACGGCAACCAGATTGTTTTCTTTCGTGAAGTACGACGCCGACAGGGTAATGTAGGTAGCGGCACCGCCAATGATTTTGTCGGTCTTGCCGAAGGGGGTTTCCAGGGCGTCGAACGCGACCGAACCCACGGTAAGTAAACTCATGCTGTTTGTAGTGTCAATGTATGCCCGCAAAGGTAAGCCTGAGCGGGTTATGTAAGGTGAAGGCTATGCCAAGGGAAATCGTTGCAGTTGGTATTGCTGACGCCTAGTCGAAGGGCTACGCGTCAGCAACCCAGCCGACAAACTTTCTAAATCACTTTATGCCGTTTGAATTCCTTTTCGCGGTCGAAGAGGAAGCGGTAGGTGATATGGCGTTTGACGACTTTGCCGCTGAGCATTTTTGAGAAACGGATCATCCGGACGTTGAAATCGCCGATCCAGTTTAGCTCCAGGTCAGTATACTGGTGTTTTTTGCCACCCCATACTTCCCGCGTTGGGTAGGCGATGGCAATGGCCGATTCAATGCCTTTTCCCTGAAAATCGGGAACAACGCCGAAAATGACGCCGAAGGCTTTGTTAGTGGGTTTGAAGAGCTTGTGATACAAAAAAATCAGTTTGCCCCGAAGGTCCATTTTGCCGTTGACGTGCTTGAAATACTGGTTCAATTCGGGCAGCATGATGAAAAATGCGATCGGTTTGCGGTCAGCACCGCTGCCATGATAGCCAAACCACACCAGGTTTTCTTCCATCACTGGCTTCATCTTCTGCATTAACACCAGTGCCTTTTCGGTGGTCATGTCGGGCGTACCCAGAATTTTGGCCCAGGCTTTGGTGTATATCTCGGCAAAATCGGCGGCGTATTGAGTCAGTTTATTTTTCTGAATATGCTCAAACGTGTATTGTGGATCTTCCAGAATAGCCTTGGCGCGATCGAATACCTTTTGTTGCATTCCATTCGCGATCAATTTGTCATAATCCGTAGGCAGAAAAAAGGTGTGTTGCTGAAAGTAGTCTTTAAACCCGTAGGCGTCGAAAAACGGTATGTAGTAGGGTTTGGTATAAGGCATACCATAGTTAGGCTCTTTATCAAATCCGTCTACCAGCAGTCCCCACCACCGGTCACGATCGCCGAAGTTAATCGGGCCGTCCATGGCTTCCATACCCCGTTCGGCCAGCCACAGTCGGCAGGTGTCGAACAGGAAGAAGGCCGCCGTTTGGTCATCGATACACTCAAAAAAGCCCATTCCACCCGTTGGTTGATCTTTTTCGGTTTTCAGTGTTTTCTGGTTGATGAAAGCAGCTACCCGCCCAATGGTCTCACCGGCATCGTTTTTCAACACCCACCGTGTGCATTCGCCACCATCAAACAACTTGTTTCGCTTAGGGTCGAATACACTCTCCAGATCATCGTCGAGTGGACGAATCCAGCAGGGGTCGTTTTTGTAGAGGCGAACCGGCAGTTGAAGAAATTCGGTACGGAGGGCGGCGTTCTGGCCTACTTCGAGTAATTGCATGTGCGAAATTAAGGGTTAACCCCAGATTTAAACCGGTCTGTTATTCCGAGAAGGTAGTCGAATGGCCTGAGCGTAACATACCTGCAACTCAACGTCCCTGTTTTCTGACCCCAAAAAGATGGATAATTGCTACCTTACGCTCAGTGAGGCCATCCATACTAGTTACCTCATCAATGTTATGCGTTACAAGAATGGCTTATTCCTCTTGATATTCCTGTGCTTGGTTAGTAGTTGGCCAAGCAACGCTCAACTCACATCCAGTTCGCAACAGGCTACCCGCTCGGGCCTTACCCGCGCTCAACTTCATGATCGGGTATTGGGTATGCTGGTTGGTTCGGCCATTGGCGATGCCATGGGAGCGCCAACTGAAATGTGGTCTCGCGAAATGATCGGTACCATGTACGGGGCCGTCAATCGGCTCGATTCGATGGTGCGGGAGCCCTCACCCGAAGGGACCTGGTATATGAACCTACCCGCTGGCGGAACCACCGATGATACCCGTTGGAAGAAACTGATCACTAGCTATCTGCTTACCCAGCGCAATGGCAAAGCACCACTCGATCCACGGGCGTTTGCCAACCATATTCTGACACAGTACCGGGCCGACGTGAAGCGGTTAAAGGATACCCCCGGTGACGATCCTGCTCCCTTCGAGGCCAATGCCCGCCGAATGGCCTGGATTCAGGAGTGGGCAAAAGTGGCTAAACCGTACGCTGTTCAGGACTGGCCCGGTTATACGAATGCCTTACATCGTTTTTACGGAGGCGAGATGACTTGTGCCGGTATGCTGTATGCGCCGGTTTTGGGTACGTTGTTTCCGGGCCAGCCAAGTCGGGCCTACACGGAAGCGTTTAATCTGGCTCTATTCGATTTGGGATACGCCCGTGATCTTAGCGCGTTGACAAGTGCCATGGTGGCGGCCGCTATGACGCCAGGGGCTACCCCCGAATCCATTGTCAACGTAGTACGTGATGTTGATCCTCAGAATTATTATCAAAGCCGATTGATAGGCCGGGCTGGGTACCGGTTTCTGCAACGGGCCCAGACGGTAGTTTACAAGGCCGGGCAATGGTCACCCACGCAAATGAACCTGTCTCAACTGGTTTTTCCGCGTACGGGTCGTGCAGATACCGTTGAATTAGCGCGGCGACAATACGCATTTACGTTACTGGATGCGTACAACCAGGAACTGCCACTGATGTCGGGCGAAATTTTTCAGATTAGCCTCACTGCCATGTTGTATGGACAGTTTGATTTCGTGAAAAGCCTCACATTTGCGGTCAATTTTGGGCGCGATAACGACACGACTGGTGCCATCATCGGAGCCATTCTGGGAGCTTATCACGGTGCCGATAAACTCCCCGCCGACATGGTCAGGCAGGTAGTTGCGACGAATCGGAAACATACCGAAACCGACCTGATCAGGATGGCCGATGAACTGACACAGGTAATCTGGGCGCGCCAATAATTGCCTGGTTGGTGACGTACCTGCAACCCAACAGCCTTATCTCGCGTTTTCCGGATAAACACCGTTCACGATGCCACGAATTCTGCTTCAAACGCTCTTTTTAGCACTCGCCCTGCTAGCCTGTAACCCCGATCGGATTCAATACACCGACAAGCTGAAACAGGAAATGGCCGATAAAAAAGTGAAGCGATTAACCAACGCCGATCTGAATGAGGCTGTAGATAGTTGGGGCGCACAAATCGTAGCCATCGCCGAAAAAGAAGCCGCCGACAAATTGGCGAAGGGCGAGGCCGCAACCGGAATCTGTAGCCTTCAGGACTTACCCAAAACGCAGGCGCTGGCTACTCGCTATGGCATGACAATCAGTTTACTGGGCGCAGCCGATGTGCAGAACGCGAAGTTGGCGCAAAAGGAACGTGAGGTGCTGGATGCGTATGTATATAATGCCGAGAAAAACCTGCCGCAATCGAGTAACATTCAGCGCATTGGCGACACCCTGTTTGTGTACAACGCGGCTGTCCCGGCTGAAAATGCATTGAGTAAAACCTGTTTTGGTCAGCAAAAACAACAACTGGCCGTTTGGCGACTGGCCTTTCCAAAACTGGAGGTGATCCGGCATTTGAAGCCGAAGAAATAATGCGCGTAATTGTGTAGGCTTGGTAAACGCAGTAGCAAGATGGAAGCAACAACGATTCTACTCCCGATGACCCTGGCCGAACGCGGAGCGGCCCCGGACGAATTACGCGCTTCCGCTACCTGGGATGAGTACGTAGAGCTGGCTGAGGAGATTCCCTACAATATCGAATCCTTAAATGGCGAGATTATCTCCATGAGTCACGCCACCGACTTACACGAACAACTGATTGCCCAAATTGGAACCCTCTTCAACAACATTCTCGACGATGAACCAGATTACCGGGTGTTGGGTAGCAGCATAAAAATCTGTATTGCCGAAGGCGGGGCTGAATTCAATGCTGATCTGTCGGTGGTGCGCGGTCCATCGGAATACGTGACGCTGCCCAGCGGAAAGGTTTCTACGGCCCGGATCAAAAACCCGGAGATTGTGGTGGAGGTACTGTCGAAGAGTACGAAGGCGTATGACCAATCGGATAAGCTGGATCAATACCGGCTAATTCCGTCGTTGAAACACATTCTGTTTGTCAGTCAAGATGCGGTGTTTGCCCGTGTGTATTCCCGCACCGACAAGCCCGACCAATGGGTAGATACCGATTACCGGTTATTGACCGATGCCATTCTGGTTGGCGAGATGGAGTTGCCAATGCAGAAAATCTACCGTAAAACGCCTCTCTCGGCGTAACACGGACTTCAGTCCGTCTTTCTAACAGTTCTAAGGACGGACTAAAGTCCGTGTTACGTCTGCCCACTCAATCAACTCTAAAGCGGTTTGTGCCGGATTGTCCACCTCGATGGGCAATTGACTGACTGTGGCGCTATCGCGTTGGCCAAGGCCGTTCAAGTACGCTTTGTCGTAGTAAACCAGCGTCAGCTCAGCCACAGTAGCATAATCTTGCTGCTCCAGCGCGGCTAGTGACTGTTTCGCTGCCAAACCACCCAATCGACGCTCGATCCGTTTGGTGGCCTCAACCAGTAATTCGTGATCGATACCCGTGTATTCCTGCACGAGACGCTGAACCCGAACCTCTCTGGGTACGTCGATAAACGCGACGGTTGCGGTGCGCATTTGCTGCCAGAGCGGTACGGCTATGTGGCAGCGACCTATGTTCTTGCTTTCATCTTCCAGCCAGATCCGTTTAGTCGGGTCAAGCTGCCGCCACTGTTCGTAAACCAGGTTCTCGAAGTGTTCGCTCGATGGTTGTGGCAACTGCCCGATAGCTCCGTACGACGAGCCCTTATGATGCGCCAGACCTTCTAAGTCAATAACTTGCTCACCCTGCGCGGCTAGTTGTTTCAGGATATCCGTTTTGCCTGAGCCGGTTTTTCCTCCCAGGATGATCAGGTTTCGCGGTTCCGCAAAGGCCGTTAGCACCTCCGTTCGATAGGCTTTGTACCCGCCAGTGAGCGTATCGGCCCGGAGGCCTGCCGTGTTGAAGAGCCACGCCATTGACCCCGACCGCATACCGCCCCGCCAGCAATGCACCAGCACCTGCTTCTCTTCCGGATTTAGCGCCTGTGCTTCCCGAACAAAGCTGGCCATTTTCGGACCAACCATATCCAGCCCCTGCAACACGGCGGCGTCTTTTCCAACCTGCTTATAGGTCGTACCAATCTGCGCCCGTTCGTCGTTGTCGAACAGCGGCATGTTCACCGCCCCCGGAATATGAGCATGCGCAAACTCCGCCGGCGAACGTACGTCGATGACAGGGAGGGTTTGGGCTTGCTGGAGAAATTCGTGGAGGGGGATGGGCATAGGCCGATGGTACCGCAGCGGCGGACCGTGCGGATTTAATGGATTTAAAATAATTTACGCGGATTATAATAGAACACTGATTAAAAGGATTAAACAGATTCACACGGGTTTTGGATTCAAATGGATTTGCTCTGCTTCAAGTACGAATCCGCTTAAATCAAAAATCAGCGTCAATCCGTCTAATCCTTTTAAATCAGCGTCCTATAGCAATCAGCGTACTAGTTACGCCAACTCACAAAACGCCGCTGGTTCGGTAGTGCGTTTCGGTCAACTCTCTTCGGTAGAGCTGAATCGTATTCTCCAGTCCGAAATACAGTGCATCGCAGACAAGCGCGTGGCCGATAGACACTTCCAGCAGGCTAGGTACGTGTTGCGCGAAGAAACGCAGGTTTTCAAGGCTTAGGTCATGACCCGCGTTGAGGCCAAGGCCCAGTTCCTGTGCTTTGCGGGCGGCGAGTACGAAGGGCGCAACGGCGGCGTCACGGTCGGAAGGGTAGTGAGTAGCGTAAGGTTCGGTGTATAACTCGATGCGGTCGGTGCCCACAGCTTTTGCACCTTCTACCATCCGTTCGTCGGCGTCCACGAAGATCGATACCCGGATACCATCTTCATGAAACGTGTCGATCAGCTTCCGCAGGTGATCGGCATGGCGGATTGTGTCCCAGCCTGCGTTTGACGTGATGGCGTCGGGCGCGTCGGGAACAAGGGTTACCTGGGCGGGTTTTACGCGCTTTACGAGGTCGATAAACCGGTCGTCGGGATTGCCTTCTATGTTGAATTCCGTAGTGACAACTTCGTGTAGATCCCAAACGTCCTGGTAGCGAATATGCCGTTCGTCGGGACGAGGATGCACCGTGATACCCTGCGCACCAAATCGTTCGCAATCGAGCGCGACCTGTACGAGATTAGGATTGTTGCCACCCCGTGCGTTACGAATGGTGGCTATTTTGTTGATGTTTACCGACAGACGAGTCATGGTCAATGAACAATGATCAGTTAACAATGATCAAAGGCTAGTGATGGTAAGGTAACCACGCCTGACCGGTTGCGGTTCGCATCTACAGCCCCGCTACCATCGCCTGCATTTTCTGGTACGACGTTTTAGCGACCTGATCGGCTGGTTGGGCGTAGTAGGTTTTGTTAAATACCTCGAGCGAGAGAATCACCGGCCGGTCGGGATTCTGAATAATCTTCAGGATGTCGCGGATTGGAGCTACACCATCGCCGGGATAGACGCGGTCGGCATCGGTGATTTGGGCCGGCGTCAGCGTAGCCGGGTAATCGTTGACGTGAAATACCTCGATGGCCGGTTTCCCCACCATGGGCAGCGCCGTGATGCCCGAACCACCTTTGTAGAGGTGATACACATCGAGCAACAGACGTGCGTTGGGGTGATTGGCTTCAGCGGCAACATACATCACTTCCGATAAGCGATTCAGGTTCTTCGAAAACCCCCAAAGCTCCAACTGGGGATTCACGCCCGTTTGCTGTCCCAGATCGAGCAAGGCGCGGTACCGTTCGGCGGCCCGGCGCAGGTCGATGATCGGCGCGTCAGCATTTTGCGCACCGATGGGCGGCGTGGCTACGCGTTTACAGCCAATTTGCGCCAGCTGCTCCATTTCCAGTTTCATCTGATCAAGCCCTTTTTGCCGGGTCGTGGCATCATCCACAATCCAGGGCGCAAAGCCGATGGCGTTTTCCACCGTAATGCCCAGATCCGACAGGCGGCGACGGGCTTCGGCGGGCGTGTTCGTTTTCAGGTAGTCCTGCATCGTCCCTATCCACACTTCGACCGACCGAAACCCGGCTTTCGACGCGGCCTCCAGTTCACCAATGAACCCAAGTTTCTGACCCCGGATGGTACTCATGTTCAAACAAAGCGTAAACGGAGCGGCCTTTGGTTTGATGGATGGCTGGGGCTTCAGGAACGAAGTTGCTGGCAACGTACCCAGAGCAGCAAGGGTTTGGCGACGGGAAAGACGGGACATTTTTATCGTTTATGATAGTGACTGTCATTTGCTTTGCGTCATTACGCTACGCTGTCATTAGTAGTCATTAATTGTTTTACGATGAATGACCACTAATGACAGCGTAGCGTAATGACGCAAAGCAAATGACGACGTAGTTAACTCGCTTTTCTACACAACTGGGCGATCACGAGTGTTACAGCAAAAAGCACACACAACGAGATGACTACTTTAACAAATGCATTACTGAGCGGATTGGGCGGCGCGGTGGCCCTGAATATTCTCCACGAAACCGTTCGTCAGATAGAGCCCGAAGCACCGCGCGTGGATAAACTGGGCAAACGCGGCATCATCAAAATCACGAAAGCTACCGGCCTGCCAACGCCAACCGGCAACGCGCTATACGCTACGGCGCTTGCGGGTGATCTAACTTCCAATGCGTTGTATTTCAGCTTGATTGGCTTGGCTAAGCCACAAGCTGTTTGGCCGGTTGGTGCCGTGCTGGGTGCGTTGGCGGGTGCTGGGGCTATTACGCTATCTGAGCCAATGGGCCTGGGTAGTGAACCCGTTCGTCGTACATCTACGACCGCCTCGCTGACGGTGGCCTGGTACGTAGTTGGTGGGCTGGCCACGGCCGCTATCTTTAGCTGGCTAAACCGCCGCTCATGAACCCGCCCAACACCTTCCTGCTTTACGGAGCCAATGGCTACACCGCCCGCCTGATCCTCGAGAAAGTGGCCCAATTTGGCCTGAATCCTATTCTCTGCGGTCGCGATGAAAGCAAACTTCGCCCGCTGGCTGAGCAATACGGCTTCTCGTACCGGGTGGCCGATTTGACCGACGAGATTGCCCTGAACAACGCCATGCGCGATGTCCCTGTGGTGTTGCACTGCGCCGGCCCCTTCTCGAAAACGGCCTTGCCCATGCAACAGGCCTGCCTGCGCAACGGCGTGCATTACCTGGATATTACGGGCGAAATAGCCGTTTTTGAGCAAGGGGCAACGCTGGACAAACAGGCGCGTGAGCGGGGCGTCATGCTGATGTCGGGCGTGGGGTTCGATGTGGTGCCGACGGATTGCCTGGCTCAATACCTACACCATAAACTGCCCGACGCCACGTACCTGCAACTGGCGTTTGCCAACGACGGCGGTTCACTCTCGCACGGAACAGCACAAACGGCCGTGGATAACCTGGGGCAGGGTGGCCTGGTACGCGAAAACGGAAAACTGACCGTAGTGCCCTACGCGCACAAGGTGCTGAACGTGACCTTCGCCAACGGTGAAACGATACCCTGTATGAGTATTCCCTGGGGCGACGTATCAACGGCTTTTTATACGACGGGTATTATGAACATTGAAACGTTTATTGGCAGCACGTCGGCCAGTATTCGGATGGCAAAGCTGGGCAACTCGCTCAACTGGCTGTTGCGGCGAAAATCCATTCAGAAATGGGTGAGCGGACAAATCACAAAGCGCGTGACCGGCCCCGATGAAGCCACCCGGACCAAGGCCAAAACACAGGTTTGGGGTCGCGTCGGCAACAAAAATGGCAAAACCGTCGAAGCCAGACTGACCGGTCCCGAAGGCTACAACCTAACCGCGCTCTCGGCCCTGATCATCACCAAAAAGGTGCTGGCGGGTAACGCTAAACCCGGTTTCCAAACCCCCGCCGGTCTCTACGGTGCCAATCTAGTCCTGGAAATTGAGGGCGTAACGCGGGAGGGGTGACGGTAGCGCCGCAGCGGCGGACCGTTTCGGTACTACCCTAAACTCAACAACATGAACTCACTACATGAATGGCCGGATAGCCCGGAGGCGGCGATTGCTATACAACAGCAGATACGCGGTCAGGTACGTATTCAGCCGCTGGCAGGACCGGTGGAAACCATTGCGGGCTGCGATATTTCGTTCAACAAGTTCGAAGAGACCGTTTACGCGGGCATCGTGGTGCTGCGGCTGGATACGCTCGAAACCATTGCCGAGGCTACGGCCATCACCACTACGTCGTTTCCGTACGTACCTGGCTTGTTATCGTTCCGCGAAATACCAGCCCTGCTCGAAGCCTGGAACAACCTGACTGTTATGCCCGATGTGGTTGTGTTCGATGGGCATGGCATTGCGCACCCCCGTCGGCTAGGTATTGCGGCGCATGCGGGTTTGTGGCTGAACCGGCCTACGCTGGGTTGTGGTAAATCGGTGCTGGTCGGGCGCTACGAAGAGCCTGCGATTGAGCGCGGTTCCTGGTCGCCGATGCTGCACCGGGGTGAGGTAATCGGAGCGGCGCTTCGCACCAAAAACAAGGTAAACCCCGTTTACGTATCGCCCGGCAACCTCATCGATCTGGAAACGTCGGTCGACCTGATGCTTCGTTGCAACGGCGGCTACCGCATTCCCGAACCCACCCGCCGGGCGCATAATCTGGTGAACACCGTGCGGAGGGCGCATTTGGGAGGGTGATGGATAAGGTTTGGTGTTTTGGGTTTGATGTTTGACGTTGCGCTGCTAATCATCAAATCGTAATTAAGCAGCGCAACGTCAAACATCAAACCCAAAACACCAAACCTTTAAACCGTACCTTTGTCTATTCACAAAATCACTCATTCACAATTGCTATATGTCGCTCAAACAACAAATCGACGCTGACGTTAAAGAGGCCATGAAAGCCAAAGACCAGGATCGCCTTCGTGCCTTACGGGCCGTTAAGTCAATGATCCTGCTCGAAGAAACCAAAGAAGGAGCTACTGGTGGCGACCTGAAGCCGGAAGATGAAATCAAGTTGCTGTCGAAAGCCGTGAAGCAGCGCAAAGATTCGGCGGATATCTACCGGCAGCAGAACCGCGCCGATTTGCTGGCTACTGAAGAAGCTGAAATCGCCATTATCGAGAAATACCTGCCCAAGCAACTGTCAGAAGATGAGCTGCGCTCACAAGTGCAGGCAGTTATCGCGCAGCTAGGCGCTACCGGTCCCGGCGATATGGGTAAAGTGATTGGCGCGGCCAACAAGGCCCTGGCTGGCCAAGCCGACGGTAAGTCGATTGCCGCCATGGTGAAGAGCCTGCTGTAATTTAAAGAGTGAAAGGGCGAATGAGTGAAAGAGTGGCGCTGCTCGGTCTGGCAATATCACGAGCAGCGCCACTCTTTCACTCATTCGCCCTTTCACTCTTTAAAAACTCGTATATTGAGGTACGTTAAACAGATACGGATATGATTGCTGAAAATCCTGTTTCTCCTACGCCGCATCAGGTGATACCCAGTGCATTAGTTTACGAAGTACTCAACGGAAGGCCTCTGTATTATCGGGGCTATAAGGATGTATTAGCCGGAACCCGTAAAGTTGAAGACATCGTGGGAAGTAGTTCATTGCAAGCCATTCTGGTATCGCTCATTCACACGTTCGTGATGGCGAATCGGGATAAGAAAAAGTATCTGCCCGTTACTAACGAAGCCGGAGTCCATCTCGACCTGTATGATAACCTCTCTTGCGATGTCGCTATTTTCGAAAAAGGTACGTTCGATGTTACGACAAAGTATTTCGACACAGCGCCTAAAATTGTGATTGAAGTCGACATGAAAATTGACCTCGCTGATTTTGATGGGCTTGATTTTAATTATGTCGCCGAGAAGACGCAAAAACTCTTCGATTTTGGCGTTGAAAAAGTCTTTTGGGTACTTAGTAAGCCCCGTCGGGTATTTGTGGCCGTACCCAATCAGGACTGGATTTTCACCGACTGGAGCAACAACGTACCTGTCATGGATGGCTGCGTTCTAAATGTAAAGAACTTACTCGATGAAGAAGAGATCGAGTACTAACCTGCGCCTGTGGCAACCATCGATATTCTTATTCTGATTCCGCTGCTTTGGGGAGCGTATAACGGGTACCGGAAGGGGCTACTGGTCGAGATTGTGGCCATTCTTGCCTTCGTGGTGGCTCTCATCGTCGGATTTAAATTCCTGCAATTCGGCATCGACCTGCTGGCTCCTTACATCAGCCGCGAGCTGGCCCGGAAATTTCTGCCGTGGCTCGGCTTCTCCATCATCTTCTTCCCCGTCGTCTTCATGATCAACCGCATGGGCTATTCCCTGCGGCGATCACTCAAATACACGTTGCTGGGTACGTTCGATAGTCTGGCCGGGGCGGCGGTTGGTATATTCACGTGGGTGTTTGGAATTAGTGTGATTCTCTGGCTGTTCAGTTTTATGAACGTCCGAATGCCGCCCAACCAAACCCGCGATAGTTTTATGTATCCATTGCTGCGCCCCGTTGCGCCAAAGGTCATGAGCGTTGCCACCGTCTGGATGCCGAAAGGCCTGGAAGCAGGGAGGAAATTCAAAAAAGAACAGCTAGAAACAACGCCATGATAACGACAGATGAAGCCCTGCAGACACTGACTATTCCAGCCCAGCTAGTGCGCGAAACGTTGAATGGACGCCCTCTTTATTACAAAGGCTATCGTGACGTGCTGGAAGGACGTGCCAGGCCAAAAGACATTATGGGAAGTAGTGATTTACAGAGTTTGATCGTAACGGCAATTGTTGCGACTTTATGGGGCTGTATTGACCGTAAACGTTATAAACTGGCTTCTAGCGAAGCCGGTCTCTACGTTGATTTACGGAATAACTTCTCGGCCGATATTGCTATTTTCGACAAGGCAACGCTTCCCGCCCTGAAAGGAAAATACTTCGATGTGCCGCCCAAAGTAATGATCGAGGTGGATATTCGGATTGAGTGGGACAGACTAACGGATAGCGTAGATTACATTTTCGAGAAATCGCAAAAACTCTTCGAATTTGGGGTTGAACGGGTACTGTGGGTATTAACTACCTCGCGTAAAGTGGTGATCATGCAGGCGGGTAAAGACAGCATCATTACCGATTGGAGCAACGACGTTCTGGTGCTGGAAGATTGCACATTGAACATAAAGAACCTTCTCAATGAAGAGGAGATTGTCTACTAGTGAAACAGGATATTCGAAAATATAGCCCCGCTCAACTCACCGACTGGTTCAAATTGAATGGCGAGCAGGCATTCCGGGCCAAGCAGGTGCATGAGTGGTTGTGGAAGAAATCGGCGCGGTCGTTTGGCGAGATGAGCAATCTCGGCCTGGCCCTGCGCGAAAAACTCGACACCCATTTTGCCATCAACTCGCTGTCGGTAGCCACCGAGCAGCGCAGCAACGACGGCACCATCAAATCGTCGTTTAAGCTATATGATGGCAATCTGGTCGAGGGCGTGCTGATTCCGGCGCTGCGTACTGATGATCAGGATCGAATGACGGCCTGCGTATCGAGCCAGGTGGGTTGTTCGCTGACCTGCAAATTCTGCGCAACGGGATACATGGAACGGAAACGCAACCTAGACGCCGCCGAAATTTATGATCAGGTGGTGGAGATTGACCGGCAGGCCAAAACCACGTTTAATGCGCCCCTGACTAACATCGTGTATATGGGCATGGGCGAGCCGCTGCTGAACTACAAAAACGTGATCGAATCCGTCGACCGCATTACCTCGCCTGATGGACTGGGTATGTCGCCAAAACGCCTCACGATCTCAACGGCGGGTATTGCCAAGATGATTAAGCAACTGGGCGACGATCAGGTGAAGACCAATTTGGCCCTGTCGCTGCATGCGGCCAATGATCTGAAACGCGATCAGATTATGCCTATCAACGAAAGCAATTCGCTGAACAACCTGGCCGATGCGCTGCAGTATTTCTACCGAAAAACCGGCACGCGGGTTACGTTCGAGTACATCGTGTTCTACAACTTCAACGACACGCTGCAAGACGCCAAAGAACTGTACGAGTTCACGAAGCGCGTACCCGCCAAGATCAATATCATCGAATATAACCCCATTGCCGAAGCGAACTTCAAGAATACCGATCCGCAAACGCTCGACAAGTTTGCCGGTTATCTGGACAGCCGGGGCATCACGGTCAATATTCGCCGAAGCCGGGGCAAAGATATTGACGCTGCCTGTGGGCAACTAGCTGGAAAGGAAAAGACTCAGGCAGCGTAGAAATAGTTCATAAAAGGGCTCCTAGTTAGACTACGGAGCCCTTTTTATGCTTTATTGTTATTAACTACTATTTCTGTAGATTTAATATAACATCATAGCTATATCGGAGTTAGGCAAGTAGGTTTTATAAGCAAACTAACACCCGTTATGATCCTGAAAATAGACCGGCTGCCCATTGAGCTGCCAACACCAAGTAATCCATCTGCCAATGATGCGGCCGCCGTGCAGGAACTGTTGGGTGGTAAGTTCGGCGAAATGTCGACCCTGATGAACTACACCTATCAGTCGTTCAATTTTCGGGGGCGGAAAAAACTACGGCCTTTCTACGATCTCATCTGCAGCATCGCCGGTGAAGAGTACGGTCATATTGAAGTAGTATCGTACGCGATCAATCTGTTGCTGACGGGCGTGTCCAAACGCGGTATCGACCCAACCATCGCCCCGCTTGCCGAAGGTGTCAATGCTCGCAACACCTATCATTTTAACAGCAGTGGTCAAACTGCCTTGCCAATAGATTCGATGGGCAAGCCCTGGTCGGGCGATAATGTGTTCAGCAGTGGTAACCTGAAACTCGATCTACTCCACAACTTCTTCCTGGAATGTGGAGCCCGCGCTGGTAAGATGCGTACCTACGAGATGGTCTCTGACCCAACCGCCCGCGAAATGGTAGGTTATTTGCTGGTTCGTGGTGGTTTACACGTGGTGGCCTATGCCAAAGCGCTGGAAGTACTAACGGGCGTAGAAGTAACTAAGCTGCTGCCTATTCCTGACCTGAGCAACGATAAATTTCCGGAGGCTAAAAAGCACATGGAAAACAAAATGCACCTGAAGTTATATACGTTTAGCGAGGACGATTACACGCAGGTAGGCCATATCTGGCGCGGTAATCACCCGGAAGATGGTCAGCCGCTCGAAGTGATTCAGGGCGCTATTCCCGGCCATCCGGTGCCCGACCTCGACGAAGAACCGCAACTCAACGCTCCCGGCTCTGATGAGTACGAATATGACCCACAGATGTTTGCCGATATGGCCAAGAAGATGGGTATAAAGCCGTAAGGCAGAGAAATACAAATAAAAAAAGCGGCCTGTTGATGAGACAGGCCGCTTTTTTGCGTGTAAGTAGCTGGCAAAGATTAGCTAGCTAGTCAATTAATTTAGTGAATCCTTACGGGCTTCCTGAGCTGCTTTGTTGTAATCTTTATTGGCAGAATCAAGCTCCATTTTTTCTTCACGCATTTCGCTGGTGTCGCCTTCGGCACGCGCCTCGTTCAGATCCTCCTGGGCATCCTGTACTTCTTCGGCTTTATTTTCTTTTTTTGAATCACAAGCCACAAAAGTTGTGGTTGCCATAAAGGCCATGGCCAGGCCGAGTACAAACTGTTTGGTTTTCATAGATCAGTTTTTTGTGAAAAGAACCAATCTAACCAACCACCGAGTTAGCCAGGCTGTTGAAAAACCTGATTGAGTGGTCTCACTCAATCCAGTCCGGGGCGTTTGAAAGCGCGCGCATTTGGAAACAAATCATCTATCTGACGGCTGAGCTGACTCAACAATGAAAGAGCACCGAGTAGGCTATCCGTCGTTTCAGGATAATACATCATTACCGTTTGCCAGGCCGCTATTGACTGATCAATACTAACCAGTACGAGTTTCGCTTTGCCGTCGTAGTAAGAGAGCAGGTACTCATCGTCGGTGGGTTCGTCGAGGGCTCTGAGGGCGGCTTTCGTTTTCACGGGAATCAGCGTGCGGTACCAGCGAATCTGTTCGTAGGCATCTTTGAGCGCATTCAACTGCTCCATCGCTTCTTCTTCGGTGCGAATACCCAGTTGTACGGCCATGAGTTGCTGTTTACCCGCCCGTTCAAGCAGGCTCTTTTCCTGGATTAGCCACGTACCTGTATCTTTCAGGTAAGAGGTGGCAAGGGTGGCAGTAGGGTGGTCTTTTGTGTGATGCCGGCGGTTTAGTGCCGCTTCCTCCAGGGTTAGTTGCTCTGCCGGTGAGGGTGTCTGTTCCTGAAAAGACACCGTACTTTTGTTCAACGTGTCGAGAAACCGTTTTGTCAGGCTCAACGCTTCGGTAAGTTGTTCTACCAGTGAGGCATTCGGGTCTTGTCCCGTAAGGCCGCTTTGCTGCTGTAGCTGATAACTGCGACAACGACTGGTGAGCGAACAACGCTCACACCACGAATCGCAATAGTTGTAGATGCCGGGAATTAATTCCGGACGGGTCGGAAGTTCGGAGTGGGCAATCATCTCAAAGTAGGTTTTTATTACGGTCGATTTAATCTACGGTAAATATAGACAGCTAGATTGTAGTAAGGTTTATCGGGTCACGGGAATATTTAAACTTAATTTTAGTCAATTAATTCTTGAAATGTAAACTGACCCTACAGTCAGAGCATAAAACGTACCAATATGTCATCATTCAAAAAGCAAGTTGTTCTTATTACTGGAGCTGGTTCGGGAATTGGTCGGGCAGTATCCCTATCATTTGCACAGGCCGGAGCCAGTCTGGTGGTGTCTGACGTTAATGATGGTAAGGGGCAGGAAACAGTCGATTTGATTCAGGAGAAAGGGGGGGAAGCCGCCTATATGCACTGCGACGTAGCTGATCCTGAGCACCATATAGCTGCTGTTGCGTTTGCCACAGGTACGTTCGGTCGGTTGGATGTAGCGGTGAATAACGCCGGTATTGGCGGTCGATTTGCCCGGTTGATTGATCAGTCGATGGCCGATTGGGAGCAGATGATGGCCGTGAATCTGGGAGGCGTTTTTTACGGGATGCAGGCGCAAATTCGGCAGATGTTGACACAGCCTGAAGGGGGCCGCATTGTAAACCTGTCGAGTATTGCGGGCGTAAAAGGCATGCCAATGGGCGCACCCTACAGTGCGGCCAAGCACGGCGTCATCGGTTTAACGAAAACGGCGGCGCTGGAATACGTGAAAAAGAATATACGGGTGAATGCCATTTGTCCGGTGTATACGCACTCGGCAATGGTACACGATCTGATGAGTGTGTCGCCCGAGATGGAAGAGCGAATGCGTCGGGTGATTCCGATGGGGCGTTTCGGGCAGCCCGAAGAGATTGCGCAAGCCATCATGTGGCTCTGCGCGCCCGAAAATGATTTCTGTACCGGCCAGGCCATTCAAATGGACGGCGGCATGACGGCGGGATAAAACAGTTTGGGGTTTGTTGTTTGAAGTTTGATGTTGCGCTGCTAATTCTCTGTCAGGTTAATTAGCAGCGCAACATCAAACTTCAAACAACAAACCCCAAACCCCAAACTCACTTCTTAATATCTCCTCTTCTTATCGCCGTTGTTTCCTGACTCGCCGCGGGGCTTGTCGAAACGGTCGGGGGATGTTGAGAGTGAGGCTGTCCACGGCTTCCAGCGCGAATCTTCGGCGCTGGTTGAGGCGCTTTGGGTATTCCTGTTATCGCGGCGTGGGTTCCGGTTTCCTCCAGCGGGGCGGTTTTCAGGCCGTGGGCTGTTAGTCCGGTTCGGATTCGACGGCTGACCTGCCGGGCGGGCGGGCTGCTCAGCGCGGGGTGCATCTGAACGGGGCTGACCCTGTGCCGGACGTGCGCCATCTCTGCGGCCGTCGTTGCCGCGTCCTTGTGGTTGTCCGTTACGACCGCCACCCTGCTGACCACCTTCGCGTGGGCCACGTCCACCGCGACCTTGCTTAGGCTCGGGTTTTGGCGGCTTAGCCCATTCAATTGGGTCGAGGTTCTCCGATTTGTATGGATTTTCCTGCGCAACAGGAACAACCTTACCAATCAGCTTCTGAATGTCTTTCAGGTATGCCCGCTCATCGGTTTCGCAGAACGAAATGGCAATGCCACTAGCCCCGGCGCGACCCGTACGGCCAATCCGGTGCACGTAGCTCTCCGGAATGTTTGGCAGTTCGTAGTTGAACACGTGCGACAGACTGTCAATATCGATACCCCGTGCGGCGATATCGGTAGCTACCAGCACGCGGGTGGTGTGATCTTTAAAGTTGCTCAGGGCACGCTGACGGGCATTTTGCGCTTTGTTGCCGTGAATTGCTTCGGTTTTTACGCCGTGCTTGTTCAGGAACTCGGCTACTTTATCGGCTCCGTGTTTGGTGCGGCTGAATACAAGTGCAGAGGCAATGCTTTTGTCTTCGAGCAGGTGAAGCAACAGGCTACGCTTGTCGTCTTTCTCCACCATGTACACCACCTGTGCTACTGTGTCGGCGGTCGACGAAGCGGGCGTAACCTCCACCTTGGCGGGGTTCGTCAGAATCGTATCAGCCAGTTTCACAATTTCGGGCGGCATGGTTGCCGAGAAGAACAGCGACTGCCGTTGGGCAGGCAACTGAGCTAATACCTTCCGTACGTCATGGATAAAACCCATGTCAAGCATGCGGTCGGCTTCATCGAGCACGAAGAACTCAATATGTTTCAGATGAACAAATCCCTGATTCATCAGATCGAGCAGGCGGCCCGGTGTAGCGGTCAGGATGTCGACGCCGTTACGAAGGGCATCTGTTTGCGATTTCTGACCAACACCACCGAAAATAACGGCGTGGCGGAGGTCGAGGTGACGGCCGTAGGCGGCAAGGCTCTCATCGATCTGGATGGCAAGCTCGCGCGTTGGCGTAAGAATCAGGGCTTTGATCTTGTTCGACCACTGACCTGACTGCTTTTTGGTATAAAGCCGTTGAAGGGTCGGAATCGAAAAGGCGGCGGTTTTTCCGGTGCCTGTCTGGGCGCATCCGAGCAGATCGCGACCTGCATTGACTAACGGGATGGCTTGTTCCTGAATCGGGGTTGGGGTAGTGTATCCTTCTTCGGCTAGAGCCTCAAGGATGGGCGAAATGATCGCTAATTCGTTGAAATTCATTAAGTTGGGGTGATGCTGAAAAGGGGGCTGCAAAAGCCGTGCCTAAACCCCACCACAGAGTGTATAACCCCTTTACTACGAAGTATCTGCGTGCTTTAGTTCCGTACGTGATGTTTAGGCTTACCAAAGTGATTGTAGTTGGCTAGTCAATACTGGTAAATTTTCGGCACAACAAGTCTATATCTTCATAGCGCTTACCGGCCGGGGTTGTAGCTTGTTAAACGGTATATGTATAAATAGCCATGTCTTTGATAACCAATGAGTAATCAGGTTAAAACGCTATATTGCCTTTACACCTTCTAACCCGTCTTTATCTATGCCCAAAGTTGTCATTCTTGGTGGTGGCGTTGCCGGTATGAGCGCTGCCCATGAACTCGTTGAACGCGGATTCATGGTCGATGTCTACGAACTAAAACCGGCCTATCTGGGCGGAAAAGCTCGTAGCGTGAACGTACCTGGCTCATCACCGGCCGACCCTAAAGGCCTTGATTCAACGGCCCCGGCACGAGATGCCGATTCGCTTCCCGGCGAACATGGCTTCCGGTTCTTTCCCGGCTTCTACCGGCATATCACCGACACCATGAAGCGGATTCCGTATACATCGCCAAAGACGGGGAAGAAGAATGGGCAGGGCGTTTTCGATAACCTCGTCGACGTAACACGGGTGGGTGTGTATCGCGATGGGAAAACAGCCATTTCAACCGTTGTCAGCTTTCCCAAATCATTGGCCGATGTCGAATCGTTTCTTTCCGTGTTGCACACCCACGACACAGGGCTGAAACCAGGTGAAGCTCGTTCGTTTGCCTTCAAAGTCTGGCAACTCATGACCTCTTCGCAACGCAGGCGGGAGATCGAGTACGAGAAAATAGGCTGGTGGCAGTATATGGATGCTGATTCTACCGATCACTCCGACGCCTACCGGACACTGCTGGTCGAAGGCCTTACGCGTACGCTGGTGGCGGCCAATGCCAAAAAGGCCAGCACCAAAACAGGTGGCGATATTTTCATTCAGTTGCTGTTCAACATTGCCAATCCCGGCATGCACACCGATCGGGTGCTCAACGGCCCGACTAATGAGGTCTGGTTGAAGCCCTGGGAGACGTACCTGGTGGGCAAGGGCGTTACTTTTTATAGAGGGGCAAAAGTTGAGAAGCTTGTGTTCGACAGCGCCATGACCAGGGTTGTGTCGGTAAAGATTCAGGATTGGGCCAAAAATCAGCCGTACTCCCCGCTCGCCCAGGGCGATTATTACCTGCTGGCTACTCCCGTAGAAACAGCCGCTATCGTGTTGCCCGACGAAGTAAAACAACACATAGGCAGTCTGCAGCACCTCGATGATCTGTCGGCTGACGTGGCCTGGATGAATGGCATTCAGTTTTACCTGAACGAAGAGATTCAGGTGGTGAAGGGACACTGCATCTACGTAGACAGCGAGTGGGCCTTGACGTCGATCTCCCAACTTCCGTTCTGGGATAGTTCCGGATTCGATATCCGTGAGCGCGGTCTTGGCAACGTAAAAACGATCCTTTCCGTCGACATTTCAGACTGGGAGAATCCTTACCCAACCGAGAAGCATCCAGACCCGGCGTTATTGCCGATGATGGCCAAAGACTGCCAGACGTTCGATGAAGTGGCCGAGCGCGTCTGGTCGCAGTTGAAACGGAGTCTGAATGTGAATGGTACCGTGCTGCGCGACGATATGCGGCTGGGTACGTATACGGTCGAGGGCCGAAAAGCGCAGGGTTACTACCTCGATCATTCGCTGAATGAAGAAACATCGCCACTCGCTCAGCCACAGGTTACCCCGTCGGCTATCGACCCTGCTGCGTCGGTGGTTGGGCAAAAACCGGCTAACAAATTCGTACTGGTCAACCATGAGCAGCTGCTGGTCAATACGATCAATAGCTGGTATCAGCGGCCCGACGCGTTTTTGCCGGGTGTATCGAACCTGTTTCTGGCTTCTGATTATGTCCGCACCTTCACGGATCTGGCCACGATGGAAGGGGCCAACGAAGCGGCCCGGCGGGCTGTCAACGCCATTATCGCCTCATCGGGGCAGGATGTTCCTACCTGTAAAGTCTGGAATCTGCACGAGCCTTCTTTTTTCATGCCGCTCAAATGGTATGATCTATGGCGGTATGAGCGCGGAATGCCCTACGGAAAAGCCCCCGGCTGGCTCGATGCCATCATGGTGGGATGGGGCATAGTTTATGCCATCTGGTTTATGGCCTTCACCGCCTGGACGTTTGTTAGCTCATGGATGTCGAAACAGACAAAAAACGCATAACGCTTTTATAATTAATTATGGATCAGAATTTTATAAACACAACCGATTACTCGCCAATTGAGTTGGTCACTTTCGGCGTGGGATGCCTCTGCTGGATTATTGTCTACTTTTTCACGTTGCGGAGTATTTTTCAACGCCAGTTCGTAGAAATTCCGCTGGTGACGATCGCGGGCAATATTGTCTGGGAGTTTTTGTGGAGCTGGGTCTTCGTTACCGACATGGGTAGCCTGTTTATGTGGGGATACCGCATCTGGTTTTTCATGGATTGCCTGATCGTGTATGGCGCGTTTCGGTATGGCTACAAGCAGATTTCAATACCGGCGCTGGCCAGAATAACCCCCTGGTTGCTGGGTTTCGGTATCGTGGCCTGGTCTCCGGTATTGTATTACTACATCAAAATCTACGACGAGCCAATCAGCCATATGGGCGCGTATTCGGGCTATTTACTCAACGTGATGATTTCGGCTACGTACATTACGCTGGCGCTACGATTAGACAATTGGACCTTGTTCTCGTACCCGGCCAGTTGGTATAAAGCTGTAGGCAACCTGCTGATCAACGTGTTTTGTTTCCTGCATTTTTCCGATGGCTTTCTGCTCTCCCTCTGCGTACTGACAACTGTGTTCGACGTCATTTTTCTTTATTTATTCATTAAGGCACGCACGTCGAAAATTATTGGCACCCCCAATTCAATCCTTGCATGATTACAACTGTATTTTGGAAGAAATACCTCTGGAATAACCTGGGTTTTGCAGACTTGGATAGTGAAGAATATACCCGTCGCACTACCGCCGTACAATTGGGCTTTTTTACGGCTATCTCCGGGGCCATCTACTGTCTGATCTATGTCTGGCTGGGTTTTCCGGGCATGACACTTTCATCGGCCAGTTATATCGTTCTTTTTTTGATCGCGTTGACCTACCTCGCTGTCACCCATAACTTCAACGTCTACAAGCACGTGCAATTGGGCCTGATTCTGCTGGCTCCGCTGGCCAATCACCTCATTGTAGGCGGTTTTGTAGAAAGCAGCAGTGTGATTTTGGCCAGCTTCATCACCCCGGTAATTGCTCTGACGTTTGTTACGCGAAAAACGGCCCGGCTCTTTTTCTTTTTATTTATTGCCATAACCCTGATTGGCGGAATCTGGGAGCTGCTGATAGTCCCCCCGGTTAGGCGTTTACCTGATTTTGTGATCTCCCTGTTTTTTACGGCCAATATCATTTTTATCTGTGTGATCATCTATTTCCTCATCGATGGTTTTCTCAGAAAGCAGGAAGAACTCCGAACCGAGCTTCGCCAATCGCTGGAGACATTACGAGCTACGCAGAATCAGTTGATTCATGCTGAAAAGATGGCATCGCTGGGTGAACTGACCGCCGGTATTGCTCACGAAATTCAGAATCCGCTCAATTTCGTCAATAACTTCTCGGAGGTATCGGTAGATCTCATTCAGGAGTTGGACGAGGAACGTCAGCGCCCGGTTCCTGACCATGATCTGGAGGCTGAGTTGTTGGACGATCTTAAGCAAAATCTCCAGAAGATTGAGCTTCACGGCAAACGGGCCAGTAGCATCGTACGCGGCATGCTCGAACACTCACGAGCCAGTTCAGGGCAACGTACCCCTACCGATCTCAATGCGCTTGCCGACGAGTACCTGAAACTAGCCTATCATGGCATGCGGGCTAAAGACAAGTCTTTTACTGCTCAGTACGAGTGCATGCCCGAGCCCACCCTTGAGCCAGTTAGTGTGATGGCACAGGACATAAGCCGGGTGTTGCTCAACATATTCACGAATGCTTTCTACGCCGTTCAGGCACGAAGCAAACAGGAGCCGGCCGATTACGTACCCAGAGTGACGGTGCAGCTATCGCGGAAAGTAAAACAGGTTGTGGTGACGATACAGGACAACGGCTCAGGTATGCCAGAGGAGATAAAGGCCAAGATTTTTCAGCCCTTTTTCACAACGAAGCCTACCGGACAAGGCACTGGTCTCGGGCTTTCGCTTGCCTATGATATTGTTACCAAAGGGCATAATGGTACCATCGACGTAGTCAGCGCCGAAGGCAAAGGAACAAGTTTCACGATCACCATTCCTGCTTGAGCACGCTACGTAATGAAATCTAGATAATTATCGGGATTGACAACGGATAAAGAAGCGGTTGGATAAGCTGTTTGAAAAGCTTTAGGAGTGGTCTGCCTTCGCTGATAGGCATTGCGCGTAAACCAGTAATTCCGTGAGTTCATTCAACGAATTAACGTTAATTCACTGAATGAACTCACGGAATTACTGGCTCATAGAGCTATTTAGCTCTATATCAGCTCTCATTTCACATTATTGTCAGTAAGCCGCCAAGCTATGTTTCGCCGCTATTGTTGCGGACGATTAACGCGCAATAACACTCCCTCGACAGACCCTTCCTGAAGTTGTAAACAGGTTGCGATGCGGTCAGCTAAAGCCTGAAAGTTGTTATCAACTGTGCAAATGAGAATACCAGCATGAAGCGGCTGACTTTCATGGAGTTTAATAAAATCTTTACGATTTTGAGTAATCAGGCACCGCTCCAATGAAGTAGATAGAGCAAGTACTTCATCGTCTGGTACAGCCAGCCCTGCTTTGGCCAGATCGTGTAACGTTAACACATCATAGCCTTTCTGACGAAGTGCTGAAACTACCGGAACTGGAATGTTCTCATCAGCGAGCAGCAATACCATTAATCTACTTCGTTTTCGACAATAGCCTGATCTATTTCGGCTGTATTGGCCCGCACATATGCCCAGGCATTAGCCAGATCAACGGCATGAAGTGATGGATAAGCTACCAGAAGATCTGCTTCGCTGGCTCCTAATCGGCGTGCCTGCTCTAAAACCCAAACCGGAATTCGGGTTCTGACGACGCAGGCGGCCCCGCCAGCCACGCCTATGGTTTGTTCAACGCCTGGAAAAGCATCGCCTAAATCGCGCACGATCCATTGCAACACCTGCGCTTTTTCGGCTCTTGACAGGCGGCTTAGCAATTGTTCGGTTTCTAGAATGGCTGTGCTCATAGATTAAAGATACGAAAATGGTTAACCCAAGCTAACCAACTCTTTCAACTCATCATCATTGAGGTCGCCAAGCCAGGTTTCGCCGGTTTTAACGCTGAGGTCGGCTAGTTCTTTCTTCGAGCGGATCATCGCGTCGATCTTTTCTTCCAGCGTGCCCTGATTCATGAGGCGGTACACCAGCACGTTTTTGGTCTGCCCAATCCGGAAGGCCCGGTCGGTGGCCTGATTCTCTACGGCGGGGTTCCACCACAGATCGAAGTGGACCACGTGGTTGGCCTGCGTGAGGTTAAGGCCCGTGCCGCCCGCTTTCAACGACAGAATGAACGTATGATCTGACCGGTTTTTCTGAAACTGCTCTACCATCTCGTCGCGGTCGGCGCGCGACGTGCCTCCGTGTAGAAAGAGCGGTTCCTGGCCAAACGCCTGCTGAATGAACTGTTGCAGCAGTTCACCCATTTCGCGGTACTGCGTAAAAATCAAGACTTTCTCGTGGCTGGCATAGATCGTTTCGAGCAGGTTCAGCAGCAGCGTTACCTTACCCGACAGTGTCGGATTCTGATTCCCTTTTTTCAGGTACTGATGCGGGTGATTGCCAATCTGTTTCAGGGCGGTCATCAGCTTCAGCACCAGGCCACGGCGGGCAATACCGTCTTTCTCTTCGATGGCCCGCATACTCTCGGCCACTACGCTCTGGTAAAGGGCGGCCTGTTCGGGCGTAAGGGCGCAAAACTGATTGTTCTCGATCTTATCGGGGAGGTCGCTGATGATGCTCTTGTCGGTCTTGACGCGGCGGAGCAAAAACGGGCTGGTCACACGTCGGAACAACTCCAGCTTGTGCTGGTCGCGCTCCTGCTGAATGGGCTTGCCAAACTCTTCGTTGAACTTGCTGGCCCCGCCCAGATAGCCCTTGTTCACAAAGTCCATGATGCTCCAGAACTCCGACAGCCGGTTTTCGACGGGCGTACCACTAAGCGCGATACGTACCTGGCCTTTCAGCGTTTTTACGGCTTTGGTTTGCTCGGTGTCGCTGTTCTTGATATTCTGTGCCTCGTCGATGATCAGCACCGACCAGGTCGTCTTTTTCAACGTTTCCAGGTCAGACCGAACCACGCCGTAAGTTGTCAGGATCAGATCGTTGGCGGTGGCGGCTTTTCCCTCGGGCATCTTGCGGTTAGGTCCGTGATACACGTGCGCTTTCAGGTCGGGCGCAAATTTGGCGATCTCTTTTTGCCAGTTGGTCAGCAGCGTGGTTGGTAAGACGACCAGCCCTTTTTGCTTCATGAAACGACCTTCCTGCTTGAATTTGAGCAGCAACGAAATCACCTGAAGCGTTTTGCCAAGGCCCATGTCGTCGGCCAGAAGGCTGCCCATGCCGAGGGTTGTGTTCTTCAACAACCATTCGTAGCCGCGTTGCTGATACGGCCGGAGCTGTGCGTTTAGGCGATCGGGGAGGGGCTGGGTTTGGGCTTCGGTGAATTGCTTCAGTACAGCCTGTACATCGGCGCTGATACCAATGCGGTTGCCCTGGTATTCCTCGGCCATTGCCGCCCGCAGTAAATCGGTGCCGCTGAGTTCGGCGGGGCGGGTCAACTGCTTCTGCAGTCGGCCCAGATCGGTAGGGTCGACCAGTACGTACTGATCCTTGATCTTCACCAGGCCGGTGCGGTTGTTCACCAGCGACTCAAACTCCTGATAATCGAGCATCTGATCACCAATGGCCACCTGCCAATCGAACGTCAGCATGTCGTCGAGCTTCATGAAGGCGTTGCTTGCCGTGGTTTTGGCTTTCAGGCGACCACCCACCTGCGGACGTACCCAGTGTTGCAACGAGCGCGGCAGCATGAGCGAAATGCCGAGTAACTGCATGCGCGGCAGCTTTTCGAGCAAAATCTTCACAAAATCATCCGGCGCATAGCTGAGGTACGACGGACTATTTTTCTTCGTAAGCTTAGCCAGATCAGGGAAATGCCGCGACAAGACCAGTAAATCCTGCAAAACGGCCATACGAATGTTTTGATGCGGTTTCTCGTCCAGAATCTCAGTCAGCGGAATGGGCGTCGACAGGCCGTCGGCCGACTCACGGTCGCGAATGAGCAGGCTTAGTTTGAACACTTCGCCAAACTCCGCTTCTTCGATCGCTAGAATGGGCACGAAGCGTTTCTGGGTCAGGAAGAAGTCGTTGAGCCACAGTTGCATGGCCAGCGGTTTTTCGCGCTTGCCAAACCCTTCCAGCTTCAGAATCTCCTGCCCGAAAAATAGCCGGTCGGCGTCTTCCAGCGGCCAGCGTTCCCACAGCTCAACGGTGGGCTGTTTCACGGGCTGGCGCAGCAACAACGAACAAAGCATCAGCACATGCTCGGCGGGTGACCCCGGCGACATAATGTCTTTCTGCCAGCGAACCGTCAGCAGTTCGGGGGGGAGCTGCGTAGCGAGCGCGTCGGTCAGGCGGCGAATGGTTTCGTTGAGCGTGGCAGGTAGCCAACGTACCCGGTATTGGTTACCGTCGGTGCCCACGCGCAGAATTTGGGGCACCACGGCCCCCCGGCGGAGCAAAGCGGCTGTGAACTGACGCGTGAGGTAAAGCGCACGTACCGAATCACTCATGTCGGGCCAGTCGGTTTCAGTAAGGTCACCGAGCCAGCCCATCAGATCGGCAATAGCAAAATGGGGCAGTGGACGCGCCTCGCCGTGCTCACTGAAAATATTGATCTTCCTGAGGTCGAGGAGCTCGTCGAGTTGTAGTTCCAGGCTGTCACTCGGTTCGGGATGGCTTACTACCACCTTGTCTACTACCGGTTTGCTGAATAGCTTGTACGCTTTACCGAGGTCTTTGTGGAAATTGCTTTTGGTAAAGGTCACTTCGGGTTCCAACAGGCCAAGTAGCGAATCGCTCAGGGTTGGAATGGTAGCAAAATCGAGTTCGGCGCGTCTGGCTTCGTTGGGTGTCCAGTCTTCCTCCTCGGGCAGATCGTCGGTGTACAGATCGGTCACCGTTAGCACCGATTCCATGCCCCCCGCGCCGAAATTCTCCGTTGCCAATTCGGCCAATAAATCAAGACCTTTTAACAGGAAAACAAGGAAAGGATTCTGGTCAATTTCGTTGGTTAACAGGTAGATAACGGCCGCCAGATGCTTGCAGGGCATGGCATAATCGGGGCACGAACAGCCCGCCTGCAATTCGGTGAACGAACGCGGAAACAACCGAATACCGCGCTGATCGGCAAATTCGATGAGTTCGGGTGGAAGTTGCCGGTTCAGCAACTGTGCCAGCAAGGCCGGGTTTTGCCTGATTTCGGCTAGTAGCGCGTCTTTTTCCGCTTTCTCGAAAAGCCTGACCGTCAGTTTCGTCTTGTAGGGACGGGGTTTGCTGCCCTGCACCTGTGCGCTGATCTGATTGGTCTCAATTTTCAGCGCCCTGACGGCCCCTTTGTTGGCGTATGTTTTACCCCGTGGCAGACGGTTCCCTTCGTCGATACTGGTTAATGCCTGAAGCCATTGCTGACCCCACCAGGTTTTACCATACGTAATGCGTTCGGCCATTTAATTAAGTCTACTGGTTAGTTGATCACAGCAAGGAACTCCTGCAGTGATACAACCGTCACTTTAGGTAAATCGATATTTTTTAAAACGGCGAAATGTGCATCGTTTGTTATCAAATAATCGACTCCTGCTGCTACGGCGACGTCGACGAACTTATCATCGTCGTGATCATTTTCAATAAGTTGCCATTTGAAGTAGGCTTCCTGAAACAGCGTATTAGGAGCTACTGTCAGGATTGTTAGCACCAAATCGGCAGTTTTTTGCGAATAGGCATCTGTTCACTTCTCAGCGTATTCCGTCAAAATTTCGTTACTAACAATCCACGTAAAGCGTTCTGACTGGAATGCTTCGTATAAGGCGTAATATGGACTGCGCGGAGGTACAGAAGCCAATAAACAATTTGTGTCGATAACAACCCGCATTATTACGACGGGTTGTTAAGCATTGCGGTGAAGTCATCGGCCGAGTAGCCTTTTTGTTGGCTTGCCTGATCGACTTCGTTGGCCAACAGGGCTGAATAATGATTCACGAGTACTCTTTTCAGGTCAAGTAACTGCTCATCTGTCATACCTCGATCAAATAAACGGAGTAGACTGACCTGCAAAGTATTTAGTTTCCCCACGGGGTTGGCTGCTGTCGTTTCCATACTTATGTGCTAAGTCGTATTACAACGAAAAATGAACGAAATCTAGTTCTTTGTTAGCTTCTCGAAAAATGTACCTGAATTTCCAGTTTGAAGCCATTGCTGACCCCACCAGGTTTTACCATACGTAATGCGTTCGGCCATTGTTTGCCTGTCTTGGTGTCTTGCGGCTGCAAAAGTAAGCACTTCTCAATGGCCAACTGGTAGTAATCGTTGTTGAGCACTGTCAGCCATAAACGAATATACTGCAAAGAGCCGCGAATGACGTACCTAAGCGTACACACCTTCGGCCTGTGGCTACGGGTAACAGTAATCATCTAAAGCTCCCCTTCCGTACGGTAACAATTAATTCACTGTTCATTCTTGTAAAAGTTATATTAACAAATGATGTTTTGTTGTTGATTAGATTACTCATGCGTGCTGTTTTATGTTTATATACTGCCCGCTGTTATTTTCTGTCCTGCCTCAAAATAGTTTACTTTGCAACAGCATAAAAATAGGTTTTTTATCAAAAAAACCAAAAAATATCTATGTAAAGTTGTTTAAGTACTTTACATAATTTGGTTTTTATGTAAAAATTAGTTATTTATTAGAAGTAGTTGATTTCTGTTTTTCTATTTTCCTGTAGTCACGTTTTAATACAAGTTGTGCTCATTATGACCGTTAACGAAGCTATCAATGTAATACCGGGCGAAACGCCTCTGGGGCGGGCTATTAAATTGATCGGTATTGGCAAGTACGGTAGTAAACCCATGCCGCCCGACTTGATTGCTGAATGCCGTGATAGCCTTTTATCGGGCACCGCGCATCCACTACAGGTAGGTGCTTTCATTGGCGCCCTACTCACTAAAGGCCTTACCGACGAGGAACGCACGCTGGAAACCTGTTTTGGGCGCGATGCCTTTTCGCATCCTACTTTTCTCGTTAATAAACTCTGCCCCGAACTACCAGTCAATTTGTTGCCGTTGGCAACCAAACTACTTCGGGGGCAGCATTTGCAGGTAAGCGAAGCCCGACAATTGGGGGATTACCTGTTCGGTGACTTCTCATCCGAACACGATTGTGAAACGTTTCGGGGTTTGGCAGCCAGTATCATGCGGGTACGTCACGAAACCAACGATGAATACCACGGCCTTTACCAGGCGGTTATGGACACGCTCGCGCCTCGTTTCCACGACGATGAACCTCTTGGCCCAACGCGCCCCATTGTGCAGTTGGCCGAACCCTTCGACGGAGCTGAACATTCATACCTGATCACACCAATTCTCGCCCATTTTTTTCAGGAAAGAGGATATGGCTCTCTATCTATGGTGGGACGAACGCCAGGGCCGAAATACACACTCAACGCTCATGATCTGTACATACACATGAATTGTGAGTTTGTCATGAGCCAGGCCGAGTTTACGAAGTCACCTCCCGACGTATATGGCTGGGTGCTGGATCAGAAAGCCCTTTCGCCCGCGCTCCATCGGTGGGTCGATCGGCGGCGGGTCTTGCTGAAGCGGCCTTTTCTCTCTACCCTCGAAAAAGTGCTAAACCCAGCTCGTGCCCGTATTCTGGTGACGTCGGTATTTCATATTACGTACCAGATGAAAATGGCAGAACTGGCCCTAATGGCTGGTTTCGATGCGGCTATTGTGCTAAAACGTGGCCTTGAAGGCTCCTTGGCTCCGTCAACGGCGCGGGCTACGGGGGTTTTGTGCGCGGTACGTACTTCCGAAAATCACCTGTTCTGCCAGAACTTTGATGCTGACCGACCTGCTTTCGCGTCGTTTAAAACCGAAGCAGATATCGATGTGCCCAACCCGCAGGCCACCGAAAATGCCCGCCTGATCAAAACGTACCTGGCTCACCAACAAACCGATAACGCCGATTTCGATAATCGGGTCCGCTTCGCCTTATCCCTATACGGCCGCGGCCTCGATTGGATCGAAGGGCAGTTGGGGTGAAGGGCGAGGAGTGAAGGGTGAAGAGCGAAGAGTGAAGGGGGTTGCTTACGCAAGCGTAATGCTCTCGCGAAAGCAACATCCTTCACTCTTCACCCCTCACCCTTCACTTATTTCCTAATCAAAATCCGCTGGCCGATTTCGATCGTGTAGCTAGTGAGGTTATTCCAGCGCATGACGTCCTGCACGCGAACTTTGTTGATTAACGCTACCCGGTACACGGTCTGGCCGCGCTGTACGACATGGTAGTACGACCGGCCGTTAACTTTCGGAGTTTCGATACGTACCCGATTGATCAGGCGTTCGGGGCGGGTAACCGGTGCGGGCTTTGGCGCAGGTGACGGTGCAGGGGGCGGTGTGACCGGACGTTCTACATCAACCGCCGATTCGGTATACTCTCGTGACCGGCCGGTAGGGGGAGTCGTTTGTGGGATAATCGTTCTCTCGGTTGATGTTGGGCCGGCAATGGGTGCTGTGAGGGGTTGTGCACCGGTTGCTCCGGTGGTAGTAGCGGGTGCAGTCGGCTGGGCAACCGGCGTTGCTGTTTCGGCTGACTTGGCAGGAATGAATTTGGCTACGATCAACTGCTGACCCACTACCAGTGCTTTCCGATACGACAGGTTATTCCAGGTCATAAGGTCAGCAAGTGGCAGGTTGTACCGTTCGGCCACGCTCGAATGTGTATCGCCTTCACGAACCGTGTAGTACAGCAATTGCGCTGTTGACTGGGTTGCCGTTGCCGAGCCGGGCGTACTGCGTTCATTTTCCGGTTCGCTAACGTCGGTTACCCGATCGGGGGTTGCTTTGGTGGTTGAATCGGCTGGTTTAATGCGCCAATTGGGTAGGCTCGGGCTATCAATCACCGATTCTTCATTCTCGCGGGTCAGCTTACGCTGAGCTACGGTGGGTTCAGAAACAGGAACAGGGTCGGGCATAACCTGGTATTCAGCAGGTACGTTGCTCGGACGTTTTTCGCGCAACCATAAAATCCGACCGGGCTGAAGGCGTTGATTGGCTTCCAGGTGGTTATATTTAAGCAACGATTTCATCTGAATGCCATACACCGTCGCTACCTCACGCAGGGTTTGTCCTGCCTGCATCACATGGAACGGAATTTTAGCCTTGCGCGCTTTAGTTTCGAGGTAATAAATCTCGCCCGGACGAACCAGGTCTTTATCCGTCATGTCGTTGATGGACAGAAATTTATCGACCGTAATGTTGCCGTAATGGGCTAGGGTAATAACATTATCACAGGTTTGTGCCTGAACGCCTTTCCGGTCATTGATTTCGTAAAACTGAGCCGAAGCGCGGGTAATAGGATCGCTCGATGACGGGGCGACAGTTTTGCGCAAAACGGGAAATCCCATATCGCGACGAATGCCGGGTTGCGAGGGTTGTCCCAACTGCACGGTTGAGTTAACCTGCCCCCTAACACTCAAAAATTCGCCGGGTGTTAGCCGAATCAGTACTGGATACACTTTATCGGCCGGAATAATCCGAACGCGCAGCCAGTCATTAAAGGGCATAAATCGGGCCTGCTCAATACCCAACTCACGCGCAATAGCTGCCAGCGATTTGCTACGGCTTTGGCGGTAATCGTAGAGTAGGAAAGGGTTGGCGTTGGGGCGTAGCAAAGGAATTTCGCGTTCAAAAACGATCTTCCTGGCCAGGGCTGTCCAGATAAGAGCCGGGCTGTTGGCGGGCAGTTGAAGCTGATCGTTAGGCAACGAAGCTTCGACTGGTTGGGCCGACATGTCATTTAAGCGTTGGCCGCTGGCATACATGAGCAGTACACGCAACCAGTTTGGGTACGTTGTGTGCAAAGTCACAAACTCGTTTAGCACGGCTTCTGATGAAGAAGCCACGTTGAGCCGTTCATCTACACTGTTATCGACCCGGAGGTTGAGCCGGGTTGCATTGCGGGCATCCAGCCCCCAGTATGATCCGTTAGCGGGGTTGGCGGGAAGGCAAGCGTACCTGAAATCGGCTGGTACCGAGCGTTCTTCCATCATGGGGCCCAATACCGATTCAATATATTGCATCTGTTCAATGGCATTGCGCAACACTGACCGATCGGCGTAGAGGCTGGTCACCTCTTGCTGAAGCCGCTGTTGGGCATCGGCATTCATGTACACGGTTGCCCCGCCAAAGTCAATTTCTGTTGGAATAGCAGGCAAACGCTGGGGAAAGGCAAGCGTGGCAAGCAGCAGGCCCAATAAGGTGAATACTATATGGCGGGTAATTATGGACAACACAGGGATTTTTCTTGAAACGAAAATAGGAGAATACACATCTGGTATAACGGTAAACTCCTCTAAAAATACGCAAAGTGAGCTAGGTTACCATCTGGTGACATAGTGTACGTTATGGTAACATAGGAAAAGCACCAGCCTACTTGACAACAAAAAAGGGGAAGCATGTGATATATAGGCAAGGTAGGAAAGTTGTTTATTTCTTGAATGGTTCAAACATCTGTACAAAGGGTCAAGTCGTAAGTAGCCCGGTTTTCCTACCGGATAATCATCAATAAAGGCCAAGTCCGCTGCCCCGATAAATTCGCTCATCGTTGGCTAGTCGTCTACTGGTCTGTATTCTTGCATAACGAATTATTCAGCGATACTATGCATTTAGACGAGCATGACCCCAAGGGGTTACAAACTTATCTGGCCCGAAAAGGTTGGATATGCGACGACGAACCTCTTCTTGACCTTGGCAAACCCGGCGAGGGAAACATGAATTACACGCTGCGGGTACGTACCGATCGGCGGTCACTCATTGTAAAGCAGGCCCGCGGTTATGTTGAAAAATACCCATCAATCGCAGCGCCGGTTGAGCGGGCCGTTGTGGAGGGGCGGTTTTATAATGAAATAGCCCATAACCCCGAATTAGGCAGCTTTATGCCTAGTCTGTTGGGTATCGACGAAGAACAGAATCTGCTCGTGCTGGAAGATCTGGGTGCCGCCGCCGACTTTCTGAATAGCTACCAACCTGGTCAGATTATCAGTTCTGAAGAAGTAACGACGCTAGTTACGTATCTGTCTGTATTACACAATCAGTTTCTTACTGACCGGTCCAACTCAGCCTTCACCAATCAGGCTATGCGCGTACTAAATCACGAACATATTTTCGTTTATCCCTTTTTGGCCGAAAACGGATTTGACCTGAACACGGTGCAGGATGGGCTTCAAAAGCTGGCCGTGCCTTATAAAGAAAACACGACATTGGTTGAAGCTGCTCGTATGTTGGGGCAACGCTACCTGGCCAATGGGTCGGGTGAAGCTGTGACCCTGCTGCATGGCGATTATTATCCCGGAAGCTGGTTGCGAACGGCTGAGGGCGTGAAGGTAATTGATCCCGAATTCTGCTTTTATGGCCCCGCCGAGTTTGACCTTGGAGTGATGTTGGCGCACCTGCATATGGCTCAACAGCCCGACACTGTTCATGAGCAGGTGTTGGCTGGGTACGTTCGCCACGAGGCGTTTGATGAACAATTACTGCGGCAGTTTACCGGTATCGAGTTACTTCGCCGCCTCATTGGATTGGCCCAACTACCGCTCTCATTGTCGCTCAGGGAGAAAGAGGAGTTATTACAACTGGCCGAAAAACTGGTGTTGAGTTAACCTGTATGAAGATCAAAAATCAACGAATGTCTTTGCTGGCAGGCGCTATGCTGGGTACGTTGCTGGCCTTGCCATGGCTGAGTATGGCCCAGGCCACCATTGGTACCGGTCAGAAACCGGTTCAGCAGGCAACCTATGCCAATCGAACACCCCGCCGTATCTGGCTGGATACCGACATCATGGTGGGAATGCCCGATAAACGGGGTGCCCGTGAGGTTGATGACGCCATTACGCTCATGATGGCTCTGCGCCACACTGATAAAGTGAAACTGGTGGGCATCAGTACCGTTACCTACGTTGATTACGGGTATCAGGTGACGCAAAAGCTATTAGGATGGTATAACAAGACGGGGCAGCAAATTCCGGTTTACCGCGGGTCTGATACGTTGCGCGATATTGGCCGGGAAACAGATGCCAGTCGGGCAATGGCGGCGGCGCTTCGTCGGGAACGGATGCCGATTTTGGCCATTGGGCCGGTTACCAACGTAGCCACCGTTATAAAAAATCATCCCGAACTGGCCACGCAAATAGAAGAGGTGGTTGTTTGCGCGGGTCGTACGCCCGGTTTGCCGTTCCGCCCCGGTCTGGAGTCGGCTGCGGTGGGTGATTACAACTTCGAAAAAGATCCGGAAGCTTTTCGAGTGCTGTTTGAGGCCGGCGTGAAAGTGGTATTGTCGGGATATGAGTGTAGCGTTTACACGTTTTTGGGCCGTACCGATCTGGATTTTCTGGCCCGGGGATCGGAAGGTGATCAATGGCTGAGTAAAACAATCAGGCCGTGGCAGTTACTGAATAAAAATTTCTTTGGAACCGATGGGTTTGTTCCCTGGGATACTACTCCGCTCGGCTACCTGACTCACCCGAACTACTTCAAATATTACGAGTCTATTCCGGTGCGAATCAACACCCGGGCTGATGATACGGGCCGCACCAGCCAGAAACCATATCTGGAAGTTTCTTACGACTATAAAGACACCCCCTGGCGCGCCACCTACGCCTATAAAACGCTCCCCGGTTTCGAAGAAATCGTGATTGAGAGTTTGAAGAGGTGAGTAAGGGGTGAGGGGTGAGGGGTGAAGGGTGAGGGGTGAAGGGTGAAGGGTGAGGGGTGTTGCTTTCTCGAGAGCATTACGCTTGCGAAAGCAACACCCCTCACCCTTCACCCTTCACCTAATTCTCTATATCGCTCCATTGTGTTTTCCGGTACGAGCGGAGTAGCACAAAGGCGACGCCCGCCATGATGGGAATGGCAATCCAGCGGGCGTAGGGAACGTAGGTTAGGCCCCAGTGTGCAGCGCCAATCAATCCCAAAATAAACAGACTCAGAAAGCTGCGGGATGTGGCGTTGTTGCGGAGAACATCCTGTTCCATTGAGAAGGGGAGGTGTCGCTTGCTTACGATGGCAGAGACCAGCAACATGACCAGCGAATTGACAAACGCCAGGCAAATGTCGGGTAACACGCTACTGCCTTTCAGGTAAAGTACATAGGCCGCCAGTACCATGAAGTAAGGAACCATGAGCTTGACGACCAGAGCTTTCAGTGCACCCACCAGCAAAATGCCCGGTTCGCGCATGGGGGCCGATTCGTAAATCCAGGCCGCCTTGAAATTGTCGGAAATAGCGATCTGCATCAGCGCGGTCATGATGTAAATACCACCGAAGTACAGGATCAACAGGAAAAAACCATCGCCCTGCGCCATTGCCGATTTATTGTTCGTCGTCATGATAACGGCGTAGACCAGCCCAAAGCCCAGGCCGGGGTAGGTACGTAGTTTAAACTTGCGGTCGCGGCCTGTGATGAACCATACAAAGGTGAAGCCCGCCTTTTCGAGTGGGCTACTGGTAAGCCAGTTAGCCATACGGTTTGCGAATGAAAGCGATGGTTTCGACGCGTTGCTTGTCTTGACAGGGGCGGTTGTGGGTTTCGCCGTTTCGTCCTGATCGAGGTTGGCTAGTTGGCTGCTGAAGGCGGGCCCCAAGACCCGGATCATGATGTACAGACCAACAAACGGCATGGTCAGGGCCAGACCCAGCAAGCCCCAATGCTGCCCATCGACCTGTCGGTTAATGACTATGTCGAGGCTACCGGCACTCCAGAGCGGGGGAAGAAAGTAATGCCAGGCCTTCCAGATAAACGGCTGAAACCGGGCATCACCGTCGCTATTGATCAGGCGGGGGAGTATCTGATAGCCGCCGTAGAAGACCACGCCCATGCCGATCTGTACATAATTGATCACTTCCCGGATGCGCTCGTTGCTAACAAACTGCATGAGTCCCAGATAGATCACATTTGTCAGAAAAACGGCTAGTATGGCCATGAGCAGGCACATGACCAACGTCAGCAATCCGGCTACACTGCCAAACCGGTAGCCAATAACCAGAATGCCGGCTACGCCAACAGCCAGGGCAATGGCAAACAGGTAACTGACGATGTGTACAATGCGCGCCACCAGCATAGTCCGGCTGTCGACGGGCCTGAACAACATAATCTGGTTATCTGCCGAGTCGAGGATCACCGACGAGAAATCGCTGATGAGCGACATGGTGCAGATTGCCAGCACGTACCCAAAGAAGAGTGCGGCTGGCTTAACAATACCGGTTGGAGGCGCAAAACTCAGGAACATGGCGAATAGCAGGCCCAGAAACGCATACATGCCCAGCGATAGCCAGTACGAGTTTTTGGTTTCGCTGGCCTTTTTCCACTGGTTGAACGCCACAGGTCGCCGGTTATCAAGTGTCAGTTTAACCAACAGAATAGCCCGTAGCTGTCCGTAGTTGACGCCGAGAAAGCGCCACAAATACGGCAATCGGTCAGTGATGAGTAAGGTAGGTGGGGTCATTGGTTCAGCGCGTAGATAAACTCTTCGGCGGTGGTGTTGTGGCTATCAGAGCCAGTCAACTGACCAAAGAGCTGTTCGAGCGAACTGCCGGTTTCGCGTTGCGCCTGGAGTTCCGAGAACGACCCGTCGGCAATGATCTCACCGGCGTTGATGATGATAATACGGTCCGAAATTTTCTCTACCACATCCATAATGTGCGAACTGTAGAATACCGTCTTGCCCGAGTCGGCCAACTGGCGAATAATCTGTTTCACCAGCACCACCGCGTTGGCATCGAGGCCGGAAAGGGGTTCATCCAGAAAGACCAGATCGGGGTTGTGCAGCAGGCCCGAGATGAGCAGTACTTTCTGACGCATGCCTTTCGAGAAGGTCGTCATACGGTCGTGGGCCTGGTACTCAAGGCTGAACAAACGAAGAAGTTCAAGTGCCTTCTTTTCGACGGCTGCCGAATCCAGTTCATAGAGTTGCCCCACAAAATTGAGGTATTCCATGGGGGTTAGCAGGTCGTAGAGGGCGGCGTTCTCGGGTACGTACCCAATGCGCCGTTTTATCTCCATGGCTTCAGTACGTAGGTCGAGACCCAGTACCGTTGCTTCACCCTGAAAATCAGGTAGTAAACCAATCAGCGTTTTGATGGTGGTCGATTTGCCGGCACCGTTGGGGCCAATATAACCCACCACCTGGCCAGGGGCCACGCTGAGGTTAATTCCCTTCAAAATCTTTGTGCTTCCGTAATACTGAGTCAGCTCGTGGGTGTCGATGACGGGCGTCATAGCGATAAAGTCGGTTTTGATGCAGGAAGATACTATTCTTGTGGTTGAAACAACGAACCAGCCTTCGCCATCGTTAGTCAACACATGATACCAGCCCGCCTCTGCGCCAGTCTTTTCGTACTGGCTACGCTCACTTTTGCCGCCTGTACCTCGGCCAACGAGCCAAACTACGTACCTAAACCCAAAGGCTACCCCCGCTTCGATTTGCCAGCCGCCAGGTATGTTAGCAGTCCGGCGGGGCATCCGTACCAGTTTGAGGTAAACCGCATTGCCCGCGTATTGCCCGATACGTTTCCCCGCGCCGAGCCCCACTGGATTTTTGTGTATTATCCTACTCTGAAAGCCACCGTTCAGATCACCTACAAACCTGTGCTGAACGATGTGGAACGGTTGCGCGGTCTGCTGGCCGACGCCTATAAACTGACGGCCAAACACAACGTGAAAGCCTCGCTGATTGAGCAGCAGCAGGTACGTCTGAAAAACGGTCTGGCCGCCAGCCTGATCACGCTCGAAGGGGAAGTGCCCAGCCAGTTTCAGTTTGTAACCACCGACAGTACACGTCATTTTCTGCGTGGTGCCCTCTATTTCGACACCGCCACCGCCAATGATTCACTGGCACCAGCCATAAAATACGTTCGGGCCGATATGATGCAGTTGCTCAATACGCTGAAGTGGAAATGAAAAATACTACCGAAGCTCTAGCTTCGGCGCTACACAACATGAATAAGTATAAGTTTTTGACCCAGGTAAAAGAGCAGTACGATCAGGGAAATAACGTAATCGGGTTTCTAAAGAAACTGGACAACAGCACCACCAACTCGCTCGAAGATATTCTGATCAGCTACGATTTCCAGGCGGGCTCCTACGTACAGGGATACCGGCAGAACGCCGATCTGAAAGAAGCGTACTGCCAGAATATCGTGAAGGTGTTGCTTGGGTTGGGGTCGTTCAATTCTATTCTGGAGGCCGGCGTTGGCGAAGCTACTACCTTAGGCCGGGTAGTGCCGCAGTTGCCCCACGCCATAGGGCACGTGCTGGGGTTCGATCTGTCGTGGTCACGCATTCACTACGCGCTTGGTTTCATGCGTGAGCAAGGCATAAAGCACCCTACTTTGTTTACGGGTAATCTGTTTCAGATGCCACTGGCCGATAATTCTGTTGATATTGTGTACACCTCGCACTCGGTTGAGCCCAATGGGGGCCGCGAAAAAGAAGCTTTAGCCGAGTTGTACCGGGTAGCCAACCGATATGTGGTGCTACTTGAACCCAGTTACGAATTGGCCGGCGAAGAGGCCAGAGCGCGGATGCTACACCATGGGTACGTTACCAGTCTGGTGTCGGCGGCGCAGGAGTTGGGCTATAACATCATAGAACACCGCCTGTTCGATGTGTCGATTAATCCATTGAATCCGACGGGCTTATTGGTGATTGAAAAAAACGGCTCAACAACCGAAGCTGCTGAGCCGTTTCTGGCTTGTCCGCACACAAAGGCCAGGCTAAAGCCGTTCGATGATTCGCTTTTTGCCGAAGATAGCCTGTTGGCGTATCCCAAAATTCAATCAATTCCGTGTTTGCTACCTCAGAATGCTATTCTGGCCACTCATTTTTTGAACGCGTACGAGGCGTTATAGGGAGGGAATCAAAGCAACACAGCACCATTACCATCAATTAACTGAGCCTACTGCTCGTTCAAATCCCAATTGTAGGTCTGGTACGAGATTTTGGTGGCGTCGGTGATCTTGTTTTTCGAGAACTGATTTACCACATCTTTTACCGACTGTCCTTTCATTTTCTGAAAATCACCGCCATACCAGTCCAGAATTTTGGATAGGCTGGCTTGTTTGGCCGTCACCGAATTTTTGGCGGGGTTGTTCATAAAGTCAACGCCCTGGTCTTCCAGTTGCGCATCGAGGCGCTTGCCCTCAAAGGCTTCGTTGCGTAACCGTGGGCACGATTTAGCGGCGCAGACCAGCGCAAAGTGAATGCGCGGCTCCGAGAATTTTTTGCGGATAATGCCGTGTTCGATATTGTTTAGATCGTAAGTCTCGCCGCCGATCTTGATGAACTTCACATCCCAGGGCGTGTTCACAAACGGAATTTTGATCTTCGAGCCAATGTCTTTAATGCTCTTCACCGGGTAGTTATCAATGATGAGCTGAATGGTGAAGGCGTTATAGGCATTGATCCAATAGGCAAGCTGGTCATCTTTACTCCAGTTGCTGGCCGGGGCATTCTTGCCGAGCATATCGGTATACGCTTTCAGATCGGCTTTGTCTTTCTGAAACCCTTTGTAATTGACCATGCCCGACGCGTTGACGTGAGCTTTCAGCAGTTTGTCGAAGGCGGCGTGGCTGGGCGCAGCGGCAACGGTGACCGATGGCTCGTGAATGGCCGTGCGATGCGCCAGATAGCTGCCCGACAAGCTGATAGCCAGGCAAATGCAGACGCTGAGTGAAAACAGAAACTTCATAGTTGTGTGATGGTTTTAGATAGATATACGCTGGGAAGGTCGTAAAGGTTTTTCGGGTACGTTGCCGGGTGCGTTAACTTTGCTTGCATGAACCTCGATCTCACTCAAAAAACGGCTCTTGTCTGCGGCAGTTCACAAGGCATAGGCCGTGCCACCGCCATTGAATTGGCCCTGTTGGGGGCCAACGTGGTCCTGATGGCCCGCAATGCTGATTCGCTGGAAGCCGTGAAGCAAACACTCGACACCAGTAAAGGGCAGCAGCATCATATTTCCGTAGCCGATTTTAGCCAGCAGGGCAGTGTGAAAGCCGCTCTTACTGAGTTATTAACGACACATCCAGTTATCCACATACTTATCAACAATACGGGCGGGCCAGCGGGTGGGCCGCTGATTGAAGCAACCGATGAGGCCTTTGTGCAAACGTTTCATAATCACCTGATCAATAACCAAACGCTGGTGCAGCTATTGGCAACAGGTATGCGCGATGCCGGTTATGGCCGGATCGTCAATATTATCAGCACGTCGGTGAAGCAGCCAATCGTGGGACTGGGCGTATCGAACACGATTCGCGGGGCTGTGGCGCAATGGGCCAAAACGCTGTCTCTCGAACTCGGCCCCTGGGGTATTACCGTCAACAACGTGTTGCCGGGCTACACGCGCACTGCCCGGCTGGATGCTGTTTTGGCCATGCGGGCAACGTCATCGGGCAAAACAATTGACGAAGTAGCCGATCAGATGAAGCGTGAAATTCCGATTGGTCGGTTTGCCACCGCCGAAGAAGGTGCCGCCGCCGTTGCTTTTCTGTGCACACCGGCCGCCGCCTCTATCTCTGGCATCAACGTACCTGTAGATGGTGGCAAAACGGGTGGATTATAAAAAGATAATATTTTTTAATTCTCATTTTTGGCAAAATATTATACTGATTTATGGCTTAAGTTGATCTATATTATTTTACTTAGGGGTAAATATAAAAAATTATGCCCATGAGTAACTTGTACAAGAGAAAGAATATTGTCATGCTGTTTGTCTGCTTCCTGCTGACAATCAGTTGTGTTCTGGCGCAAACCGTTCGCGGCCGGGTCATCGATTCGGGAACTGGCAACGGTATTCCTGGTGCCAGTGTGGTAGCCATGCGTACTCAGATTGGTACCAGCGCCGATGGTGATGGAAATTATCTGCTCCGGCTTACACCCGGTACTTACCAGTTAGTGATCAGTTTTGTAGGCTATCAGAGTGTCACGGTTCCCGTTACGGTACCAACCAGCGGTGAAGTGAAATTGACGACTAAATTGGTTGAAAGTCAGTCGAGTTTAAGCGAACTGGTTGTGATCGGTTCGCGGGCTGCAACTGCTCGGATAAACATCGAAAGCGTTGTGCCGGTAGATGTAATTACCACGAAAGAAATGAAAAGCTATGCACAGGTCGATGTAAGTCAGATTCTGAATTTCGTAGCGCCTTCGTTCAATTCGAACCGCCAAACCGTTACCGACGGTACCGACCACATTGATCCGGCCTCGTTGCGGGGTTTAGGGCCTGACCAGACGCTGGTACTGGTAAACGGTAAACGGCGGCACAATACGGCCCTTGTCAATATCAACGGTTCGGTGGGCCGGGGTTCGGTAGGTACCGATATGAACGTGATTCCGGTAGCCGCCGTAGAGCGCGTTGAAGTGCTGCGCGATGGTGCGGCGGCTCAATACGGGTCTGACGCCATTGCGGGTGTGATTAACGTGGTGCTGAAAAAGAATTACGAAGGCCTAACGGCGTCGCTGATGACTGGGGGGAGCGTGTCGACAATGAATTATAAAGTGCCGGTGCTGGGTGGCGGAAGTGTAGATAAGAGCCAAAGTTTGCGCGACGGTAAAGTTTTTCAATTCGATATTTCGAAAGGATTTCGGATTGGTCAGCGTGGATCAGTAACGGTGTCGGGACAGATTGTTGACCGGGAACGGACCAACCGCTCGGCCGAAGACAATGCTCCAACTATTTATCTGGGTGCCTCGGGTGGTTTCCCGGGTACGGGTTTAGTGCCGGTTGCCAACCGTCCTGCGCTGCTGTCTGCTGATGCCCAATTGGTTAGTCAGCGCGGTTACAATCGCCAGAACATGGTGGTAGGTAACTCATCGGCCCGTAACTACGGCGTATTCGTCAATGGATCGTTGCCGGTTGCCACCAATTCTGAAGTGTACTTTTCGGCGGGTGTAACGCATCGGTCGGGTACTGGCTACGGTAATAACCGAATTCCTGTTTCGCGCACGCAACAGCCGCTTGGGGCCGACGGCTCCCTGTTCTATCCGGATGGGTTTCTTCCCGCCATTGAAGCCACATTAGATGATCAGTCGCTGGTGCTGGGTTACAAGACAAAACTGGGTGAGTGGAACGTTGATTTGAGCAATGTATACGGCCGAAACAGTATCCGTTTCGATGTCCTGAATTCGGGCAATGCCACGTTGCCAAGTGCTGCCAGTCAACAGACCGATTTTTATGCAGGTACGTTAAAATTCAATCAAAACACGACCAACCTCGATTTCTCGAGATTATACACGAAAGTGAGTGGATTCAATACCGTTAACGTGGCGTTTGGTGCTGAATACCGTCGTGATGGTTACCAGATTGTGGCGGGCGAATCAACGTCTTATTCAGGCGTGACCAAAGTGATTCCGCTGGCCTCAATGACCATTGGTGGCCCGTCGTCGGGTACAGGGCTGGCTTTACCTGGTGCGCAGGTTTTTCCCGGTTATCAGCCTGATAACGAATTGAATGAATCGAGAAGTAACATCAGTTTGTATGGTGATGTAGAAGCCGAGATAACCAGTAAGTGGTTGGTTGATCTGGCGGGGCGGTATGAAAACTATTCTGATTTTGGGTCGCAGGTGACGGGTAAACTGGCGTCGCGCTACAAGTTTGCCGAGTTCTTTAGTCTGCGCGGAGCGGTCAGCACCGGTTTCAGGGCGCCGAGTCTGCAACAGCGCTATTTCAACAACACCAGTACTCAGTTCGTCAATGGATTGCCTTCCAATACGTTGACGGTCAACAACGAAAGCCCGATTGCCCGTACTGTTATTGGGGTTGATGCCCTGAAACCTGAAACATCGGTCAACTATACGCTGGGCTTCGCCGGTCGAGTTGGCCGGAACTTCACCATGACGGTCGATGCGTACTTGATCGACATCAAGGATCGCATTCTGTATTCAGGTCCGTTTAGCCGGACCTTGTTGGGATTTTCGGCTACCGATTACCCTGGTGTAAACATTGTTCGCTTCTTCGCCAATGCTGCCAATACCCAAACAAAAGGGCTTGATATCGTAGCCACAGAACGACTCAATCTGGGTAAAGGTCGGCTGACCTTGTCGGCGGCTGTGAACTTCAACCAAACCAAGGTGACGGCAATTAACCCGTCGGCGTTCCTGAACAGCACGGCGAATAACGAAGCCCGAGGCGGTAACCCGGATAGCTGGCCCCGTACGTTGTTCTTCGACCGGTCGCAGGTGGCGTTGCTGGAAACGGGTTTGCCCCGCAGTAAGTTTAACCTGAGCGCAGCTTACACCGCCGGCAAGTTCGATGTCTCGTTCCGGACGGTTCGTTTTGGCGAAGTACGCAACCTGACCACGGCTGACCCAACTACAATTAACGCCGCTACGGGTACGTACTGGAACACGCAGTTTGCCCGCGACGCATCCGGCAACGCCTTGCTCGACCAAACGTTCGGTGCCATCTGGATTTCAGACATTACGGTAGGCTACAAGCTCACCAAGATTCTGAATTTGCAAGTAGGTGCCAACAACGTATTCGATGTGTACCCAGATCAACTCTACGTTGACCCTCGCAACGCCCAGGGTTCGCTCGATTACAACTCAGGCCGTGACCTCTCGAACCGGGGCCGCTTCCTGTACCCATCCAACCAGGGTGGTTTCAACGGCCGTTTCCTCTTCGCCCGCTTGTCGGCGACGTTGTAGGGAGGGAAGATCTAATGTTTAACGTTTAATGTTTAACGGGCTTTGCCTATTCACGATCTGTGAGTAAGCGAGGCCCGTTTGAGTTAACTCAAACGTATTAAATAAGGAATGGCCTTGCTCACACACATATCATGAATGAACAGGACCATTTGAACATTGGACCTTAGACGTTGAACGATTAAAAAAGGGCTTCGCTCACTCACAAACCGTGAATAAGCGAAGCCCTTTGAACATTGAACTTTAGAAAGTTGGACTCTAACTCCTACGCGCTCGTGCCTTCTTTCAACCGCTCAGCGTTCTCGGCGATGCGCAGTTGCTCAATGAACTGACCGATGTCGCCTTCCATCACCGCAGGAAGATTGTACACCGTCAGGCCGATGCGGTGATCGGTGACGCGGCTTTGGGGGTAGTTGTAGGTACGTATCTTATCTGACCGGTCGCCGCTGCCCACCATCGTTTTGCGTTGCGAAGCAATGGCGTCGTTATGCGCCTGGAGTTTGATCTCGTACAGGCGAGAACGAAGTACCGTCAGGGCTTTATCGAAGTTTTTCAACTGCGACCGTTCGTCCTGGCACTGCACCACAAGGCCCGTTGGAATGTGGGTAAGCCGCACGGCCGAATAGGTCGTGTTTACCGACTGACCACCTGCGCCCGACGAACAGAAGGTATCTTTCCGAATGTCGTTCATGTTGATCTCGACGTCAACTTCTTCGGCTTCAGGCAGAACGGCCACGCTGGCGGCTGAGGTGTGAATCCGGCCCTGCGTTTCGGTGGCGGGTACGCGCTGCACCCGGTGAACGCCCGACTCGAATTTCATCTTGCCGTATACGTCTTCCCCTTCAATCTCGGTGATAATCTCTTTATAACCGCCCGACGAGCCTTCGGTAAAGTCGACGAGGGTCATTTTCCAGCCCATTTTCTCGCAGAAGCGCTGATACATGCGGAAGATATCGCCCGCAAAAATGGCGGCTTCGTCGCCGCCGGTACCACCCCGAATTTCCAGAATGATGTTCCGGCTGTCGTTGGGATCTTTCGGAATCAGCATTTCTTTTAGCTGTTCTTCCAGTTCATCGCGGCGGGGAATCAGTTCGTCGAGTTCGCCTTTGGCCATATCGCGAAACTCTTCGTCTTTTTCCGTGGCGATAACATCGCGGGCATTCACAATTTCGGCAAGTACCTGCTGATAAGCCCGGTACTGCTGCACGATCTTATCAAGCTCTTTATATTCCTTGCTCAGCTTCATGAAGCGCTTGGGGTCCGCAGACACCTCAGGCTGCACAATCTGTTGTGCTACTTCGTTAAAGCGTTCGCTTATCGATTCAAGTTGTTCAAGCATACCGCAAAGGTACAAAAAACAGGGCTAAGGCAGGAAGGGTATGCCAGTGCGACAGTAAACGGATTAAGGTTTGTTATTTTGTACACAAATCAGAATCAGCCATGAGCCAATCATCACGCAGAACATTCATCAAGGGTAGTGTTGCTGCCGGAGTTACCGCCGGTCTGCCAGCCGTTGCCGCTAAAGAGACATTCGTACACCACGTACTTTTTTATCTGAAAAACCCCGGCAACGCCGCCGACAAAGCCAAGTTACTGGAAGGGTTAACTATGCTGGCAAAGGTGCCGACTATCAAGATGGTGCACATTGGCGAACCTGCTGCCACCAACCGCGCCGTTATCGAGCGGAACTATACCTATTCGTGGCTTTGCCTGTTCGACAGCGCCGCCGACGAAGAAATCTACCAGAAACACCCAATCCACGACGATTTTCGGAACAACTACGCGACCCTCTGGGAGAAAGTCGTGATCTATGACGCGATTGGCCCGAAGCGGAAGTAACGGCTGGGTACGTTGTTTTTTGTCATCCCGACGTCAGGAGGGATCTTAAGTTTTCTTAACCTGATGACAGGCCAAACTCAAGATCCCTCCTGACGTCGGGATGACAAAAGCAACGTACCCAATCTCTAATACAAAAACGGCCTCTGCACCAGTGCAGAGGCCGTTTTTGTATTAGCTATATGCCGGTTTATCGATATCCGGTTTCCCACCATCATTGCGATTGGGGTGTGTCATGGGTACGTTTTCGGCAGGCTCATCACCATCCATATACTTGTCTTCCATTTCGTTAGCGGGTAATTCGGGCGCATCAATCTCAGCACCGACACCACTGTTTCCTTCGGCCGACTGGTCTTCCAATCCGGCAGGGCTGATAGCCTGTTTTGCCCGGATCTCATCCTGGTTGTCTTGATTTTCCATAACGTTGGTTTTGTTGTCTAGTTATTTACTAGGCTAAACCCCGCCCTTGGTACTTTGTTAGCCCGCCCCCAAATTTTTACGTAAATTTGATTGTTATCTATAGCTGGGTGATGGCAAATAAACCGGCTAACCGGTGGTCTACCAGCCAGCATCGAACATCCATCGTCTTTTCATGATTGATTATATAGCCGGTCTGAACGACCCGCAGCGCGAAGCCGTGACACATGGCAACGGTCCGATGATGATCATCGCCGGAGCCGGTTCGGGCAAAACACGCGTACTGACTTATCGCATTGCCCACCTGATCGACAAGGGCGTTGATCCGTTTCGGATTCTGTCGCTGACCTTTACCAACAAGGCTGCGGGCGAAATGCGTCACCGGATCGAGAAAGTGATTGGCAACGAGGCGCGTAACATCTGGATGGGTACGTTCCACTCCGTGTTCGCTAAGATCCTGCGTATAGAAGCCAAAGCGCTGGGCTACACCAGTAACTTCTCGATCTACGACACCGACGACTCGAAATCATTGCTCCGCGCTATTATTCGGGAACGCGGCCTCGACGACAAGCAGTACCGCGCCAACGCCGTATTTAACCGCATTTCGAGTGCGAAAAACCGGCTTGTTGGCGCCGACGAATACCTGAACAACGCCATCATTCAGGCCGACGATGCGTCGGCGAAGATGCCGGAGGTGGGGGCAATCTACAAGGTCTACAGCACCCGTTGTTTCCAGGCCAACGCCATGGATTTCGACGACCTGCTGTTCAATACCAACATCCTCTTCCGCGACCATCTGGATATTTTGCATAAGTACCAGCACAAATTTCAGCACGTACTGGTCGACGAGTTTCAGGATACAAACGTGTCGCAGTACCTCATCACGCGCAAGCTGGCGGCGGTGCATCAGAACATCTGCGTGGTGGGCGACGATGCGCAGAGTATCTACGCGTTCCGGGGGGCCAACATCGAGAACATCCTGAATTTCCAGAAAGATTACGGCAAAGACACGGTGAAAATCGTGAAGCTGGAGCAGAATTACCGCAGCACCAACACCATTGTGCAGGCGGCCAATTCAGTGATTGCCCGCAACCGGAATCAGCTCGAAAAGCGCGTCTTCACCGACAACGAAACTGGCCCGCTGATCGAAGTCATCAAAGCCTCGTCAGATAACGAAGAAGGCCGGATGGTTGCTTCGAACATCTTCGAGGCCAAAATGCGCGACAGCCTGCACAACAACGATTTCGCCATTCTGTACCGCACCAACGCTCAGTCGCGGGCGTTTGAGGAAGCCCTGCGCAAGCTGAGCATCAAGTACCGGATCATCGGGGGGCTGTCGTTCTACCAGCGGAAAGAGATCAAAGACCTGATCGCCTACCTGCGCTTCACCGTCAATCAGGCCGACGAAGAGGCCTTCAAGCGGATCATCAACTTGCCCAAACGCGGCATTGGCGACACCACGCTGGCCAAGATTTCGGTGCTGGCATCGGAGAAGAACGTACCTATCTGGGAGATCGTCAGCAACATCACGTACCACATCACCGGCCGCGCGTCGATTGCGATCGAAGGCTTTGCGGAGCTGATCAAAAGCTATATGCTGCTGATCGACAAGAAAGATGCCTATGAAGTGTCGGCGCACGTGGCCAAGACGTCGGGTATTCTAAAGGAACTGTACGAAGACAAGACCGTGGAAGGGCTGGCCCGCTACGAGAACGTGCAGGAATTGCTGAACGCCATTAAGGAGTTTGTCGATAACCCCGATAACGAGGAAAAGAACCTCAGCGCTTTCCTGCAAACGGTATCGCTGCTGACCACCGCCGACGAAAAAGAAGAAGACGGCGACAACGACCGGGTGACAATGATGACCATCCACGCCGCTAAAGGGCTGGAATTCAAGAACGTACACATTGTTGGGCTGGAAGAAGACCTGTTCCCTAGCCAGATGATGCTCGAAAGCCGGGCCGATCTGGAAGAAGAACGCCGCCTGTTCTACGTAGCCATTACCCGCGCCGAAAAGCGCCTGACGTTCTCCTTCGCCGAGTCGCGCTACCACTACGGTCGACTGAAAATCTGCGAACCCAGCCGGTTCCTGATGGAAGTGGATCAGGGATTCCTGACGATGAGCAAGACCGTAACGCCGCCCAAACCCCGGTTCAAGGGTGATGATACGTACGCCAGCCGTAGCAAAGACGAGATGCCCTCGGCTGGTTCGATGAACTTCGTACGGTCGCTGGCCCAGAAAACGGCGCAACGCCAAGTTCCGCAGCCCACCGTCACCCACAAGCCCTCTGCCGATTTCGCCCCCAGCAACACGGCCGAACTAGCTGCGGGTATGAAAGTAGAGCACTCGAAATTCGGCTTCGGCGTCGTGAAATCCCTCGACGTAAACGGCACCGAACGTAAAGCCGTCATCCAGTTCGACGTAGTGGGCGAAAAAACACTGCTGTTAAGCTTCGCTAAGTTGCGGATTGTGTAGGTACGCTGTTGTACCCCGATGGGGCACTGGTGAACCTAACACCCGCTTCGTGGCCAGGTACGTTGCTATAGAAAGGGTATATTGTATTGATTTAGTTTTAACGTTCCCGAGTCATTAAGCCATATTAAGTTACTACATTAGTCCTATGGATTATTACATGGGCGTGACTGACTGGAATTGGTATAATTATCTGCGTGCTCGTTCCCCGGAAGATATAAATTTCTGGCAGCCTGGTGGTCAGGGTATTTTTCGGGCACTTAGCCCTGGTGGCGTATTCCTATTCAAACTAAAAAGTCCATACAACGCTATTGGTGGCTTGGGCTACTTTTGGGCGCACAGCCAACTTCCTTTAAACTTGGCTTGGGATACGTTTGGCTCCCGCAACGGATTCAACACGATAGAAGACTTCCGAAGATCTATTCAACAATATCGCAAGACGACTGAGCGTAACCCTGTTATTGGCTGTATTGCGCTAACAAACCCCATTTTTTTTAAGCAAGAAGATTGGATTTCGATACCTCCTAATTGGAGTAACAGCATTGTGCAAGGCAAAAAATACAATACCAACGATGCAATAGGGTTGGCTCTTTGGCAGCAGGTTCAGGCAACGTTCACTAAATACGTCTTACCAACATCGACTGAAAGAGCCTCATACGTAGAAGAAGTTGCAGCGCAATACGGCAATTCTGTTCTTACGAAAGTTCGAATTGGTCAAGGAGCTTTTCGACTTTCCGTGATCGATGCGTATAGCAAGCGATGTGCGATAACGGGTGAAAAAACATTGCCTGTTTTAGAAGCTGCCCACATCAAGCCCTTTTCAGAAGCAGGTTCCAATACCGTTTCTAACGGTTTATTACTCCGCTCCGATATGCATAAGCTTTTTGATGACGGGTACATAACCGTTACGCCCGAATTGAAAATTGAAGTGAGTCAGCGAATAAGAGAAGAGTTTAATAACGGTAAAGAATACTATCAGTACCACGGTAAACAATTAGCTGTGTTGCCAGCGCTAGAGGCAAATAAGCCCTCGCGGGTATACCTCGACTATCATAACAGTACGATATTTCGGTAGCATTTAGTGGTCATGCATCAAAATTGCCCTCACCCGTCTTGATATCCTTTTCCCAGATGTTCTTAGGGCCTTTTCCGAAGAAACCGTTCAAAACGGTGTTATCAAGGTTGCGTTTTTTTCGGTCGGGTGCTGGCGTAAGGCGCGTTGTTGATTTGGTTGTCGTAGGTTTCATGCAGACTGTTGACTTTACACAAAGCTATACAGTTTCATTACCTCAACCGACTATCCAACGGAATCTGAATCTGATTGACCAGCTCGATTTGGGCGAAGGCGGGGTGGTTTGGGTGAAGCAGCAGGTTGTAGGACAGATCGATGATGACGGAAGGCACGGCTACGGCCAGGCAGAAGGGGTCGACGAGCCAGTCGGTTAGGATAGACTGCGTTTCGGCTAACGTACCTGATCGCCAGTAGGCGGGTAAACGGGCCGGATCGGTCCAGAAAACAGTGTCAGGTACGTCGGGGTCGGGTAGGCGGAGGGTGCTTAGCCAAAGCTGCGGTAGTTCAGACAGGGTAAGCGCGGGAAGGTGAACCAGCGTTTCGAGTAGCGCCAGCTCGGGCGTTCGGCTGGTGTAGAGAATACCAATGCCTTTGGGGTTCCAGCGTCCGCCGTGCCGGTGGCTTCCCACTACTGATAGCGGCTCGGTATGGTAAGGCTCTTTGTTGATCCGGTAAACGTCCATACGTTCCTAGCCGACGATGCCCCACTCAATGCGGCCCAGCACGTCTTCAGCTAGCGAAAAGCCTGATACCGTGTCCAGCACCGCAATGGGCGACTGCGGTATGATAGCGGGCAACGTACCTGCGTCGGCGTCAGGTCTGGCTGGGCTTACTGCTCCGGTGTTGCCGCGTAGTGCTGGATCGGTGAAACTGCCCATGTTGCGCAACGGGGTTGGCTGATCATTGTCTTCGAGCGCCCCTTCGCGGTAAGCCAGTTCGTTCAGTGGCGTGTGCAGCCAACGGGCCAGCACATCGGCCCGCCCGTCGAACACCGCCAGGCCATGCTGCACCAGCCGTTCGAGCAGTAATAGCCGTTCGCTAGCCGCCAGTGTCAATAATTCGGTGTCTGATTTGCCGTGTAAACTCCGCACCGACATGTTCAGAATGCGGGCCATATCCTTATCGGTCAGGCTGACCAGACGCGCTATTTCATCGACCCGTTGCCGTAACACGCCATGACGTGCCTGTCGGATGAGTTCCGAAACAGGGCGAGCCTGAAGCCTGCCTGTAGCGTTGGTTCGAGAAGAAGGTATGGGTTGCATGGCCTAAACAAGTATCGTATAGTGCAAATATACAAAATAGTGATGGCAAAATTGCCATATTGGCGAGTTGCCTATTACAGGCTTCCGAATCAACATAGCAGCTCGACAGTAGGTACGGCAATCTGCACTTTCGTACCTTTGCTGATACTATGGCGCGAATCGTGGCGATTGATTACGGAAACAAACGGACCGGCCTGGCCGTGACCGACCCGATGCAGATCATCGCAACGGCCCTGGAAACGGTGCCTACCCATACGCTGCTCGATCGACTGAAAGCCTACGTAGCGGCCGAACCGGTTGAGGCATTCGTCGTGGGCTGGCCAACGAATACCGACGGCACCGATACCGATACAACGGCTCCGGTTCGCGGTCTGATTAAGAAATTGAAAGTGGTGTTTCCCGAACAGACTGTTTATCAGCACGATGAACGTTTTACGTCGCGGATGGCCATGCAGTCGATGATTGCGGGTGGCACCAGTAAGAAAGATCGGCGGGTGAAAGGCAACATCGACATGGTGAGCGCCACGATCATCCTCCAGTCATTTATGGAAAGCAAAAATTAGTTTCGGGTTTGATGTTTTGCGTTTGACGTTGCCCTGCTACGCGAGGTAGTCCCTGATTAGCAAAGCAACATCAAACGCAAAACATCAAACCCGAAACCTCCTTAAAAAATGATTCTCCCAATTGTAGCTTACGGCGATCCGGTATTGCGGAAGAAGGCCAAAGACATTGAAAAAGGTACGCTCGACGTGAAAAAGTTGAGCGAAGACATGTTCGAAACCATGTACGCGGCGTCGGGTGTGGGGCTTGCCGCTCCACAGATCGGGCAAAGCGTGCGGATGTTCGTGGTGGACGGGCAACCGTTCAACGAAGGCGAATCGGAAGAGGACATCGACCCGACGCTCGTTGGCTTCAAAAAGGTGTTTATCAATGCCGAAATCATTGATGAAGACGGCGATGAATGGGCATTTGAAGAAGGCTGCCTGAGCATTCCCGGCATCCGCAATGACGTCTACCGTCCCGAGTTCATCGTGATCCGCTATTTCGACGTTGACTGGAACGAGCACGAGGAAGAATACGAAGGCACCGCCGCCCGGATCATTCAGCATGAATACGACCACATCGAAGGCAAACTCTTCACCGACTATATGTCGCCGCTGAAACGCCAGCTCCTCAAAAAACGCCTCGCCGACATCACGCGTGGGAATGTGGACGTGGAGTATAAAATGCGTTTTCCAAAATAAAGGAGTAAAGGGAGGAGGGGGAAGAGAGGGAGGAAGGGGATTGCTCACGCACGCGTAGCTACTCCTGCGTAAGCAACCCCCTTCCTCCCTCTCTTCCCCCTCCTCCCTTTACTCCCCTTCTATGAACATCACCCTCCTTCAAACCGAACTTCACTGGCAGGACCCTGTGGCCAATCGGGCGATGCTGGAGGAGAAGATTTTTACCCTGCCCGAGCCGACGGACCTGATTGTATTGCCCGAAATGTTTACGACGGGTTTTACGATGGACGCCCGCGCCGTGGCCGAGCCGATGAACCTGACTACGTTCAAGTGGCTGAAGCAAATGGCGGCGCAGACCAACGCGGTGGTCACGGGCAGTTATGTGGTGAAGGAAAACGGCGGGTATTATAACCGACTGATCTGGATGGAACCCGACGGTCAGTTCGCCACCTACGATAAACGCCATCTGTTCAGAATGGCGGACGAAGACAAGACCTATTCGGCAGGTACGTCGCGGCTGGTGCGCGAATGGCGTGGCTGGCGCATCTGTCCGCTGATTTGCTACGACCTTCGTTTCCCGGTCTGGAGCCGAAACAAACAGATCGCCCCCGACCAACTCGACTATGATCTGCTGCTCTACGTAGCCAACTGGCCCGCCCCGCGCCAACAGCCGTGGGACACGCTGCTACAGGCCCGCGCCATCGAAAATCTCAGCTACGTAGCGGGCGTCAACCGCGTGGGTACCGACGGAAACGATCATCCCTACCGTGGCGGTTCAGCCCTGATCGACTTTAAAGGAGACGTGCTCTTCCGCCAATACGATACCGAAATCATCCACCAGCAAACGCTATCGCTGAACGATCTGCAAGCCTTCCGCGCCAAGTTCCCGGCGTATCTGGATGCGGATTGACGTAACACGGACTTCAGTCCGTCTTTAAGACGGGTGGAAAGACGGACTGAAGTCCGTGTTACATCAAATGCCCGCTACTTCCACGCTCGGTGCGATTTTCTTCACCAGACCTTGCAGGACTTTGCCGGGGCCGCATTCGGTGAAGAGGGTGGCGCCGTCGGTGGTCATGGCTTCGACCGACTGTGTCCAGCGGACGGGGGCGGTGAGTTGCGCAATCAGATTGGCTTTGATCGTGGGTACGTCGGTGGAGGGTTGCGCGTTTACATTCTGGTAAATCGGGCAACGGGGCGACTGGAACGGCGTGTTCTCGATGGCCTGGGCCAGATCAGCGCGGGCGGGCTCCATCAGCGGCGAGTGGAACGCACCACCTACGGGTAGCGGTAATGCCCGTTTGGCGCCGGCTGCTTTCAGGCGTTCGCAGGCAATACGAATGCCTTCGTTGCTGCCCGAAATAACCACCTGACCGGGGCAGTTGTAGTTGGCTGGCACCACAATCTCGCCCGTTTCACCGTTCACCTCCTCGCAAATCTGCTCGATGATGGCGTCGGGAAGGCCCAGAATAGCGGCCATTGTGGATGGGTTCAGTTCACAGGCGCGTTGCATAGCGTCGGCGCGTTGGGCAACCAGCCGAAGCCCGTCTTCAAACGAAAGCGCACCCGCCGCAACCAGCGCCGAGAACTCACCGAGCGAGTGACCTGCTACCATAGCGGGCGCGAAGTTTTCGGCCGTTAGCGCTTTCGCTACCGAGTGCAGGAAAATAGCTGGCTGCGTAACATTGGTCTGTTTCAGCTCCTCGTCGGTGCCGGTAAACATGATGTTGGTCAGGCTGAAGCCGAGAATCTGATCGGCCTGATCCATCAATGACTTGGCCTGTTCTGACTGTTGATACAGGTCGTGGCCCATTCCCGTAAACTGAGAACCCTGGCCGGGGAAGATGTATGCGTTCATTTTTTTCAGTTAAGAATTAAGAATTGCGCTGCTGTTGGAACAAGAGGAATGATTTAGCAGCGCAACTCTTAATTCTTAACTCTTAATTCTTAATTCGTTTAACGTAGTTTCAACGTCGCCAGCGTCATGACCGCCAGCATGATGCCGACGATCCAGAAGCGGGTGACGATTTTGGCCTCGTGATAGCCTTTTTTCTGGAAGTGGTGGTGGAGCGGCGACATTAGTAATATTCGCCTGCCTTCGCCGTACTTCTTTTTCGTGTATTTGAAGTAGCTGACCTGTGTAATAACCGAGACAAGTTCGGCCAGAAAAATGCCGCACATGACCGGAATTAGCAGTTCTTTCCGGATCGTGAGGGCTAGTACCGCAATAACACCACCCAGCATTAGGCTACCCGTATCGCCCATAAACACCTGGGCGGGGTACGAATTGTACCAGAGAAAACCCACGCAGGCCCCCACAAAGGCGGCACAGAAAATTACCAGCTCGCCCGAATTGGGAATGTACATGATGTTCAGGTAGTCGGCGAAGCGGGCGTTACCCGACACATAAGCCAGTACCCCGATGGTTAAACCGATAATGACCGACGTACCTGCGGCCAGCCCGTCGATGCCGTCGGTGATGTTGGCCCCGTTGGAAACCGCTGTGATAATGAAGATGCAAACCAGCGTATAGACGATCCAGGTGTAATCGGTCGAGACCATGCCGAAGAGTAGCGAGCTGTAATCGAACTCGTTATTTTTCAGGAATGGAATGGTGGACACCGTCGAGTGAATGTCCTGATAGCGAGTAAGTTGTCGAACAATGGCGCCAGCGGCGGGTTTTTCGTACACCCGGATGGTTACGTATTGATTGAACGACAGCGTCAGGCCAACAATTAAACCAAGGCCAATCTGCCCCACTACTTTGAATTTACCCTCCAGTCCTTCTTTGTTCTTCTTAAAGACCTTGATGTAATCATCGATAAACCCAATCAGGCACGTCCAGATGGCCGACACCAGCAGCAGGATGATGTAGACGTTCGAGAGTTTGGCAAACAGGAGCACCGGAATAATCAGCGAGGCCATGATGATGAAGCCGCCCATGGTGGGCGTTCCGCGCTTCTGCATCTGCCCTTCCAGCCCCAAATCCCGAATCGACTCGCCGATCTGTAATTTCCGGAGTTGGTCGATGATGCGTCGACCGAAAATGGCGGCAATCAGGAGCGATGTGATCACTGTGCCGAGTGCGCGAAACGAAATGTACTGAAATACCCTGGCGCCTGGGAAGTCAAAAGCACGGTCGAGGTACTGAAAGAGGTAATAGAGCATGGAGCAAAGTTAGTGGTTTTGAAATGCCTCGCGAAGCACTTGCCGGTCGTCAAAATCGTGTTTTACGCCCTGAATATCCTGATAAGTCTCGTGTCCTTTACCCGCAACCAGGATAATATCGTTGGGGCGAGCCAGTTTTACGGCGGTTGAAATAGCTTCGCGCCGGTCTTCAATGGTCTGCGCTTTCTTGTAATCCACCGGTGACAGCCCCGCCTGCATTTGCTCCAGAATAGTCATCGGGTCTTCAAATCGCGGATTGTCGGATGTTAAAATCACCCGGTCGCTGAATTTGCCGGCAATCTGCGCCATGATGGGTCGTTTGGCCGCGTCACGATTTCCACCGCAACCCACTACGGTGATTATTTGGGGGAAAATGCCCTGCTCGTTATCCTGACGAAGGTTCGTGATCGTTTCCAACACGTTTTGCAGCGCATCCGGCGTGTGGGCATAATCCACAATGCCGACGATCCGATTATCTGAAATAACCTGCTCGAAACGGCCCTGTGGCGGCAACGTACCTGAAAGTTCAGTCAGCACCTCTTCTTCGTCTTCGCCCAGCAACACCGCTGCGCCGTAGACCGCCAGCAGGTTGTAGGCGTTGAACCGGCCAATGAGTTTGAACCACACCTGCCGATCGTCGATCAGCATTTCGAGGCCAAACAATCCGTCGGCCAGCACCTTGCCTTTGAACGTACCTAGGGTTTGCAGCGAGTAGCTTTCCTTGCGGGCCAGCGTGTTTTGGAGCATTACCAACCCTCGCTTATCGTCGGCGTTGGTGAGCGCAAAAGCGGAGCGGGGCAGTTGGTCGAAGAACCCCTTCTTGGCTTTGATGTAATTGTCGAATGTGCCGTGGAAATCGAGGTGGTCGTGAGTGATGTTCGTGAAAATGCCCCCGGCGAAGTGCAATCCCGCAATGCGCTCCTGCACCACGGCGTGTGAACTCACTTCCATGAACACGTGCGTACAGCCCTGCGCCAGCATCTGCGTCAGCAGTTCGTTGGTCGTGATCGAATCCGGCGTGGTGTGCGTAGCGGGAATGACCGTCTCGCCAATCTGATTCTGCACCGTCGACAACAGGCCACAGCGATAGCCAAGCGCGGTGAACAGTCGGAAAAGTAGCGTGGCCACCGACGTTTTGCCGTTCGTCCCCGTCACGCCCACCAGCTTTACCTTTTTCGATGGATGCCCGTAGAAATTAGCCGCCGCGATCCCCATTGCCTGCGGGGCGTTGGCCACCTGAATATAAGTGATTGAGTCGGCGCGTTCGGTAGGGAGTTCTTCGCACAAGATAGCCGTAGCGCCCAGGTCGATGGCTTTCGGAATAAATGCATGTCCGTCTGAAACGGTACCACGCACGGCAATGAACAGGCTCCCGGAACGTACCTGCCGCGAATCCATCGTCAGGTGCGTCACCTCAGCGTTCATATCCCCCGCCGTGGCGAGGAGGGAGACTTTATAGAGAAGATCGGAAAGTTGCATAAGAGGGAGGAAAGGGAGGAGGGAGGAAAGGGAAGAGAGGGAGGGGGGGGGGGAATAAAGGGAGAAAGCAGATAACGCGTCAGCTTCCTTCTTCCCTTTATTCCCCCTCCTCCCTTTCCTCCTTCATTTATTCCTCCGCTAACGTTCGTGAAATGTTCATTCGGTATACGCCGATGGCAGGAAGGGCGGCCGCAACGAGGCCAATGCCAACGGCGACGGCCAGTAGCCACCATTCGTCGGGCAGAATACTGGCATCACTGAAACTGTAGTGGTAATTGCCTTCTACGAATTGGGAGAGCAGCCACAGGCCGAGGCGGCTCAGGGCCAGGCCCGCCACGAAACCGATCAGGGCCAGCACCAGTCCTTCAAGCAGGAGCATACCGAACAGTTGCGCCCGCGTGGCACCCATCGAGAGCATCAGGGCCATTTCGTAGCGACGTTCTTTCAGCGAGTTATAGAGCGATACAAATACGCTGATGCCCGCTACAATGATAATGGCCAGGGCCAGACCGCGCAGGGTCTGTACGCCAACGCCAAGCAGATCGAACAGGCGGTTTACCTCGATGGCGGGCAGCGCAGCCTGAAGTTTCGAGTTATTGTCGATACCGCGCTTGAGCATCATGCCCATTGGGTTCCGAAACTTCACCAGCATACTGGTAATTTCCGGGCCGGGACCTGCTTCGTGGTCATGCTCGTCTTCATGGGCTTCGTCGCCGTCATGATGTTCGTCGGCTGCGGTTGCACCGCCGGGGCCTGTAGCTTCCTCGTCGTGGTGACCCTCCTCATGATTATGCACTGCCCAGATGCTGGATACGTTGGTCAGGATCAGCTGATCGCAGACGCTGTTGCTGGGAGCCATCAGGCCTACCACCTTATATTTTTTATCACCGTGTTCTTCACCATTTCCATCAAGCCCGTGCTGACTGGCAAAGCTATCGCCTACTTTCAGACCCGTTGCGGCGGCCACGCGCGTACCAATTACCACATCGAGGTCTTCCTTGAACAGTTGCCCCTGCGCCACGCTCGCTCCGAAATGGTCGAGGTACTTTTTGTTCGTACCTACAATCCTGAACGACTTGTAGCTATCGCCCATCGCCAGCGGAATCGCCGTTTTGATCATCGGGTTACGCGTCAGCCGTTCAGCTTCCTCGAGCGGGATGTTCCCTACCGGCGAGTCGATTTGGTAAATGCTCGACAGGATCAGTTGCAACGGTGACCCTTTTGCGCCAATCACCATGTCGATGCCCCGAATGTTGCGGCTAAACTGATCCTGCAACTGCTTATTCAGCAGCAACAACAACGAGATAATGGCAATACCAAGCGTCATCAGCAGCCCACTCAGGAAACTGCTCAGCGGCTTGTCGACCAGATTACTCCAACTTATTTTGGCGAGGTTCATTATGTCAGTTTGAGCGAAAAATGATGACTGGTGATGTTAAATCGTTTATTCAAATAAAGCCGGTGGGCATCATAGCGGGTTGGATTCTGTCCCGAATCTAATGAAACCGTCTCGAAACCCATCTGCCGGGCCTGCTCAATCACAAAATCAACCAGCGCACCGGCATACCCTTTTCCCCGGGCCTCCGGCAACGTCGACAGGTCATCGATGTAGATCGTTTTGCCGGAAACCAGCATCGTCATCTGTCGATAAGTGATCACGCCAGGCGCAGCGGAATCATCGTCGAGGTCCACGAACGCAACGCTGAACCGGTCGTTAGCCAGTTGTTCGTGCAACAGGATCAACGCAGTATCTTCCGTTAAATGCGGCCGTAACGCCAGCAAAGCCGGTAAACAACGCCGCAAGTCAGTATCGGTATGAGCGAAGTTGATGGACATGGAAAAGGGGTTCGTTGTTTGTCGTTTGAAGTTTGTGGTTGCGTTGCTAAATCAGGATATGGTGATTTAGCAACGCAACCACAAACTTCAAACGACAAACAACGAACTGATTTATAGTGCTGCTCGAATGCTTTGCAAGATTTCGTCGCCGCCACGGGTTAGCAGCGCTTCGGCCAGGTCGTGGCCTAGTTGCTCGGCTTGCGCGGGTGGGCCGCTGAAGGTTTCACGGAGTATGTCGGTACCGTCGAGGCTGATGAGGCCGCCGGTTAGGTTGATTTCTTCGCCCGCCCACGTGGCCAGCGCAAACACCGGAATGCTGCAACCACCTTCCAGCCTACGTAGAAAGGCGCGCTCGGCTTTCAGGCAAGCTTCGGTTGGCTCGTGATTGGTTAGAAAACGTACCTGAGCAAGCTTATCGAGGGGTAGCGTGTCGGCGGCTTCAATGGCTACGCTGCCTTGCCCAACAGCGGGGGTAAACTCGCTGATCGGCAGGTGTTCGGCAATCAGATCGTCGTAATGCATGCGATGAACACCGGCATAGGCCAGCAACAGCGCGTCGCAATGCCCATCATCCAGCTTACGGAGCCGCGTTTGCAGGTTACCCCGCATGTCGACTACGTTGATGTGTGGGCAATAATGTCGAAGCATCGCTACCCGCCGCGTCGACGACGTACCTATCGTAAAGGCCTGCCCCGATGTGAGCGAAAGCGACCCGTTCCGGCTGACCAGTACATCGTTGACGCGCTCACGTTCAGTGAAGGCAATAATGCTGAGGTCGGCGGGGAGGCTCGACTGTAAATCTTTGGCCGAGTGCACGGCAATATCAACCGCACCCGACCGAAGCTGGTCTTCCAACTCCTGCGTAAAAATGCCTTTGCTGCCGATTTTCGACAGTGACCGATCCAGAATCTGATCGCCCTTTGTTTCAATCAACACCAGTTCAGACGTAATTTCTGCCGCCTGAAGTAGCTGCTGAATATATTCGGCTTGCCATAGGGCCAGTCGGCTGCTGCGCGTTCCAATTCGAATATGCATAGGGCAAAGGTACAACCAGACGTTCAGTTTCGTGGGTGTAGACCCCGTTTCACGCCTTTTTCAGAGACTGCGTAATTTTCGCTACAACTTACGCTACCTGCCGAAAATTAGTTGAAGTCCACTTAAGACTTTTTACACGTCAAAACGTCTGATTATCTGACGTTTTGCCCGTTTTTTTTCTGTCAATCTGGCACCATAAAGCGGCTTTAAACCATCAGGCACAGCTTTTGTCTATATAACATCGAACAGTAAACAACACGTACTATGAGAACAGTAGATCATGTGTTTAAAGGAACAGGCGGACAAATCGATTTGCTCAACACGTTGTATGGCGGATCGAGCCTGACAGAAATGAAAGTGAAGCGCGAAGACGACCGGCTGGTCATTCGCCTGTCGGCTCCCGGCGTCAGTGCCAACTCATTTAACGTGTTGGTAGAAGGAAACAAATTAGTGCTGTACACCTTGTTGGTTCACGATAGTGAAGCGGCAGGTCAACGGCTGGCAGTACCTATGTTTTTGAAAGTGATCGACATTCCTGATTTCATCGACGCCGAGAATATCGAGGCCGAGCATGAATACGGTCGGGTAATCGTGAACCTACCTTTCAACGACGAAGAGCACGAGTATCGCAACATCGACATTAAGAATTTATTCTAATGCTTCCTGTCTAGGGCCACTAGGGGCCCTGTTACATATAGATGCGTGCGGCCCGATCTTACGAGATCGGGTTTCTTTTTTTGTGGGTGTCTCGGTTGAGAATATTGGTTCGCGTTGTAGGTTGCTTTCGCGCGTCCCTTCGACAGGCTCAGGGTGACAGGACACCCAAGAATGTAAATGACTAACTTGAGTAAGTGGGTCACCCTGAGCCTGTCGAAGGGCCGCGCGAAAGCAACCTACAACGCGAAGCCATACAGCATACACGCCAGCTACACCTACTTCAACCGCGCCCGCACCACCGGCCCGAACGTTTTCCACTCCACCGCCACAATACAACCCAAAAACAGGCCAAACAGAGCCATGTGGTAGGGGACAGACAGCCACAGGTTGCTTATCTGAACAAATGAGGAAAGGTAGATGAGCAATCCACCGCCCAGAATGTAGCCCGCCGCTGAAAGCAAGTCGTAAGGAACGGGGTAATATTTCTCGCCCAATACATAACACATTACCGTCATCACCACGCTGGAAACCAGAAAGGCCCAGGCGCAGCCCATGTAGCCCATTTGTGGAATGAGCAGGTAATTCAGCCCAAACGTCACCGCTAGCCCGACCGCCGTAATCAGCGTACCGAACTTCGTCTTGTCCGACAGCTTGAACCAGAACGAAATGTTGTAATAAATGCCCAGAAATAGGTTTCCGAGCATCAGTAGCGGAACAACCGTAAGGCCGATTCGGTAGTTTTTTTGAAGAAAGAGTCCGGCTAAATCGATGTTAAGGCTTACGCCCACCCAGAGGGTTACGCAAACGATGATAAACCATTTAGTAACTCGAGCCAGCAGATCGGGCGCATTTTTGTCGTCGGCTTGTCCAAAGAAAAACGGCTCGGCCGCAAATTTGAATGATTGAATGGCCAGACTGATAAACACCGACAGCTTAAAGCACTGTCCATAAATTCCTAACGCCCATTCGGACGTGCGGCCCGGATAGAAATTATCGGGTAGGAACTCGCGGAGAAAAAGCCGATCTGTTAGGCTGTTCAGTACGCCCGCCAGTCCCGTCAGCATAATTGGGAACGCGTAGATAATCAGTGTTTTAGCTTGCGGCCAGGTCAGCATAGGCCGAAAACTGGCAAACACATCGCGCAGGATCAGGAAATAAAGCGCGTTGGCAATCAGGTTGGCCAGTAAAATATAGCCGGGGCCAATCTCAGGACGGTAGAAGAATGAGGCAAATGGAAGCAATTCTGGCAAAAACCGACCTTCAACAATGCCTTTGCAGAAGGTGATGAAAAACAGGTTTAGCGCCACGTTTAGCAGAATATTAATCAGCTTGGCAGCCACAAACCGTTTGGCTTTATTTTCAACCCGTAGCCGGGCAAACGGAATAGCCATGATCGCATCAATACCCACAAGCATGGCCGTCCAGCGAATAAACCGTTCCTCGCCGGGGTAGCCTAGGACGATGGTAACAGGCGTAGCGAAGATCAGAATCAGGGCGGTGGCAACCAGGCTAATAATGCCAACGATGGTAAGCGTTTGGTTGAAAATACGTTGCCGTTCCGGGGCATTTTCAATGCCTTTATTACGGGCGGCAAACCGAAAAAAAGCTGTTTCCAGACCTAGCGTATAGATCGTTAGCAACACCCCAATCCAGGCATAAAGCGTTACGTTCGATGAAAGGTCTTCCGCCTTAATAAACGCATAGGTCTGAATAGGCGCCAACAAAAAATTGACCGACCGCGCGGCAATGGTACTGATTCCGTATAGGGCCGTGTCGCCTGCTAATTTCTTAAATGCGCTCAATGTATTCGTAGGTTGCACCGTACCTGAAGCCGCATGAAACGGGTCAGATACGGTGCGAAGATACGGCGTATACGTCGACTGCCCGCAAAACGGATAGGCTGTCTATCTTTGCAGCAGTGAATGAACGCAGATCTGTATTGTTCATTCTGCACTGTACATTATACATTACCTAATGAAAATCTCCTCTGCGCTGCTTTCGGTCTATTACAAAGACGGCCTCGAACCCATTGTCCGGTTGTTACACCAACAGGGCGTTACGCTCTACTCGACGGGCGGTACCCAAACGTTTATCGAAGAACTGGGCATTCCAGTTATTCCCGTTGAGTCGCTGACCGGCTACCCGTCGATCTTCGGCGGTCGGGTAAAAACCCTGCACCCAGCTGTATTCGGTGGTATTCTCTACCGTCGCGACAATGAAGGCGACGTAGCGCAGGCGCAGGAACACAACATTCCCGCCATCGACCTAACGGTGGTTGACCTGTATCCGTTTGAAGAAACCGTAGCGTCGGGTGCTTCAGCTGAAGACATCATCGAGAAAATCGACATTGGTGGTATTTCGCTGATCCGGGCTGGTGCCAAGAATTTCCAGGACGCCCTGATCGTTTCATCGCGCGACCAGTACGCCGATCTGTTGCAGGTGTTGACCGAAACCGACGGGCAGCCCGATTTGGAAACGCGTCGCCGCTACGCGATGGAAGCCTTCGCGACCACCTCGCATTATGACACGGCCATTCACCAGTACTTCGCGGGAGAAACCGCGCAGAAGAAAAGCGAGCTTCGCTACGGTGAAAACCCGCACCAAAAAGCCACTTTCCACGGCGACCTCGACGCCATTTTCGATAAACTGCACGGTAAAGAGCTGTCGTTCAATAACCTGGTCGACGTTGACGCCTGCGTTGGTCTGATCGACGAGTTTACTGCCAGTGGTCCTACTTATGCGATCATTAAGCACACCAATGCCTGCGGTATTGCATCGGCGGCTACATCGGCCGAAGCGTACGCCAAAGCCCTGGCTTGTGACCCCATCTCGGCGTTTGGCGGCGTAGTGATCACCAACGTACCTGTGGATCTGGCAACGGCGGAGGAACTGAACAAACTGTTCATGGAAATCCTGATCGCGCCCGATTACGCACCTGAGGCACTGGAACTGCTGAAATCGAAGAAAAACCGCATCCTCCTGAAACGGAAACCGGTTGAATTGCCCACCACGCTGGTGAAAACCATTCTGAACGGCGTACTGGAACAGGACAAAGACAACGTGACCGAAACGGCCGATCAGTTCACGACGGTTACCGACAAAGCGCCAACCGATAGTGAGGTTCATGCCCTGGAGTTTGCCTTGAAAGTGTGCAAACACACGAAATCGAATACGATCATTCTGGCGAAAGAAGACGTGCTGCTGGCAAGTGGCGTAGGCCAAACCAGCCGCGTAGATGCGCTGAAACAAGCCATTGAGAAAGCGCATGCTTTCGGGTTTAGCCTCGACGGGGCGGTGATGGCGTCTGATGCGTTCTTCCCCTTCCCTGATTGCGTTGAAATTGCCGGTCAGGCGGGCATTACGGCAGTGGTGCAACCCGGCGGCTCTATCCGCGACAAAGACAGCATCGAGTACTGCAATCAGCACGGCATCGCCATGGTGACTACCGGCGTTCGGCACTTTAAACACTAATTGACGTTTTGTTGCTTCGCGCTGGCGAGGATTGTCACCCTGAGCCTGTCGGGGACGCCTAGTCGAAGGGCCCAGCGAAAGCAATCCTCGCCAGCGCGAAGTCGCACATTTATCGCAGCCATTCATTGGCTAGAATGTAGACAGTATACTGCAAGTAGTAAGCTGATTTTAGTAATATTAGGTTTTGACATCTCATAACCCCTGTGACTCGTGCTAAAATCCTGGCTCAGCTTACTTTACACGATCTGGTGCGTCATCATGTTTGTGGTGCTTTTCTTGCTGATGATGCCCTTTATTCTGTTGGGAAGCTGGTTGGCAAGTGGGAGAAGTAAGGTTGGGCTATCTCTGGCGCATGGAGCGGTACGGTTATGGGCAATCCTGTTGTTCTTCTTCATTAGAATGCCGATCCGTGTCGACTGGCAATTCCGGCCCGAGCGCGGTAAAGCCTATGTATACTGTGCCAACCATTTTTCGTACTTCGATATAGCCGTGGCGGCCGTAGTGGTGCCGGGTTTGTACGCTTTTATCGGAAAAATCAGCGTCAGGAAATTACCGCTGTTTGGGTATATGTATGCCAAACTGCATATCATGGTCGATCGGTCGAGTGCGCAAAGCCGAGCTTATTCACTGGCTAAGTGCATGCGAACACTAGGGGAGGGACGTAGCATCGTTATTTTTCCGGAAGGAGGCATCAAGGCGACGAACCCGCCCGAAATGGTATACCCCTTCAAAGACGGGGCATTCACGATGGCCATTCAGAAACAAGTGCCTATTGTGCCCATGACACTAGTGAATAATCACCGAATTTTACCCGACGCCAGCCCATTCCGAATAAATTGGGAGCCCATTCAGGTCGTTGTCCACGAACCCATACCAACTACCGGCCTAACCCAGGCTGATGTCGGCACACTCCGCGAACAGACATTCCGGATTATTGAACACGAATTGACCAAGCGTACGTTGTCTGTGGTGTAGAAGAGTTTGTTGTTTGTGGTTTGTTGTTGCGCTGCAGATCACAATACGTTATTAAGCAGCGCAACAATAAACCACAGACCACAAACAACAAACCCTAAAATTGTCCCCTCATGAAAGTCGATACCGAAACTTTACATAAAATTGCCCATTTGGCTCGTTTGGAAGTTAACGAGGCAGAAGAGGCTGGTTTGCTGAACAGTCTGAACAGTGTATTGGACTGGATGGAGCAACTGAACGAGGTTGGTACCGTCGGCGTGGCTCCGCTAATGCATATGTCGGAAGAAATTGATAACGTACTCCGGCAAGATGTAGTAGCTAATCAACTGCCTATTGCTCAGGCACTGACTAATGCGCCAGACCATGATGAACAGTTTATAAAGGTGCCAAAAGTGATGGAGTGAAGATTTTTTTTGGAATTTGACTTGATTTGAGACTCCTCAACTTCGTATATTTGCACTCGCAATTGCGAAATAGCTCGATAGTATAAGGGTAGTACATCAGATTTTGGTTCTGTCTGTCTAGGTTCGAATCCTGGTCGAGCTACTTACAAAAAGCCGATTCTTCACCGAGTCGGCTTTTTTTGTACCGTCTAGCGGAGTGGCACTCCGCTGCCACCTCCAATTGATCAATAAGCGGAGTACCACTCCGCTAGACCTATGAATTACCTATCAGCCGAAAACCTTGCTAAAGCCTACGGCGACCGGACGTTGTTCCGAAATATTAACTTCGGCATCAGCCGGGGCGATAAAATTGCCATTGTGGGTGCCAACGGGTCAGGCAAGACCTCTTTACTCGAAATTCTGGCCGGTGCTGCCCCTCCCGATGAAGGACTGGTGAGTGTTCGGAAAGATATAACAGTTGGTTACCTCAACCAACAACCCGATCTCAACGAAGCCCTCACCATTCTGGAAGAGGTGCTGTCTGGTGAAAGTGCGCAACTCGATGCCGTTCGGGCCTACGAAAAGGCGCTGACCAACGAAGATGATCCTGCCGCGCTGGAAAAAGCCATGAGCCAGATGGAAAAGCTGGAGGCTTGGGACTATGAAGCGCAGATCCGCCAGATTTTGGGCGAATTGGGCATTCAGGATGTCGAGCAACGCGTAGGTACGTTGTCGGGCGGGCAACGCAAGCGAGTGGCTCTGGCGCGGGTATTGATTCAAAACCCCGACCTGCTGATTCTCGATGAGCCCACCAACCACCTCGATCTGGAAGCCATCGAATACCTCGAAAGCTTCCTGAACACCAACAACGGCACGCTTTTGATGGTATCCCACGACCGGTATTTCCTAGATCGGGTGTGTAATCAGATCGTGGAAATGGACGCGGGCCAACTCTACAGCTACAAGGGCAACTACGCGTATTTTCTGGAAAAGAAAGCCGAACGCATTGCCATCGACGCTGCTGAGTTCGAAAAGAATAAGAATACCTACCGCCGCGAGCTGGAGTGGATGCGTCGACAGCCGAAAGCGCGGGGCACCAAAGCAAAGTACCGCGAAGATGCGTTTGAGGACCTGGAAGGGAAAGTGAAAAACCGCCGCAACGATGGCGAACTTGATCTGAACCTGCGCGTATCGCGGTTGGGCAGCAAAATTCTGGAAGTCGAAAATCTCAGTAAAAGCTTCGGCGAGAAGATATTGCTCGATCATTTTACCTACACCTTCAAACGGCAGGATCGTGTGGGTCTGATCGGTAAGAATGGCATGGGTAAGACCACGCTGCTTAATATGCTGATCGGCGAACTGCGCCCCGATTCGGGCAAGATTACGGCAGGTGGCACGGTGAATTTCGGCTACTACACGCAGAGCGAATTGAACATCGCCGACAATCAGCGCGTGATTGATGTGGTACAAGAGGTTGCTGAGGTGATGAAACTTGCCGACGGACAAACCATAACGGCCAGCCAGTTGCTCCACCATTTTCTCTTCGACCGGCAGAAACAGTACGATTTCGTGGCCAAACTGAGTGGCGGCGAAAAGCGGCGACTGCAACTGCTATTGGTGCTGGTGCAGAACCCCAACTTCCTGATTCTTGACGAGCCAACGAATGATCTCGACATCACGACGTTGAACGTACTGGAAGATTTTCTGCTCAATTTTCCCGGCTGCGTGATCATCGTTACCCACGACCGGTACTTCATGGACCGCCTGGTCGACCACGTATTTGTATTGGAAGGGCAGGGCAAAGTGCGCGACTATCCGGGCAACTACACCGACTACCGCGAATGGCGCGACGCCCAGCCAAAGAAGAACGCCGCCACCAAAGAATTGGCCTCTGCCAGTCATAAACTGGCCCCGGTAGATCTGTCGGCGAGCAAACCAGCCGTGTCTGCTCAGAAAAAGAAATTAAGTTTTAAAGAACAGCGTGAATATGAAGCGCTGGAGTCCGAAATTGACGCCCTCGAACAACGGAAAGCCGAGGTGATCAACTTGCTGAACAATGGCGGTCACCATGAACAGCTAACAGCCTGGGCAAAGGAGATCGAGGACATTGAAGCACAGGTTGCCGCCAAATCAGACCGCTGGCTAGAGCTGGCGGAACATATGTAATGGGAATTAAGAATTAAGAATTAAGAATGGCTCTGCCAAGTAACGTACCTGAGCGGAGCCATTCTTAATTCTTAATTCTTAATTCCATCGAAGGATGGACGCTATTCTTGACTTTTTCCGGTATTTGCTCAATTCCGAGGAGATCATCCGTACGGGTGGGCTCGTTGTTGTTACGCTGATTGTGTTTATAGAGAACGGAATCATTTTTGGCTTCTTTCTGCCGGGCGATTACCTCCTCTTTCTGGCCGGTGTGTTTGCCGGTACCAAGGTGCTGGCGGTGTCGCTGATGTTGCTGATGGGCTGCATCTTCGGGGCAGCAGTAGCTGGGGCCTTATTGGGCTATGGTATCGGCTATTTCTTTGGCCGAAAACTACAGAACCGACCCGACTCGCTGTTTTTCAAGCAGGAATACATCACCAACACCCGCAAAACGTTTGAGCGATACGGTAGTCAGGCCCTGATTGTGGCTCGCTTTCTACCCGTTGTACGCACCTTCGCGCCGTTACTGGCGGGAATTATTCACATGAACCTGGGCCGGTTTATGCTCTACAATGTCCTTGGCGGCGCCATCTGGACATTCGTACTGGTAGGTGGTGGGTATTTCTTCGGAGTGCAGTTTCCGTGGATCATCAACTACGTCCACTGGATCATCCTTTTCTTCCTGGCGGTTACTACGTTTACCGTTGTTCGAGGTTATTTAAACTCAAGGAAACCTACCGATAGATAAGAGATATAGTGCGCTGTTAGTTGTAATATCCAAAAGCTCACTTTATTTGTCTCGAGTTTCACTAAACAAGTAAATCCACTATGAAAAAGATTTTCGCAATCATTGCTTTATTCAGCCTAACCCTGCTGACAACCTCGAGCTTCGCTCAGATGGAAATTGATAAAGGCACCAAGTTTGTCAACCTTGGTATTGGTGTTGGTGGCTTTGGTTATGGGGGTATAGGTTTCAACGCTGCAGCTGATCTTGGCGTAGCCAAAAACATTACTGCTGGTGTTCAGGCCGGTTATAGAAGTGCGAGTATTATCTCTGGATACAATGTCAATTATTTAGATCTAGGCGTGCGTGGTTCATACCACTTTAATGAGTTGATCAGCATACCTGAGACTTTCGATGTTTACGCTGGCTTAACACTTACTTACGTAAACGTGTCTACGACTTATAGCACTTATGGCGGATCATCTAGTGGCATATACTTCCCCCTTCACCTCGGTGGCCGTTATATGTTCTCTGAAAAGCTGGGCGGTTTCGCTGAGCTTGGTTCTGCCGTTCAAACCCTGCGGGCAGGCGTGACATTTAAGCTATAAATTCTGGCTTTAACAGCTTCCTAGCAAAATGCCCCGGCCAAATAGTCGGGGCATTTTTGCATATAGGCCGTTGACATCGAACTACTTACTGGCTACTTCTTTCAACGTACCTACGCCCATGTTCCAGAGGATGAACGAATAGATATCGGCGGTTTGCTCGATGTTTTTCTTCGTATTGCTGGCGCCGTGACCCGAGTTTACATCTACACGGATCAGCATAGGGTTGGGGCCTTTGTAGGCTTCCTGCAACGTGGCGGCGTATTTGAACGAATGAGCCGGTACAACCCGATCGTCGTGGTCGGCGGTGGTGATGAGCGTGGCGGGGTAGTTCAGACCCGGCTTGATGTTGTGAATCGGCGAGTAGGGGTAGAGGTATTTGAAATCCTCGGCGTTGTCGGCGCTGCCGTAATCGGCAATCCAGTTCCAGCCAATGGTGAACTTGTGGAATCGAAGCATATCCATTACACCCACCTGCGGAATAGCCACCTTGAACAACTCGGGCCGTTGGTTCATGACCGCTCCCACGAGCAATCCGCCATTTGAACCGCCGCGAATCGCCAGTTTGGCCGACGAGGTGTATTTCTCCTTGATCAGGTATTCGGCCGCCGAAATGAAATCGTCGAACACGTTTTGCTTCTTGCCTTTCATGCCCTGCTCATGCCACTTTTCGCCGTATTCACTGCCGCCCCGTAGGTTGGCTTGTGCATACACGCCGCCCTGCTCCAGGAACGGAATCAGAAATGACGAGAAAGCCGGAGGCAGGCTGACGTTGAATCCGCCATAACCGTACAGAATAGTTGGGTTGGTGCCGTCGAGTTTCGTGCCTTTCTGATAGGTGATGAACATCGGAACCTTTGTGCCGTCTTTGCTGGTGTAGAAAACCTGTTTCGTTTCGTAATCGGTTGGTTTGAAATCGACCTCTGGTTGCCGGAAAACGGTGCTTTTCTTGGTGGCAATATCGTAGCGGTAAATGGTTGGCGGGAAGGTGAATGATGTGAACGTGTAGAACACAAACTTATCGTCGCGTTCGCCGCCAAAGCCACTCACCGAGCCAATGCCCGGTAGCTGAATCTCATTCTCCAGCTTGCCGTTCATATCGTACACATACACTCGCGAGGTTACGTCTTTGGCGTATTGCACAAACAGCTTGCCACCCGCACTGCCCGCGCTGGTCAGCGGCTCAGGCTTTTCAGGAATAACGACCGTCCATTTTTTGGTGGCCGGACTATAACGCATCACCTTGTTGTTGGGGGCATCGGCGTTGGTTTCAATCAGCATATCGCCGCCAATGTTATCAATCACGCCGTACTGATCGTTCGTAATCTCTGATACAACGGGCTGGAAGGTTGACCCTTTTGCCGTAGCATCCAGGAAGTACAACGCGTTGCCGTCTTTGCCTTTACCCCGGTCACTAACGGTCAGGAACGCAAACCGCTCATCGTCCGACGTTCCCAGCGTATGGAACCGCTGCGGATTCTTGGCGTCTTCAAACACCAGCCGATCAGCCGATTGGGGGGTGTTCAACTGGTGGAAGAATACCTGATGATTCTCGTTTTTAGCGGCTAGGGCCGACCCTTCGGGCTTCGGATACCGGCTGTAGTAGAAGCCATTACCCTGCCAGGCTGCTCCCGAAATTTTCACCCATTCCAGCTTTTCGGGCAAGTATTGCTTGGTGGCCATATCCATAATCTGGTATTCCTGCCAGTCAGACCCGCCTTTCGACGTACCCACCACGGCGTACTTACCATCTTTAGAGAGCGAAAAAGCACCCAGCCGAGTGGTGCCATCGGTCGAGAGTTTGTTGGGGTCTATTACAACCTCGGGTTTACCATCAAGCCCTTTTTGCCGGTATAGCACCGACTGATTTTGCAGGCCGTCGTTTTTCGAGAAATAGAAGTAGTCTCCTTTCCGCGATGGAGCCGAATATTTGGGGTAGTTGTACACCTTTTCGAGCCGGTCCTGTAACTGTTTCCGGTAGGGGATTTTGTCGAGAAAGGCGTTGGTGACCTCATTTTCGGCCTTTACCCAGGCCGCCGTTTCGGCCGACCGGTCATCTTCGAGCCAGCGGTAAGGGTCGGCCACGGTGGTGCCGTGGTAATTGTCAACATGGTCGACCTTGCGGGTGACCGGGTACGTAAGTGGTCCCGATTGGGCCAAAGCGGCGGTGGTGCCAAGCATAAGGGAGAAGCCGATAAGAGGTAGTTTTTTCATGTGCTTGATGAATAGTAAGACAACAACCCCTAAAGTTCGTTCATGCCGCACAGAAATGTGCACTACTGAAGGTTAAAATGCGACAGCCGTTTTCGATACCTTTGCTGTTTGTTTTCTCCCACCCGCATGAGACTATTTTTACTCATCAGTGCGTTTTGCCTTTTCAGCCTAACCGCCCGGCCGCAATCAGCCACCGATACCACGGCTTACCCACGCAAAGAATGGTTTCCCAAAAACCATTTGTTCGCCCCCATCCTGCTCGACCCGCTCGAAGCGCAGGTATACGGCAGTGCGTTGCCCTACTTCAACACCACCGGTGAACGAAAAGTGGGTACAACCGCAACTGATACCCGCGACAAAGACCTGAACCAGGGAACGGTGGTTCCCTTTGCATTTGGGTTTCACAAGCCGTTCTACCGCGTCACCACTGCGCCGGGACAAGCGCACGAATGGGGGCTCGATGTGGGTTCGTTTACCCAGTTTCAGGTGTTTGGCGACACCACCCGGTTTGCCAAGAAACCCGGTCAGGTGGTCTACAAGATCATCAACAACGATTATAAGCTTAGTTTCTGGTACAACCTCCGCAAAGGCCGTAATAGCTACCGTGTTCGATTATATCATATCTCATCGCATCTGGGCGACGATTATCTGGTTCGGTATCAGCTCAATTATTACACGCCAAACGCCGTTAACTACGAATTGCTCGACGTTACGGCCAGTCGCGATCTGCCCAATGGCCTGCGGGTGTATGGCAACGCGGGGGTATGCCTGCGTGGCCAAAGCGAACGCGAACGATTCAACGTGCAGTTTGGGGCCTATTACCGCGAACCGGGCAACAAACGGCAACGACTGGTAGGTGGTTTCGACGCCAAGTTCTGGCAACAAACCGATTTTAGACCAGGCATCCACGCGGGTATCGGCTACGAATTGGGCCGGTCTACCCAAAACCTGACCGCCATGCTCGATATGTATTACGGCTACCGGCCCTACGGCCAATACGAATACCAAACAGTTTCATGGGCCGGTATCGGCCTTTACTTTAATCCATTCTAAAATAGTTTGGAGTTTGTTGTTTGAGGTTTGTTGTTGCGCGGCTAGGCTAACCAAGTTTAGATGTAGCAGCGCAACAACAAACCTCAAACAACAAACTCCAAACCCCCTTTTATGTCCCTCACTGCAATTTCTCCCATAGATGGACGCTACGCCAAACAGGTGTCGGCGTTGGCGCCTTACTTTTCAGAGCTTGGCCTGATTCGCTACCGGGTACGTATCGAAATCGAGTATTTCATTGCCCTTTGCGAATTGCCACTGCCCCAATTGGCCGATGTTGACAAGGCAACTTACCCAGCCTTACGCGCGTTGTACGAGCAGTTTTCGGAGGCAGATGCCGTGCGTGTAAAAACGATTGAAGCTACGACCAACCACGATGTTAAAGCGGTTGAGTATTTCATCAAGGAAAAGCTGAAAGGGCTGTCGGTTGAGCCATTTCTGGAGTTTATCCACTTCGGACTGACCTCGCAGGATGTGAACAATACCGCCATTCCGTTGCTGTTACGGGAGGCGTTGACCGAGCAGATCGAGCCTACTTATCGGAAGATCTACATACGCTTGCAGGAACTGGCTGGCCAGTGGGCGGATGTATCGATGCTGGCACGTACCCACGGGCAACCCGCCTCGCCAACCCGCCTTGGCAAAGAGTTGATGGTTTTCTGTGAACGCTTGGAGAAGCAACTGACTATGCTGGCCAACGTACCTACTGCGGCTAAGTTTGGTGGGGCTACGGGGAATTTCAACGCCCACAACGTGGCCTATCCCGAGATTGATTGGCAATCATTCGGCAATGAGTTCGTCGGAAGTTTGGGTTTGGAACGTAGCCAGTTTACCACGCAGATCGAGCATTACGACATGCTGGCCGCCCTGTTTGATAACTACAAGCGCCTGAACACGATTCTGATCGACCTCGACCGTGACATCTGGACGTATGTGTCGATGAATTACTTTAAGCAGAAGATCAAGGAGGGGGAAGTGGGCTCGTCGGCGATGCCGCACAAAGTGAACCCGATCGATTTCGAGAATTCGGAAGGAAACCTGGGTATTGCCAACGCTATTTTCGAGCATTTGTCGGCTAAGTTACCCATCTCGCGCCTCCAACGCGACCTGACCGACTCGACTGTATTGCGCAACATTGGCGTGCCCTTCGCCCATTCGGTCATTGCCCTGAATGCAACCCTAAAAGGTTTGAATAAACTGGAGCTGAACCAGTCGGCCATTAACGCTGACCTGGAAGCGAACTGGGCCGTAGTGGCCGAAGGCATTCAGACGGTATTGCGCCGCGAGGGCTACCCGCAACCTTACGAAGCCTTAAAAACATTAACGCGTAAAAACGAAGCCATCACTGCCAGTACGATCAGTGAATTCATCGATGGCCTGAACGTAACAGACGCCATCAAAGCTGAGTTACGTACCATCACACCATTTTCGTACACGGGCGTGTAGAGACGCATCCTTGCGTCTATCATCTGGCGTCAGCAATTTCTTTAAACCGAGTTTGATATGACCCACTTTTTAGAAATACTGAAAACCCGGAATGAGGTGCTGTATTACCTGGGCCTTGTCTGCCTAGGTGCGGCGCTGCTATGCGTGGTGCTCATCAAAATCACCAATACAGACGTGATGGGCATCAACGCATGGTACAAACCGTTAAAGTTCTTTCTATCGACGACCATTTTCGTGTGGTCGATGGCTTGGTACACAGGTTATATGGGTACGTCGGGTGCCGTAGTTTGGTATTCGTGAGGCATGGTGGCGCTATTTGCGTTTGAAGATGGGTACGTTGCGTTTCAGGCAGCGCGGGGGCAACTTTCGCACTTCAACGTCAGCACGCCTGTGTATGCCGGTTTATATGGCTTAATGGCTGTCGGCGCCATTGGCATCTCGCTCTGGACAGCTTACATCGGGCTGCTTTTTTTTCGTACCGACTTTCCCGAGCTATCTCCCGCTTATGTATGGGGCATTCGGTTAGGCCTGGTCATTTTCGTGCTTTTTTCCATGCAGGGCCTGGCTATGGGCTCACGATTGACACATACGATCGGCGGTGAAAATGGCAGTCCGGGATTGCCAGTCGTAAACTGGAGCCGCACCTATGGCGATTTACGGATCGCCCATTTTCTGGGCATGCACGCTCTTCAGGTTATTCCGATTCTGGCGTATTACGTGGTCCAAAACGTAAGAGCCGTAGTTGTAATCGGCGCGTTATACGGATTACTCACTACGGCTCTTTTTATTCAGGCGTTACAGGGGAAACCATTGTTTGGGCAACGTACCCAGCCTACGACAAACGGAGGTCACTCAGCGTAAACGCCAGACCCGGCAACACATCTTCGCCAGTCAAAGGCTCATCGAACGATTTGAGGATTTGTACAGAGCCGTCAGCTCGATAGATATACACCAGTTCGGCTTCAGCATCAATTAGCCATGCCAACCGGCAACCGGCGGCCAGCCAATCGTCCTGAATTTTTCGCTGCAAAGCAGGGACAGAATCGGTCGATGAGCGCAACTCAACAATGAAATCCGGGTAGAGCGGTGGAAATTTCTTCCGTTGTTCGTCGGTCAGTGCCTGCCACCGATCATTCGTTACAAAGGCAGCATCGGCAGAGCGCACGGCAGTAGAAGGTAACCGAAAGGCCGTTGACGAATCGAATATTCGTCCTTGCTTAGTTTGTTTCTGCCACGCCATCAGTTGAAACATTATTTCAGCATTTCGGGCTCCAGACTCTCCACCTGTGTTCGACATAACTAGAATGGTACCATTGGGCTCACGTTCAAAACGGAGATTGTCGTTTTGTTGACAAAATTCATAGAATTCATCGTCGTTGAGTCGAAGGCGGTCGTAATGCAATTCGATTACCTCATCCATATTAGTCGTTGTTATTGTCGATTAACTTGATTCTGAAAGATAACAAACTTACTGCGGAAAGTTACCCCTTCGATAACTCTGTGGCACGTACCTGGGCAGCGTGAATGCCGGCTTGCAGCGTGTCTGACAACGTACCTGCCTCAAAGGTGCGGAGAGCGGCTTCGGTGGTGCCGCCTTTGCTGGCTACGGCCTTAATCAGATCGTCGAGCGATTTGTCGGCGTTGTTGATCAGGTGGTACGAGCCAAGCATTGTCTGTTTTACCAGCAGCGACGCCGTGCCTTCGTCGAAACCCATCTGCTTGCCTGCTTCGACCATCGCCTTCACCACGTAATAGAAATACGCTGGCCCACTGCCGCTGAGCGCCGTAACGGCATCGAGCATCGCCTCGTTTTCGAGGAATATCGACCGGCCCGTGGCGTTAATCAGGTTCTCGACCCGGCGTAGGCTGGTGGCGTCGACTTCGGGCGAGGCCGTAAAGCCGGTGATGCCCATGCCGAGCATTGCCGGTGTGTTGGGCATAGCCCGAATCACCATACGGTGGCTCAGCCGCTCCTGAATCAGGCTGATTGGAATACCGGCCATGATGGATAAAACTACCTGCCGGGGCTGAATCACGGCACGTAACTCGTCCTGCGCCGACGCAAAATCCTGTGGTTTTACCGACAAAATGATCAGGTCACTTTCGCCCACAAGCGGGCTAATGGTGTCGACCACAACGCCCGCTTTTTCGGCGCGTAACGTCTCCGACCGTTCGGCACTTTTCTCGATCAGCGTCAGGTTTTCTTTTTTTACGAGGTCGTATTGCAGAAAGGACTTGGCAAACGCCATGCCCATGTTACCACAGCCAAGGATAGCTATTTTCATAAGAGGAAGGTATAGAATCGTAGAGACGCAAGATTTTGCGTCTCTCATGCGTCAGCAATTTTTGCGCGTATTGCTGACGCATGAGAGACGCAAAATCTTGCGTCTCTACGTTACGGCTTATTTCAACATTTCAGTCAGTTTCGCCTCCAGCGCGTCGCCGCGTAGGTTTTTGGCGATGATCTTGCCGCTTGGGTCGAGCAGGAACGTAGCGGGAATGGCGCTGACGCCATACTGTTGCGCCGCATACGACTGCCAGCCTTTCAGGTCAGATACGTGTGTCCAGGTCAGGTTATCGTTCCGGATGGCACGTACCCAGGCTTCGCGTTTGCCGGGGTTATCGAGCGATACGCTGTAGATGGCAAAGCCTTTTTCTTTGAACTTGTCGTACATCCGAACCACGTTAGGGTTCTCGTTTCGGCAAGGTCCGCACCAGCTAGCCCAGAAGTCGATCAGTACGTATTTGCCGCGTAGCGATGATAGTGGTACAGCGGTTCCATTGGTGTCGGCCAGCGAAATTTCGGGCGCTTCTGAACCAACTGAGACACCCCGAATGCGGGAGATACTGCCTACAAACGCTTTTGAATGAATGCTGTTGGGCTTTTCCTTCTCGAACCGACGGGCTAAAGTATCCAGCACGGGAAAGTCGGTTTCTACGTTCAGAAAGTTGGTCGCATACAAAGCGGCAAGCGACGTACCCAGCTCGGGTAGCATGGCTTTCACTTTGGTCGTATTGGCCTTCGTTACATCATCGAACGACTTTTCAATCTGAGTCATCAGTTTGGCGTCATTCCGGGCCTGTGCTTCCTGATACGACTTCAGTAATTCTTTACCCTTTGCATCTACATCAGACTGCATCTGAAAGAGTTGCCGAAACTGATCGTTGGTTTTTGAACCACTCATGCTGACCTGTGGCTTGGGACGGTCCGCCGCTGCGGCAGGTGCGTTTTTCTCTTTACCTTTTACGCCAGGTGACACCATCACTTGAATGGTCTCGCCGCCTTCGAGCAAAACAGGCGTTTTGGTGGTAGAATTAAGCGTAAGTATGTAAATGTTGCCACCTTCGGGCACCGCTGTCTTTAGCGAAAAGCGATTGTCGGCACTCACAACAGCCGAATCAAGCCGAACGGCAGGGTTGTTATTGGTTTCCAGATAGACCTTGCTACCCGGTGCTACTGTTTTCAGCAGACCAGTTACGATCGACTCTTTTGTTTGCGCCTGAGCGGCCACGCCAGCCAGCAGGAAGGCCAGACCAAGAAATACTTGTTTCATGTTTAGTTTCAGTTAACTCCTTCGACGGGTTTGGTCGGGAGTCGTTTAATGACTAACAAAAATCAGCCCAACGTTTTAACCACTAATTGATTGACCAGTTTCGGATCGGCCGACCCTTTCGACTTTTTCATGACTTCGCCAACAAAAAGACCGAGCAGGTTCTTTTTTCCTTTCCGGTACTGCTCCACTTTGTCGGGCCAGGCGGCAAGTGTCTGATCTATTAACGATTGTAACGCGTCTGTATTACGGTTCTGTAACAAGCCGTTAGCCGTTGCCAGTTCAGCAGGGCTAGCATTTGGCTGGGCCACCATTAACCCGAAAATAGTTTGGGCCGCCGTCTGGCTCACCGTGCCCTCATCGATTAGGCGAATCAGCGAGGCCAGCGCCGATGCCGATACCGGAAATTGCCCTTCACGCGCCATCCGTTCGGTGAGTTGGGCCTTCAACGGACCCATCACCCAGTTCGAGGCGGCTTTGAAGTTCGGCGTTTCGGCGCAAACGGCTTCGTAGAAATCGGCCAGTTCGCGGGTGTCGGTCAGTAGAGCCGCGTCGTAGTCGGGCAGGCCGTAATGGGTAGTGAATTTTAGGTATCGTTCACGGGGGAGGGCGGGCATCTGGGTACGTATCTCTGCCATCCACTCGTCAGAAATAACCACCGGCATCAGATCGGGGTCGGGAAAATAGCGGTAGTCATTCATGCTTTCCTTTTCGCGCATGCCCAATGTCTGGCCGGTTGCCGCGTCGAACGTGCGGGTTTCCTGAATCAGTCGACCACCCGCTTCCGTAACGGTCACCTGCCGGTTAAACTCACTGTCGACAGCCCGCTGCACATTGCGGATCGAGTTCAGGTTTTTTACCTCCACTTTCGTGCCCAATTCGGTAGCACCTCGCGGGCGGATCGATACGTTCACGTCGCACCGGAGCGAGCCCTCTTCCATGTTGCCGTCGCAGATGCCGAGGTAACGAACCAGCCGCCGCACTTCGGTCAGAAACTGACCTGCTTCGTCGGCCGACCGCAAACAGGGGTCCGTCACCATCTCGATTAATGGCGTACCGGCGCGGTTATAGTCGAGGCAGGTGGCCATGGGGTCGGCGTCGTGAATGCTTTTACCGGCGTCTTCTTCGAGGTGAATATGATGCAGTTGAATGACCGTGTCGCGCACCACACCATCGAAATCGCGGGCTTTTACGGGAATACCGCCACCTACGCAGATTGGCCCTTTGTCTTGCGAAAGTTGATAGCCTTTAGGCAGGTCGGGATAGAAATAATTTTTGCGGGCAAACACGTTGCGGCGTGTAATCTCGCTGCCACAGGCAATACCCATCCTGACGGCGTAGTCTACCGCCACGCGGTTAGCTTTGGGCAACGCCCCCGGATGCGCCAGCGTCACCACGCTCACCTGCGTGTTGGGTTCGGCCCCGAACGCATTGGCATCGGCGGCAAACATTTTGCTTTGGGTCAGCAACTGGCAATGCACTTCCAGCCCAATAACAGCTTCGTATTGGGTTGTGGGTGTGTATACTACGGTCGGTTCGGTTTGCATCGGGGCAAAGATAAGGGGGGAAAGGGGTTTCAAGTGCGCTGCTACCGCGTAGCTGGCGCGAGCATGTGCTCGTGCCTTTCATGTCGCAAGCCGGGACGCCGGACCGATCCGCTTGCACAGCGCGAAAGCGCAATATGGTAGAATCTGACAAACGGTAATACTACAAGTAGGTTCTTTGCTCTACCGTATTGCCCTGTCGGGCAGCAAGCAAATGCTTGCGACATAGGGGGCACGAGCACATGCTCGCGCCAGCTACGCGGTAGCAGCGCACCTGAAACTTGAAATCTGAAACTTGAAACTCACTGATCACGTTGAACCCCCTGTAACCCGTCATTCGTTTCGCCTGCATGGATTGTCAATACGTGCCACTATCGGCCACCGGCCAGTTTTCGTCTCTATTTCTCGACTATTTGGCCCAAAAAGAGGCAGTCAAGCCCTTCTATGGCGAGTTTCCTACTCTCGATGCATTTCCCCGGCAGATTCAGCAGAAACAGTTTTCCGCCGAAAATCGGAATGTCCTGGCTGATGTGCTGACCCGGCAATACGCGAATCTCAGCAACCCCGCCGTAGCGGGGCAGGCCGTACCTGGCATCGACCTGTTACGGCAGCCCAATACGTTTACGGTCACTACCGGTCATCAGCTGAATATTTTTACAGGGCCGCTCTACGTCGTTTACAAGATCGTCACGATTCTGAATCTGGCAAAGAAGCTAAAGGAAACGTACCCGGACTACAATTTTGTGCCCGTCTACTGGATGGCGACGGAAGATCATGACTTTGCCGAAATCAACCATTTTCGCTTGTTCGGACGTACCCATACCTGGGAAACGGAACAACGCGGAGCCGTTGGGCGCATGAATCCCCGCGAACTGGCCGATTTGCTGAAGACCATTCCCGAAAAGTTACCGCTCTTTGAAAAGGCTTATCTGAACCACGATACGCTGGCCGATGCCGTTCGATATTACATGCACGAACTGTTCGGTGCCGAAGGCCTGATTTGCCTGGATGCCGATGATGCCGACCTGAAGCGAATTTTCTCACCCATCCTACGCGACGAGTTGCTGAAACAGAACACGAGCGCGCTGGTTAATGGCACTACCGAGACGTTGAACGAGCTGGGTTATAAAACACCAATTTCGCCCCGCGATATTAATTTGTTTTACCTCACCGATGGCCTTCGCGAGCGCATTGCCCGCACCGACGATGGGTATGAAGTGCTGAACACAAAACTGCATTTCACCGAAGCCGAACTACTGGCTGAACTGGAATCGAATCCCGAACGGTTTAGCCCGAATGTGGTGATGCGGCCTTTATATCAGGAAGCCATTCTCCCCAACCTGGCGTATATCGGTGGTCCGTCAGAGGTGCCCTACTGGCTACAGCTGAAAGCGGAATTCGAGCAGTATGGGCTGGCTTTCCCAATGCTGATGCCCCGGAATTTTGCGCTCTACGTACCCAGAGTGGCTGCCCGACGAATAAACAAACTGGGTCTGACCGTCACCGACATGTTTCAGGACGTGGTTGCCCTGAAACGAGCCTATGTAGAGCATCACGCCGAGCACAGCCTTAAGTTCGACGCCGAAAATAAGGTGGTGAATAAAGCGTTAGCTACTATTCTGCAAAAAGCGCAACTGGTTGATCCAACCCTGGAAAAAGCGGTTCTGGCCGAAACCAAGCGGTTTGCGAATGCCGTAGTTCGTCTGGAAAAAAAGATGCGCCGCGCCGAAGAGCATAATCAGGAAACGGGCGTTCGGCAGCTGCTGACGGTGAAAGAAGAACTCTTCCCCGGTGGCACTCCGCAGGAGCGCATCGATAATTTCCTGACGTTTTACCTCAACGACCCCCAATTCCTGCAAAAGCTGCTCGCCAGTTTTAACCCGCTCAATTACCAGATGCAGGTGTGTTTGGAGGGGTGAAATGATGTTTGTGGTTTGTGGTTTGAGGTTTGTGGTTGCGCTGCTAAGCCGCAGACTGGTTAGTGCGCAGCGCAAACACAAACCTCAAACCACAAACATCTTTTATGCTCAAAGCTGAACTTCGCCAACTCTATAAAGCCAAACGCGCTGCCTTGTCGGCTGACGAAGCCTACGATTTAAGTCAGCAGATCGCCGGTCATTTCTTTGCCAACGACCGAATTGTGGCTTGTTTGGCAAAGCCCAGTGCCATTGTGCATACGTACCTACCTATTCAGCGGCAGAACGAGGTCAATATCTGGCCCATTATTTACCACCTCTGGCGCGACTTTCCGCAGGTACGTACCTGGTCATCGGTAACTGAGCCGATGAGTCATACGCTACAGCACTTTCAGCTAACAGCAGATACGGTCCTGATAAAAACAAAATGGGGTATTCCCGAGCCATCAGGTACGTTCGAGCAAGTAACGGGGCAGCCTGATTTAGTCATTATTCCGCTATTGGCGTTCGATGAAAAGGGAAACCGTGTTGGTTATGGCGGTGGCTACTACGATCGCTTTCTGGCTGACGCGAAGAGCGATTGTCTGAAAGTAGGTTTGTCTTTTTTTGAACCGGTCGAGCAGATTGATGACGTGGAGAAAACCGACGTTCTGCTAGATGCTTGTGTAACGCCTGATGGCCTGATGTCTTTTCGCACAACGTAACTGAATAGTGTGTAGTTAGTCTATTTGGCGTATCAATCTGTCTCCTTATTTTTGACAAAACCACCGCCATGAAACTACATCTATCCACTTTCCTGCTATTTCTGTTTCTGAGTAATCATATCGTTCATGCCCAAATCGGCATCAGCGGATCAGCACACCCCTCTGCCGCACTCGATGTGAAGAGCCCCGGCAATGACAAGGTGTTTTACCCGCCCCGCCTCACCACCGCCCAACGCAATGCCATTCCAAACCCACAAGCCGGTGCCTTTGTGTATGACATAGAGAAGGGCACGATGTACCTCCACGACGGCCAAAGTTGGTTACCACTTGTTGTTACGTTGCCTGCTCTAACAACGCCTATTAACCGTACTGCCAGCGATGGAGGTGGGTACGATTATTTTGGCAGCAGCGTATTTATTCAAGGCGATTATGCTATTGTGGGGGCATCCACACACGCTTCGGCAACAGGAGCCGCCTATATCTTTGTTCGCACTGGCAATGGCTGGTCTGAGCAGCAGAAGATAACCCCTACTGACGCCGCTTCTCTTGATTTTTTTGGCTTTAGCGTCAGCTTGTCAGGGAATTACGCGTTTGTAGGGGCTATGGGTAAAACCATTAACGGAAATACAGGACAGGGCGCTGTTTATGTGTTTGTCCGTTCAGGGTCTACCTGGTCACAGCAGCAGCGAATTACAGCTAGTGATGGATCAAAAGGAGACAATTTTGGCCGTAATCTTGCCGCTTCGGGCGATTATATAGTTGTTGGCGCCCGAAGTAAAATAATTGGAGGTAATGCCGCTCAGGGAACTGCTTATGTGTTTATGCGGTCAGGAACTAGCTGGTCAGAGCAACAACGCATTATCGCGTCTGATGGAGCGGTCAATGATAACTTTGGCGATGCTGTAGCGATAGATGGCGACTACGCTGTAATCGGTGCCAGTGGTAAAACAATTAATGGAAATTCAGGGCAGGGGGCGGCTTATGTGTTTACCAGATCGGGAACATCCTGGTCTCAGCAACAGCGACTTGTCGCTACCGAAGGATCTACGGGCGATAACTTTGGCAGTAGTGTGTCTATTCTGAACGACCTTGCCGTGGTAGGCGCACCAAATAAAACGATTGCCGGTAACAGTGAGCAAGGGGCGGTCTATCTGTTTACTCGATCAGGGACCACCTGGAATCAGCAACAGTTATGGCTGAATGGTGGCGAAGGAGCAGCATATGATAATTATGGAAAAAGTGTTTCATTATCAGGAGACTATATAGTAATAGGGGCCCCCAGGAAAGTGGTTGCAGGTAATTATGCACAAGGTTTGGCCTACTTATTTAAGCGAAACAGCGGTGGGTATTGGTCACAATTTCGGCGAATTACAGACAATCCATCCACCAATACCTATAATGGCTGGGCTGTAGGTATAAGCAACGGCACATTTATCATCGGTAGTTCTTTTGGTGTAGGTAAGGTCGCTTTTGGCACGGTAGACTAACTGACTCGATTAGTGAGTAAAGAAGCAGGCAGATGAATTGACATCTGCCCGCTTCTTCCGTTTTTTGTGTCTATCAAACATGCTAATCAAGTTATGAAACGCTTTTGTCTAGCCGTATCTATTTGCTTACTAGCCGTTATCAGTGTATCTGCTCAGGTACGTTACGGTGTCATGGGTAGCGTACAGGCCAGTGATGTGACCTCGGTAGTGGATCTGACGTCGCTGGATGCAACGTTGGGTACGTTAGAGGTGCCTATTGACCAACGGGTAGGATTCCGGGCCGGGCTAATGGTCGATGTGCCTGTTACAGAACGACTGTCCATTCAGCCGCAACTGCTGTACTCGGTGAAAGGTGGCAATGTAGATGTAGGTACGTTCATACAAGATGCGCTGGTCCGCTTTGGCGTTTCCGGCACGTTTCCCATCGAAAATTCGGTCTCGAAAGTGGTTGTCAATTATGTTGAACTGCCTGTCCTTGTCACCTACCGCTTTGCGGCGGGTCCGGGGCAGTTTCTGGTAGGGGCGGGGCCTTATGCAGCCGTGGCTATCGGCGGAACCGTCAACGGTGAACCTATCGACTTCGATACCAATGGTTTTCGAAAACGCGATTTTGGCGCAACAGCCTCGCTTGGATATGAACTTCCCGGAGGATTGTCTTTGTCGGCATACTATGCACACGGGCTGTACAACTTCTCGAAAAATGCGACCCCCAATTTTGCGGCCATCAATCCAACTAACCCTACGGCATCCATAGACCCGTCGGCTTTTGGGGGTACGCTCCGAAACCGTAGCTACGGGCTAACAATCGGGTATTTTATCAGGTAAGCAGCCTGGATAAACTGCCATGTATCGAAAAAAGGCCGTACTTTTGCGGTCAATTTTTCAATAAAACGTCGAAAATTCTATGAAAATCGCAGTCGTTGGGGCCACGGGCTTAGTCGGTGGCGAAATGCTGAAGGTACTGGCCGAACGGAATTTCCCGGTCACCGAACTCATTCCTGTCGCTTCTGAGCGGTCGGTTGGTAAACAGGTGATGTTCAAGGGTAAACCCGTGACGGTGGTCGGCTACGATGAGGCTATCGCCCGCAAACCCGCGATTGCCATCTTCTCAGCTGGTGGCAGTACATCGCTCGAACTGGCTCCGCGCTTTGCCGAGGCTGGTATTACCGTAATCGATAATTCGTCGGCCTGGCGCATGGACCCTACCAAGAAACTGGTGGTGCCCGAGGTAAACGCCGACACGCTGACGGCCGAAGATAAGATCATCGCCAACCCCAACTGTTCAACCATTCAGATGGTGGTGGTGTTGAAGCCGCTGCATGAGAAATACAAGATCAAGCGGGTGGTAGTGTCAACGTATCAGTCGGTGACCGGAACGGGTAAAGCGGCTGTTGATCAGCTTTTTGCCGAACGCAATGGCGATGAGTCGGTAGCGAAGGTGTATCCGCACCCGATTGACCTGAACGTGTTGCCCCACATCGATGTGTTTCTCGATAATGGCTACACTAAGGAAGAGATGAAGATGGTGAAGGAAACGACCAAGATCATGGGCGATGACTCGATTCGGGTTACGGCCACAACGGTCCGGATTCCAACCATCGGCGGTCACTCAGAAGCCGTGAACATCGAGTTTGAAAATGACTTTGATGTGAAGGAGGTGATGGAATTACTGAGCAACGCCGAAGGGGTGATTGTGCAGGATGACCCCGCCAATAAAATTTACCCGATGCCCTTAACCGCTCACGGTAAAGACGAAGTATTTGTAGGCCGTATCCGCCGCGACGAGAGTCAGGACAATACGCTGAACCTCTGGATTGTGGCCGATAACCTCCGCAAAGGAGCCGCCACCAACGCCGTTCAGATCGCCGAATACCTGATGAAGCACGAATTGGTTGGCGAAAGTGCCACGTTAGCTTAAGCGAAGTATCAGCTCTTATCATAAAAAAATGCCCTGCTACACTAGTGGCAGGGCATTTTTACGTAACGCGGACTTTAGTCCGCATTTTATTCATTCAAATACGGACTGATGTCCGTGTTACGAATCAGTTCAGCCGCTCGAAAATACCGGCTACACCTTGTCCGCCGCCTACGCAGGCCGACACCATACCGTATTTCTCGTTACGACGACGCATCTCGTTCAGCAGTTGCACCGACAAACGGGCACCGGTTGAACCGAGGGCGTGGCCCAGGGCTATGGCGCCACCGTTGTGGTTGATTTTGCTCTTGTCGAGACCCAGTTCCTGAATAACGGCCAACGATTGAGCGGCAAAGGCTTCGTTTAGCTCAATCTGGTCAATATCGTCCTGTTTCAAACCCGCTTTTCGCAACGCGATGGGAATAGCCGCTACAGGGCCAATACCCATGATGCGCGGCTCAACACCTGCCGATGCATATGACATCATCCGGGCAATGGGCTTCAGATTCAACTCATTCACCAGCCGCTCTGACATCACAATCACAAACGCAGCTCCATCAGAAGTTTGCGATGAGTTACCCGCCGTTACCGAACCGCCCGTTGCAAAAACTGGCCGTAGCTTAGCAAGGCCTTCGGCACTTGTGTCTTTCCGGGGACCTTCATCCTGCGAAACCGTCCATTCGCGGGTTTTCTTCTTGCCAAGAGTCGCATCGAAGTACGTTTCTTTCACAGCAATTGGCACAATCTCGTCGGTGAATTTACCGTCGGCCTGAGCGGCCAACGCCCGCTTGTGCGATTCGAGCGCAAACTCATCCTGGGCATCGCGGCTGATCTTAAACTGATCGGCCACCTGCTCGGCGGTCAGGCCCATACCGATGTAATAGTCAGGATGCGATTTGGCAATGTCGTAGTTCAGTGCCGTTTTCCAGCCCATCGTTGGCACCATCGACATCGATTCGGTACCGCCGGCAATAATGCAATCGGCCATACCCGCGTGAATTTTGGCCGAAGCAATGGCAATCGCTTCCAGTCCTGATCCACAATAGCGGTTAATGGTTAGGCCTGGTACGCTGGTTGGTAGCGAAAGGAGGGCAATGTAGCGCGAAATCTGCATGCCTTGCTCGGCTTCGGGCACGGCGTTGCCCACAATCAGGTCTTCAACGCGGGCGGGGTCCAGGTTAGGTACCTGAGCCATCATGTGTTTAATCACCTCGGCGGCCAGGTCGTCGGGGCGGGTCAGGCGCAGGCCACCGCGTGGCGCTTTGCCAACGGGGCTGCGAAAACCAGCAACAATATATGCGTCCATAGAAAGGGCGTTTGATGTTTCGAGTTAACGACGTAACCCGCTATTGAGGTCAGGTACGTCTTACTTAGTAACAAAAGTTGATTCGGAATAGTACAAAGATAGAAAAAATAGTATGCGTGCATACTATTCTGAAAAGACACGTTCACCGCCTATCCAATAGCGAGTTTTATTTCGCCGGAAGCCTGTTAATTTTACAGGGTAATACGTTCGTTGCCCACCGGGCGACATTCCGAAACTGTTAGTTCATGAAAAAACTCCTGATTGGCGTCGCCTGTCTGCTTAGCTGGCAGGGTATGGCCCAAACTTCATCGACAACCACCAGCGGCTACGATCCACGTGTGTTGTTCCACCCCCTGTTCAATATGCAGCCCGGTAACGATTACCGTACGGGCAGCGGCGCACCGGGCCCCCGTTACTGGCAAAACCGAGCCGACTACAAAATCAACGTCACCCTCGACGATGTAGCGCAAACGGTATCTGGCGAGGTAGAGATTACCTACAAAAACAACTCGCCTGAGAGCATGAACTACGTTTGGCTTCAGCTCGACCAGAACGCGTTCAGCGACTCGTCGCGGGCGGCTAAAACGACCCCAATTCAGGGTGGCCGCTTTGGCAACAAAGATTTTGCGGGCGGTTATGGCATCACGAGCGTACAGGTTGAGCAGGGAGCGCGCAAGTTTTCAGCAGCGGCTAATATCGTAAGCGACAGCCGGATGCAGATCAAGCTAACCGAACCCATGAAACCGGGTGGCGATGTGGTGAAGATCAAAATCGCTTACTCGTTCAAGATTCCTGAATACGGCTCAGACCGGATGGGTCAATTGAAGCGGAAAGACGGTATTATCTACGAAGTGGCGCAGTGGTACCCACGGATGTGCGTGTATGATGATATCGAAGGCTGGAACACGCTGCCTTACCTGGGCGCGGGCGAGTTTTACCTCGACTATGGCGATGTTGAATACGCCATCAACGTACCTTGGGATCATATTGTGGTGGGCTCTGGCGATCTGATGAACCCCAACGAAGTGTTGACGGCTGAACAAATTAAGCGGTTGGCGCAGGCTAAGCAGAGCGATAAGACGGTGATGATCCGCAGCAAAGAAGAAGTAACCAGCACCGCTTCACGGCCTAAACAGTCGGGTCGATTAACGTGGCGTTTCAAGTGCATCAACACCCGCGACGTAGCCTGGGCTTCGTCGAAAGCGTTTGTTTGGGATGCCGCCCGCATTAACCTGCCAAGTGGCAAAAAAGCACTGGCTCAATCGGCTTACCCCGCCGAAAGCGCTACGAACGATTCGTGGAACCGTTCGACGGAGTATGTGAAGCACAGCATCGAGTTCTACTCTGATTACATTTTTGAATACTCGTATCCGGTAGCGACTAACGTGGCCGGTATCGTAGGCGGTATGGAGTATCCGGGCATCGTTTTTTGCCAGCACAACTCGAAGAAAGACGGGCTCTTCGGCGTAACCGACCACGAATTTGGCCACAACTGGTTCCCGATGATTGTGGGTAACAATGAGCGTAAATATGCCTGGATGGACGAAGGATTCAACACCTTCATCAACTTCCTGTCGACGGCGGCGTTCAATAAAGGCGAGTACAACCGCGAGCGCGGCACCATGCACGACGTAGCCCCCGCCCTGTATTCACCCGTTGAACCCATCATGACCATTCCTGACGTACAGGCGGCGCGGAACCTAGGTATTCTGGCTTATTACAAGCCGGGTATGGGTCTGCGTATTCTGCGCGAAAGCATCCTTGGCCCTGAGCGGTTCGACTACGCGTTCAAACAGTATGTAGCTCGCTGGGCATTCAAACACCCAACCCCACACGATTTCTTCCGCAGCATGGAAAACGGCGCGGGCGAAGATCTGGGCTGGTATTGGCGCGGCTGGTTCTTCGAGACATGGAAACTCGATCAGAGTGTGAAAGGCGTGAAATACACCGATTCGGCACCCGAAAAAGGCAGTATCATCACTATCGAAAACCTCGACAAACTGGCGATGCCGGCCGTAGTGGAAATTCAGGAAAGCAACGGCAAAAAGACGCGTGTGCAACTACCGGTTGAAATTTGGCAGCGGGGCGGCACCTGGAGCTTTCAGGCTAATACCACGTCGACGATCTCACAGGTAACGATCGACCCAGATGGTAAACTGCCCGACTACAACTCGAAAAACAACACCTGGAAAGGTGAGGTAAGCCCGAGTAACTAGATCAATTTGCTGTTCTCAGTTTGCCGTTTACTGTTGTTCTGCCTGGGTACGTACCTGACAGGAAGTAGCAGTGTAACATAAGACTAAAAAAGGGGCTGTAACTCTGTGTTATAGCCCCTTTCTTCATGTTATAGCTTCTTTTATTCCTAGAAAATCGCGTAATTTTGTAAGACCGGTCCGCCGGTGCGGTACTCTTGTATAACCAACTCATGAAAAGTAAGAAAGTAATACTCTGGAACTGGCTATTGGCGCTTGTATTGCTAGGTGCAGCGGGATGTCAATCAGCTAAACCGGAGGAATACATGCCGAAAGCAATTAATCCGGAGCGTTATAATGCCTGTGTCAATAAACTAACGGAGGTTGTTATTCACGACATATTTTCACCGCCGGTAGCCAGCCGTATTTATGGCTATGCCTCTCTGGCTGGCTACGAGGCTATGGCTCCTTTTAATCCCGATTTTGAATCGCTGGGCGGTAAAGTGAAAATGTTTAAAACCGGCCCTCAGCCAGAAGCGGGGAAAGATTACTGCTATCCGATTGCCGGGGCTAAAGCCTTTATGACGGTAGCCCGCGCCCTGACGTTTTCGACCAACTTCTACGACGATTTTGAGCCGGAATTCTACAAGCAATTCGAGAAAGACGGTGTTCCGAGCGACGTTATCGAACGATCGATGGCGTATGGCGAAGCGGTAGCGAAAAACGTGCTCGATTTTTCGGCAAAAGACCACTACAAGCAAACCCGTGGTTTTAAGCATACCGTTACCAACGACGAAGGAACGTGGGTGCCAACGCCGCCCGCCTACATGGACGCCGCCGAGCCCAAGTGGAACAATATCCGCTGCTGGGTAATGGACACCTGCAATCAGTTCATGCCACCACGCCCTTACGCCTACACTATGGCAAAAGGAAGTCCTTACGAAAAGGAGTTGATGGAGGTCTACGAAACCGGCAAAAAGCTAAGTAAAGAACAGTCGGACATCGCCTATTTCTGGGATGATAATGCGTTTGTGATGAACGTGGCCGGTCACGTCATGTACGCGTCGAAGAAAATGACGCCGGGTGGGCACTGGATGGCTATTGCGCAAACAGTTGGTCGCCAGAAGAAACTGAGCCTGATGCAGATGGCCGAAGCCTACACGCTAACCTCTTTCGCCCTCGCCGATGGGTTTATTGCTTGCTGGGATGAGAAATACCGCAGTAGAACGGTTCGCCCCGAAACGGTTATTAACAAATCGATTGACCCGAAATGGGCACCATTCCTGCAAACGCCACCGTTTCCTGAGTATCCAAGCGGACACAGTACCATCACCGCCGCCGCCGCCACGGTGTTGACCCAGCTGATGGGCGATAACATCGCATTCACCGATTCGACCGAATACAAATACGGCCACGGGGTACGTTCCTTCAAATCGTTTTATGATGCGGCCGACGAAGCATCTGTCAGCCGGTTATACGGTGGTATTCACTACCGCTCAGCGCTCGAAAATGGTTCAATAATGGGCCGCAAAGTTGGCCAGTACGTATTGGAAAAAGCCAAAACCCGCAAAGAGGGGGTGGCTGTAAAGTAGGTCCAAGGGTTTAATGTCTAAAGGTCTAAAGTGGCTTTGCTATCAACCATGATGGAGGTGAAGCAAAGCCACTTTAGACCTTTAGACATTAAACCCTTGAACTATCTTATTTCCCCTGCATCTCTCTCAACAACTTATTCGCGTAGATGAATTCGTTTAGATTGGGTACGTCTGAATGGGCGAGCGTGTCGCTGTTGCCTTCCCAGAGTTTATTTCCTTCGTAGAGGAACATGATTTTCTCACCAATCTCCATCATCGAATTCATGTCGTGCGTGATGACGACCGTGGTGATTTTGTATTCGTCGGTGATCTCTTTGATAAGCTGATCGATTTTAATCGACGTCAGCGGATCGAGGCCAGAGTTGGGTTCATCGCAGAACAGGTACTTCGGGTTCATCACGATGGCACGGGCAATACCGACACGTTTCTTCATACCGCCCGAAATCTCGGAGGGCATCCGCTGTTCGGCATTTTCGAGGCCAACGCGCTGCAACGACGCATGCGCCCGCTCCACTTTTTCCTCCTCTGTCATGGTCGTCAGCATATCGAGCGGAAAGCGGACGTTATCGAACACGCTTTTTGAGTCGAACAGAGCCGATCCCTGAAAGAGAACCCCCATTTCGCGGCGGATGGCCTTGCGGGTGTCATCATCGGCCGTCAGGAAATCGCGGCCATCGTACAGTACTTCGCCTACATCGGGTTGAACAAGGCCGATCATGCACTTGAGCAATACGCTTTTACCCGTGCCGCTTCCGCCAATGATCAAACTGGTTTCGCCCGGTTGAAAACAGCCATCTATACCCGCCAGAACCTGACGGTCGCCAAATGTTTTCTGAATATTTTTTATCTCAATCATATCCTCATAGTACCGAAACGGTCCGCCGCTGCGGCTCCAGCTTCGGTAGTAAAAAACTTGCGGTTTACTAGCTCTATTTAACTACCGAAGCTGGAGCCG
>NZ_JBGGWF010000005.1:0-373405 GCF_041321135.1 Fibrella aquatica | reverse complement strand
GGCAGGTTATTTACGCGTTACGCACCCGTTTGCCACTGGCATTGCTGCCCGTCCGACTTGCATGTATTAGGCCTGCCGCTAGCGTTCATCCTGAGCCAGGATCAAACTCTCCATCGTAAATATATGTGCTACCGAAGTAGCGTGTCTTTTGTCGATTCAGACTGACGACTCATTTCCGAGGAAGTGAACCGATCAAACTGATCAAGACTTGTTAATTGTATTGCTGACAGTTGGTCAAAGAACGATGCGATCAGCCGTTGCCGATCGTGGTGCCATTTACCTGGCTGGTTACTCGATTTGAAAGCCGATGCTAAACTTACTGTGTGGCTCTCATTTCGTTTCCCTCATTTGGGACTGCAAAGGTACGCGGTTTATTTCGTTTGTCAAGCATTTGGCGAAAATTATTTTTAATTAATTTTTGTACTCTGCCGGGATGCTGACCCTTTGCCGTCTTCAGTAAAAGCGGCGGATTTGCTGTTGCTCAACCGCCGTTGTTCCTGATTGGGACTGCAAAAGTAGGGCAACTTTAACCCCATGTCAAGCCCTCTATGAAAGTTTTTTGTGAGGCTAGGGCCTAATTTGGCCTAAATGACTGATAAACAGCTTATCCATGAACAAAACTTTTTTCGGTTCGTTAACAGCTCTCGATTGTGTGTCGGGGTTTACCCACGAAAATTGTACTTTAGCAAGTAGGACTTAACGGCTTGGTTCACTAAATTCATAGTGTTTTATCCGGCTTTTGTGTGGGCTATCCATTATATAACAAAAGAAAGTTGGCCCCTCATTTCATTATGCGCATTTTACACACCGCCGATTGGCATCTTGGCAAACGATTATACCGTTCAGACCTTCGGGAAGACCATTCTTTCTTCCTTAACTGGCTTATTGAGGAAATAGAGCGTCGGGAGGTGGATGTACTGCTCGTTTCGGGCGATATATTCGACACTACGAATCCGACAGATGGGTCAATGCAGCTGTATTATCAGTTTCTGACGCGTATGTTACCTCTATCCGTTAAGATTGTGATCACGGGCGGTAATCATGATTCGGCCACAAAACTGAATGCCCCCAAAGAATTACTCCGGCATTTGAACATCCATATTGTAGGATGCACCAACGGAAACTGCCCCGATGAAGTAATTCGGTTCGCCGACGGCTCGTCGGACTTATTGGTAGCAGCGGTTCCTTATCTACGCGATGCCGACCTGCGCCAGTCTATTTCGGGGCAAACGTATGAGGATCGGGTGGAGGCACTGCGGATGGGTATTCGAAATCACTACGAACGAATCGCCGATCATTGCCGTACCGAATACAAGGACGTACCGGTGTTGGCAATGGGACACCTCTATGTTAATGGTGCAACGGTGTCGGAAAGTGAGCGCGAGATCCACGCCGTGGGTGGACAGGCCGCTTTTTCCAGTGAGCACTTCCCCGATGGCTTTACCTATGTAGCACTTGGTCATATACATGTACCACAACGGGTAGGCGGTAGCGAGACAGTCCGCTATTCTGGATCACCCATTCCGTTAAGCTTCGCTGAGCGAGATAATGCGCATCAATTGCTACAGCTAACCCTGGAGAATGGTCAAGTGACCGATGTAGAGTCGGTGCCAGTGCCGCAGTCACGTCCGTTTCGGCATGTGACCGGCACGCTCGACGAAGTACGGGAACGCCTGAACCAACTGGAAATGACGCATGCTTTACCCGCGCTGGTCGAGGTATTGGTAGAAGAAGATGCCGAAAGCCTCAGCACGCGGATGCACTTCGATCAGTTGCAGCGCGATTACAAGGATGCTCCGTTTATTCTGGCGAAAACTCGTTTGCTGTTTCGCAATAAGCGCAAAAACCTGGAATCGCTATTTGCCGCCGATACGCACCTGGCTGATCTAACGTACCTGGATGTATTTGCGCAACGGCTGGTACTGGCGCAGGTTGACGGCGATCAGCGCGACCAGCTTATTGATACCTACCAACAACTTTATAAAATGGTTACGGAGCAGACAGCTCCGCTTCAGCATGAAAATTCGCCAAATCCGGTTTCGTAATATCAATTCGTTTTATGGCGAACACGAACCTATTCAATTTGCCAGCGGCCTCCTGGGCGAGACTGGCCTATTTGTGATATCCGGCCCAACGGGTGCAGGCAAGTCTACACTGCTCGATGTAATGACGCTGGCCCTGTTCAATCGGCTCCCCCGTCTGAACGGAGCTATATCGGGCACCAACATTGCCGATGATGGCTTGATCGTGAATCGGCAGGCGGCGGCCGAGCCTAACACGGCTGCTTATGCCGAAGTAGAATATGAAGTAGATGGCAACCGCTATCGGTCGCGCTGGTCGATCAAGAAGAACCGGAACAACAACTGGAACAATTACGAGATGGAAGTTGCCCACCTGGCCGATGACAAACCAGAGGGTGTTCTGTTTCCAATTAAAGACCTGCGCGATTTTCCGAAGAAAAACGAAGAACTGATTGGCCTCTCGTATGAACAGTTCATTAAGTCGATCGTACTGGCGCAGGGGGCTTTTGACCAGTTCCTGAAATCGAAAGCGTCGGAGCGGAGTAAGATGCTGGAACAACTGACAGGTACAGAGATTTACCGGCAATTGAGCCGAAAAGCGTATGAACACACTAAACACCTCGACGAACAAATCGGCATTAAAAAGGTAGGCGTTGGATCGATCAGAATGCTGTCTGACGAGAAAGTAACCGAGCTAACCGATCAATTGACGCTGGCGGACACACAGCTGTCGGAGGTCAAAGCACAGATCAAGCTATTTGAAGGCGAGAAGAAGTTCGTCGATGAAGCGGAACAAGCCGAAAAAATGCTGGCCAGGTTGGCTTCAACCAACGAAAAGCTACTGGAACGGACAGCAACGTTTGCCCCGGATCGTGAACGGCTACAGCTTCATAACAAAGCGACCCCGCTTGCCGGCCTGCTCACTGAGCTAACAGGGGCCGAACGTGCCATTGCCAGAGCCCGTCAGGAGCGGACAACCGTAGCCAACGAACTAGCCCAGCTTTCTACTGATCTCGACAAACTACTTGCCGACGCTGCTGCGCTTACCGGAACTCAACGGCTAGAACCCGCCACAGCGGCCGGGGCCATCGACGCCTTCCGCGAGCAGTTGAAGACGTTACAGGATCAGATGGCGACGGAGCAAAATGCTGCTACTCCCCTGCTCCAACGCATCAGGCAACAGGCGGTAACGGAGGAAAATCTACGCAGGCTTGGACTTCATCAGCTCACACTCCCGAACGCCAACGATTCGCTACTTGCCGTTCAGACGCAACAGGAGGCGATACAGGCGAAGATTAATAGCCTACAGATAACGTACCCAGCCGTTACGCCAACCACTTTCCCAGAACATCTTCAACGGGCTATCGAGCGCGACAAAGTGCTTGGTACGTTAATTCTTTTAGAGGAAGAGCAACAGGATCGAATTCTGAAAGGGCAGAAATTGGCCGAGCCCATCAAGTCATTCGTGGCGCGAATTGATGAGCTTACTCCGCTTTTGGCAACAGCTCGTGAAAACGAACGTCTGGCTGAAGAAAGCGCTAATCGGTTAGATGCGGAACAACGAAAACTGAGTGCCGAAGTGAACTTATCGGCCCTGCGCGATGCATTGGTCAGCGGTGAGCCTTGTCCACTTTGCGGATCACTGGAACATCCGTATGCTACCCATTACGTCAATCAGCTAGGTACGGTGGCGGCAAAACTGTTGTTAGCCAAAGATGATCTTCAGAAGGCCAGAGCAGTTACCAAAGAGTTATCTGACCAACTGATTACGCAGGAAGCTCAACTGAACGAAGCCAATCGTATTCAGCAGGCTTTACGGGAGCAGTTTAAAGGGAAACGTCAGGAAATTACGGAGCTACGCGAGGCTAATCAGCTAACCGAAGGCAACGGCCCGACAGCGCTTCGAAGCTTACAGAAAGACGAAGCGATTGTTCAGACCGATTTGAACACGCTCCGTTCGCTGTGGGATCAGAACCGGACTCTGGAAATCCTTATTCGGCAACTGACCGAATTGCAGCAGCACCAGCAAGCCATTGGTACCCTCGCGCATCAGAAGCAACTGCTCTATGCGGGCGACGATTGGGTGCAGCGCTCAGGTACGTTGCTTAAAGGCATAGCTGATGTGCAGGGCCGCATGGCTACACAGATCGGGCTTCAACGCAAGACGGATGAAGACGAAAAAGTAGCGCTGAACGAAGAAAAGCGCGTACTGGCGGCCTTGGCTCCTTTGTTGAAAAAGCAGGGCTTCGATTCAGCCGACTTGGCTCGTAAACTGCTGCTGGACGTTCCTACCACGCAGAAACTCCAAAAACAGCGCGACGAGCTAGACCGTGATCGGATAGAACTCGACCAACGCATTGCCGATGAACAGCGACGGCTGGATACCGCCCGCAAAGCCCGCAAGACCGACCTGCTACCTGATGACGTAAAGGCAACGTTCGACGAGGCCCGCAAAAAACACGACAGGCTGCTAACCAATTCCGGCTACGCGCGTAGTGAACTCGACACGAACAGGAAAAGCGTAGCGGCGCATCAGAAGGCGATTGCCGAACTGGCGAAGCTGGAAGCCGACGTGATGCCCTGGAAGGAGTTGACCAAACTGATTGGCAGCGCCAAAGGCGATTCGTTCAGCAAGTTTGCGCAGAGCCTGACCCTGGCGCAGTTGATCGGTCTGGCCAATCGCCGTCTGAAAAACCTGACGGATCGTTACCTGCTGTTGTCGCCCCGCGAAGAGCAGGACGAGCTATTTGTGGTGGATTTGTATCAGGGGCAGGCCGAACGAACAATCACCAGCCTTTCGGGCGGCGAAACGTTTACGCTCAGTCTCGCGCTGGCCCTGGCCTTATCCGATCTGGCCTCACAGAACGTGCAGATCGATAGCCTGTTTATCGACGAAGGGTTCGGAACGTTAGACCCCGACTCGCTCGATACGGCAATTGTGATGCTGGAAAAGCTCCAGCAGGAAAGTCAGAAAACGATCGGTATCATCTCGCACCGCCACGAGATCAAGGAGCGAATCACCGTTCAAATCCAGGTTGAACGGGGGATAGACGGGAATAGCCGGTGCTACGTGGTCAGTTAAAATATCTATAAAACAGGTTAATTAATTCACATATGAGTATCTTAAATTAATTTGTACTGTCTATAAAAATTTAAGTACTATTACGCTATATAAGTACTTAACTAACCTGTTTTTACGAATTATATGGCCTTCATATTTGCTCATCTTCATCCAGATATTCTACAGGATGTTTTAACGGCTGATTTATTCACGAAGCTTGTAAAAAAGCAGTTTTTACCGAAAGGAGCCCTACTGGCTACCGAGGGCGAAGTGAACACCCGCCTTTCTTACATCGAAACCGGGCTAGCACGGGTTTTTTATAAGACAGAGACAGAGACGGAGACAGAGACAGAGACAGAGACAGAGACAGAGACAACGGCCTGGCTTGTAGTAGATGGCCATTTCGCGGTAGTACCAGGCAGTTTTTTCGATCAAGAACCCTCATTGCATAGTATTCAACTACTGGAACCTTCCACTGTGCATTCTATTAGCTACGATGACCTACAACGGCTTTTTGACTCCTCGTTGGTAATGAACACAGTAGCCCGCCGAGTATTAGAAAGGTACATTTTGCAATATGAGTGGCGAATGCAATTATTACGTACTCGAAGTGCTGAACGTCGCTATGATCTATTTGCCGAACATTTCGGGAAAGATATGATACGCCTACCTGGCAAGTACGTTGCCTCATTTTTAGGTATTACTAAGCATACTTTAAGTCGTATACGTACCCGAAAAGCAACGAAGCGATACGCTTAACCAGCTAGTTAATAGCACATTAAATTATAAATCAAGCCCCGTCATTTAGCTAAGTGACGGGGCTTGATTTATAATTTAATGTCACTACATGCATTGATTTAAGGCAACTACGAATTTGCTTTTAGGCAATTGCAACGCCACAATTAGGCAAATATATTTACACATAAGTAAGCCCTGCCACGATTGGACACCGGCGACAGGGCTTATGAGATCGAAATATTCACATTCAAACCTCAAAACAAAGGTATGAGAAAAGCCTCGCACTTTCTTTACGCGCTTTTAGCAACGTTCACTTTAAGCATTCAGTCCTGCAATCAGGAGACGCCGGAAAAGCAACCCTTAGATTCAGTAAAGCATTCAGCTCGGTTTATTGCTCAGATTCTCGTCGACAAGCAAGCCAAAGCTTTATCAGGCCAAGCCCAGTTTGACTATGTAAAAAGCCAGGTCAAAGAAGAGTTCGAGCAAGAATTAAATTACGAGTACAATGATTATTTACAGCTAAAGTCAAAGTTCAATACTGCCCACGCTCAAAATGATATGTCTTTAGTATTCTTCGATTCAAAGGCTAGGACCACTTCAGAAGGGGTTTCTCGCTGGGCAGTTGAACTTAATGAAGAACTTCAGAGTGTGCCCACACAGGAAATACTAGAGGTTCAACTTAATGAGCGAATCAACGAGATAGCTGCCAGCGATCTTAGCGACGAGGAAAAATATCAGCTGTACTTACAAATCGAGGTCATTCGGGAAGTTAGCCGAATAGGCGATGCAGATGATGCCCAAGGCCGTATGAGTTCCTCTTTAATTCGCTGTCGTGGATTTTTGCGCAAGTTATGTGTGGCTTTAAATGCGGGTTTAGCTGCTGCAGTAGTAGCATCTTCATTTGGTGCTGCCGTGTTGGCAGGCATATCATTCGGACTTATTGCTGCATGTTGCTATTGTGGATGTGATTGTGGTGGTAACATAATATGCACCAATGTAAATTTGGCACCATCTAGATATAAATTAATTGGTAAACCTTTAAAAACAACAGTATATGAAAACCCGGGTTACATCCCTCCTTTTGCTCTTAGCAACGCTGCTTGCTAAGGCACAATCACAGTCTCCAGAGCCAAAGGATTTTGCAACAGTTATCGTTTACAGACCGAATAAACTTTTAGGTGTTTTCAACAACATCTGGATAGGAACAAAGCACGAAAAAACGTGCCGACTGAGTAACAATCGCTTTACAGAATTCAAAGTTTTGCCCGGGGATGTAATGTTACATGCTAAATCGGGACCGGATGTATCACTCCCTTCACGTCGCCAATTGTTATTTCCTGTAGAATCAGGGAAAACGTACTACGTGAAAGTTACTCCGCAAGTATTTGCTCTCAATATGGCACCCGTCGAATCCGAAAATGCTCAGAAGGAGTTGAGGAAAACAAAACTTGATCGTTGCGCTGATACTGTTCAGTCCTCGAAATAGATTAAGCAATCCAGTGAGGGCAAAGTAGATATCTATCTTTGCCCTCATACTTTTTATAAAATACTGGTATACTGCTAATCAATAATTTATGTGATTAGCAAAGCCATTATTCATTATCACAGTTCACCCATTCCTTCCATCACTTCCATTGAAACGCCGGTGTTGACGAAGCCGCCGTCGTGGAAGAGGTTTTGCATGGTCACCATGCGGGTCAGGTCAGAGAAAAGCGTGAGGCAATAGTCGGCGCACTGATCGGCGGAGGCGTTGCCTAGCGGCGCCATTTTGTCGGCGAAATCGTAGAATTTATCGAAGCCGCCAATGCCTGAACCGGCGGTGGTGACGGTGGGCGATTGCGACACGGTGTTCACGCGCACTTTACGGTATTTGCCATAGTGGTAACCAAAACTACGGGCAATCGATTCGAGCATCGATTTCGCTTCGGCCATATCGGTATAGAACGGGAACGTCCGCTGAGCGGCCATGTAGGTTAGGGCAACCACTGAACCCCACTCGCTGATGGCATCCTGCTTGTAGGCGGTCTGCAACATCCGGTGGAGCGACAGCGCCGAGATGTCGATGCTTTGCTTGAACCACTCGTAGTTCAGATCGGTATAGGCCCGACCTTTACGAATGTTGGGACTCATACCGATGCTGTGCAGCACGAAATCGGCTTTACCGCCCAGAATTTCCCCAGATTTCGTAAACAGATTCTCCAGATCTTCGGTCGAGGTAGCGTCGGCGGGAATGATTTCGGCGTTGCAGTGCTGGGCTAGTTCCTTAATGGCCCCCATCCGCATGGCAATTGGCGCGTTGGTGAGCACAAACGTGGCTCCTTCTTCGTGGGCTTTCAGAGCCACTTTCCAGGCGATTGATTTTTCGTCGAGGGCACCCGAAATGATGCCGCGCTTTCCGTTAAGGAGTCCGTAAGCCATAAGTTAGAATAAGAAATGAATACATAGAATGACTGATGAAATGCCTAACAAACTCCGTGGCCTGCCTATTATACTGTCTGCATGATTCATTCAGTGTGCGCAAAAGTAACGCAATTCACCCTGTTCAGGGCGAATTGCGCCTTTGTATCGCTAAACTATACCAACTTATTTAGCTGCCAACGTACCTGACACAGGCGTCAGTTTTAGCGTTTTAACCAAGAATTGTTCGGTAGCCTGATAAACGCCATCCAGATCGCCCGACGTAAAATGCGATGCGATGACGTGTTCGCCCGCGTTCGGGAAAGCTGCTTTCTGTTTTTGGGTTGGCAACGTACCCAACTGATCATACATCTCAAGCATGGCCGCTACCGACACAACCTTGTCCTGATTGTCCTCGTCTTTATAATAGTAGCCCAAAAACAGCGGCTGCTTCACCTTCGCAAACTCGGTTGGCGTCATGTATTCGTCTAGCATAGTTTGTAGCGTAACCAGACCGTTAATGTGATACTGAGTTAGCCAATAGTTTGCGCGGTCGGGTTTGTAATGTGTGATCTTGACGTGCTCGCCATCCATCACCTGTTTCATGATCTGCACACCCCAGGGCTTAGTCGCCAGTTTCAGCGCTGGATTTGCCACGGCAATGCAGGGGGAATACAGCACCAGACCCGCAATTTCGGGATGGCGCTCGGCCAGATATAAGGTTAGCATACCGCCCGCCGACGTACCTATAACAATGACCCGATCACCAATCGCTTTGCCAATGGCCAGCGCCCGCTCGGCCGATGCTTTGTAGTTTTCGGGCGTCAATCCTTTCAAAGCGTCAGGCGAGGTAAGACCGTGTTCTTCTGGCCTCGCCAGATATAGATTACAGCCAAAATGGGCCGCCAACTTTTTATGAACAGGGTCGCCTTCTGCCCAGCTCGCGCCGAAACCGGGAATGTAGACCATGCTGAAGGGCGTTTTGGCCTTCCGGGTGCTATCAGCCCAGACAATGCGTGCCTCATTGTCCGGTTTCAACCCTGCCTGTTTTTCAGAATCTGCAATGGTGCGCTCCAGAGAAGCAAAGTCGGCAGGTAATGAAGCATTTTCGGTCATGGATGGCGCAAATTGTGGCCGGGGACCAGCAACGTACCCAACAGCTAATAAGGCGATTACGCCGGTCAACACTAGTAAAATCCGTTTCATGTAATGAAGGTTTAGGAAGTACAAGTGTACGAAGATGTTTTGTCATCCCGAAGAATGAGGGATCGTGGCGATCCTGTTAATAGTGCCAAGCGCTATCTGGACGAACGCCACGATCCCTCATTCTTCGGGATGACAAAAAAAGGCCGAAAAGCTATGAACTAACACTAATCAAAATTCAGGAATATCCATGCGGATGCGCCAGTCTTTGGGGAGGTAGTTATTGATGCGCGAGCCGACGCCTTTCATCCAGCCCAGCGGTAGACCTTTGTAACGGGCTAGTAGCCAGCCTCTGGGTACGTCGGGCAATACCAGGTTTTCTTTCTTGAAATAGCGTAACGCCTCGTCGAGGGTTAGTTCAACGCCGGGTAGTCCGTCGGCCAGTTCGGTGCTGAGTGCCAACGCGTGGGCCGGCATAAAATCGGTGCCTTTGAAAACACCCAGGTCAAGGCCAAAGCCTTTGTTGTGCAGCACCGTATCAATCAATACCAGATCTTTTTCAAGCACTAGTGGTACGGCAATGACGTCGCCGTTGGGCTTTTCCCAGTACGAAAACGCATCCGGGTTTTTCAGGAAAGGGCGCAACGTACCCAGCTGCTTCCGGTGTACCGGTTTTGCCGACCTAAAACCCCGATTTCGGGTAACCGGCGCGGTGGCCGATGCTTTGCGACGAAACACACTGATGAAAAATCCTTCGCCACGTACCCGGTGCGGATAGCACTGATAGCCCACCGCATCGCCAACTGTTTTGGTCTCAACGCCCCAGACTTCGGGTAAATCGAGCGGACGATTCGAGAAGCCGTTTTCGCTCAGAAACCGGACCATCTCCAGATTCTCGGCGTCGTTGTAGGTACAGGTACTGTAGATAAGCCAGCCGCCATCGGCTACCAGCGGAGCCGCCGCCGTCATGATGCGCTTTTGCCGTAATGAACACATCTGCACGTGATCGGGCGACCATTCATTTACCGCCGCCGGGTCTTTCCGAAACAGCCCTTCGCCCGAACAAGGGGCGTCGACCATTACCAGATCAAAGTAGCCCGACAAAGGCGTAAAAGCCTCAGGGTCATGGTGGCTGACGACAACGTTGGAATACCCCCATTTATCCATGTTCTCGCGCAGAATGGGTATACGCGTGCGGATGACTTCATTACAAACCAACAGGCTCAGATCGGGCAGTACTGAGGCCAGCAATGTACTTTTTCCACCCGGAGCGGCACACAGATCGAGCGCCCGAACAGGCGGCTGACCGGCGTAGGGTTTTCGTTGCCCAATCGTTTGCCGCACGGCTTCGGCCAGCAACATCGATGAAGCCTCCTGCACATAGTAAGCCCCCGCCTGAAATAGCGGATCGAGTGTAAAAACGGGCCGTTCGGGTAAGTAGTAAGCCCCCTCACACCACGGAACAGGTACATTATCAGCTACATCAAATGCAGGCTTACGCGGGTTCAGGCGGATGCTAACGGGTGGCAACGTACTTAGCGCCGTTTCAAAAGCAGGAAATTCAGCGCCGAGTTGCTGTTGCATTTGCAAACGAAACGCCTCGGGCAGTTGAGTAGGATTCATGGTGTAAAGGTAGTTCAATGTTCAAAGTCTAAAGTCCAAGGTTCAAAGTCTAAAGTTGCTACGCCTGATTGTGTATGGTGGAAGAGCGAGGCGACTTTAAACTTTGAACATTAGACTTTAGACTTTGAACCTTGGACATTAAACCTTAAACTACCTTTGCCACCATGACAGACCGTTTCAAACAGATCAAGACCTTTATTTTCGACGTCGACGGCGTGATGACCGACGGCAGTGTCAACGCGCTGGCTTCCGGCGAAATGTACCGGACATTCAACATTAAGGATGGCTACGCCATTGAACGGGCCATTAAGTCGGGGTATCAGGTGGCCATTTTGTCGGCAGGTAATCAGGACGGGGTGCGGAAACGGCTGGCCTTTCTGGGCATTAAAGATGTTTTCATGGGCGGGCCAACCAACCATAAACTCGACGTTTATCTGGGCTTCGTGAAGCGCGACAGTCTGGTTGAATCGGAGATTCTGTACATGGGCGACGACCTGCCCGACTATCATATTCTAAGCCGCCCCGACCTGCTAAGCACTTGCCCCGCCGATGCTGTCGACGAAATTCAGACCGTTTGTGATTACATCTCTCCCAAAACCGGGGGGCACGGTGCCGTTCGCGATGTGATCGAGCAGGTGATGCGCGCACAGGGAACCTGGATTATTCCTTAATAGTCGCTTCATAGTGCTTAGTGCAAAGTGCTGAGTCTAGATAGTCGTGTCTTTCAAACGGATGCGATTATCCAGACTCAGCACTTTGCACTACAAAACGACTACAAGCCTGTAAACGCTAAAAAGCGGGCCAGTAATTGCTTCGATACAGGGCCGACCAGACCATTACCGATTTGCTTATCGCCGACATGGACGATTGGGAGGACTTTTTTATTGGTGCTCGTCGTAAACACCTCCTCAGCTTCGTACACTTCAGAAAGTAATACCGGGCGTTCTTCGATCTCAAAATCGGCTTTGGCAAGGTCGAGGATCGTATGCCGGGTAATGCCGTGGAGGATATTCCGGTTAGGGGTTACCAGCCGGTTACCCATGACCAGAAAGATATTGCTCCGGCTCAACTCGCTGATTTCGCCGTTTTTGTGGTACAGCACATCCTGCGCGCCCGCTTCCCGAATTGCACTGTTCAGCAACATCACCCGCTTGTAATCAGTGGTCTTTATCTCAGCGTTTTCACGCACGTAATCGTCCAGAATAACCCGGATACCCCGCTCATACTGCCAATCAGGCGTAGGGTGAATGGGTTCCGACAAGATGAGCAAGTTCGGCGTGACGATGCTGATGCTGTCTGGCGCGTAGCCACCCGTCATGACAAACCGAAACGCTACGTCAGGCTGACCTGACCGCGCCAGCATATCCATCAGGATTGGGTACGTCTGCTCTTGCGTTAATGGCAACGGCAGATTCATGCGCTCGGCCGATCGCTGGAAGCGGGCCCAGTACAAATTCCACTGAAAAGGCTTTCCGCCATAAGTCAGAAAATAGTCGAACAGCCCGTAGCCTCGCAATAAGCCAAGGTCAGTGACGCCTATGCCAATCTGATCGACAGGCTCAATTGTTCCATTGAAATAACCGTAATAAGGCATAGTGAGGAAAGTTGGGGAGGTCCTACGTCCGGGTAAAGCCGACTAAAGTAATCTGGCAAGACCAAATATAGTTTACTGGACTGGTGAATGCTCAATGCTGACAGCGATTGACAAGGAACGGCCGTTCACAAAAAATTAATGTGATCCTTAACTGTCAATATATCAATTATTTGTCATCTGTAAGGCGGAAGTACCAGCCCGCCTCTCCTCATTTTTAATAACCATCGTAGGTATTCGTCGTTATTCACATTAACTCTATCGAATTACTAGTCAATGTTTCCAAACACGCCCAATTCAACGTCTTTAGCTCTACCCCTGGAGCAAGACAGCAACCTGTACATAGCATCATCGGAGATCGTTATTCCGATAATCGATGAACAGTTGCAGGTACATACCGAGTGGGTTGAAACAGGGCGTGTTCGTGTAAGCAAACAGGTTCATGAAGAGACGCAAACGATCGACGTACCTGTAACCCACGAGGTTGTAGACGTAGAGCGGGTTGCCATTAATCGGGTAATCGATGAGGTGCCTCTCTCGCGGCAGGAAGGCGACACGCTGATTCTACCGGTGGTTCGGGAAGAGGTAGTAACAAGTATCCGGCTGGTGCTGGTAGAGGAAGTCAGAATCACCCGGCGGCAGGAACAAGCCGTTGATCAACAGACCATTACTATACGCCACGAAACAATTTCCGTTAATCGGTCAGACCCAGAAGGTGGCCTTACAGACAACGTACCTAACTAACGCTTTATCCGATTTTCTTTCTTTTCATTTTACTCAACAAAACCCATTGAACCATGCAAACTGTAATCGGCATTTTCGACAGAGCCAGTGAGGCACAGAGCGCCGTAGAGGGACTCGCAAACAGCGGTTTCGACCGTAGTGACATTGATTTATCGACCCGCAATAGCGACTATAACCGCGATGCGGATAATTACGACGATGACAACGAAGGAGGTATTGGCGGATTTTTTAGTTCGCTATTTGGCTCTGACGATGACGACCGTAACCGGCGTTACACAACCGTAGGTCAGCGCAGTTCGATTGTGACGGTACACGCCCAATCGGAAGATATGGCCGAGCGAGCCGCCGATATTCTGGATGCGGCTGGCGCCGTAGACATTGACGAAAAAGCGTCGGAATATGGTCAATACACCAGCGCAGTTCCATCGACAACCGGTGATTTGGCAGGTGGTGTAGCGGGCTATACCACTGGCGAAAGAGATTTGCTCGACAGTACCGACCGAGTATCGGATACCGTTCGTGACAGTGAATCAATTTCGGTACCTGTTATCGAAGAAAACCTGCAGGTGGGCAAGCAGAGTGTTGAAACTGGTGGTGTTCGGGTACGTAGCCGTATCATTGAGCGCCCCGTGGAAGAAAACGTTCGGTTACGTTCAGAGCGCGTAGTTGTACAGCGCAACCCGGTAGATCGCGCCGCAACCGACGCCGATTTCACCGCGTTTCAAGAAGGTGATATTGAATTAACAGAACACGCAGAACGGGCCGTAGTAGCCAAAGAAGCCCGTGTTATTGAAGAAGTAACCGTAGGCAAAACTGTTGACGAGCACGACGAGACCATTCACGATACCGTGCGTCGGACCGATGTAGATGTGGAGGAGTTAAACTCTACTACAGCTGCGAGTAGCGCAACAGAACAGAAAAGGACGGATCTGAACGACGTAGACCTTCTTGATCCGAGAGATTTGAATACTTCATACCGCAATAACGACGTTCGCAATTTGTAAAGCCGGATTTCGTATCCAACCCGTAACGAAGCCAGCCCTGTCATTGGGGCTGGCTATTTTTTTGACTCATAACCTTGCGGGCTTTATTGATGTTGTACCATTACCCTTTTTCGACTTTAGCTGCGATAAGGCCAATTTAAGCGTAGTCTATCTCTACCTTGCGCAAGTAGAACGTTCTAGAAGAATAATAACCAACAGGAAATGGCATCGGGTTTTTTCGCAGTCTTAGATGATATAGCTGCTTTAATGGATGACGTTGCTTTGGCAACGAATGTGGCCACCCGCAAAACCGCCGGCATATTAGGCGACGATTTAGCGGTAAACGCCGAAAAGGCAACGGGTTTTCTGGCCGACCGAGAGTTGCCGATACTCTGGTCAATCACCAAAGGGTCAATGCTTAATAAGCTTATCATAGTACCTATTGCCCTCTTACTAAACGCATTTTTTCCGGTTGCCATCACCTACATTCTCTTGCTGGGTGGTTGTTACCTGGCCTATGAAGGAGCCGAGAAAATAATTCACTATGTCGGTGAAAAAATTAAAAAAACACCGCACGCAGTAACCGTAGCTGCCGAAAACACACAGGACAAATCACCGGCTGATCTGGAAAAAGAAAAGGTAAAGTCTGCCATAACGACTGACTTCATTCTTTCGGTAGAAATTGTCATCATTGCCCTGGGCACGGTTATTAATCAAGAAACCACAATACAGATATTGACGGTATCGGCGGTGGCTTTTCTGGCAACGGTTGGTGTATATGGGCTGGTAGCGCTGATTGTCCGGATGGATGATGCTGGTTACAGATTAATCAAGAGATCGAATAGCAAAGGTATTTTGTCGACGATTGGTCATCTGCTGGTAAAGGCACTTCCCATCGTTGTGCGAATTTTGGCTGTAGTAGGTACATTGGCGCTTCTGCTGGTTGCTGGTGGTATATTCGTCCATAACATTCCTTACCTGCACCATCTACTTCCGGGCATTCCTGCCACGTTGAAAGAATTTGGCATTGGCTTACTAGTCGGCCTGATAGTAGCGGGCGTTTTTATCCTTTTCAAAACGATTCGCGGTTCCTTTAAAAAGGCCAACTAGGATATCGGACTTTGGATGTCGGATTTGCTCTGCTTAGGTTCAGAACTGTATCAAGCGAAGCAAATCCGACATCCAAAATCCGATATCCCACTCACAGCACTCCGTATTGGCGCTCGAACTCATCGACGTAGCTACTTCCCACCGGAATTTCCTGATTACCAATAAACAGCCGGGTACGTTGAAAAGCAGTGATCTTGGGCAAAGCAACGATAAACGACTTATGCACCCGGCAAAAGTGCTTTTCGGGGAGTTTTGCCTCAATCGCTTTCAGCGTGAGGCGGCTCAGAATTGGACGTACCTGCTGAGTGGTATAGATTTTAACGTAGTCTTTCAGTCCTTCTATATACAGCACGTCATCGTAGAAAATGCGAATTTCCTGGTACTCCGAGAACACGAAAAAGAAGGGTTGCTCAGGTGGCGCAATCACGTCGGCCGGGGCTGTTTCTATCGGCTCGATGACGGGCTGTGGCTCAGGAATAGTACGGGCCTGACGAAGTAGAAATAGGTCGTAGGCTTTGGAAACGGCTTTAAGAAATCGCTCGAAGGGAATGGGCTTCAGCAGATAATCAACCACATCAAACGTGTAGCCGTCCAACGCGTACTCTTCGTAGGCCGTTGTCAGCACCACCATAGGCGGGTTGGTCAGCGTACGCAGAAACTGCAGACCCGTCAGGGTTGGCATCTGAATATCCAGGAAGATAAGGTCTACCTGTCCGCGCCTTATCAGATCATACGCGTCGAGCGGGTTGTTGAACTGCCCCATCAGTTCCAGAAACGGAATTTTCCGAATATCATCGGCAATCAGTTCCAGGGCAAAGGGTTCGTCGTCGATAGCAATGCAGCGCATAGGTCAAACGGGTAAGAAGGGCAACTTGCCTGGGCTAGGCAAGCGCTGCCGGGGCTTTGGTTTTAACTGTGGGCAACAGCAAAGCAATACGCACGCTGAACTGTCCGTTTTCGGACCCGTATTGCAACGTGTGCCGCTCAGGATAATGCAGCGCCAGCCGTTGCTTCACGTTAGCAATGCCAATACCCGAATCTTCGGATGAAGCACCGGAAGTAGCAAAAATGGGATTCACCACCGAAAATAACAACGTGGATTCACTCACCTGCATATGAATGTGTATGTGGCTCGCTTCCTGCCCGTGCAGGCCGTATTTAAACGCGTTTTCAACGAAAGGGATAAAGAGCAATGGCTCGATCAATAGCCCTTCTACGGGTCCTTCAACGTCGAAAATAACAGTTTGGCGGTCGTTCAGGCGCATTTGCTGCAAGTCGATATAATGGCGAAGATGCTCGATCTCCTGCGTTAGCGGTACATGGTCGCGCTGTGCCTGATAGAGCATGTACCGCAACAATTGCGATAGTTTCACCACGACCTCTTCGGTCTGATCGGCCTTTTTTCGCGCCAGCCAACGAATGTTGTTTAACGTGTTGAACAGGAAATGTGGACTAACCTGCAACTTCAGCATGGCCAGTTCGGCCGATACTTTGCCCAGCCGCATCTGTTGTTGCTGATCGCGCAAACGACTGTGGTGCCGCCCCAGTGCAATAAGCGAACTCAGCAGCATAGCGAAGCCAAATGAGAGGGAAACACTCACCGTGCCGGGCCACGGGCTGAACTGTCGGCGGCGACCTCTGGGTGAATAATGAGGGCCGGGGGGAATGCCATAAAAACAAGCCAGTTTCACCAGTATAACCACCACCAGCATACCCACCAGGGTAAGCACGAACCGGTTTACCTCCTGTGTAGTCAGCAGATTAGGCGTGAGGCGGTGAAGGTTATAGTAAAAGCAGGTGGCAATGACCGAGCCTGTCAGTAGCTGGGCAGATCCCATACTAATCAGTACCTGCTGATTCCAGAAAAACGACGGTAGGGTCAGAAATGGCAGGGCGGCAAAAATGGCCCAACCCAGCGCGTGAAGCCACCCCTGATAGCGTTCGAGAATTTTCATGACGGAAGGTACAGGTTTTGACATCGGTACACAGTGAACCGCCGACGTAAGGGAGCGATGTGTAGATATGGGCACCTCACCCCTGGTCCCTCTCCTGCTGAGAGGGGTGCAATGCACCCTTATCGCAGAAAATCACCCCTCTCAGCAGGAGAGGGACCAGGGGTGAGGTACGCATATCTACACATACCGACTTTGTCTCTACACTCATTTCTGTAAGTCATACACTGTACCAACCTTTGCGACATCAATTATATAATACGTTGACTATGAACCGTTTTTTACCTTCACTCATACTTCTCGGGATCCTTTCGCTCCCCACTTTATCTAATGCCCAGTTTGGCCCTCCCGGTGGCGGCGGAATGGGTGGTGGTATGGGCGGCTGGGGCGGCGGCCAGCGAGGCCAGCAGGATGATCGCAAAAAGAAAGAATTTGTTCCAGGTGCCGACGAACCCGCCGCCCCTAAAGGCACAGGCAAAGTAAGCGGCGTACTAACCGACTCGGTTAGCGGTCAACCTGTTGAATATGCAACAGTGGCCCTCATCAATGCCACCACCGGTAAGCCCGTAGATGGGGCTATCAGCGACGGGCGGGGTAAGTTCGCGCTGAAGAATTTGCCCGAAGGCGATTTTAAACTACAGTACTCGTTTATCGGCTACCAAACCCGCAACTCGGCACCGGTGAAACTGGGTAAAAATGCCGACCTCAATCTGGGTACGGTCATTCTGGCTCCCGATGTGCGCCTGCTGAGCGAAGTAACCGTAACAGGCCAACGGGCGATGATTGAAGAAAAAGTGGACCGGCTGGTCTACAACGCCGAAAAAGACCTGACCGCTCGCGGTGGCGATGCTTCAGATATTCTGCGTAAAGTGCCGATGCTCTCGATTGACCTCGACGGAAACGTCAGTCTGCGGGGAAGTAGCAACATTCGCGTACTCATCAACAACAAACCCAGCACCATTGTAGCCGCCAGTGTAGCCGACGCCCTCAAGCAATTACCGGCCGACCTCATTAAAAGTGTAGAAGTAATTACCAGCCCTTCGGCTAAGTATGATGCAGAAGGCTCGGCGGGTATCATTAACATTGTTACCAAGAAAAACACCCTGCGCGGGCTAACCCTCACCGGCGATATTGGTGGCGGCACACGAGGTTCTAACCTCGGCCTGAACGGGTCGTACCGCCAGGGCAAACTGGGGCTGACCCTGGGTGGCTACGGCCGCGCCATGTATAACCGAGCCTCTACATCTCTCGACCAAACTACGCTGACAACCGCGGGCACGCAGCGCAACGTACAGCAGGCCAGCGCCACCGACCGGCCCCTGTTTGGCTCCTACACCCTGGGGGGCGACTATGACCTGAAGCCCAACGAGTCTATCTCGGCCAGCGTACGGTTTGGCACGCGCAACTTCGTGCAGGAGCAAAATCAGGTAACCGATATGTATCTCAACAACCTGTACATGAGCAGCACCAACCGCGATGTGTCGATCAAGAATTTATCGAACAGCATCGACGCCAGCCTCGATTTTCTGCATACGTACAAACCACAACAGGAGTTGAGTTTTTCGGCACAGGTGAGCCGGGCCAACGTGACCAACAACTTCACCGCCAACTTCCTGAACGGCGGTAACGAAATTCTGCGCCGTCAGCAAAACCTGAATGATAATACAAACCAGGAGTTTGTGTTTCAGGGCGACTATCAGATGCCGCTGGGCAAACGCCAGTTGATAGAGACGGGTGCCAAAGCCACGATTCGTCAGGTAGATAGCCAGTTCGAATACCTGGCCGCTACGGGCAACAGCAACGTGTTTGTCACCGACCTGAATAACCCTGCCGGCACGCTTAACTACCAGCAGGCAGTAGAAGCCGGCTATCTGTCATACACCTACGCCAGCCGCTCTAAATACACGGTAAAAGCAGGTGCCCGCTACGAACACACCAACATCGACGCGTTTGGAACCGATGGCAGCCGACTCGCCATTCCGGCCTACGGTAATCTGGTACCCAGCATAAACGTATCGAAACCGGTAAGCCCGAACACGACGCTGAAAGCCGCCTATAACCGCCGTATTCAACGGCCGGGTCTGCAACAGTTGAACCCGAACGTGAACGCTGCCAACCCGCAAAACATCAGCGTGGGCAACCCGCTGCTCAGCCCCGAACTAACCGATAATCTGGAGTTCAGCCTCAGCACCACGATCAAAAAAGTATACCTGAACGCCAGCGTATTTGGTCGCCAAAGTTCTAACGCCATCAACCAGATTCGCCTCCCGTCCGATTCCATTCCCGGCGGTATCGTAACCACATTCAGCAACGTTGGTGTTGAGCAAACCATTGGCAGTAACGTTTTCGCCAACGTGCAACTTACTTCAAAGTGGACGCTGAACGGCGGCATGGATGTGTATTACCGCACTATGGAAGGTCAGGTAACGGGCCTCGACGGCCGTTCGATCACACAGCGGAACTCGGGCTTTGTACTGGGTGGCCGCTTGATGACACAGTATATCTTCGGCAAAGGCTGGGGCATGCAGGCCAACACCTTCGTAAGCGGCCCACGGGTACAGCTACAGGGGCAGCAAGGCGGTATGTACATGTATTCGCTGGGTGTGCGGAAAGATTTCACCAACAAGCAGGGTAGCATCGGTTTAGCGACCGAAAACTTCCTGGGCGGCGTGCAGATGACCTCTACCTTCTCATCGCCTACGCTGCAACAGGAAAGCATCAACCGGCTTTACAACCAGAACATCAAGCTGACGCTGAACTACCGGATTGGCAAAATGACGTTTGAACCCCGCAAACGGAAGAAAAGCAACATGCCGAGTCAGGACGACGATTCGGGTCAATAAGCAACGTACCCAGCCTTCATCAACAAACGCCACATTCCCCTTCTTACACTTAAGTGTAAGAAGGGGAATGTGGCGTTTATAGCCCTGACGACATAACGAATGCAGCGCCGGGGCAACGTTTCACAAGCAAAACAAGTATAATGAATTGAAGCGAATAAATTAGGCATGACTCATTAGCTAGACCGTTGACTTACAAAGTGTTTGCTAAGGGTGTATAATTAGAGTAATCTAGTAGAGTATTTGACTTATTGGCGTATGGCTCGATCGTTCTACAAGCTTTTCCTGGCGTTACTACTATTGCCGGTACTGAGTTGGGCAGGCCATCAGGTTGGTGGGGAGCTTACCATGCGGGCTGTTGGCGATGTACCTGGTCACTTTGTGGTTACAGTCACCAATTACTTTGAAAACAACAACCGCGCCTCTATAACCACCAACGCATCGATCAGCATTTATCGGAAGCGCGATCATGTGCGTATCACGAGTTTCAACGCCAACGAATCGGGCCAGCGCACGGCGGTTATCTACGCCCAGTCGTATTGCGCCACACAACGAAATCTGAATTTTATCAGAGCTACGTTTACGGCCGATATTCAGTTATCGCCAGCGCAGTATACCGACCCCGACGGATACTACATGTCGTACCAGACGCGCTTCCGGAATGGCGGCATCGATAATATAACCAACCCAGACCGGGCTGGTTTTACGTTTTACCTGGAATTTCCTCCGCTGACCACTACCGGCAAATACATTCACAATTCGTCGCCAGAATTTACATCCCTCAATGGTGAATATGTGTGTGTAAATAAACCCTTTACGTATGCCTTTGGTGCTACCGACCCCGATGGCGATGAACTGCGCTACAGTATGTCGACGCCCCTCAATCAGGTAGCTAATAACCAGTCAACCAGCCCTGGCCCGTATCCGGGCGTATCATTTGCCGCCGGTTATTCGGCCACCAATGCCATTCCCGGTAGCCCCGCGTTGAGCGTCGATTCACAAACGGGCCAGTTATCCGTAACGGCTTCGCGGGTGGGATTGTATGTGTTTGCCGTACGCGTTGATGAGTACCGGAATGGGCAGAAGATTGGCGAGGTACGCCGCGATTTTCAGCTATTGGTGGTCGAATGCCCGGATACAAAAGCGCCAGATCCGGTGGTCCAGATCGAGGGATTGCCTGTTACGACGACCAAGACCACGCTCTGCCCCGGCGAATCGGCCAACCTGATGGCCACCGCCAACCCCAACTGGAATTATCAGTGGCAACGCAACGGTATTAACCTGAACAATGCTACTAGCAGTGATTTGACCGTTACCGAACAGGGCGAGTACACAGTTCAGGTTTCCCTGAAAAATGCCTGTACGCAGGTAGGCAGCACGCAAAGCCTGACCATCAATTCGCTGAATACCACGCCAACACTTACTTCTACCGGTCAACTATGCGCTACCTATGGATCGGCCACGCTACAGGTGTCTAACGTACCTGACGTGAACTACCAATGGCTACGCGATGGGCAGGTTATACCGGGGGCAGCCGATGATTTCTTACTGACCACACAAGCGGGCGTTTTTCAGGCATTATTAACGCATAACATACTGGGTTGTCAGGTGCTGAGCGACCAGATCAGACTCCTTCGGGCCCCTGCTGTGTTGGCCACATTGAAACCAGCCAGTGGTTTCAACCGCATTTGTCCCATCGATCCGTTAGAGCTCATTGCCGATGGCGGCATCAGCTACCAGTGGGCGCACAATGATGTTCCTATTGCTACACAAACCGGCACCCGTTACACCACACAGTCAACGGGCACGTACAGCCTTACGGTTATCGATAGCAACGGCTGTACGGGCATTGCTACGCCACTCTCGCTCAGCGCCGTTCCACCTGTGACGCCCATTCTGGATAATCTGCCTCCGTTTTGTGGCACCGCTGCACCGGCACAGGCATTGGTTGGCACGCCAGCGGGGGGTGTTTTTGAAGGCCCCGGCACGCAGGATGGGCTATTCACGCCAGCCAGCGCCGGTATTGGTCAGCACATGCTTACATATTCTGTTCGGCCAGCACCCGAGTGCAGTGCCGTTATCGCCCGCCAAACGGTGAATGTCTACCCGATTCCAACGATCGATATGCCTGCTGAGCTGGTCACTTTCCGGGGCAATTCTATGACACTTCAGCCAGTTATCACGGGCGATCCAACCCAGTTCATCTGGTCGCCCAATACATTCCTGACCGATACACAAACGCCCGCAGCTCAGATCGAATCGATTCAAAACACCATTACCTATACCCTGCTAGTTACCAACGCGGGTGGTTGCACGGCGGTTGCCTCCACCCAAATCGACGTGGTTGACCGACTCTACGTACCCAATGCATTCACCCCTAACGGCGATAACCTGAACGACCGCTGGAATCTGATCAATCTGGCGGCCTACCCGGCTATCGACGTCACTATTTTCAACCGGTGGGGAACCGTCATCTTCCATGCCGTTGGCCCTGATCAGGAAGGCTTCGACGGGCGGCTCAACGGTGCCGACGTTCCCGGTGGCGTGTACACCTACGTCATCCGCCTCGACCCCCGCTTCCCTCCCATGCAGGGTCAACTGATGCTGCTTCGTTAAAGCGCATTTTCCCTATCTTCGTCGGCATGAGATCATTCATCGTACTCGCCGCCATCGTGTCGCTAACTGCCTTTCGCAGCGATAAGCAAGCCTACCAGTTTTACACCCAAACGGGCAAGTCAACATCCTACGAAAAGCTGCTGAAAGAAGCAGCCGGGGCCGATGTAGTGCTTTTTGGCGAGCTGCACAATAACCCCATCTGCCACTGGTTCGAGTTGCAACTGGCCAAAGATCTAACGGCCCTTCATGGCCGCAATCTGGTACTTGGTGCCGAAATGTTCGAAGCCGATAATCAACAGGCGCTGACCCGGTATGTGAGCGGGCAAACGACCGACAAGGAATTTGCCAAAGAGGCCCGGCTGTGGCCCAACTACACTACCGACTACCGCCCATTGGTCGATCTGGCGCGGGATAAAAAATTAACTTTTGCGGCTACCAACGTACCCAGACGCTACGCCAGTCTGGTATCGCGACAGGGTCTGGCGGCGCTTGATACAGTATCGGCAACCGGCAAGGCGCAAATGACCAAACTACCTTTAACCGTCGACTTAACGTTACCGGGCTACAAAGGCATGTTGGAGATGATGGGCACTCATGGCGGCTCAACAGCGGGTGGCCCGCAGGTAGAAAACTTTGCCCGGGCACAAGCCCTCAAAGATGCCACCATGGCCCGTTTTATTCTTGAAAATGGGCAGTTTACAGGTGATAAGCCCAGCCGAACCGTATTGCACTTTAATGGCGATTACCACTCGAAGAATTTCGAAGGCATTGTCTGGTATTTACGTCAACAGCAACCAAATCTGAAAATCGTGACCATCTCATCGGTTGAGGCCGAGGATATAACCAGGGCGCAAACTGAGTGGAAAGGATTGGCCACGTTTATTCTGGCTATTCCCGGCGATATGACGAAGACGTACTAACCGATATGCTTATCACCTGCATCTCGCTCTACTTGCTGTCGAACATCGCGATTGGAGCGTGGGCAGCGCGGCGGGTAACTACCTCACAGGATTTTGTGCTGGCAGGACGAGGTTTATCGCTTGTTCTGGCCACGTCGGTCACCTTTGCCACCTGGTTTGGCTCTGAAAGCATCATGGGTGCACCCGCCAAATTTGTAGAAGGGGGCGTGCTGAGTATCATTGAAGAACCGTTTGGCTCAGCACTCTGCCTGTTTCTGGTGGGTGCATTCTTCGCCCGGCCGCTTTACGAGCAAAACATCACTACGTTTTCTGATTACTTCCGCATCCGCTTTGGCCGTTCGGCCGAACTGGTCAGCGCGGTGATCATGATTCCCTCCTACTTCAGTTGGATTGCCGCTCAGTACATCGCTATCGGCATTGTGCTCAACGTGGTAATGGGTATTCCCATGGCCTGGGGTATCATTACCAGCGCCACCATTGTCATGATTTACACGCTGCTGGGCGGCATGTGGTCCATCTCGATCACAGACTTCCTGCACAACCTCATCATTATTCTGGCCCTGCTGGTACTGGCTTTTGTGCTGTATCCGCAGGTGGGCGGCCTTTCGGGAGTAGCCGCCAAAATGCCCGACAATTTCTTTCAGTTTTTGCCCCCTGCCAGCCTGAGCGGCTGGGCAACGTACCTGGCCGCCTGGATGACGATCGGGCTAGGCAGTATTCCGCAGCAGGATATTTTTCAGCGGGTCATGTCGGCCAAATCGGCGCGGGTGTCGGTGCAGGCATCGTACCTGGCGTCGGGCTTGTATTTATCAGTGGCGGCGCTACCTCTGTTTATTGCTCTTGCGGCCCGACTGCTTCACCCCGATCTGGCGGGCGCAGACGAGCAAAGCCGTCAACTGATTATTCCCAACATGGTCATGCGGCACGGCAGTCTTCCGCTGCAAATCCTGTTTTTCGGGGCGCTGACATCCGCTATTTTAAGTGTGTCAAGCGGCGCGGTTCTGGCTCCGGCCACTGTTTTTGGCGAAAACATCCTGAAGTTTTTCCGGCCCGATATCACCGATAGTCAGTTACTCAAATCCATTCGCTGGGCCATTGTTGTGATCTCGGTCATTTGCGTGGGTATGACGTTGCAGCGCACCACCAGCATTTTCGACCTCGTGGGCGAGTCATCGGCTTTCAGTCTCGTGTCGCTCTTTGTGCCGCTTACGGCCGGTATTTATTGGAAACGCGCTACCAACCGGGGCTGCCTATGGTCGATCATACTGGGCTTTCTCACCTGGTTACTCTGCCTCTGGCTCGATACTTCTTTCCCGCCCATGCTCTGGGGCCTCATCGCCAGCACAGTAGGCATGATTGGCGGAAGTTTGATAAAGCAAAATGAATCTACACTTACATAAATACCCGTATTACTTTCACTTTAAGAAAAAATAATTCACATTTGGAAATCCATTATACCCATTGCCTGTTATTTGAATGGTAATCATCAGTAAAACTGTGTTGAAGGAGTTTGGTAAAAACCATCCTGATGCTTCTTCAGCATTAAATGATTGGTATCATACTGTTCGTTCATCTGAATGGCGTACGTTCGCTGACATAAAACGCACGTTCAACTCAGTAGACTATGTTTCTAACAACAGGTATGTCTTTAATCTGAAAGGAAATCAATACAGGCTCGTTGCTTTAGTCTTTTTTTCTGTCCGTACCGTATATATAAAGTTCATTGGTACTCATGCAGCGTATGACCGAATAGACGTTACAACGATAGATTTAAAATAGCCATGACTATCATAAACTGGGATCAACACAAAGCTGGTTTGCAAGTCCTTGACCAACTGATCGAAGAAGGGTTTGAAGGCAATGCAGAAAGGGAAGCTCGCTTTACCGAGTTGGCTCTTGCTATTGAAGCTTATGAAGACAGTATTCCATTAATGCCAATTCGGATGCCGGAGACATTACCGGGTATGATTCAGATAAAAATGGCTGAACGCCAAATGAAACAAAAAGACATGGCGACGTTTCTGGGCGTATCATCGGCCCGGTTTTCCGAATTCATGAATGGCAAACGTCGCATTACTATCGACTTGGCCAAAAAACTCTACGAACGGCTCGACATTAGCCCTGAATTTATTTTAAAGCAGGCGTAAACTCTGTCAAAAAACCTCACCCGTAAAATGGCTGCTCGATGTAACCCAGGTACGTCGTGGGCAGCATAGCAGTATGATGCTCCTGAATAGCAGTGGCAACACTCGGGTACATAGCCAGGTCGGTCAACTCATCAACGGGTTTCCAGACAATGCTTTTAGCCGTTGTATGCACCGGATTCAGCGTGGGGTCACCGCCGAAGATTTCGCCGAAGAAAACGCAGTGAAGCACATCTTCTTTCTGGTTTGGGCGGGTCACAACGCCGCAAAATAGCATTTGAAACACCTGAATCTCAACGCCCAATTCTTCCATGAGTTCGCGTTCGAGGGTGGCTTCCAGATCTTCACCAGGGTCGGGGTTACCGCCGGGCAGGGCAAAAACGTCGGTATCGCCATAGCGATACTGCATCAGCAATACGGCATTATTACGAAGAAGAACAACAGCGGGGCGAACGGTCATTGTATTTTAAGTTGTACCGGGTAATTATAAGAAAAACTGCCTTTCAGTAAAAACGGAGGCTATATAGCTACACCATTAAGTTACGCAATTTTGAGCCTTTAACGCTATACAAACCATACTTTCCTCATGAAACTTTTTGCCATTCTGCTGCTTGCCAGCCTTACTTATTCATCCTACGCCCAGGACGCGGTACTGGTTTTCTCCCGCACAAAAGGATACCGCCACGCATCGATCGGTGCCGGGAAAGTAGCCTTGATGAAGATGGGGCAAGACAACAAATTCCGGGTCGATACCACGGAAGATGCCTCTGCTTTCACCTACGATAATCTCAAAAAGTACAAAGCGGTCATTTTCCTGAGCACGACCGGAAACGTGCTCGATACGCTTCAGCAGGACGCTTTCGAAAAATACATCAAGAAAGGCGGTGGGTACGTTGGCATTCACGCCGCCGCCGATACCGAGTATAACTGGCCGTGGTACAATCAGTTGTGCGGTGCCTACTTCCTGAGCCACCCCAAGCAGCAAAACGCCGAGGTGGAAGTCATCGACAAGAAACACCCCTCAACAAAAGGCCTGCCCGACCGCTGGAAACGGTTCGATGAATGGTACAGCTACAAGAAAATTGTTGACGGCCCAACCGTGCTGGCTAAACTCGACGAGAAAACGTATACCGGCGGAGCCAATGGCGATAATCACCCGATTGCCTGGTACCGCAAATTCGACGGTGGCCGGTCATTCTATACAGGCATGGGCCACACCGATGAAGCCTTCGTTGAACCCCTCTTCGTAGAACATTTACTAGGCGGTATTCGCTGGACCATGGGTAAAGCGAAATGATTTACGATTGACGAGTTACGATGTACGATTTATTGCTTACGCTTCATTTGCTCATGCGTGAGCAATAAATCGTACATCGTAACTCGTCAATTGTAAATCATTTAAACACCATTGCTTTCCCCTCTGTCGGTACAACGAACCGCTGGAGGGGAATTTTTTGTTTCAGGAGTTCCTTCGTCAGGTCGTCGCGCGGTTCAAAAAGACCATCGTCGCCCTGCTGGAAGGTACCGAAATGAATACCGATGCTCTGCGGCTGACCCAGGTCGTTGAACGCTTTTACCGCGTCGATGGGCGACATATGCACGGGAGCCATGAACCAGGTAGGTCGGTATGAACCAATGGGCAACATCGCGAATTTGATGGGTCCGGTTTCGCTGATTTCAGCCTGACGGGCAATTTTCGGAAACAGATCGCCGTAGCCCGTATCACCGGCGAAATAGATCGTACCAAACCGGGTGTGCAACAGATAACCGGCCCACAGTGTGCGGTCGCGATCACCCATGCCCCGGTTGCTGAAATGGCGCGCTTCGGTGCAGGTGATGGTCAGTTTATTTGATAAGACAAGCTTATCATTCCAGTCCATTTCGCGGGTTGCGTTGCCGCCCACTTTTTTGGGCAGATACGATACGCCCAATGGCGTAACCATTGGCGGATTAAAATCTTTCGCCAGCCGCTCTAACGTACCCAAATCGAGGTGATCGTAGTGGCAGTGACTGAGCAAGACCGCGTCGATGGGCGGTAACTCTTCATAGCGAATGCCCGGCGGACGACCACGTTTGATACCCAGCCACTTGGTTGGCCCAACCCTGGGCGACCAAACCGGATCGGTCAGGATATTGAGTCCGTCGACCTGAAGCAGAAAGCTCGAGTGCCCCACAAACGTAACAACCAGACTATCTCCAAAAACGCGATTCCGTGGTTTAGGGCCCGGTTGCGCATTGGGCTCATCAAGCCAGGGACCTTTGTCGCGGTTCAATAACCATTTCAGCACGCCTCCTTTCCGTTCAACAGCCGGTCCCGTATTAACGAACTTTTTCCCGTTGAAATGGTCGGTTACGGGTCCTTTGTAGCGCGGAGCACAAGCCGTAACCCAGAGAATGAGGAACAGAAAAGTATATTTCATACGCCGTTATGAACAGGATTCGATAAATGACGACACGAAGTTAAGTCAGGCACACGCATGAATATGTACGTACCTACCAACAAAAACCCCGGCTACATATCGGAGACATGGCCAGGGTTACAAGAAGTCTGCTGTCTTCTGTTGCTTCGCTGGGTCAAACAACGTACCTGAGCGAAGCAACAGAAGACAGTAAACTGTAAACAGAAAACTTTATTTCGAGGTAGTGTCTTTCTTCAACACCACACGGCGTACGGCACCGTCTTCATTTTGAGTGACAGTAACGAAGAAAACGCCTTCGGATTTCCGGCCCAAATCAACCTGACCGACAAACTCACCGGTGAAATCTTTCAACTCGCGACGGGCTACTTCTTTCCCTTTAGGATTAGTAACCACAATGAGCGCGTCACCTTTGCCGGGGGCACTGAACCGAACATTCAGCATGAACTTATCGGGATTGCTGGGATAAGCATCCAGCCCACGAATAGTCGACGCCTGCGAACCTCCGCTGCTTCGCGACCAGCTTTCAAACGGCCGCGCCAGCCGCTCGTTGAGCCCGCTCAGGCCCTGCACCCGCGAGAGCCGATCGGCCAGGGGCGCAAATTCACGCTCGAACGTGTAGCCAAACTCTTTCATGTTGTTTGCCAGTGAATCGAGACGACGGCGATCGAAACGAAACACGCGCGAACGGCGACCCAGCGAGTCATCATCAAACGTAAAGTTTCCTTCAAATTCAAAATCGCCGTTACCGAAGAGTGCGCGGGGCGGTTGCGGTGCCCGGGGGGCGCGGGGCGAGCGGGGAATCGTAGCTGTCCGTGGCGCACGCGGGGTGGGCATGCCATATACGCGAACAGGTGCGTCTGGCGACACAAACACATCACCTACTACGTTCTGCCCCCCGCCGTTGCGGTTGTTGAAGCGAATTCGGTCGGTGCCGCGTTCGTCTTCGATGGTCACCGAAATCTGGCTGTCTTTGCCTTTGCGCGTGGCCCGCAGCGAATCGATCAGTTTGTTGACAATAGCATCGCGTTTTTCATCGGTCATGCCATCGGTGCGGTAGGTACGTTCTATTTCGCGCAGTTCGTTGCCGTTCCGCTCAACTACTTTAAGCCGCATTTCGCCAGCGGTTTTGGTCGAGGCGGGCGTTTGGGCCATTGCTGTGGCAGCCAGACACGTACCTATTGCGAACTGGCACAGGATGTTCACTGTTTTTTTCATGGTTAGCGTAGTTTTCAGTGGTTTTCTCAGAACGATAAGCCACTAGTATGTTGCCTGTTAAAAGTTGTTAAGTCGATATGTGCGTCGGGGTTAGACGCGTACTTTGTATAGACGAGCCGCTTCGCCACCGCGTTGCACCGATCCTTTAAAATTAATGTCAACGAAACAAATTCGCTGGATTGTTCTTTCGATGGCTATTGGGCTGTTGGGTTTGGTAGGGTTTCAACTCTACTGGATCAGCAACGCCCTGCATTTACAGAAAGAACAGTTCGATTACAAAGTAACCGATGCCCTTCAGGAGGTTGTGCGCAGCCTGGAGCGGCAGGAGGCTCAGTATCAGGTCAGGCAGCGATTGGCGGCGCAACAGCAGCAGCAACAGTTGAAGGCCATTGGCAAAAGCAGCCCCCTGGCAGTTAACAATCAGAATTCAACGCCACGCCAGACTCCCACTCGCAGCGGGGTGGAGCAACCACCCCGACAACGTCAGCAGAAACCAACGGCGTCATCGGCTTATCCGCTGGAAGAAGGCATGCCCGGCACAGTGACCATTCAGATGGATGCCCTGCAACCCATTCACCGATCGCTCACTCCAGAACAACTACGAACTGTTGATGAATTTTACCGGCAGCAGGATTTATTGATTGCGGTGGGTGATCTGGAAGCTCAACTCATTCAGCAGGAACGATTTGGCCGTTGGATTGATCAGGTATTGCAAAGCCACATCAACGACGTGTTGCAATCCTCATCGGGCTTGGTTGTGCCCGACTCTGTGTCGAGGCTAGAACAGCAACGTACCCACAGCCCTACCACCAGCTTACCAAAACCGCTGAAGTCGAGGCAGAAAAAAGCAACCTTAACGGCGGATCAAGTAATTACTAATTCCGTGCCCGCCACCAGTTCGAGCAATCAGCCCGGAAGCGGCACGTCGGTTACCGATCAGTCGGAAATGATCAAGGATATTTTCCGGGGCGTGCTGATGGCCGATCGACCGCTGACCGAACGGGTAAATCGATTTATGCTCGATACGCTGCTTCGGCAGGCGTTGGGCGAGCGGGGCATCAGTATTCCGTTCGATTATGCCGTTCGGAGCCCGCAACTGGGCAATTTCCTGTTCACGTCGACCGGAAAGCCGTTGGGCAATAATCCGGTTATTTCTCAAAACGGAAATCAGCAACAGGTTGAGGAGTCGACGTATAAAGCAGCGCTGTTTCCCAACAATATGCTGGAAACCGGCAACTATCTCTACCTGTTCTTCCCCGATCAGCGGGCCTTCATTCTGAGCCGTATGACAGCCACATTGGCTGGCTCGGCCATTCTGATTTTGGTGATCATGGGCTGTTTCTACGTGGCTATCACTACCATTCTGCGCCAGAAAAAAATGGCCGACATCAAGAACGACTTCATCAACAACATGACGCACGAGTTCAAAACACCCATCTCGACCATCGGATTGGCCGTTGAGATGGCTCGTGATCAGTTATCGACCAGTATGGCACCCGCGCTGGTTGGTGCCGGGGCTCAGGGTAGCGGCGGTTCGGGCTTATCCGAGCGGCTCTCCAGGTACGTTAGCATCATCCGCGACGAAAATCAACGGCTGGGTTCACACGTTGAAAAAGTGCTGCAAATGGCGCTTCTCGATAAAGGCGAAGTGAAACTGGCCCTCACGCCGGTGAACGTGCACGACGTAATAGAAAAGGTCCTGAACACGATGAGCCTATCGATCGAGCAACGGCAGGGTGAGCTGGACATGGAGTTCGACGCCACCGACGAGGTCGTACTAGCCGATGAAGTTCACCTAACCAATATGCTCTATAACCTGATCGATAACGCCATCAAGTACTCGCCCGATCACTTAACCATTCGCATACGTACCTCCAACACCACCTTACCCACTGGAAAACCGGCCGTAGCTATTGCCGTTGCCGATCAGGGGCTGGGCATGACGAAGGAACAACTGAACCGAATCTTCGAGACCTTCTACCGCGTACCAACGGGAAATCGCCACGACGTAAAAGGCTTTGGCCTGGGGCTCAGCTATGTAAAGAAAATGGCGGAAGAGCATCAGGGACAGATTACCGTTAACAGTACCCCCGCAAAGGGCAGTGAATTTCAACTAGTTATACCTAATGTTGGAGTCTAAAAAGTCGATAGTCGGCAGTCTTGACAGTCTGTTTTAGTGTTGCTTACGCAGAACGTTTGCTCTTGCGTAAGCAACACTAAAACAGACTATCCAGACTGCCGACTATCGACTATTACCGACTTCTCTCCTCCTATGCCTTCTATTCTCCTTGTTGAAGACGATCCGAATCTTGGCCAGCTTACGCAGGAATACCTGACGTTGAAAGGCTACCCAACCGACCGCGCCACCGATGGCAACGCGGGCCTGCAGCAGTTTATGACCGGTCAGTACGACCTGTGCATTCTGGATGTGATGATGCCCAAGAAAGACGGTTTTACGCTGGCCAAAGAGATTCGCATGGGCGGGCGTGACGTACCCATCATCTTTCTTACGGCTAAATCCATGCAGGAAGACACCATTCAGGGACTGCGCCTGGGAGCCGATGATTACATCACGAAGCCCTTCAATATGGAAGAGTTGCTGTTGCGGATTCAGGCCATTTTGCGGCGGTATCAAGGCGCAGAAACTCAACCCGAAACGACCATGTATCAGATCGGTATGTTCCGGTTCGATTACCCGCATCAGTTATTGTTACGCAACAATGAAACCACCGGTCAGCGCCTGACCAGTAAGGAATCGGAGCTGCTTAAGTTGCTGGCTCAGAACCTGAATCAGCCACTGGGACGTAGTTTTGCCCTGAAAGTGGTGTGGGGTGACGACTCCTATTTCAACGCCCGCAGCATGGACGTATACATCACCAAGCTTCGTAAATACCTGAAAGATGACCCTTCGGTGCAGCTTGTAAATGTGCACGGCGAAGGATTTAAATTGGTAGCGTGAGGAATTGTCATTCGTTGTCATTTGTAGTCATTATGCTACGCTGTCATTTATTGTCCTTACGCTTCGCCGTCATTAAGTAGTCAGTCATTGTTATTAATGAGCGCCAATCAATGACAGCGAAGCGTAATGACTACCTAATGACAGCACAGCGTAAGGACAATTAACTAACTATGAACATAATTCGCCGCCCCCGCCGCAATCGTCAATCGGCTGCTATTCGCGACATGGTGCAGGAAACACGCCTGCACGCGTCTGATTTCATTTTCCCCGTTTTTATTCTGGAAGGAAAGCAGGTACGTTCTGAGGTCAGTTCAATGCCCGGTATCTACCGCTATTCGCAGGATCTGTTGCTCGACGAAATCGGCCGTTGCCTCGATCTGGGCATCACTACGTTCGATCTGTTTCCGAACCTGCCAGAGTCGATAAAAGATAAATACGCTACCGAAAGCCACAATCCCGACGGGCTGTATCTGCAAACGGTGCGCGCCATTAAAGAGAAATACCCCGAAGCCACGGTCATGACCGACGTAGCCATGGACCCGTACAGTTCGGATGGGCACGATGGCATTGTGGAAAACGGACAGATTTTGAACGACGAAACGCTGGAGGTACTTGGCCGCATGGCCGTTGCCCAGGCACAGGCCGGCGCCGACATTGTTGGTCCGTCGGATATGATGGATGGGCGCGTTGGTTACCTGCGTCAGGAACTGGACAAGGCCGGTTTTCATAACGTGGCGATCATGTCGTACTGCGCTAAATACGCGTCGGCGTTCTACGGCCCTTTCCGCGACGCGCTGAATTCGGCTCCGAAGTTTGGTGACAAGAAAACCTACCAGATGAACCCGGCTAACCGCCGCGAAGCCCTGATCGAAGCTGAACTCGACACCGCCGAAGGGGCCGATATGCTGATGGTTAAACCGGCGCTGGCTTATCTGGACGTCATCAGCCTGTTGCGGCAGAACAGCCATTTGCCCATCGCCGCATATAACGTCAGCGGCGAATATGCCATGATCAAAGCCGCCGCCCAAAACGGCTGGCTCGATGGTGAACGGGCCATGATGGAATCGCTACTGTCAATCAAACGCGCCGGTGCAGACGTGATTTTGACCTATTTCGCCAAAGAAGCCGCCGCGCTATTACGATAATATTTGATGGGTACGCGGATTTTCATGGGTACGCTGATCTCGCGGATTAAAAAGGATTTACGCGGATTTTTGGATTTAAAGGGATTTGCTCTGCTAAGGCTACACATCCGCTTAAATCCAAAATCTGTGTAAATCCCTTTTAATCCCCTTAATCCGCGTTCCATCATACATCCGCGAAAATCCGTTAAATCCCTTTAATCCGCGTTCCCATAAAACGTATGACCTACCGTATTCTTAACGCCCAAATTATCAACGAAGGGCAAATTCAACAGGCTGACCTGCGCATTGAAAACGGGTTCATTACCGAAATAGGCGCACACGTAACCGCCAAACCCGGCGATCAGGAAATCGACGCGGCGGGTCAATATCTGTTGCCCGGCGTGATCGATGATCAGGTACACTTCCGCGAGCCGGGGTTGACCCACAAAGCCACAATCCGCAGCGAATCGCGGGCGGGCATTGCCGGGGGTGTCACTACATTCATGGAAATGCCCAACACCACGCCCAACGCCCTGACGCAGCAACTGTTACAGGACAAATACGACATTGCGGCGGCCACGGCTTTCGGTAATTACTCGTTCTTCATGGGTGCCTCGAACAACAACCTCGACGAGGTGTTGCGCACGGATGCGCAGGCTGTTTGCGGTATAAAAGTGTTTATGGGCTCGTCGACGGGAAACATGCTGGTAGACAATGAGCAAACGCTGGATGCGCTGTTCCGGGAGTGCCCCATGCTGATTGCGACCCATTGCGAAGATGAAGCCACCGTTCGCGCCAATGTTGAGCGCTACAAAGCGGAGTTCGGCGACGATGCCCCCGCCCGGATTCACCCGCTCGTACGCGATGAGCAGGCTTGTCTGGTTTCGTCGTCAATGGCCGTTGCACTGGCTCAGAAACACAATACCCGACTGCATATTCTCCACCTGACAACGGCGGATGAGTTGGGACTATTCCGAAACGATATACCGTTGACGCAGAAACGGATTACAGCCGAAGTTTGCGTGCACCACCTGCATTTCACGGCCGATGACTACGAACGGCTGGGGAATCAGATCAAGTGCAATCCGGCCATTAAAGCGGCGCACCACCGCGATGCCCTCTGGACTGCCCTGCTCGACGACCGCCTCGACATCATCGCCACCGACCACGCGCCGCACACCTGGGACGAAAAACAGCAGCCTTACTGGCAAGCCCCATCGGGTTTACCACTAGTACAACACCCGCTACTCCTGATGCTGGACTACGCGAAACAGGGCAAACTATCGCTTGAGAAAGTAGTGCAGAAAATGGCCCACGCGCCGGCCGACTGTTTTCAGATCGATCGTCGTGGGTACGTTCGCGAAGGCTACTGGGCCGATCTGGTGCTGGTTGATCCAACACAGCAGACGGTGGTAACACCGGAATCGATCCTGTACCAATGCGGCTGGTCACCGTTACTGGGCGAAACGTTTAACCACCGTATCACCCACACGTTTGTGTCAGGTGAGTTGGTGTATGAATCAGGTACGTTCAAAACAGAAAAAGCCGGGCAACGCCTGGCTTTTAATAGGTAACTCATTCACTATTAAGTCTATAAGGTCTTTTTTGAAACCTTATAGACTTGGGAAATCTAGTTTACGATTGCATCGATCAGCCAGGTCACGATTGACACCACAAAGCTGAACAGCAGGGCTGCAATAAATCCGCTAACGGCGAAACCGCTCACCAGGTAAGCCGCCAGATAAACCATCAGCACGTTCAATACGATCAGAAACAGGCCCAGCGTGATGATGGTGATCGGAATGGTCAAGATGGTCAACACGGGCTTGACGAATGCGTTAAGCAAGCCCAGCACAATGGCAACGATCAGGTACGTGGTGGGACCACCCGACACGCGAATGCCCGGAACGAAGATGCTGGCGATGTAAACGGCCACTGCACTGATTAAGATACGGATAATGATGCCCATAGCGACAGAAGGTTTGGGGGTTATGTGTGAAAAAATAGATGCTAGATAGTAGACGTTAGATAATAGACTTAACTGTACCTGTGCGAGGCCTATTTTAGTCCAATATCCAACGTCTGATAGCTAGTATCCAAACAGAAACATTAGCTGTCAAACCCCAGACGTTTGTCTAATGTTTGTCGTGCCGTTGCTGAAGTACGGCAATAATATCATCCAGACGCATATTTTTCTCTTCCAGCAGCACCAGAAAGTGGAACATAAGGTCGGCTGCTTCGCCCCGGAAAAGGTCATCGTTATTGTCTTTCGCTTCAATAACCAGTTCAACGGCCTCTTCGCCCACCTTCTGCGCAATCTTATTCACGCCCTTCTTGAACAGAGAAGCCGTGTACGATTCATCCGATGGGTTCACCTTTCGATCGTGGATAATTCCCTGTAAGTAATTCAGGAACTGGCCTTTACCTGTATTTACCTCATCGAAGCAGGTATCAGCGCCGGTGTGGCAAGTTGGTCCGTCGGGCGTTGCCTTAATGAGCAGTGTGTCGCCATCGCAATCGACCAGTATCTGCTTAACGTGCAGAAAATTGCTCGATGTTTCGCCCTTTGTCCAAAGGCGTTGTTTGCTACGGCTGAAGAAGGTGACAATACCGTCTGCCTCTGTTTTGCGATAGGCTTCTTCGTTCATATAGCCCAGCATCAGCACTTTACCCGTCACGGCATCCTGAATCACGGCAGGCACCAGCCCATCGGGCGATTTATCGAATTGAATAGTCATTTTTAGTAGTCATTAAGTAGTCATTACGCTTCGCCGTCACTAGGTTGTCATTAAGTAGTCTTCAGTCGTAAAACAATCAATGACGCAACGCAAATGACGGCGAAGCGTAATGACTACCTAATGACAGCGAAGCGTAGTATCAAGTTGTTAACCGCATGGATATACCCTGTTGGTGCAGGTACGTCTTCAGGTCGGGAATACTAATTTCTTTGAAGTGAAAGATACTCGCTGCCAGCCCGGCATCAGCTTTTCCGGTGGTGAATACGTCCGTGAAATGGTCCATCGTACCCGCCCCGCCCGACGCAATCACCGGAATGTTGGCCGCACCAGATACCGCTGCCGTCAGTTCGAGGGCGAAACCGGCTTTGGTACCGTCGGTATCCATCGAGGTCAGCAGAATTTCGCCGGCACCACGCTCCTCTACTTCTTTGGCCCAGGCCAACGTACGTAGTTCTGTAGGTCGACGTCCACCGTGTGTATGCACAACATGCTCACCATCAACGTACCTGGTATCGATAGCGACGATCACACATTGGCTTCCGAACTCAAGCGCTAACTCATTGATAAGCGCCGGGCGACGGACGGCCGACGAATTGATCGATACCTTATCGGCCCCCGCGTTAAGCAATGCGGATACGTCGGCGATCGATGAGATACCACCGCCCACAGTAAACGGAATATTGACCGCATGGGCCACGCGCCGAACCAGATCAAGCAGCGTTTTGCGCTCGTCTACGGTGGCTGTAATGTCCAGAAAAACCAGTTCGTCAGCACCCTGCGCGGCGTAGATAGCCCCCAGTTCAACCGGGTCACCGGCATCGCGCAGGTCAACGAAGTTTGTTCCCTTCACGGTGCGGCCATCTTTAATGTCGAGGCAGGGAATAATGCGTTTTGTCAGCATAAGTTAGTACAGCTAATTATTACGCGCCTGTTCATTGATGATCGACAATTCTTTCAACGTTACCCGACCTTCGTAAATCGCTTTACCGACAATGACGCCGAACATATTCATCTCAGCCAGTTTCTCAATGTCGCCCATGTTGCTTACACCGCCACTGGCCACAATGTTCAACTTCGGCGATCGCTCTTGCAGGTTGCGGTACAGATCAAACGATGGTCCTTGCAACAGGCCGTCTTTGGCAACGTCGGTACTGATGATGTGGGTTATCCCCTTATCCACCCAGTTATCCACAAAATCATAGACCCAAATCGTGGTGGCTTCTTCCCAGCCACCCACAGCAATTTTCTCGTTCTTCGCGTCGGCACCCAAAATCAGCACGTCGGCCCCGAAACGCGACAGCCACCGCTCAAACATATCGGGATTCTTCACAGCAATGCTTCCGCCGGTCACCTGCTTGGCCCCGCATTCAAAAGCAATCCGCAAATCGTCATCTGACTGCACACCTCCGCCAAAATCAACATGTAGTTTGGTTTTAGAAGCAATCAGCTCCAGTACTTTGTGGTTGATGATCCGTTTTTCTTTGGCGCCATCCAGATCGACCAGATGTAGACGGGTTAGGCCGGCATCTTCAAACTGTTGCGCCACTTCCAGCGGACGGGCATTGTATTCTTTTTTCTGAGCATAATCGCCCTGGGTAAGCCGAACCGCTTTCCCATCAATCAGATCAATAGCAGGTATAATGTGCATTTATAAAGAGGCAAGAAATGAGAGGCAAGAAGTAAGAAATGAGAGGCAAGAAGTAAGAGATTAGAGGCTAGAAGTGTGTGGAGAGCTTTTTCTGAAAACCGAATATAACTCGTTGCACCTCCTGAATCTGTAGGGATAAGTTATCTAACGCGTCAGAAGGCAAAAAACCAAGATCAGCAGACAAGATTAACTGTGTTTCCAATTCGTAGGCTGATGACAAACTCATTGATAAAAACCGATGAAAATCTTTATCTGTCCTACCAGACCCTTCTGCGATATTGGACGGAATGGAAATGGCCGCCCGCCGCATTTGTGAACAAATTCCATATCGTTCGTCAACTGGGAAAACTACCGTCAATTCGTAGATAGCTTTGACTAGAGACCGGCTCAACTGCCAAGCTTTTAAATTTTTAAAATTGTGACTTTGCATTACAAATGAGGGTTAAGTACGAACTGCAAGCTAAGGCACTTAAGCCAAAGCAACGCGTCTCACTTCTTGTCTCTCATCTCTTACTTCTCTTCTTACAGTTTCAAAAAATTCTCAAGAATACGCTGCCCTACGTTGCCGCTGATTTCGGCGTGGAACTGAGCGGCGTAGAAATTATTTTTCTGGAGCATGGCGCTGAACGGCCTACCGTAGTCGCAAACAGCCGTTGTGTCGGGGCAAACATCAGCGGCGTAGCTGTGCACGAAATAAACGTACGGATCAACGGGCAAACCGGTCAGGCCTTCGGTAAGCGGGCCACGCAGGCTGTGGATATTGTTCCAGCCCGTATGCGGCACCTTTCCCGCCGATGCCGGGAACCGCCGTACGTCGATATCGAAGATTCCCATGCAGGTGGTATCGTTTTCTTCCGAATAGCGACACATCAGTTGCATGCCCACACACGTACCCAACACCGGTTGCGTCAGGCTGGGAATCAGCTTGTCTAGCCCCCGTTCGCGCAGGTACGTCATGGCCGTGCTGGCCTCCCCTACGCCCGGGAAGATCACTTTGTCAGCGGCCCGGATCGTAGCTTCGTCGTCGGTCAGTTCGTAGCTGGCTCCAATACGGTCGAGCGCATACATCACCGATTGCACGTTGCCTGCGTTGTATTTGATGATAACGGTATTCATATGTTCACCGGAGCGCTGCTCCGGTTATTAGTTGCAAAAACTCTTTCAAAAACGGAATACCACTCCGTTGAACATCTTTACCAATACGCTTTATTCACGTAGGAATAGGGCCACTTTTCCCATTCATCAACTAAACCCGCCTTTACTGGATTCTCCAAAGTATACTCGATAATTCGCCTCAATTCACGATCATCTCGGACGATATGATCGCACGATTCATCATGCCAGAATGTGCCGGATCTTTCTAATAGTACATTGGCCGATTTAGCGACATAAGCGTGTAACGACTGTAAAATTCGGTGCAACGGACGCGTTGAAACGCCCAAACGACGTGTATCGATAACCAGATGATAATGATTTGACATAACACAAAACGCAACTAACTCGAAATGAACATCATGCCTATAGCGTATTGCTTCCATGAGTACGTTTGCAACAGCAGGTTTAGCCAGCCAGTATGGCCCATTCTGTGGGTTGTCTAAACACGTATCAAAACGGGCAAAGTCTCGCTTTCGTTGGTTGACTTTGTCAACTTTTGTCTGCTGGTTATCCAATAAATTCGCCCTAGTCTGTTCTTCACGTAACTGCTCGAGTACTGCCATAGGTAAGCTACCATGCAGCCTCGCTGTGACGAAGAAAATTGCATATACAGGCTGGATATGTGGCAAATCACGATAGTACTGTTTCATCTGTTCAACGGAGTGCCACTCCGTTTTTTCAAGTAAGAATCGCTTTTTGTAGCGGAGTGCTACTCCGCTAAACAGAAAACCCGGCTCCTGGCAGAGACGGGCTGGTCTATTCGTGAGTCAATATTGAATAGTCACAAGACATAGCCATCAGTCTGCGTTAGCAAACAGGGCGATGATACACTGAAAAAATGGCCTTGCGACGAATCATGGTGTAAATTTACGACAGCCTATCGAGAACGCCAATTAAGGCGACTAACCTTGTAGAATAGGGCTTGCTTATCAATCAGCCTATTTTTTAACGATTACATGAGCGAAACAACGAAAACAGCCCTCATCTGCGGCGTATCAGGACAGGATGGTGCGTATCTGGCCAAACTGCTTTTAGATAAAGGATATACGGTATACGGTGGCTCCCGCGATGCACAAATGTCGTCGTTCAGAAATCTGGAACGTCTGGGCATTCGGGAACAGGTCAATTTGGTATCGCTCAGTATCAGCGACTTTCGCAGCGTACTGCAGACGCTCCAAAAAGTCAGGCCTGATGAGGTTTACAACCTGGCGGGGCAAAGTTCGGTCGGTTTATCCTTCGAACAACCCGTTGAAACACTGGAGAGTATCAGCATAGGTACATTGAACCTGCTTGAATCCATCCGGTTTACCAATCAGCCCATCCGCTTTTACAATGCCGGGTCCAGCGAATGTTTTGGCGACACAGGTACGCTGTCGGCTGACGAGAACACACCATTCCGGCCGCGTAGTCCATATGGTGTTGCCAAAGCGGCGGCCTTCTGGCAGGTAGCCAATTACCGGGAAGCCTATCAACTTCATGCCAGTACAGGTATTCTGTTTAACCACGAATCACCATTGCGGCCCGAGCGGTTTGTGACGCAGAAAATTGTGTCGGCCGCCTGTCGCATTGCCAACGGAAGCCCGGAAAAGCTTACGTTGGGCAACATCGACATCGCCCGCGACTGGGGCTGGGCACCTGATTATGTAGAAGCCATGTGGCTCATGTTACAGCGCGATACGGCCGATGACTATGTCATTGCCACTGGTAAAACCCACACACTGAAAGATTTCATTGCTACCGTTTTTGATCAGGCTGGTCTCAACTATGAAGACCATGTGGTGACCGACCCGCAGTTTTTTCGCCCCACCGACATTGCCGAAGGACATGCCTACCCGGCCAAAGCAAAGCTCAAATTGGGCTGGGCCGCCAAACACACGATGGAAGAAGTAGCCCGTATGATGGTTGATTCGGTGATGACCAGAATGATAGCCAAAACAACTTCTAGTCACTAAAATTCATTTATTGACTATCCGTTTTCACATTAAGTGATCTCTTGTCCTGTCTCTACCAAACGCCACTCCATCAAACGGGCCGTTGCTTTTCCTAAAACCGTAGTAGATTTGTAGTCTAATTCTGGTCATCGACCCCTTGTCATGTCCGCAACTATTTTGGCAATACCTTCTCATTTCCGTATCAATCGTCTTTTTCGGGGCTTGTGTAGCCTGTTATTGACAATACTGACATTTGCCGCTCTGGCCCAATCCCGGGTTGATCAGTTATCTGATGAGCAGGTACAGGAATTTTACCGACGCGCACAGTCTAGTGGTCTAAGCGAAATTCAGATTGAGCAGGCCGCTATGTCGCAGGGCTATACACTCGATGACATTTCTAAAATGCGGCGGCGTATTGCTCAGATCCGGGCCAAAGCCCCCCGTTCGTACCAGGGCAGTGGTGACACAGATACCAGCTTTACTCGTTCATCACCAACAGGTTTGTCGCGCCGCCGCCTCGACTCGCTGGGCTTGCCACGGATCGACTCAGCCAATGTTCGTAGCCGTGTGTTTGGCGCATCGCTTTTCCAGAACGCCAGCCTCTCGTTCGAGCCCGACATTCGCATTGCTACACCGCGTAACTACATCGTTGGCCCCGACGACGAAATTTTGCTCGACATCTACGGTGCTTCGTCCGAAAACTTCAGACTGCGCGTTACGCCCGAAGGAACCGTTAAGATCCCGAATTTGGCACCCGTTATCGTCAGCGGCCTAACGGTTGAGCAAGCCGAACAACGCATCATTGCCCGCCTCCGGCAAGGTGGTTTCCAGGGCCTCAACACCGCAGGGAGTGGCACGTACGCCAGCGCTTCTGTTGGCAAAATCCGAAGCATCCGCGTCACACTGGTTGGCGAAGTAGTTCGCCCAGGTACGTATACTGTCTCCTCACTGTCGTCAGTTTTCAATGCCCTGTATTTAGGCGGCGGCCCTAATCCGGAAACGGGTTCCTTTCGACGTATTCAGGTGATCAGAGGAAACCGGATTGTCCGTACCGTTGATCTTTACGACTTTCTGCTTCGCGCCGATCAGCGCGACAATATTCGCCTTCAGGATCAGGATGTTATCCGGGTTGCCGAATACCAGACTCGCGTAGATGTTCAGGGCGAAGTTCGCCGCCCTTATCTGTTTGAATTAGTACCGGGTGAGACGTTCCAAAATTTGCTTACCTACGCGGGCGGCTTCAACGAAGAGGCTTATACTGCCTCTGTATCGGTACGCCGCAACACACCTCGTGAACGGAAAGTGCTTACGCTGGTACCAGAGGAGTTTGCCCAGTTTATACCGCAACGGGGCGACCGGTTCACCATTGGTCGTATTCTGGAACGGTACGAGAACCGGGTTCAGATTATGGGAGCCGTGATGCGCCCTGGTGACTATGCGCTGGGAAATGGCATTAGCACAGTTGGCGAGTTGATCAGAAGAGCCGATGGACTTCGTAAAGATGCCTTCACCACCCGCGCCAATATTTTCCGTGAGAAAGAGAACACAGACGCTGAGAACATCACATTCGACGTAGCCAAACTGCTCAATGGAACGGTGGCCGATATTCCGTTGCAACGACAGGATAGCGTCGTCATTCAGTCGATCAGGAATTTGCGCGAAGCCTATTTTGTGTCCATTGAAGGAGCTGTAAACAAGCCGGATACGTTCAATTTTGCGGATAACATGACCGTATCGGATCTGATTACGCTGGCGGGCGGCTTCCAGGAAGGAGCTACTGCCAACCGGCTGGAAATTGCCCGACGTGTCCGTAGCGATTCAACGAGCGAGCCCAACAATACAGCGATCTATCGTTTCTCGCTCGACCGTCAGCTTCGGCTCAACCCCAATGACGCCCAATTTACCCTTCAGCCGTTCGATATCGTTTACGTGCGCACCCAGCCCTATTATGGCAACCAACAGCAGGTAGTTGTCACGGGTGAAGTTATCCACTCAGGTACGTATGCCATTTTAAACCGAACCGAGCGCATCAGCGATATCATCACCCGGGCAGGAGGCCTAAAGCCCGACGCTTACTTACCCGGCTCGCAACTGATACGGACTGGTCAGGTAGTGGGTACGGATATTCGCGCTGTGCTGGAGAACCCCAAAAGCGAGGGCAACCTACTGCTACAGGATCGGGACACACTCTTTATTCCCCGCCGATCAGACGTTGTACAGATTCAGGGAGCGGTACTGAACCCATCGACAGTCAGTTACGAGGAAGGACTATCGCTTGACGATTATATCTCATTATCGGGCGGATATACGGAAAACGCTCGTCCAGGGCGCTCGTATGTCATCTACCCAAATGGCCGCAAAGATCGTACAAAGCGTTTCATCGGATTCAGGGCATATCCTGATATTCAACCTGGGTCTACGGTTGTTGTACCTTTCAAACCACTGGACAATAACCGCCTGAGCACTATAGAACGCGTAACGATTTTATCAGTAACAGGTTCGTTGGTTTTAGCTGTGTTAAACTTCCTGAGACCCTAATATAAGCTATGACGATCAGCGACCATCCAGAGCACGCTAAGCAACCTGATGATAAGATCATGGAAATTCACCTTGATGATATCATTTCTTTCCTGAAGCGAAGCCGAAGAGCCATGATCTTCGGTGCGCTGATTGGGGGCATATTGGGGGCTTTGTATGCGTTTTCAAAGCCTAACGAGTACACCTCGCAGGTTATCGTGCTCCCTGAACTACAATCTAAAGGGACAAATCTAGGTAATTTAGGATCGTTAGCTGGGTTAGCAGGTATTGACGTGAATAGTATGACTGGTGGCACAGATGCTGTTCGTCCTGAGCTATACCCAAATGTATTGCAAAGTGTTCCATTCTTTTTATCACTACTCAGTAAGCCTGTTTATGTAAAAACACTTAAGCGCGGTATGTCTTTGGAGACATATTTAAATGAGACGCACAAATTAGGTTTGTTAGGATCACTTAGTCCGAGTGATCCAGAGGAAAAAATCACCAGAGATTTAGCTGATACGAGCAGTGCACTTCGAATAACTAAAGAAGAAGAGAGACTTTCGAAAGCATTGCTAGAGCGTGTTACAGGTACGTACGATAAAAAATCGGGTATGTTAACGATCAGTTCTACAATGCAGGACCCTGTTGTGGCAGCTATCGTATCAAGGCACAGCCTCACTTACCTTACTGACTATATTACAACTTATCGCACAGAGAGAGCTCGCCGCCAAGTAGATTTTTTAAGCCAGCAGTTATCATCTGCCAAGCAACGTTATCAGAGCGCCGAATATAATCTGTCTAGTTACAGAGATCGAAACCGGAGTGTTTTCCTTAACACAGCTAAAATAGAAGAACAGCGTATTCAGGCTGACTTCCTATTAGCTCAGGATCTCTACAATACGCTTTCTAAACAGTATGAAATGGCGAAAATAAAAGTTCAGGAAGAAACGCCTGTATTTAAAGTTATGGAGCCAGCCCAAGTGCCGTTAAAAAAAAGCGGTCCTAAACGGTCAGTTATCGTTCTTGTTTGCGTCATTGTGGGTGCTCTGCTTGCGCTGCTTTGGGTAAGTTTCCTGGGCTACCGCTTGGGCAAAACTATTTAACGTTCTTTTCATCGGCTCTTGTTAAAATGTTCAAAAACGGTTTATACAACCTTTTGGGTACAATAGCCCGTCTTGCTCTAAGCATAGCCTCGGTACCATTACTTCTCCGTTTCTTAGGCCCTTCTGACTATGGGTTATATGCCATACTGATGGCGATCATCAACATATCGGTGTTGTCGGAATGGAGTATATGTATGGTTTTAATTGTATTTGTGACTCAGGCCGTAGCTAAACCAAGAGAGCCTACTGCTTTATTGGGTAATACATTACGACAGGCCCTTGTACTTGTAGTTTGCCTAGCGATAATTACGGCAACGCTATTGTGGTTACTGTCTCCGTTTATGGCACTGGCTTTCCCAAACCTGAGTGAAAGTCACAGAATACTTCTTAAACGAGGGTGCCAGTTATCGGCAATTGTCGTGTTCTTCAGGTTACTTCAGCAATTTTTTATTGGGCTTGAGCAAGCGCATGGTCATTATAAGTTGCTAAACTCAATTGGTACCATCTTTACGATCAGCCAGACAGTACTGATTCTGGTAGCAGCTTACTGGCAAAAGGGTTTGTTAGCTATAATCAGTGTTCAAGCAGCCGCCACAGCTGTCTTTCTATTTATTCACGGAACTTGCTGTTACCAATATGGTTGGTTATCTCCTCTTCGACAGGCTGATAAAAATCAATGGGATCAATTTCCCAGAATGTTGATGTACAGTAGCAGAACCTTCATCGGGGGTATCGGATCGGCTTTCTTTAGCCAGGGAGATCGCTTAGTTGTAGGTCGGCTTCTAGGGTTGGAAGCATCGGGCTTTTACGCTGCTCTAGCTAGCGTGGCTACGCAAATTCATACTCTTTCCACTATTGCCATCCAGCCACTCGTTCCTACACTCACAAAGTTGGTGGAACAGGTGAGTTTACCCAACAGCCCTGCTTCCACTCAAGAATCCTTGGAAACAACCATAAGTCGCGCCTTAAAAATCAATGCAATTTTAGCGGTTGGTTTAGGCAGCCTTATAATGATGATGGCTCCAGAATTGAGCGCATTCCTGTTCAAGCATGACCTTTCAAAATTGACCTTAACATCGAACGGACTAAGGGTAATAGCATTCATTTATACCTTGTACTCATTGAATGCAGTTGGCTACTACATGCTGCTAGCAATAAAGCGAGAAATAGTTACAACGATGCTAACCCTTATATGCGGTTCAGCTAGTCTGTTACTGGTCGGCATACTAGGACATTTTTACGGGGTTACTGGTGCTTTATATGGAAATGCAGGTTATCTACTAACATTACTCTTGCTGGTTTATGGATTCAAATCGTTCAGCTTACGATGGCAATTGTGGCTGAACGCGATGTGGCAGCCACTACTCATTTTGATTTCAGTCTTTGGGGCGTCCAAGGTTATTGATTCTTTCGTTAACAGAATCGTCTTGTTAATTATGTTGTCACTCATTTTATGCATACCACTAATACAAGAAGGGTGGCAATATTTTATAATTAACCGTAGAAATCGCGACATGTAATAATTTTTTACATTTAAAACGTTATGGAATTAATAAACAATAAACTGCCCCTTATTTCGGTAATAATGCCAACTTATGACGCGGCAAAAACATTAGTACTAGCAATAGAGTCAATAAATCGACAAAATTATTCAAATTTAGAACTTATTATTATTGATGGTAATAGTAATGATGGCACTGTAGATATTCTGAAAACATACGAGACTGGTATTACTTTCTGGATAAGTGAGCCAGACAAAGGAATCTATGACGCGATGAATAAAGGTATTAGCAAAGCAACTGGAGACTGGCTATATTTTCTTGGTGCAGACGATCAACTTAACCCTGATATCTTGAACCAAATTGCGCCGTATCTTGATCTGAAACTAGCAGCAGTTTACGGTGACGTTATTTATGATACAGGAGGTGTTATGCGCTCAAGAGTAGATTTCAGGATACTCATACAAAACACATTACATCATCAGGCTACTTTTTACAACAGAGGCTTATTTACTGATTTCCGTTACAACACTGATTACCGTGTTATCTCAGACTACGAGTTGAATTTACAAATTTACCTGCGTAAGAAGCCTACTTTGTTTGTACCCTACTTAATTGCTACCTGTGGGTCTGTAGGGACAAGCAGCGTATTATCGACAACCGAGGTAAATGACTTACGCGGCAAGTATGTAAAAAACCGGGTCGTTAATTACCTCCTTAATAGTATGCTTGAGTTTTACTATTTTTATTTTAAGTCAAAGAAGAAATTAATGAATCACTTAAGGTAATTTTTTATAGTGAGAATCACACATATGTCAAAGTTATGAAAGACTATATTTCTCTTGAAGATGTTGTCGGAACTGTTATTTTATACAACAGCTCAAATAAGACTTTTGAAAATATTCATACGTATATAAACCAGGTTACAAAACTTTATGTTGTGGATAATTCTACTAATTATAATCATGAATTGATTGATAAAATAAGCGCATTAGACAAAGTACATTATCATTCCTTATCTGGTAATAAGGGCATCGCTGCAGCTTTAAATTGGGCGGCTGACCAAGCAATTAAAGATAATTACTTGGTATTATTAACGATGGATGATGACACTCGTACGCCTGATTTGATGGTAGAGAAAATGCTTGATTTTTGGAATCAATATAGTCATAAGATCGGTATCCTATCGGGTGTTCATCACGACAGACCGGCCACGAAGGCATTTAATAAGGTTCCATTCACGTTAACTTCAGGAAACTTATTGAGCCTGATAGCTTACAAACTAGTTGGCAGTTTTAGAGAAGATTTTTTCATCGATCATGTTGATCATGAATATGGTTTCAGATTAAATAAGTACAATTATGATGTTGTCGAGTTACCTGACATTCATTTAGATCATCAGCTCGGCATTACGAAAAACCTCAAAATAGGTTCTATACAACTTAGAACTTATGGCACAAATACACCTATACGATTATATTATTATGCAAGAAATGGAATGTACATCTCAAAATTATATTTTAAAGAACATCCTTGGTTCGCTTGGTTATATACTAAGGAGATGATTAGAAGATGGATCAAAACACTTGTGTTAGATACAAATCGCCTTTATAGAGCTAGGATGCTTTTGAAGGGTATCATAAACGGTTGGCATGGAAATTTAGGAAATTATTTACCCGATCTTCGAACTAGTGACTGGAGGGACAAAAGCTAATTTTTAACTAATGTAATATCAATAAGTAATTTATGTATGATGAAACAAGCAGCAATTATAACGTTTACACTGTTTGTGGCGTCACTAATTACCCCAAAAGTAAGGGTATCGCCGACAAACGCTATTATTTATCGGCAAACGGATTTAGGTTCGCCGATTTTGCCTATTCAAAGTGCTAGCTGGACAGCTACAGATGCTTTGGGCAGAAAATTGCCAACAGCCGCTCAAACAGGCCCATTTAAAAAAAATAGGTACGTAGGTATTTTCTATTTTCTCTGGCATGGAGAACATGAGAGCAAAACTATTTATGATATTACCAAACTAACAACTCTTAATCGCACTCAACCTAGCTATGGTGCTCCGGGGGTTTTCCATTGGTGGGGTGAACCCGAGGCAAGTTACTACAAGGCGGATGACCCTTGGGTTATACGCCGTAACTTACAAATGCTGACAATGGCAGGCGTCGACGTACTTTTCTTCGACGTTACCAACGCCAGTACCTATCTATCAACGGTAGATAAGCTTTGTTCTATCTCTATTTCGATGCGTCATCAGGGCATACCAACGCCTTATTTCTGTTTTGTCACACACACAAGGGCCACAGAAACGATCACTCAGTTATATCAGCAAATTTACCAAACAGGCAAATATGCTGAACTTTGGTTTCGCTGGTTGGGTAAGCCGCTCATGCTTGGCAAATCGGAAGAAGCATCAAACGCAACAATAAAAGATTTCTTTACATGGCGGTATAGCTGGGCATGGACAGAAGCCGATAAGAATCCACATCACTGGCAATGGCTTGATAACACTCCTCAAAAATACGGTTGGGATAAATCGCCGGAAGTAGCAGAACAAATTCCTGTCGCGGTAGCTGGCCATCCAACATTTAATATTGGAAAGAGCTTCCGCAATGGCAAACCAGCCGCTCTAAAAACGGAAAATGTAGCAACCACTACAAGTCAAGGACTATATTTTGACGAACAGTGGAAGCGGGCGCTGAAGGTGGATCCCCAACTTGTTTTTGTAACTGGCTGGAATGAATGGATTGCACAACGGTTTGTCACTACTCGGGCTGACGAAACAAAGTTCCTTGGGAAGAGCTTGCCCGCTAGGCAAACTTATTTTATTGATCTGTATAACCAAGAATACAATCGGGACATCGAACCTATGAAAGGCGGCTATACGGACAACTATTATTATCAACTAGTGGCTAATGTCAGGTGGTATAAGGGCATGAATAAGCCAGAAAAAGCTACCCCCCCAAAAACAATAGTCATTGATGGCAAATTTAACGACTGGCTTACCGTTCAGCCTGTTTACGTCGACGTGCAAGGCGATGTAATTCATCGTAATCACGCTAGTTTTGGAAACCAAATAAATTATATCAACAATACTGGCCGCAATGACATCATTGAATCGCGAATAACTTATGACAAAACAAATTTGTACGCCTACGTAAGAACAAGTCAGCCATTAACTAAGTCCACAGATAAAAATTGGATGCTATTCTTCATTGATAGTGACCAATCGTTCAAAACAGGTTGGCAAGGTTATGATTACGTGATTAATAAATCTGTAACTAATCAAAAAACGACCATTAGCCAATGGAAGGGCAAGAACTACAAACAGGTTGCCTTAGGACAATTAAGATATACCGGTACTATGCTAGAGCTTAGTTTACCTTTATCCGTTCTAAAAATTAATTCTAAAAAAATGTCAATTAATTTTCATTGGGCTGACAATATTCAACGCTTGTATGACATAAATGAATTTTTCATTAACGGCGATAGTGCTCCTGATCGTCGTTTTAACTATGTATTTAATAACTAATAAATAACATATCTAATATGCAAATTGACTACGACAATCTTTTAGAAATAATTTTATATGGTGTAGGCTTTTTCATTGTCTATTTTATATTTTACAAAAAGTATATTTATTCTCCTTTAGATCCTTTGTTTATCTATGTCTTTACTATATCCTTCGCAAGCGTATTAGTCGTTTACATTTTAGAGGAAAGTCCACTATCACTATATCATTTTTTCATTTGTAATCTTTTTTTATATTTTGGTTTTACATTAGGTACAAAGTGGATGCGTTATAAGAAAACAGATTTGCCAAGCCAAACATGTGATCCTACTTTTTATGATAAGGCTATTTTTAGAAATACAGTATACGTATTATTTTGCTTATATATGCTTGCTAATATTATTTTATTCTACACGACCGGATTCGCTTTACTGAGCGACGAACCAACTGTGGCTAAAGTGGAAAATTTCATAAAGGGGTTTGGAATAATACTTAAAATAAACTGGGGCGTAGGTAGTTTTCTTACAGCAGGCCTAATTTATCTCATCCTATTAGAAAAGAGAGGGGTTGATGGGCTGCTTTTAGGCATAATTGTAGTCTTCACTGCCTTAGAAGGCTCAAAATCATCTCTACTCCGAATTTTAATAACCTTGTTTCTTTTACTAAATCACGCTTTTTTTAGAGACAAACAAGCAATTATCAGAAAGATTAAGTTATTAGCCCCGCTCGGTATATTTGGACTTTTTAGTATATTTTTTATTGTTTTGTTTAAAGAAAATGCTGATTCAGAGCAAGCTATATTCGCTTTTGTTAAGCGATTACTTTATGGCGCGGACTCAACCTTATACTTCTACCACCCGGTTAATGAGCAGTATTTTGCCCGTTTCCATCCGAGCGATTATATATTACATTTTCTCAATCCAATCCTGACTTTCATGCGGCTTGTTCCTAACGAAGAAGCATTAGGTAATGTCATTGTAATGAATGCTCTTCCGGGCGTCAACAATATGGTGAATGGTCCTAATACACCCTATTATGTCGAAGGACAAGTCTATTTTGGATACGTGGGTGCTTTTTTTTATAGCGCAATTATTGGCCTCGCTTATTCCTTAATCCGAGAATATTTCTTTAATACTAAGTATTACTCCGCTTTTTGGTTTGTACTAATTTGTTGCATTTGTCAGCAGGCTTACTTTTTATGCGTTGAGGTGACTCTTTTTATCACACAAGTTTTTGACACACTGTTCTTCGTAATTCCCACATATGTAGTGGTCTCACTTATCATGAGTAGAAAAATTCAATTCAGGAGATTTCATTATTAACTCTATGACCCAAATTAGCGTATGCATGGCCACGTTCAATGGCGAAAAGTTTATTCAAAAGCAGGTAAAGTCTATTCTTGTTCAATTAGGTCAAGAAGATGAACTCATCGTTTCGGATGACAGTTCAACCGACAATACTTTAGCAATTCTTGAGAAGTTAGCTGACAAACGCATAAAAATCACGTTTAATGATGGGCGACCTGGACCTGTAGGAAACTTTGAGCAGGCAATGAAACGAGCTAGAGGTAATATAATTATTCTTTCGGATCAAGATGATGTATGGCTGCCAGACAAAGTCAATACCATTCGGTATTTGTTACAGTCGGCCGATCTAGTTCTTTCCGACTGCCGAGTAGTAGATGAAAACGATGGCATGCTGTATCCCTCTTTCTTTTCTCATCGAAATAGCCAGCCAGGCTTTTGGTATAATTTATACAAAAATTCATATGTAGGATGTTGTATGGCTTTTCGTGCAGAGATACTAACATACGCACTACCAATCCCAGCTAGCATACACATGCATGATTGGTGGATAGGACTATTGGTAGAAGCCAAGGGTAAGACTCATTTCCACTCTAAGCCTTTGATAAATTACGTCAGACATGGATCTAATGCTTCTCCAACTGGTGAAACGGGCTATGACTTCCCGAAACGGCTTCGTAACAGGTTTACATTACTTTGGTATATTATCAAGAGGCTAATAAAGTAGCTTTGCTCAAAAGAAAGCGCAAATGATATCTATAGTTGTCCCAACGTATAATGCTTCGGCTTATCTGCCACAATTGTTACAGCGGCTTAAAGACCAAACCATAAATCACGAGTTAATTATAATCGACTCAGAATCAGACCATGCGACTCAGCAACTCTTTATTCAATATCATGTTGATGTAATTCGAATAAATAAAGCGGAATTCAATCACGGAGGTACGCGTAATCTCGGGCTTAACCTTGCCAAACACGATACGGTCGTTTTCATGACACAAGATGCCTTGCCCGCATCAACTACTACATTACAGACGCTGGTTGATTGTCTATACAGTCGTGAAGATATAGCAATGGCTTATGGTAGACAGCTACCCTACCCGGAAACTGGCACGTTTGGAAGCTTTGCTAGGTCAATAAACTACCCTGCTCAGAGTTTGATCAAGACAAAAGAGTTGATTCCACAAATGGGAATAAAAACCTGTTCTTGTTCAAATTCATTCGCAGTTTACCGCAAGTCAGCTTTGCTTGCCATTGGCGGTTTCCCAACAGATACTATTCTTGGTGAAGACGTGTCAGTGGCAGCTCGTTTTATTTTACAAAACAAAGCGCTCGCTTACTGCGCAGAGGCAGCAGTGTACCATTCACACGATTACACTATAGCAGAAGAGTTTAAGCGCTACTTCGATATTGGTGTATTTCACCGCGAACAGCAGGACGTATTAAGCAAATTTTCCCAAGCGGAGTCTGAAGGAGCAAAGTATATCGTTCATGAATGGCAACATCTTGCCAAGACCGGGCAATTTACATTAATTCCAGTTCAACTCGTTCGGACATTTGCCAAATACACAGGTTACAAACTTGGTCGTATTGAACATAGACTACCTGTCGGCATCAAACGAAAAATTAGTATGCATCGCTCCTTTTGGGGGTAGGTACGTTGCTTATCCAATTGGAATGGGATCGTTGACCAAAAAGTCGCTCTGTATCTCGGTGTACCCATCATAATTCACTGGCTCCCCTGTCCCATTGCCCATTATACGTGGAGTAACACTAACAATACCAATACCGTTAGCAAACGATATATTAACGATAACTCCCACGATGTCTATATAGGCAGGATTAGAAACGCTTTTATCTAACGTGATTACTGTAATTGAAGGTGTATCGAAGACACCATTATATAGTTGATTAACAACAATTTGTGCTTGGAACGAGAGTGTACAGGAAAATCCAGACCCATAGCTGCCACCACGAATAACACCGTCAAGACAAATACGGTAATAACCGCCGTTTATATTAGTAATAGGTAGTTGGTTAGCTTGCCTAAAGCGAAATACCACTGCTGCTGTTATGGACCCTAAGGTACCAGCTGAAACAATTGTATTATCTAGCACTCGAATTCGGCCGCCTTTTTTCTCGAAGGGGTTTTCCGTTTGAAAAACTACATTGTAAGATTTTTTTAATATATCAGCTGAAACAACATATTGGTTATTAGGCAAATCGTAACACGATATCTCGCTGTTTCTAATGAACCCGATTGCCTGTTGATTACCATTAGGAGCAGAATATATTATATACCGGTTAGCGCGTTCGTTGGGATTAGGTAAAGACAACTGTAACTGCAAGCCTTTTATATAGCAACCGGTCATGTTTATTATTTCGGTCATTGGGGCAGTTGAGTTAGCTACAGCTAAATTAATCAGCGTTCCCTCTAAGGTGGCATTGACTAATTGCAATGCCCTTGAAAATGACTCAATTGTAGCGTGAATTCGTAGGTTAGTTGTGTACTGACTACACAAAATAGCAGTTTCGTTTGAGCCAGCAGCTTGAGAGCCGCGCGAGATGTATCCTTGAAAATTTAAGCTATTAGTACCGTTTAAAATCATTGCAGGCTGCCGTTTCTCGTATGCTTGAAGCGAAACGCCTATAAGGTTAGTGACACCCATTGAACCAACACCAGCGGTGAGCGTCTGATTAGGACTTGAAGCAGTATAATTTATATTAGCCGCATTTAGTGAGCTTGAGTTAGTTAGAATTACTGGCGTATTAGCCCTCACGAAGCATTCGTGAACGTAGAACTCTTCTGAACGTATATTAATAATGCCAATCGTTCCCAATCCATTATTAGCTGTAGGAAAATCAAACATTAAGAAAGAACAATTGCGTATGCCACAGTTAAGGCCGCCACTGCTAGTCAGTGCAAACTGCACTCCGATAGTGGAACGATTAGTTGATGTAGGTGTCGATAAGAAGTAAAAATTTTCACAGCCTGCCTGATCAGACCCACTAAAGTCAAACATGATACCACCCGTATTGCCTATTATGCAAGTGTTTAACCACTTACCTCCGTCGCCTGTTAACCATATTCCGCTTATGCCTGTAAGATTAATAGGCGCTGTTATGAGGTAATATCCTGCCGGAAAATAAACAGTGGGCCGGTAAGTTGCTCCACCTGGCGAAGATTGACTCTTAGCGAAGTTGATCGCTTTTTGAATGGCAAGCGTATCGTCTGTATTTCCATCTCCGACAGCACCAAACCGAGTTTCAATAACATTGATTGCCATATATAAAATATGTTTAAATGATTTAACTGCAATATATAAGACGCTGCAATAGCAGCAACATTCCACTTGTAACTACATGTAAAATACTGCTAACATAGCTATTTGACTGATCCTTTCTTACCCAACTGTATTGTATGTATGAGCCAAATTTGTGTGAATCGTGACACTTAGTTAACTTTGTTTGTTAGATTCAGCTTTGAACCTATCTTCCACGTATCTCTAATGATACAAGAGAGACATTCCGAACTTGAGCAAGTCATTTATCGAAAAAGCCATTCATACTGCCTCAGATTCCTACGTAATAGTACCTAAATATTCTTATTGCGCACGTACTTGAATTGTTTTCATACGATATGATATTGATAGAGTGCTAGATATAACGTAGATGGTTTGTATAATTTGAGTTGATTATTTTAGAGTAAAGAATTTTAATAAAGTCATCAGTGTCAACTTAACACCCAGTATCATTTTACTAAATCACATTTATGAGCAGTAACTTTGAGTATATTAATTGCCCTGTTTGTAGTCTTAACAAAACAGAAAAATTATATCCAATTACTTATTTCAATGATGATATACTACCTAAAATAGATGTAAATCATGTCCCAGAAGTTTCTTACGTATATCGTTGCTTAAACTGCGATCACAAGTACGTTAATCCACAGCTATCCGATTCTGCTTTAGACAAATATTATACTCAAGTAAATACAGAATACTACGGTGACCAGCTTGATACTGTTGATAAATTATTGCCTCAACACAAACTAGTTGTTTCATTAATCGAAAAGAAGATTATTAGCGGAAGAATCTTGGAAATAGGTTGTGGTAACGGTTTCCTGTTAAGCCTTTTCGACAAAGAGCGGTGGCATGTTATTGGAGTTGAACCGTTTAGCCCTGCGGTCAAATTCGCTAAAAACAACCTAAAACTAAACGTAGTAGAAGGATACCTTGATAGACAGACTTTCCCCTCCGACTCCAAGTTCGACGTTATTTTGCTGTTTGATGTCATTGAGCATCTTAAACAGGCTGGCGACATGATTGACTTAATAAATTATTACCTCAAACCGGGAGGGTTACTAGTTATTGGAACCGGTGATATTAGTAGCCTACATGCAAAGCTCAGTGGTCGATATTGGTTCTATATGACCTTACGAGAACACTTATCTTTCTTCTCACAGAATAGCATCAGATATTTGCTTAAAGAGTTTGATCCTGTAGAAATAACGTCAGTATCATACATGGGCACGGGTCTACAAAATCTCGTAACGTTTTTAAAGAGTCATCTAATTCGAAAATCTTACAATATTTTTCAGTCGAGCCATTATTGGCTAACTAAATTCAAAGTCACCCGATTCTCTCATGTGCGTATGGAGTCTGCCTTCGACCACATGATCGTAATCGCAAAGAAATGTCAGAAAACTCTATAGTTGCTATAACATCTAACTCTTAAATTAAAATTTGTTATCCATAAATGTGTAAAATAGTCTCACACACCACAACTTGAGCATTGTACGAACACATATTGACAATGTTTTGGTGGTAATTGTACTCTACCAAACGAAATTGTCTGATTCCAAGTCCTATCAGTCATTCGTTAATGAATTCCAACGTTCATATAATATCTTACGAAAAATTGACTTGATAGTCATCAATAACGGACCCATATCAGATTACTCTGTGGTTGATGAGGAACTTATCGAACTACACCCTATCGAACAGCTAGATAACCCGGGCGTTAGTGCTGCATACAATATTGCGGGTCGATTAGCTAAGCGGTTAGAAAAACAATGGCTTTTACTATTAGATCAAGATACTAAACTACCCATTGGTTTCTGGAAGCAATATGAGCTATCAATAGAAAAATACACAAACTCGCCCGTTCATGCCCCTCGATTGTACGACGGTGAGGTATTAGCTTCCCCATGCGGATATTTATTGTACCGGGGGCGGGTATTAACCCAAATAGATGCAGGTATAACACCTATGAGAGGCAGAAATGTACTCAACAGTGGATTATTGGTGAGTGTAGAATCATTTTGGAAAGTTGGCGGATATGACGAGTCCGTGGGTTTATATTTCAGCGATTTTGTTTTTTTCGACCGCTTAAAAAATTCATACAAAAATTTCGCGGTCGTCGATATTGACTTGGCTCATAATTTGTCGAGCAGCGATTATTCGGACCTAGATGTCGCACTTCATCGATTTCATTTGTACTGCAAGGGCGCTTATGCTGCCTCAAAAGGGGATCCCGTTAAGAAATTCCTTTACACAATTACAGTGGGGGCACGAAGTTTGCTAATGAATAGAAGATTTAGCACTTTCCGCTTTAGCAGAATCTTCTTCGACGCTTGGATGTCAGGAAATATGTTCAGAGCATAAGATACAAGCTAACTCTATTTGGTTCCTTAATTAGCCTTTGTTATCTTCAAGCCAAAATCATATACAATATGAAGCAAGTTATACTGCTTGTGTCATTGTGCTTACCCAGTTTAATGGCAATTGCACAAACCAATTTTGTGGCTACAAATCCCTCATCCGCTACACCTGGCTCTGACAACACCTTGGTCGGAGTAGGAGCCGGGAATCTGAACATGAGTGGCGCTAGCAACTTATTTATTGGCAGAGGATCTGGTACTCAGAACATGGCTGGTACACAGAATGCTTTCTTGGGAGCAGGATCTGGTGCTCAAAATACCTCTGGTCAGAATAACGCTTTTGTTGGTTACAGATCAGGTGCTAACAACTCAAGTGGTAACAATAACACTTTTCTGGGATCTAATGCTGGGGTTACGAATGGATCCGGTTACAACAATGCGTTTGTAGGTTATAACTCGGGTTACTTCAACGCCCAAGGCAATAACAATTCCTTCTTCGGCCCTGGATCAGGTTATGCCAATACTGAGGGTAGCAACAATACGTTCATGGGTTCTGATGCCGGAAGTAATAACTCTACAGGTTTGGGGAATACATACGTGGGCTCTTTATCTGGATCGGGCAACATTTCTTCTTCGCAAAACACCTTCGTTGGTGCTAATACAGGTATGACTAACACCGGAGCTTCGAACACGTTTATAGGTTACGAGGCTGGCCGCAATAATAAGTCAGGTAGTAACAACGTATTTGTTGGCTATTTTTCAGGATTAAATAACACTACAGGTTTAGGTAATCTGTTTTTAGGACAGCAAGCAGGTTTGAACAACTCGTCGGGTAGTTACAACCTCTTTATAGGAAACAGTTCAGGAAGTGCTACAACAACAGGCACTGGCAATACAGCTATTGGTGACGGATCTGGACTAAGAAATATTAGCGGCATGCGCAACACAAATATCGGTCAATATGCTGGTGTAGATAATACTACCGGATCAGATAACGTCTTCATTGGATATAATTCTGGGGTTCCAAGTGGTACAGGCAACCTATCTAATGCAATTTCAATAGGGTCGAATGCAAGAGTTACTCAGAACAATAGTCTTATTCTTGGTAACAACGTCAATGTGGGTATAGGTACGTCGGCGCCTAATAATAAACTTGAAGTTGTGAGCGCGGCGAATAACACGTCGGGGCTTCGGTTGACCAATCTGAAAAGCACCAGCCCAGCTACCGTACTCAGCACTACTAAGTTTTTGACGGTTGATGCAAATGGCGATGTGGTAATGGGTAGCACGTCAGGCTCGGCCCGGATTGGTGTCGACGAAGCGGCTACTACCTGGCAGGTATCTGGCGAGAATTTGGTCAATGCCAACGCTGGCGGTGTAGTTATCGGACCGGGAGTGAGCAAGACACCAGCCGGCTATCGCCTGTTTGTGAGCGAAGGCATTCTGACCGAGAAAGTGAAAGTAGCGGTGGCCAATACCAGCGAATGGTCAGATAAGGTATTCGAGAAGACCTATAACCTGCGTACACTGGAGCAGGTTGAGCAACACATTAAACAACATGGTCATTTGCCAGGCGTTCCGTCGGCTGACGAAGTAGTTCGTGAAGGGGTCGACGTGGGTAAAATGGATGCCAAACTGCTGGAGAAAATCGAAGAGTTGACGCTCTACATGATTGAGCTCAAAAAAGAGACACAGGCACTCAAAGCAGAGAACAGCCGAATCAAACAACAGCTTCGTCGGAATACCCGTCGCTAAGTCGCCTATACGAATTCAGTAAATGAGCCGTTGACTCACCAAGGCCACCTCGCCCACGAGGTGGCTTTTTTCATTATGGCCAGATTGGTAACTACCTTTGCCGGGGGTGAACGTATCCTTTGCAACAGACTCTTACACCGATCTGGACTAAGTTCATTAATTGGCTCTCACTAGTGAAATACTTCTTTTTCTCAGGTCTATTCCTTCTCGGTTCTCAAACCCTGATTGCTCAGTCGCCTGCCGTTCGGGCACCAGATAGCTATCAGGCCGAAGTAGGGACTATTCTCTCCACTTCGTCAAGAACGCCATTCTGGTTGCGCGCCAATCAGTTCGGATCCGTTCCCTACAATGCCCCCTCTGCTACTGCTCGCATTGGCCTCAGTAGTGACTATGACACGACCAGACACAAGTTTGATATTGGTTATGGCGCTGATTTGCTTGTAAACGGGTCAAACAATGCGTTCTTCCCTCCTACTCAGAAGGTATTGTTGCAACAGGCCTACGTCAAGGCTCGCTATGGAATAGTAGAAGCTTACATAGGCAGGCGACGTGAAGTTTTTGGTCTGGTCGATACGCTTCTGACATCAGGATCGTATAGCTGGTCGGGTAATGCCTTGCCGATACCTAAAATTCAGATCGGTATTCCGCAATACACACCTATTGGTTTCACTAAAGGCTGGCTCTCGGTGATGGGTACGTTCGCCCACGGATGGATGGGAGGCACGTACGTTCGCCATACCTTTTTACACCAGAAATCGCTGTTTTTTCGAGTCGGTAAAACACAAAGCACATTTCGGGCCTATGGCGGAATCAATCACGACGTAGTTTGGGGAGGGGTTAGCCCCGATCTGGTAGGTACCGGCATAGTTACCTCCGAACGTCTGCCTGCCAGTTTCTACGATTATCTGTTGGTGGTGACTGGCCTGCGAACGGGCAGCCAGTCTATTATCCCAATCGGCACCGATCTAACCGACTTCGACATTACAAACCGGATTGGCAACCATCTGGGCTCTATCGATTTAGCGCTTGAAATTGACCTGCGTAGACATTCTCTGTTTATGTACCGGCAAAATCCGTTCGACTCAGGTGCCTTGCTTTACCTGACCAGTATTTCTGATGGGCTGAACGGAATTCGGCTGAGAAACCACAAGCCCGATGCCTTATTTCAGAATATACTTTTCGAGTTTCTAAATACGGCCAATCAGGGTGGCCCAGAATTTGTGATCGATGATCCGAAGCGCCGGGGGAAAGTGAATTATTTCAATAATGCTCAATTTCGCGATGGATGGGCCTATCAGCGTCAAACGATTGGAACACCGTTTATAAACCCACATTATAACATAAACGGACGGACTTCTTTTGGTGGTTATACGATCAATAATCGGATCAATGCCTGGCATCTGGGCGCTTCAGGTACGTTACCAATTCGAGCAAGCTGGCTAAAACAAAGCCCCTCCTATCTAGCCAAAATCTCATTGAGTAAAAACCTGGGTACGTATGATAATCCTTTTCCAAAACCACTTACTCAGTTTTCTATGCTGCTACAGGTAGCTCTTCCCGTTAATGGACAGGGCAGCATAGGTTCATTACTGAATGGTACTGAGGTAATTACAAGGCTTGCTCTTGATGCAGGAGGCCTGTATCCTGCTGGGGCAGGAGTCTATGCAGGTGTGAGACGGGCATGGCGCAAATAGGATTTTTCTAATAATTCGGCGACGGCAAATGATGTTGCTCTTGCATAAAGAACCTATATTTGCTCTTGCGACAATGAGCCATTACCTAAGAAGGTCTCGCCTCGTCTTTTTCTGAGTTGTACCTTACAGTGCTCAACAATAGTTTGTCTATATGAAACATAGGTATTCCATTCTCCTCTTTCCGCTACACGTCTTCCTGGATTTCGTGTGTCTGAATACGTCCTTCGCTGGTGCTTACTGGCTAAAGTTCGGGGAGATGGCCGGTATTGCGCAACCACCTTACCAATCCCTTTGGATTGCCTTCAATGTAGTTTGGGCCGTAATAGTGCTGGTAACACGACCTTATGTTTTTCCCCGGCAGCTTTTCAAAGCCATTCCGTTGCTTAAAAAGTTGGTTTATCTGGCTGCTGTTCATGCCGCCATCATTGCGCTCCTCTGGCTCTTTGTACAGGGCATTTACTTCTCGAGGGGACAATTAGCCTACACCTATATTCTCTTTTTGCTTACCGGTGGTCTTTTCCGGTTGGGTGGTCTGCTATTCCTACAGGAATATCGGGCAAGAGGCTATAACAACCGCCGGTTTATAGTAGTTGGTTATGGCAAACTGGCACAAACAATTACTGACTTTTACCAGGCACATCCCGAAATGGGATTTCAGTTTCAGGGGTACTTTGACTGGCCTACAGAATACAACAAAGAAGCGCTTTCGGGATCGTATACCGATCTGGCAAAATTTATACCTGTCCAGGGGATTGATTGCGTGTATTGCTGTCTGCCCTACATCGATAACACGCAGCTAAAAGGAATCGTTGATCAGTCAGAATTCCTTGATTATCAAGTGAAATTACTGGTCGATTTCAGAGGCTTCCTGACCAAAGGGGCCTCGGTTGAGTACCACGACTTTCTGCCCGTTCTGAACCTGTCGACGAAAGAGCTGGATGATTTCCGGGTTGCTTTCTTCAAACGCTCATTCGACATTGCTTTTTCGCTGGGCGTGCTGGTTGCTGGCGCACCAATTTTTGCCATAATCGCGCTGATAACCCGTTTCACATCGAACGGTCCTGTTTTTTATACGCAGGAACGCATTGGACATCGGGGTAAACCGTTCATGATCTATAAGTTTCGGAGCATGTACGTCGATGCCGAAAAAGCTGGGCCATCCTTGTCACAGGGACATATCGACAACCGGATAACACCCTGGGGACGGTTTATGCGGCAGACCCGTATCGATGAAATTCCGCAGTTTGTCAACGTCTTGTTTGGCAACATGTCAATAGTAGGTCCGCGCCCTGAACGTCAGTATTTTATTGACAAAATCACCGAGGTTGCTCCCGAATATACTGACCTGCTTAAAGTGAAACCCGGTATTACGTCTATCGGACAGATTCGCTTTGGCTATGCTGCGAACGTAGAAGAAATGGTTGAGCGCCTGCGGTATGACCTGCTCTATCCTAAACGCCGCTCCCTGTCATTCGACCTGTGGATCATTGCTCAAACACTCCGGGTGATGGCACAGGGAAGAGGCCGCTGACTTTAGTTTAAGCTGGTTTTACCCCCACCTTTGCTCTGACAGGTGTTGATTACCCACAATCGTAGCGCTACTTTTACAGCAGAATAAACTTCGGCAGACGCAGTGGCTTGTTCTTTTTTGATTGTTGATAACCGCATTGTGTGAGACTGGTTTGTGTTGATGAGATTACTATTGCGTCGTTGGGCATATAAAGCCCCTATCTTCTTGCTGATTCTTTTTTGCAGCGTCGCCTGTGAACAATCAGCACAATACAAAGCCAATCAGTCGGTGGCTGAACTGCGTAACTGCGCCGACGAGCAAGTGCTATCGCCCACAGAAGAAGCCAGCTTGCGAACAGCCATTGGAGCAGACGAAAAGACTAGGCAAATAGACGCTATTATTCAGCAGAAAGTACGGGGCGGTCTAAATGGCAATGTGCTGGTAGCTCAGAAAGGCCTTATTCTGTATAAGCGTTGCTTCGGACTAGCTCATTTCGAGAAGAGCGCACGCGACTCACTCGTTGAACAGTCAAAGTTTCAACTGGCCTCGCTGTCTAAAACGTTTACGGCCATTGCCATATTGAAACTTCAGGAATCAGGAAAGCTGGCTTTTACTGATTCTATTCAGCGCTTCTTTCCTGATTTTCCGTATCATAACATCACCATTCGTGATCTGCTTAGTCATCGCAGCGGCTTACCCAACTACGTATATTCCTTCGACGACAGCATGAAGGTGAATTATTACCGAAAAGACCCTAAGCTGCCCAACAACGCCGATGTAATGCATTGGTTTGCTACTGTAAAGCCAACACCTCCCAAATACAACGTACCTGGCCGGGGCTTTTCCTACAACAATACCAACTACATGGTGTTGGCCGCTATTGTAGAAAAAGTAACCAAACAACCGTTCGACGACTACCTGCGGCGTACTATTTTTCTACCGTTGGGCATGCATGATACCTATGTAGCCACCACGAAAAACGATTCGATCAACCTCTTCCGAACGGCCGGGTACCAAAGTAGTCGACGCATTCCGAAAGATTATTTTGACAATGTGGTTGGCGATAAGGGCGTATATTCAACCATTGGCGACCTGTTCCGTTGGTATCGGGCATTGAACGGCGACTGCCTGTTATCTCGCAAAACGTTGTCAGAAGCCTTTATTCCACGCAGTTTCGAGCGGAAAGGACAGCGGAATTATGGCTATGGCTTCCGAATGCAACTTGATGCTACTAACCAACCTGAATTTATTTACCATACCGGCTGGTGGAAAGGCTACAACACGATGTTCTGGTTTAGCCCCAAAGATGAGTATGTTATCATTATTCTCGGCAATCGACTCAACTCCACGGTCTACCGTGTGCAGGAACTAATTGATATACTTCACGGCGGTGCCAAGCAAGGGGTTGGGGATGTCAATGGAGAGGTAGAGATCTAAGGGAAAGGGCTTTGTTTAATAACGAAGCCCTTTTTTATGCACTATTTATCCACCGTTTCCCGGCTATTTATAGCCTCTCTGTTTTCTATCACTGCTATGGCGCAGACAACCACGCCCGGGGAAGTTATTCCGCTCTGGCCTGCTGACCGCATGCCGAATGTACTCACATCCCCTCAGTCGGCTACGATTAGAGAGACGGCGACTAACAATGGAGGTATTCTACGTATTGGTGATGTGGTTACGCCCACGCTAACCGTTTACCCCGCCAAAAAGCAGGCCGGAAGCACCGCGCCTGGCAGTGCGGTAATGATTTGCCCCGGCGGCGGATACTCCATTTTGGCCGCCGAACACGAAGGATCTGACATCGCCAACTGGTTTGCGGAGCGGGGCATTACGGCCTTTGTGCTGAAATACCGCTTGCCCGATGCCCGATTGCAACAAACGCCCCACGAAGCCCCCCTTTCCGACGCCATGCAGGGAATGCGCCTGATTCGGCAACAGGCATCCCGCTTTGCTATCGATCCGAATAAAATTGGCGTAATGGGCTTTTCGGCGGGTGGTCATCTGGCGGCTACCCTGTCGACTCATTACGATAAAGGTGCATCGGCAGACCAACAGGCCAAGCCTAATTTTTCCATTCTGATGTATCCGGTTATCACGTTTGGGGAAAAGGCTCATTCAGGCTCACGCACAAAATTGCTGGGTACGTTAGCTAGTGACCCAACATGGGTTAATTACTATTCGAACGAAAAGCAGGTGTCGGCTACTACGCCACCTACTTTTCTGGTACATGCCATGAATGATAAAGGAGTACCGGTCGAAAACAGCATTGACTACTACCTTGCCTGCCTGAAACAGGGCGTTACCGCCGAGATGCACCTCTACCCTACCGGAGGTCATGGTTTTGCCCTGCGTACAAAGCCCAACGAGTCGGTCTCTACCTGGCCCAATGCCCTCGAAAAATGGCTGAAACAACTACTAATTGTTGGACAGTAGGTATTTGGGCAAAAATAGGCGCAGAGGGCATAGAGTTCTTCCATTAGTTTATCAAAAGAACTCTGTGCCCTCTGCATCTCTGTCTTGACTCTATTTCTTAGTTATTTAGCAGTAAAGGCACGTTACCGCGCCCCCCCATGATCACAATTTTTGTGTTTGGAGATGCCGCTAACTCTTTCTGTGCTTTGATCTGTTCGTATTGCAACTGCTTATCGCTTAGGCCAGTCGAGAGTATTTTCTGGTAATCGGCGATTCCCTGGGCTTCAACGCGTTTACGCTCAGCCTCCTGCTTTTCTTTCTGGAGAACGAACTGCATTTTCTGCGCCTCCTGCTCCGCACTGATCTTCGACTCGATGGTTAGTTTCACCGAATTAGGCAGGTTGATTTTCCGAATCAATAATTGTTCCAGTAACAATCCCCGTTTCCGAAAATCGGTTTCGATGCTCTTGTAGATCCGGTTTTGAAACTCATCCCGCCTTGATGAGTACAAGGCTACCGCATCGTAGTAAACCGCGTTGTCCCGAATACGCGTACGAGTTACCGGCCGTACAATCTTATCGTTGTAATCGGTACCGATTTCACGGTAAATGCGCGGTGCATCAGCCGAAATTACCCGATACAGTACGGTAAGATCGACTACCACTTCCAGACCGTCTGCAGTAAGAACGCGAATAGCATCATCGCCTTTCTTTTCACCCTCGTCAGTATCTGCCGACATGGTATAGTTCTGCGTTTTTACGTCAAACTTCGTAACGGAAGCCAGAGGATTTACAAAATTCAGGCCGGGCATGAGCACCGTATCCGTCACTTTACCAAAAAGAGAAACAATGCCAACCTGACCCGCGTCGACCTGCCGAATGCTAGCTGTTAACGCGCCAACCAGCGTGATAGCGATACCAACTATTTTAACGGGCCTTGCATAATGAGCAATGGCCAACGAAGGCGTATTAATGGCAAAACCGGCAATAAGCACAGCTATACCGATAACGATGAAAAACATAGTGTTTGAGTGGTTAAGACTGTCTCAAACCTAGTCAATTTCAACTTATTACAAATAAATACCGGAAGAGCGGAAACGGGTATATGGAATCGGCGGCAGGGCAAGACGAACAAAAAAGCACCCGGTACACTACCGGGTGCTTTTCAGATACTACTTGATCAATTAACCCTTCAGTAAAAGAGGTTAAACAGTCTAAGTCTCTAACAATAGACTTAACAATCGGACTAGTGTCGACGACTGTTAAGACTGACGACTCAGAACTATATTATTTCGTTCCTTTCTTTTTGCTGGCTGCCTCAGCAGCTTCTTTAGAAACTACTTCGCCTTTCAATGTCAAATACACCGTTGATGTTTTGGCATTACTAGTGATAGTGACCGTTTTGTTGAACGGACCCATGCCAGCAGCGTTGAAAGTAGCCGATATCTGACCTGTCTGACCCGGAGCAACTGGCTCTTTAGACCAAGTTGGTTTGGTGCAGCCACAAGAAGCTACAGCGTCGGTCACTACGATGGGAGCTGTACCCGTGTTTTTGAATGTAAATACGTGGGTTACAGGTTTACCCTGCTCGATTTTGCCAAAATCGTGGGCCTCTTTAGCAAAGGCAGCTACCCCGTCCTGGGCGAAGCTAACACTAACAAAGGCAAAAAGAGCTACGAAAAGTGATAATGCGGTTTTCATTGCTTAATCAGATATTGGTTTGGTTGTCTGGTAGATTCAGATGCTAAAACAAATATACCGCAAACGCTTTGCCAAAGAGTGTTTGGCGGTCACGGTTTTAACAAAGAAATCGAAAAAATCGTTTTTTTGATCGGTGGGTTCCTTTACTGTACTTTTACTATTCAAGGATTTCCAACCCACATTACACTGCGTTAGAGTTGCAAACGCAGTAGGGGTTTAACTCATGTGCCAACTTTTTCTATCCAACAGCCAGTCAGCACATCACTTCATCGTTCAGAAATTTGACCATTAACCCGTGCCCATGCTGTGATTGTAAATGAACCCATTCGCACAACAGACGCTCTGACCCGGGAGATCATCCTGGCCGACTACCGAATTGCCTGTGAGAGCCGACAGGTTAGCCTCCTGGGCCGAAAGGACGTGATGGGTGGCCGGGCCAAGTTCGGTATCTTCGGTGATGGCAAAGAGCTTGCTCAACTAGCCGCAGCCCGTGCTTTTCAGCGCGGCGATTTCCGGTCCGGTTATTATCGGGATCAAACCTTTGTGGCCGCGCTGGGCGAGTTACGATGGTCTGAGTTCTTCGCCCAACTCTACGCCCATACCGACATTGCCCACGACCCTAATACAGCGGGCAGATCAATGAATGGCCACTTTGCTACTCGCTGGCTCGACGAGCAGGGACATTGGCGCAACCAGACAGACCTATTCAATTCAGTCTGTGATATTGCCCCTACCGCCGGCCAATTTCCGCGCTCTTTGGGGCTGGCCTACGCCTCTAAACTATATCGTGATAATGCTGAACTGGCTAGCCTGACGCAGTTTTCGCGGCAGGGAAACGAAATTACGTTTGCCAACATCGGCGACGCATCTACCTCGCAGGGCATGTTCTGGGAAACGCTCAATGCAGCGGGCGTTCTGCAAGTGCCACTGCTGGTGTCCGTTTGGGACGATGGCTACGGCATTTCGGTGCCGGTTGAACTCCAGACAACGAAAGGCAGTATCTCTAAAGCATTGGCCGGTTTTCAGCGCGACGAGAACGACAAAGGCTTTGCCATTTTCACGGTTAAAGGCTGGGACTACGCCGCCCTGGTAGACACCTACGAGAAAGCCGCTCATATCTGCCGCACCGAACACGTACCTGTGCTGGTGCATGTGCAGGAACTGACCCAACCGCAGGGCCACTCGTCGTCAGGTTCGCACGAACGCTATAAACCTACCAATCGATTGACTTGGGAACGGGAATATGATTGCAACAAGCAATTCCGCGCCTGGATTCTGGCTAACGATGTGGCTACTGAAGAAGAACTGGTAACCCTCGAAAAAGAAGCGCTGACAACCGCACGCGACGCCCGGAACAGAGCCTGGAAAGCCTTTCAGCAGTCAATGGCCGGCGACCAGACCGATGTGCTCGATCTACTGCAACAGGCTGCTCGCAATCACCCCAAATCAGCTGATCTGATGGGGATTCGGATGGAATTGCAGCAAACAGTGACGCCCCTTTACCGCGATTCGGTTACCGCTGTTCGAAAAGCCCTCCGCTTGCTGCGTACCGATCAGGGGCAGGGTAAACAGGCATTGGCACACTGGATAACGAACATAGCCGCCCAACATACCGACCGTTTCAGCTCCCACCTGTATAGCCAGTCCGACGAGTCGCCGCTACGGGTGACGGCCATTCCGGCCCAGTACTCCGACGAGAGCCCGATGCTCGATGGCTACCTGATTATGCAGCGCTATTTCGACAGTCTGTTTGGCCGAGAACCGCGTGCTGTAGCGATTGGCGAAGACGTTGGGCATATTGGCGATGTGAATCAGGGGTTTGCCGGTCTTCAGGAAAAATATGGACATCTGCGCATTACTGACACTGGTATTCGCGAAACCACCATTATCGGTCAGGGAATTGGCCTGGCCATGCGTGGTCTTCGACCCATCGTTGAGATTCAGTATTTCGACTATATTTTCTATGCACTGGCTACGCTAACCGATGATCTGGCCACGCTGCAATACCGTACCAAAGGCGGTCAGAAAGCGCCGGTCATTATTCGTACACGCGGGCACCGGCTGGAAGGAATCTGGCATTCAGGTTCACCAATGGGGGCTATGCTGAATAGCCTGCGTGGCATTCATGTGCTGGTACCACGCAACATGGTGCAGGCAGCCGGATTTTATAACACCCTGATCAAAAGCGACGACCCCGCCCTGCTGGTTGAATGCCTGAACGGCTACCGGTTGAAAGAACGCCTGCCCGACAACATCGCTGAGTTTTGTCTGCCGCTGGGCGTACCCGATATATTGCAGGAAGGAAACGATGTGACGGTGGTTACGTACGGGTCGATGTGCCGGATTGTGCTGGAAGCCGCCGCGCAACTGGCCGAAACCGGTATTTCGGTAGAAGTGATTGATGTACAAACTTTGTTACCCTTCGATCTGACGGGGACGATTGTTGAATCACTCCGCAAAACGAGCCGGGTATTGTTTGCCGATGAAGATTTCCCTGGTGGCGCGTCTGCCTACATGATGCAGCAGGTGCTCGATCAGCAGGATGGCTACCGCTATCTCGACTCAGCACCGCGTACACTAACGGCCAAAGCCCATCGCCCGCCCTACGGTTCCGACGGTGATTATTTCTCAAAACCATCTGTAGATGATGTGTTCGAAGCCGTGTACGCAATCATGCACGAAGCCGAACCAAACCGGTTTCCAGCGTTGTATTAATGAGTGAATGTGCGAATGAGTGACTGTGCAACTGTTTGGAGGTATACACAACGATTCCGCATCGAGATATTCGCACAATCACTCATTTGCCTATTTACTCATTGACTCATGTCTTACTTTTCTGATATAAGCGACGGCATACGCACCACGTTGAAGGGCCTCAGTCTAACGGTTCGTCACCTGCGGAATGCTACGCATCGCCGCGAGTCGATGGGTGTGGCTGATGACCGCTATTTCGATTTGAAAGACGGGCTGGTAACGCTGCAATACCCGCACGAGCAACTGCCCATTCCCGATAATGGCCGCTACCGCCTGCACAACGAAATCGACGATTGCATTGTCTGCGATAAATGTGCCAAGGTCTGCCCCGTCGATTGCATCACCATCGACCCGATTAAGGCGACTGAAGAAGTAGGCCGCGCTTCTGACGGGTCGCCCATCCGCCTTTACGCCGCTCAGTTCGACATCGACATGGCCAAGTGCTGCTACTGTGGCCTATGTACCGTGGTTTGCCCCACCGAGTGCCTGACGATGGAGAAAAAATTCGACTACAGCACCTTCAACCTAAGCGATCTGAATTACGAATTCGCGAACCTGACACCCGAGCAAGCCGACGAAAAACGGGCACTTTACGAACAGTTTGTCAAAGAAAAAGAAGACGCTAAACGCCTTAAGCAGGAACAGACGGTTAGCAAAGCGGCTGAGTCTACAACTGGCGACGTACCTGCAACCGAACTGCCAGCGAAACCCAAACCTGCCTTCCGTCCGGGCATGAAGCCAACGGCAAAACCGGCAGTAGCCCCGACTACCGAGGCAGAAAACCCCGCTATGGCGGGGCAGGTTGCACCTGAATCGGCGAAAGCAGACATACCCGCCGAAACGAACGTACCTGACGCTCCTGCTGTAGCACCAAAACCACGCCCCGTTTTCCGACCCGGTATGAAACCTGCGGCAAAGGTGGATGTACCTACGCCCCCGCCCGCCGAAACAGGAAACTCTACGGAAGGGAATCAGTTGCACCCCTTGACGGACCCGACTCCCGATGAGGCAGAAGCCATTGCAATGAAAGGTGTGGCTGAGCAACCGAACGTAACTGAGCCGCTCACAGCTGCTGAAAAAGACGTTCCTGAGTCCGCATTACCGCTGCCAACAACGTCTAAAAAGACGGCTCCATTCAGGCCAACGATGAAACCAGCCGCTCTTGCATCAGTTACGCCTCCAGTTCCAGCTGTCGAAGAAGGCACCAACGTACCTGAGTCGAACGTACCTGAAACAGCTGCTCCCAAGCCGAAACCTGCTTTCAGGCCAACCATGAAGCCGACGGCACCAAAAGCGGTTACGCCTGAAGAGCCGATTATAGATAAAGCCAGTGAAGACGTTGTAAAGCCAGCGGAAGAAACACCCGTAGCGAAGCCTAAACCAGCTTTCAGGCCAACCATGAAGCCCGTCCAGCCAAAAACGACAACCACTGATGAGCCTACAGGTACGTCTGAGGCAACAGCATCGGGCGAGGCACCTGTTCAGCCCGTAGAGGAGCCGCCAGCAGCGAAGCCGAAACCTGCTTTCAGGCCAACGATGAAGCCCAAATCGTCAGAATAGTCGAAATTTGAGCGACATAACCTATGATACAAATCGCCTTTTTCTCTTTTGTTGCCCTGACGCTGGTGAGCGCTGTAGGTTTGTTGCTTACCCGTAATGTGCTGTATGCGGCCTATTTGCTGCTACTCACGCTATTGGGTGTGGCAGCCCTGTTTGTTTTCGCGGGCGCCGATTTTCTGGCGGTGTCGCAACTAGTCGTTTACGTGGGAGGCGTACTGGTGTTGGTGCTTTTCGGCGTTATGCTGACGAACAAGCCCGCTTCAGCAGTATCCGGTAACACACCTGTTAGCGAACGTCCCAACCAGATTCTAACCGAAAATCGTCGTCCGTGGCTGGCTGTTGCTCTGGCGCTTGGCCTTTTCTGGGGGCTCAGCCGTCTATTGATCAACGCACATTTTGTCATGTTCGACCGACCGGTTTCAATCGCGTCAACAACAGTAGACGTCATCGGCAAACAGTTAATGACCGAGTACGTATTACCCTTCGAAATCATTAGTATCCTCCTGCTGGTAGCCCTGGTCGGCGCTGGCTATCTGGCAAAACTTAAACAGTGAACAGTTATCAGTTATCAGCTCTGCCAAGGAGCGCTCCCTAGCAGAGCTGATAACTGATAACTGATAACTGTTCACTGATAACTGATAACATGGAACCTCAATCATCGGGTATTCTTCTTTTAGTGGCGGCGGCATTGTTCAGCATTGGGCTGGCGGTGGTGCTGACCAAACGGCATGCCGTTGTGGTGCTGATGGGTGTCGAGTTGATGCTCAATGCGGTCAACCTCAACCTGGTTGCGTTCAGCCAGTACGACCCAGACCGGTTACAGGGGCAGTTGTTCAGCCTGTTTGTGATTGTTGTGGCCGCCGCTGAAGCCGCCGTAGCGCTCTCGATGGTCATTCAGGTGTATCGCCATTTCCGCACCGTCCGCCTCGACGAACTTACGGATCTACAGCAATGACCGATGTTGAACTGCTGTTTGAATCGCTGATCGACGGTATCCTTGACCGGGGTTACGGTGTGGTCGATTCGTTTCTGTCGCCCGACGAAGTAGTTGCCCTCCGCCATACGCTTCTGAAACGCCAGGAGGCAGGTCAGTTTCGCGAAGCAGGCATCGGTAACGGACAAGCGGCTATTGAAAAATCAATCCGTGGTGATGAAATTCTGTGGCTCGATGCCACAACGACTACCCCCGAAGAAACGGCTTTTCTGGAGCGGATCGATCAGTTTATTGGGTACGTTAACCGAACCTGTTACCTCGGCCTGCGCGATAGTGAACTGCACTACGCCCGTTACCCCATAGGTACGTTCTATAAGCGCCACCTCGACCGGTTTCGCGCCGATTCAAGGCGTAGACTCTCCGTTATTTGCTACCTCAACGACAACTGGCAACCTACCGACGGTGGGCAATTGGCCGTATACATACCCAACTCCGATTGTGGCGAACAAACAATATTGATCGAGCCTGTAGGTGGTCGGTTGGTCTGTTTCGATAGTGGTTTACTGGAACATGAGGTGCTGCCCGCCAATCGTGACCGGCTGAGCATTACAGGCTGGCTCAGAAACGCCTGATTGGTCGGGTATGTAGATTTCACTCCTCTGTAGAGGCGGGCTGAAGCCCGCGTTACGTGCTGTGTTTTGCCCTGAAAATGTGGTAGTTTCGATCGTGAATAATCTACTAAAACGTTTACCGTTATGAAAGCACTGAGCCGTCGACTGGGTACGTCGGGCTATTTTCTTGTTCTTTCCAGTTGTCTGCTCGCTTTTCTGTTTGTGATGGCCACCAGCAAGCCTGCTCCATCACGATCAGCAGCGCCACCGAAGTACAATGTGCTGTTCATCATATCCGACGATCTCCGGCCTGAACTCGGCGCATATGGTGTATCGATGATTAAAACGCCAAACATCGACCGGATTGCGGCGCGTGGTACCCGATTCGACAACGCCTATGCCCAGTACCCGGTCTGTAATCCGTCGCGTACGTCGTTTCTGACCGGCCGTTATCCAACGCAAACGGGCGTAATGAACAATAACGATTACTTCCGGCTGACCCACCCTGAGTTTGTAACGCTGCCGCAACACTTCAAGGCAAATGGCTATGTAACCTTACGCACTGGCAAGATTTTTCACGGCGGTATCGACGATCAGGTTTCGTGGACAGAAGGCGGTGAGCCAACCAATCCCGGTATTACTGAGCGGGGCAAAACGCCCGCCAAACAACCCGTTGAGAAAGTAGACGAGCCAGATAACGAGCCTAAAGACAAACCACTCAGCAAAGCCTCTGCCTCGGACCGAATCATTGTGTTGCCCGGCAACGGCCAAAACCACGGCGATTACAAAACAGCCAGCCGTGCCATAACGTATCTGGATACGTATAAGAATCAACCCTTCTTTCTGGCCGTTGGATTTGTGAAACCCCATAGCCCACCAACGGCACCGAAGCAGTTTTTCGACCTGTACGATGTCGATAAAATGGAACTCCCCATCGATTTTGGCACCACGCCAAAAGCACCGGTAGGCTTTCCAGCCATTTCGATTTCCCAAACCAATAGCGATCTGTTCATTGCCCGAGAGTCGACACCCGAGCTATCGAAAGAAATGAAGCGGGCCTATTATGCATCGACCAGCTTTATGGATGCGCAGGTTGGGCGGGTCATGGACGCGCTGGAACGGAACAAGCTGCAAGACAACACGATCGTTGTTTTCTTCGGCGACCACGGCTACCACCTCGGCGAAAAAGGAAAGTGGTCGAAGGCCTATTCGCTCTACGAACTGGGCTTACGCGTACCGCTGATCATTGCCATGCCAAAGGGAAAAGGTCAACACAGCGCGCAGGTTGTTCAACTGCTTGATTTGTACCCAACGCTGGCTGAACTCTGCGGCCTGCCTAAACCAACCGCTATCGAAGGGCACAGTCTATCACCACTGTTGAAGAAAACGGATAGTCAATGGACGTACCCGGCCTACAGCGTAACGTCTGTTCAGAACAAGCTGGGCAAATCAGTGCGTACAAAGCGCTGGCATTATGTAGAGTGGGAAGAAGGGAAAGCCGGTTCCATGCTGTTTGAACACCCAACTGACCCGCACGAACTGAAGAACTTGGCCGATGGTGCTTCGTATAGCAATACGGTTCAGGAGATGAAAAAGCTGTTGAAACAGATGCCGACTGCCAGTAAGTAAACGTACCTGGATTTAATCAAAAAACGCCCCTGACTTGACGTCAGGGGCGTTTTTTGATTAAATCCAGGTACGTTAGCGCTTCTTTTTCTTCTTTCCGCTGTTGCCGCCACCGCCGCGAATCGCGTATTTCTTGTCGAGCTGCGTGAGGTCAGCGTTGAGGGCGGCAAGGGGAACCACTTCCTTCTCACCAACGGGCGTGAGCACGTCGAACGATTCGGGGATGACGCCTTGCTTGTTCAGTGCCACGATCTCGATGACCCGCTTGATCGGTAGCGGGTGCCAGGTGCTTTCTGAACTGTAGCCGAACCACATGATCTTGCGGAAGATGTCGGTCTTCTGCAAAAACGCGCGGCCTTTCTGCGTTTCCAGCGGCTTTTCAACTGTCGGGATATCGCGCAGGGCGTCTACGTAGGTATCGAGTTCGTAATTCAGGCAGCACTTTAGTCGCCCACACTGACCCGACAACTTCGCCGGGTTGAGCGACAGGTTTTGGTACCGTGCCGCCGACGTGGTGATGTTCTTGAAATCAGTAAGCCAGGTAGAGCAGCACAGTTCGCGACCACACGATCCGATACCGCCAATCCGTCCCGCTTCCTGCCGGAGACTGATCTGCCGCATTTCCACGCGCACCTTGAACTCGCCCGCCAGCATCTTGATCAACTCCCGGAAATCGACGCGCTCTTCTGACGAGTAATAAAACGTCGCCTTCGTGTTGTCGGACTGAAACTCAACGTCCGACAATTTCATGTGCAGTTTCAGTTCCCGCACAATCTCACGCGCCCGGTACAAACTCGGCAGATCGCGCAACACAGCCTGTTCGTGCTTTTCCAGATCGCGGGCTGTAGCCAGACGGTGAATTGCCTTGGTATCGTCGTTGATCTGAACGTGCTTGCGTTTCAGTTGCAACCGCACCAGATCGCCCTGCATCGACACGGCACCAAGGTGGTAGCCCGACGTCATTTCGCAGACCACAAAATCGCCTGTTGTCAGGTCGAGGTTGTGAACGTTCCGGTAATATTCTTTCCGGCCACCTTTAAATTTCACTTCAACGACCCCGTAGGCCGGACCGGCAATCGGCGTCATGTCGCTTAGCCAGTCGAATGAATTCAGCTTATTGCAGCCACCGGATGAGCAGCCCCCGCTCGAACAACCTGCCGTTTTGGTCGCCACTTCGGCCCCGCCACTGTCAACTGTTTTCGCTTTAGACCCACACCCGCCAACCGCACAGGATTGACATCCCATGGTTTGATTTACGAAGTACGAATTACGATGTACGATTTACGCGCTGCCTGTTAACTCAACGCCTTGTGGAGCGGAGCCAATCGTACATCGTAATTCGTACTTCGTAAATCCGTTAGTCTTGGTACCGGAGTAAATCCAGCCCTATATCTTTTCGGAAATACTTTCCGTCATAACTCACCGCCCGGGCCGCTTCCTGCGATTTCCGAACGGCATTCTCGAGCGAGTTTGCCAGGGCCGTAATGGCCAGCACCCGCCCACCGTTGGTCACTACCGAACCATCGTGGTTGGTTGTTCCCGCGTGAAAAGCTGTCACATCGTCCAGCCGGTCGAGGTCGGTGATGGGTTTGCCTTTTTCGTACTCATTGGGGTACCCACCAGCCACCAATACCGTTGTAACAGCGGTCTGCGGCGACACCTGCATCGCTATTTTGTCCAACTCCCCATCAGCGGCTGCCACCAGCAATTCAACTAAATCAGTCTGAATGCGAGGCAGTACTACTTCGGTTTCGGGGTCACCCATGCGGGCGTTGTACTCAATGACGACGGGTTCACCTTTCACGTTCATCAACCCAATAAAGATAAAGCCTTTATAAACGATTCCCTCCTGTTGAAGGCCCGCCAATGTTGGCTTCACCACGCGTTCTTCTACTTTCTGAAGAAACGTTTTATTCGCAAAAACAACCGGCGATACGGCACCCATTCCCCCCGTATTAGGCCCGGTATCACCTTCGCCAATCCGTTTGTAGTCTTTAGCTTCGGGCAAAATTTTGTAGTTCACCCCGTCGCTCAACACAAAAACGGATAGCTCAATTCCCCGCAAAAACTGCTCAATCACCACCCGGTGGCCTGCCTCGCCAAACCGGCCTCCCAGCATCTGGCGCAGGGTATCTTTTGCCTCCTGAACCGTCTCGGCAATAATCACGCCCTTTCCGGCAGCCAACCCGTCGGCCTTCAAAACAATGGGCAGTGAATGACTTTCCAGGTACGTTAGCCCTTCCTCGATGGTCTCGCCGGTGAACGTTTGCGATGAGGCCGTGGGTACGTTGTGCTGCGCCATGAACCGCTTCGAGAAATCTTTGCTTCCCTCCAGCTGGGCACCCTGCGCATCGGGACCAACAATACGCAGTTTAGCCATATCGGGCTGCTGACGTAGGTAATCCACCACGCCTTTTACCAGAGGCTCTTCGGGGCCAACCAGTACCAGATCGATCTGGTGAGTACGTACCGCTTCGGCAATAGCGGTGAAATCAGAAAAACCAAAAGGCAAGTTGGTTGCGATTTGTGCCGTACCTGCATTACCAGGCGCTACAAAGAGGCTGTCGCATAAAGGACTCTGGGTTAGTTTCCAGGCAAACGCATGTTCACGCCCCCCCGAGCCAAGTATAAGTATATTCATGTACTGATTTACGAATTACAAATTACAAATTACGAATTAGCGTTGCTGGCTTACCGTATCCTGACGAGGCGGAGCCAATCGTAATTCGTAATTCGTACGTTGTAATTCAGTTAGTTCGCTACTTCTGAAAGGAACTTGATGCGCATGAGGCGTAGCTCCTGTTCGGTAAAATCATCACTGTCAAATTCTTTGAGGGCAACGGCAATGTTATCGGTGTCGGCCCGCATGAAGTACTCGAAAATTTCTTCCTGCCGGTCATCGTCAATGATCTGATCAATGTAATAGTCGAGGTTCAGGCGGGTGCCCGAGTAGCAGATGTGCTCTACTTCTTCAACAAGGTCAACCAACGTGAGCCCTTTGGCTTCGGCAATTTCTTCAAGATCTACTTTCCGGTCGATCTGCTGAATGATGTAGATTTTGATCTTCGACTTGTTGACGGTCGATTTCACCACCACGTCTTTATCAGTCTCGATCTCATTTTCCTCCACGTAACTGACAATCAGATCAATAAAAGGCTTACCGAATTTCTGAACCTTGCCCATGCCCACGCCATTGATCTGGGCCATCTCTTCCCGCGTAACGGGGTAGGTGGTGGCCATTTCTTCCATGGATGGGTCCTGGAAGATAACGTAGGGGGGCAGATTTTTCTCTTTGGCAATCTTCTTCCGCAGTGCTTTCAGCAGACCGAGCAGTTCTTCGTCGTAAGCGTTGCCACCGCTGGCAGCCTGGGCGGCGGCATCGTCGGCTTCTTCCTTGGCGTCGGCGGTTTGCTGCTCGTAATCATGATCCTGCGAAAGCATCACCGGATACGGATCTTCGATGTAGTTCATGCCCTTCTGCGTGAGCCGGAGCACCCCGTAGTTGTCTACATCTTTCTCCAGATAACCGAGAATCGTGATCTGTTTGATGAGCGAGCACCAGACGTTGCAATCTTCACTGAACGACTTGCCTTTACCATAGAGATCCAACTTATCGTGTTCGTAGCTGGTTACGTACTGATTTTCCGTGGCTGTCAGTACATCGGCGAGGTGGCTCACATCGAACCGCTGATCGGTTTGGAGTACTGCTTGCAGGGCTATGACAATCTCAGACTGTGCTTTAAACTTGGGCGTTGGTTTCAGGCAGTTGTCGCAGAAGCCGCAGTCTTTTTCGACGTATTCACCGAAATAACCCAGCAGTTGCCGGCGCCGACACGTACCCAGGTTCGAGTACGACACCATTTCCGACAGCAGATGCTTGGCGTTGTCGCGTTCGGTAACCGGTTTGTCTTTGTTGAATTTCTCCAGCTTCAGAATATCGTCGTAGCTGTAAAACATTACGCAGTTGCCTTCCAAACCATCGCGACCGGCGCGGCCTGTTTCCTGGTAATACCCTTCGAGCGATTTAGGCGCATCGTAGTGAATCACAAACCGAACGTCGGGTTTGTCGATGCCCATGCCAAAGGCAATGGTAGCGCAGACCACGTCGACCTCTTCATTCAGGAATGCATCCTGGTTATTCATCCGCGTTTGCGGATCAAGCCCGGCGTGGTAGGGTAGCGCTTTTACGTCGTTGACACGCAGTAGTTCGGCAATGTCTTCGGCCGTTTTACGGCTCAGGCAGTAGACAATACCCGACTTGCCTTTGTTCTGCTTTACGTACTTGATCAGGGCCTTTTTAGAGTCGGCCTTGGGTCTGATTTCATAGTATAGATTCTTCCGGTTAAACGACGTTTTGTACACATCGGCATCCTCCATATCCAGGTTCTTCTGAATATCGATCTGTACTTTAGGCGTGGCCGTGGCCGTTAAAGCAATGACCGGCAGGCCCATGCGCCCCGAGTGGTGCCCGATGTTATCGACAATTCCCCTGATTTTTCGGTATTCGGGCCGGAAGTCGTGGCCCCATTCCGAGATACAGTGTGCCTCATCGATGGCGACAAACGAGATAACGGCTTTCTTCAGGAAATCAAGGTTTTCCTCTTTGGTCAGCGACTCAGGGGCGATGTACAACAGTTTCAGCGTACCGTTGAGGGTATCTTTCTTTACCTTCGTCATCTCGGATTTAGAGAGGGTCGAGTTCAGAAACTGGGCATTGACGCCAAAAGCATTGAGTTGATCGACCTGGTTTTTCATCAGGGCAATCAGCGGAGAAATAACGATGGCGGTTCCTTCGGAGGCAATAGCCGGCAACTGATAACACAGCGATTTGCCTGCCCCGGTGGGCATAATGACAAAGGTGTTTCGGCCCGACAGTATATTGTGGATGATCGCTTCCTGGTCTCCCCGAAACTGGCCGAACCCGAATATTTCTTTTAGTCGCTCCTTCAGGGTTGTCTGGACGGAATTGTCAATCTGCATCATGGTACGCTACTACGGAAGGTGAGTGGAGCCTGCGTGAGTATCTATCTTTGTAAGTGTGTGACGGGAGACGTTGAGTAAACTACAACGAAACCCGGAATAAGTAGGGTTAATCTATGTTCGGTTGAACGGACTAAGCGAATTTACAACCCATCCGTGTTACCTAAGCATTTCTGAACGTTGAATCTAACAAAAAATATGCAATCAATTGCCCGCGATGTGCTACTAGCTGAAGCCGAGGCCATCCGTGGGGCAATCGCACACCTTGATAGTCAGTTTGATTACTGTGTTGAAGCGATTCTGACTTCGGCCGGGCGAGTAGTGGTAACGGGCGTGGGCAAAAGTGCCCTGATTGGCCAGAAACTGGTAGCTACGCTGAATTCTACGGGTACACCGGCCCTCTTTATGCACGCTGCCGATGCCATTCATGGCGATTTAGGCATGGTGCAGGCCAATGATCTTGTGTTGGCTATCTCGAAAAGCGGCAATACCCCCGAGGTAAAAGTGCTGGTCCCGCTTATTCGCCGTACCAACGCCAAATTGATTGCGCTGGTCGGAGAACCAGCCTCATATCTGGCTAAACAGGCCGATTTTGTTTTGCTGGCCCCCGCCGCTCAGGAGGCCGACCCGCTGAACCTGGCCCCCACCACCAGCACCACCGTAGCCATGGCAATGGGCGATGCACTGGCTATTGCGCTGCTAACGGCTCGCGGCTTTACCCGGCAGGACTTCGCCCGTTACCATCCCGGTGGAGCACTCGGCAAAAAATTGTACCTGAAAGTGAGTGATCTGTACCCCGGCAATCAATGCCCCTGCGTACGCCCTGACCAAAGTATCCATGATACCATGCTGACGATGTCGGCGGGGCGGTTAGGAGCAACCGCCGTTCAGGATAGCTCAGCCGAATCTACAGAGGTGGGTACGTTGCTGGGCATTATCACCGATGGCGACGTACGGCGGATGGTCAGTCAGCACGATGATTATCGGCACCTTTGCGCCCGTGATATCATGACGCCAAACCCCATCTGTGTATCGCCCGACGATTATGCCGTAGCGGCACTGGAGATCATGCAAAAGCGCAACATTACCCAAATTCTGGTAGCCGAAGCAGGCAAACTGGTCGGTTTCGTACACTTGCACGATCTGTTGAAAGAAGGGCTGGTGTGATCTTAGGCAATTAACATAAAGACCTTCCTATATCAAGTTACATATGTTACTAATGCATTACAATTGCTTATAAATAAGTAAGTGTCGATTTTTGGTGGATTCAATAATCAGAAGTTCACTACATGAAAAAAGCAATCTTACTGCTGGGTACGTTGATGACCGCCTCACTGACTCACGCACAAACAACCCCGGTTACGCAAGAGCCACAACCCCTGGTATCTGCCTTCTTTAAGGCAATGGAAAGCGAAGATGCTGCTACTGTTGCCGCCCTCACCACCGATGATTTTGCGATTGTCAATTTCGATGGGCAAATCGCCGATCGGGCTTTGCTGAGTCAGGGCCTTACGGCTGGTATTCTGGTGGTCGAAACGTCACCAGCCACCAATCTTAGCACTCGGACCTACAATGGTAACACCGCCATCGTCACCGGCAATTCTTCATTCAAGGGGACTTTACAGGGCGAGAACTTCAATGCAGATGTTGTGTTCACTGTCTCGTGTGTGAAAATGGCCAACGGCTGGAAAATTGCTGCCGCCCAACTGTCAGGCACAGGCAAGTAAGCAGGTAACGGCAAGCCTGTGAGGCATTTGCTTCTACAGGCTTGCCGCCACCCGCTTACCTGCTGTTACGCTCATATTTTTAGGTGACAGGTCATCAGGTACGTTCACTTAGGAACCCGTATGGCCTGTTCGTAGTCACTCCATTCGTCAATGTCGGTCAGTTCTTCCAGTCGTTCGAAGGTGAGGCCTTGTTGCAGAATTGCCTGCTCGGTCAATAATCGTAGTTCGGGCTGGCTCCAGGGCATTTTTTCAAACAAAAACGGGTTGGGCTGTTTCATACCCAACAAATAATACCCGCCATCGGTGGCTGGCCCAATCACTACGTCAGCGCGATCCAGTGCTTGAAAAGCAGCAAACAAGTGTTCTTCCGTAATGGTCAGGCAGTCGCTCCCGATGATGATTGCTTTTTCGGCACCTGCGGCAAATTGGTCACGGAAAGCATTGTCCATCCGTTCGCCTAGGTCAGTACCCACCTGTTTGGCCTTCCCGTAGCCACTCCACCCGTCTGTAGGGTTTATAAAGTCGGCGTAATACACCGTCTTTTTCCAGGGAACATAGCGCGTAACCTGTTGGGTGTAATGAATGAGGTAGCGATATACCTCGGCAGCTTTGGCGTTACCAACAGTACGGGCAATACGCGTCTTCACGGTGCCGGGTATGGGGTTCTTAACAAAGATGATCAGGTGGTGGGTTGCCATATGGTGTGTACTTTTGTGGCTTGGTACGCGGGATTTAAGGGGAAACGGATTCAAAAGGATTAAAACGATTTACGCGGATTGTGGATTGAAGCGGATTATTAGCATCAAGCGGAGCCTATCTACTTTGATCTAAAAAATTGTGTAAATCGTTTTAATCCTTTTGAATCTGCGTACCCATTAAACTCCGCGTAGATCCGATTAATCTCTGTAATCCGCGTACCATAAATCTCATTGAAAAAATGTCAAAGCAAATCATTTATACCGACCAGGCACCTGCGCCGATCGGACCGTATAGTCAGGCTGTAAAAATCGGCAACACCTTATATGTATCGGGTCAGATAGCGGCCGAACTGGCATCATCAGGCGATATAAAGGCCGAAACCCGAAAGGTACTGGAAAATATTGGCGCTATTCTTCGTGCTGCCGATATGAACTACACCAACATTGTGAAAGCCACTATTTTCGTAAAAGACATGAACAACTTCGGTGCTATCAACGAGATATACGGTAGTTTCTTCACTGCCGACTTCCCCGCCCGCGAAACCGTCGAAGTAGCCCGCTTACCCAAAGACGTCAACGTCGAAATCTCAGTCATCGCCGTAAAATAAAGGAGGAAGGGGAGGAAAGGGACGAGAAGGAGGAAAGGGAATTGCGCGATGATACAGATACGATCTGTGGCAAAGCTCCTTTCCTCCTTCTCGTCCCTTTCCTCCCCTTCCTCCCCCTAATTCATGCAAACTCCACCCCGCGTTCGATTCGCACCTAGCCCGACGGGGCCGCTCCATATTGGCGGCGTTCGTACGGCACTATATAATTACCTGTTTGCCCGGAAAATGGGCGGACAGATGTTGCTTCGGATTGAAGATACTGACCAGAACCGCTTTGTACCCGGCGCTGAGCAATACATCATTGAGGCCCTGAACTGGGTTGGTATCCAGATCGATGAAGGGCAAACAGCCAACGGACCGGTTGGTACCGACGCGCCCTACCGACAATCGGAACGCAGAGAAATTTACCAGAAAGAGGCCCTGCGGCTTGTTGAAGAGGGTAAAGCCTATTACGCATTCGACACGGCCGACGAACTGGACGCCATGCGGGCCCGGCTCGAAGCGGCCAATGCCCCCGCGGCGCAGTACAACGCCATTACGCGGATGCAGATGAAAAACGCCCTGACGCTTCCCGCCGATGAAGTGAAAGCCCGCATCGAAGGGGGTGAAGCGTATGTGATTCGACTGAAAACACCCCGGAAAGAGGAAGTTCGGCTGAACGACCTGGTTCGGGGTTGGGTAAACGTACACTCGTCGGCCATTGATGATAAAGTATTGCTGAAATCGGACGGGTTGCCTACGTACCACCTGGCCAACGTGGTCGACGATCACCTGATGCGGATCACGCACGTGATTCGGGGCGAAGAATGGTTGCCCTCGGCACCGCTTCACGTGTTGCTATATCGGTATTTAGGCTGGGAAGATACCATGCCTCAGTTTGCGCACCTGCCGCTTCTGCTCAAGCCCGAAGGCAACGGCAAACTCAGCAAGCGCGATGCTGACCTGGGCGGTTTTCCGGTGTTTCCGCTCGAATGGAAAGACCCCTTTACGGGTGTGGTAGCGCGCGGTTTCCGCGAAGATGGCTACCTGCCCGAAGCACTCGTTAACTTCCTGTCACTACTGGGCTGGAACCCTGGCACCGAGCAGGAATTGTTCACGATGGACGAACTGATCGATGCATTCGATCTGGAAAAAATCCACAAAGGCGGCGCACGGTTCGATATCGAAAAAGCGAAGTGGTTCAACCACCAGTATATCCGGCAGCAAGCCAACGCCGATCTGGCGCCGGAGGTGCAAAAACAGGCACAGGATGCTGGATTTGACTGTTCAGTAGAAAAAGCGGAGAAGATTGTGGCCCTGCTGAAAGAGCGCGTCACCTTTGCGGGTGAGCTATTCACCGAAGCCAAAACCATTTTCTACGCGCCTACCGAGTTTGACGAAACCGTACGGGCCGCCAAATGGAATGACGAAGCCCGCCGCGCCGTAGTGGCGTTCCGCGACCGGCTGGTTCAGTTTGAAAAACCCTTCGAAGCCGATGCGATCAAGCAGTTGCTGTCTGATACGCTTACACAGGCAGGCATTAAGCAGGGAAAGGTGATGCAGGCCATGCGATTGGCGCTGACCGGCCTGGGCACTGGCCCCGACCTGATGTTGACAATGGAAATTGTGGGCAAAGAGGGTGTGATGGAGCGGCTGGAGAATGCCATGACAACGATGCAATAAGTTGGTAACGCCTGTTTTCAGGTACGTCGTACCTGAAAACAGGCTCTTTTTCTATCAATAAAAATGCTTATCTGATCATTTATATATAATTTCATGACTATAGTAAAATCCTCTTAGCTAGTTCTAACAACTTAGTTTAGTTTATTTACTATTCAGTAACAAATACACTTAATATTAATTTAGCTATACAAAACTCTTTTTAATCTGTAGTTTAAATAGATTGGCATGAGTTTGGACGCAACTTTTATTGGCCTTAACCCGCCGACGCGATCCATCTATGCTACTTTCTATCTTTCGGGTGCTATGCGCCGTATTTGCGTGCACAGTACTGAACTCCTCGACCTGGGCACAGGTACGTTCTACTTCCTCGCCTCCTGCTTCACCAACGCCCCGACAAACCGATTCACTTCGGCGCGTGTATCAGGCAGAGTACGCCCGACGTACCCGCGACCCCGCTACTGGTCGGGTACCGGCCGAACGGCTTAACGCGATTAGAACCAAATTGACAAAATCAACGGCGCGCAATGCCCGCACGGGAATCTCTGGCGTAACCTGGACTGAACGTGGGCCGCTGGGCTTTACCGGCACCATTCGGTTGTTTCTCCCCCCGGTTGGCGACCCCACCGGCCGTACAGTTTGGGCGGGCAGCACCACCGCTGGCTTATGGCTACATACCAATTTGGCCGAAACCGGCCTTAGCTGGTCACCACTTAGCGACGACTGGGCCAGTAAAAACATATCGGCCATGACCACCGACCCTACCAACAGCGTGGTTGCCTATGCCGCAACGGGCGATCCGTTGGGCGAAGCAAGCGGCGGCGGCATCTGGCGAACGGCCGATAAGGGAAAAACATGGCTTCGGTTAACTGCCACTATCCCCTCGCAAACGGGCACGGCTTTACAGTCCGCTTTTGGTCAGATTGCGGGCATGGCTGTTACCACTACCGGTCTGTTGTTGGCTGGTACACAGGGCGGTGTACTGCGTTCGTTCGATCAGGGCAGGAGCTGGCAGTTTCTCCTGGCTCCGCAACGTCAAATCGGGGCGCAGCCTGTGGCCGGTGGCAGTGACCGGGTATCAACGCTTAGAACCGGGCCTGATGAACTGGTCTATGTCAGCATGGCTAACGGGCGGATTTTCCGATCAACGACGGCGGCAGCAGCAACCTGGGTCGAGATTACGCCCCCCAACACGGCGCCCTACGTAGGAACCCGTACCGAATTAGCCGTGGCCGCCCCCGTCAGTTCGACCGGCGGAAACGCACAGGTATTGTATGCCGCCCAAATTGCGCTGGATAACGACTTCGGTGGACATACACTTCGGTGGCTTCGAAAATCAACCAACGGGGGCCAAACCTGGCAAACCATGACCCGCCCGGTATATGCCGACGCACCCGATCTGGATATTACACTTGGCTTTGGTAATCAATACTTTACAATGAGCGCATCACCCGACTCCGCTTCCGTGCTCTACCTGACCGCCTACGACCAGTTATACCGATCGGGCGATGGGGGCGCAAGCTGGACAGACGGAAAAGCAATTGGCCGGGCGACCGCTTTCTTCCCGTTGCCGAAGCAGGGAGCCGTTTGGGGAAGCGATAATCAGGTGTATTATGCCCCCATTCAGCAGCTTGTAGCCGAGGGCCGGAACGAAGTTCAGCACAACCGAAGCCGGGGCTTTGGCGGCCTCGACGTAGCGGGGGTCGCAATGAAAAATGTGGCTAACGATCCGTATCGACTTACCGGTAGTGTGTCGGGACCAGGTTTGCTGGAAACGGCAACCACTGGTTCGGCACCGGGTACTGCACAGGTCATTTATCCAGCCTATCCCCTCCGACCGTTTATTGATCAGAATGAACCGGCTGTTCAGGTGGCTGCGACGACAAACGGCGGTTTTCTGACCCGAAATCTAGACAATTCAGCCGCCTGGGATTACTACGCTACAGACTGGGGATCGGGCGATTACCCGGATGGGGGCGTTGACTACGACAGCCGGAACAACACCTTCTTCTTCTGGTCGGATGGGTACCGGAAAGCCACCGGTATTGGCACCGATCCGCAGATTTCGCTACTCGACAGTGGTAATCTGGCCCGGCCCACCTACCTGAAAATTGGCCGGGCCCAAAACACGCTTTTTGCCGCCCCGCTCAATGGCGGTTTGTATAGAATAACCGGTACCGACCAGCTAACGCCCGTTTTAACCAAAATAGACAAGAATTCCTTTCCACCGGGAAGTACTATCAGCGGTATTGATGTGGGCGCAACCGACAACGAACTGGTGGTCACGCTCTCGAACTACGGAGTTCAGTCGGTTTGGTACACGGCCAATGCCGGGGAAACCTGGGTGAGCAAAGACCTGCCCGCCCACGGCCTGCCCGACATGCCGGTGCACGCCGTTTTGATGAACCCCACCAACCGAAAGCAGGTGATGCTGGCTACTGAACTGGGCGTTTGGTCGACCACCGACATTACGGCCACCAACCCCGGCTGGGCACTAACCAACAGCCCTGCTCCGCTGATTCGGGGGAAACAACTTGTTTACCGCGCGGCCGACGAACGGGTAGCTGTGGTCACCAACGGTCGGGGCGTGTGGGAAACCGACGCCTGGGCGCTGGATACACCCACTTTATTAGCAGGTCCGTTCTCAACCACCGCTTTTTGCGCGGGCAGCACATTTCCCGTCAGTTTCACGCTTACCAACGTACCTCCCAGCCGGGTTGTGGTGCGGCTATCTGATGCGTCGGGCGATTTCAGCAAAGGCACCGATTTGGCAGCCGGCACATCGAGTCCCCTTTCGGCCACGGTTCCAGCTAGCGCAGCATCGGGGACGGGCTATCGCATTCGCCTCGAAGCCCCGGCCTTCAGTTTGACAACCGCCCTCAGCAGTTCAGCCATCACCATTGGTAACTTCACCCTCGATCAGGCGCGCATTGTTGATGGGCGGAAACTGCCGGGTACGCAAACGACTACCCCCAACTTCACGAGTGGGTACGTATGTCCCGGCGATTCGGCACTGTTACGGGCCTATGTGCCTAACCTTCCCGAAAGCCTCACGGCTACCTATCGGTGGGCTATTGATGGACAGCCGCTTCCCGAAAAAACAACCGCCACATTGCTGACCGGCCAAACAGGTACGTACAGCTTTACGGCATCGGTGGGTACGTGCGTCACCAACAGTACTGATGGGTTTCTGCTGATTGCGGTAGATGCCCCCACCGCGAGTGTACTCAACGCGACCAACGTTGCCGATGGGCCTCTTTGTCCGGGTACGGCTGTTTCGCTGGGAAGTTCGTATCTGGGGCAGAACGCTACCTACCATTGGCAGCGCAACGGAATTGATCTGCCCGGCACTAACTCACCCGTATTGTCGGCAACGGCCACCGGAGGTTACTCGTACAGCATTAGCTTTACCGCAGCCGGAACGGGCACCTGCATGAGCACAGCACCCGCCACGTACCTGACGTTTAACAAAGCCATTCTTCCACCGGTAATTGCCGTGGCAGGCGATCTGACCCCAACCCTTTGCGGCACCGAAACGCTCAGCCTCTACGCCACCACCCAACCAGACGGCACGACGTATCAATGGCTAAAAAATGGCCAGACGGTAGCGGGTCAGGCAGGTTCCATCATCACCGTTGGGCAGGCGGGCGATTACCGGCTACAGGTTCAGCGGGGTACATGTGCGGCCATAAGTGATCCGATCGGTGTGACCGCCAACAGCCAGTTGAGCAACGGCTTTTATTTTTACGGAAGCACCTCGCTCTGCTCGGGCGAATCGCTGGTGTTGTACGCCAAAAACACCAGTCATACCCTGCAATGGACCAAAAACAACGTACCTATCGCCGGTGCTACCGGATTCAGCTATTTAGTCGATACGCCGGGTAACTACGGTCTTCGCTACACATCGGGCAGTTGCTCAGGCACCGCCGTATCGGTTTCAGTAACGTTCAGCCAATCGCTGACACCAGTGCTGACCCTCAACGAACGTTGCAACGATGTTGAGCTATCGACCCGTGATTTTCCCCGAACGGGCACCGTTTCCTTTAGCTGGCTTCGGAACGGGCAACCTATTAGTGAGGGATTGCAAACGTACCACACCGTTTCGGAATCGGGTCTGTACAGTGTTTCGGTCACGAATGGCGTTTGTGGAGGCGTTTCCAGGCCGGTCAGCGTTACCATTGGTCAACCAGCCAGACCAACCATTGCGGCCGTAGGAAATCGACTTCGCTGCCCTGATTCCGCCATTGAGCTGCGGCGGGTAACCGGCTCTTATAGTTACTGGAAACGAAACGGCGTTCGCCTGCCCGGTACCGAGACAGATCGGCTTATAGCCACTGAAACGGGCGTTTACAGCCTGGTGTACGAGCAGGGCAGTTGCCTGACCGAATCGGCGGCAATGTCGGTAGTAATTGGTCAACCGGCTACGGCTAGTATTGTGGGGCGGCCATTTATTCGGTCGGGGCAGCGGGCGGTGGTACCTGTGCAGTTGAGTGGCGTGGCTCCGTGGTCTTTCAGCGTAGCCGGTGCGGCATTGGTGGTCAATACATCGCAAAATCCGTATTCGCTTACGCTGACGCCCTCCCAAACCACGAGTTATTCGCTGACGAACCTCACAGACGGCTGCGGAATTGGCTCAGGAACCACCATCCAGGTGTTTGTCGACGGGGCCGACGTGTCGCTGGAAAGCTGGGTCGATAAGCGGTTTTGCCAGTTGGGCGATTCAGTCACGTATTCGGTTCGCGTTACCAATGCCGGACCTGATCTGGCCGAAAACCTAACCGTTCTGAATCGGTTACCCGCTGGCCTTAGTTATGTGGGCAGCCAATCGGCCGTAAGCGGCGACAGCCTACGCTATTCGGTTGGCAACGTACCTGCGGGCGAAACGCGCACATTCAGTTTCAGAACATGGGTGAACAAGCGTGGAACGTACCTGAACGCCGTAGAAGTTGTCCGCTGCGACACCCCCGATCCCGATAGTCAACCTGGTACAGGCACCCGCGACGGTGAAGATGACGTGGCTATGGCGGACTGGCGCACGGACGATACGACCCGCGTGGTGTCGGTATCACCCAATCCGAACGGGCGTGTGCTACCGGCGGTGGCGGGCAATCAGCCCCTACCCGTGTCCAATCAGGCTGATTTAAGCGTGCTACTGAGCCTAAGCAAACGAGTGGCGACACTGCGCGACACCATTCAACTGGCCATCCGGGTTCATAACCGGGGCGGGACCGCTGCCACCCTGGTACAGACCGGACTCACCATTCCAAACGGCACCTACAGTCTGGACAGAATCACCTGGAAACCAGCTGGAACACTAGTCACGGTGGATATTGGTTCGGTAGGCATCAATGCCACGGTGAACAAAACGGTATACTGGCTACCAGCAACTACTGATTCGTGCCGGGTTGAAATCACCCGTTCGTCGGTAACCGATCCGGATTCGACGCCCAACAACCGTGCCGTCAGGCCGGGGGAAGACGACGAAGCCAGCGTTGATATTCGGGTGGTGCGGTGAGTGCTTGTTGTTGTGAGTGTTAATTTTCGCGAGTTAGGCTTCGCGCGAAGCCTAACTCGCGAAAATTAACACTCGAATTAACCGACAGGATAAATGTGGATAACTCACAAAGTATGTGGATAACTTTTATCGACCACGTACCCAGACTATTGACTGTTAACATGAATTGTTCAACATATTTAGTGTCTGGGTTTTAAGAAGTTAGTATTCATGTTGATTCAGGGTGTAACTTACAGGCTTACTTCTGCTGGTACCCAACATGAAAAAAGCAACCGTTTACCTGTCGGTGCTGGTGAGTTGTCTGATAGCAGGCACTTCATCGGCACAGACGAAATTAGTGGAGAAGGTAACCCGACAAGGGAAAGAACTCCTGATCCCGTACGAAAAGTACGTACTCCCCAACGGCCTAACGCTGGTGGTACACGAAGACCATTCTGACCCCGTTGTGCACGTCGACGTGACCTACCACGTTGGATCAGCGCGGGAAGAAATTGGCAAGTCGGGCTTTGCGCACTTCTTCGAGCACATGATGTTTCAGGGATCTGACCACGTGGCCGACGATGAACACTTCAAGATCGTGACCGAATCGGGCGGAACGCTGAACGGCTCGACCAATACCGACCGGACCAACTACTACGAAACGCTTCCCAGCAATCAGCTGGAGCGCGCACTCTGGCTCGAAGCCGACCGGATGGGCTTTTTGCTCGATGCCGTATCGCAGAAGAAATTCGAAAATCAACGGGCAACGGTGAAAAACGAACGCGGTCAGAACTACGATAACCGCCCTTACGGTCTGGCTAGCGAATATGTGGCGAAGAACCTCTTCCCGTACGGTCACCCCTATTCGTGGCTCACAATTGGGTATATCGAAGACCTGAACCGGGTAAACGTTAACGACCTAAAAAACTTCTTCCTGCGCTGGTACGGCCCCAATAATGCCGTACTGACGATTGGTGGCGATGTAACGCCTAAGCAGGTGGTAGCCATGGTTGAAAAATACTTCGGTGGTATTCCGCGAGGGCCGGAGGTGACCAAGACGGTGGTGCCTGCGGTTGTGCTCGACAAAGACCGGCGCGTATCGTACGAAGACAACGTTCGGTTCCCAATGCTTCAGATTGTGTTCCCCACGGTGCCTAATTACCACCCCGACGAGGCTCCGCTCGATGCGCTGGCCGAAATTCTGGGCGGCGGCAAAAACTCGCTCTTTTACAAGAATCTGGTAAAGACGCAGTTAGCCGTTCAGGCCAATGCGGGCCACCCCACGTCGGAACTGGCCGGTCAGATGGCCATGCGCATTCTGCCGTTCCCGAATAAAAGTCTGGATAGCACCGAAATGGTTGTTCGCAAAACACTGGCCGAGTTTGAAAGTCGGGGCGTTACTGACGACGATCTGGCGCAGTTCAAGGCCTCGCGCGAGGCGCAACTCATTTCTGGACTGGCCAGCGTTGCCGGTAAAGTATCGCAACTGGCGGCGTATCAGACGTACCTGGGCAACCCCAACTACATTCCGCAGGAGATCAAGCGCTACAACGCCGTGACCAAAGCCGATGTGATGCGGGTGTACAACCAGTATATTAAAGGCAAAAACGCCGTTTTGCTGACCGTGTACCCAAAAGGCAAAGCCGAGATCGTGGCAAAACCAGACAATTACACCATTGTGACGGCTGGTTATCAGGCGCCCGATTATGGCTATAACGGTCTGAAATATGCCAAAGCGAAAGACAGCTTCGACCGCAAGGTGAAACCCGGTCCCGGCCCGAACCCCGCGCTGAAAGTACCGCCTTTCTGGACCGACAAAATGGCGAACGGCCTGAAAGTTATTGGCACCCGCAACGATGAGATTCCAACCGTGACCATGCTCTTCAGCATCAAAGGTGGTCACTTGCTGTCGGCTAAAGATCCTTCGAAGGCGGGCATAGCCCAACTGACGGCCTCGTTGATGAACGAAGACACGCAGGGCTTTTCAAGCGAAGAAATGAATACGAAACTGGAGAAACTGGGCGCTGACATCAGCATTCAGGCGTCTACGGAAGAAATCAGCGTCTCGGTTGAATCGCCGGTCAAAAACATCGACGCTACGCTGGCCTTGCTGGAAGAAAAGTTGTTCCGGCCCAAATTTGCCGCTGATGATTTCACGCGCCGCAAGAATCAGCAACTGGAGAATATCGCCAGCCAAAGCACACAGCCGGTTGTGATTGCCAACAAAGCGTATAGCAAACTGCTGTATGGCGAAGGCAATATCCGCGCTATTCCGCTGAGCGGCACGACCAAAACGGTGGAGTCGATTACGCTGGACGATGTGAAGGCATTTTATCAGAGCTCACTCTCGCCATCGGTGACGAATCTGGTCATCGTGGGCGACATTGAGCAATCGGCGGTGATGCCTAAACTGGCTTTCCTGACCAAGTGGGCCGCCAAACCCGTTGATCTGCCTAAACCAGCCGTTGCCCGCAAAATCGACAAAACGCGGATCTACCTGATCGATAAAGAAAAAGCGGCACAGTCAGAAATCAGAATCGGTTACCTGACCGACTTGCCCTACGACGCCACCGGCGAATACTACAAAACCACGCTGACCAACTATATGCTGGGCGGTGCCTTCAGCAGCCGGATCAACCTGAACCTGCGCGAAGACAAAGGCTGGACATATGGCGCCCGGTCGGGTTTCGGCAGTACCAAAACGCCTGGTCCGTTTACGGCCAGTGCCGGGGTGAAAGCCGCCGCTACCGACAGTTCGGTGGTTGAGTTTCTCAAGGAAATGAAGAACTACAGCCAGGCAGGCATTACCGATCAGGAGCTGACGTTTGTGAAGAGTTCGCTGGGCCAGACCGATGCACTTCGGTACGAAACATCGTTCCAGAAAGCGATCTTCCTGAGCCGGATCATCGACTACGATCTACCGAAAAACTACGTGGAGCAGCAAGCCCAGATTCTGCGCACGATTACCAAAGCACAGGTCGACGCTATTGCCAAAAAACGCCTGCCCGTCGACAAGATGGTGATTGCGGTGGTTGGTGATAAAACGCTGATTAAGCCGGGCCTCTCGAAGTTGGGTTACGAAGTGGTTGAACTCGACAAGGAAGGCGAGCCTATGACAGCCACTGCTACCCCAGCCGCGGCACCCGCCCGCATGGGTTCTTCGGCCGATAAGAAGAACTAAGAATCACGCGATTTCCGTTGTCGCTTGCCTGTGGCGAGTGACAACGGAGTATTGCTTCGCGAGCTAGGCCCTTCGACTAGGCCGGTCCGCCGGTGCGGTCCCCGACAGGCTCAGGGTGACAGGACACTCAGGTACGTTAGCCTAAATATGGTGATGACTGATGTCACCCTGAGCCTGTCGGGGACCGCACCGGCGGACCGGCCTAGTCGAAGGGCCTAGCTCGCGAAGCAATACAGCATTACAATATTGATTTTCCTTCCATTCGCAAAAAAGCCGCCCGTTCACGTAGAACAGGCGGCTTTTTCTATGAATAGCACAGAAGCTTTTATTCGCTCAGGATCACTTTCCAGGTACGTTGCTGATCGCCCTGAACGAGTTTCAGGATGTAGAAACCGCGCGTCAGTGAACCAACGGGGAGTTTCATCAGGTTTTCACCCACCGTTACTGCGTGGTCGGCCTGAAGCATGGGAATACCGGCGGCACTGATCATCTGCACACTGGCGGTACCGGCCTGTTCAGTGAAATACCGGATCGATAACTCGTCGCGAACGGGTACCGGGAAAATAACCGACTGTTGCAGGATCGTGCGCTCTTCCGACGAAGCTAACCGGGCATTGCCCGACGCGGGATATAACCACATTTGTGGAATAATCTGCTGCGCCTGACCTGGGTACGTCCAGCGTAAACGGGCTATAGCGCCAACGATGTTCTCATAGTATTCCAGCCGAATGGCGTATTTCTGGCCAGCCACCAGCGGAATATTGGTACTGTTTGTCGTGGTCAGCGGGTGATCGCGCCAATCGTTGATGACCTGCACATTGTTGATCCAAAGCCGGATACCGTCATCAGCGTTGGTCGTGAACACGTAGTTGCCCGTTGCGGGTGCTTCTATCTGACCTGTCCAGCGAACCGAGAAATTATCGACCGTTACTCCGGCACCCGGTGCGCCATTCCCCCAATCGAAATCAATCAGAGCATCGGTGCGGCTGAGTACAACAGGGGCGGTCAGGCTTTTGTTGTTGAAATACTGACCCAGCAAGCCCGTTCCCGTTCCCGACGGAACAGGCGTAGGAGGAGGCGTGCCGCTACCAACGCGGTAAAAGGCAGAAGCCGGAATAACCTGCTTACTGATGCCCGGCCCACTATAACTCACGCTCAATGCCTGACCACCAGCTCCTTCAAAATAGGGAATGGTGATAGCATGGCGACCGGCTTTCAAACCAATTGTGCCTGAGCGTTCCTGCTCGGCATGCCCCCCATCGTTGTTGACTACTTCGGTCGTACCGATGAACAGCTTGCTGCCATCATCTGAGTAGGTAAAGAAGGTGTACACCCCGTCGGTAGGTACGTTCACGAAGCCCCGGAAACGAAGTCCAAACTGATCGCTTCTACGAGTCAGGTTCAAGTCGGGTAAACTCGCGGTTGCGGTACGAACAGGCGTCAGCGCGTCGAAATTGGGCAGCACACTCCAGTTCCCTTCGTAGTAACCATAATCCAGACCAGCTACGGCGTTCTCCGGATTTTCAGGATCACGCAGGTTAGCCGTTGGTGGTGGCGGCGGTGGTGTGGCGGTACCGATACGGAAGTAGGCCGATGCCGGAATAACCCGCTTGCTGAGGCCCGGACCACTGTAGCTGACGCTCAACGTCTGTCCGCCGCCACCTTCAAAATAAGGAATGGTGATGGCGTGGCGACCAGCTTTCAAGCCAATCGTGCCTGACCGTTCCTGCTCAGGGTGGCCACCGTCGTTATTCACCACCTCGGTAGTCCCGATAAACAGTTTGCTACCATCGTCGGAATTGGTGAAGAATGTGTAGACTCCGTCAGTAGGTACGTTCACGAAACCCCGGAACTGCAACCCAAAGTCATCTTCCCGGCTGCGTGGGCTTACGTCGGGAACAGCTACGGTAGCAGAACGTACAGGCGTCAGTGCACCGAAATTAGGCACCATCCCCCAGCTTCCTTCGTAATAACTGTAATCGAGACCCGCTACGGCATTGGCTGGGTTTTCCGGGTCGCGCAAGGTGACCTGCGTAGGCGGAGGCGTATCCGAACCAACCCGGAAATAAGCCGATGTTGGAATAACCTGTTTGCCAATACCCGGTCCGCTATAACTCACACTCAGAGCCTGTCCGCCGCCGCCTTCGAAATAAGGAATAGTAATGGCGTGGCGACCGGCTTTCAGACCAATCGTGCCCGACCGTTCCTGTTCGGGGTGACCGCCGTCGTTATTCACTACTTCATTGGTACCAATAAACAGCTTGCTGCCATCATCAGAATTGGTATAGAACGTGTAGACTCCGTCGGTAGGTACGTTCACAAAGCCCCGGAATTGCAGCGCGAAGCTGTCGTCCCGGTTACGCTGAGTAAGATCGACCTGACTGGTCGTTCCCGATTTTATCGGCGTGAGGGCGTTGAAATCGGGGAGGGATGTCCAATCGCCTTCGTAGTAGCTAAAATCCAGACCAGCCACGGCATTGGCCGGGTTGTCAGGGTCACGCAGCGGCACCTCTACGGGTGGCGGCGGGGTTTCGCCAGTGGTTTTAAACAAGACAACCGACGTAAACGGCGCTAAGGTGATCTGGTTGGTATAAAGCGTGTTACGTCCGTCGCGATACGAGCCGCCCAGCGAAATTGTTTTATCCTGATTGGTATCGTTGTATTCGAGCCGGATAAAATCGTCGGGGTTCTGTGGGGTACGGGTCGCTTCCTGCACCTGCACATTATCAATCCAGAGCGTTTTACCGTCTTCGGTTACCTGAAACACCACAATGGCCGATCCTTCGTTGGCATTGGCGACATACGAGAGTTCAAACCGTTCCCGACCGGTGCCAGCCAAAATAAGCGAGCGCGTATCCAAATCGCGGTACGACCCGGTTTTCTGCCGAATAAACACTTCAATCCGTTTACCGGGGGCCGACGCTACGGCATCGAACGTAAGCAGATACACCCGGTTTTGCGTCACCGAGCCAATGTCTTTCGACGCCAAGACATACGAGTTCGATTGACCCGACGAGGTTGGGAATGAAATGTTCAGACTACCCCCGTCGAGGCGATTGCTGTTATCCCAGGTGGCCCGACCGTTGCCGTAGGGGCTGTAAGTATCCCAGCCTTCGTTATTGCTGCTGAATGAGTTGTTGAGTTTAAAAACACCATTTCCTGTGGTTGCAAACGGTTTATAGGTCACCGGACTATTCAGCGAACCGGCATCTTTGCCGTAGCGGCTTTGCCATTCGGCCAATGACAAATCGGCCCCGGTAACGCCCGATCCAGGATTCAGAACCGCCCTAATCTTGAATTCATCGTTGAAAGGCCGCGCATACACGTTATTATCGAACTGCCCGAAACTGGTCAGGTCGTTCAGGTGCGATTCATATTTAGTGACCAACTGCCCCGCCAATCGGCTGACGAACACGTTGTTTTGGATGGTATTGCTCCGCGGCGAACACCCACCGTTTCGACTGGTAAGGGCAAACTGTGCCTCCCCGTTATTGAACGACGTGTTGTTGATCAGTTGTGCCGATTGCGAACCGTGCAGGAAAAAACCCAGTCCGTGGTTGTTAAACACCGTGTTATCGCGCACTTCCACGTTAGTAGTGCAGTCGTCGAGGAAGATGCCGTTCGCACCCGAGTAAGCGCCGCCGGGTGTTCCTTCAGGCGCTCCGATTCCGTTGAAAACAATGTTGCTCAGAATGCGTACATTGTTCATTGTCTGCCGGTTACCGTTCCAGATATACAACCCTCCCCCATCGCTTTTGGTGAGGCAGTAGTTCGATACCCGGTTACGCTGCACCGTGGTACTGCTTGAGAAGTTGATGCCGTTATAACCGATCTGGTCTACCACGTTGTTTTCAATCGTGACCCGATCACACAAAACAGAATTGAAGCCAACGTAGGTCCCATCACCATCTTTACCACGGCCGGGCAGCAAACCAACACGGCGCAGGGTGTTGCCCCGAAATGTGAAGTTCTGATAGCCCGTCACCGATACGCCGTTGTTGTTGGCCTCTTCGATCAGGTTATTTTCGAGTAGCACCGTATTGCCGCTTCCCCGCGCCACGAGTCCATCTTCCCCCGAGTCGATAATGTCGTTCCCCAACAGGGTGATGCCAGTTCCGTTTTCGATCAGGATACCCGTATTGATTGTTTCAATAACGGCCAGGTTACGCACCACTACGTTGCTCACGAACGCAATATTTATACCCGTTGAGAAGGCAGTGGCCGTAATGGTTTGATTACCGGGGTTTTCTGACGAAAACACACGCAACGTTTTATTGCCGGGGTTGTAATACCATTCGCCGTTTTGGTCGAGCGTGGCGGGGTGATTTTGTATGAAATAGCCCCAGGTATCGCTGAAATCGTACGAGTTGGGGTGATTTACGGTCAGCGTATTCCCGTTTTGCTGGGTAATCGTGCTTCGGTTAATGATCCACTGAACGGGCCGGTCAACTACTTCTCCGCCTACGAAATTGGCAGGCAGTTGCTCTTTACCCGTCAGCTGCGATTTGCCACTATGCGACTGAATGGTGAGATAGCCCCGGTTGGCAGCGTCGAGGTTAGGGTAACGCCCCAATGGTAGCGGTGACCCGTTTCGATACACACCCGTTACCTGACTGCCGAGCGCCGATGCATCGGCCTGCCACACGTTTCCGCCAATGTTGCTCCAGTTACTGATGGGAACCGATCCGCTGATCACCGGCTTGTTCCCTGAACCGAACGCATCGATCACGATTGGTTGCGCCGACGTACCTGAGCGGCGAATCTGCAACGTACCCCGGAAGGTATCGCCCCGTCGGAATAACACCTGATCGCCAGCCTGTAGCGCCAATGAATTGACTTTACCGAGCGATTGAAAGGCCGACCCGGCTGATCGACCGTCGTTGCTGTCGCTGCCCGAACTGGCTACGTAATAGGTAGTTTGGGCAAAGGCCGTGGCCGATAGGCTAAGCAGCCCGGCACCATACAGCACTTTGTGGATAGAAGCGGATAAACCTGTTTTCACTCGCGGAGTAGTTGTTGAGTTGATTTAATCAAAGAGAAAGACCAATATGTTTACATCGGTCTTTCTATCATGTAAACTTACTGTAACACAACCACTTTACAAATCCTATCGATTTAATTCCTACTTAGTTGAGGCTACGGCTTTTCTGAAGTCCAACGTCTAATGTTCAAAGTCAAAAGTCGCGCTGCTATACCACAAAATGGTTGATGAGCAACGCGACCTTGGACTTTGAACTTTTAGACGTTGGACTTTACTTGATCTTCGCCGCCTTCCCCGTCCGGTTCGATTCGTAGATGGCCTGGAACAGTTCTACTACCCGGCGACCGTCGTGGGCCGTAATGGCGGGTTGGGTCTGGGTACGTATCGCCTGACAGAAATCGGCGAGTTGTTGCGCGAAATAGTAGGTGAGGGCATCGGTTTGACCGAAAAAGGCGTGGTCTTCGGCCTGGAATGTAGCTAGCTGATCGGATTCGCCTTCAATAGTCCATAGGTCATTGATGGGCGGGTCCTGAATGCCCGACCGACCGGCAATAAACATGCTGCCGCCATCGGTCTGAACGCCAACCGTAGCGCCATTTTGGCCGTGAATATGCACCTTCCCGTAGAGGCCCGGTTTCTGACTATTACTGGCGACGATGTTGCCAATACCCCCGTTTTTGAATTGAATGATGGCCGCCGCCGTATCTTCTACCTCGATATAGGGGTGATTCACGTTGCGCCAAACGCCGTATACTGAATCGACCTCGCCCATGTACCAAAGCAACAGATCGAGCTGATGCGGGGCCTGGTTCACGAGTACGCCACCGCCTTCATGCGCCCACGAGCCGCGCCACGGATCGCTACCGTAGTAGGCCTCGTCGCGCCAGCCAAGCATTTGCACCATGCCCAGGGCCGGAACCCCGATCTTACCGGCGTCGATCGCCTGCCGAATCCGCTGACAGGGCGCGTAGAACCGACGCTGACTGACCACACTCAGGAGTTTCTGGGTACGTTCGGCCGTAGCAATCATGGCGTCGCAATCGTCGAGCGACGCGGCCAATGGCTTTTCAACCAGCACGTTGGCACCTGCTTCCAGCGCGGCAATGGTTGGCTCGCGGTGATTGGGGTGCGGGGTCAGCACCACGCAAACGTCGATGCCTTCGCCAGTAACCATCTCATTTACATTAGTATAGGGCTTGATGCCATAGACACCAGCAAAATCGGCGGTTTTTTGTTCGTTCCGGCCACAAACGGCTACCAGTTGCACATCGGGCGTTTGCTGCGTAGCGCGGGCGTGAAGGTGCGCTACCTTTCCGGGGCCAATTAGCGCAATGCGAAGGGGTGTTGACATAAGGGGGTAAAAACGTTGGTCGATGTTCCTTCAGCAAAAATCAACATCTTGCATGAACAATGGTACACGGATCTCGCAGATTAAAAAGGATTGACACAGATTTTTGGATTTAAGCGGAATAGATGGGTACGCGGATTAAAGGGATTTAAAACGATTCACGCAGCGGCGGACCGCACAGATTGTAGATTTAAGCGGATTCGTAGCCTGAGCAGAGCCAATCTGTTTTAATCAAAAAATCCGCGCAAATCCCTTTTAATCTGTAAAATCCGTGTACCCATTATCATCCGCGCAAATCCCTTTTAATCCGTGAGATCCGCGTACCCATATTAATCCGCGTTGATCGTTTTAAATCCCATTATCATCCGCGTACCAATCACACACTATGCGCCTTCGCTCTCTCGATGCTTTTCGCGGCCTTACCGTGGCAGCCATGATTATGGTCAATAATCCAGGCGACTGGGGCAACCTGTACGCTCCGCTCCGTCACGCCGCATGGCATGGCTGGACACCCACCGATCTGATTTTCCCCTTTTTCCTGTTCATCGTCGGCGTCTCTATCACCTTCGCCCTAAAACCAGCCTATGGCCTTTATGGGCAGGTCGACGCTACGCCGGGTGTGGTGGCCAAAATCATCAAACGCGGACTGATGCTGTTTGCGCTTGGGCTTTTCCTGAACCTGTTTCCCCGGTTCGACTTCGGCAATGTACGTATCATGGGCGTTTTGCAGCGTATTGGGCTGGTCTACATTGCCTGTGCGTTAATTTACCGACGCACCACGCCGCCGCAGCAACTCATCATTGCCGTGTTAATCATGGTCAGCTACTACCTGATGATGACCGGCATACCCGTACCGGGCATCGGCTACGCGAATCTGGAACCCGAAACCAACCTCGCCGCCTGGGTTGATTTTACGGTACTGACCCCCGACCATGTGTACCGCCCGGCCAAAGTGTGGGACCCCGAGGGGTTGCTGAGTACGTTTCCGGCGATAGCTACGGCCCTGTTGGGCGTGCTGGCCGGTCACTGGCTACGGACTCATCACTACGGATCGGCGGTTCGCGAGAGTCAGAAAGCGCTTTTTCTGTTTCTGGCCGGGGTAGCACTCGCCGTGCTAGGTACGTTACTCGATCCGCTCTTCCCAATCAACAAAGCGTTATGGACAAGCACCTACGTGCTATTGGCGGGCGGACTGGCGATGTGCGGACTGGCCATTTTCTACTACCTGATCGACGTTCGAAAAGGGTTTCGCTGGAATGGCGTGCTGGTGGCGTTTGGCGTGAACCCTATCACCGTTTTCTTCTTGTCGGGCCTGATTCCGCGCATCATGACCCTGATACGACTGCCAAATCCTGAAGACAGTACGGCAACAGTTAGCCTGACCCAATACCTCTACAACGGGTTTATTGCCCCTCCTTTCAGCGACCCTAAAATGGCCTCGCTAGCCGGGGCGCTTACGCTGGTCGCCATCTGGGCTGGCATTTTATGGGTGATGTATAAACGTCGAATTATCATTAAAGTATAAACCAACTTACCTTTCGATAAACAGTAAGTATATTTTGTAAGCTTATTTGTGAAACGGAACAAAGTTGGAGGTATGTTTGAGCTTCACTATACACCGTCAAATTTTGAAAAATCGCACATTCTCTACGCGCCAACTATCCTGGGCACTTTTGTTGGCTATTCCATTCTGGCTGGGTGCTTGTAGCAAAAAAGACACCGATATTACCCCCAGCGCGAGTGCCATTCAGGGCTCCTGGAAAGTATCGGCCTACACCATCGATCCGGCCTTCGACCTGATTGGATCAGGCACAAAGACAAATGATTTGCTGGACTTTTATAAAGCGTTTTTGGGGCAGCCGTTTGTCGATTGTTTCAAAGCCGTAACGGTGACTTTTAACGCTAATGGCAAGATAACGTCGACAACAACCTCGGCCTGTAGCAGCGTCGATGCCAGCTTTGTGGCCAATGAGTCGACATGGGTGTTGGCAGGCAACAAACTAACCGTAACAGAAGGCACCGACGTAAACGTGTTCGACGTAACCATCAGTGGAAACACCTTGAAATTAGCGCAGTCTATCACTGAAGATTTTGATGGCGACAACAAGAACGATACGGCTACTGTAACGCTGAGTTTAACCAAAGTGTAGGTACGTCTCCATTACCCAAAAACGGGCAACGGCGGGCTGTGCAGGATTTTCCTGTGCAGCCCGCCGTTGCCCGTTTTACGTCCGGTAAGGCACAATGTCAATCTATCCGGTCGCGGTTTTGTTATATGTTGGCTGACTATTTCCGTGTCCCAACAACCACTACGTTATGAACCATACAAGCGACGATCTGCACGGCAATGCCCCCGATTCGTCTCCCGTAGCCTTATTGATCATCGACATGATCAATGACCTGGAATTTCCTGAAGGGCCCGCTTTCTTTGAGCCCACCCTGGCAGCAGCCCATCAGATTGCGGCCTTAAAACAGCGGGCCAAAGCGGCGGGGGTTCCCGTTGTGTACATCAACGATAATTTTGGCAAATGGCGCTCCAACTTCGACGACCTGCTAGCGCACTGCCTCACCAGCGATGTGCGAGGCAGACCCATTGCCGAACGTCTCCGTCCCGCCGACGATGATTATGTAGTTTTGAAACCCAAGCACTCCATTTTTTACGCCACCACGTTTGAAACGCTACTTGCCTATTTGCAATCAAAAACGCTGATTATGACGGGCATCGCCGCCGACGTATGCATCCTGTTCTCGGCCATCGACGCCTACATGCGCGACCTGAAGCTAATCATTCCCCCCGATTGTGTAGCATCGGGTTCAGCCGCCAACACGCAGGAACCCCTCGCCTACATGCAACGCGTCCTCAGCGCCGACATTACCCCTTCAGAAGAGATCGATTTGGAAGGATTGTTGGCGTAAAAACCGTGTGGCCGTGGCCATTCGGGTCCGTAGAGACCGGTCCGCCGGTGCGGCAAGATTTTGCCGCACCGGCGGACCGGTCTCTACACGCGCGTCAGCAATTCACCCGCGTCAGCAATCATTACGCGTCAGCAACGTACCTGACCACAGCCGCATCTACCGCTGGAAATTCGGTTTGAAATAAAACGTTTCTCGCGTAAGCTGAGCCAAGCAGACAGATTGAAATAAGATCGCGGTAACAATCACCGTAATAATTACTACATCAATAGAATAGGGTAGGCTGAAGTCGTATGCATTCGAAGCCAAGCAGTATCCGTTAAGTACGTTGATCGGCCAATGCCCATTTTCGGTAATAAACTCCCATGTAAGTCTGTGTCGACTATCTTTCTTCCGTAGATAGGGTATCCAGGCAGCCGCAATGACGATAACTGGCGAAATGGACATTGCCATACGGAGTATTTTTGACAGATTTGCCGGTAAGGCAAAAAGCTGAATATAAAGTAGCAACGTACCTACTATTAAGGTGGTCACCACTGTTGGCCAGTGAAAATGCCCTCTCACAATTTCCCTATAGCGTGCTTTCACCTGCTCACGCGTCGCCTCTTCATAATCGTCTTGAATCTGTTGAATGCCGCCACCGTTTCCCATCGCCAGAAATGCGGCTGTGCTGGCTTCGTAGAAAGACAGGCCGGTAGCCATGTTTTCTTCTGTCAGCGTGGCGTAATGATCAAGCAGTTCGTCGGTCAGATGATCGTATTTGATGTCGGCCAGCGAGGTGATGTCATGACGTAGCTCGGCAAGTTGTTTCGTGGATAGAGACATGGTCTTGAAGGACGAAAATGCTTTTTATAAGTGTGTTGGATAGACGTATAATATGCAGCTTGTTATCACCGCTGAAAATTCGGCTTGTAATACACCGTTTCGCGGGTAAGCTGGACGAGGCTGATTGTTAAGGCTAGTGTAATTAATGCAAAGCAGAACTGAATACCCTGGCCAGTCAGAGAATTCATAAACGACTTATCATCTGACATACTGTTAGTTAAATTCAAGCACTGGAGTGTGAGATTGGGTAATTGAATCCATTCAGTCAAATACTCCCAGGCAATCTTATCGCGACTGTTCTTTCTTTGACAATAGAAAACATAAGCCCCCAACACGAAAATAATGGGTGATGCCAGTACAAATACAGATAGTCCTCTGGCATAGTTAGTTGGTAGGTTGACGTACAAGCTTATAAATAGCGTACCTACCAACAAGGTAGTTACCACCGTTGGCCAGCGCAGAAAACTTTTCAGGATAGCCAAATGACGTTTTTTCACCTGCCTCTTTGTTTCTATCTCGTATTTAACCTGAATTCGTCGGATACCCTCACCGTTTCCCATCGCCAGAAATGCGGCTGTGCTGGCTTCGTAGAAAGACAGGCCGGTTGCCATGTTTTCCTCTGTCAGTGTGGCGTAATGGTCCAGCAGTTCGTCGGTCAGATGATCGTACTTGATGTCGGCCAGCGAGGTAATGTCGTGGCGCAGTTCAGCGAGTTGTTTCGTGGAAAGGGACATGGTCGGTGGATAATTAGCTGATCGTAGTTAGCAGTTTGTCTAGCTCGTCAGTAAGGTGTCTGTTCGTTTGAGATAGGGTGACCGCTTTTGTGTAAAATTGGCCCAGAGTACGAGTAGCAACAGGGTCTGAAACGCCGACCAACCAGCCATAGGCACCCAGCTACCAGTGGCCTGTAGGTACGTTATAATGCGCCCTTTATTCAATAGGTAAACTGTTTCTGTGCCGAGGCAAGCGGCGGTTAATAGCCAATTCCAGTTAGCCCGAACTATGGTTTGTTCGGTGTGATACGATAAGCAATGAATAGCCAACAGCAATACACCTAGTATGGCCACATCGGCTAGAAAAAATGACGATGAATAGGTGCTGTTTTTCCAGAGGATGTACAGGAATAAGCCCAGCGCTATCAATAGCTTTTTACCTCTCAGGAACGTACCCAGTGTTTGCTCTACCCCATCCCGATGACGGATGACCAGACTTTTCTGGAAGGGGGCCTCCAGCGCCAGAATACCATCTGCCCGGCCAAAAGCCTCGTGCGTATCGGTCAGGGCTTTGTCGAACGAACTGCCGTTGGTCATGGCGGTGACGATGGCCGCGTGGTAGTGGTCACCTACCTCGTCCAGAACAGGTTTGCTGACCCGTTTTTCGTAAGCCGCCAGAAATTGGCTCAGGTATGATTCCTGCGCGTCTGTCATCGTCAGAGAGCCGGTTTCAGGTTCAGAATGGTGTTCAGGTTCTCCATAAACGTGCGTAGTTCCGACACCCGACTAACGGTTTGCTGATGGCCGGTTTTGGTGAGCGAATAATATTTACGCGCCCGCCCGTCGACCACCTCGGTTTCGGCGGTGAGCAGGCCCTCGGCTTCCAGCTTGTGTAGCGACGGATAGAGGGCTCCTTCCGTAATGACCATTTCACCGGCTGTCAGGGCTTTTACCTGTTGCGTAATTTCGTAGCCGTACATCCGGTCGCGGTCTTCGAGCAGTTTGAGAATAATCACCGAGAGGCTTCCTTTCAATACGTGTTGAGTGGTATTTGTCATAGCGCCAAATGTACAATTCTATTACATACTATAGCATCTTAGGTATTGAAAAATTTAACCCTTCCGTAACTTCGTGGCATAACCCCACCCCCAGCCCCTCCCCTCCCCTTGTTTTAAGGGGAGGGGCCGGGGGTGGGGTCCCGATTTTCACTTTTTAATTCTTCACAAATACAATGGGTTCAGCGCAGTATCTGGGTATCGACGTGGGCGGCACGAACGTTAAAATGGGCGTGGTCGACGCTAAAACGGGTAAAATCACCAATTTCTACAGCCACGACACCGATAGCTGGCGGCAATCGGGACACTTCATGGATCAGTTTGCCGACGCCATTGCCGTGCAACTGTATGCCAATAAAGAGGTGACCAAAGTGGGTATCGGATTACCGGGCATGATTAACCGCGACCGAACAACACCGCTCGAAATCACGGCTATTCCCGAGTTGAATGGCGTTCCGATGGTCGACATTCTGAACAGACGCTTTCCTGATGTGGAGTTTTTTCTGGAAAATGATGCCAATGCGGCAGCCCTCGGCGAATTCTATTTTGTGGAAGACATGAACGATGAGAATTATATTTTCATCACGCTGGGCACGGGCGTAGGCGGAGCGGCCATTATTAACAAAAAAGTATTTGTTGGCGGTGATGGCAATGCCATGGAGCCGGGCCACATTCCGTCGCGGAACGGGAAGGTGCTGGAGCGCAACATCGGCAAAAAAGAATTGCTCGATCTGGCCAACGAACGCCGGGCTAGCTTCAAAGGACAAACCACGCTACCCGGCGACGGCAGTATCTCAACAACGGGTCTGGTAGCCGCGGCGGCCGAAGGCGACAAGCTGGCGCTGGCCGTTTGGGGCGAAGTGGGCGAAATGCTGGGTGAAGGCCTGGTATCGCTGATTCGTATTCTCGACATCAAACAGATTCTGATTGGTGGTGGTCTGTCGGCATCGTTCGACTACATCATGCCCGCCGTTCAAAAAGAACTCGACTACTGGCTTACCCCCTACTACAAAGACGGCCTGACGGTAACGAAAGCCACCCTCGGCAACGACGCCGGCCTGCTGGGGGCTGCATCGCTTTGTTTTTAAGTTCAAAGTCTAAGGGTCCAAAGTTCAAAGTCGCGCTGCTACATTTACACAAAGGTGATATAGCAGCGCGACTTTGAACTTTGGACCCTTAGACTTTGGACTTTCAGATCACATTCACCTCCGGATTGATCGTGATGCCAAATTTTTCCTGTACAGAGGCTTGCACCTGATGGGCGAGGGCCAGAATCTCGTGACCGGTGGCACGGCCGTAGTTGACTAGTACAAGCGCCTGTTTGGCATGAACGCCCGCGTCGCCCGTTCGGTAACCTTTCCAGCCCGCTTGCTCAATAAGCCAGCCAGCCGGTACTTTCACGGTGCCGGAAGCCATAGGGTAACCGGGCAGGGCTGGGTACGTTGTTTTTAACTGATCGAACTGGTCGGCTGAAATTTCCGGGTTTTTGAAGAAGCTGCCCGCGTTGCCAATCTCGGCCGGGTCGGGCAGTTTGCTACGCCGAATATGAATCACCGCGTCGCTGATGGCTTTGATGCTCATGGTTTCGTCGGTGATGCCCATTTCGGTCAGCGTTTCGCTGATGGCTCCATATCGCGTATGAAAAGTAGGCGTTTTGTTGAGCCGGAACGTGACCGAGGTAATGATGTACTGGCCTTTCAGATCGTGTTTGAACACACTTTCGCGATAACCGAACTGGCAATCGGCATGCTCGAACCGGCGTTTTTCGCCTGTTTCGATGTGAACGGCCTCCAGATGATCAAAAATCTGTTCGATTTCTACACCGTAGGCACCAATGTTTTGCATGGGCGCCGCCCCTACCGTACCCGGAATGAGCGAGAGGTTTTCCATGCCGGCGAAGTTATTGTCTACGCAATACATCACCAGTGTGTGCCAACCAACGCCCGCCCCTGCCTGTACATACAGGTGTAATTCGTCTTCCCGAACAACGCTGATTCCGCCCAGCGACAGGCGAATAACCAGGCCGGGAAAATCCTGCGTCAGCAACAGATTACTGCCCCCACCCAGAATCAATTTGGGCAACTCGTTGAATTCAGTGAGTTGAAAAAGAGTTTCGAGGTCAGTTTCAGAGATAATATCGGCGAAATAGTTAGCCTGGGCCTCGATGCCGAAGGTGGTATAGGGGCGCAGCGATACGCTACGTTGTACAGTCAGCATAGGTAATATAATGGTCGCCCCAAAAGTAGTAGTTTTGTAGCAAGACCCTCTTCAAGGTCGGCTAATCTCTTTTATCCGCCAACTATGATGCGTTTGGTAAAACAATGGTTTTTGATCGGTGCTACCGTTATGGGAGCCTGGTCTTGTGCGCGTACACCGGCTACCACGGCTACTACTACCGGAAGCCGAACCACAACGGGGAGTTATAACGATTATTCCGAAGACCTGTCTACGGCTCGTCCCGTTTTTGTACCGCCGGTTACTAAGCCCGCTTCCCCTGTTCCCGCTCCGGCACCATCGGTCCGGGTAGCCGAGAATCAAAAGCGTTCAGGTCAGGTAATGCCTATTGAAGCCTTGCATGCCAACAAACGCCTTGATGCCATTTTGGATACCATTGCCGTGCAAAATCGCCGGGTACGCTATGCGCCGGGTTACCGGGTGCAGGTATATGTGGGCAATGAACGGGCTGCGGCCGATGCCGCCAAGCTTCAGCTCTACCAGTTGTTTCCTGAACTGAGCGCCTACATGAGCTATCAACAGCCTACATACCGGCTAAAGGTGGGCGACTTTATGAAGAAAATGGATGCCGAACGATATTTTAGTAAATTGAAGTCTGTCTTCACTACAGCACAACTACAACCCGATAGAGTAGATGTAAAAAGAGGCCTGTTAATAAAATAAGTGCAAGAGAATGACCGTCTTAATGTAAATTTACAGGCTGATACACGAAATTTTACAAATTCTTAGAATAATTACAATCGCATGAAAAAAGCGTTGATTACCGGCATAACGGGGCAGGATGGAGCTTATCTGGCTGAATTGCTGCTCGAAAAAGGGTATGAAGTGCACGGCATTAAGCGCCGTAGTTCGCTCTTCAACACGCAGAGGATCGACCATATGTACGAAGATCCGCACGAGACGCATGTTCGGTTTAAACTCCATTACGGCGACCTATCGGACTCAACGAACATTATTCGGATCATTCAGGAAATTCAGCCCGACGAGATTTATAACCTCGGTGCCATGTCGCACGTTCGGGTAAGTTTCGATGAACCCGAGTACACGGCACAAGTCGACGGTATCGGTACACTTCGTATTCTCGAAGCTGTACGCCTGTTGGGATTGACCGAAAAAACGCGCATTTATCAGGCGTCTACGTCTGAATTGTATGGTGGTGTTCAGGGCCACGCCCAGTCAGAAACCACGCCGTTCTACCCACGGTCGCCCTATGCGGTTGCTAAACTGTACGGTTACTGGATTACAGTAAACTACCGTGAGGCCTACAACATGTATGCCTGTAACGGTATTCTGTTCAATCACGAATCGCCGCTGCGTGGCGAAACGTTTGTAACGCGCAAAATTACCCGGGCGGTAGCCCGTATCGGTCTTGGCTTGCAAGACAAGGTGTTCATGGGTAACATCGACTCTCTGCGCGACTGGGGCCACGCCAAAGACTACGTTGAGGCGATGTACCTGATTCTGCAACAGGATACCCCTGAAGATTTCGTTATCGCTACGGGTGTAACCACAACCGTACGTGATTTCATCAAGATGGCTTTCCAGGAAATCGGCGTTGAGCTGGAGTTCCGTGGTGAAGGTATCGAGGAGAAGGCATTCGTTCTGAGCGCCAATAACCCGGAATTCCCGGTTGAAGTAGGCAAGGAAGTGATGACGATCGATCCGCGTTATTTCCGCCCTACCGAAGTTGACCTGCTGTTGGGTGATCCAACCAAGGCGATGACCAAACTGAACTGGACGCCTAAATACGATCTGGCTGGTTTGGTGAAAGACATGATGCAGTCGGATATCGCTCTCTTCCAGCGTGACCAACTGCTGGCCAAGAGTGGCCATCAGGTGCTGAACTATTACGAGTAGTCGTTTTTAGTCTGGATAGTCTTTTTTTAGAGTCTTGAAAGTCGTATAAAGTAAGAGTCCCGAGTCTGGAAAGTCGTTTTAAGGTGTTGCTTACGCAGGCCAATAAACGACTTTCCAGATTCGGGACTTTTCCGTTGATACTTGCTCTAGCAAATGCTCGGATAGCGCTGGCGCGAGGATTTCCTCGTGCCTTTTATGTCGCAAGCATCCGCTTGCATAGCGCGAAAGCGCAACGGAGTAGAGAAACAATACAGTAGCGAACAAAGAAACAGCTACCGTATTGCGCATTCACACTGTGCAAGCAAACGCTTGCGACATAAAAGGCACGAGCACATGCTCGCGCCAGCGCTTGCGTACACAACAACGGCCAATTGTCAGTCTTGAAAGTCGTATAAAGTAAGAGTCCCGAGTCTGGAAAGTCGTTTTGGTGATCTGCGTAAGCAACACCTCAAAACGACTTTCCAAACTCGGGACTTCTTATTTATACGACTGTCCAAACTGACTGGCCGTAGGCCATTACATCGGCACCGCGTAGTAGATCATGCGTGAGCTGTTGGGGTACATACCGATCAGCAGTAAGCCTTCACCTTCTTTTACGCCACCAACAATCGTTTCGAGGTCTTTCACCGTCTTCACGTTTTTACCATTGGCTTTCACAATGATAAAGCCCTCTTCGATCTCGGTTTCGGCCAGTTTGCCATCCAGAATCTTGTTGACCCGAATGCCAAGACCGGCACTGATGCCTAACGCCTGACGTTCTTTGTCGCTGAGGTTGGCAAACTCACCGCCCAATGCTTTCATAGTCGATGAAGCCAGCTCCTCTTTCTTGATCACATCACGACCCCCATTGCGGTTACGCAGTTCAAGCTTCACCTCGCGTTCGGTCCCCCCCCGGTTGATGGTTACATTAAGCACATCGCCCGGACGACGACGACCTACGATCTCACGCATCTGCGCGTCTGAATCGAGAGGCTGACCTTCCATTTTCACGATGACATCGCCTTTCTGGATACCTGCCACTTTAGCAGCACCATTCTCGGTTACGCTTTCTACGTAGATACCACGGCCCACTTTGGCGCCCACTTCCTGCGCAATTTTGCTATCCAGTTCGCGAGGCAGAATACCAATGTATCCGCGTTGTACATTACCAAACTTCACCAGATCGGCCGTTACTTTCTTCACCAGCGATACAGGAACAGCAAAGCCATAACCGCTGTAGTAACCTGTTGCTGAGGCAATGGCTGAGTTGATACCCACCAGTTCGCCACGCAGGTTTACCAACGCACCGCCCGAGTTACCAGGGTTGATGGCGGCATCTGTCTGAATGAATGACTCAATAGGCGTATCAACAGGCTTGGCACCCGGCTCCTGTGGACGTTGATTACGGCTCAGAATACCGATACCACGACCTTTTGCGCTTACGATACCAGCCGTTACGGTCGACTCCAGATCAAGGGGATAACCAACGGCTAATACCCATTCGCCCAGTTTCAGGCCGTCTGAATCGCCCAACACAATGCTGGGTAGGTTATTGGCTTCTACTTTCACCACAGCTAGATCGGTCAGTGGGTCGGTACCAATTACTTTCGCCTTGAAGCTACGCTTGTCGGTCATTACTACCTCAACCTCGTCGGCGTCCTGCACTACGTGGTTGTTGGTAACGATGTAGCCATCTTTCGAGATAATTACGCCGGACCCCGAGGCCTGTCCTTGCTCACGCCGTGAGCGACCACCGCCCTGTCCCTGTCCACCGAACTCTTCACCAAAGAACTCACGGAAGATGTCAGGCATTTGTTGTTGACGAACCGTACGCGTCATGGTTGTGCGAATATGCACTACGGTAGGCGATGCCGTTTCTGCGGCTGTAGCGAAATCGCCGGGGGCAGTTGTTGGTGCGTTGCCTGCCAGCGAAGCCAGCCGGTTAAGGGGCGAACCCGCTGATGATTCGGCAAATACAACGTCCCGCTTGTTAAACCCAAGCAGGTTGTACGCGCCCAGTGTTACGGCGCTCGAGAGGAGGGCAATCAACACTAAAACTTTCCAGTTGCTTTTCATGGTATTGGGGTACTAAACAGTTGTTTTATGTAGGAATTGTCGGCGACGAAAAAGGCTTCGGTTTAGTCTGTTAAGAGAGGTCCTGACCTGTCGCTTCTGCTGATATAACGAGCAGCGGGCGGCGAAAAATTCGATTCCCGACACCCCCTTAACGATTTTTAACAGCGGATGTTTGGGGGAGGTTAATGTTCAAAGTCTAATGTCTAAAGTTGCTTTGCCTAATAGCCTACGATTGTTGAACCTTAAACATTAGACGTTGAACATTAGACCTACTTCCCCATATACAACCCCCAATACTGCTTCGCGGTGTTTTCCCAGCGGAAGCGGTTGGCTTGCCATTGCAGGCGTTGGGCTTTCAGGGGATCGTCGTAATAGTCACGCATACCTGCCCTGAGGGTTTCCACCACAGCTTCCGGCTCAAAAGAATCGAAGTAGAAAGCTTCCCGGCCACCAATCTCGGGCAGGCTGGTCAACCGCGACAGGAAGACCGGCTTTCCAAGGCTCATAGCTTCCACAACCGGCAGACCAAATCCCTCGCTGAGCGACGGGAACAGAAACGATTCGCAGTGCGTGTAGAGCCACGATTTGGTCGATTCGTCGACGGGGCCGGTTTGAAGTACGTTATCAACACCGAGCCGATTGGCCTGCTCACTCAGATGTCGAGCGTAGGAATGATCGTTGCGTCCTGCCAATACCAGCATATAGTCTGGAAAGGCCTGCGCAATGGCCAGCAATACGTGAATATTCTTTTTGGGGTGCAATACACCCAGAAACAGAAAGAAGGGCTTATCGAGGCTGGCTAATACGGCTGGTCGTTCGGTAGGTGCAGCCGGTAACTCCGATACGCCGATATAAACGGTTTGCAAAGGCGTGCGGTCAGGTACGTTCAGGTGCTTGCGCACAATGGTACCGGTGTAATCAGAAATAGTTGTCAACACCTGCGCCCGGTCTATGCGGCGTTGAATAGCCGCTAGTTTGCGCCGTTTTTTGGTCTCTGAATAATCGGTCCGTTCCAGGAAGTTCAGATCGTTGATCGTTAAAATCAGTTTTCCAGGCCGGTTTGCGGGCCAATAAGATCCATCCTGATGGAGGTTATGCCACACATCGAACTGGCCGGGACCATATAGTTTATGCCGCCAACTGGCTTCGCGGTAATGCAATGTTTCTGAGGGCTCGCCAAAGACACCGCTCTGTTTTGGAGGCACCAAAAAAGTCAGCGACGTACCGGCGGGCTGCTGCCGAACTAACTCCTGCCCTACATGCAGACAGGTTTGCCCCAACCCGCTGTTCAGGTCACGAATGCGCTCGGTATCGACGAAAATGGTTCTCATAAATACAGTTTAACGTTTAAAGTCCAAGGTCCAAGACGGTCCGCCGCTGCGGTTTAACGTTGAGCCGCTTACTGCGCAGCCTGACGTTAGACCGCAGCGGCGGACCGTCTTGGACCTTAAACTTTGAACGCATTACGTACGCTATTCTACGAAGCGCTTAAACAGTACCGTAGCATTGTGTCCACCGAAGCCAAACGTGTTACTCAGCACCACGTCGACCTGCTTCGCCTGTGCTACATTGGGTGTCAGGTTCAGTCCGGCAGGTACGTTCTCGTCGCGATTGTCGAGGTTGATCGTAGGCGGAATCAGGTTGTGTTGCATGGCCAGAATACCGGCCACGCCTTCAATGGCCCCGGCGGCACCCAGCAAGTGACCGGTCATCGACTTGGTGGCGCTGATGTTCAGATTCGTAGGATTTTCGCCAAATACCTTCACAATGGCTTTTGTTTCCGACACATCACCAATGGGTGTCGACGTAGCGTGAACGTTCAGGTAATCCACATCTTCGGGCTGTAGGCCAGCCTCACGCAGTGCTTCGCGCATGGCGTTGGCGGCACCCAGACCTTCCGGGTGTGTGCCGGTCATGTGGTAGGCATCGGCGGTAGCGCCCGACCCAACGAGTTCGCAGTAAATTTTGGCACCCCGTGCTTTGGCATGTTCGTATTCTTCCAAAATAATGCCGCCGCCGCCTTCTCCCAGCACAAAACCATCGCGGTTGGCGTCGAAAGGGCGTGAGGCACGCTGAGGATCATCGTTGCGCTCCGAAAGGGCTTTCATGTTACTGAATCCACCCAGGGCCGAATCGGTGATAACGTATTCGGAACCGCCCGTCACAATGGCGTCGGCTTTGCCCAACCGAATGTAGTTGAAGGCATCGATCATGGCGTGTGTACTCGACGCGCAGGCTGATACCGGGGCAAAATTGACGCCCATAAAGCCGTGCCGAATCGAGATCATACCGGCACCCATGTCGGCAATCATTTTCGGAATAAAGAACGGGCTGAAACGTGGGATTTTTCCACCTGCCCCATAAGCCAGTACTTCTTCCTGAAAACTATGCAGCCCGCCAATACCCGATGCCCAGATCACACCAACGCGTTCCTTATTAATTCCGTCGTTGAGTAAACCGGCATCTTCAATAGCCTGATCGGCCGTGACGATGGCATAGTGAACGTACCCATCCATTTTCCGGGCCTCTTTCCGATCAAAATAGTTGAGTGGATCGAATCCTTTCACTTCGCAGGCGAAGCGGGTTTTGAACAGGGACGCGTCGAATTTAGTGATGGGCGCGGCTCCGCTGGTGCCTGTACTCAGGCCCTGCCAGAAGGCTTCGACAGTATTTCCTATGGGGGTTAGGGCACCCAGGCCCGTCACAACAACTCGTTTCAACTCCATAAACAGGGGTATGCTTTAATATATCGCAAAGATGGGTGGATTCGGGGAATTAGAAAAATAGTTCGTGGTAAAGGAAAAGCAATAATCCCCAACAAGCAATTACTGTTACTGATTATTGACAGACTAGAAGCCTCGTTTCCAAGTAAAAAAATTTAGTTTATTATAATTCAAATGAGTAAACTTTAAATTAAAAATATAAGTATAAAAGTCATAGTACCAACTAGATTTGTCTACGTATTTTTGTACATATGAATATCAGAGCAATTGTTACCGGTGCAACAGGAATGGTTGGTGAAGGCGTTCTACACGAATGTCTTCAAGATAGTAGGGTTAAGCAAGTATTGAGCGTGAGCCGAAAACCATCCGGTTTGACGCATCCTAAATTACAGGAACTTATTGTGCCCGATTTCTACGACCTCTCAGCAGTAGCCAGCCAATTGAAGGGGTATAACGCTTGCTTTTTTTGCCTTGGTGTCTCATCTGTCAACCTTAAAGAACCTGATTATTACAGGCTTACCCATACACTAACCATGAACATGGCTACACTGTTGAGCCGGCAAAACCCCGACATGACGTTCTGCTATGTGTCGGGAATGGGTACCGACAGCACCGAACAGGGAATTACCATGTGGGCCAGAGTGAAAGGGAAAACCGAAAATAATTTGATGGCACTTCCTTTTAAGCAGGTATTCAATTTCCGTCCGGGTTATATCCATCCCACACCGGACATGAAGCATACGAAAAGTTACTACAAGTACATTAATTGGCTATACCCCATCCTAAGTAGAATTGTACCATCCTATGTGGTTACGCTACAGCAGTTAAGTCGGGCTATGATAAACACCGTTGGCCAGGGCAAACAACGCCGCATTTTGGAAGTAAACGATATTAAAGCCTTGGGGAGGGGTGAAGGGGTGAGGAGTGAAGGGCGAAGGGTGAGGAGTGAGGAGTGAGGGGCGAAGGGTGAGGAGTGAATTGGTGAAGAGGGCTCTGCTTAGGTACGTTACCAAGCGAAGCCCCCTTCACCCTTCACCCTTTGCCCTTCACTCCTCACCCTTCGCCCTTCACTCCTCACCTATTAACTCTTAATTCCTTCCGATATTTGCAGCATGAAGTTACAGAACGATTTAGTGCTCCGGGCTGCGCGGGGCGAGGCCGTTGAGCGCACACCTATATGGCTGATGCGTCAGGCGGGCCGGATTTTGGCCGAATACCGGGCAGTTCGCGAAAAAGCGGGCAGCTTTATCAAACTGGCTACCACGCCCGAATTAGCGGCTGAGGTAACAGTTCAACCCGTTGATTTGCTGGGTGTTGATGCGGCGATTATTTTCTCCGATATTCTGGTTGTTCCCGAAGCAATGGGTCTACCGTATGAAATGGTTGAACAACGCGGGCCCGTTTTTCCGCGTACCGTTCGCACCATGGCCGACCTCGATAGTCTGCATATTGCCGATGCCGAGCAAGACCTTGGGTACGTGCTGGAAGCGCTGCGCATCACTAAACAGATGCTGAATGGCCGGGTGCCATTGCTGGGTTTTGCCGGGGCGCCGTTCACTATTTTCTGCTATATGACAGAAGGTAAAGGGTCGAAGACGTTCTCTGTAGCCAAGAAGCTACTCTATACCGACCCCCTCTTTGCGCATACCCTGTTGCAGCAAATTACCGACAGCACCATTGCTTACCTGAAAGCGCAGGTACGTGCCGGGGCCGATCTTGTTCAACTCTTCGATTCGTGGGCCGGTATTCTGTCGCCCGAACAGTACAATACGTTTTCGTTGCCCTACATCAAGCAAATTTGCGACGCTATCAAGGCCGATGCTGAAGTGGGCCACACACCGATCACCGTCTTTGCCAAAGGGGCATTCTTCGCCCGGCAGGCTATCGGGCAGCTCAACTGCGATGTGGTGGGTCTTGACTGGAACATGGACATTGCTGAATCGCGGGCGCTGATTCCGGGAAAAACACTGCAAGGCAATCTGGATCCCTGCGTGCTCTACGCTAATCCCGATCAGATTCGGGCGGAGGTTCGGCAAATGCTTACGGCCTTTGGTCCACAGCGCCATATCGCCAATCTTGGCCACGGCGTTTATCCCGACACTAACCCCGATCATGTGCGGGTATTTATCAATGCAGTAAAGGAGTTTTCGGCATAATCGACGGGGCGTCTATACACCATGATAACCTACCGGTTTGCTGTCTTATCAGATGCAAAGGCAATTGCGGCGCTTCACACCCAAAGCTGGCGACAGACCTACCGGGGCATTCTGACAGATGACTACCTCGACCGTAACATCGAGCAGGATCGTTACTCGGTATGGTCTGATCGGTTAGCTAACCCGGCCGACAATCAGCGTATTCTGGTTGCGGAAAAGGAAGGTCTGCTCTGCGGGTTCATCTGCCTGTATCTCGACGAAGACCCGGAGTTGGGTACGCTGATCGACAACTTGCACGTAGCGGCGGGGCAGAAAGGGAAAGGTATTGGGCTGGGCCTGATGCGTGAGGCAGCCTGGCAGGTAATACCGCAGGCTACGCATCCCGGTTTTCATCTGGTAGTGTACGAAGCCAACCGGTCGGCTATCCAGTTTTATGATCGGGTGGGCGGGCAGAACATACGTACCGAGCAATACGAGACACCGGGCGGCGGTCAGGCAACCATTTTTCGGTATGTCTGGAAAACGGCCGATTCGCTCCTGTAGAGCCGCAACATCTTGCGGCTCACTCGCGTCAGCAATACGCTTAATACATTTCCAAAATTGCTGACGCGAGTGAGCCGCAAGATATTGCGACTCTACAGGAATAGATTCGAAAAACCCGCTAGCAAAACAGCGAGCAGGATTTTTTTGCGTTGCTCTGGCATAAACGCGTTCCGTCGTTCAGCAACTACCCAAGCGACATCCAGGCTACGAACAGCATTATTTGGCAATCGAAAAGTGGTTAACGAGTCATGAACAAAACCGAGCTTTGTCTGTAATCATGGCAAATTGGTTAGCGTTCTCTTCAGTAGTGGAAATACACGAAATGCGCGTGGCTAAACGCCTAGCCGAACAGCTTCCTCGAACAACCGGATTTTATCAATCGGTACTACGCCGACGCTTTCGCAGACGAGCCCACCGCCCAGATTTGAGAGGCCTGCAATACGCCGGGGAGACTGCCCAAGCGCCACGCAGCAGGCCGCAATACTGATCACGGTATCGCCCGCCCCCGATACGTCAGAAATTGTGCGAACGTGCGCCGGCAGTTTGGTTTGTTCGCCGTTGAGGTCTATGTATACACCCCGCTCGGAGAGAGTGATCAACGTACCCAGCAGGTTCATTCGGGTCTTTAGTGTTGTTACCACACTGGCTAGTTCATCGAGATTATCGACGTTGAAATCGACTTTCAATCCCTCTTTCAGTTCTTTCAGGTTTGGCTTGAAGAGCGTGGTGTGTTGATAGTCGAGGAAGTGTCGTTTCTTGGGATCGACTACCGTTGGTACGTGCTGCTCGTTGGCAAAAGCAGTGATCTCGGCAATGGCTTCGCGGCTCAGCACACCCTTGTCATAATCTTCAAAAATAACGACCTGACAACCCGGAATCAGTGATTTGGCGGTAGCAATAAGCTGTGTGCGTTCGGCATCGGTGATGTATTTGTCCGTCTCGGTATCGACTCGAACAACCTGCTGCGACCCGGCAATAATGCGCTCTTTGATGGTTGTAATCCGCGAATCCGAGCGAATCAGTCCGTTGCAGGTGAGTCCGCGTTCGGTGAGTTGGTGCTGAAGCTGATCGCCGGCCATATCGGTGCCGATGACCGAGCAAATAATCGCTTCGGCCCCAAGAGCCTGTACGTTCAGCAGCACATTACCCGCCCCGCCCAGCCTCACTTCGCGCCGGTTTACCGTAACGACCGGAACAGGAGCTTCGGGCGAAATACGATCAACCCGACCCCACACATAGGCATCGAGCATAACGTCGCCAATAACCAGCACGCGGAGATTGTTGAACTGAGCAAATAAATCAGGAAGTGGGGTGTTCATGGGGCAAAAATAGGTTCAAAGTTCAAAGTCTAACGTCCAAAGTCGCTTCGCTTACCTACAGACTGGTAGAAAGCAGAGCGACTTTAGACCTTAAACGTTAGACTTTAAACGTTGAACCTATTTTCAAATTCGCTGCACCAGTTCGTTTACCTTATGAATCTCGCGGCCCATCATGTGGTCGATGATGGCTTGCGCGTGTTCGCGGCCGTTTTCGATGAATACCTTCTCGGTGTAAATGCCCGCCAGAACGGTGCCACAGACGTACAGGCCAGGTACGTTGGTTTCGAAAGTGGTGCGGTTATATTGGGGAATCTGCGTTTCGGGGTCGAGTTCAACACCGCAACGTTGCAGCAATTCGGCATCGGGTGTGTAGCCGGTCAGCACCAGCACGAAATCGGCGGGAATTTTGGTTATTTCACCGCTTTGTAAGTTATGCACCCGTACCGAATCCGGCCCTATCCGGGTAACACAACTGCCAAAAACAGTTTTGATTTTGCCTTCCTTTACACGGTTTTTCACGTCGGGGATTAGCCAGTATTTCACCGTCGACCGAAAATCCTCACCCCGGTGAACCACCGTTACATCCACGTCGTGGCGATACAGTTCCAGAGCTGCTTCAACCGCTGAGTTGGAGGCCCCGATAATAACGACCTTCGTAAACGAGTATTTAAACGGTTCGTCATAATAGTGCGACACCTGAGGTCCGTCTTCGCCGGGTATACCCAGCCAACGGGGTCTGTCGAAATAGCCGGTGGCTAAAATCACTTTATAGGCGTAGAAAACGTCGCCCTTTGTGGTTAACACCCGGAACAGATCGCCCTGTTTCTGAACGCTTTTCACTTCGGTAAAGACCTTGGTTTTCAGGTGAAAATAGGCCGCTACTTTTCGGTAATACTGCAGCGCTTCGTTCCGGTTAGCTTTCACACTCGACACCGGGAAGGGAATTCCCCCGATCTCGATATTTTCGGCCGTTGAAAAGAATCGCATCATTTTCGGATACCGTCGAATGGATTCGGTAACGCTGCCTTTCTCCAAAATCAGATGGCTCAGCCCACTTTTACTGGCTTCAATAGCGGCCGCTAGTCCGCAGGGGCCAGCACCCACAATGATTACGTCGACAGGCTGCGAGTTTGTTGTCATATTGGCTGATGTGTAATCTTACGTTCAAGCAAGTAACGCAAAAAACGCCCCCAAAGGTTTGTCCATTGGGGGCGTTTGCCTGTTGAAATTGGATGTTGGATATTGTATGCTGGACATTGGATACTGGATGTTAGACTAAAACAAAGTCTTTCGTCCAATGTCTAATATTCAACATCCAGTATCCAACGTCCAATATTCTAGCGAATACGAGTTGCTTCGATGCGAATGCATTCTTTGGCCGAAACGGAAACGGTCAGCAATACAGCCGGGAGGCAAACAGGCTCTCCAACAACCGGAGCCGGGGCCGGACTAAGGATCGCGTAGATATATGCTGTTTCTGACGTACCTGAGCTTAGTTGCGGCGACAACACCGCCGACGTCAACACGGCCTCTCCTGCGGCGTTGGGGGTAACTGTGCTTAGCACGGTGCCGCCCGAATACATGGCTGTACCCGACTGTGGTGCGCTGAATTTCACAAATCGAACCTGCTGACCCACTGCAAACTGAGTACCGGTAACAGTGATATTCGGGGTCTGCTCACCAGAGCAAATAGTGAGCGAAGCCGGATTGATGCTTAGTACCGGGCACGGATCATTTGTTGCCTCTTCCACCACCACTTCCATAAAGTCGGAGCAGCCGGTTTGCAAATCAGTGACCGTCACTTTGTAAAGGCCTACATCCTGCACAACCGGGTTTTGCTCGGTACTGGTAAAGTTATTGGGGCCAGTCCAGAAGAACGAAACGCCGCTCGCATCGGCCATCAGCGTTACCGAGCAGGTCGGGCACGTTTTTGCGCCGCCTACCGCATCGATAAATGGAGGGGTAAGATCACCCTGCGTTACGCTACCTGTGTTGGGGCCTGAAACCACCGTACAGCCGTTGGGGAAGGTGACGTAAGCTGTGTAGGTCCCCGCCAACGACACGCTGACCGGATTGCTCTGGCTGGCGAAACCGGCGGGTCCGATCCAGCTAACAGGATAAGGTGAATTAGCGCCATTCACGCTGGCGGTAAGAGTAACAGCCGTAGTGCTACAAGTGAGCGTTGCATCGTTGACTGTTACGGTACCAATGCCTTTATCTTCCAGAATGGTGACCGATACAGGATCGCTTGCACAACCGCTCAACGAACCGGTCAGTATATAGACGCCGGGTGCATTGACCACCAGGCTGTTGGCCGTGGTGCTGTTGGGAGCAACCGGGCTCAGCCATACATATATGGCACCGGGTGTTGGGTTATTCACCGAAAGCGTTACCGACGGCTTGGCGCAGGTCAGCGTGGCTGACGAAATGCCGGAATTACCATCAATATTGATTGCGACAAATGGTGGAGTACTCGCCCCTTGTTTTACCTCTACCGTGGCCGACACTGCTGTGCAGCCATTGGGGAAAGTGACGGTAGCGGTGTAATTGCCGGCAATACTCGTTGAAAGCGGATTGGCTGTACTGGTGAAGTTGGCCGGTCCACTCCAAAGAACGGGGTACGGCGAAGCAACCTGATCGACCAGGGCGGTAAGCGATGCTACCGGAGTTGTGCAGGAAACCTCTGCGCCGAGGGCCGTAACATTGGCAACTACTTTGTTTTCGCCCACAGTGGCCGTAACGGCGTCACCGGCGCAACCATCCAGCATACTGGTCAGCGTGTAAACGCCCGGCGAACTAACCGATACCGTTGTGCTGGCGATACTGGTGCTGGCGGTTGGGCCATACCACACATACTGAGCGCGTGGCGTTGGGTCCTGAGCCGCTAAAACAGCAGTAGGTACGGCGCAGGTCAGCGTGGCCGATGCAGTCGCTGAACTGATCACCGGTTTGGGCAGCACCGTCAGCTTCGAAAGCGTAGCTACACGGCAACGAGGGTCTGATGGCGTGGGATAGACAATGCCATAAATGTAGTATTCGATGGGTGCGCCCGAGGCGTTGGCCGTAGGAATAGCCGGTGCCGTAAGCGACGTAACGGCTGACGCCGGATCAGCAGGCGTAAAGGTGCCTAGTACCAGTCCTCCCTCATACATGGCTGTGCCACTCTGAGGGCTACTGAAGTACACAAACCGAAGATCGTCAACAAGCGAGAAGTTGAGGCTACTGACCGGAATTTCAGGAATCGTACCTACATCGGCACAAACCGAAAAGGTTTCAATGTCGCCGATTACGGTTGGACATGAATACACAGAGAGGTCATAGTCATAATTATTTTCGCCGAAGCTGCCGGTTTTTAGGCTAATAACGGCATCGGAGCCAACCACGCTGGCGTCGCTATCACGGGTGCTGCTGCCTACGGCCGTTCCCTGCGTTTGAGGCGAGATAAAGTACTCACGAGTTGTGGCCGCCTTCCGGGCATTTCGTCTGGGGCCACCTTGCGGGTTTGCCGCCGATAGGTCGAGGCTCGGAAGCTGGGCCATATCCATCCGAATCTGGTAGTTCTGGTTGAACTTCATCCCGGTGGGTACGTTGCCATTATTGAAAACATATAAACCGCCACCAGCGGTAGTAGTGCTGGCTACTTCTGTACCTGTACCGCCGCCGCTCATGTCGAACAGGCGAAGCACAATGCCGTCGACGCCCGGCTCATAGGCATCCTGAATACCATCGCGGTTATCATCGAACCAAACCCGATTACCAATTTCGATCGGCGCCGGATCGCAAAGAATTTTTCCATCGCCGAGACCCGATACTTTACCAAACGTACCTGGACTGTTGAAGCCGAAGAGCGCATAATTCCGACGAATAGTACCATCCAGGTTACTCATCACCCGTAATCCGCCCGATTGATATACATCGGTGATGGGATCAAAGGCAGACGTCATCACTTCGTTACTACCGGGCCGGATCATCAGCGAACCGTTGGTCACTTCATTGTGGCCCGGTTTGTTGGCGGCATTGAAAAACCACTGGTCGTTGAAATAGAACTCACCCCCGCCGGGGCCCTCATTATTGCCAACCCCCGACACTACATACGTACCTGCCGTTTGGTTGTACGGGGCAGTCATGGTTTGGCCTGAACCCGGAATGGGGTTCGAGCCTGCCGTGCGGCCACCTACCGACCCATTCGATTCTAATTTGTATACCGACCGATCGGGCGTCATTACGCTGGCGCGCAACATATCACCACCCGTAAAACCATTGTAAACACCCTGACCAGCCGGATTTTGGTTCTGCACGCCGGCTAAGTGGCCAAACCGATCGAGCATCCCGATAACCATATCACCGTTATCATCGAAAGCTAGATCGGTAACCATAGGTTGTGGCCAGATAACAAACTGACCGGTACTGTTGCAACCCATCGGAAACTCATTCGTCCAGGGAAGCCAGTATTTAAAATCAGCACAATTCTCCGTTAAATCGGCCGAACCGCGCTCAAACGTCAGCGGGAAGCTCAACACCGTCTGGAATGCGGCCGATGCTCCCTGACGCGGGTCGATGCGCATAATAATTGCTTTCAGACCAGCCGTATCGGGCAGGGTTGCCGCCAATGCTGCTGAGGCCGACGTGAACTGCGAGATCTTCGACGTACGATTCTCGCCCGAACAAACACCACCTACATAGATGTAATTGCGGTAATTGTAAACCGCCCACGGACGAAAATCACCGTTGGGGCAACCCGAGCCGTCTATAACCCATGATTTTACATCGGCCGGACCAGGCTTACGCGCTGGCGAATCGATGAAGACACCGTACAGTTTGCGGTCAAACATATTTACAGCATACAGCGTCTTGCTATCGTCCGACAGATCAATGCCTCCAATCCCAAGCTTACCAAGCACAGTCATTGGGCCGGGGTCGCTACTGGGCTGCGTTTTATCGGCGTTCAGGCCTGAGTGCGGATCAGCACCGGTCGGAACACTTAAATCGGTTTGAAAGTCAAAGAAAGGGATGGTGGTTGCCGAGGCAATATCAGTCATATAAACGCCGCCTGTACCCAGCGAACCAAGACCTGCATGGCGTTTGATGGTGGCGCTGCTTAATACCTTTTTCTCGGCGCGTAAATAGGCCACGCCCCAAACGGCACCTATCTCGCTGGCAAACGCCAGGTGAGTTGGCGGGAAGTTAGTGGCATCGGCCAGGCCAGTTGCATTGATCGAGAACGACACCAGCACATCGCCTTTTGCCGCCTGTTTATCGGGGTCTACGGATCCATTGGCATTAACCGTAGTCATAGGATCACCATTCACGAAACAGGGAATGATGATCTGAACATCCCCGTTTTGACAGTATTCAGTAGGGAAATTAATACCACAATCAACGCTGGTGGCGGGGGCGGTAACAAAACGCAGATTACTCTGACTGTTTGCCCCAATTGGGCCAAAGAAGAAGCCCTCTTCGATGTTGGCGAATTCTATGCGTACCTTCGCTAAAGGAGGAATTTGGCTACTCGTGAATGCGTAACTGCCATTTGCGTTAGTTGTTACGCTAATGGGAGTTGTACTGAAGTTGACGTACGCATTTACCGTGACCAGTGGAACACCCGGCTCGGCTGGTGAGTTAAATGTCTGCGTACTGCTGGCATCGAAATCCCGATAAACCGTACCGCTTATCTGGGCATTAGCCGCCGAAAAACACAGTGTTAACACTATGCCCATCAGTAACCGGCCAAGTTGAATTGAGTAAAATTGTTTCATTGAATTGAGGCTGTTTCACTAGTAAACTAATGCATGCTATCTCATACGTATGGACATGCTTATAGCCGGGCAACTCACACCCACTCAATGGGCAGACTTACCGGACAATAGTGCACGCTTTATAGCTAGATAAGGGTAACGTTCAGGTATGTGTCAATTTCCTTGCCAGTTACTTAATTGTTTTATCCTTATATTCATTACTTCTTAGTATTAGTAACTAATTATTTTGTCAGACACCTTATTTTCACATACTGACGGGGAAGAAGTCACATTGTTTGTCGACTTGGTGTTACCTATTCCCGTTCCCCGATTGTTTACTTACAGGGTAAAAAGGGAAATGGCGAGCCTTATCAAAATTGGGGCCAGAGTGATTGTTCCCTTCGGAAAAAGTAGAGTAATAACTGCAGTCGTGGCCAGTCTGCACAACCATCCACCCCAGAATTATCAGGCCAGGTATGTGCTCGAACTGCTCGATGAGTACCCACTCGTGAGCGGCTATCAGCTACAGCTATTTGCCTGGATGGCGGAGTATTACATGTGCTGTATTGGCGAGGTGATGAACGTGGCTCTGCCCTCTGGCCTGAAAATCACCAGTCAGTCGAAAGTGCAGTACAACCCTGACTTCGACCACCCCGACTTGCTAACGGAGCAGGAAGTTGGCCTGCTCGAAGACCTCAAAAAACATCCTTCACTTTCTTACGAAGAACTGGGCCGGCTGGTGGGCGAGGTGAACGTACCCACGCTGATTAAGTCGCTGGTGGGTAAACGGGCAGTCATTGTTTTTGATGAGGTGAAAGAGAAATACGTACCCAAAATGGTACGTAAAGTGCGTTTACACCGTAATTACGAGCAGCCAGAGCAACTACTGGCCTTGTTACAGCGGCTGGATAAACTACCTAAGCAACAAGAAGTGGTGATGCGTTACCTGCGGCACGTACCCATGCAACGCAACCCTGCCCTGAACGAACAGGGCCTTGAAAAAGGGATTCTGAATCAGGATGATGAACTATCGCAGTCGTCGTTGGGTACATTGGTGAAGAACGGCGTTTTTGAAACCTTTGAACTCATCCAGCCCCGCTTTCCCGACGACGTCTCTAACCACTTTGCCCCCCAGAAAGAGATCATTCTGACAACTGCCCAGCGCACGGCGTCAGACCAGATCATGGCCGAATTTGCGCAGAAGAACATCGTGCTTTTTCATGGTATTACGGGCAGTGGTAAAACCGAAGTCTATATCGATCTGATTCAGAAAGTGCTGGCGGGCGGGTCGCAGGTGATGTATCTGCTACCCGAAATTGCGCTGACAACGCAGATCGTGGTACGCCTGCAAAAAGTGTTTGGCGATAAAATGGGCATTTATCATTCCAAATTTTCTGATAATGAGCGCGTTGAAGTTTGGAAAGGTGTGGTGTCCGGGCAATTCCAATTTGTGATTGGCGTGCGATCGGCGGTGTTTTTACCCTTCGATAACCTTGGCCTGATTATTGTCGACGAGGAGCACGAAACCTCGTACAAGCAACACGACCCCGCCCCGCGCTATCATGCCCGCGATGTAGCCATGATGATGGCTCACTGGCAACAGGCCAAAGTGCTGCTGGGCTCGGCTACACCCAGTATCGAGACCTATTACCAGGCCAAACAGGGACGCTATGGATTGGTCGAGTTGTTTCAGCGATATGGCGACGCCAACCTGCCGTTTATTTCGCTCATCAATACCAAGCTGGAGAAGAAGCAGAAAACGATGAAAAACGAATTTTCATCGGCCCTCTTCAACGCCTTGTCCGACAACTTGGAGCGCGGCGAACAGAGCATTCTGTTCCAGAACCGGCGCGGTTATTCGCCCTACCTGCAATGCGAAGACTGCGAATGGACAAGCCAATGCCTGAACTGCGCCGTTAGCTTGACCTACCATCAGAGGGCCGCCGAACTGCGTTGCCACTACTGCGGCCATAAAGAAGACGTACCCAAAGTTTGCCCCACCTGCGGATCAACAAAGGTCAGAACCGTAGGCTACGGTACCGAAAAACTCGAAGATCAACTTCAGATTCTGTTCCCCGCCGCCCGTATTCAACGGATGGATCTCGATACAACGCGCGCCAAAAATGCGTATCAGCAGATTATCAGCGAATTCGAGGCCGGAAACGTCGATATTCTGGTGGGTACGCAAATGATCACCAAAGGGCTCGACTTCGACAATGTCAGCCTGGTGGGTATCTTCGATGCCGACCGCATCATTCGCTGGCCGGAGTTCAGGGCTACCGAACGCGCTTTTCAGATGATGACTCAGGTAAGCGGACGTGCCGGGCGAAGGGCCGACCGACAAGGGCGCGTGCTTATTCAAACGAGTGACCCCTCGCAGGTGGTGTTGCAAAAGATCATCGACAACGACTATCTGGGTTTGTACGATGAAGAGATCATGGAACGCCGCGATTTCAATTACCCGCCTTTTTCGCGGCTGATAAAGCTTACTGTGCGCCACACCGATCAGCGCGTGAGCCGGAAAGCCGCTGAGGTGCTGCGCGCCAGTTTGGCCGCTCAACTGGGCGACGAGCGCGTACTTGGCCCGGAAGAGCCGTTAGTAGCCCGCATTCGGAACCAGTTTCTCTACGATATTCTGATCAAGCTGGAACGCGAGAAGATCAATTTCAAAGCCGTAAAAGCCTTCATCCAAAGCTGCATCACCGATATCCTCACCGACAAAGGCCTCCGCGCCGTCAGCGTTATCATTGATGTAGATTGCTTGTGAGAGTTGCAACCTGACACGTTTCACGTTACATTCGTGTTATGATTGTCAGTTATCGTCATAAAGGCTTGGAACGATATGCTACTCAAGGTGACCGTTCTAAATTGCAGCAAGCGCATCTGGTAAAAATCAGATTAATCCTAACCCGCCTGGAGGCAGCTACTGGACCCGAACAGATGAATCAACCAGGTTATAGTTTTCATCCGCTGAAAGGAAATTTGGAAGGATACTACGCAGTGAAAGTGTCTGGAAATTGGCGAATTATCTTTCGGTTTGAGGGTGAAAACGCTGCAGATGTCGATTACGTAGATTATCACTAAACAAAAACGAACATGGCACTTTTCGACCCTGCCCATCCGGGCGAATTAATTCGTGAGACAATTGACGGATTGCGCGAAGAAACTGGGCAGCTATTTACTATTGCAGAAGTAGCTGCTGGATTAGGAACGACGCGCAAAACATTGTCGGCGATCATAAACACAAAACAGCGTGTTACACCAGAAATGGCCATTCGGCTGGCAACTGCCTTCCCAAATACGACAGCAGAATTTTGGTTGACCGTACAGGAAAACTACGATTTGGCCCAAGCGAGACGTCAGGTTGACACTAGTCACATCCGTGTGTTTTGGCAGCCCAAGTCAAAGGTCTACAGCCAATCTGCTTAAAAGTTTTTATCGCAAAAGTGCCTTGATCTGCGCGTCGATGTCGGCGGCTTTTGCCTTGGCTTCGTCGAGGGGTAATCCGGCTTTCATGGGGCGTTTATGGCCGGTGGCAGTTAGCCAGGCATCTTTCATGATCATCTGCCGGTCTGAAACCAGTTTCAGAAGCTGCGTCGCATTGGGAACAGTTGTCATGGCGGCCTGAATGGTTGGCGCGGGAGCAACTGCTTTTTCGCCAATGCCCAGCAGAATACGTTTCGCCATCAGCCAATGACCAACCTCACCCGGGTGGACGCCGTCGTCGGCCAGCGCAAAACCGGCCACGGCAAACGTGGAGTCGACCTTGCGGTGGGCTTCCAGAAACTCCTTCATGGGGTAATGCACATCGATTACCGACCAGTTCTGCGCCTTTTTCTGATCAATGAGCCAATCTGAATACCGATCCAGCACGGCGGCGTATCCCGGTTTTCGGCCTTTCAGTTCATCGAAAACCGGCGGTGTCAAATGAATGATCTGCGCTCCCGACTTTACCACTTCGGCGTGTAGCCAGTTGATTCCGTCTTTAAATCGTTGAAATCGGCTCTCGTCGAACGGGAGGTAAATGCCGTCATTCATGCCGTAGCTGGCAAACACGAGGTCGGGCTTGGTGAGTGCCAGCACCCTTACCAACCGCTCGTGCAGGTCGGGCCGGGGAAACTGACCGCCCGCATGCCCTTCTTCCGAAAGCCCCGACACCGTTTCGCTTGGTAAGCCAACATTGATGAACTCGAATCCCTGTTGCGGGTAGCGCGCGCTCAGGTACGCATCAATGTAGCTGACATACGTACCTGCATAGGTGATGCTGTTGCCCAAAAATACGACCCGCCGCACATTGGCCGGGAACGGCGATTGCGCACAACTGACACAAGCCATCAAAAAAGAGAGAAGCGCCATGAACGAGCGCAAACAAGTGAGCATGGGCAGAACGGGCTTTTGTTGTAGAGGGCCTATTCTGTATTTTTTACCCGTTTCTAAGCTATTTCCGCGGCAGCAATTTCCTTTCCAGCATTTTTATATAATAACCACCCACCACCGAGCGGGCCTGAAAACCAACCTGTTTGGCATCGGTGGTTTCATGCCAGTCGGTCAGCGGAACGCGGGAAGACGTTTCGTTGGCAAATTTCCAGACGGGCTTAATAAACGCCTGAAAATCGGTGGTCGATTCAGCCAGGGTTGCCGTCCAGATAATCCAGTCTGATTTGGTATAGGTTTTTCGGCTGTCGAGAGGAAGGCCGTAAGGTTTCTGTTTTGTCAGGTAGAAGGCAATTTCGGTCTGCGCTACCGCTTTCGGGAATACGTTCAGGCCTAATAACTTATCCCAGACCAGGTTGTATTTCTGGCTCCAGGTGTTATCGTCGTTTTCAAACGTAAGGTCATAATGGCCTTTATCGGCCGCGAGTTGTTGCCACCTTGCAGCCATGTCACGCGCGATTTTCAGGTACGTTGCCGCCGTTCGCTGATCGCCCAGTTTAGCCGCCATTTGCCCGTAGGCGGCAAGGCCCAGAATGGCCTTCACCGACAGGTTTGCGTTACGTGCAATGTGCCCCGCAAAATCATCGGTGCAAAGTTGATTAGTGGGATCAAAGCCGTCTTTGCGCAGATATTCGGCCCAGGTGGTCAGCGTTTTCCAGTGTTTTTTGGCGTAATTGGCGTTTCCTTCAGCGCCGGTGATCGCCCCCGCCAGCAACAGCATATTCCCGCTCTCTTCAACCGGCATATCTTCGCCGTAGGTCTGTCCGTTGGCAAGTGGGTACGTACCTACATCGTGGGCCGCAAACGGCTTTTTCCATCGTCCACTTTCTGAATACTGAAAAATGGGCTCCATCATGCCTTTCAGCAAATCGGTATTATACAGCAGAAACAGCGGGGCCGACGGGTAAGTAATATCCACGGTGCCAATCGAGCCGTTAGAGAAGTTCTCTTTCGAGAAGAAGAACAGTTCGCCTTTAGGGCCAGCCACAATTTTATGCGCCGAAATGGCCTGTCGATAGGCCAGCGCACATAAATCGGCGTACTGTTTACCACCGGCTTTCTGAGCATCGTCGTACAGCCGAATGTCAAACAAGGTGCTTTTCTGTTTCAGGCGGGTGTAGTCTTTTTCGGCTGTCTGCAACAGCGCGGGCATCGTCATTTGTTCATTTCGCCGCCACCAGGCCCGCAGGTTCTTCCCGAAATACTGCACCGAATACAGGTCATCGTAGGCCAGCATAACATGTTTCTGCACCGGCGACGCCCCCACCGACCCCACCGGAATACTGACGGCCAGCCCATTATCGCGGGCCGCGCCGGCTACCTGTTTGGCCACCGGTAACGTACCCTGATTGATAAACGCCGTTTTCAGACTGGTTAATGAACCGGGAGTTAGCCGGGCTTTGATTTGCTGCGGCACAGCCAGATAAGCATAGCCCCAGTCGATACGGACGTTATCGCCTTTCCGGGCCAGCAGTGGCTGCTTTTGCGTACCCAGATTCAGCCAGTTTACCCCACCTTTGGTGCCCGAGCTGGTCATCACATCCTGATGGGCCGAGTGCGTGGCCAACGTACCCGCCGCGCCCACGTACAACTGCACGGTATGGGGTTTGCCATCCGTCGACCGGGTTACGAAGCTCAGGTACGTTACCGGACGGGCCGCCACCTCCAGTTCATCGAGCAGCAACGGCGACAGAAAATTGACGGTCAACGCCACCGGCCCCGCCGTGAAACTGTAGTCTGTTTGCGTAGCCGATACCTTGGCGCCGGTTTGAGTCGCCGTTGTTATGCCAGCCGGTACAACGGGATTTACAAGGCCAACATCAATAAACGAGCCTCCGTACGGGCTTACACAATGAAAGGCCAGCAAATTCTTACCGGGCCGCAACGCTTTTTTCCCCAGTGCTGACAAAGGCAAATAAACATACTCGTCGACGTGGCTCGATTTAGAGAGAATGCGGATACCGTTCAGGTAAATCGTCACCTCGTCGTCGTGGTAAAGCGAGAGCATCAGCTTGTTCACGTCTGACTTTCCGTCGTAATTAAATTCGCGCCGGACGTAAATACCATTTTTGTGCGTATCGCGGTTGGCCCAGCGGGTCTTAGCGTCGGGCGTATCGCCGAAGGGGCCGGGCCCCGTCAGCCAGTCGGTCGCGTTGTAGTCAGGCTCGTTCCAGTTCGAGCTGGGTCGATCGAACGTGTATTTGGTTGTGTATGGTTTTGATTCACCGGTGGGCAGAATAGGCTGATAATTGGTGGGAGCAGCGCCCATGAACTGATACGATTTCCCGTCGACCCGAACAATTCCTTCCAGCGACTGCGGTTTACCGGTCCAGTGGCGGGTAGGGGAATCGGTCAGTTTATCGGTTGTGCTCCAGACGCTGAAATAGGGGTCGTGGGTAATCAGTGGATAAGCAGGTGCCCGAAGGGCTTGCGTATAACCCGTTCCGGTGAGGACAAAGAAGGCGAATAGGAAAAACTTGATGCACATCAAAACGTTGATTTATTCAAAGGAAAAACAGTACTATAAACTGCATAAAGACTAAAATGTACCGTACCTATTTATTTAACGAACCATCGGAAGCCCTACAGCGCCAGTAGCGTTTTCGATGGTACGTCAGTACTTTTTCGGAAATGATCAGGTACGTCTCATTCAACAAAGAGGCAATTTCACTCAAATTACCCTTTCATCATATTTACGTCAAAAGACGTACCATAAAGAGTCAGAATTGCTCGTGAATCGTTTTCAGAAGGTCGCCTGTTCGGCGGCGCAGTTCGCTGACAGGCTGGGTGAAATTGTTGTGCATTATGCTGAAATACAGCAGTTTGCCGCGCCGGGTTACCACATAACCACTCAGATTATACACGCCCGTCATTGATCCCGACTTGGCAAAAATGTACGGCTCCCCCCCCGTTTTAATCGACTGCAACGTACCTGACTGACCGGCGGCGGGCAGCAACTTAAACAGGCGCTCCTGCGGCACAACAGCAATTATTTTCTTCAGTAACTCGATCAACACATTGGGCGTGAACACGTTGTATCGCGATAAGCCCGACCCATCGACCCACCGAACGCTGTTCATTGGATGGTGCAGACTATCGGCCACCCGCCGTAGTTCCACCGTTGGAGCCAGGGCAGTGGCGCTTCGTTCGGCCGATACCATAAACAGCACCTGCTCGGCAAACTGATTGTCGCTCACCTGTAGCATTCGTTTGTAGAGCGAATCGGTTGGGTACCCACGTACCAATTGGGCATCGGTAGGCACCGGCATCTGCAGCAGGCCAACCGGCCGATGAAGCGTGTCGGATAGCAACTGAGCGGCGAGGGGCGGCGACCAGCGAAAGGGCACATCCTGCCGCCCCGCCCGACCCGCCGCAGGCCGCGTAAACTGATTGCTGAACTCGTTACGGCGTATGCTGCTCCCCGCACCCGCTACCCGAACACTGTCGGCAAGCCGGCGGGGGCTACCCGTGGAGCCCGATGGGGTTGTGATGAACCGGACCACATTGCCAAAAAGGGGCAGCGGGGCCAGTTCGGGCGAGTAGTCATCGTTATAATCGTCCCAGGCCCAGCCTGCGCCAAAACGGGGGCCATTATAGTTTGCAGTGGAGAAGAAAAGTTGCTCGGAGTGCTGACGTAGAAAGGCCAGCAGCGTGGTATCGGGCAAATCGGGGTGCAGTGCCAGCGGATTACCCGTACCCCAGAAAATCAGCGAATCGGCCTGACCAACGCCCCGCCTGACAACGTACCTGAACGCAGGTAGTGAATCACGGAGGGTTAGCAGACCCGCATAGAAGCTAAACAGCTTTGTGTTCGATGCGGGCGTAAACGGCTTGTCGGCGTTGTGGGCTATCAGCGTTTTCTGACCCACCGGATCATAAAGCGCCACGCCCGTAAAATGGTCGGTATAAATCGCGTTTGTCTGTAAATCACGGCTAATACGCCGCGCGGGCGAACAGCCGGTGCCAAGTACAGCAAGCATTACCAACCACAGAAGTTTCTTCATAGCAACTCAAAGCTATGAACCGATTTCGGTAATCGAATACTTAACCAAAATGTTAGTTATTGTCTGGGTACGTTGCTTCCACGAGCATGTACATCGCTTCTCGCTCCAAGCCCTTCGAGCGGGCCGATCCGCCGGTGTAGTTTCTCGAAAAACAACACCTTATCATACCATGCTAGGACTCGCTGGCTAGTCTGCGAACGAACTCTTCACTCACGCTAACTGTCTGCGCTATTTGATTTACCGTTAAAACGCCTAAGCCCAGTAAGTTTTTGACCGTCTCTATCTCTTTCTGCTCTACAGCTTCTTTTATTTTCTGCTTCTCCGCCTTGACTGCTTCCGCGTTAGCAGCTGTCACACGGGCAAAGTAAGCGCGCTCTTCCGGGCTCATCTTCCGCGTGTCTAACTCGTCGATAGCCCGCTTAAGCCATTCCTCATTCCAGAAAGCTGGGTACTGGGTGGGTTCGTTTGTGTGGAGCGTCTTCATCGTATAAACCAGTTTCTCTAAATCGGTTTCTATCTCAGCTATCTGCTTGCTAAACTTAGCCAATTCTACAGTTATAAACGACAATTGGCTATCAATGATTTCACCCGTTTCGCTTCGCAGATTGGCAATCGTATGAAAGTGAGTTGTTGGCAAGATGTTCTTCGCTAAGATGGCGATTGTATAGATCTTAGGCAGGTTGGCGTAGTCAAACCGACCACGTTCCACTACGGTGTTGAACTTGTGCAAGGCGTAGAATTTCATTCGCTGCACGAAATGCGGGGACAGACCTAACTGCATTTCGACTATGAACTGACTGCCGTTCTCATCAGTGCAGGATAAATCAAAAATGCCGCTACGGCTGTCAAGGGTTAAAGCGTCAAACGTATTCTTATCAAAATGCACTTCCCTAGTGGGCGTATCTGATTTGATTAGTGCCTGCAAAGCAGTGCGAAGGAATAAACTATCTGCCTCATTGCCGAAGGTTGCTTTGAAACCATAATCTGAAATAATGGGAATATAAACGACTGTTCCCATGCCGTAAAACTACTCAAATACCGTAATAGTAGTTTTGTGCTGAACAGTAGCCAAAGTAGACGATTTCTTCTTAAATACTTCCTCAAAACCGAATCTCCCATTTGGTCGGCAACTATGTCAGGTACAGACGCGGTTGGAATGGAAAAATAGGCATCGGATAAGGCTAAGTCACACGTAACGGCTCAACTTACTACGATCTGGCACTGATCTCAGCCCTGACAGTCGTTAAGGCTTTGGCCATTCCGATAGCTAAACTACCCAATGCCAATAAGCCGAGACCACAATAAAGTAACGGGTTAAAAGGCTCTGTAGTAGTGAACGAAAAATCCTGCTTAACCCAGAAAATGATTGTACTAATCAATAGAATAATCAAAAGGCCGCTCGCCACCCGTACGCCCATTTTTTGAGTGCGTTCTTGCTTTTTAAGTTCGTCCAAACTGAATTCAGAGAAGTCCTGAACAATGATTCGTTTATTCATTGATGGTAACTGTTTAGGTAATGTGTTGTCAGGTCCCCGACCTGACAGTTATAGGGGTCCCCGGCCCTGCTACAGTAAACTCAACCACCGCAGGTGGATCATTATTTACTTGCTTTCCGAGCGTTGAGTAGCCTCTGATCGGGTCGGGGACCCAAAAAATCGTCAGGTCGGGGATCTGACGACACACCCTACCTAACCAGTTACCATTGATGAAAGAAGTTAGATAGCGAAAACAGAATTTCAATTCACTGTCTTTTTTCTGGAATCGAGTTCTTTTTGTATTTCTTTTACACTATTCCAGTTTATAAAGAGTATAGGCATCAGAGCAAAGGGAATTACGCCCAAAGACATATTTACAGCGTTAAACCCTTGTTGTATTGTCAAAAACACAACGGCCGCAAGCAGTAATGTGAGCATACCACCAAGGGCGCCTGTCACTGTTTGTGTAAGTTTTTTTTGCTCGAGTAATTTCTCATTACTCATCTCTCTGAATTTGGTGTTTTCCATTTGCCTGAATGTAAATTTTATAGAAATATGTTCTATCACTGCCTGACGAAACGCAGTACATTGATGCTACTCAACATCAGTGTTCCTGCGGCTTATTTCGGCCTCTATCTCTTTCTGTTTTTTTGTATAAGTGGAGCCGATCAGATAGGAGAGAAAGAGTAAAGCCACAGTACCGGCAAAGCTCCCTTTATGTGTAGCCGACCAAACAGCTACGCCAACGAAAAAGCCAGCTAATAAAGCAAATGGAATCTTCTGTGATTTTAACTTTTTCTCTTCCGACACTAGTTCATCGAGTGTCATTGTAGCGTAATCCTTAGTCGAAAACATAGTAGTGGCTGTTGAGAAAGTTTTATCCAGGTTCACCCAACGCGAAAGCTACTTGTTTGCTTCCCGGGCGCTTATTTCGGCTTTCACTTTTTTCAAGGCAGCTGAGCCTAGCAGTAAAGATGCCGCGAAGCCACCCATCGAGAAAAGGTTGCCTCCTGCCAACTCGCTTACCGAATCGACTTTGTGTGAAACCAGACGAAAAATGGCATACCCGATATTGGCCACGATGAAAAAAGCCGCCACGTAGGTAATAGCTTTTAGTTGTTGTCCCTGTGCTTTGAGATCGTTTGTGCTTACCTCTGGCAAAGACTTGCTAGAAAAGGGGTTACGCATGGTTGTGAAGGGATAGATTATTGAACGATGTAGCCGTATCACAAGTATAAGTAAGTTTACGTACTTATACCAGCGTAGCTAAATCAATTTAAATGAGTGTGGCTGACTAGCTTAGAGGCAACCTTATTCTCTTTCCCGTTCAATCGATCAAGTGCCCATGTAAACACACCCGACCATCGACTCGGTTAAGGGCGCATTGGTGGTGAATTAGGTGGCATATACTAACCAGAAACTGCTATTAGACGGGCAAAGTAGGTACGTTCCTCCGGGCTCGTCCTGCTTTTATTCAATTCATCAATGGCCCGCTTGAGCCATTTCTATTTTCAAAAAGCAAGGTACTGATTAGGTTTAGTTGTGTGGAGCGTCTTCATCGTATAAACCAGTTCCTCTAAATCCGTCTCTATGTCAGCTACTTGCTTTTTAAACTTAGCCACATTATACACCCAATAAACGGTCTCGGGCTTTTCATTCGGGAGGGTTTCCGAGCATAAAGTTTCAATTTACCACCAAATGTCGCTAAGTACGATTCTTTAAGTTTTCACATCAGACTGCTTAGAAACCCGTGTTAGCAGTCGTATTTTCATCAAAGCTTTCTGTCTCTATTTACGATTTCAGTGCGAAGATTTTCAGGAATATTTAACTCGTAAAATTCCTTTATTTTTTTTGGCTGACTAATGAGCATCTCGCAAATGATATGTATAAATCCAAAAATTTTATAAGCTGCTTCAACATCATCTTTAAAATCTATTTGTCCTGGATGAACTGCGTTATTACCTACAACCCTTACACTATCCAATGCTTGCTGCATAGTTTCAGGCAATCCCTTTTGAACAAGCCTTTTGATGTCTCCACTAATGTTTTTACCTTTCTCTCCTAAATGAATACAAAGCTTTTGTACGGCTAAACGTAGCAATGCAGCAGCTCCTCTCGGAGAAAGATTTACTATGTTCCTTGCCTCAAGATAATCTTCTTTGACATCCTGTGGTAAGTCATTGTCTGGATTAGGTACGGTTCCAACTAAAGGATATATCAACTTATCTTGTGTCCAAAATGAAGGCTCAGAACAATGAGTACATTTTGCCACTTTAAATTTTTTAAGTCCAAATGTCCTGTCAATTACTCTTCCATCAGGTTCTTGACTTTTGTACCCAACTTATATGTATATTGACCAAGATTGCGGAGAAGTAACTCCACAATTTGGACAAGTAAATGACTTATCATCAATAATTGGATTAATAAATTTCATATTGTCTGCTTTGTATATTTGCTAAAGGTTTACCGCTTTGTAAATGCGGAATTTTTTAGCACTAATAATTCACTAAATGCAAAAAGCTTAAATTTGACACTTCACTGTCATATAAGCACAAAGTCCGGCTTTTGCAATACGGCTTTAGGCACAATCATTTTTTCTTTAAGTATCTCTTAACTAGCGCATTAATATTAATACCCATACCAAAAAAATTAGGTTGCATTTGAATTATTTCATTTGCTTTTTCTGCAATAGTATCATTGCTATCCGCTTTAGATACTAGTTTATCTAACAATGTAAATATTTCTTCCTCGAAAGATTTTTCAGATTGTATAGAACCTAACATTTCCTTTACATTTATCTCGTAATCTAATCCTTCTGGAATATAGTTTACAATACCTTTTGATTCTAGTGTCAATAAATGCGCGTGCGAAACCATTACATATGGTGCTCCTTTTACAGGTATATTTATTTTATTTTGAAGCCCTTTAAAGCTTGAGTTTATTCTGCGAATTATAAATAATATTATTGACAAGTAATCTCTTTTTTTATCTCCGTAAACCTCAATGTTTATTGATTTTGATTCATAGTCAACGGTTATTTTTGAATATGCATTTAATCCTTCGTCATGGACTATTAGGCCTGTTCTCCATCTAAGTTGGTTATAAATGTCGTTATGAAGGTTCACAATAAGTCTAGGCATTATTGACCTTGGAAGGAAACCATAAGATATGACAACTTTCAATGGATTTTTATCATCTGATCTAAATGATGGCTCTTGAACTTCTAACAGATCGGGAACTAAAATTTCCAAATCCGACACTTTGTAACAAAGTTCAAATTTTATCATTAATTCTATAATATAGTTCAGTGAAGTTGAAGGATACTTAAATCTTTGATCTTCACCATTAAAATTAAGTATGGTTCTTATTTCTGACAATTTAAGCAATCCGTTATTGTCAGCAAGTTTCTTTGAGTTAATAATTTTATAAACTGCATGTGTTACCCATTCGGGGTCTAGAACGTGAGTATCGCTTAATGAAAAATCTTTGAAATGAAGAATAATACCAAGGTCATTTAAATATTCCACTAATGTGTTTTGGCTTGAAGAGTCATAAACTCCATTTTCATAACAAAGATTGGTAAATTCATCAAAGCTAATAAAACTTGTAGTCATATCTTCTAAAATCGTCTTAACTTTAAACCAAGATACTGCCCATTGACTATTCAAATCTTTGATTTCCAATACTGCTTTTTTTAAGGCTGACTTGACATTTTCAACCCCTATACCATGAGAACAGGAAATTTTTATAAAATCAATAATATTTTGATATTTTTCTTTCAAAAACAGTCTATTAATATCAAAAGATGGATTTTCATCAGTTTTGTTTATAACAATAATAACAGGAGAGTTCCCTCCGAAGCTCTTAATATGATTAAGCCAATATTCTGGATTTGGTTCTTCACGAGCATTTAACAATATTATATAAATACTTCTTCTGGAAAGAAAAAATTGATGTGTTGCATGCATTATTTCTTGACCACCAAAGTCCCATAATCTATATTTTACATTTTTCTTGTTCGGTCTCAATGTTAAATGCTTAATATTAATTCCATGAGTCTGAGATTCGTGTGGATTAAAATCTTCGTTTGTTAGAAGTTTTTGTAAAGAAGTTTTTCCTGCTCCACCGTCTCCTACAATGATTACTTTGATTTCATTTAAATTTTTCGTTCCAGCTTTTAATGAATTTAAATAATTCCGAATGGCTTCTAGGTTGTTTTTTCTATCAGATCCTTCAAACAATTCAGGAGGTATTGACTCAATAGGATTGTTATGAACTTCAAGTCGTTTTAAAGATTTATGAAATATTACTTCATCGGGAATCTCGATAATTTTATTAGAGAATAAGTATAAGGTGTGAAGCTCTTCTAATTCGGAAAACCTTAACGATATCTCTTTTAATTCGTTGTTTACGCAATCAAATCTCGTTAAATATCTTAATTCGAAAACTTCTTCAGGTATCTCCTGAAGATTTACACCATTAAGATAAATCTCAGTTACTTTACCCCTATTGTCTGTTGTTACTAATTGTTTATTTTCCAAACGGTCCTTATTATCAAACCTTTCAGATGGCAAAATCTTTTCTGACTTCGATTGAATTCTTTTATCTGATTCAGCTTTTCTGAATTTCTCCCATTCTCCAAAATCAGCAAATTTGATTTGAAGTTTTTCTTCGATTTTTTTTATTATTTCTAAATCTGTCATATTGTATTGTTTTTATAATTACCTCCAACTTGGTAATATACGAACTTCTGCGCACTATAATCAGTCGAAAAACTCCTGATTGTAGTGTTTCGGTCTACGTGTGTTGTTTATTCTTAATAACCTGAAAGTCAAACAATTACCCTCTAATTTCTTTTTTTCAATACAAGATGTAGCCACTAATTTTTAGCCGATAATACGAAATACGTAGTCCGCATTGTTGGGTTACAGTAAAAGCGAGTAGAGTGCTGACGAAGGATAGCTAAATAGTAACTATCAATTACGCAATCATAGATGAATTAGTCAACTATTGCAAGTGCATCGTTGAAATAGAAGAACTGTATTGACTAAGCGGTTCATGGTAAGCGTATGAATATGCCTTTGGCTAATTCATCAGGCGAAGCCCCCGCTTCGCTAACGTACCCAACAAAAAACCGGGCCGCTTTCAGCTTGAACTGAGAACGGCCCGGTCAGGTACGTGAGACGATGTTTGTTAGCCGACTACCTTTTTGAAGCTGTCGACGAACATGCCCATTTCTTCCATGGTGCCAATACTGACGCGGCAGTAGGGTTGGCCGTCGATGTCGCGGGTTTGTATGCCGATGCCCTGCGCCATCATCTGCTCGCTGAAGGCTTTGCCCTTCATCCGGATTGGGAACAGCATGAAGTTGGCAAACGACGGAATAACCTCGTAACCCATCTCGGTCAGGGCCTTCACCGTGAAATCGCGCGCTTTGGCGTTTTCGGTGCGGCAGTGGTTCTGCCAGGCAATGTCCTGATAACTAGCGGTACCGGCCATCAGGGTTGTCACGCTGATGTTGTGTTCGGCACCAATGTACTGGTGCATGGCTTCGAGCATGGCGGGCTGTGCAATGGCATAACCCAGCCGAAGCCCCGCAAATCCGTGAATTTTAGAGAAGGTACGCGCCAGAATAACGTTCAGACCTTCGGCAACCAGTTTACCCAGCATTGGCCGGTCAGTTGGCGACAGGAAATCGATATACGCTTCGTCGATGAAGACGGGCACTTTCGGGGCAACGGCCCGGCAAAACGCTTCGAGTTCGGCGGGGGGCAGAATGGTGCCGGTCGGGTTGTTCGGGTTCACAATGTACACCAGTTTCACGTCGGGCGTTAGCGCGGCCTGAATGGCGGGCAAATCGTACTTGAATTCTTTGGTGAGCGGAAGCGCCTTCACCGTGCCGCCAAAAAACGTCGATTTTTTGAGCAGGTCTTCGTAGGTAGGGCGGCAGGTCAGAATAGTGCCGCCGCCTTTGGTGAACAGTTCGGCCGCCGCCAACAGCATATCCGACGAACCGGGCGACATCATTACGTGCTCGGGTTTGATGCCTTCGTTATCGGCAATAAGTTTTTTCAACGGGCCAAACTCCGACCAAGCGTACCGGTTTCCCGAACTGGCCGAGTCGATAATGGCTTGTTTGGCGCTTGGTGCAATGCCCAGCGGATTTTCATTTGCCAGCAACCGGGCCCGTAGTTTGGGACCGCCCGGTGGCACAACCATGTGTTCCTTTGTGAACGCTTCGGCAGCCAGCGAAGCGGCCGGCTTGGTGGTAGCCTGCGACGAGTTCCAGCGGCTTAAGCCGAGGCTGGCGGTGAAAATACTGCTGGCTTTTAACCAGTTGCGACGTGATAAACCCATTGATCTAGTTTGTTTGCTTGGGAGAAGTTGAGCAGGACGAATTCAGTAGAATAGTGCCGTTACTGACCAAATTTTCAAACTATAATTCTTATTTCAAACAGATCATACAAATTATATTTTGCATAATTGATATAGTACAAAATAGTATTCGATTCAACCAATTCCATACCGTTTTTTGACAGCAAACAGCCCACACGAGGTGCTGTAACCAATTAGTTACCAGACAACTAGTGGCCAAGAAAAAGCGCTTTTGTTGTATAAATTAGCACTCGTGCTTGCCGGTAAAAGCAGGGTTCTACCAATCAAACTGGTCGGCAATTGCGTATGTATGTGGAAATGCCCTACTTGCGACCTACTTAATGTATAGTAACCACGCGCTTTATGAACCCCGTAACGATCATCCCTTTTTCACCGCATCACCAAGCCGCTTTCAAGCAAATAAACATCGAGTGGATCAGCGATTTGTTCACCGTTGAACCGCACGACCTGGAACAACTCGACCATCCCGAAACGCATATTCTGATTGACGGAGGCGAGATCTTATTAGCCCAACACGGGGAAGCCATCGTAGGCACCGTAGCCATCATCCGCACAGGTCCCGACGAATTTGAACTGGCCAAAATGGGCATTACCAAAGCCGCTCGTGGCCTCGGCATTGGCCGCCTGCTGTGCGAAGCCGCCGTTGACTACGCCCGCAACATGGGGGCAAAACGGGTCTGGCTCGAGTCGAATAAGAAGGCAGTGGTGGCTGTTAAGTTATACGAACGAATCGGATTTGTCCATATTCCGCTTCGGAATAGCCCCTACGCCCGGGCCGATGTACACATGGAACTGTTGTTGGAAACAGCAACTACTCGACCGCAAAGGCAAGCAACCAACGCGCCACAGTTGAGTTTGTGAGATCGAAAATCAGGTTGGGAAACAGGCCTAACCCCAGCGCCATCAGCGCCAGCGGTATGAGCATGAGTTGTTCGCGGGCAGTCAGATCGGCCAAGGGCTCCGGCGAAGACGGATTGGTGGTGGCGCTCTGAGAACGTACCCAGGTGGTTCCGAAAAACATGCGCTGCAGGGTCCAGAGAAAGTAAGCGGCGGCCAGAATAATGCCCAACGTCGACACGGCCGTGATCCAGCCGGGGAGGTACACCGACTGATAGCTACCCATCAGCGTAAACAGTTCGCCAATGAATCCCGGAAAACCGGGTAACCCCAGCGACGCAAAGAAGGCCACGGCCGTCAGCGTGGCGTACTGTGGCATGGGCGTCATCAGCCCCCGGTACGAGTCAATGCGACGGTCATGTGTGCGGTCGTACAGTACGCCGGTAAGCAGAAACAGCATGGCCGACAAAATGCCGTGGCTCACCATCTGATACACCGCCCCATTGACGCCCTCGGCCGTGATTGACGCTACGCCAAGCAGCACAAAACCCATGTGCGATACCGACGAATAGGCAATCATTTTCTTGAGATCATACTGCGCCAGGGCATTCAGGCCACCGTAAACAATGGTCAACGTACCTAGCGTGGCGAGCGTGGTGGCGTATTCGGCCCCCGCATCGGGAAACAAACCCCAGGCAACCCGGATAAAGCCGTAGCCACCAATTTTCAGCAACACCCCCGCCAGCACCACCGATACGGGTGTGGGTGCTTCTACGTGGGCATCGGGCAGCCAGGTGTGAAAGGGTACGATGGGCAACTTGATGGCAAATCCCAGAAAAACAGCCCAGAAAGCCAGCATCCGACTGGGCATTCCGCCAATGAGCACTTCGCCCGCACCACTCAGAAACGAGCCGGGCAGGTAGTTGCCTCCATCGGTCATGTGCCGCCAGTCGAACGTATGCACGATGAGCGCGGGGTCGAGCTGACCACTAGCCAGTTGTGCCTGAAGCAGTTGCCGCATATCAGTCGTGAAATCACCAGCGCTATCGATCAGGCCCGCGTTGATTGCCGTGCTGATGGGATCCATGACCGAGAGGTACAGGCCAATCATAACCAGCAGAATCAAGACCGAACCCGCCAGCGTATACAGGAAAAACTTGATCGATGCGTATTCGCGCCGGGGTCCGCCCCATAGCCCGATGAGGAAATACATGGGCAGCAGCATGAATTCGAAAAAGAGGAAGAACAGGAAGAAATCGAGGGCCAGAAAACAGCCCATGATGGTTCCGGTCAGGAGCAGGTACAGCGAGAAATACGCTTTTGGCCCCGCCCCGCCCTGCCGTGGTTGGGTGAGAGTCCAAGACGAGATAACGCCAACCAGCATCACTACCGCCGACAGCATCACAAGCGGTAAGCTAACCCCATCGATACCAACCAGATAGTCGATAGAGGCCACGCCGAGGCTACCCAGCGGTAACGTGATCCAGTCGACCTGTTCGAGCAGTTGATAATCGGGATTGCCGGGTACGTAGTACAGGTAAGCCAGCCCACTCAGCACCACTTCGGCCAGAGTAACGGCCAACGCAATCCACCGGAACGTGTCAGTGCGTTCGCCCGGTAACAGAGCCACCAGTAAAGCCCCGGCAAGGGGAAGAAAAATCAGGAGCGAAAGTAGGTTCAAAACGGCGTAGAGGTTATCATAAAATTAACCAAAGAACTAAAACGACCACAGCCAGTGCCGTAGCAATGTAGGTCTGTATGCGGCCACCCTGCACTGAGCGGGTCAGTTGCCCCAGTCCCATAGCCATACTCCCCGCCCCGTTAACCAGCCCGTCGACACCAAAACGATCGAAGAACCGGATGAGGTGAGCCAGCATCACCGTACCCAATCCCACGCCGTCGACCAACCCATCGACCACCCGCTGATCGGTGCGGTTCACGAGCGAAGCCAGCCAAAGCGCAGGGCCTGTTATCAGGCGTTGATACACCTGATCGAGGTAGCCGTAATGCAGCGAAGCCTGCGCCAGTTGACTGTTGGCGGCCGGTTCGCTAAGGCGGAAGCCCAGCCAGCCGCCTAACCCCACCAGCAACACCGACGCTGGAGCCAGCCAAATGGGACCACCTTCAACCAATGGCCCCACAAATTGGGCCACCCAGCTATGATGTGCTGATAGTGGATTCAACGAAAACCAGAACCCAATCGACAACACCGTAAGCACCAGCACCGGACCGCGCATGAGCCAGTCGGGTTCGTGCGGAGCAGCTACGTTACTGGTTGTGGCTTCGCCGAAAAAGATGAGCCGGATTTGGCGGGCCATGTACACAGCCGTTAAGGCCGACGATAGTAGCAGGGTAAACGGAAGCAACGAAGCGGCACCACCCCGCCCATCGGCCCAGATAAAGGCCCCGGCCAGTATGGTTTCTTTCGATAGAAAACCCGACAGCAACGGAACACCCGACAAGGCCGCCGCACAAATCAGGTACGTCAGGTACGTATGCGGCAGCGCTTTCCGAAGACCGCCCATCTGATGCATATCCTGCGTGTGAACGGCGTGAATGACACTCCCCGCCGCCAGGAAAAGACCCGCTTTAAAGAAAGCGTGCGTCAGCAGATGAAACAGGGCCCCGCTCATGTTGCCGGTACCCATAGCGGCCACCATCAGCCCCAGTTGCGACACCGTGGAAAAAGCCAGCACACGCTTGATGTCAGATTGAAAAAGAGCCGAGAAGCCACCCCAGAGTGTGGTTAACGTACCCACCAACGCCACTACCAACAGGGCGTCGGGCGAGAGCATAGGGTGAATGCGGGCGAGCAGATAAATGCCGGCGGCCACCATGGTTGCGGCGTGGAGCAGGGCAGAAACCGGCGTTGGCCCTTCCATGGCATCGGGCAACCAGGTCAGCAGCGGAAACTGTGCCGACTTGGCCACACAACCCATAAACAGACAAATACCCGCCAGCGTGGGCAGCGGTCCAGTACCAAAATCAAACGAGCCGTTGTGCAGGTACGTCATCAGAATACCCAGCAGAAAGGCAGCATCGCCAATCCGGTTCATCAGAAAGGCTTTTTTGGCGGCGGCGGCGGCGGCGGGTCGATCGTACCAGAAGCCGATCAACAGCAGCGATGCCAGACCAACCAACTCCCAGAAAGCGTACAGAATGACCAGATTACCCGCCAGCACAATGCCCAGCATGGCGCCGATAAAGAGTTGCAGATAAGCGAAATAACGTCCCTTTCGGGCGTCGTCGCGCATGTAGCTGATCGAGTATAGTTGCACCAGCAACGCTACGCCATGCACCACTACCAGCATCATCTTACCAACTGCATCGAGCCGAAATTCGAGCAAAACAGTAAGTTGCTGGAAGTGAATCCAGTCGGTAGCCCAAATCTGGGTGTGGGGCGGAGTGGGGAACGTGTGGAGGCTGACGCCTAATCCGAGCAAGGTGGCGAAAACGCCGATCCAGCCCGCTGCGTTGCGGTTTCCAGCCCCGAACAGCAGCCCGAACGCCAGGAACGGCAGGCCCAGAAGGACAATCAGCAACTCAATCGGGAGTGAATGGGGCACAGCAGGCAACAGATGATAAAGAATTGGGTGCAAATATCCGGCCCGTGGCAACGGGAAACAAACGGATCTCCGCCTATCGCTTTATTGACATTAGGTATGCCTAGCTGCAAACAGGTTATAAATCAGAGCCTTAGAGCCCATTAGTCGGTTTAGCTAGCTTTCGAGCACAAAGTGCATAAAAAAAGCTTCAGACCTATTTCTCTCTGCAGATAAACAGGTCTGAAGCCAGCATGCAATAGTGTTCATATCATCTCTGCACGGCACAGGCTGATATGGTCTTTTTATTGATGACTGACAGAACAGTACCCAAGAGAGGTCAATCGGCTACTAACTCTTTAGTGTTAACAATAAGCCGTTGAATATCTGCTTTCTCCTGATTATACAATTTTCGATAGTGATCAGAGAGGGTTAGTCGTTGCGAATCGGTTATTGATCGAGATACGCTTACTGTTTTTTTAGCACGTAGGTGGCTAATCAACTCTTTCGACGACTTGACCCGTTTGTTCAAGTTTACCTTATTCATACCTGCGTAAAAAGATTAGCTGGGTTGTTCTGGTCGCTGTCCAGACATTCCGGTTTTGCGTTATGAGTAGAAACGGCTCCAAAACTGGAGAACAGCTTCTTTTTATTTACTTGTAGAGTTTGATACGAGTGTATTGGCTCATTGCCAAAACTATCAAAAATCACGCCTAGAGGCACATACCTCTTAGTTCTTTTAAAACGTTCGATAGCCCGAATAGTTGCTAATCTACGGTCTAACTTCGTCAATGTCAAATGAACTGAGTAACCGTGCACATCTACCAACAGTTTAGCTAATTGGCTGATACTCTCCGCGTCACTACCAAATGATCAGCTACTTTGTTGGCAATGCCTGACTTTCCCGACGCGGGAGGGCCTATGATGATGAAAGCCTGTTTATCGCAGGATATATCACTTGCAGGCAAAGCACCGCCTGCACCCAATTTCAGAGATTCATCCCGATCAGGCCGCTTCAATGAAAATAACTCACTTGTAATCTGACGACGAAGATGCCATCGGGTCGAATCATCTTTGTATCGTCGATCACGGTAATGGTGGCTTTGCAGTGTGGGATATCCAAAATCAAAGTTGGCCATACTGAGTTCTGCCTGAACAATTTTCGATAAGATAGAGGGGTTTTTATAATCGTATTTGAGCACGCGTTTAAAAAAGTCTTCTACTAAATCTTCGTTGGTTAGCAGACGAGCATCTGTATAAGCCATGTAAGGATGGTGATGGATTGAAGTAGCCGGTAAGTTATTAACAAATAGTTTACACGGCGATATGCCTGTATTACTGGCATTTAAAAAAAGGTAAAGACAAAACCGTTGTGCCTTTTACCGACAAACCCTTAAACAATGCGTACCACCTTACTCCTGCTTTGGCTGCTGGTTTCTGTGTCGCCTGGTATGGCTCAGCAACGGCCGCAAAGCACCTATTGCAACCCGATGGATATTAGCTATCGGTATAATTTTGAACAGTTAAACGAGAAGATTTCGTACCGCTCGGGGGCCGACCCGGTCATTATCAATCATAAGAAAGAATACTACCTCTTCGTGACCATTCAGGGTGGCTGGTGGCACTCGAAAAACCTCATCGACTGGAACTACATTGTGCCCGATAAATGGCCGATGGAAGATATGTGTGCCCCGGCAGCGCTATCGGTGCGCGACACGATGTACCTCTTTCAGAGCACGTTTGAACAGCGCCCCATTTTTTATTCGACCGAACCGGAGAAGGGAAAGCTGAAATTTCTGAACCGCTGGATGCCGCGCCTGCCGAAAGATATTGGCCCGTGGGACCCCGCGCTTTTCCACGACGACGATACCGACAAATGGTACATGTACTGGGGCTCATCGAATGTGTACCCGATTTTTGGAGCCGAACTCGACAAAAGCCGCAACCTGACTTACGCAGGCAACAATCCGGCCGCGGCGTACAAGGCCATGTTCTGGCTCGATCCGTATAATCACGGCTGGGAACGCTTCGGCCCTAACCATTCTGATCCGTTCAAACCGTTTACCGAAGGAGCCTGGATGACCAAACACAACGGCACCTACTACCTGCAATACGGGGCGCCGGGCACCGAATACAACGTGTATGGGAACGGTACCTACGTGGGCAAAAGTCCGCTGGGGCCCTGGGAATATGCGCCTTATAACCCCATTGCCTACAAACCGGGCGGGTTTGCTACCGGCTGCGGGCACGGCAACACTTTTCAGGACAATTTTGGTAATTACTGGAACACAGGTACTACCTGGATTGGCTATAACTGGGGCATGGAACGTCGTATTGTGATGAACCCGGCCGGTTTTGATAAAGATGGACACATGAACGTCAATACCCGCTTTGGCGATTACCCGCATTACCTGCCCACCAAATCAATGCAAAACCGCGATGAGCTGTTTACAGGCTGGATGCTGCTGAATTACAAAAAGCCCATTACGGCCTCATCAACCCTCGCCACGGCCCCCACCGATACCGTTACCGCCGATCGGGTGGCCGACGAAAATCCGCGCACATTTTGGGTAGCGGGCCAAAACAAACCCGGCGAAACGCTGACGACCGATCTGGGCAGCCTACACACGATTCGGGCCGTGCAGGTCGATTACATCGATTACAAGCAGACCATCTTCGATTCTGATTCAACGGTATACACCCAGTTTAAAATTCTGACGTCGGAGGATGGCAAGAAGTTCGAAGTGGTTGCTGACCTGACAAGAGAGCCCAGAAAAGACCACGCCTGCGCTTACGTTGAGATTCCGGCCCGTGCCGATGGGAAACTCGTCCGGGCCAGGTACGTTCGGTATGAACACGTGTATGTGGCGGGGCCAACGCTGGCTATCAACGCATTCAGGGTATTTGGCAACGGAGCAGGGAACGTACCCACCACGCCCACCATGACGGCTATTCGCCAGAAAGACCAGCGCAACGCCGACCTGACCTGGGCCAACGTACCCGGACGGGCAGGAGATCGCGCAACGGGGTACAACATTCGCTGGGGCATTGCGCCCGACAAACTGTATCAGACCTACCAGTTCTGGAGCGACGAACCAAACCGGTTCGAGCTGAGAGCCCTTAACGTGGGGGTACCTTATTACTTTGCCATTGAAGCCTTTAACGAAAACGGCGTGTCGGGCTTAAGCAAAGTTGTGGGCGTGAAGTAAGTAGCACCGAAACGGTCCGCCGCTGCGGCTCCAGCTTCGGTAGTTGAACTAGCTAACTTACGACTACCGAAGCTGGAGCTTCGGCGCTACAGATTATTCAATCATCCGGTTATCAGCGGCCTGAGCAATGACTGAGCGGCTGTTTTCTGGCAAGATGATGCGCGATTGCGGCAGACTTTCGGGGTGTTCGTCGCGAAGAAACGCAATGATGGCTTCGCGGATGTGGCAGCGTAAATCAAAAGCCGAAGGTGCATCATTAGATGACACCAAAATGCGTACTTCAATGCTACTGGCCATGGCATTGGTCACCTGCACCGCAAACACCTGCTCATTCCAGAGCGGGTCGGCCTCGGCCAGCGCTTTTGCTTTCTCGCGGATAGCCTCGATAGGCGCGTTATAATCCAGATAAAGCAGAACAGCCCCGGTAATGCTGGCGTCTGAGCGGGTCCAGTTCTGAAAAGGCGTTTCCACGAAATAAGTGATGGGTAAAATCAGCCGCCGCCGGTCCCAGAGGCGAACCACTACGTTGGTCAGGTTAATTTCTTCGATACGTCCCCACTCGTTTTCCACCACCACGGCATCGTCGAGGCGAATTTGTTGCGAAAAGGCGATCTGAATGCCAGCCAGTAGGTTACCCAGCGATTTCTGCGCGGCAAACCCCACCAGTACCGACACAATACCGGCCGAGGTGAGCACACTGACGCCCACTTTCCGGCTTCCCTGAAAGTTGAGTAACAACAGCGAGAAGCTAACCAGCAAAATAAGCGTAGACAGAATACGACGGAAAAACTGGACCTGCGTTACGAACTTCCGACCCGACAGGTTGGCGTCACTCGTAATGTCGTAGCGTCGCACCAGCAACAGTTCAGCCACTTTCAGCAAGCGAAGCGCCAGCCACGTACTCGTCAGCAAAAACAGAATCTCGGCCGTTTTATCGGCCACCGGATGTCGTCTTAGGAACCGCTCGTTTTGGAGGTTGGTGCCTACCAGAAAGAACAGGGAGGGAAGCCAGAAATAAAACGCCGCCCGCAGGTAGCTCCGCATCATAGCCAGTGCCGGTTCATAGCGTCGCCGAAGAATTAACCGGGTAATCTGCACCAGCATAAACGTGATGACTACGCCCAATATGATGGAGATAGTTAGTAAAACCCAGCCGGAAATATCCCGATTTGGCACATAGCCAAACCACCGGATGAGGGCGCGAATCCAGGAATCGAGTTGTTGCTGCATAGGGCAAAAGTAGGTGCTATTGGTGCCTAATCGCAGACATCGCCCATTTTCTTAGCCTCTGACCCATTCATCGTATCTGAGTAAAAAGGCTTACCAATAGATGAGAAAAAGGGGGCTAAAGAATCAGTAAGTAATCTCTTTGGGGAATGTGTACCTTTTTTTGCTAAATTTCTGAAAATGCATCGGCTATGAGCGCAACTATACCAACTGAATTTACCGTTAACCTGCCCTGGACAGAGTCGCCTTTTTTTGAGGCCGACCTGCGCAAGGCCAACCTCGACGAAGCCACAACCGTACAGGTAAGGCAATTTTCTGAACAGGGTTTTTTAATCTTCGATCCTCAGATTCCCATGTCGATCATCGACGAAGCGCGCCAACAGGCCGAACCGCTGATTCCAACTACGCATGCCAATTCACGCGTACAGGATGCCTGGAAAACGGTGCCTGCCGTACAGCAAATTGCCGCCGCCCCCCGCGTTCTCGACATGTTGCGTGTGCTTTACCGCCGCGAGCCCATTCCGTTTCAGACCCTGAATTTTGCCGTTGGTACACAGCAACGTACCCACAGCGACTCTATCCATTTTAACTCTATTCCGCAGCGGTTTATGTGCGGTGTTTGGGTAGCGCTCGAAGATGTTCGTGACGATAACGGTCCACTCCATTACTTCCCGGGAAGCCACAAACTACCGTTCTACGACCTGGTTGATATGGGCATGAAAGGAACCGTGGCTAAAACCGCCGAGGAAGTATACGGCAAGCTGTACCCGCGCTACGAAGATTTTATTGCTGCCATGACCGAAGCGCATCAACTCAAAAAAGCGGTCTTGAACATGAAAAAAGGGCAGGCCATTATCTGGTCGGCCAACTTGTTACATGGCGGCGAACCCATTCAAACACCCGGTTCAACGCGGCACAGTCAGGTGACGCACTATTATTTCAACGATTGTATTTACTATACACCGCTCCGTTCCGATGCCGCCCCCGACCGGCTTTACATTCGGCAGATTACCAATATTGTCAATGGAGCGGTGATCAAGAATAAATACTTCGACGAAGAACTGACGCAGACCAACGAAGGCTACTCGGCACGCATGAATATTCCGCCTATTCTGTTGAAAATCGGTGGCCTCATTCCCTCATCGTTACGAGCTAAACTAAAGAAGTTTCGGGGGTAATTGAGCGCAGAAGCCTAAGATCGGTTTCCAGCAACGTACCTGCAAATTTTATTAGTACAGTTACTTATTCAACGGTTCAGCCTAATTGATGTCGATACACGTTATTCTATAAGTGAGCTCGTCAGACTGGCGGGCTTATTTTTTGCCCATCGTTACACTTTCTGTACATGTTCAAGAATCCACGAGTGGGCCTGATCTACGCCATAACCCTGATTGACAGTGTTGTGGCGGGAGGAATGGGGCCGTTGTTTAATAAGTATACGCAGGCCCTGCCAGCCAAGCAGGTATGGGTAATGGCAGGCTCGGCCCTGTTGCTTGGACTGCAATTAGTCGTCTCGCCCGTATTAGGTGCCTTGTCCGATAAAATTGGCCGCCGGCCGGTGCTGATAGGGACTGCTATTGGCTCTTTCTTCGCTTCGTTCCTCCTATTTCCCGTTAACGCCTGGGGGTATCTGAGCAACCGGGCGCTGGAGGGTACTACCAATGGTATGAGTTCAGTGCTGCGATCGGCGGTGGTCGACACGGCCGAAGACAACGACGTGACACAACAAACCAGCGTTCAGGGCAACCTGACGGCGCTGGGAGCGATTTTTGGGCCGGCCATTGGCGGTCTGCTCATCATTGCCCTGCCTCAGGCTCGTTTCGACCCCATTCCGCTGGTGATCATGGGCATTATCCTGGCGCTGATCAATGTAGGGTTGACGCTTATTTTCAAGGAAACCAACGAAAAAGAAAAACAGCCGGTCGATATTCAGGAGCTAAAGAAAAAGTCGCTAAGCGCGCTAAAAGTCAGCGCTTTATGGAAGCAACTAGATGTGGTCGACGAGAAGCTGAAAGGCTTTAAATCACTGTATATTTTGCAACTCCTGTCGTTGTTGGCACTGGGTTACTACAATTACTTTATCGCCTACCTGATTGTGGGGGATCTGGGCTTAACACCCCGACAGGCCGTTTATTTCTTTATGTATTACGGCGTTATTACGTTTGTTGTCAACCTCGTCTTCTTCCAACTGATCACCAAACGCATCAACCAGAAGAAGATGCTGATCTGGGTCGCCATCGCGGGCATTGGTGTGATGGCCCTGTATGCGTTTAGCGGTGGCAGTGTGCTGATGCTCTATATCGCGGCCACTGTTGATTCGGTAACGGTTGGTTTGCTGGCCGGCCTGATTGCGGGCATTACCTCGCAACTAGCTGCCAAAGGCGAAGGGCAAGGAAGTATTTTCGGCGATACACAGGCGCTGGGCGGCGTAGCTAGTTTTGCGGCGGCGGTAGCCACTACCCTACTCACCGCCGTAGACCCGCGTGCGCCGTTTGCGTTCTACGCCCTGGCCCTCGCCGTACTGGCCTACCGCGCGGCCACGCTCCCCGAAGAAGCCAGTAAAGAAACCGATGTAGCGAATCAGAAGTAACATGTTCAAAGACCGTCACCTGCTGCACATCTATGCCATTATCTTCATTGATGTAGTAGTTGGGTCTATTTTGGGGCCAGTGTTGCCTCAGTTTGTGCGGGGCCACGCGCAACCGCAATTGTGGTTGGCGTTGGGTACGGCGTTGTTTCTGGGTGTGCAACTCATTTCGGCTCCGCTCCTGGGTAAACTCTCTGACGGATACGGCCGCAAGCCCATTTTTCGGATATCATCCATAGGTACGTTCATCGCCAATTGCATGCTGTTACCTATTCGTATGGGCTGGCAATTGGCCAATCGGTTCAGCGACGGACTCACCAACGGACTGTATGCCACTGTACGTTCGGCCATTACCGATATTTCGCCCCGCGAATCGCTGTTCCGAAATCTGGGTATCGAAGGCGCTATCATTTCACTCGGCTTCGTGATTGGTCCGGCCATTGCCGGTTTGCTCATCACCATCCTCGATCTCACCGACCCGCTCGAACAGGCCAGGTACGTTGTTATCATGGCCGTTGGACTGTCGGCGTTGAATGTGTTGCTGAGTTTTTTGCTTCGCGAAACCCACGTCACGGCCAAAGGCGTGTCGCGGCAGGAACTGACAACCGAGCTGGTTCGCTCCCTAAACGTGAGCAGTATACTGGCCCGGCTTAAGCAAAAAGAGCGTGAGCATCCGGGTTTATTGACACTTGTACTGATGCAGGTAGCCCTTACAGGTGCCCTCGGCTATTATAACTACTTTGTGGCGTATGTCAGTTTAGGCGAGCTGAAGATGAACGCCAAAGACATTTCGTATTTTTTCATGTATTTCGGCGGACTCAGCGTGGCTATCAGCTACGGGTTCTACGGCTATCTGGCCGACCGCATCAATCAGCGGCGGGCCATTTTCTGGTTTGCCCTTTTGGGTATCCCCGTGCTGGCCTCCTACGGATTGGTCGGTACGTCGAAACTATGGCTCTACATCATTATCACAATCGACTGCCTCACCTACTCGCTCATTCAGGGACTGATTGAAGGGCTGATGGCGCAGAAAACCACCGATACCGACCGGGGCGAAGTCTTTGGCCTCAATCAGGCTATGCAGGGTCTGGCCAGTTTCGGCACAACGGTTGTTTTCGGCGCCTTATCCATCATCGATCTACGCCTGCCTTTCGCCTGGTTTGGCGCCTGTTTGGCCATGGTGGCATGGCTGTCTAGAAAAACATAACAATTCGTGATAATGAAGGCCAGAACCCGTTCTATCGTTCTTTCCTTACACATACGTTACCTGCTTAGCTAAGACAGTCAGCCATCAGATCATTTTTAGCGTTATATAGGAAGATGGAAGGCAAACAGACTTCTCAAATTAAACTACACAAAACACAATGATTGCAGCGAAAGGATACGCAGCTCAGGATGCCGAATCAGATCTGGCACCTTTTCAGTTTGAACGGCGGGATCTGAAACCGACCGATGTACAGTTCGATATTCACTATTGCGGCGTTTGCCACTCCGATCTGCATCAGGTTCGGGGCGAATGGGGCAATTCGGTGTTCCCCATGGTTCCGGGTCATGAAGTGGTGGGTCGGGTAACGGCTGTCGGCGATCAGGTAACCAAATTCAAAGCGGGCGACCTGGCCGCCGTTGGTTGCTTTGTTGATTCATGCCGACACTGCGAAAATTGCGAAGAAGGTCTGGAACAGTACTGCCTGAACGGAAATTCGCAGACGTACAACGGCTACGAACAGGATAAGAAAACTCCCACCTACGGCGGCTATTCAAACGTAATGGTAGCCCATCAGGACTTTGTGCTAAAGGTCAGCGAATCGCTCGATCTGCCCGCGGTGGCTCCGTTGCTTTGCGCGGGTATCACCACCTATTCTCCGTTGCGCTACTGGAAAGTGGGCGAGGGCCATAAGGTGGCCGTGTTAGGTTTGGGAGGTCTGGGCCACATGGCCGTTAAGTTTGCCGTAGCGTTTGGTGCCGAAGTCACCCTGCTGAGCACGTCGCCTTCGAAAGAAGAAGATGCGCATCGGTTAGGTGCCCACAAGTTTGTGCTGACCAGTGATGCTGAGCAGGTAAAAGCCGTACAGAATACATTCGACTTCATTGTCGATACCGTTTCGGCACCGCACGATTACAACATGTATCTGGGCCTGTTGAAAACCAACGGCGTTCAGATTTGCGTTGGCGCGCCGCCAAAACCAGCCGAAATTGGCGTTTTTGGCCTACTCGGTGGCCGGAAAAGCATTGTGGGTTCAAATACAGGTGGGATGCCCGAATCCCAGGAAATGCTGGACTTTTGCGCTGAACACAACATTGTATCCGACGTAGAAGTAATTCCGATGAATTATATTCAGACCGCCTACGAGCGCATGCTGAAAGGCGATGTTCGTTACCGCTTCGTGATCGATATGAGCACTCTGTAGAAACGAATTAACCATTTTTTCATTGATTCAGGTACACGTTGACAACGTACCTGAATCAATGAAAAAAGAAGTAGCCCAGTGCAATACCGGCGATCACGCCAATCAGATCGGCGAAGAGGCAGAGCGGAATGGTATACCGGCTGTTTTTGATACCTACTGAGCCAAAATACAAAGCCACGATATAAAACGTGGTATCGGCCGACCCCTGGAAAATACACACCAGCCGCCCTACAAATGAGTCGGCCCCGAACTCCTTCATGGCATCGATCATGAGAGCACGGGCACCAGAGCCACTGAGCGGCTTCATTAAAGCCACGGGAAGAGCATCTGTAAAATCAGTATTGACTCCCGTCAGGCCAATTATGTATTTGAGGCCATCGACCAGGAAGGTCATAGCCCCTGCGTTACGAAAAGCGCCAATAGCCACGAGCATGCCCACCAGATAGGGAATAATGCGCACCGACGTCTCGAAACCACCTTTGGCTCCTTCGACAAAGGTCTCGAAAAGAGGCACCTTCTTATACAGGCCACCCAGCAGGAACCCCAGAATAATGACCATCAGAATGAGGTTGCCCACCACTTTCGAGATCATCTCTACCTCCTCTTTTGGCCGTCCCGACAGGCTCCATAAGGCCAGCGCAATAAGCCCGGTAATGGCCCCCAGCCAGCCCAGTACGGTCGGATTCAGCAGGTTAATTCGCTGTCGAAGGGCTACAGCAATCAGGGCAACCACCGTAGTAACATACGTACCAATGACGCAGGGAATAAAAATATCGGCGGGATTTTGCGCGCCCAGGATAGCCCGTTGCGCCATGATACTCAGCGGAATAATAGTAAGTCCGGATGTATGCAACACGGCAAACATAATCTGCGCATTGGAAGCAACATCTTTATTTGAATTCAAATCCTGCAGACTCTGCATGGCTTTCAGACCAAAGGGCGTAGCAGCATTATCGAGACCGAGCAGGTTGGCCGAGAAGTTCATAATCATCTGCCCGTTGGCCGGGTGATTGCGGGGGACTTCGGGAAACAGCTTATGAAAAAACGGCCCGATCAGCCGCGCAATGACGTTGATGACGCCCGCTTTTTCGGCAATGTTGAGTAGCCCCAGAAAAAACGTCATTACGCCGGCCAAGGGCAGGGCAATATCCATCACCGCCACTTTCGACGAGTCAAAAAGGCCCTCGACCAGGAGTTTAAAGATTTCGGTGTCGCCCAGAAAAATAAGTTTGGCCAGCGCCACGAGAAAAGCAATCAGGAAAAAAGCTACCCAGATGTAGTTAAGGGCCATGTGGTGAAGAGTGAAAAGTGAAAGGGTGAAAGAGCGACTACGCCGTAGGTCGTTACCTTTCGCCGTAAGTTTACGACCCCAAATGCCAACAAACAATCCAAATTTATGTCCTTTCGCTTTGCCGTTCTTTTAGTTGCCTATTCGCTCATTCACGCATTTACGCATCATGCAAGTGCCCAAACCGACGCTTCCATGCAAAAGCAGGGCCTTGTAAACGTGCAAACGGTTGACCCCAGCCTGTTGGTTGAGCTGAAGTATTCGACTACCGATAATTTCGTGAAGCAGGATGTGTATGGCGATCTGACGCAAGCCTACCTGCAACCAATGACCACCCGGAAATTGAGCGCGGCCAGTAAATGGCTACAGGTACGTAGGCCCGATCTGCGGTTGCTGATCTACGATGCCGCCCGGCCACAATCTGCACAATGGAAACTCTGGAATGCACTACCTCAATATTCGGAAAGGCAGCGACGCACCTACGTGGCCGACCCGCGCGAAGGCTCTATTCACAGTTACGGATGCGCCGTTGACCTCACCCTCGCTACCGCCGACGGACGCGCCCTGGACATGGGTACCCCCTACGATTTTTTCGGCCCGAAAGCGTATCCGAAGCAGGAAGTGCAATTGCTCAAAACAGGTCAGTTAACGAAGCAGCAGGTAGAGAACCGGCGTTTGTTGCGTCAGGCCATGCAGGCGGGCGGGTTTATGCCAATCGAATACGAGTGGTGGCATTTCAACGCCCTTTCGCGCAAACAGGCGAAGCAGCAATTTAAACGGGTAGAGTAGCGATTGGCCCGCGCCGCAATTGCCGAACAGCCAGCCAGACGCACCACGCAAAACCGGCAATGATTACCCATTCCATTACGTATTCGGCCAGATACAGCGGGTTGCTAAGCGAGTCAAAAGTGTAGTAAGGTTGTTTCATCCGCCACCAAATTGAGGGGTGATTAGCCGCCAGCAGATTAAAAATCAGCAGAATGGCTACTTCAGTCTTGTTGCGCCAATCGGTCAGGCAAAAAACCAGCGGTAGCATGAACGCAAAGGCATATACGGTGATCGAGTTTTGCTGTAACACACTCATGGCCGCAAAAATGGTGATGTAAAGCATCGGGAGATAGCCAACTAATTCGTCGCGCTTACGTACCCAGAGCGTAGCCAGTCCTATAACAATGAGCAGCAACGTTAGGGTGATCCACTTGCCCAGGTTCCCATTCAGGGTCATACCCGTCAGAACGGGATTGAGTACCGATCGCCAGTTGGGGGCTTTCAGGTAATCGCCTTCGTGCAGGGGTTGTTCCAGAAACAGCATCCCCGTGGTCAGGTAGAGCCACACCAGCACGGGCAGGCCCACCACGGCCGCACCGGCCACGAACGACACCTTGCGGCGGGTCAGCAGAAAAAGCGGAATCATCAGCAGCACAAACGTGGCTTTGGTTAGCAGCAGGCCAATGCCCAGGGCCAAACCGCCCAGAAATGCGTTCTGCCGCGTTTGCCAGAGCCAGACACCGGCCAGCGCCGCGCCCCAGACCAGAATGTCTTCCTGCCCGCTGAAGACGGCAAATACAAACGAAACGGGCAGCAGGTAATAGATCAGGCACCGGAACAGGCGTTCACCCTGCGTGAGTTGCGGCAGGTAGGTACGTTGCGTAAACCAGACCGTTGCCGTTTCCAGCAACAGCAACGTAAGCACAATGACCCGGATGTTATCGTAAAGGGCCAGTGGCAGCGCCAGCAGATAGCCGAAAAAGGGACTGTAGGCGTTATACGCGCCTATGTAAGGTACTTCCAGACGCGTGGCCGACGACACAATCGGATAAAAACACTGCACGTCGGATTGCGGCTCGAAGCCCAGAATGACATAAACTCCCAGAAAAGGCAACAGCCTAAGGAAAACAAAAAATAGGGTAAGCCAAGGAGCTTTTGTTGTAGTCAACCATTGCTCAACACGCGGACGTTGCCAGAGCAACAAACCAATAGCCAGCGTTAACAGCAGCGACGTAACGCCTTTAACAAGAAGAATAAGCATGGTGTAAAGTTACGGAACCAGTGACGAAGAAGTCGGCGGTGTTGATGGTTCGGCAGGACGACGACTGGATGCCACTACTGCAAAACGGTCTTTCAGGGACAAAAATGGTTTCTCAAAATACGTGTACGACAACCAGGCCACCAGTGTTGTTAACGTAAAGCTGCTCAGATACAGCAACGTCATGAAAACAGGGTCAGCCGAATTATCGTGGGTGGGGCGACCGGGCCATAGCAACAGCAGGCTGTTCATACACAACGTAATCAGGAGTGGATGATACATATACAGGCCGTACGAAATATCGCCCATAAAGCGCGTTACCGGGTTGTCGAGTTTTACCAGCGAGGTTGAATTACCCGCCAGATTCAGCAGCATAAAGCAGAAAAAGACGGCGTAGAACTCGTAGTTGAAGCCCGGCACGCGAACACTAAACGCGATGCAAAGCAGCAACACGCCGTAAACAGCAAGCTGCACGTTTCGCTGGAATAGTTTTGGCAATATCCAATGGCGCGAGAAAAGAAGCCACGCTCCTACCCCGCCAATAGCCATACACCCAATGCGGAACTGAGCCATAAAAAAGGCCAGAATAACAAACGGAGACCGGTCATGATCGTCGCCCAGATAAGCCGGACGGGCCACAAAGCGTTCGTAGAGAAACCATACAGCCAACAGACCAACCACGGTCAAAACGATCTTCAGCGTTCGTTTGGGATTGTTGCTCATCACCAGCCACGGCCACATCAGGTAAAACTGTTCTTCTACACCAATCGACCAGGCGTGCGATACCATGGGTACGTTTCCGAAAAAGGCCAGCGCTACATTGGGAAGAACCAACCCATATACCAGGAGCTTCAACCCAAACTGATCGTAAACATCGCCCAGCAAGGCGGGCGTTTGCAGAATCGGAATGAGCGGCCAGACCAGCAGCCCAAGCCCGACTACCAGAAAATAGAGCGGCCAAATGCGCAGCACCCGCCGGATGTAGAACTTACGAATGGCTATCCGGCCCGTCTTCTGCTTCTCGGCGAGCAACAGGTACGTGATCAGAAACCCGCTCAATACAAAGAACAGGGAGACGCCCAACCGGCCCAACTGATACGCAAAGGGTCTGGCCCAGAGGTCTTCCCGACCAAACAAAAAGACTGACTTGTACTCTTCGATGTGATGAATTATCACCGCTGAGGCAGCGATAAACCGCACTCCATTAAAGCCCTTGAAATAAATAGGATTAGACGCTTGAGCCATAGGTACCGAATACAACGGGCAGTTTGGAAAGCCACAAAATTACGCTAACGTACCCAGACCGGTGTGCATTAGACTGACTTTTCGGCCCGTGGTTACTCAAACGGCCCTATGGCAGTGCAAACGCAACGTACTGATTCCCTTTTTTCGTGCCCAGCTTACCGCCGCCACAGGCAATGACAACATACTGTTTCCCACCCACCTGATACACACTGGGCGTAGCATGGCCAGCTGCGGGAAGCGTAGTTTGCCAAACGATTTTACCCGTCTTCGTATCAAACGCCCGAAACTGCTCGTCTTTCGTGGCCGCAATGAAAAGCAGCCCGCTTGCGGTAACCACGGGGCCGCCGTAGTTCTCGGTTCCGGTGGGCGTTCCCCCGTTTTTGTCCGAAATGGCTTTCACATCACCCAGCGGTACTTGCCAGCGATGCTTACCCGTGTTTAGATCAATGGCCGTGAGCGTACCCCAGGGTGGCGCAATGGCGGGTAGACCTCGACTATCGACAAAGCGGTTATACCCCGTAATTTTATACGGTTGCTCGGGTGCTTTGGTACCAGCCTTGGCCGAAGTCGGCTTCGCGCTCACTTCTTTCTTCTCTTCATCGAACAGAAAAGCCAGCAAGGCTTGTTTCTCTTCGCCCGACAGTTGCGGGAAGCCCGGCATCATGCCTTTTCCGCCGCTCACGATCTGCGATACATAGGCCCGGTCGCGGCGGGTGCCCAGATCGACCAGCGACGGGTAGCCACTTTTGGGATTCCCTTTTCGTTCGGGTCCGTGGCAGGTCTGACAACTTATCGTGTACACGCGCTGACCAGGGCTCAGGTGCGCCAGTTCGTCTTGTTTGGGTGTCGGCTTCAGCTTAAAGATCCAGGCCATTTCGTTGGCATTCACATAAAGCGTACCGTTAGGGTCAGCCGCCGAGCCGCCCCACTCAGCCCCGCCATCACAACCCGGAAACAACAACGCACCTGTAGTTTGGTTGAGGGGCGCATACGGACGCGTATCGATCGTATTGAACAAGGTTCGGATTGAATCTTTATCGACCGAATAGGGATTCAGCTCATTGACGGTCAGCGATTGTCGGGCAAAGGGCGCGGGCAGTTCAGGAACCGGCTGGGTGGGCCAGGGTGATTCACCGGGCATTGGCGACGGCAGCATCGGCACCTCCCGAATCGGAAACATAGACTTGCCCGTGGCGCGGTCGAACACGTACACGAACCCGGACTTGGTGGTTTGGGCCACCACATCGATCAGTTGCCCGTTTTTACGAATGGTCATCAACGTGGGTGGGGCGGGCAAATCGCGGTCCCAGATGTCGTGGTGTACGAACTGGAAGTGCCACAGCCGTTTACCCGTGCGGGCGTCGAGCGCCAGCAGGCAATTGGCGTAGAGGTTCGCCCCTTTTCGATTACCGCCGTAGAAGTCGAACGAGGCCGAGCCAGTTGGCACAAAAACGATCTGTCGTTTGGCGTCGTATGCCATACCCGCCCAGCAGTTGGCCCCGCCAATATTTGGGTTCTTATACGCGTCTTTCGGCCAGGTGTCATAGCCCGCTTCGCCCGGATGCGGAATCGTGCGGAATGTCCAGACTAGCTTGCCTGTCTCTACATTAAATGCCCGGACGTGCCCCGGTGCTGCCCCCGCTTCTTCCGAAACCCGGACAGGCATAATGATCAGGTTACCGGCTATGGTACCGGGCGTGTTGGAGATAATGAACTTCTCGCTGTGTTCTTGCCCCAGACCCGTATGCAAGTCTACGTGACCGCCTTCGCCAAATGTTAAAATTGGCTTACCCGTTTTAGCATCCAACGCATAGAGATTGCTACCAAGCGTATACAGAATCCGCTGACCGGTTTTGTCGGGTTTCTGCCAGAACGCCACACCCCGGCTCGTACTGTGCCAGGCTTTCAGGGCGTCGCCAAACCGCCAAAGTTCACGCCCCGTGGCGGCATCGAGCGCAAAGGCCTGTACCGACGCCGTAACACCGTATAACACTCCGTCGACTACTAATGCGTTACACTGCATCTGTCCACTGTCGGGCGCGTTATAAGTCCAGGCAACTTGCAACTGCTTCACATTTTCGGGCGTGATCTGCGTCAGCGGCGAATAATGCGACCGGTCGGGGCCACCTAGGTAATCAGCCCAATCACTATTGCCGCTATCAGGCGGGGCGAGGCTGGGCAAGGCAAGTAAGCCTACAATAGTTAGCGTAATGAGGATCAGGGCAGGGAATAGACGGTTCATACGGCGGTTTTGTACTAATTATCAACGACACACTACACTAAAGCGTAACTCCTCAGAAATATAGTCCCCACAGCTTCGGCTTTGGCAAAATCTGAAGCGTGGGCATCGGCACTTTGATGTAGTTCATCACGTGCAGTACCGAACGAACCCAAGGCTTTTTTGGCTTGAACAGCTTTAGCAGGTCAATATCCGGAGCCAGATAGATGTCCCACAGCCCCCCTTCTCCATTTCGCGTAGGACTCCAGGTATTGGCATCCAGCCCCATGCCGACCGAAAACTGGAGCCAATCGGGCCATTGTTGCTTCATTTTTCGACCAAAAAGATGTTTCGGTGAAAACGAAAACCAATACGTCTGATTGATATAATCGTCAATGGAGAACGGTTGCGTTTTTATACCCCGGTGATCAAAGTATTTGTTGGTCCGTTGCCAGTAGCTGAGTTTAAACTGACTATCGCGGAAAAACGCCGAGCGGTTCTGCAGCATGGGCCAGAAGCCTCCCAACGTACCCAACGCTACATCGGCCCAACTGAACCCGTAGCGAGGCGAGAAACCATCTTTAAACTCGATGCTCAACTGTACGAAGGTTGCCGCCCCGACCGCATACCACTCGGCCCGGCGCTGAGCCACACCCGCCCACCTGAAACCGCCATAATAAACGTCGGCCGTAAAGATGCCCCCCAGCAAATGTCCCAGCTTATCCACATTACTGGCATACCGGAAGTCACGGCCATCGTCGAGGTGGAAATTTGTGTAGCCTTCACTCCACCATTTGTTTTCCAGGTAGACATAGGTAGCCCCCAGCGACAAGACGGATGAGCCAAGTAACAAACCTGTTCGCATTCGACGGGTAGACCGGGCCAACGTATCGGGCAATGCAATCGACTCCGAACGGATTAGAGAATTTGTAGTGAATGTTGCCAGTGTATCGGCACGTACCTGAGGTTGATGAGCAACCGCTGTCGTATCAGCTAGCACTGTACCAGGCGTGTACGTCAGCAGGTAGCCGAAAAGACAAAGCAAACGGATACGGATAGGCATTTATGAGGTTGGTCTGACAGGCGGGTTACCTCAAAATTACCCGAATTTCTCTCTTGACCGCAATCGGGGAAACCGTATATTTGCCACTCATTAAAAATGGTATGCATGCATACTATCCAACTCATCGACTTCACTCAGCACATACCAACAAAAAAGCCTTCCCTAGTTAGGGAAGGCCTTCTTCGCGGTGGTGATGGACGGAATCGAACCGCCGACACAAGGATTTTCAGTCCTTTGCTCTACCAACTGAGCTACATCACCGCGACGTCTGTGTTAAACGTGGGTGCAAAAGTAGGCGCAGAAAGCATGCGTTGCAACCCTATGACAGAAAAAACTTTTCAAATTAAACAACCTAACCGCCTCTGAGTTGACCCTTAGCCGATTAACCTGCTAAAAAATATGGACCTGATTCAACAAATTCTATTCGCTGCGGCACTTATCGTAGCTGCCGTGGTCATTACCCGACGGGTTAAGTACATTGCCGGGGCCATAAACCTGGGTCGGCCCGAAGACAGAAGCGACAATCCGGGCGAGCGATTTAACCTGATGCTGCTCATCGCTTTCGGGCAGAAGAAGATGTTCACAAACTTAACGGTGGCCCTGATGCATCTGGTTATCTACGTCGGTTTTGTCATCATCAACCTCGAAATTCTGGAAATCATCATCGATGGGTTACTCGGCACCCACCGCGTGTTTGCGCCCTACATCGCGCCCGTTTATCCGTTCCTGATCGGTGTATTCGAAGTGCTGGCGTTTGGGGTACTGGCCGTTTGCGTGGTATTTCTGACCCGCCGTTACCTCACCAAAGTGAGTCGACTACAGCCCGAAAATCACGAAGAGATGCGTCCACAGTGGCCCCGCCTCGACGCCACGCTTATTCTGATCTTCGAAATCGTGCTGATGATCGCCTTCCTGACCTGGAATGCCTCAGACAGCGTATTGCGCGACCGTGGCGTGGGTCATTATGGCGAATTGCAGGGTGTTTTGCCCGATTTCCTGATCAGTCAGTACCTGAAGCCCCTGTTCACCGGCTTAAGCGATGGTGGTTTGGTGGCCTACGAACGGTTCTCGTGGTGGTTCCACATCATCGGCATTCTGTTCTTTGCCGCTTACGTCACCTACTCGAAGCACCTGCACATTGGCTTGGCGTTCCCGAACGTCTATTTCTCAGACCTTCAGCCTAAAGGCGAGATGAAGAACATGCCGAATATTACCAAAGAGGTACAGCTAGCGCTCGGCATCGAACCGACCATTGCCGAAGACCCTGCCGGTAACGCAACGCAAGACAACGAAAACGGTGAACAGCCATCTGATCTGGGCAAATTCGGGGCGAAGGACGTGCCTGACCTGTCGTGGGTCGACATCATGGGGGCATTCTCCTGCACGCAGTGTGGGCGCTGTACGGCCGCCTGCCCCGCCAACATCACGGGCAAAAAACTGTCGCCGCGCAAAATTATGATGGACACCCGCTGGCGGGCCGAAGAGATCATGACCGGCAAGCAAAAGAACGGCGCCGACTACACCGATGACAAATCACTGCTGGGCGACTATACAACGGTAGAAGAAATCAACGCCTGCACGACCTGCCAGGCCTGCGTCAATGCCTGTCCCATCAACATCAACCCGCTGAATATCATTCTGCAAATGCGTCGTTACAAAGTGATGGAAGATGCTCAGTCTCCCGCTTCCTGGAACGCCATGTTCAGCAACGTAGAAAACAATCAGGCCCCCTGGAAATTCTCACCAAGCGACCGCTTCAACTGGGCCGACGAAATCAATCAAAAATAAAGTTTGTGGTTTGTAGTTTGATGTTTGTGGTTGCGCTGCCCAGTAACCCATTCGTGCTTGGCAGCGCAACCACAAACATCAAACTACAAACCACAAACAGTAAAGACATGTCTGAAAAAACATACACCGTACCTACCATGGCCGATATGATGGCCGCTGGTGATGAACCCGAAATCTTGTTTTGGGTGGGTTGCGCCGGGTCGTTCGACGATCGGTATAAGCGCGTTACGCTGGCGTTCGTGCGCATCCTGAACCATGTTGGCATCAAGTTCGCCGTGTTGGGACCGGAAGAGTCGTGTACCGGCGATCCGGCACGTCGGGCGGGCAACGAGTTCCTGTTTCAAATGCAGGCAGTTAGCAACATTCAAGTGCTGAATGGCTATAACGTGAAAAAGATCGTAACGGCCTGTCCGCACTGCTTCAACACGCTCAAAAACGAGTACCCCGACCTCGGCGGCAACTACGAAGTCATTCACCACTCGCAGTTTCTACAGCAGCTCATCAACGAAGGCCGCGTAAAAGTAGCCGACGGTCAACCGTTCAAAGGCCGCAAAATAACCTTCCACGATTCGTGCTATCTGGGTCGGGCCAATAAGATTTATGAAGCGCCGCGCGAGGTGCTGGCTTCGCTCGACGCCGATCTGGTAGAGATGAAGCGCGTGAAGGCCAATGGCCTCTGCTGCGGAGCCGGTGGCGCTCAGTATTTTAAAGACGCCGAACCAGGCAAGAAGGAAGTCAACGTAGAACGTACCCAGGAAGCGCTCGCTACCGGTGCCGACACCATCGCCGTAGCCTGCCCGTTCTGCATGACCATGATGAGCGACGGCGTGAAAAACCAGAACCGCGAAGACTCTGTGAAGGTCTACGACATTTCGGAACTGATCGCGCAAGGGCAGGGGTTGTAGGATTTGGGAATGACGACTTACGATGTACGATTTACTTACTTTGCCGCTGAGCCAGCCGCGTTGATTGGCGAAGCAAATAAATCGTATATCGTAATTCGTAAATCGTAATTCAGATCGTGCTTATCTCTTTCGACCAAATAACGCCGGAGGCCCGTTTGTGGGTGTATCAGGCAAACCGGGCGCTTACGGCCGACGAAACAACGGCCGTTGAAATGACGCTGCAACCGGCACTAGCCAACTGGGCCGCGCATGGACATCCACTACTCGCCGCAGCGAAGGTTGTCGACGGGCGGTTTCTGCTTTTGGCAGTCGATGAAGGCGCGGGGCTTCCCAGCGGCTGCTCCATCGACTCGTCGGTGCATTCGGTACAGGCGGCCGGTCAATTACTGGAAATCGATTTCATGGATCGGTCAGTAGCGTACCTGGACGCCGAGAATACAGTGCAGAGCTTACCGTTGGGTGGTTTGAAAGCTGCGTTCGCAGAAGGCACGCTGACACCCGAAACGATCGTTTTCAATACGCTGGTCAAAACAAAAGCCGAATACCTTGCCGCCTGGCACGTACCTGCCGCTCAAACGTGGCTGAAACGGTACATTAAGCCGGTGACTGCGTAACCGATTATGAAAAACCCTTTTTTTTATGTGTTGCTGGCCGTGCTTGTTGTTCTCGACGGTTGGCTCATGTCGCACCCGAACCTGCTTGGCCGGGCCGGTATTTTCTTCTACGATTATAACTACCTGAAAACCTTTCCGCGCGCCCTGGGCACCGTATCAGCTGTGGTTGGCGTGGCGATCTTACTAACAGCGCTGATTAGCCGGGCGGGCAAAACTGTGGCGGTACTGCTACTTTCGGTACTGTTGGCTGCAAGTGGTTACTGGCTATTTACCAGCGCTATTCAGTTCAACGAAGGTGTGTATAAATTAACAGGTGCAGGTTTTCGGGCTGGCGCCATTCTGTTGCCGGGATTAATCATGCTGGTCGTTGGCAAAACGCTATATGACCGAATTTCCCAACGATCATGAACAAATTATTTTCGCTTCAGGGACAACGTGCGCTGGTTACGGGCGCAACAAAAGGCATCGGCGAGGCTATTGTGAAGCAGTTTTTGCAACTCGGTGCCGCCGTCTTTGTGGTGGCGCGCGACAATGAACTGCTCCAGCAACAGCTTACTGAATACCGGCAGCAGGGCCATGTAGTCGAAGGCCTGGCTATTGACCTAAGCCAGCCCGACGCCGCCCGAACGCTGGCCGATACAGTGAAAGAGGTATGGGGTAGCGTAGGTATTCTAGTCAATAACGTAGGCACCAATATTCGTAAACCCACCGCCGATTACGCTGCCGACGAGTATGATTACGTCCTGAACACGAACATCCGTTCTGCTTACGAGCTTACTCAGGCGGTTTATCCTCTATTGAAAGCCACCGGCCAGAGCAGCATTGTCTTTGTGTCGTCGGTGTCAGGCCTGACTCACACCAGCAGCGGATCGCTTTACGGCATGACCAAAGCGGCCATGAATCAGTTAACGCGCAACCTGTCGGTCGAATGGGCGCAGGATGGAATCCGGGTCAACGCCGTAGCGCCCTGGTACATCCGCACCCCGCTGGCAGCGCCCGTACTTGATAATCCTGAGAAGTTGCAGGCTATTTTGGCCCGAACGCCTATGAATCGCGTCGGCGAACCCGAAGAAGTAGCCTCAGCTGTATCCTTCCTGAGTATGCCCGCCTCCAGCTACATCACTGGTCAGGTACTCGCCATCGACGGCGGCATGCTGGCGAATGGGTATTAAAAAGAGTTTGTGGTTTGTCGTTTGAAGTTTATGGTTGCGCTGCTTAAGAGCCAGATTGTAGATCGGCAGCGCAACCATAAACTTCAAACGACAAACCACAAACTTGTTTATTTCGACGTTGCCATCACCATTTTGATGTTCAACTTGGCGCCGGTTTGTAGTACGTCGACCAGGTCTTGGACCGTCAGTGTTTTATCGAAGCGAACCACGATCGTAGGCTCATCGATACCAGTCATAATCGTTTTCAGTTCTTCCTCCAGCGCTTCGGTGGCTACCGGCTGCTTATCGATGAAGTATTGCTTATCCGCATCAACAGAGAGCGTTACCTGTTTCTTGCTCAGTTGCTGAGTAGCGGCAGCTTTCGGCAATAACAGCTTGATAACGTTTGGATTGGCGACTGTCGAGATAATCAAAAAGAACAGGAGCAGAAAGAACATAATGTCGTTCAACGACGACGTGGCCACCTCGGCAGCAAATTTTCGTTTTCGACGAAGCTTCATAGAAGAGAGTCTAAAAGTTCAAGGTCTAAGGTTCAAAGTCACGCTGCCAAAGCCAACATGACTGCCTTAGCAGCGCGACTTTGAACCTTAGACCTTGAACCGCGGCGGCGGACCGCTTTAGACTTTTTTATCTTACTCGCGCTGTTTCAGTAGGTTTCTGGAGGACTTCCATGAATTCGAAGGCGTTCATTTCCAGGCGGAGCGTGAAGCGTTCGATCATCATGTTCAGCAGGTGATAACCCGTGTAGGCAATGACACCCACGATAAGGCCCGAGCCCGACGTGATCATTTTTTCGTACAGACCACCGGCAATGATACCGACGCTAATATTGTCGGAGAGCGAGATGTCATAGAAAATTCGGATGATACCGGAGATCGTACCGATAAAACCGAGCATGGGAGCAATACCGGCAATAACGCCCAGGTAACCCAGATTACGATCCATGCGCGACAGTTCAATCTGCGCAACGGTTTCGATGGTACCCTCAATTTCTTTATTAGATGCAACGCCCACCCGGCCAACAGCTTTCTCGAATACGCGACCAATGGCCGTTCGTTGATTTTTACAGAATGACTCGGCCGATTTCACGTTACCCTGAAGCAGCATGTCTTTTACGTTATCGACAAAACCAGGGTCTACTTTTCCCTGTTTCCCGATCAGCAGCCAACGCTCAGCAATGAGGTAAAGCGTGGCGAAAAAAAGGAAAGCGATGGGTACCATAACCCACCCCCCTTTGGCTACAAGGTCGAACAGGCCGAGTTCTTGGGTGGTAGCGGCCGCCCCATTGATGGCGCTGGCAGTAGTATCGGCAACGGCCGATGCGGAAGGAACCTGAAGCAGAATGGTCATAGACAGGAAGTAGCGGAAAATTTTGATCGTCGCAACGTTCAGCAAACACAACGCGCAACATACGGCGAATCGTATGCCAAAGATAACAAAGCCCGCAACGCAATGCCGATTCCGGTAGATAATAGAACGGCGCACACCAATATAGTAACGTCTCCTACCTTTGTACCCATGACGTTTTCTGCGCTGTTCCGGGCCAACCGCTTTTTCTTTCTGACGTACTTGCTGCTCTTTTTTACCGTGGGTACGTTGATGCTGCTTTACACTAAAGAGCAACTCATTCGGTTCGTTAATGAACACAATAGCCTGATTGGCGACGCGCTATTCCCATACCTGACGTACCTGGGCGACGGTGGTTTTGTCATTGTTGTTGGTGTGTTGGTACTGGTACTGAACCGCCGGGCTGGTGGGCTCATTCTGGCCAGTTTTGCTATTTCGGGATTGATCAGCTTATTTCTAAAATGGGTCGTTTTTCCCGAACGCCTGCGGCCGCTACGGTACTTCGAACATTCAAACTGGCAGTATCACCTGATTAAAGACTTGCACATCAACGAATACAACAGTTTCCCTTCCGGCCATACCACCTCGGCGTTTGCCCTGTATAGTATGCTCGTTTTTCTGTGGCGGCGCAAAGCCTGGGGTTGGCTGGGTACGTTGCTGGGCGCTGTGGCGGGTTACTCACGCGTATACCTGTTTCAACACTTCGTAGAAGACGCTTTTGTAGGCTCCCTGCTGGGCGTGCTAACCTCGGTAGCTATCGTACTATATTACCCAAAACGTTTCGGAACGCTTCCATCACTGAGTTAACTCGCTTTACATTACTAAACTCTAGTAATCTAGCGGAATTGTACAATAAAAGGAGGCAATAGCTCTGATTGCCCTCATGCGCATTAATATGTTGTAAATATCTGTTTTACAGCATAACATTTCGTACCTTTGCGGGAAAATTGCCTGTGTTTCTTTTAGAAGTCTTGAAAGTCATTGTGAAGTAGTGCAGAGTCTGGAAAGTCGTTAAGCGATGAAGATGACTTTCCAGACTCTGCACTACTTCACAATGACTTTCAAGACTATAGGTAGTGACACTTTTCAAACATTGTATGCAATCCATCCGCAATATTGCGATTATCGCCCACGTTGACCACGGCAAAACTACGCTGGTCGACAAGATTATTCACGCGTCGAAACTTTTCCGCGAGAACCAGGAATTCCAGGACCTGATTCTAGATAGCAACGACCTGGAACGTGAGCGTGGCATTACCATTGTTTCGAAAAACGTATCGGTTCGTTACAAAGACGTTAAAATCAATATCATTGATACCCCAGGTCACAGTGACTTCGGCGGTGAAGTAGAGCGGGTACTGAAAATGGCCGACGGCGTTTGTTTGCTCGTCGATGCTTTTGAAGGTGCCATGCCCCAAACGCGTTTTGTACTGGGTAAAGCCCTTCAGTTGGGCCTAAAGCCGATCGTGATCGTTAACAAGGTCGACAAAGAAAACTGCCGCCCCGACGAAGTGCACGAACAGGTGTTCGATTTGATGTTTAACCTCGGTGCTACCGAAGATCAGCTTGATTTCCCGACCGTATACGGTTCGTCGAAACAAGGCTGGATGGGTCCGGACTGGAAAACACCAACCGACAATATCACGTACCTGCTCGATACCATCATTGCTACCATTCCTCCGGTACCCGTTAACGAAGGAACGCCACAGATGCAGATCACGTCACTCGACTATTCGGCCTTCGTTGGTCGGATCGCCATCGGACGTGTTCACCGTGGTATCATGCGGGAAGGTGCCAACATGGCGCTGGTGAAAGCAGACGGTACCGTGAAGCGCGTAAAGATCAAAGAACTGCAAACGTTCGAGGGTCTCGGCAAACAGAAAGTAACTGAAGTACAGTGCGGCGACATCTGCGCCATCACGGGTCTGGAAGATTTCGAAATTGGTGACACCATCACGGATCTTGAAAACCCCGAAGCACTGGAGCGCATCTCGGTGGATGAGCCAACGATGAACATGCTGTTCACGATCAACAACTCACCGTTCTTCGGTAAAGAGGGTAAGTTCGTAACGTCACGTCACCTGCGCGAGCGTCTGTACAAAGAGATCGAGAAAAACCTCGCCCTGCGCGTTGAAGCCACCGACAGCGAAGACCGCTTCCTGGTCTACGGTCGGGGTATTCTTCACCTTTCTGTCCTGATCGAAACCATGCGTCGTGAAGGATACGAACTGCAGGTTGGTCAGCCACAAGTGTTGTACAAAGAAGATGAGAACGGCCAGAAACTGGAACCGATCGAAACCCTCGTTGTCGACGTACCTGAAGAGACGGCCGGTAAAGTAATTGAACTGGCTACGCAACGGAAAGGCGAGCTGCTGATTATGGAACCGAAAGGCGACCTGCAGCACCTTGAGTTCGACATTCCATCACGTGGTCTGATCGGTCTGCGCTCAAACGTACTGACAGCTACATTCGGTGAAGCCGTTATGTCGCACCGGTTCAAAGAGTATCAGCCATTCAAAGGTGCCATTCAGGAGCGTATCAACGGTTCATTGATCTCAATGACCAGCGGTTCAGCCACAGCCTACTCGATTGACAAACTCCAGGATCGCGGCGTATTCTTCGTTGATCCGGGTGAGGAAATCTACGCAGGTCAGGTAATCGGCGAACACAACCGTCAGAACGACATCGTGGTGAACGTACAGACTGCCAAGCAGTTGACCAACATGCGGGCATCCGGTTCAGATAACAACGTGCGGATTGTTCCAAAGATCACTTTCTCGCTGGAAGAATCGATGGAATACATCCAGAAAGACGAATATCTGGAAGTAACGCCCAAGTCGATGCGTATCCGTAAGATCTACCTCGACGAGAACGAGCGGAAACGCAACGCCAGCAAGTTCGCCATGGCGTAAAATTAATTACGACATACGAATTACGATTTACGAATTGGGCTCCGCCGTTCAACCATATTGGTGAATAGCGGAGCCCAATTCGTAAATCGTAATTCGTATGTCGTAAATCGTTTAAAAGCTCATTCCCAACCTCACCGCCAGCCGATTATACACCCGGCTTTCGTCGCGGCGGATGTCATTCCATTGCAGGGGTTTGGAGGCTTCAACATTCTGGCGTTTATAGCTGACCGACATGATGAAAGCGGCTTTGGATGGCTTACCAAATCGCAGACCGATTCCAGGATTGAGCATCAGGCCCCCACGCGTCAGTTCATTTCCCGATGTTGCTTTGTTGAGCCACGTAATGCCGTAGCCAACATCGGCCGAGGCAAAAATCTGTACATTATCATCATTGGGCGTGGCCAGATAATAACGTATCCCCGCGCCTACCGGCATCAACAGCGCGCTAGCGTACCAGTCGACACCCACCACGCCACCAACCGCCAATCGGGGCCTCAGCAGTACACCGTTGAATGTCTGAAGCGTCAGGCTGAGCCTGTTTTCTACCACTTCGGCTCCCGACCCTACAATCGTCGGATAAGCCACGCGCCCGAAGAGCCCACCTACTTCGGTATAGTTTACAAAGGGATAAGTACGCTTCGTCAGCGGCGACTCAGCAACGGGTAGCTGCGCTTTGGCCAGACCACTCAGGAGCAGTAGCCAGCAGAGTATATAGTGTGGTTTCATATAGAGTGAGGTCGGGGGTTAAGCCGAAACCAACGTACCTAGCTAAAATCAGGGCGTGTAACTGGAATCTTACTCAACAAACGCAAGCTTCTCGGATTAGTGTAATCAAACTGGTAAAAACCATCTTTCCCGATCAACAGCAACGTTTTCTGACCAGACACGCCACCCATTGGAATCACGTCGTAGGCCTGGAAATCTTCCATATACTGCTGTAAATTCTTGTCGACCTGCATGGGATCGCTGACGTTGAACGACTTCAACCCGTAAGCCCCTTCGCAAATGAACAGGTTCGGAAAATCGACGCCTAGGCCGTGGGGGTTACGCATCGGGTAACTTTTTACCAGCTTAGGATTGGTCAGGTTCGTAATATCAACCACGTCAAGTTGATTGGTAAAGCCCTGACACGTGTTGCCCGAGCGCAGCGTTACGTAGGCGGTATTGTCGTTCACTACTACCGGGTCGCAAACGCGCGCGTGCTGGAATACCGATAGCTGCTTTGGCTTGGCGGGATCGGCATTATCGTAGATGAGCATGCCCGTTTGTGAGCCGATAAACAGTTTGTCTTTGTAGGGAAAAATAGTTTCGATACCCCAGCCCATATTGACCGTGCTGCTGAACGACGGTTTCGACGGTTGCTGCACGTTGAACAGCTTCATGTCTGACGTAGAAACGGCGTACAGATACTTGTCGTACAACGCAAAACGCGCCATTGACCCACCTGTACCGCTTGTGCCGTTACCAGGCGCGGCTGACTTGTTATCAGACGATGCACTGGCAAACTGCATGGTGCCCCACCAGCCGCCACCCCACCAGCCACCAGCCGCTACCGGAGACGCTTCACAATTGGTTTTGATGGTCTGTTTTACGTACTCAACTTTCTGATCCTGAATAATTTCGTTCCCATTCGAGGTTGAATAATACCAGCTTCCGCCATCGAACTGCCCTTGCGTGAACACCTTCTCTGAACGGGCTACTTCGTGAATATTGGTCAGGTCGCTGATGTCGAGCGTGACCAGATCCATATAGCTATCGGCATACAGGAAATTGTCGCGAACCGCCATATCGCCATTACCCGGAATGTTGATAAAGGCCACTGATTTGGGCGATGACGGGTTGCGGTTATCGATCACGTGAATACCCATCTTCAATTCGTTGATGAAGAGGTAGCCGTCTTTCGTGTAAATCTTACCGGGATTAACCAGTCCGCGGGCGCTTGCCACATTCAGACCCATACGTACCTGATTCGGGGTGAGCGCTACCGGCGTGTATTGCCGGAACAAACGCGTTTCATTGCATTGATCGGTGCAGGCCGAGTCGATCAGCATCAGTGGGGCCAGCAGCAGGAAGTAGAGTACTCGTTTCATGATATAACGTGTTAAGGAATGTTAACAGCATGACCCGCCTCATTTTCATACGGTTGTAACCAGATCAAAAAAAATCGCCCGGCAGCAAAACCACCGGGCGATCGAGTCCTACACAAAATATCTTAGAGACCCTGGATTTTGGACATTAGATATTGGACCAGCTAAAGCATCTAAAATCCAACGTCCAAAATCCAGCATCTTTACTGTCGTTTATACACCAACACGCCGGGCGATGAACCGCCATAGCTGAGGCGAAGCCGTTTATTTCCGGCTAGTTCAACTTTATTAACAGCCCTCAGCCGTTCAAAATAGGTATCCTCGAACTGCATAGCTGCCGGTGGCCCCGCCATTTTAGTGGCACCAAGGCCACTCACCGAGCCTGTTCCGGTTGGTCCCGATTCAATAGAAGGGCGTTGGCTAAAAGCCGCACTGGCGAAGTACTGATTGACCGACGATCGACCAGTCAATTCCAGCCCATAGTGCTCAATAAACAACGGGCCCGTGCTGGCGATCCGAAGCGTCACCGTATACTCAGAGGCGGGCTCAATCAACACCCAGTCACCGGCAATCAGGTCGGGGTCAGCCACCGGGATAATCTCCTCTTTCTGTTGTGAACACCCTGCCATAATCAGCAGACTGAGCCACAAAAAAGTAAGCCTGGTTAATGGCAACTGTTGCATAATACACACCATTAAAAATGACGATCAACGCTAAAGCTGAGGCCCACTTGCTGTGGTATAGACTGGAGGCTTACGTCAGACCGTGTCAGCGAATGCATATTTTGCTGGAACGTACCTACCGCCGATGCCGACCAGTAGCTATCGGGCCGGTAACGTAGCCGCATACCCGCCGTACCCGCCAACGTGACCGGACGATACACACCATCGCCCGCCTTAACCGTGATGGATTCGGCTACCGTGTTTTTAACGAACCAGTTCGATACCATCCCCGTCAGCAAGGCTAGTCCTAACTTGCGACGAGGCCGAAGTTCATAGCCGACCTGCACCGGCACCTGCACAAACTGATAGGCGTTGTTTACCACCTGCTGCTGCGTTGCGGCGTAGCTACTTGCCTGATTCGATAGTGAGTAATCGTACAGTTTACTGGTCGACGAATTAGCATAGGCTGACACAGGCTTATTAGCCAGTCGATTTACTAAATCAGTATACAGGTTATCAGTATTGGCTGAATTGGCCGATGAAACCAGCGACGAAATCCGCGTCGGACTTTGTACCTCGTTCTGCCCATTCAAATAACCAACGCCTGATTCGACTGACCAGTGTTCGCCCAGCGGAATACCAACACCCGCCTGAAAAGCGACCGCCCGGCCCAACTGACTCTGTAGCGTCGACATGGGCGCAGATGGGCTGTCCATAGCAAAACCCTGCGGTGAACTTAATACCGGACTCATTACCGACCGAATAGCCACCGCCGGATTGAAAGATGACGTGGCTACCCCAGCTGAAATCCAGGGTTTCTGCCGCTGTCTTTTCGAACTCGTTGACACAGGATCAGCAGTTGGCTTCTCTTCTTTATTGGCCGCAACCAATTCGTTCTCTGGCTGCCGAAGTACCAGCGATTTAGTAACCGGCGGGGTAGCAGCCTGATCTGCTAATTCGGGCAAATTGCTAATGGCCGATAAAGCCGCACGCTCAGCCGCCGGAGCAACGGGAAAATCAGGCTGGAGACCAGCAGGTGGTAACGCCCCCATCCTGGTCTGCGATCGAATGGTCGTCGACTGCATACTGAGCGATGGTGACGTAAACGAGCGGGTTGTCACCGAGCGCGAAAAAGTGGAAGGCTGTAAACCGGTACCGACCGACGAAAACGGTTCTGCTTCTTTCATCCGCATCGTTGTCGATAAGGTTGTTTCGGTGAAAATCAGGGTGCCGTTTGCTTCTTCGACCGTGTTCGGTACTATTGCGCCAGCCTGCTGAACCAGCGCCGCTACGTGTTGCTCAGGCTGTTCAAGCGGGCTATTGGTAACTGACTTAGCACGACCCGCCAGCAACGTACCCGGCGTTTCAATCGCTACGGCATCAGTCGTCGATTCATGGTTTTGACGGGGACGTACCTGCGTACCATTCCGGGCCGGAGCCAGCGAAGGTAACGGCAACGGGGCAACGCCAGTAGCTTCGGCATGGGCTACTGTTGGCCCGGTTGGCGGCAGCAACGTACCTGGCGTAGTCTGCGCAGGAGCAGTGATCACAGCTACATCGGGACGAATGGCATCTTCGCGGTGCCATGCCCACCAGCCCAGGGCTGTCAGCATCAACGACGCGGCAATACCAGCCGACCACCGGCCAAATAGCATCGACCTTCGCCCTTCGCGGTGTTGCCAAAGGGGTAAAATTCCGTCAGATTCATCGAGGTCGAGTTGTCGCTCTACCCCTTCCCATACGCGGGGTGGCGGCGTATCGAACGCGTCGTCGAACGCCCGCTGCCAGTACGGGTCAGGCGTGCCGCCGGGTTGTGGAAAAAGATCGTCAGAACGATTCATTGCGGATGGACTGGTCGTCCGTTAATTTTTGTTGTAGCAGGCCTCGGGCCCGAAAAAACTGTGATTTCGATGTTCCTTCCGAAATGCCGAGTAAAGCGGCAATCTCAGGGTGTGTATAGCCTTCAATCGCATACAGGTTGAATACCGTCCGGCAACCGGTTGGTAATTCCTGAACCAGATTGAGCAGGTACTTATAGTTAAGGCTGGGCAGGCTTTCGTCGGCTTGTGGCAACATATTGGCCAGTTCGTCAACGTCGGTCATGTGCTCGAAGGGTTTATTCTTGCGCAGGTGTTTCAGGGCCGTGTTAATGGCTACCCGTTTCAGCCAGGCTTCCAGCGGGCACTCGAACCGAAACTGGTCGATGTGCCGGAATACTTTCACAAACGAGTCCTGCAACACGTCGGCAGCTTCGTCAGGGTCTTTCACATAGCGTTTGCAGACAGCAAACAACTTCCCGGCAAACCGCTCATAAAGCAGTCGCTGCGAAAGTCGGTCCTGTTGCCGACAGCCATCAACAAGGGTTCGTTCGTCCGGCATAATACGTTGGTGATTGATAGACTCACCTCAGCGGCGAAGGGTTGTAAGGCAGACAAAAAAAAGACAGCGACGGTTTAAATAAACTGAATACGAGGCAGAATCACGTATATTTCCACAACAACATAACGAGCAAACGTTCAGCCATTGAACACATTACACAACAAAATTATGGCAACCACAACAAGACAACGGACGGCAATGCTATTACTCATGTGGCTCGGTTTAGCCGGAGTCAGTGAACTACATGCCCAAACAAGCACGTCGCAGGAGATACAGGTCCAGAACAACATGGGATTGGCCTCCAACTCGGCCTCGGCTATCCGTACGTTCAATTTCAGCACCATCGGTCTGAAAGGAAGTCCGTTGTTATTACCCGGCTGGGTACCGGGTGAAATTACACTGCAATCAGGGCGGCAGGTAAAGACCGGGCTGTTCAATTATGATGTATTTGTCCGGCAGGTAACCGTGAAGCGGTCGCCCACCGATTCGATCCGCTACAAAAGCGAAACGGTAAAACAGCTCATTCTCCGCCCCGAAGGAGCCGCAACACCCATACGCTACGAGCACGTACCTGACCTGATTACCGACGAGGCCGACCTGAAAACCGAATTGCTCCGTATCATTCATCAGGGAACCTACAGCCTGGTGCAACTCCCCATCCGAAAGTTCGTAAAAGCCCCCGTCAAACAATCGTATGATGGTTTGAACGAGCTCAACAACGAATACCGCGACGAGTCGGTCTATTACCTGATTCGGCCTGACCATACGGCCGAAAAGGTAAAACTGACGCGAAAATCACTGGTTCGTGCGTTGAAAGAGAAGGGCGCTGCGTTTGAGGATTATCTAAAGAAAAACGACGGCATCGACCTTGCCAACGAAGCACAGGTAGCCAACGCATTGGCGACCCTGAATTAACTGACTTTCCTTTTCATGAATCGACTTTTTCGCCTTGCGCTGCTGGGCATCCTGGTAGTAGGGCTGCTGGCACTTTGGGAGCAGGTACGTACAACGCCCTGGTTGACCCGCTTCACCCGGCAGCCCGACAAAACAACCCATAGCGTGGTGCTGGAGCGTGTAACGGCCCTCGGCAAACTGGAACTGGTGCGCTACACGTTCAAAGACATTGTTGAACACGAACAGGCCAATCTATTGCTACCCAACTCGAGCGCGGTACTTATTGTGGAAGGAGAAGCCGTAGGCTGCATTGACCTGACCAAACTTGAGTCCGCCGATATAACCACCCAAGGCGACTCACTTGTAGTGACCTTGTCCGCGCCCGAACTCTGCACCTGGAAAATCAACCATGAACGGTCGCGGGTCTATGATACCAATTATACGTTTCTGAACGAAGCGCAACTGGTGAGCGAAGCCTACCAACAGGCCGAACGACAGGTACGTGCATCGGCCATGCAAAGCGGCATATTAGATCAAACCCGCCGCAACGCCGTTACCCTGCTTCAACCCATGCTGACCCAATTGACAGGCAAACCCGTCAGCATTCGCGTGAAGAACTAATCTCCAGATAAATACACGACCAAACGAATCGACGCACAATTCGACTGAACTAGCCGTTCGACCATCCACTTTTTGTGATCTAACTTCTACGTCGTAAGCGCCATAGAATTGAGATTTTTCATAGGCTCATCATCTACGTCTATCCCGTTTCCCAACGAGTTCGTGAAACAGGTAACATTTTAACATACAGGTAGTTTGGTAATTTATCTGTCTCCTGTCAAACCCGAAACCACTTCGTTCACCAGCAGACTAAGCCCGTAGCTAAATATTTTTACTTCAGGCAACTGCGTACCATTCTTTGCCGTATTCTTGTGGTTATCAGAACACAACGCCCATGAAAACAAAGTCCATTACCCGGAACAGCCTGTTAATCGCCGAACCCTTTCTGGGCGACGCTAACTTTGAACGGACCGTAGTGGTTGTTTGTGAGCACAGCAGCGACGATGGCACCTTTGGCCTTATTCTGAATCAGGGCACCACGCTGCACGTCAGCGATGTAATCGATGACATTTACGCCGATGTTCCGCTGTTTGTAGGCGGCCCCGTACAGCCCGATACACTTCATTACATTCACCGCCGCCCCGACCTGATCGACGGCTCTATTCCATTGGGTGAAGGCATTTACTGGAGTGGCAATTTCGAGCAGGTAAAACAGGCGCTGAACATTGGCACTCTGACCGAGGCAGACGCGCGTTTTTTTATCGGCTATTCTGGTTGGGAATCAGGACAGCTCACAAAAGAACTGGACGAAAAAACCTGGATCATCTCTCAAACCGACGCTAACTTCATCTTCGATACGCCTGCCGACAAACTCTGGCGCGACATTCTGAAGCGCATGGGTGGACAATACAAAGTCTTGTCGAACTACCCGGTGGATCCCCGCCTCAACTGAGCAGGTTGGCAGGCAGTGGGTTGCCAACTAATTACGCGGTCATCTACTGAGGTTATTAACCTTTTTTACGCCAACTTTGTGGTACTGTATGCCAACGTTTGGCGTTATGGGAGGGTCTGCTTCCTGTAGATACCTTTCTTCTTTCTCGTTCTAATGCGTCTCCATCAGCTTTTTGCCTGCGCCGCGGTCGTTTTGTTGCCCCTCGGCACTCTGGCCCAGACCGCTTCTGATTCTTTATCAGCTACGCCTTCGTCAATATTGGCCGACACCCTTCCTGAACCGTCGGTATCAAGTACTGTTAAATTGAAATATGCGCCCGGTGGCTACGGCCCCAGCGCGTTGCTCAACAATGGTCATTTCGGGTTCAAAGTCGGTCCCTCGCTCACCAGCGCGCCCATTCAGGGCGTATCGCCAAGCATTCCGAAGCGAAAAATGGATTTCCATCTGGGCGTTATGTACCGGTATCGGTTTACCAAGTTCGTAGTTCAGCCCGAGTTGTTATATCAGGTAAAAGGGGGTACGTACCAGCAGTTTCAGATTGCCTCTACCAACCGCACCACCACAGAAAACAACTTCAACTACGTGAGCTTGCCCATCATGTTTGGATACATCCCCGTTGAAGGGTTAACCCTCCAGGCTGGGCCAGAATTTAGCTGGGCGTTAAGCACTCCAAACGGACCGCAATCGAGCCGTGATCTGGGCGTGGCTTTAGGTCTACACTACGATTTCCTGGATATGGCCGATAAATTCAGCCTGAACCTCAGGTACGTCTACGGCCTGACCAAAATTCCCGAAACAGTAAACAGTACCCTCCAAAACCGAGCCCTGCAACTGTCGGTCATTTATAATTTTTACAAGAAATAAGAAGTGAGAGATAAGAGGCAAGAAACAAGAGTGCTTCGCCATCGGCATAATACATTAACCAGCGAAGCATCTCGTTTCTTGCATCTCACCTCTTGCCTCTCATAAAAAACCATGCTCTCCGATTTTGGCATCATGTTGCTCTTCATTCTGGCCGCTTTTGCGTTCATTGGAGGCATTTTGCTGTTCGGGAAGCTGCTTCGCCCCGATCGGCCGGGCGAGGAGAAGCTGACGACCTACGAGTCGGGCGAAGAGCCGGTAGGAAACGCCAATATTCAGTTCAATCCCCGTTTCTACGTTCTGGCCCTCATTTTTGTCCTCTTCGATGTAGAACTGGTCTTTCTCTTTCCGTGGGCAACGGTGTTTGGGCAGGCTACGCTCATCAATGAAACCAACGGACTGTGGGGCTGGTTTACGCTGGCCGAAGCCTTCCTATTCGTCGGCATACTGGCCCTAGGCTTGGCATACGCCTGGGGAAAAGGGTATCTGGACTGGGAAAAACCCAAGCCGGTCATTCCAAAAATCGACTCGCCCGTACCGCCCGAACTCTATCAGCGGGTGAACGAACGATACAGCCGTTGAGGTTTAGTGAGTATGGATAAAGCTGCCGACCCCGGCGTGATGTTTCTCACGACCGAAGAACTGCTGAACTGGTCACGATCATCATCTTTATGGCCGCTTACGTTTGGCCTTGCTTGTTGCGCCATTGAAATGATGGGGGCAATGACCTCAAGCTTCGATCTGGAACGGTTTGGCATCTTTCCGCGCCCATCGCCCCGGCAGGCCGACATCATGATTATTTCCGGTACGGTTACCTATAAAATGGCCGACCGTATTCGCCGCCTTTACGAACAGATGGCCGAGCCCCGCTACGTGATTTCGATGGGTTCGTGCGCCAACTGTGGTGGCCCCTACTGGCAACACGGCTATCACGTGGTGAAAGGCGTTGACCGAATCATTCCTGTCGACGTATACGTACCCGGATGCCCACCCCGCCCCGAAGCCCTGATCGATGGTTTCCTGAAATTGCAGGAAAAGATCAAAACCGAACATCCGTTGCTGAACAAATGAGTTCGTAGTTTGTGGTGTGTAGTTTGTGGTTGCGCTGCTACGTCGAAACACGTTGATTGGTAGGGCAACCACAAACTACACACCACAAACTACAAACTCTTTTTCCCATGACTATCGTTTTTCTGGATGCCCGTACGGTGGGCACCGAGCCTGACTTGACTCAGTTTGGTGCAATAGCTAACTCTACAGGAGGTACGTTTACCGCCTTTCCCGATACGGCACCACACCAAGTTGTTGACCGGCTGCAAGGTGCCGATGTGGTGATTACCAATAAGGTGCGCATCACCCGTGAGGTATTGGCCGCCTGCCCTAATCTGAAACTGATTTGCGTAGCGGCCACCGGCACCAACAACATTGATATGGCGGCGGCGGCGGAACGGGCTATTCCGGTTAAAAACGTCAGCGGCTATTCGACCCAAAGCGTAGCGCAGGTAACGTTCACGCTGTTACTGTCGCTGATGAATTCGCCGCAGTATTACGATCAATACGTAAAATCGGGGGCCTACAGCCGCGAAACAATCTTTACGCACCTGGGTCGCCCGTTTCGGGAGTTGAGCGGTATGCAGTTCGGCATTATCGGACTCGGTGCTATTGGCCGACAGGTGGCGCAGATTGCCACGGCTTTCGGTGCCAACGTGGTCTATTATTCCGCTTCGGGCAATACGTATGACGTGCCTTATCACGCCGTTTCGCTCCCCGAATTGCTACGTACATCCGATGTGGTATCCGTACACGCGCCGCTAACCGACAAGACAAAAAACCTGCTGACCTACAGTGAATTGTCACTAATGAAACCTTCGGCTTTTTTACTCCTTCTCAGCCGGGGCGGCATGGTCAATGAAGTTGATCTGGCCCGGGCGCTCGACGAACGGAAACTAGCCGGAGCCGGGGTCGATGTATTTGAGCAGGAACCACCTGCCGCCAATCACCCCTACCTCACCATGAGCTACCCGGAGCGGATCATGCTGGCCCCGCACATTGCCTGGAGCAGCATCGAAGCCCGGCGGCTACTGATGAACCGCGTGGGGGAGACTATACGGGAAGGAGGTTTGTAGTTTGTGGTGCGTCGTTTGTCGTTGCTCACTTACGTGACTGTTGTCTAGCAGCGCAACGACAAACGACGCACCACAAACTACAAACCTCTTCATTTCATAAACGCCAACGCGAAGGCTAGGGTAAACTGATCTTCTGTGGCCAGACCGAGCAAGGATGGGCGCTCAACGGCGTAGTCGGTCATTTTCAGGTCGAACTTGCCATTCATCAGCAACTGATTGCCTGATTCACGGCGGGTCACCTGCACCGAAATTGGCTTCGTTACATTGTGAAATGTCAGCTTACCATTCACCGTCAACGTCCCGTCGGCGTTGGGCTTTATATCCTGGCTCGTGAACGTAACGTTGGGATACTTTATGCCGTCGAGCACTTCGATCATATGCGAATCGCGGTTCTGGTTCTGGCTGTCGAACGAGGCCACGCGGATGGCTACGGCTACGCTCTGAATCTGTTTGGTGGCCTCATCATACACCATCGCCGCGTTTACGTCACGGCTTACCCCATCCCATTTGTGCATAGGATGTACCATCGAATACGTCACCGTCGACTTACTCTTGTCGACCATCAATTTTTTGGGTGTGAGGGCAGATGGGATAAAACCCGACAAAGCGATCACAAGAACGATGAATAGACGGTTCATAGGAAGTAGCGCCGAAGCTCCAGCTTCGGTAGTAATAAAGTTGTTGTACTACTACCGAAGCTGGAGCTTCGGTACTACACAAGTCAGAATTTAAGCACAATAATAGCCGTAGCGAACGCGCCAAACGTAGTGTAGGCAGCCGTGCGGTGATACGGCTTAAGCTCAGGGTTTTCACGAATTTTGCTGGCCAGTACGTTCGTAGCAATCATGCCGGCCATATGCACAACGGCCAGGTATTTATGCAACTTGATCGTGCTTAACCCCCGACGTTGCCCCACGGCAGGAGGCGGGGCCATCAGCGACAGGAGCGCCGTTGTAGCATACGAAAGATTGATCGCCGTAGCCATGTTCTCGTGCAGGTTCCGCAGCCGGAAATAATCGTTTGCCCCCGCCTTGTAAAGTTGCGAGCCAAGGATACCCTGCCCAATGAAACCGGCCAGTGTAACAAAACCGGCAATCTGATGCAGCTTCAGCATGGTACGCCTCACTTTCAACTCCTTACTACGACCTTCAACGGTAAGCGGCGACACATTGGCAATGCGCAACAGTCCTTTCTTTCCCCAGAATAGCCGCTGCGAAAGCAGCATATGGTCGGGTAGCAGGGGCGCAGCAGCCAACGAGTCGGTAAGGCTACCGAGCAGATCGTCGGCCGATTGTGCGTCTGATTGAGTTGTATCAGGGCGAACAACCCGCGTGGTGTCTTGTGCCTGCGCAAACGAGATGGACAGACAGCTAAACAGGCAAAAAAGTAAAAAACGGATCATCATAGTAGGTACGTCGAAAATCAGAGAGTCGTTGCCGGTGGCACAGCCTTGTCAGCAGCACCACCGGTTTAGCAGACAACTTACCCCTTTACCTGCAATTTATCGCCAGTGAGCGTTGCATTGTACGATTTCACGGCTGTAATCGTGCCGCCACCAACAGGCTGACTCTTGGGCGACCCGTCGGTAGTGTAGGTAGCCTGATGGAGGCTACAAACCAGATCGTTTGAGCCTGACCGGAACGATAAACTTCCGCCCTGATGTGTACATATCCGGCCCAGTGCCCGGTATGTTCCCCCCGCATTGAACACGATCACATCGCCAACGGAGACGAAGTTGCCCGCCGTTTTCAGGCCACTATACGTGCTATTGGTCAAATCCATGGTGAAGTCAATGGCACCAGAGCTCACGATTGAGTTGCCGGTAAGACCCGAATTACCACCCGTTACAGGAGGCGTTACAACGGGCGCGGGGTCATCTCCTTTCGAGCACGACGACAGCGTACCCAGGCAATAAAAGGCCATGAGGGCGGCGCTGCTCATACCCAGGCTACGCATAAATTCGCCGCGAGAGACTAGTTGCACTGACTCATCCTGTGGGGTTGCATTGGAATGTGACATAGTGTTTTTGTGATATGTTTTTATTGATTTGTACGAAAAAACGGGCTTCTCAGATGTAGACAGGAGCATTTCACAGGCGATAACGCAGCCCGACAAAAGCGCCGGTACTGAGCAGTTTCACCTTGAAATAACCCACCTGTTTCAACGGCACTTTCACGAATGGTTCTACCTGCCACGAAAGCCGTTGAGTAATGGGCTGTTCGTACCCAGCCGACATGTTAAGGTTGCTAAAACCAAACGAACCACCGGGCCGACCAGCCTTCTGATTGTCCCAGCTCCAGACCTTGATTTTCGGATCCGCTGGGTTAGCGTATTCGTAGTTATACACCTCATGCTGAATAAAATAGCTGGTTAATCCTGCGCTGGCAAACCAGCGGGCCGGTGCCCGTCCGTCGCCGCGTGGGCGTACCGACCAGTCATAGCGAAGGTTCAGGGGAACATCAATCATTTTGCAAACCCCAGAAATATCGTCGGGCCAAACCTCAAGTTTCCAGTTGCGGGGCCAAACGTAGTTTTCGAAATAGGTCTGGTATCGCTTGGTGCTGAGCATGGCCCCGGTATTCACACTTAGGCGGTCGGTGATCTGATATTGAATGACAAGACCTGCATTGCTACCCGGCCGCTCAAAATTTTCTAACCCAATACTGCTTAAATCGGGTGAAGCAAACACCATCACACTCAAGCCCGACAGCCGGGGTGTGGCCCGCCGCCCGGGTGCCGGGCTGGTAATTTCCGGCATCATAGGCTCAGGCATTGGGTTCACTTGCTCAACAAGAGCACTGAGGCTGATGACGGACATCAGGTTGGGTAACCACGGCGTAACACCTTCCTTATACCCTTCCGCTCCAACGGGTTCGGTGACGCTGATAACCTGATCGGGCTGATTCCTGGATACAGCCTGTTCAGCCCTAGCTGGATTGTCAGCCTGTTGCTGGGCATTCTCAACTACCGAACGACTTGGGACCTTGACCGCTGTTTCGGTTACTGATCTACGTTCTGGATCAGGAGACGTGTTATCAGCTAGCCGATTTGCCGGTTGATCTTTTCCCTTCTTCACTGTTTTTGTTGTTTCCTGCCCGGCAGGGATACGCACACGTTGCGCTGACTGTTGCACCGATGGCCGCTCAGATAGCACAGTCAACTGATTTTCAGTTATTTTTCGATCACTGAGAACTTCATTATCAGTCAACGATTTTTCGTCTTTCGGGTTGGTAGTCTCGGCTTCTTGTAGACGTGAATTGATCTTACTTACTGATCTGGTTTCGGGCAACCGTGCGCTTGTTTTACGAGCCGGGCCAGACAAGGTAACAAACGCTTCCTGCCGCACTTCACTTGCCCTTTCATCGTATGTCACCCAGGCGAGACCCGCCAGCATTAGCAACAGCAAGGCCCCGATTCCGCCCCAGCGGCTGATCCGATCAAACAATGTTTGCCGGTCGTGTTCGTCTAGCCGACGACTCATGTCGGCCCAATCGTCGGTATTAAAAGGAACGTTAGCGTCTTCAGCCGATTTTCTGAAGAGTTCGTCCAGATGGTCATCGGGCCACTCTTCCATAATCATCGTTTGTTTTTTTTTGTAACATCTGGCGCAGGTTTTCCCGCGCTCTGGCCAGATTCGATTTCGACGTACCTACCGAAATACCCAGTTGCCCGGCAATTTCGTCGTGGCTAAAGCCGTCGATGGCATACAGGTTGAACACTACCCGGTAGGCGGGGCTTAGCTGTTTCACCAGCGTCAGCAAGTATTCGTACGACAGGTTGCTCAGCACATCGGCTTCCTGACTTTGCGCCTGCTCGGCCGCCAGCAAATCTTTCTGGTAATAGTGCGGTACCGCCTGCCGGTAATAATCGGTTGCCGTATTGATCAGGATTCGGCGTAACCACGGCCTGAACGGCTGCATGGGGTCGTACTGATGCAACTTAGTAAACACCTTCAGAAATCCGTCGTTCAGCACTTCTACGGCCTCCTCACGGGTTTGGGTGTAGCGTAAGCAAATACCCATGGCATATCCGTAAAACTGCCGATAAAGCTCTTCCTGACTACGTCGGTGCTGGCGCAGACAACCGGCCAACAGGTCGGAAAGAGGCAGTATCTGAGGCGGTTGGGCCATGGAAACGGGTTTAAGGTTTAGGGTTTGTGGTCTGTCGTCTGTGGTTTGTAGTTGCGCTGCTATGAAGTGATCACGTTAAGAAGCAGCGCAACTACAAACCACAGACGACAGACCACAAACCCTAAATCCACTCACAATACGCAGTTGTATATACGCCGGGTTGCGTGTCCGTTGCGAAAAAGTTGTTTTCAGGACAGCGCCAGGCGGTTTACCCCTGCCGCTACCAACACCTCCAGTTCCTGTTCTGTGGCTCCGTCGGCGGCGATAGTAACCGCTATAGAGCCAGGTACGTTGGCCCGGAAAGCCAGCGCTTTTTCGAGCGAAAACGGCTGTGCCAGCGTACCCGATAGCGCCCCTGTGGCATCTTTGAGTCCATCCGCTCCGGCATCCATGGCCGTCTTAATCATCTTTAGCTGCTGGTCTTCGCTCAACAACGTCGACTCCAGCACTACCGTGAGGGGTGTTTCGCGGGCATGGGCCATAGATACCAGCTTAACCAACTCAATTTTGAGCCAGACAGAGGCGGGCGAAAACAGGGCCGATGTGTTTAGCACCACCTCTACGGCATTGGCACCGTCGGCTAGCGCCAGCTCCAGTTCAAGCTGTTTCACTTCGGTACGCTGATACCCAAACGGATAGCCAACCACTGCTGTCAGTGTGGCGGGGTGCGAATCGCCCAGTTCGCGGCGGTATTTTTTCACCCAGAACGGAGCCATCACCAACCCCGCCAGGCCAAGCTGATTCACCTCATCGAGGGCGTTATCCTGTTCCGTGATGGTCACGTTGGGGTGCAGTAGGGTACGCTCGATGTACGGAAAGAGGTGATTCACAGCGAAACAGTTTTAGCTTAATTTTCAAACCCTCAAGTTAGCGTTCTTGTTAAGGTGTACCACTATGTCTGAAATTGTTGTTGTTTTGTGGGCAACATCTAACCACTACCGCATATGCGCTTTTTCACATACCTGCTTGTCTTTGTCCTGCTGGTTTTCGGCCTCTTGTATCTCCTAACCGGCTGGAGCTTCTCTGATGGAGAACGGGCCGGCACTATTTCAAAATTCAGCCGTCGGGGCTATATCTTCAAAACCTATGAAGGAGTGCTGAATGTAGGTGGCTTCTCGGGCGAAACTGGCTCACTGACCCCTCAATTCTTTGATTTCTCGGTGAAAGATGACGCCATTGCCCAGCAAATCACCAATGCTGTGAAATCAGGTCAGCGCGTTACGCTGCACTATGAAGAAAAGATCCTTCGTCTGCCCTGGAATGGCGACACCAAATACTACATCACTACCGTTGAAATGATCGGGCCGGCACCGGGCCAATATGGTGGTTATCCGGGTCAGCAATATCAGCAACAGCAAGGTCAGCCTGTTCAACCGCAGCAACAAATGCAAATGCAACCGCAACAACCAGCGCAGCCAGCTACTGCCCCAATGGCTGGCGATACGCTGTAATCAGTCTTTAATTCGCTATTAATCAGGCCCGTATCGTTACAATAACGGTGCGGGCCTGATGTCTTTTCAAACATGACTAATTCACTTATAAGCCCCGCCACGATCAACGATATACCGGCGCTGAACCAGTTAGTGAATAGCGCCTACCGGGGCGACAGTTCACGAAAGGGCTGGACCACCGAAGCCGACTTGCTGGACGGTATCCGCACTACCGAAGAATCGTTGCAGGAGATGTTCGATAATCCCCACGCAGTAATTCTCAGGTACGTTGCCGACGACTCGTTGCTAGGCTGTGTATATCTGGAACAGAAAGGCAGCACGCTGTATTTGGGAATGCTCACCGTTTCGCCTGAGTTACAGGCGGGGGGCATTGGTCGGCAACTGCTCGAAGCCGCCGAGGCATACGCCCGCAGCAAACAGTGCCGCGTCGTAACCATGACCGTTATTCCGCAACGTACCGAACTGATAGCCTGGTATGAACGCCGCGGTTATCAGCGTACTGGCAATGTACACCCTTTCCCCGATGACCCCGACCGTTTCGGCAAACCCAAGGCCTCGCTATCTTTTATTGAATTAGAGAAGAAAATCAACGATTGAGGGAGGAAGGGGAAGAGAGGGAGGAGAGGAATTTGTCCGCTCCCTTCCTGTCTCCCTTTCCTCCCTTTCATCCCCTTCAAAATATGGTCGATTACGATTCTAAAGAATGGCTCCGGTATATCCTGTCGTTTCGGAAGGGGGATACCGCCCGCAAACTGGCTCCGGCCCTACTAGCCATGACTGCCTACTGTAGTCTGGTAGCTTATTTTGTTATCGAGTATATACACCCCGGCCCCGATTCAGACCTGAAAAACATTGCCATCATGCACTCGTTGCTGGGTTTTGTGATTTCGACACTGCTCGTTTTTCGGACCAACACAGCCTATGATCGATGGTGGGAAGGACGAAAAGCGTGGGGAAGCCTGACCAACAATTCGCGGAATCTGGCTCTGAAACTTGTCCATATTCTGGGGACAAACGATGTGGATAGTCGCACTTATTTCAAGGCCATGATTCCTAATTACGCTTTTGCGCTGAAGAACCACCTGCGCGGCAATTTTGACACCAGTGAATTAATCGCCTGCCCCGGCTTCGACCCCGCCAGCCTGAACCCCGAGGCCCACGTGCCCAACCAGATTGCCGCGCGCCTATTCGGCAAGATGGATGAATTGTATCAGGCAGGTACGTTCAGGCCCGAGCATTTGCTGGTGCTCAACAATGAATTTAGCTCGTTTACTGATATCTGCGGTATCTGCGAACGCATTCACAGCACGCCAATTCCTTATTCGTACTCGTCGTTTCTGAAGAAATTCGTAGCTGTCTACTGCCTCACGCTGCCGCTTGGGTACGTTCTCTCCCTGCATTACTGGGTTATTCCGGTGGTCGTCATCGTGTTTTACGTACTAGCCAGCCTCGAAATGATCGCCGAAGAAATTGAAGACCCCTTCGGTACCGACGCTAACGACCTCCCCACCGAACGCATGGCCGCCGGGATTAGAAAGGCCGTGGGGGAGCTTTTGTAGTTAAAGGTTAGAGGTTCAATGTTCAATGTTCAAGGTCTAACGTTCAAAGTCGCTTCGCAGATTAGCAGAGCATTTTTAGACGTTAGACCTTGAACATTGAACTTCAAACCCCTTTTGGAAGCTTCCAGCACAACGTACCCAGCACAGCCAGGCTGGCGGCGAACCAGTAGAAGGGCAGGTTGAGATTGATGGTGGCTAAACCGCCGTAAACGAGCGTGGTGACCAGACTGGCAATGCCCGTTAGGGCCTGATTGAGGCCGAACAGTTCGCCCCGGTCTTCGTCGGTGGTGAGTTTGGCCAGAAAGCCGTTGAGCAGCCCGGTTACCAGCGAAACCAGGATTGCATCGACCGCCACAGCAGCGTAGAGCAACGGTTTCGACGTACCCAGATTGGCGAAGATAAGTTGCATAGCCACGCCAATAAATACGGTGATAATGAGTACCGTTCGTTTATCGACTCGATTCACGAAGTACTTGAAATACAACAGGTTGCTCAAAGCGCTAAGACCGCCGAAATACACAAAAAAGAACGATATCTGCTGGGCATCGAACTGCATTGGGCTCAAAGCCAGATACGTGATGAAGTATGTTTGATGCCCGAGTTGCAACGTCGCCAACAACATCAGAATCGTTAGAAACCTAAAACCGGGATGTTCCTTGTCTTTGTCGGAAAGTCGATGCCAAAGTCGGGCCACGTTCAGGTTGTTACCCACCTCCTGCCGCACCGCCCGCCAATCGACCTTACTCCGGTGTTTAGCCGTTTCGCTCATCAGCAACGAAACACCAATATTTAGCAGGCTGAGGCCAATGAGCACCCACACCACCAGCCGCGCCTGATCGGCTTTGTTGTTGACAAAAAATAACGCCACGCCCGCCACCATTGGCCCAAACACGTGGCCCAGCGAAACCAGGGTGCTGATATAGCCGCTGTTTTTAGCCAGTTCTTCTTCCGGCGACAGATCGGTCACCGACGACCGCATGAGGGCATACATGCCGTTGGTGAGCCCGTCGCTGACTCGATTGGCAAAGAAAAAGCCGGCTTTGACGGGTATCAGCAACAGGTTTGCCGCTAACGTACCTATCCCCGACACCAGCACCAGCGGCTTACGGCCCAGCGAATCAGACAGCTTTCCGAGCAGGGGAGCCGACACCAGCTGAACGCCCAGAAAGAGCGCCGTACCTACCGACAACCACCACTCGGGATTCGACAGATCCTTGACAAATTCAGGGCGCACCGGACCGGTGGCTGAGCCAACCACCACATCGAGCAGGACAATCAGAAAGAGAATGGCCAGCTGCCGGTTTTTGAACATATAGTTACAACGACCCAGCGCACAAGCTGTTTTATAGTATGCGGATTATATGATGAATACGCGGGTGATAATGGGTACGCGGATTAAAAGGGATTTAAAAGGATTGACGCGGATTCGAATTGAAGCGGATAATGAGGTTGCGATAAAGTTAAGCTATTGTCAAAATGGCGAGCCAACAAATGATATTGAGTATTTTTACCGGTCACTCACTCCCGCCTAATTTGAGATATCAATGCTTTACAAAGACCTGACTGATCAGATTATTAATTCGCATTTCACCGTCTACAACACGCTCGGTTACGGTTTTCTAGAGAAAGTGTATGAAAATGCGCTTCGGGTTGAGCTCTCAAAGAGAGGACTCAAATGCATTTGTCAGCAGCCCATCACAGTCTATTATCAGGATGTTGAAGTGGGTGTTTATTACGCAGATATCATTGTTAACGACCTTATCATTCTTGAATTAAAAGCAGCAGAGCAGCTTCGACCCGAGCACGAATGTCAGCTAGTGAATTATTTGAAAGCAACGGATATAGAAGTCGGTCTACTATTCAACTTCGGTCGTAAAGCTGACTTCAAACGCAGAATATCCACAAACCACAAATAAATCTCCGCACGGTCCGTCGTTACGATTCCATTTCAATCCGCGCAAATCCTCTCAAATCCCTTTAATCCGCTTACCCATAAAAGTATCCGCGCCAATCCCTTCAATCCCCTAAATCCGCGTACCCATAAAAGAATCCGTTTACTTCTTCGAAGCGAAGAACTGGAACGTACCTGTCAGGAAATCCTGAATGGCCGGGCCATGGTCTTTATCCCGAATCGTGATTAAGTCAACCGTAGCGCCACGAGCTTTCATGGCCGTTTCCGCGTCGGTCGAGTTGCGGTAAAAGACCTGATTGTCGGCCGTGCCGTGGTAGAGTTGCAGCGGCGCTTTCGGTTTCCAGTCATATACATTGTTATCGCGCACGGCCGCGAGGAAAGCTGCATCGGAACCACTCGAAACCGTTGTTTTGAATGCATCAGTAAACGCTTTGTTGATGCTTACATTAATAGACGACTGCCCACCGGTTGCCTGAACATTGGTGGCGTAAGGCTCTTTAAAATAGTAACTCATAGGCCGGTTAAGGTTGTATATACGGTTATAGGTTTGCAGCACCCGCACATACAACCCGTTATATTCCGGAATGCCGTGCGTGTCTTTGTTAACCAGATCCTGCATAAAGCCTTCTACGTTGTAAGGACCCGCGCCACAGGACGCCGCCGAAATGGAGAACTCAGTGGGGAACTGTTCTTCCATCATTTTCAGCATCGACATCGTAGCATGCCCCCCCTGCGAGTAGCCCGCCAGAAACACTTTGTTATTCCACTTCGCGTTATTTGTCTGCACAAATTCCCGTGCTGCCCGAAGCATATCCAGGCTAGCCAGAGCTTCGGTTTGTCGGTGGAGGTACGGGTGCTGAATTGCCTTCGACTCGCCATAGCCGAGGTAATCCGGACACGAGAGAATATAGCCATTCGACGCGAACAGGGAGGCAACCGTAGCTGCTTCGCTGGCATCACCGTAGTTCGAGGGGGCCTGTGCTTCGTTGGTGATGGTACCGTGTTGCTGACTGACAATCGGGAACGTTTCGCTGCCGATCGCTACCGGAACAATCAGCGCGCCCGACGCCATGATGTCGGTACCATCGGTGTTTTTAGTCTTGTAGGTGAGCCGGTATACCTGAATGTCGCGCTGAAGCAGAAGAGTCAGAAACTGACTGGTCTGGGCATCTACAATGCCCGAAGCGGCAATTCGCTGCACTAACTGAGTCTTGGTGAAACTAGCAATCTGCGTGCTACTTACCAGTGTTGGCGCCTGTTCGGTAATGTCCGTTTGTTTGCAGTTCGTCAGGTTCAGGGCAACAAACAGTAAGGTGAACCAAAGTGTGTAGAGGCGTATAGATTTCATAGAATGAAACAGGAGAATGGTCGTAGTCTGTCAACGAAAAGAACGTCCCGTTTGTGCGTACACATAGGACGTTCTGAATCAGAATTGTTTAGACGGTATTCCCTCACCCCCCAGCCCCTCTCCCACATTGGGAGAGGGGAGCCGCAATACAGCAGCTTCGCTGACTAGCAGCGCTACGCCGATGCATCTCCCCTCTCCCAATGTGGGAGAGGGGCTGGGGGTGAGGGAATACCCCCCACCCCTACTTCACCTGTACCCGGCTGCCTGTCGAGTGCGCTGTAAATTCGGGGGCGTAGAAGCACTGTACGGTGGCGAGGCCTGAACCGAAATCGCCGGTATGCACCACGCGCAAGGCATACTCAAATACGTGAGTGCCGGTGGGCAGGTACTCGATGAAAAAGTCGGTGCTGGCGTCGCGGGGGGCTTCGTAGAAGACAAGGCCGTTCTGGTATTTGGTTGCCGATAGTGCCGAAACCGGTTCGAAACCCGAAGCGCGACCATCTTTCAGGTGTACATATTCCATGTCGCGGTCGGCCTTCATCACCACCTTTACTTTCAACAGATCACCCGGTTTCAGCACCGTTTGGGGCGTAATGGCCTCCAGCACCGGGCCCGCATCGGTATTGCGCTGGCGGAACAGCGTTTTGGTCAGCGTCAGGTTGTTACCGTTGCCCGCAATGGCATCCAGCGGCTCGAAATGCTGCCAATACGTTGCCCCCCAACTTGGACCCGTTTTTGCCGATTTGCTCACGGTGACAACGCCCATTGCCGGGGTTACTTCGGCAGAGGCAAACGTCACTTTCTGGTAGCCGGTGAGGGCTTCCGTTTTGGTGGCGCGGGGGGCAATGTCTTTTCCGCCAACCAGCACTGTAGTGGTTGCTTTAGTATCCAGCCAGTCAGATCCGCGTAACAATAGCGCGTAGATGGCCTCGGTCGTTGCTTTGGTCGACGACCACGATTGGGTCCGTTTCTGCTGCACCAGCCACTGCCGCATTTTATCGATAAACGGCTCTGAACCCACCAGCTTACTGTATTGAGGCTTGGTGCGTAACCAGGCGAAGCAATCTAACTGACCCGCTACCGGTTTTGTCCGATCAGGTACGTTTTCGCGGCAGGCTTCGTCGTAGGCCTCGATAAGGTATGCCTGCGTTTCAATCGGGGCCTGATACCAGTAGGTTCCGCTCGCGTTTTCGGGCCAGTACATACCCAATTCATCCGACACCTTACTGCGCTCGGTCAACGATTGCAGAATGGCGTGGGCTTCAGTCACCTTCTTGAAACGGAACAGCGTAGTGGCCGTCAGCGCCTGCCCCTGCAACGAACCACGCTGCCAGCCGGTGATCAGCACAGGCAGCAGGTACGTTTGCACCGCCTGATCGACGGGCTTTGTGGTGAGGTAAAAACTGCGGGCGTAGAGGTACTGAGCCGCACTATAGGGCAGCACCGGCGTTGTTTTATTCTGGGCAGCCCACTGTTTCGCCTTGTCGATCTGCCGAACGATTTCCGCATCGGCGTACCGAATAAGGCCTGTTTCCAGCGTTTTCACCTCCCTCTGTACGCCGGGATCGAACACAACACCCAGCTTGTTGAGGTGGCCCAACCCCGCCAGCACGTGCAATGTCATGCTCAGGCTGGGTTGCATGCCAGAAAACCAGGTCAGCGCCCCGCTCTCATCCTGCAACTGACTTAGTTTGGCAATGGCCCGACGTTGCTGATTGACGAGATTATTTTGATCGAAAAACTGACCGAGTTTAGCCGTGCGCTCTTCTTCCGATTTAGCATCATTCAGCCAGGGCGTGTTTTCGAGCGTTACGGCTTTCAGTTCTTCATTACGCGCCAACGGACTTTTCGGCGGCGACTGTTTCCACAAGTCTACCACTTGCCGGAACTGCGGGCGGCTGTTCAGAATATGCGCACCGAGGCTGTTAGCGTACAGTTTGCTGAACAGTTGCTCAGCGCTTTCATAGCTGTATTCCATCAGGTAAGGCAGGCTTTGCAGCGAATACCAGGCGGGGTTGCTGGTCACCTCTACCGTGAGGCGTTCGGTGTTCAGGGGCTGTTCCGGCTTCCGGTCAGCAAGAGGCGTCAGGCGGAAAGTCCGGTCTTTGTCGCCGCCGTTAATCCAGAACGGCTGGGCATCGGTCACGAGCGTACGGTTGGGTAACACCGGCACCACACGTTCTTCACCATCGGTAAAGGCACCCGCCGTAGCCGTTACCCGGAAGGCTACCGGCGGCAGCCCCTGCGGAATAACCAGCGTCCAGGCAACAACGGTGCTTGTTTTTTCAATGGTGAATGATTGCCGTCCCGACAGCTCAGCCACTGAATTACCCGTTAACAAACTGCCCCGTTTAGCCAGCATTTTTTCGTTCAACGGTTCGCCGGTGAGGGCGTCAGTGAGTTGAAGCGTGGCTGTGCCTGTGAGGGCTTTACCACTTAGGTTATCGATACGGGCGGTGAGGCGAAGCGTGTCGTTTTCGCGCAGGAACCGGGGTACGTTGGTGGTAACCATCAACTCTTTCTGCGTCACGAGTTCGCGTTCGAGCGTGCCCGTCTGCATGGTTTTGGTGTGCGCGAAGGTCATCAGCCGCCAGCGGGTGAGGGCTTCGGGCATGGTGAAGGTCAGCACCACGCGACCTTGTTTGTCGGTAAGCAGTTGCGGGAAGAAAAACGCCGTTTCGTTGAAATTTTTCCGAATCAGCGGCGCTTCCACGGCAGGCTTCTCTTTTTCAGGTGCCTCCTCGTCCGGCTTCGCTTCTGGCAGCATCATTAGATCAGCCTCGGCTGCGACACCCGAAGCCGCCATTTTTGCCATTGGCGCTTCTGCACTAGACCGACCGCGTATGTTAACACCGGCAGCCTTTCCCTGTAACGAATAACCAACCGTCACCACTTCGTTCAGTGACCGGCTATCCTCAAGCATGGTAGCCGTTTGGGTACGCTTGTCATTCAGCACGATTTCGGTTGTGGTATAACCGATAAACGAGAAGATCAGAACCGGCTTAACCGTTTGTTTGGGAAGAGTCAGCTTAAACAAACCGTCTTTATCAGTGGTCGTTCCCAGCTTTGTCCCTTTAATGGTGATATTAACCCCCGGAACAGGCACCTCAAGGATATCCTGAAACACCCTCCCGGTGACTTTCAGCCCGTCCCGTTCAATATGAATTGTGGCCTCACTCGCTAGTTGGGAAATAAACCTGCCTGAATAGCTATAGTCGTACGGCCCCCAACCCAGTTTGGGAATAATCCGCTGTTGTTGGGCTGGGTAGCCAGGCGTGGGGGGCGTCCAGAATTGCTGGGTAACCTTGACGTCGAAAGCCGGGCTTTGCCAGTAACTTGAACTGATGTTATTGGTGGCATAAAACGAATCGGAACCGGGCCAGTCGAGGCGGGCGAAGGCATCGAGCGAGGCGTCGTAGAGTGTCGCTACCATTTCAGCCAACACTTTGTCCTGCTTCGGACCACTGATGCGTAATGTCCACTGCTCTCCCTGACCGGGTTTGAGCTTGTCGCGGAAAGTCTCGGTTTCGATGGTCAGTTCTTTATTGGTAAAGGGCACCTTCACCGTTTCTGTCTGACTCAGGAAACGGCCATTCTGCACCAGCGCGAAATGCACGGCGAAGTTGCCCCGGTGCCGTTCCAGCACAGGCAAGGCCACGCGCAGGGGTTGGCCCGTTACGGTCAGCCACTCTTCGCGGACGATCTTCCCTTTTTCTTCCACCGCCATCAAAATCCGGTCGGGTCGGGTAGCCGAGGCGGTCGACGTACCTACCCAGAATACGGCTTCTTCGCCGGGTTGGGCAGACGCCTTTTGCACCTGAACGAACGTACCCCGCGTGGATTCGCCTGACTTGATAGGTGCCGTTGGCTGCTGCGGATCGATCACTTCGAACAGCACCGTTTGCGTCACCGATTGCCCCGACGAATCGGTAGCCGTGATGTCGGCGGCGTACATACCCGATGCCAGTCCCGCCAGACTCACCGACTTGGGCGAGGTAGAACGTACCTGAGTTTTGGCCCAGGTAGTCGGGTTGGCTTCGTCGGCGTAGAGATCGAGCGGGAATTTAGCGATGTACTCGTCGCGGGTCATTAGGGTACGGTCGGTCCGTTCCCAGAGGCGGCTGCGCAAACCCGTGCGCGGAGGGATCAGCCGCGAAATAGCCACCGTGCCGGATTTGATGCCCACGGCGTTGCCACTGGCGTTGACCAGCCGAACGGCATACGGTTTTTTCTCCGTCGTCAGCACCGGACTGGGCAGCACCAACTCTGCCGTCAGGGCCGTGTAGCCGATGCGCAACGTCTGTGTAGCCGACCGCGTTTCGCCCGACCGGTCGGTCACGTCGATGGTAATCGTGTATGTGAACTGTGGCTTTTCAACTGCCGCAATGCTCAGATCGGGTTGCGCCACGAAAGAGAAGCTTACTACCCCGTCGGCATCGGTGGTAGCGGTGCCGTTGGCAATTTCCTGCTCGTTAGCCGGACGCACAGGCCGCCACCAATTCCAGCCCCAATAGGGTTGGTAGTAGGTCCGACTGACGCGGTAGCTCACCGTTGCCCCGTCGACTACAGCCCCGGCCAGAGTTTTGGCGGTTGCTTTCACCGGCACCGTCTGCCCCACCACTACCGCCTCTTTCAACGGCTCGGCCACTACCGCAAACGTAGGCCGTTTGTACTCTTCGACCCGAATAGGGGCCTGCCCGTCGTCGGTACCGATAATCATCTGGCCCGTCAGCCGACCAATGGGGGCCGTGAACGTACCTGAGGCCGTACCAAACTCGTTGGTTTTTACCTCCACTTTGGCCACTTCATCGCCGTTCACATCGTTCAGCCGAACCGTAATGGATTTATTCGGCACCACGGCAAAATCGTTATCTTTCCCCGTGTATTGCAGCACTTTCCAGTACACCGTCTGACCGGGGCGGTAAATGGCCCGATCGGTAAACACAACGGCCCGGCTTGTTTCGCGTGGCGCATCAGGGTTCTGACGGTAGCGGTAGTTATAGCCGATGTCAGTATCCAGTACGTCATTATCGTGCAACAGGCGCAGGAAATACGACCGGTCGTTGGAAAACAGATCGAGCGGGACGGTTACCTTACCCTGTGCGTTGGTGGTGTAGGTGTTCGTCAGCCGGGCGATCTGCCGCTGCTCAGTCAGGGCGAATAACTGCACCTGTACGTTGGCCAACGGTTGACCCGTCATACGGTCGGTCACGTAGAGCGTTTTGGGGCCACCTTCGTACTGAAAATTCCCACCCGCCACCACGTACCCCAGGCTCGACACGGCGAACGTACCAATACCGACAACCTCGGCCGTTGCATCGCTCGGCTTGTCCCATTTCCCTTCGTTCGACACCAGCAGCACGTAATGCCCCCGCGGCAAACCAGTGACAGGCACCTCTACGCTATGACTGTGCAGGTCACCATCATCGGGCAGGATAAGCTGTTCCTGAGCCACAACCAGGTGATTCTGAATAGCTGCAAACCACTTATCCCGTTTCGGATCGCTTTGGTAATCATTGAATTGACTCAGTGTGCGTGCTTCGTCGGCCGTAATTCGCAGAATTTTGTAGAACAGCGTTTTCGTATTTTGAAACGTCACCCGCGCCCGGAACGGCTTACCCGGTTCGTTGGCTTCTTCGACGGTTACGCCCAACATGGGCCGAAGCAGGTTGTCGAGCAGGGGGCGGGCCGTTTGGGCGGGAATGGTGTTGGGGAACCGGGCAATCAGGTCGCGGGCCATATCGGCGGCCTGCTTGCGGTCCCAGCGGTGGGCACTGTCGGCCGGAACGTTCACACCGTCGTCGCCACCGAGGTAGCGCCCGCGTGGCATAGGGCGTACCTGACCACCACCGGCCAGGTGCTGCACCAGCGCCAGCGCGTATTCAGCCTCGGCGTTCTTGTTTTTGTAGGTCGCTATCTGCCGCGTCAGCGTTTGCCGATACAGCTCATCTTCGTTTGGTAAGGTACCTACGCGCCTCACCAGTGCCAGCCGCTCAATGTCATTGACCACATACGCCAGCGGCTCAGTAGCGTTCTTCCGATGAAAAGCCAGCAACTGCTGATACAGCCGCAACGCCTGATACGTACCTGACAGCGGGTCGGTATTAGGCATCGACAACGCCACAAACGTTTCGGGGCTAGCCAGAAACGCGGGATCATTTACGTTAAACGCCTGAATGGGCTTGATGGCGTCGGCTTCGGAATCGGCAAAGAAATCGATAGCCCGATGAGCCAGCACATCGAACAGCGTAGGCCGCAGAACCTGTCCGGCTTCGTTGCCCTTGCTCACCACCTGATCAAACGCGCCGACGGGCGTTTGTTGCAACCGAGGAGCCTCCTGCACCGAGGCGGTATACAGCTCGCTCACTGTTTTGTAGAGGCGGCGACCGTCCCAGGTGCGGGGGTCAATATCGTTGGCCGTAGTCCCCGGCGAAACGGATTCGGCGGTGGCGGTTCGGTTATAAAATTTGTAGCGGTTTTGCTGGAAATACTGCCAGTACACCTCGGCCAGCACCGATTGCAGCACCGACCGCGTTGGCCCGGTAGTTGAATCGACATCGGCCCGCAGCGCCCGGATCATGGTCAGGTACGTTTCTTCATCTTTGGCCGCATTGGTGCGAAATACGACCCGCCGCATCGCCGCTTTCAGCAGTTGCGGGTCGTTGCCCGTCCGTTTGGCTTCGGCATACAGTTGGTCGGCAATAACAAGGGCCGACTGCGGTAACCCGCGCGCCATCAGCGAATCGGCCGATTTCCAGCGGGCGACGTAATCTGTCATAAGAGGAGGAACGCTTTTCTTAGCTGACTGCGCCCACATAAGCAGAGGCAACAGCAGTAACGAGAGAGTATAACGAGCAATGGTGGGAATACGCATAGTGAACTGGTTTATACACATCAGACAACAAACGTCCGCCATCGTTTAGCCAGGTACGTTGTGATGTTGATGACAAGAGTACGGAATTTACCAAAGGGTTGCACCTCCCCCCCCCAACCCCTCTCAGTAGGAGAAGGGTTGGGGGGGGGAGGTAAAGCAGATTACAACACAGTTAGAAAATAAGCCCGGTAAAATCATTTTCGGCCTACTAACGTTATAGAGATAAGCCTGCTACATGCGCTCACCAGTCCGGTAGTGTGGTTTATCACCATGAAGAACAACACATTGCGTCATTCGCTGATGGGCTTGTTGCTCATTGTTACGCTAGCCAGTTGCGGCCCTTCATACGTGGGTGTTCGTACCGGCCCTGCCTACGGTTATTACAGCCCACGCCCTTTTTATGGGTATCGACGGGCACCCGTTTATGTGGCCCCACCTCGGGTCTATTACAGTCGCCCGCGTTATTACCGCAGCCCAAACTACAGTTACCGCTACAGCAACCCCCGCGTATACAATCGCGGTCGGCGACGGTAATAGTTTACCTGGTTTTCAACTATCAAAAAAGCCCCGACCATTGGTTCGGGGCTTTTTTGGGTTTGACGCGTGTTGATTGCTGACGCAGGCATATTGCTGACGCGTGTAGAGACGCAAAATTTTGCGTCTCTACGGTAACCGGATGGTTTTTAGTTGGATTACCCTCTACAGGGCTGATAATGACAGTTGTTGCTATGACAAACATAGGACGAGCCTAAAATCTTGCAGCTCTACGCGTGCATCCCCCCAGCGCGGGTTGTAAATTTGGATAGTTTATCCGTCTGCTTACGGTCTTTTACACCCCACCACCTCCCAAACTTTCCTTTTCTGGTCATGATTCGTTCCAATGCCGGGCGCTTTGGCTGAAGAAAGGATTCGACTTCATTGACGCTGGCAACTCGTTTACTGGTAAAGACGCCATAATGACGCCGTGCTGGATGGCTATCCGGTTAGCAAAGGACACACGCTGATCATGCCTAGAAAGCACGTTGCCAACTTCTTCGAGTTGCCGCTAGCCGAGCAAAATGAACGTTGGCAGGTGGTCAATAAGGTGCAAGAGTGGTTGCAGGTACGTTATGCGCCAGACGGCTTCACGGTCGGCCTGAATATCGGTGCGGCGGCGGGTCAAAAATTCGCTCACGCCAGCATCCACATCATTCCGCGATACACCGGCGACGTACCCAACCCCAGCGGCGGGGTCAGGAATGTGGTAAAACGGTAGTTCTGGCGAATGCCCAGCACGGTGGCGCACAGGAAGCATTCGTAGTAATTAGCGAAGAGTTTACCCTGCGCAAATTTCTCTTCCTCCGTCCCCGACAAGGTGTCGAACGCTCGTTTGCGGGCGAGCCTGTCGATCATATCGTGGTAACGGTTGGGGTAATGCGGGGTCCTCTTTTCGAAGCGGTTGAGGCGGGTTTATATTAAGGAGGGGTAGGCGGTTAATAGGTAAGTTGCTTATCCTTGAGTGGGTGGCTGCTGTAGTCAAATGTGGTTAACAGCTACGCCGAATTTGGATAACGGCCCAACTGAGCTAAGAGCTGCCTTAAAATGAGACGATCAGGCTCGTTGAATCGAAACAGCTTCACGCTTGCCCGACCAATTCTGGTTTTAGCCACGATCTCACCATCCACAGATTGGAAGTGGTCGTGCCAAATGTCGAAGCGGGGATTAAACAGCGCCACCACATCCTGGTAATTATCCAGGAAGGTTGTCATGTCGGAGCCTTTGTTTTGATTGCAATGCGGGCAAGCCAACGCCAGACTAGCTAATTCGTTTCCGCCACCGTGTTTAAGCGGTACGGCATGATCAATCTCGAAAGCCAAAAACGAATCGTTCTGATGTAGGCGGCAATACTCACATTGATTATCGGCCCGTTGAATTACCTGCTTTCGGATCTTTGCCGGAATGGGTTGCCTCATGCCTGCAATACCAATCGGGCGCGAGCCTTAGCCAGGTTAATAAATAAGTCAAGGGCTAAGAAACGCTCTAATTCCGATGCGTCTTCCGCTGATAGTTGTCCGTCTTTTTTAAGTCCTACTAGCTCTTCAACCCGTGCCGACATCGCCGGCGATGCAGACATGGCAATGATGCGCTCTGGTGCTGCCTGTGCCAGATTAGTAGCAATATCTCCGAATGCTTCAGCTACGCTCATGTGCTTTCTGTTATACATATCGCGTTCAGTCCACGCTTTATTTTTAGTTAACGGGGAGTCATTGGCCTATTGTTTGTTCTCTGCGTATCTGCTTTGATCTGGGATAACGATCCTGTACCTTTCTGCGTTACTATACCGAAGCGTAGTCAACTGAATGAGTTATGAAAACAATGGCTTTTTTACTCGTCTTTTCGGCATCGTTGCTGATTGGCGAGGCCCCGGCAGCCTCCCTGTCTAGCCCCACTACGGTGAAGGCCGAATCTATTTTCAAGCGCAAAAAGAAAGGGTATCGCCCCAAAAAAGGCTTCATGTGGGGCCTCTTCAAGAAGAAAGGCTGCGGCTGCCCTAAGTTTTAATTGATAGTACGCGGATTAAAGGGATTTAAAAGGATTTGCGCAGATTTTTGGATTCAAACGGATTTTGAGCTGGAGCAGAGCTAATTCATTTTAATCCAAAAAGCCGTGTTGATCGTTTTAAATCCCTTTGATCCGCGTACCCATAAAAAATCCGCGTGTCTATAATCTTACCGGATGCGGTTCGACTCGCGGACTAGCTTCTCGTCGCGGCGAATAAAGCGGTTCGCCAGCGCGTTGAGAACAAGTCCAACGACGATAGCCCAGAAACCCGTGAGAAAAGAGCCCTGATCGACGGGATTACCATACGCTTTACCGTTGATTAATACGTTATAGAGTATAACGCCCATCGAAGCGGTTAATAAAATAGCATTGGCGGCACAAAGGCCCATTTGCAGCAACCGTTTCTTGTACTGAAAAATGGCAAACAGCGAAATAAGAGCCACAATGACCAATAGGCCTCCCAAATGCCAAAGTGGCGTCGTGAACGTGGTTACTCCCTGTTCGTACGTATATTGAAGGGGCGTTAGCTCGGCCTCTTCACCGGGGTTCATACCCGACTTTTCCCAGATGGGGTTCGCCAGGGCGACACCCATCGACGCTGAAATGAGGAATAGAAAAAGACTTTGAATGCGTTGAATCATTTTTTTTCGAGAAATTGTAGTCTATTTAACGTTTAATAAACAGGCCGTGGGAAACACTGCCGCTCTTTAACTACTTATACAGGTTAGTCATGTCGGTAGCTAATGGCGAAATTAGCCGAAAAGCCTGAATGTTTTGATGAATACGCAAGTGGTGCTAACAGCCGATGGGTCACATTCGGTATTCAACGCGGAGGTAGGGCAACACTACCACTCCATCTATGGCGCCGTTCAGGAGTCAGACCGCGTGTTTATTGAATTAGGATTGCTCTACACCTTCGATCGGGTGGAAGGGCCAATCCGTGTGTTTGAAATGGGGTTTGGTACAGGTCTAAACGCGTTGATGACCATTCGCGAAGCGAAACGGTACCATCGCGTAATCGACTATGTAGGCGTTGAAGCGTATCCCATTCCGGCGGAAGAAGCTCGGTTGTTGAACTACGACCAGGAATTGCACACGTTTTGGCTTCCCGATCTGCACGAAACACCCTGGGGTGAACCCGTGCCGATTGTGCCCGAATTAACCCTCACCAAATTCCATACCCGTTTACAAGACCTGCCCCCCGTAGGTACGTTCGATCTGGTGTATTACGACGCCTTTGCTCCCGAAGGTCAACCCGAACTGTGGACACTGGAAGCCTTCCAGAAAGTAGCCACGCTACTTCGGCCCGGTGGTGCGCTCACCACCTACTGCTCAAAGTCGGCCGTGCAGCGTAACCTCCGCGAAGCTGGTTTCGAAGTTGAAAAACACGTAGGCCCGGCACGGAAACGTGAAGTGTTGAGGGCGGTGAAAATTTAGTTTGTAGTTTGTTGTGAGTGGTTTGTGGTTGCGCTGCTGAGGGCAAGAAGATAACTCAGCAGCGCAACCACAAACCACTCACAACAAACTACAAACGTTCAGTTACCAACCTCCCCACGGCTTCCAGCCCCTGCACGTCGACGTCGCTGAAATCGTTGAGCTGATCGCTGTCGACGTCGAGCACCATGATGACTTCGCCCGCCTGATTGACGATTGGCACCACTACTTCTGATTTCGAGGCTGAGCTACAGGCGATATGACCCGGAAAAGCCTCTACGTCGGGCACCAGTATGGTTTCGCGCCGGGTGTAGGCTGCCCCACAAACGCCCTTATCAAACGCAATGCGCGTGCAGGCAATTGGTCCCTGAAACGGGCCAAGTACCAACTGATCTTCCTTTTTGAGGTAAAAACCCACCCAGAAAAAGCCAAAGGCTTCGCGCAGGGCGGCGGCTACGTTAGCCAGATTAGCTACCAGATCGGTTTCGCCCGAAATAAGTGCTTCTATCTGTGGAATCAGACTATCATATATAGCCTGCCGGTTCTCTGTTTGCGGAATATGAAGTGTCTCTGCCATACGGGCAAAAGTAAGGGGATTTTGGATTGAGGATGTCGGCTATCGGATTGTTGCTTACGCCTGGGTTTGCTCTAGCGTAAGCAATAATCCGATATCCGACGTCCCTAATCCAAAATTCCTTCCGCTAAAACCACCAACAACCAAATTACATACCGATTGTTTGAAAATAAGTTGCATATTCTATGTAAAGTTGATAGATTAACGGTTCGTAACTAAATAAAGCCTATAGGCTAACTTTTGTACTAACCTGAACATGTCTGTACTTTTCCGTATAGCCCGGCTGGCCGTTGTCTGTCTGGTAATGCTGACCAGTCCACTGGCAGCGCAATCCATCACGCTTACCCCCGATCAGGCCCACGACGATCTGCTTTATTTACGGCGGCAACTACGAACCTACCACCCTGGTCTGGGTCATTACACGCCCAATGCACAGATGGAGCAGTTGTTTGATTCGCTCTACAACCGCGTATCAAGTCCAATCGATTACCTGGCCTTCTTTCACCACCTCAGTCCATACCTCAACGGGCTGAAAGATGGGCACACGAACCTAAATCACCGGCATGGGTTTATTGATCGCAACACGCGCTATGTACCTTTTTACGTCAGGCAGGTCGATCATGATTACTTTATCAGCCACAATGCCTCAGCCGATACCTCGTTAGGGCGGGGAACACGCTTACTGGCAGTTGGAGGCCAGTCTATCGCCGATGTTCACCGCACGCTGATGGATGGTGACCGGTCAGGTTCTGACGGCGACAATTCGACGGGGCGACATAACTGGAGCCTGATGCAGTTTGCCGATTACTACGCCGCCTGGTATGGCTCCATCGATTCGGTCACCATTCAGTACCAACGCGCCCGCCCCGATGGCTCGCTCGATTCAACCATTCGGCAAACGCGCGTGGCAGGTATTGTGTCCGGTCTATTCAAACAAACGTTGCTGGAGCGCTACAAAGCCGATTTTGGCCGAAACTCCGAGTTTCGCCAACCCAACCTCAGTCTTCGCCTCGTCGATTCATTATCGAATACGGCAGTGCTTCGGGTGTCGTCGTTCAACAATCCAAAGACCTTCGACCCATTTCAGTGGGCGTTTAAAAAACGGCTGAAAAGGGCATTTCAACACATTAAGAAAACAGGCGTGGAGAACCTGGTGGTCGATTTACAGGATAATGGCGGCGGGGCAGTCATCAACTCGGCGCGGCTGTTGCAATTCTGGATGCGCAAACCGTTCACGATCATGGAGAGCGAGCACATCAAACCGGCGGCTCGTGATGTACTCGTCAACCGCTGGAATCCCTTATCGATGCTCGATTTCAACCTGCGCTACCGCCCCGACGGGCAAGGCGGGTTTGCCAGCCGGGCTGCATTGACCCGCCATTATAAGCCGTTCCGGCGCTTGGCATTTCGGGGGAATCTATACCTGCTCATGAACGGTTCGTCGTTTTCGGCGGCGACGTCGGTACTGGCCAAAACGCTTGATGCCGGGCAGGGGACGTTTGTAGGCGAAGCATGTGGTGGTGCGTATTGGGGCGACTTTGCCGGTCAGTTCAAGTATGTCACGTTGCCCCATTCGCGGATTCAGGTACGTATTCCACTGAAAAAACTGACTCACGCTGTGGCTGAAGCCCATGCCAACGGCTTTACGATCGAGCCCGATTTCACGGCGCAACGTACCCACGAAGACCTGATGACAAACCGTAACGTGGCCCTCCGCCAAACCTTGATCCTCATTCGTCAACAGGTAACGGCTATTCGTACGGCTGACCGTCAGGACCAATTGTAGCTCGATCAGGCAATCTTCAGTTTGGGGACTACTCCTGATTGCAAATAATATTCAATAAGTTGAATCGCTTAATAAATAGTTACTAATGCTTAGATAAGACCAAGCTGCATTTTACGTATTTTGAACGGTGAAAAACTTACAAATGCGTGTCTTCTACCTGCTTATCCTCTTTCCGTTGTCTCTTTTGGGTCAACCAAAAGGCTGGCAGGAACTGACTATATCCGAAGGGTTGTCGCAAGGCATGATTTTCGGGTTGAAGCAGGATCAGAAGGGGTTCATCTGGGTTGCTACGAAAGATGGCCTTAACCGGTACGATGGCCATACATTCACCGTGTTTTCTCACGACCCCTACAACCGGTTCAGCCTGTCGGATAATAGCTGTTCCAGCCTATTTATCGATAGTCGCCAACGGCTTTGGGTGGGCACGGTAGATGGTGGACTCAATCTTTTTGACGACAAAACGCAGCGTTTTTACCACATTGATGTTAGCGATCAGTTGGCACCGGGCGCCGGTAATTACGAAATCTGGTTAGTGACCGAAGACCCTCAGGGAAACATCTGGGTGGGCACCGATAAAAACAAGGTTTTCAGAGTTCAACTACCCATCTCATTACAAACCCAGTTTCCAACGAAGGCTAACGTCACCGATCAGGTAAGAATCACACCGGTGGCCTATCCGGAAATACGGTTGAAAGACAAAAACCTGCCCAGCCAAATCAGCTTTCACCCCAATGGTGTTGCTTACCTGGGTACGTCCAGCGGTATTTATTCCTTTAACTGGCAGAAACCCGCTACCGCTACCCGCTATTCGCTGTTCACGAACGAGCTAGTCGATATACATTCCGTTTATGAAGACCCGCACCTGGGCTATTGGTTTGCAACGAACAGCGGGCAAATTGTAGGCAGCTATCAGGGTCTGAAAAAGACAATTACCTTACCCAGGAAAGATTACTTCGGGGTGCAGCTAAAACCGATCGACGCGAAAACGGTAGCCGTGGCGACTTCTGACCTGCTCTGGATTATGTCGCCCGCCGAACTGTTTCGGCAAGACAGCCTGACGGTTCGTAACGCGGCGGTGCAATTGCCACCCAATGTGTATTCGATCACCAACCTGCTAAAAGATAAAACCGGCAATATCTGGGTGGGTACAAGCGGTTACGGTCTTCGCAAATTCAACCCCAGCATTAAGCAGTTTCGTCACGACTTACCCAACACGTCGCTTGCCAGCCTGTATGTTGATCGCCAAGGCCGTATCTATGCCCGTTACCAATATGCGTACGGGCTATTCGACAAAGCCACCAACCGGCTTGTTCCCTTCCTGAACGATAAGCTACCCGCCGCCGACAAACGACAGCGCCACCTGATTCAGTCGCGCCGGGGAAATTTCTGGGTATCGAACGTTAATTTTCAGACGCATGACCAGTATCTGATCAATTTCTCGCCCGAATGGCAACTGGTGAAAAAATACCCGTTGCCGGCCAATACGGCTTTTGGTTTCTACGGCAATCAAACCCACGAAGACAGCGACGGCACGCTCTGGATTGGTGCTACCAATGGCCAACTACTCCGGTTCGATCCTGACAAGGAGATATTCACTGTCTTTAGCTACCAGGTGCTGCTACCGAGCAGTGGGGCCGAGATTGAAACCTACGCGCTTTATCAGGATGGGCAGGGTACGCTCTGGATTGGCACACAGAAAGGGTTGGTCCGGGTAGATAATCGAAAAACAACGCCCACGTTTTCGATCTATAAAAACTCGGAAAGCGACCGACTGAGCCTCAGTAATGACTTTGTATTGAGTATCATCGACGACCCGCACCAACCTGACCGGTATCTCTGGCTGGCGACAAAAGGCGGCGGACTGGAACGGCTGGATAAAAAAACGGGCCTATTTACACACGTCACCGAAGCGCAGGGGCTACCCAATAAGGTAGTGTACGGCATACTGGTCGATGAGTTTAAGAAGCTATGGCTGAGCACAAACCGGGGACTGGCCCAGTTTGACCCTAAAACCTTTGCATTCAGAAACTTCACCAAAGCAGACGGGCTACAGGATGATGAGTTCAACACGAGTTCATTCAGCAAGTCGGCATCGGGCGAGTTGCTGTTTGGCGGGGTCAATGGCCTGACAACCTTTCGCGCTTCCAACGTATCGGGCCGGGCAGTCAGCGCACCGCTTGTGAGTATTGTTGGCCTCAAAGTCAACAACAAGGCGGTGACGGCTGGCGACGAAACTGGTATTCTGGCACAAACCATCGACTATACCGATCAGCTGGAACTGACCCACAGCCAAAACCTGCTGACCATTGAATTTGCGGTGATGGATTTTACCAATTCGGCCAAAAATCGCTTTCGGTTTCGGATGGAGGGAATTGACAACGACTGGGTAGAGGCGGGCACTAATCGATTTGCCAACTACGCGCAACTGCCCGACGGTCGCTACACGTTTCAGGTGATGGGTTCGGCCGATGGGCAGACCTGGAGCGAGCCTGTGAACCTCCGCATCCGCATTTACCCGCCCCTGTACCGAAGCTGGTGGGCTTACGTGCTTTATGGCTCGATCCTGAGTTTTTTGGGCTGGCAGTTCTATCGATTTAAAACGCAGCGGTTACTGCTTCAGCAACGGTTGCTGTTCGAGCAGCAGGAAGCTAACCGGCTGGCTGAATTAGATACGCTGAAAACGCGGTTCTTCACGACCATTTCGCATGAATTTCGCACGCCATTAACCCTGATTTTAGGCCCTCTGTCGGACTTAAGACATCGTTTTCGGCTCGAACCAACGGTGACGCTGACCGAACCGACGCTCGATTTGATGGAACGGAACAGTAACCGGCTGCTGAGCCTGATCAATCAATTGCTGGACCTCAGCAAGCTGGAAGCTGGTCAACTGAAAGCCGAACCCGAACGGGGCGATATGGCGGCTTTTTTCCGAACATTGGCCAGTTCGTTTGACTTGCTAGCTGAAAACAGCCGTATTCGGTTCACGTTTACCCAAACCACGCCGGAATACTGGACTGATTTTGACCGCGACAAGATCGAAAAAATCGTCACCAACCTGCTGGCCAACGCCTTCAAATTCACCCCGGCCGACAATGACGTACGGATGACGGTAACGTACCCACCGGCGGAAAAGCCAGGTACGTTGCAACTCACGGTAGAAGACAGTGGCATAGGCATCGACGCCGAAAACCTGACGTACATCTTCGAGCGTTTTTACCAGGTCGACGGGCAGTTGAACCGCCTGCACGAAGGCACAGGCATTGGTCTGGCGCTGGTCAATGAGTTGGTCAATGTGCTGGGGGGCACCATCAGCGTAGTCAGTACTAAAGGAGTGGGTTCGCGCTTTACCGTACAGCTACCCGTGATGCCATCGGTGACTGAACCAACAGCAGAACCAATAGCCGACTGGCAAACCAACACAACTGCGGCTGATCCGTTTTTGAGCGATTATTCAGCAGCGGCGACACAACTACCCACGTCAAATACGGCTACAGACGACCGTCTGCTCATTATTGACGACAACGCCGATATCCGGGCTTATGTACGACATATTTTCGCCGATGATTACCAGATTATGGAAGCCGAAGACGGGCAGGAAGGCCTCGACATGGCCACAGCAACCTTGCCAAGCCTGGTTATTTGCGACCTGATGATGCCCCGGCTCGATGGGTTCGCCTTTTGCCGACTCCTGAAAACGCAGGAAGCCACCAGTCATATTCCGGTGGTGATGCTGACGGCCAAAACAACAGTCGAAGATCGTATTCAGGGCCTGGAACTGGGCGCCGACGATTACCTGACCAAACCCTTCAATCAGGCCGAGATTCAGGCGCGGGTTCGAAACCTGATTCAGCAACGGCAGTCGCTCTACCAGTGGTTTACTACCCACCTGCCCGTCCCGCCCGACACCACCCTTGTTCCGCCCGCGCCACTCACGGCCGAGCAGCGGTTCATCGATCGGCTGACGGGCATTGTGGTGCAGCACCTCGACGACACCAGTTTCTCGGTTGAAGCGCTGGCTGAAGCGGCTAACCTGAGCCGGATGCAGCTTCACCGCAAAATCAAAGCCCTGACCAACGCTGGCGCAACAAGTTTTATCCGAACCATTCGCCTGACCAAAGCCGCTGAACTACTGCTTGAGGGTGATCATAGCGTAACGCAGGTAGCCTACGCCGTTGGGTTCGATAACCTGTCCTACTTCGCCAAGGTTTTTCAGGAACAATACGGCGTGTTACCGTCTCAATACGGCAAGGCTTTCTCATAAAAGTTTTTAGTGAAAAATTGCTTCGCGAGTCGTGCCCTTCGACTCGCGAAGCAATTTTTATTGCTAATACTTGTGAAAAATCCCTGCTCAATTTGGTGCTTACCGAACCCTTTTTCAGGCTGAAAAGTAACTATTTAGCCTGAGAAGGCCGATTTCTTTCCTTTTTTCAGGTCATGTTACAAAAGTGGTAACGAATGTGACGTGGGTGTTAGCGGATGCTTTCGGGCAGAGGCTACTTGCTGGTGTAATTCATAGCAAACACCACTTTTTCCTGACAAAACGATGAAACGCATTCTCCTCTATCTGCTGGCAGTTCCTCTGTTTCTAAGCTGCACCAAGACCGACACGTCCAGCCAGCCCGATCAGTTTTATGGCCCAACACTACAAATGGGGACTGGCACTGCCAGAACCTGGCTAAAGGTAGATACGCAGGGTAATCCTACATCGATCGGTTTTACCATGACCAAGGAAGCGCTGGCCAGTATGCCGTCGATTAAAACGGTTACGGCCTTTATGCTAGCCCTTCCCGATGAGGCGACCGCTAAAACGCCTTTCAAACACGTGATGATCGATTGGAATCCGCAGGGCCACGAACCAGCAGGGATCTACGACGTACCCCACTTCGACTTCCACTTCTACATGCAGCCTATGAACGAAGTGATGGCGATTCCACCCTACGAGCAGGCTCCGGCCAAATTCGACAACGTACCTGCCGCGGTGTACCTGCCGGTCGATTTTGCCAAGGGGCCAGGCGGCGTACCGGGCATGGGCGCGCACTGGTCAGACGTGACGAGTCCTGAGTTTAAAGGTCAAGCCTTTACCGAAACCTTTGTCTTTGGCTCGTACGACGGAAAGGTGACGTTCTGGGAGCAGATGGTAACGCTCAGCTACCTCAAAACGAACCCAAAGCTGGACAAAGCCATTCGGCAACCCGCTCAGTTTCAGACGCCCGGCTATTACCCCACTCGCTACAGCATCACGACCAACGCCGATGGTAGTCAGGACATTGCTATGGATGGCTTGACCAAGCGGTAACCTTTTCCACTTCATCAACTTCTTTTCCCACCCCTCCTGTGTCGCTATCAGGAGGGGGGCGGGAAAACCATGCCCATGACTGCTTATGAAAACGAGTAACTATGTCAAAGCGGCCTGGCTTGCCCTGGCCATTGTACTGGCCTTCGTTGCAGGCTGGGAACTGTACTGGAGAAGCCAGAACCTGCAACTGTCGTATAACGACGACGAAAGCCTTTGGGCCAGTAAACGAAAGCAGGTGTACGAGAGCAGCCCCAAAAGGCCGGTGCTGGTTGGCTCGTCGCGTATCAAATTCGATCTGGACCAACGTACCTGGACGCGCATCACCGGCGAAAAACCCATTCAACTATCCATCGACGGGACCTCGCCCCGCCCCGTTCTGACCGACCTGGGCAATGATCCGAAGTTCAAAGGCATTGTCATTGTTGACGTAACGGAGATGCTGTTTTTCACCCCAGACGGGTCGTTTCCGGAAAAAGAAGCCATCAAACGGGTAACGGCATATCCTACCTGGTCGCTCTCGCAACAGATTAGCTTCCAGATCAACCGGGTGCTTGAATCGAACCTGCTGTTTCTCGATGAGCTGAATCTGTCGCTGAACCCGTTGCTGAATCTGCTGCCTATTCCGGCCCGGCCCGGCGTTTGGGGTGGCCCGCAGTTCCCGCGCGAGTTCTACGTCATTGATCAGGACCGCCAATCCATCATGACGGCTGCTTTTGTGACCGACATCGGCATGCAGAATAAGGTAAAAGGCGTGTGGCTCGACGTAGGGGCGCACAGCCCGCCCGATGCCATCAAAGGCCCTCCGCTGCTGGCCGTTCTGGAAGCCACCAGACGATCGGTTGACCAGATTCGGGCGCGGGGCGGACAGGTGCTGTTCATCCGCACGCCCTCGGAAGGTACCATGCGGGAAGCCGAAAAGAAGCTCTACCCCCGCGCCGAGTATTGGGATCGTTTACTGGCCTATACCAACACGCCGGGTATTTATTTCGAAGACTACCCGGCCCTAAATCACTTCTACTGCCCGGAATGGTCACACCTGACTCCCGAAGGAGCTATCACATTCACCGAAGACCTGATTCCGATTATTGCCCAAAAGATGAACTGGCCACTTGCTGAGCCGTTAACTGCCACTGCCGAACAGCCAACCCTGTCTAACCGCTAATGCTACGCACTCATGGTCTTTAACTCCTATACGTTTGTCGTCTTTTTTGCGATCATACTGGGGCTGCACAATCTACCTATTTCCTGGAAGGCGAAAAAAGTAAATTTACTGCTGGCCAGTTACCTCTTCTACGCGCTCTGGAACCCACCCTTTATTTTGCTCCTGTGGCTGTCGACGGTTGTTGACTTCTACATGGCCCGCCTTATCGCCTCCGAACAGCAGGCCCTTCGCCGGAAACTCCTGCTCACGGTTAGTCTGGTGCTGAACCTCGGCATGCTGAGCTATTTCAAGTACGGCGGCTTTCTGCTCGAAAACTTCACGGCTCTTTTATCGGCTATCGGTATCGTGTTTCAGGCGGCAAAACCCGACATCATTCTGCCGGTAGGTATCTCGTTCTACACCTTTGTCACGCTCTCGTACACGCTGGATGTGTACCGGCGCAAGTTTGCCCCCGAGCCTTCGTTACTGAATTTTGCGCTGTTCGTCACGTTTTTTCCGCACCTCGTGGCCGGGCCTATCGTTCGTCCTGAAGACCTGATGCCGCAGTTCAAAACGCCGCAACGGGCTACATCACGGCAGTTGAGCTGGGGCCTGTTCCTGCTGTCGCTGGGGTTATTCATGAAAGTAACAGTAGCTGATGGCTTGCTGGCCAACACGGCCGACCTGATTTTTTCGCTGCCTTTTCCAGTACAAATGCTCGATGCATGGATGGGAGTACTGGCGTTTTCGGCCCAGATCTTTTGCGATTTTGCCGGGTACTCAACCTGTGCCATTGGCGTATCACTCTGCCTCGGTTTTGTTTTGCCCGACAATTTCCGGTACCCCTACGCGGCCATCGGCTTTCAGGATTTCTGGCGGCGCTGGCATATTACGCTGTCTACCTGGCTGCGCGACTACCTCTATATTCCGCTGGGAGGCAATCGCTTTGGCACGCTACGTACCTACGTTAACCTGATGATTACCATGCTGATAGGTGGACTATGGCATGGTGCCTCGTGGACATTCGTCATCTGGGGAGCCTTACACGGACTTTTCCTCTGCGCCGAGCGATTGATTCGTCAGGCGCTGGCCAATCGGCAAACGCTGGTAGCCGAACACGTGGGTAACGAGCCGATTATCAGTCAGGCGTCGCTAGTGCCTCCGGTGCGTTTGTCAAGCCCCATTGCTCAGTTTGGACTGGCTTTGCTGACGCTATTTCTGGTGAACATCACCTGGGTTTTCTTCCGGGCACCTACGTTTGGGGGGGCTATGTTGCTGCTGATGGGGATGTTTGGCAGATTTCCTGAGGGGGCTGCCATGCTGACGAACACGGCCATTGTTACGGTAAGTGTTGTCACCGTTGTGCTGATTTCCTGCCACTGGCTGATGCGGAACAGCTCGCTGGTCGATCAGGTGAAACGGTTGCCGTGGTGGGGCCTCAGCCTAGGCTGGGCGGCTATGCTCATTCTGGTTGTGCTGACGCAGAAAGGCAGTAGCTCATTCATCTATTTCCAGTTCTGACCTTGCCTGTTACCAGGAGTTTTTTGACAGGATTTATAGGATGAACAGGATTTCTTGCTTGCTCTAGTTAAAAAATAAAATCCTGTTCATCCTATAAATCCTGTCAAAAAACCTCCTCTAAATAAACCCCTCGTCTTGCTCCTGAATTTAGACAACAATCGATAGATTTACTGTGCTGTTGTATATTGCGCTTCGCTTTATTCAATGCAATGAAAAAACAGGTCTGTCTGTTTCTGCTCCTTAGCAGTCTGTCGCTCTGCGGCTGGGCGCAACCCGCGCCAAATGCCACCGCCGCCATTCAATTCATCAAGCTGGGAAATACCCTTCGCGAAGTGGACAAACCCCAACAAGCTATCGATCTGTTAATGAGAGCCTTGCCGGCTATTCAGAATAAAGATTTGTACTGGGAGGCGGTTGCCTACGAAAATTTAGGCCTGGCTTATGCCGATCAGGAAAAAACGACCGAGGCTATTCGGTATTATCAGAAAGCCCAGCTGATCTACAAAGTTCTGAAGTACTCGGCCAGCGAATTGGCGATGAATGAACTCATCGACGGTGTAACGGGCAAGAAGGAATACGCAGGTATCGATATTGGTTCGTCGGGCATCAAATTGGCTATTTTCAGCACTAAACTCGAAGACGGTTTCTACACCAAATCGATCCGGTCGAAACCTGATTCGCCCAATGTAACTTTGATTTCAGGTACGCCTCAATCGTTTGACGCTGGTCGGGCGGTGTTGCGCGCTTATGTCGATTCAATCCGTCGGCACAACATTCCGGGTGAGCGCATTTACGTGGCCTTCAGTAGCGGCATCAACGATGGCTTGGGCAAACAGCCGGGCCTTCGTCGCAAACTGTACGATCTGCTTACGGCCGAGCTACCCAAAGGCGTTCTGTGCGATACGATGCTAACGGCCGCCCGTGAAGCTGAGCTCTATACGGTTGGTGCCATTCCCCGCAAAATGTGGACGTCGACCTCCTGCATGGATATTGGTAGTGGTAACACGAAAGGCGGATTTTACGACGAAAACCGCCGATTCCACGCCGTCAGTTTCCCGGTCGGCACCAAATCGTTGCCAACGCTGATCGACAATGGCCGGTCGTTATCGATCGAGCAATACCGGCAGGAGGCGCAGCGGGTGATCAAGGCCATTGCCGATTCTACGCTAAACACAGCTGTCAACACCGAACTGACCGGACTACAGCAACGCCGGACGGTTGGCTTTGGCGGCGGTATTGCCTGGGCGCTGGTAACGTACCTACACCCCGAAAAAGCGGGCCTGACGGCTATTCCCCTCACAGCTTCCGACGTAGAAAAATTCAAGCGTCTGGCCCTGACCAACTACCAGGCCCTGCTTCACCCTGATCTGACCGACTTGACCGACAAGAAAATTCGTAGCAAAGCGGAAAAAGACCTGGTCAATGCCCAAAGTCAGTTCAACGAGAAACAGATCATTGCTGGGGCACTTTGGCTGGAAGCCATTGTTCGGGCCTACGATAATACCGACGTACCCAAACGCCTGGTGTTCATCCGCGACTCAGACATTGGCTGGGTAACGGGCAAATTCCTCGAAGATGTAAACCGCACCTACGAACGACCCATCGCGAGCGAGGCGAAGTAGGGTGTATTCGGAGTAGTACTACTCCGAATACACATCTCCTGCACATTTGGGATCAGCATCTATGCCGTTGCTGGTACTCCAGCTTGTTCTCTCAATTTTTCTGTTGGTCGGAATCGCTCGCCATATTGATCAGCCAATCGGTCGCAGGTGGCGACGAACGTACCTACGCCAACGAAATCGACGAAGGAAAGCGCACCGCCCGTGTAAGCCGGGAAGCCCCAGGCCAGAATAGAGCCAAGATCACCGTCGAGCTTGGTACGTACCACGTTTTCCTCGAAGCAACGTACGGCTTCGATCGCCTGCCGATAGAGCAGGCGCGTTTTTACTTCCTCCAGGCCCGGTTGCTGATCAGCCACGGGGAACAGCTCGGCCAGGCCAGTCCAAAGGTGTTTAGGCGCTTCCTGAGGGTATTCGTAGAAACCGGCTTTGGCTTTCTTCCCGATCCTACCTAACTCGTTCATTTTTTGCACCATCAGGTACGTTGGTTCGTCGGCGCGCATAACCCCTGCCTTCACCGATTCGGTCATGACTTTCAGGCTCAGATCCAGCGCCACTTCGTCGTGAACAGCCAATGGGCCAACGGGCATACCGGCGGCTTTTCCGGCGTTTTCGATCAGTATGGGGTTTACGCCATCACGTAGAAGTTCCATGCCTTCCGACGTGTAGGTGCTAAAGCAACGCGACGTGTAGAAACCCCGGCTGTCGTTGACTACGATCGGTGTTTTCCTAATCTTCCGGGTGTAATCCATCGCCACAGCCAGCGCATAATCGGAGGTTTGCTTGCCCACAATGATCTCAACCAGCATCATCTTGTCGACGGGCGAGAAGAAGTGGATGCCGATGAAATTCGCCGGATTTGCTGAGGCTTCGGCCAGATCTGTAATGGGTAAGGTCGATGTGTTCGAGCCGAAAACGCCGTTGGGTGTCAGCATCGGTTCGGCTTCTTTCGTAACAACAGCCTTCAACTCCTGCTTCTCAAAAACGGCTTCGATAATCAGATCACAACCCTGCAAATCGGCCACGTCGGCCGTGGTTTTTATCCGGTTCAGAGTCGTGTCGACCGTCGTTGGATCAACCTTACCGCGTTCAACGCCTTTTTTGAGCAGATTCCGCGTATAATCTTTGCCCTTCTCGGCTCCTTCCACAGATACGTCTTTCAGCACCACCTCGATACCCGCTACTGCCGATACGTAGGCAATACCCGCGCCCATCATTCCCGCACCAAGAATACCTACTTTCTTTACCTCGGTTTTTGGCTGGTCCTTGGGTCGACTGGCACCTTTGTTGGCTTCGTTCATACCCAGGAACATCGTCCCGATCAGGTTTTTGGCCACTTTTGAGGTCGCTACTTTCACGAAGTACCGCGCCTCGATCATCAGCGCCCGGTCGATGTTTACCTGTAAGCCTTCGTAGACGCACGACATAATGGCCAACGGGGCGGGGTAGTTGCCTTTGGTTTTTTCCATCAACATGGCCGTACCCGCCGCAAACGTCTGTGCCCCAACCGGACTCTGCACGTTACCACCCGGCACCTTGAAGGCATCGCGCGCCACGATTTTGCCCGTCTTTTTATCGATCTGATCCCAGGGTTTAATTGGGTTCGGATTGGCCAGAATCCAGGTACGTGCCTTATCCATTAGCGTCGTAGGCGTTTCGGCTATATCGTCAATCAGGCCATTCTTCAGGGCGTCAGGTACGTTCAGCTTTTTCCCTTCCACCAACAGGGGCAACGCGGCCTGCATCCCGATCATGCGCGGTAGGCGTTGTGTACCGCCACCACCCGGCAAGAGGCCAATCGTTACCTCGACCAGACCGATGACCGTTTTAGCGTTGCTGAGCGCAATGCGGTGATGGCAAGCCAGACAAATTTCATAGCCACCACCCAGCGCCGTGCCGTTGATCGCCGCTACGATTGGCTTACCGTTCGTTTCCATCCGCCTGAAAATCCGGTTCAGTTCTACCGATACCTTCAGCATTTCGGCGGGCGGCTGATCGTTATTCCGAAGAATCATTTTCAGATCGGCTCCGGCCACAAATTCAGGTTTATCCGACGTTATGATGATGCCTTTCACCGTCTCGTCGGCGTAGGCTTTATTGAGCGCTTCCTCGAACTGAGGGATCGATTCGTCGTTGAGCACGTTCATCGGGCTGCTCGTCATGTTCCAGCGGATGACAGCAACGTTTTGCTCTACGGTGTAGTTAATCATGGCTTTTTAGTTTTCATTTCATTTGCCTTCGGCGTCATTACGCTGCGCTGTCATTAGGTAGTCATTACACTGCGCTGTCATTAATTGTCATTTGCCTACGGCGTCATTAATAGCCATTGTGCCGGTAGGGCTATTTAATAACAATCAATGACAACGAAGCATAATGACGCCAAAGGCAAATGACATTTTAATTAATTCGTTCAAAAATGGTGGCGATGCCCATACCGCCGCCGATGCAAAGGGTCGACAGGCCGAACTGCTTGCCAGTACGCTCCAGTTCATCGAGCAGCGTTGCCGAGATAATGGCTCCGGTAGCCCCTAGCGGATGACCCAACGCAATAGCCCCGCCGCTGATGTTGATCTGACTGTGATCAACGCCAAATTCGTCCATAAACAGCATTGGAACGGCTGCGAAAGCCTCGTTTACCTCAAACAGGTCAATATCCTTGATGCTCATACCCGCTTTCTTCAACACCTTGTGCGTAGCCGGCACAGGCCCCGTGAGCATAATCGTGGGTTCAGAACCAACAATGGCGAAAGCCACAATGCGGGCGCGGGGCTTCAGGCCAGCCGCTTGCCCAAACGCTTCGCTACCCACCAGCACACCCGCCGCCCCATCGACAATCTGCGACGAGTTACCCGCGTGGTGCACGTGATTAATCTGCGTCAGGTCGGCATATTTCAGGAGCGCCAGTGCGTCGAGGCCCATTTGCCCCATCATCTCAAACGCCGGTTTTAGTTTGCTCAGGCTTTCGGCGGTTGTGCCCGGACGTACCCCTTCGTCGCGATCCAGCACCGTTACACCGATATCATCTTTGTAAGGCACCAGCGTTTTGTGAAACCGGTTCTCGCGTTGGGCCACTTCGGCGCGCCGGTACGATTCAGCCGCGAACGCGTCTACATCGCTCCGTGAATAGCCCTGGCGAGTGGCGATCAAATCGGCCGAAATGCCCTGCGGGACGATGTTATGCTGCGCTACAATCTGCGGATTCATGAAGATAGCGCCTCCGTCAGACCCCATCGGCACCCGCGACATCGATTCAACGCCGCCGGCAATCACCGCATCGACCTGCCCCGACATCACGTAAGCCGCCGCCTGATTGATCGCTTCAAGCCCCGACGAGCAGAAGCGGTTCAGCTGTACACCCGCCACCGACTCGGCATAACCCGCTTCCAGCACGGCGGTTCGTGCAATGTCAGCACCCTGTTCTCCCATCGGGGTCACGCAGCCCATGATCACATCATCGACCAGGCGGGTATCCAGGTTATTTCGGTCACGGATATTGCGCAATACGCTGGTCAGTAAAGAAATAGGTTGAATATCGTGCAGGGATCCGACGCTTTTGCCGCGCCCGCGTGGCGTTCTGACGGCGTCGTAGATGAAGGCGTTGGCCATAAATAGGTTTTGTGTTTCATGTTTAGAGTTTGATGTTGCTTCGCGTTTAGAGTTATCCTCAACCCGAAACATCAAACAAGAAATTAGTATGCATGCATACGGCTTTACAAATGTAGCTTAGGTAAGAATAAGTTAGCTAATACGTAGGAAAAAGGTATTCCACGACTTGCCAGAACTCTACCTATACCAACCAAAATGTGTGTATTCTTAGCGTCCATTGCTTATATTTGATTATGGCATTGTACATCGAACAGCGAATCGAACAATTGGAGGCTAATGCAGTAGAAGATGGTAAACTACTGGAAACTGTAGCCAAGGGTCTGGCAACCTTAACTATACAGGTTCAGAAAAATCATGAACAGGCGCAACGTAACCATGAACAAGCGCAACAGAACCACGAATACACAAATAAGCGCATCGATAAAATCGAAGCGGACGTGGCTATCCTGAAGGCAGACGTAGCTGAACTGAAGTCAGATGTAGCTGAACTGAAGTCCGATATGAAAGAGATGAAAGTAAGCATGTCGCTAGTACTTAAGATTCTGACGGAGAAGCTGTAATAAACTTTTTTCATGTGATTGACTTCCAGCAGTTAACAAATTAGCTTTCGTCCATCCACCGAACGCTGCACATAGTGACTCCCCGCATTTACCTGATTTTTCTGGTAAGTTCGTTCCTGAACACGCCCGCCTTTTCTCAGGAAACAAATTCCTCCAGCCTTAAGGCGGCATCGGCCAGACCTTCATCAGCTACCCGTTCCGATGAGGCATTTAATGGGCTATTGCAGTATCTTTTTCCGGTGCAAACAGAGGGTACCGACTATCAGATTTTGTTCGATAACCTGGCTCAACTCTACAATAATCCGGTTGATCTGAACCGCGCTAATCGCGATGAACTGTCGGCCACCTTGCTCCTGACCGACCGGCAGATATCCAGCTTGCTGACGTATCGGGAAATGAACGGCGACCTACTAGCCGTTGCCGAACTACAGGCCGTTCCCAATTTCGACGTACCCAGCATTCAACGGCTACGTCCTTTCGTTACCATTCGTCAGGATGTGCTGACCGCTGAATTACCCGCCCCCACCGATAATTACCTGATTGCCCGGTACGAACGGGTGTTGGAAGAGCAAAAAGGGTTTACAGAGGCCGTACCCAACAAGTCAGGTGCGATGCCACTGCGCTATCAGGGTAGCCCCGGTCAGTGGTATTTGCGGTACCGAAATAGTCGGCCGGGATTTTACAGTGTGGGCTTTACGCTGGAACAAGACCCCGGTGAAGCATTTCGCTGGAACCCGGCTACCCGGCAATACGGCATTGATTACATCTCGTTTCACGCTCAGATTCAAAACCGAGGGCGGTGGCGTAATGTAGTCATCGGTGATTTTCAGCAACAAATTGGGCAAGGACTCATTTTATCGGCTGGTTTTTCGCTGGGCAAAAATGCCGAAACCATCCTGACCGTTCGTCGGCCTACGCTGGGCGCTCGACCCTACACCTCCCTGACTGAGTACGGTTACCTGCGCGGCCTTTCGGCTACCTACAGCCTGAACCCACAGCTTGAACTGACCCTATTTGCCGCCCGGAACCGCCGCGATGCTAACGTTGCCGCTGTCAAAACAACACTCGACGAGCCTGTCGTGACCTCGTTCGGCACTTCGGGTTTGCATCAGACAAGCAGCGATTTACTTGATCTTCGGGCGGTGGCGGAAACAAATCTGGGCGGGCATCTACACTATCGTACGCAACAAATTCAACTGGGGCTGACAGTGCTGCAAACTCGTTTCGATACTCAACTGCAAAAGCGGGATCTGACGTATAACGACTATGAGTTTGTGGGTAAGCAAAACCTGCTTGTAGGGCTTCACGCCGGGTACGTTTGGCGCAACATGAATTTCTTTGGCGAAGTGGCCCGGAGTAGCGGCTCAGTCACTAACAGCGGTGGGATTGGTGCCGTTACTGGCGTGCTAACCAGCCTGAGCCGCCGACTCGATTTGGCTCTTTTGGCCCGTCATTATGACCGTAATTTCCACAGCTTTTACGCCAATGCATTCGCCGAAGGAAGCCGCACCATCAATGAAACGGGGATTTACGGTGGAGTCAAATACAGCGTTTACCGAAAATTGACGCTAAGCAGTTTTGTCGACTGGTTTCGCTCTCCCTGGTGGAAATACCTGATCGATGCGCCGTCGGGTGGGTTCGATCACCTGATCACGGCAACGTATACCCCAGATCGGCAGACGCGTTTCGCCCTGATTTTCCACGACGAACACAAAGAGAAGAACAAACCCGGTAGTAAGACAACACCAAAAGAAGTAGTTGGTACTACCCGCCGCAGCCTTGCCTTCACCGCCGACTACACTGTTGCACCCGGCCTCACAATGCGGTCGCGCGCTCAGGCAGGTACGTTCGGCTACGCTTCATCGACAACGAGTTCGGTCGGGTTTGCTGTTATGCAAGATGTGACCTATGAACGGGGTCGTTTTAGCCTAAGCGGGCGTGTAGCCCTGTTCGGTACCGACGATTACGACAGTCGGCAATACGCCTACGAACGCGACGTGCTCTACGCCTTTTCCTTCCCCGCTTATTTCGACCGGGGCGTCAGGCACTATCTGCTGGCCCGTTATCAGGCAAGTAAGCACCTCGACATCTGGTTCCGCTACGCCCGCACAGACGTCACGAATCAGCCCGATATTGGTTCTGATCTAGACCTGATTGCCGCACCGCACAAAACAGAACTGAAGCTCCAGGTTCGTTGGCGGTTTTAACCTCACCCCCAGCCCCTCTCCTGAAAACCAGGAGAGGGGGGAGCACTACAGCAGCTTCGCCAATTAGCAGCGCTACGCTAAAGCGACTCCCCTCTCCTGGTTTTCAGGAGAGGGGCTGGGGATGAGGTTAAAACCGCCACACCGTTTTGGCTAATAGCACCTCTTTGCCGGTTTCGGCGTGGGCTAGGCGATGTACGAACGTACCTGACTCGGTTGGCTGATTCTGTACGTCGATCTGTTCGCGCCAGTGGGTTTCGGTTTTGTAAACCACATCCAGTTCGGCTATTTCCTGCGTTTGCAGAATCGTATCGGGCAGCTGCTCCAGAAGCCAGCGGATGTAGACCACGTTGTTTACGTGCTGATTGGCGTCGATATCGAACCAGCCCACTGTCACCTGATCGGCAGGCGTATCGGCAAAATCAAGCGATTGATAGGCGGGTTTCGACGGGAGCTTGGGCGACACATCGGCCATGTCGGGGGGCGACAGGGAGCGGATGAAGCCCGGCACCGGAATAATGCCGCGCTTGGCCGTGTCGAATACCAGCCACGTGCTATTGGCTTCGGCCAGCAGAATACCATCTTCGTCGAGCACGCGGAAGTCGCGGTACACAAAGAATTTCTCAACGAAAGTTGGGTACGTTACCACCTTGATTACCTGACCCGTGCGTGGGTACGTATGCATAGTCAGCCCGAAACGCATGAGCATCCAGCCAAGTCCCTGCGCCTGTAATGAAGCACTACCGATGCCATAATCGTCGGCATTGCGGTTGGCCGATTCCTGCATCAGGTTCATCAGGGCTGGAATGCTGATTCGGCCGGTGGCGTCGCATTCGTAACTATGTAACGTATAGGTGTCGGTTTGGATAAAAGCCATAACTGTAAAGGTACGGTTTTGACGTGGCCTACACCTATTTCCTACAGCGCAAACAGTCGGATAAGGAACCCACCCAATGCCGCGCCAAGTAACGGCCCAACCACCGGAACCCATGCGTAACCCCAGTCTGATGACCCTTTACCGGGAATTGGCAGAAGTGCATGGGCAACACGGGGTGCCAGATCGCGCGCTGGACTCATGGCGTAACCCGTGGTGCCACCCAGCGACAAGCCGATACTCCAGACAAGTACACCAACCAGATAGGGGCCAACGCCGATAGCCAGTACGCCCAGTGCTTTAGACGAAATTCCTGCCAGCCCCAGAATAAGGACCAGCGTGCACAGCAATTCACTCACCAAATTGGAGAAGGGTTCCCGGATAGCCGGACCTGTGCTAAAAACGGCTAGTTTATCGTACGGATCGGGGGTAACTCGCCAGTGGGGAAGATAAAACAACCAGACAAGTGTTGCCCCAAGAAAGGCACCCAGCATTTGAGCCGAGATGTACGGTATCATGTGGCTGTAATCATTGGTAGCAACGGCGAAGGCAACCGTAACGGCAGGGTTCAGGTGGGCGTCGAGACTCCCGAATGATTTGGCAACGAATACGCCCATGGTTACGGCAAACGCCCAGCCCGTGGTGATCACAATCCAGCCCCCGTTGGCGCCTTTTGTTTGTTTAAGTACCACGTTGGCTACCACACCATTGCCTAATAGAATAAGCACCATAGTGCCAATGAGCTCACCTAAAAAAGGAGAAGTTTGCATGAGAAAGGATAGTTCAAGGTCAGGAATAGTCTCTATTTAAGATAAATTAGAGCGATTTTGAGCCAATATACGGGCCATTTTGATTTTATACTGCCAATCGTCAAAACATGAAAACCATTCAGTTTGAACAAACCGGCAAACCCGCCGATATACTTAACGTCGTTGAAAAGGACGTACCGGAACCGGCACCAGGCGAGGTACGTATCCGCGTGGGGGCTAGTCCTATCAATCCATCCGACATTATGTTTGTGCAGAATCTGTACGGCATTCGGCCTCAGTTGCCATCAGGGGCCGGTTTTGAGGGTATGGGCGTGATCGACGCCGTGGGGGAAGGAGTACAACTACCCGTTGGTCAGCGGGTGAGTTTTACGGGAATCGGCGCGTGGTCAGAATACGCCATTGCACATCACAAAGCCCTGATACCCGTTCCCGACGAGATGACCGACGAGGTGGCTGCTCAACTCTTCGTGAATCCGTTTACGGCGTTTGCCATGGTAGAGGAGTCGGGCGTGCCGGAAGGTGGTTGGCTGATGCTTACGGCCTGCGCGTCGGCATTCGGTAAAATGGCCATTCAGTTGTGTCAGCAACGGGGTATAAAAACGATCGGAACCGTTCGGCGCAACGACCTGAACGACGAGTTGAAAGCCCTTGGCCTGACCGAAATCATTAATACGGAAACCGACAATATGGCCGCCCGCGTGAAGCAAATTACCGACGGTCAAGGTGTTGCCTGTGTGCTCGACGCGGTAGGTGGACATACAGCGTCGGAGGCCCTGAAATGCCTCGCCAAAGGCGGCACCATGCTCATTTACGGCCTGTTAAGCCTAGAAGATCCAACCTTCAATGCGGGCCTGATGATCTTCCGCGAGCTGACCGTGAAAGGCTTCTGGCTAACCGACTGGATGCGCCGCGTCGATGCCAAAACACGTCAGCGAGTAGCGGGCGAGGTAATCGGCATGCTGGCATCGGGCCAGATAAAGATGCCCGTTGAAGCCACCTACAGCCTCGACGAAATCGCCAAAGCCGTTGACCACGCCGACGCACCCGGACGGTGGGGGAAAGTGCTGGTGAAACCTTGAAATGAGTTCAAAGTCTAATGTTCAAAGTCCAAAGTCGCGTTGCTAACCAACCATTCTGTGTTATGGCAGCGCGACTTTGGACTTTGAACATTAGACTTTGAACTCATTTCGCCATTGCCTTACTAACTACCGAAATTAACCCCACCATAGATACCACAAGCAGGGCGATGACGATGATTTGGGTGTGGCTGCCTTCGTTAGGGTTATCGAGCAGGGTGCGGATGTGGTGCGCCTGAGCACCCGACCAGATGGCGAGCAGCGTGCGCGGAACCATGCCGAGAAAGCCGCCTAACAGAATATTGCGAAGGCTGGCTCCCGACAGCGAAAACACCATATTGGTCAATGAAAACGGCAACGCGGGCGACAGTTTGGCAAAAAAGATAAACTGTAACTCGCGCTCGCGGATACGATGCAACACGCGGGCCGCTTTAGGATTCTGCTCAATCAGACGTCGAACCCGGTCCTGATCGAGTCGCTGCACGACTATGTTGACCAGCACAATGGCCGACATGTTGATGATGAAGAGAGGCGCTACGGCATTCCAACTCAGGAAATAGCCAAAAATAAGAGCTAACGGCGTGGGTAACATCAGGGCAAAGGCACACGCAAGGCTACACACCACAGTGGCAATAACCCAGTCGGTGGCCGAGAACAGGGTAATCTGCGCTTCGTGTGTCACGGCGTAATACGTGATGTACGAGCTCATCAGCAGCGGTAGGGCCGATAGCACCAGACCCAACAGCGCCGGGCCAGTCAAAAGTTTGCGGAAGTTGGTAGTCATGAACATACGGGCAACCGTCTCATTTGCAGAACTGTTCATTCAACCCATAAAATCAGAGCCTGTAGCACTGCCGAATACAGGAGATTTCGGGACAGCGTGTAGCTTGCGGTATGATTCGACGCTTTTCATTCCTACTCTATCTGCTGGGTGGTCTCGCTTTATCAGCCACAGGCCAGTCTTTCGGCCAGTTCTCTCCTGCTGATACCACACTTTACCTGAAAAAGACCTTCGTTTTCCGGCGCGATTATCCGTTGCCGTATCGCTTGCTGGAACCGCTCGAAAAAGAGTCGAAAGCAAAATACCCGTTGGTAGTGGTGCTGCACGGAGCGGGCGAAAAAGGCGATAACAACGAACGGCAGTTGCTTAGCGGCGGCGACATATTCGCCAGCCTCGACAATCGCCTTCGTTTTCAGTCGTACGTCGTTTTTCCGCAATGCCCTAAACCCGATAACTGGACAACCTTTGGTTTCCTGAAAAACCCCGGAGAAGAAATTCAGCTAGGTACGTACGCCAAACGAGCCAGCGAGCCCCTCCAGGCTACCCTCGCTCTGATCGATCGCCTGATTGCAGATGAGCGAATCGACAAGAATCGTGTGTATATCATTGGCATGGCAATGGGGAGTTTTGGTACCCTGGAAGCGCTGTCCCTGCGGCCCGGTCTATTTGCAGCGGCAGTACCCATTGGTGGTGGCGGCGACACAGCGGCTTGCGACAAGTACGCTAAAAAAGTGCCGCTCTGGCTTTTCCACGGTGAAAACGACCCTATTATACCCGTCGGTCTGTCGCGGGCCATTGCCAACCGCCTACAGACGCTGGGCGTTGAGCCTCAATACACCGAATACGAAAATGGCGGTCAACAGTCGTGGTACAGAGCCTTGACTGACGAACGCCTGCTTCCCTGGCTATTCGATCAAAAACGAAAGTGAAGGGTGAGGGGGTGAAGGGTGAAGGGTGAAAGGCGAGGGGTGAAGGATGTTGCTCAAGCAAACGCATTGCTGACGCGTAAGCAACACCCCTTCACCCCTCGCCCTTCACCCTTCACCCTTTTACCCTTCACCCCTTCACCCCTTCACCCTTTAAACCTTTCGGAGCGGGCGGGGTTTTATTGAGATAAACTCAACAAAACCCCTAACGTTATGGCTGCTTCTTCTGCCTCTTCCGATGGCTCACAACAAGCCAACCTGGTCTCTAATGAAAACGCCGAAACCATGTTCGGTGCCGATCAGGCCGAAACCAATATGGTCAAACTCGTTGACGGTAAACTGACGCCTATGGGCGATACCGACGACGATGTAATGGACGAGCAACTCCGTAATCGCTACAGTAGCGATGAAGAGCGGAGCCTTCAGGGCTTTACCGAAAAAACGTACGAAAACTCGGATGCCTCATTGCGGGGCGCTGAAGACGTTAAACCCGATGCCAGCAACGACGCCGAGGAAACAACAGGTACGTATGTGGTCGAAGACAACGGCCCGGCGACTCAAGACGATGAAAACACGTTTACGCTGGAAGCCGATCAGGGTGGTGCAGATGAAGAACCTGCTACAACAGCCGCTGCCAACGACGGTACGCCAACCAGCCGGATCCAGCCGAACGGTGCCGATCAGACAAATACCTATTCGATGACCATCACCGGCGATATGGTGCCCATGACGCCCGGCACGCCCGACCCCAATAATCCAATGCCGGGTGGGCCATCCATACCACCAACACCGCCTTCGCCGGGTCCTGAAATTCCTGATCTGCCAGGTTCGCCCTCGCCCGACAAGCCTGAAATTACTGACCCTAGCGAGCCCGAGCGTTCGCATGAGATCAATGCCAGTAACCGTGCAGGCACGTCAACACAAGTGCATAATATGGCGCTTGGCTTTGGCTACGGTGGTTCCGCGTCGCGTACATCAACCGTCTCTGTTGACCAAAATCATGTAGAGCCAACTCCCGATCAGATCGAGCCGGGCGATGCCGTACCGGGAACACAGTACGTGAACATGTCGAAGGGAATTGACGATGCCGAGGGAATGGATAACACCCCAGATACCGGTTCGTCTGATAAACCTTATCAGGAAGATGCCGATGCGCCAACAGCTCACAAGCCCGGCGAACGGCCTGAAGAGGCACAGGAAATGATGACGAATCCACGTCAGGCGGCCGATGAATCAATGGCCAAGGCACAGGAAATGCTCGGTCCGGATGGTGACCGGAGCGACACTAAATCGACCGACGGGTTAGATTTGCCCTACAACGATCCGCAGTCGGTTCGCGACAGAACAGCGTACTAAATCTCAGGTACGTTCCTCACGACAAAAGGCTTCTCTGCATAAGAGAAGCCTTTTTTTATGGGGTAAGCTAAGAGGGTCAGGCGCTGAAATTCTGGTAGATCGAATCCATAATGCGGGTAAAATGCTGGTAATCCTCTTCGCTTAATTGCCCCCAGCCCTGCCGACGGATATCGACCACGAGGGGCAGCAATTCATCGTATAGGTCTTCACCAGAGGGTGTCAGGAAAATCAGAAATTTTCGACGATCATCATCGGCGGGGCGGCGTTCGGCGAAGCTCTTTTTCGTCAGTAAATCGATGATACGTGTTACCGTGGGGGCATCTTTCGTGGTGAGTTCACCCAGTCGATTCTGACTTATTCCGGGGTTGCGGTGCAGGTGATCGATCAACACCCATTGATCGACGGTGAGATCATAGCCTGCCTCGGAGAATCGCTTTTGAAGTGCGTACCGAATGCGTTTGATAGTAGTATCAATCTTGAAAAAATAAGCTCGTTGATCGGAAGGGTGTGTCATATGGTTGTATTTGCAGAATAGTATTCTGCACATCCACAAAAAAACAAACCAATATTTTGCCCTGCAAACAATTACCAAACAATGCGCATCAGATAGCAGTCGTCTCCGTCAGTAAGCGTTCCAGTTGTCGCTCTATTTCGGGGACCGATTCATACAGTTGTTCGTAGGAATCAATGACGAAATACTGCTCCTGAAAGCGGTCAATGACGTAGGGTATCTGCAGTAGCGTGGCCACGTCATAATCAGTGCGGCGGGGTACGTCGCTTTCCAGCGCATAGATGGTTTCACCCGGCGACGACAGAATACCACCACCATATATACGTAGCTCGCCGTTTTCGCGAATGAGCCCAAACTCCACCGTGTACCAGTATAGTCGGGCAATCATATCGATGGCTTCTTCGTGGTCAACATGCTTCAAGGCAATTCGACTCAGCGCTGCCAGGAAATTGCAAAACGGCTGATTGGTCAGTACAGGTACGTGCCCGAAGGTGTCGTGAAACATATCGGGTTCGGGCAGGTAGTCGAGCTGATCGCGGGTACGTAGCCAGGTTGTGGCGGGAAACTGCCGGTCGGCCATGAGCTCGAAAAATTCACGGTTACCGATCAGTCCCGGAACAGCTACTACCCGCCAGCCCGTCAGCGGCAACAGGCGCGGGTTCAGGTCTCGCTCGAAGTCAGGAATGGCCTCATTCGGAAAACCCGTCGCCACAATACCATCCATGTAGGCCTGTGAAGCACGACCCGGTAGGCGGTGCATCTGCCGCCGGAACAGCATCCCCCAAACAACCTGGTCGTCGGGCGTATAGGCAGAATAAGTTTGAAGCATGACTTAGAGGGAGTAAGGGGGTGAAAGGGAGGACGGAGGAAAGGGGGCAGATTGCTTATAGTGCAATGCATTTCCCGCTTCCCTTTCCTCCGTTCTCCCTTTCACCCCTTTCCTCCTTTATAATGTTCCCCTAACTTCCTGTTCGCGTTCGATGGCTTCGAAGAGGGCTTTGAAATTGCCTTTTCCGAACGAGCGGGCTCCTTTTCGCTGAATGATCTCGAAAAACAGCGTAGGCCGGGGGCAGATCGGCTTCGTGAAAATCTGAAGCAGATACCCTTCCTCGTCCCGGTCGACCAGAATACCCAATGAACGGAGGGTATCAATCTCTTCGTCGATCTGACCAACGCGCTCTTTCAGGTCGTCGTAGTACACGTCGGGTACGCGCAGGAACTCGACGCCCCGGTCGCGGAGAGCGGTCACCGTTTCCACGATGTTATCTGTTGCCACGGCCATGTGCTGAATACCCGCGCCACCGTAAAAATCGATGTACTCTTCAATCTGCGACTTCTTTTTACCCTCGGCCGGCTCATTGATCGGGAACTTCACCCGTCCGTTACCATTGCTCATCACCTTACTCATCAGGGCTGTGTAATCGGTTGAGATGTCGTTATCATCGAAGGAGACTAGTTGACTGAACCCAAGCACGTTACCGTAGAAGTCGACCCACTCATTCATCTCGTTCCAGCCCACGTTGCCAACCATATGGTCAACATATTGCAGACCTACCGGCGCAGGCTGATAAGCGGGTTGCCAGGCCTCATAGCCCGGCAGAAACGTACCCGAATACTGGGTACGTTCAACAAACAGGTGAACGGTGTCGCCATATGTGTGAATGCCCGATCGCACCACGTATCCATGCGCGTCTTCATCCTGAACGGGTTCCATAAATGGTTTTGCACCCCGTTTGGTAGTTTCCAGAAACGCCTGACGCGCATCATCGACCCAGAACGCCACCACCCGAACGCCATCGCCATGAAGATCGATATGTCGGCCAATGTCGGTATCGCCGTGTAGGGGCGAGGTCAGTACCAGCCTGATTTTGCCCTGCTGTAACACATACGATTCCCGGTCGCGAAGCCCCGTTGACAGGCCCGCGTGGGCGATTGGCTGAAAACCAAAGGCTGTCTGGAAAAAGTGGGCCGCCTGACGGGAATTTCCAACATACAGTTCAACGTAGTCGGTGCCGTTGAGGGGCAGAAAATCAGAGACAGGTTGCGTATTGGCAACCGCTTCGGTAGCGGGCTCGAGCACAAGCAGATTTTCCATGGTATCGGGTGGGTCTGATAGTACCGCCGGGCTTTACCCAAACCGCGACGATACCCAAACCCTGTTCATTGATGAATGTAATTAGCTTAACAACTATTGTCTAGCATACAATTATAACGCGAATTTGTATCAAATCCAGATATACTAGTTTAAAACGACGAAAAACCTAGGCTATAGTCCAAATCGCGCGGTGTTTTGGGCTTTGTCGACGCGCCCCATTTCAGCCTTATCAGTACCTTTACCGGTAGAGGGGGCGTTCCATCAACGATGGTTGCTCGTTCAGTCTATCACTCGTTTACTTTTATGAAACCGACCCTTTTGATCCTTGCCGCAGGCATGGGAAGCCGCTACGGAGGCATCAAACAACTCGATCAGTTTGGCCCCAACGGCGAAACCATTATTGATTATTCGTTATACGACGCTATCAGGGCGGGTTTTGGCAAAGTGGTATTTATTATTCGTCAGGAGCTTCGTGCCGATTTTGAAGCCATTTTTCTACCGAAACTCGCTGGAAAAATTGACGTCGATTTTGCCATTCAGGCCTTGTTTTCATACGTACCTGAAGACTTGGGTCCTGTTCAGCGCACTAAGCCCTGGGGCACGGGCCACGCCATGTTGTGCGCTGCCGCTCATACAAAAACCCCTTTTGCGGTCATTAATGCCGACGATTTCTACGGGCAGGAAGCCTTTCAGGTGATGGGTGATTTTCTGACCAACGATACCGATGATACCCTTCATGCCATGGTTGGCTACGAGGTAAAGAACACGCTCTCTGATTTTGGCTCGGTATCGCGCGGCGTTTGTGCCACCGACAACGCTGACAACCTAACGTCGGTGATTGAGCGCACCAAAATTTACCAAAAAGACGGCGTAATCGTGTATGAAGAAGCCGATGGATTAACGCCACTGGATCCACAAACGCCGGTATCGATGAATTTCTGGGGGTTCAAGCCCGGCGTATTTGCTCACGTGCAACGTCAGTTTGAGACCTATGCCCGCGCCAACTTCGATATACCCAAGGCCGAATTTTACATTCCTACGGTCATGACCGAACTTATCCAGACCAACGAGGGAGCCTGCCGTGTATTCCGCAGCCAGTCTGAATGGTTTGGTGTCACCTACCCGGAAGACAAACCAACGGTGAAGAAGTCATTCAAACGCCTGCACGACAGCGGTGCTTACCCGGATAACTTGTGGGCATAGTGATGATGGTACGCGGATTATAATAGTACGCGGATTAAAAAGATTTAAAACGATTTGCGCAGATTGAATGGATACGCGGATTAAAGGGATTTGCTCTGCTTCAGGCTACGTATCGGCTTAAATCAACATCTGTGTTGATCGTTTTAAATCCTTTTTAATCCGCGTACCATTATAATCTGTGTGAATCGTTTTAAATCCCTTTAATCCGCGTACCCAAAAAATTCGCGCGAATCCCTTCTAAATCCGCGCGATCCGCGTACTATTACCACTTGATCTTTTCGGCTGTTTTTAGTATATTTGATAGAATCAGCAAAGCCTATAACAACAGGCTAATGAACTATGCGTAAGGATATTATAAGCGGATCGAGCGAAGCAATGTCGGCTACCGAAAAGGAAATCGAACGCGCGCTACGTCCGTTATCATTCGAGGATTTTACAGGTCAGGCCAAAATCCTGGAAAACCTCGAAGTATTTGTGAAAGCCGCCATGATGCGGGGCGATGCCCTCGACCATGTGTTACTGCACGGGCCTCCGGGTCTGGGCAAAACGACCCTCTCCCACATCATCGCCAACGAGTTGGGAGCAAACATCAAGATGACGTCCGGCCCGGTTCTCGACAAACCCAGCGACCTGGCTGGTTTGCTGACTAACCTGCAGCAAAATGATGTTCTGTTCATCGACGAGATACACCGGCTCAACCCCATTGTGGAAGAGTACCTGTATTCGGCCATGGAAGATTACAAGATTGATATCATGCTCGATTCGGGTCCGAATGCCCGATCGGTACAAATCAAACTGAATCCGTTCACGCTGATCGGAGCTACTACCCGCGCCGGTATGCTGACGGCACCACTTCGCGCTCGTTTTGGCATTAGTAGCCGCCTTGAGTACTACGATGCTAAGCTACTGACCAACATTGTACAGCGGTCGTCGGCTATTCTGAGCACGCCCATTGATGAGAAAGGAGCCTACGAGATTGCCCGTCGTAGCCGGGGTACGCCGCGTATTGCCAATAACCTGCTTCGTCGAACCCGCGATTTTGCACAGGTACGTGGCAATGGCGTCATCAACGTAGACATTGCCGAAATTGCGCTGAATGCTCTTGAAGTGGATCAGCACGGCCTCGATGAAATGGACAACCGGATTCTGTCGACAATCATCGAGAAGTTTAAAGGGGGTCCCGTTGGCCTGTCAACCATTGCAACGGCCTGCGGTGAAGAGTCTGAAACGATTGAAGAGGTCTATGAGCCTTTTCTAATTCAGGAAGGCTTTTTGAAGCGAACGTCGAGGGGCAGAGAAGCTACAGAAAAGGCTTATTTCCATCTTGGCGTAGTACCACAAACCCGCAATGGTGAACTCTTTGGATAAAGCCTAACTAAAAAAGCCCGCTAGGTAGCGGGCTTTTTTAGTTAGGCTAACATTTTACTCTGATAAATACATTCGATGACGGTGGCTACTGAATTATCAACCAGGAAGTAGTAGATATTTTTACCACTCCGCCTGATCTCCAGAATCCCCTTATCGCGCATGTTGATCAAGTGATGCGAAATCAACGATTGTTCAGCGTTCAGATTTTTATAAATAGCTGATACATTCAGTTCTTTATTTTCGTGAAGCATCAGTATAATCTTGATTCTCAGCGGATGGGCTACTGCCTTAAGTACATAAGCGGCTTTCTCGATTTTTTTTTCTTCTTCCATGATTCCTTCGGTGGTTTACGGGCGGGGATTATAAATGATAGGATGAAAGTACAAACTCGGCTACTACTCACCTAAAGGTATACACGAAAAATATGTGTACATCTTATTTAAGGGGACAAATGACACTATGATACTAATAAACATACCAAATGAACTGAATATAATTGAAGTATCATTTTATACTTAGCTATTTTTCCCCTTCCAGCCAATCAGAAAAACACCGGCCAAGACAAACACGGTACCGACCAGCTGCCAACCCGAAATTTGTTCGCCAAGAACACTAGATGCCAATACAATCGTAAATACAGGACCAACGCTACCAATAATCGATGTATTGCCAGACCCAACCCGCTTTATTCCTTCTGCCATCAAAAATGTAGGAATTACGGTGTTTATCAGGGCCATTGCCAGACCTATGAGGTAAACAGGAACAGGAAAATTACTCAACTGGAAACCATCCTGAACTAGTTTATGAAATACAGTAGGTATTGTTGCAGCCAGCATGGCATAACACGTATAGCGCTGAGCGCCCAGTCGAGCAATCATAGAATCGCTACCAACCAGATAAACAGCGTATACCAGACCGCTCAGTATAATAAAGAACGTACCCAGCCATAAATTCACTTGTGGTTTTGCCTCATTCAAATGAGGGAAAAAGGCAATCAGTATACCAGCGTAGGTCAACAGCAGAGCCAGCCACTGTAACATCATCACGCGACGTTTCAGTAGAAACACATTGATTAGCAACACAAAGGTGGGATACGTGAAAAGCAGAATCCGTTCCAGACTTGCATCTACATAAAGCAGTCCTAGAAAATTAAGATAACTAGCTATATAATACCCCGTTACACCTAACAAAGCGACGATTCCCCAATATGTTGGGGCCATTTTTACGGGCGGCACCCGGCGCAAAATCCACAACAATGTGCCCGCGTAAAAGGGCAGGGCAAAGAGCATCCGTAGCGTCAACAGCGATAAAGCGTCGACCTCGTAGCGATACGCCAGCTTGATGAGCACGCCTTTGAGGGCAAAGCAAAATGCCGCCAAAAAAACACATAATGCGCCAACCCAGTAGCGCATTCGTGGCGAAGCCGTGGTAGCCGGTTCTTCAATTGTCATAAAAAAAATGAACGATGAAGCGTTGCGTCCACTATTTAGTAAGTGTCAGCTACGCCTCATCGTTCAAAATGCACTGTTTTAAACTAATTGTACTCTGTCGCCTATCTGGTGTTACTTCTGCCGGAAGAACAGCGTCAGCGGAACGCCTTCAAAATCGAAGTGTTCGCGCAGTTTATTCTCCAGAAACCGCTCATACGATTCTTTAATGTATTGCGGCAGGTTACAGAAGAAAATAAACGTGGGCGACGGCGTTGGTACCTGCAACATGTATTTGATACGAACGTACTTGCCTTTTAGCGCTGGCGGTGGAAAAGCCTCCACTTCAGGCTGCATCAACTCGTTTATTTTCGAGGTAGCAATTCGTTTACTCTTGTTCTCATATACCTGCATGGCTTTTTCCATCACCTGGAAAATACGCTGCTTCTCATGCACCGACGTGAAAATAATGGGCAGGTAATCGATGGGAGCCATGCGCTCGTTGATCTCCTTTTTCCAGACATCGGCCGTTTTATGATCTTTTTCAATGGCATCCCATTTATTGACCATAATGACTACGCCCTTTTTCGCTTTGATGGCCTGACCAATAATCGTCATATCCTGACTTTCAAGGCCCCGTGTGGCATCGAGCATCACAATACAAACGTCCGACGCTTCCATTGCTTTAATGGTGCGCAGCGTTGAATAGAATTCGATGTTGTCGCTCACGCGCGCTTTCCGCCGTAAACCAGCCGTATCGGTCAGAATAAAATCTTTTCCGAAGGCTTTGTACCGCGTGTTGGTGGCATCTCGGGTGGTACCGGCAATGTCGGTAACAATGTTACGCTCTTTACCCAGCAGCGTGTTCACAAACGACGATTTACCTACGTTTGGCCGTCCAATGATAGCAATGCGCGGAATACCGGCATCAGGATCATCTTCTTCACCTTGCGGAAAATGCTTTACCACTTCGTCGAGCAACTCACCCGTTCCCGTACCGGTCTGCGCCGAAACCGGGTATGGATCGCCCATCCCTAGCGAATAAAACTCGGAAGCAGCCTGTCGGCGTTCGGTCGTTTCAGCTTTGTTGGCAACCAGATACACCGGCTTTTTCGAGCGGCGTAACACATCAGCGAAATCATCGTCCAGGGGGCTTAATCCGCTCATCGTATCTACGACAAACAGCACAACCGTGGCCTCGTCGAGGGCAATCTGAACCTGCTCGCGGATTGCCTCCTCGAACACATCTTCCGACCCTACCACGTACCCACCCGTATCGATCACGGTAAAGAAATGGTCGGTCCACTCGGCCCGTCCATAGTGCCGGTCGCGCGTTACGCCCGACTGGTTATCCATAATGGCCACGCGTTGCTCAATCAGTCGATTAAACAGCGTTGATTTACCCACATTCGGGCGGCCTACAATTGCTACAATATTTGCCATTTGCTCTGTAGCAATTAAGAATTAAGAATTAAGAGTTTTGCGCTGCACAGGTACGTTTCGCCCCAAAGCAGAGCAACCGCAGCGGCGGACCGCTCTTAATTCTTAACTCTTAATTGCCTTTTATTCATCATAACCCAACCGGCGGAGCATACGCTCTTTCTGGCGCCAATCGGGTTCTACTTTGACGTGTGTTTCTAAAAAGACTTTTTTACCGAAGAAGCGTTCCAGTTCTTCGCGGGCCATTATGCCCGTTTTCTTGATCATGTTGCCTTTCTCGCCCAGCAGAATAGCCCGTTGTGTGGGACGTTCTACCAGAATTTCGGCCGAAATCACGATCATGTCTTCACGGTCTTTAAACCCCGTGACAATCACCTCCGAACTGTAGGGAACCTCTTTCTTATAATTCAGAAAGATTTTCTCCCGAATAATCTCTGAAGCAAAGAACCGCTCCGACTTATCGGTCAGTTCATCGTCGGGGAAATAAGCGGGGTGGGTAGGCAGGTAGCGAACAATATCATCGAACAGCCGATCCAGGTTAAAGCCGTTCAGGGCCGAAATCGGGATGATTTCGGTGGCTTTGCGGGAAGCGCCGGAAACGTGCCCTGTTTCGGCGGGGTCGGCGTTCTCAGGTACGTCGTCGCCCGGTTCTTCGTCAAGTTCGTGTTCTTCGGCCAGTTCGGCAATGTCGGGGTCAGCAACGGCAGCGGCTTCATCGACAACGGCATAACCACCAATCTCAAAATGTTCTTCCCAATACTTGATCTTAGCTTCTACCTCTTCGGGCGTGGCCTGATCGATCTTGTTGATGAGCAGAATGATGGGTACGTTGGCGTATTTCAGCCGTTTGATCACATCGTCTTCGTCGTGCCGCTCAAAAATGTCGGTCACGAACAAAATAACGTCGGCATCTTCGAGTGACCCGCGCACGAAACTCATCATGGATTCATGCAGCTTGTATTTGGGCTGAATGATTCCCGGTGTGTCGGAGTAAACGAGTTGGAAGGGCTGCCCGTTATGATTGCCGTTCAGGATGCCCATGATCCGGTGGCGGGTGGTCTGGGCTTTAGAGGTGATGATTGAGAGGCGTTCGCCAATCAATTGGTTCATGAGGGTCGATTTGCCGACGTTCGGCTTACCAACAATGCTCACGAACCCCGATTTGAAGCCTTCTACGGCTTTATCGTCCGCAGCGGGTGCGGGTAGCACCGGGAGTTGATCTCCGGGTGGTTGTATGTCAGGTGATCCCATATTGGTTCTGTAACCAATGGCTTTGAGGTGAAGGCCGTTCCTTTTGTTTCCCAACAGAAGGCGACCAGAAAAATATTTTTACAAAGATAGTTGAATTTCTTGAAATGTGTCTTACATTTGCACTCCCAACACCGCGGGATGGAGCAGTTGGTAGCTCGTTGGGCTCATAACCCAAAGGTCGCTGGTTCGAGTCCAGCTCCCGCTACAAAGTGAAAGCCTCTGAGAAATCAGAGGCTTTTTTTGTTTCTTGTAGTTCCTAATCTACTGAACTACAAGTGATCACAAAACAGAAAGGTGATATAGCTGAGCAAGCCGTGATTTTGAAGGCACTTCAGCAGGGATGGGGAGTGAGTCGGCCGTCAATTGGCTGACTCACCTATAGATCTGACTAGAACGCCATTGCTTCCTCTGTCAATTGCCCAACTAACTCACCACGTACCTGCGCCGCAATCTCGAATGAACGGAGGCGGGCAGTGTGGTCGAAGATTTGGGCGGTGACCATTAACTCGTCGGCCTGGGTTTGTTCGATGAAACGAGACAGGCCACTCTGTACCGTGTTGGGCGATCCTACCATGGCGTAGCGCAACGCGTGGCTGGCTCCTGCCTGATCAGCCGCGTAGGTTAGCAAGTCGGGGCGGTCGACGGGGGGTGGTAACTGGCCCGGCGTGCCCCGGCGGAGGTTGATAAATTGCTGTTGAACGGACGTGAACAGTCGACGGGCTTCCTCGTCGGTATCGGCAGCAACCACGTTTACGCCCAGCATCACATACGGTTTATCAAGCGTTTCCGACGGGGTGAACTGGGTGCGGTACACGTCGAGTGCCTGCATAAGGGCGTCGGGTGCAAAGTGCGAGGCGAACGCGAAGGGCAAGCCCAGCAGCGCGGCCAGTTGAGCACCAAACAGACTGGAGCCCAATATCCAGACAGGTACGTTCAGGTTGGCACCCGGCACCGCCTGAATAGCCTGACCGGGATCGACCGACTGAAAATAGTGACGCAATTCAACCACATCCTGCGGAAACGTATCGGGGCCATTCAGATTGCGACGCAGGGCACGGGCCGTTACCTGATCGGAACCCGGCGCTCTACCCACACCGAGATCGATGCGATTCGGGTAAAGCGAGGCCAGTGTACCAAACTGCTCGGCAATAACCAGCGGCGAGTGGTTTGGCAGCATGATTCCGCCCGAGCCAACTCGGATTGTTTTTGTACCCCCGGCAACGTACCCAATAACGACCGATGTGGCCGCACTGGCAACGCCGGTCATGTTATGATGTTCAGACAGCCAATATCGGTTGTAGCCCCACTGTTCAGCGTGTTGTGCCAGATCGAGCGCATTGTGTAGCGCCTGCGTGACCGTGCTTCCCGCACTAACAGGAACGAGGTCGAGTATGGAAAAAGGAATGTTGTTCATTTCGTTGTCAAAAACTGGTTGTCAGTCCGGTTACTGACCAGACTACTTTCAGACACAACAAACCCGACTACGAAATAATTACCCCGACTGGCTACCAACTTGCTTCATTGATAGGCTAAATACCTTGCTAACAGCCAGTTCATCTGCTTTCGGCCAGGGCGGTGACAGCGGCAGGCACTTCTGGCTCGCCCTTAAAAAATGCCCCTTTTTTCCCCTGCGTCAACGCCCAGCGGTGTATCCAGGAAATCCCGCCGTTCCTGATATACTCGTCGCTTGACCGGTAGGCAACATCCTGCACGGCCTGATCGAGCGAGATAAACTGATACCCGTCGGCGGTCAGCGCAGCCAGTAAATCGCCCATGTACACCGAGTTGATGGTATTGGCGTGCGTCAATAGGATGTGGGCGATCGGACGCTTGAACAACGAGTCGGCCTGCGCTTCGTAATAATGCACACAGCCCATCATATAGGCTACGTATTGGTTACCCACAGACGTTGCCAGCGCAGAATCTTGGCGGAGCAGAGCCTGATCGTAAGCAGCCGAGAACAGATAGTCGGCGTTATCGATAGAGACGGGCGCTTCCTGATACTGATTATCAGCCAGATACTGCACCAGCGAATCACGTTTGCTGACGGTATTTCCCCGATGCAGATACGGGTGCCGGAAGTAGCGGGGCTGTTGCTTGTATGGCATCAGGAAAGTTCGCAGGAGCGTATCTACGCCTTTGATATCCTGCTGATAAGCCGCGGCCGACATGGTGTTGTACTCGCCATGGGCGAAGGTGTGGTTACCCAGTTCCAGACCCGCATCAAGCCATAGGGTTAGCAGATTGACCTGATTTTTATCGAGTTTCGACCCACTCATCAGCTTTTCGCCCACCACGAACCCAATCGCAGGTACGTTGTACTGTGTCAGGTGACCAAGCAACCGCGTGGTTAAGGCTTTCTGTGCGGCCGGTGTTCGGGAAACCCGGGAAATAGTGGGCAAGTCGTCGATAGTGATACAGATCTGTTTCTGGGCTAGCGCAGGTCTGGAAAAGGCCAGTCCAATCAGGCAGATCAATTGTAGTTGACGCGTGTATTTCATGCAGGCAAATCGGGTTTGAAACCAATATACTACAGGTTCGACAAGAAAAGATTATCTTCCTCTTATCACCTGAACTAGTGTGATGAATGACTTGAGAGAGAAAGCCTCAATCTGTTCATAAGGCCACTGGTTAGCTTTTACAATTTCATAATATCGCTGTTGACTATCGTTTTCATATAACAGGTTACATTAACGCTGTCAAACCAACTCAACATAAACAGATGACTATCAACGGCATAAAATCATTCTTTATAACCAGTGCTGTGCTGGCTTTGCTACTGACGAGTTGCCGTCAGGAACCGGCCATTGATGGCTTATCAGAAACTGAAAACCCGGACTGGTATATTCTGAAAGCACCAGAGGCCAGAGCGATCGAGGGTGTGTATGGCGATATAGACGGCACACTGGTAATCACTACCGGAACTCGCGTTTATCAAACAAAAGACAAGGGTAAAACGTGGTTGACGGGAAACTACCAAACGCCAATTGGGTTATTTGGGTTTGTGGCCCACAAAGACACGCTGCTGGCCCTGAATACACGTTCACAAACGGGTGATGTTCCTGACCAGCTATATCAGGCAACGCTACCGTCTCACTATAGTATTGACCTGGGTGCTACGTGGTTGCCCTATACGGCCAACACTTCCGCCAGCCAGTCAATGATTCCATTAAACCGGATCAAGGCGTCTTCGGGTACCGAATATACTATTGATGAAGTCATTACGACGAATATCGGTAGCGGAGACTATGTGGAAACAGTTGGCATCAAAACATCATCAGGAAAACGATTGACCTTACCACAGGATCATCAACTGAAGAGTCTTTATTTCGACCGGCAGTCGCGTTTGTATATATCGGCCTCGGCACCGCTTTGCGGTAAAGGAAATGCTTTCGCTTTCTGTGGCGATCAAAACGGCATTCTGTATGTATCGAAACTGCCTCAACAATAGTCATTCAGACCGACAAATCATGTAAATGCCAGAATTGACGCTTTTGAAGACTCATTACCCAATGGGTACGCGTAAGAAACTGACAGCCATAGTAAAAAGACCATTGCGGATAATAAATCCATTTCCTATCTTTGCGGTCCCGTTGAGAAAAATCAAATAGCCATGGCTAAGAAAGGTAATAGAGTTCAGGTAATTTTAGAGTGCACAGAACAGAAGGAAACGAACGTTCCCGGCACATCGCGGTATATTACGACTAAGAACCGTAAGAACACGCCAGCTCGTATCGAGCGTAAGAAATACAATCCGAATTTGAAGCGCGTAACGCTTCATAAAGAGATTAAGTAACTAATCATCCCGGCGGAACCCGATGCGTAACAGCTATTGAGGCACACGTCAAAACAAGCTCAGAACAATGGCAAAGAAGGTAGTTGCAACCCTGAAAACGAAGGATAACGGCAAAGCATACGCGAAAGTGATCCGCGCCGTGAAGTCACCCAAAACGGGGGCTTACACCTTCAAAGAAGAAATGGTACTGATCGACGACGTGCAGAACGCACTGAAAGCTTAATTGCTGTCATCACCAACCGCGTACAAGGAAGTCCCGATGAGGGACTTTTTTTGTTTTAGATTTGTAGAGGGAAATAGTCAATAGTCGTAAGTCGATAGTCGCGCTGCCAGTAGGGGAAACCGTTCTCAGGCAGCGCGACTATCGACTTACGACTACCCACTACCGACTTTCAAGACTACATATACCTATGGCTTTCTTCGGTTTATTCGGAAAAGAGAAAAAAGAATCGCTCGACAAAGGCTTGGAGAAAAGCAAAGACAGCTTCTTCTCTAAACTAGGTCGGGCCGTTGTCGGTAAAGCAACCGTCGACGAAGAGGTGCTCGACGAACTGGAGAGCGTGCTGATCTCCTCTGACGTAGGCGTTGAAACAACTGTCAAAATCATTAACCGGATCGAAGCCCGGGTAGCCCGCGACAAGTATATGGGTACCAGTGAACTGGACTCTATTTTGCGCGAAGAGATTGCTGCCCTCCTCTCTGATAACAAAAGCGTCAGCGCCTCGGGCAGCGATGACTTCGACCTGCCGGCCGGCAAAAAACCGTACGTCATTATGGTCGTGGGCGTAAATGGCGTAGGGAAAACCACTACCATTGGCAAGCTGGCCTCGCAGTTTCACAAACGCGGTAAAGTGGTGGTGCTCGGCGCGGGCGATACCTTCCGGGCCGCCGCCGTTGACCAGCTCAAACTCTGGGGCGACCGCGTAGGCGTACCCGTTATTTCGCACGGTATGAACACTGACCCATCGGCTGTGGCCTACGACGCTGTGAAAAAAGGGCAGGAAATGGGCGCCGATGTGGTCATCATCGACACCGCCGGGCGACTGCATACGAAGGTGAACCTAATGAACGAACTCTCGAAGATTAAGCGCGTGATGCAGAAGTTTATTCCCGATGCACCCCACGAAGTCTTGCTTGTTCTTGATGGATCGACGGGGCAAAACGCGTTTATTCAGGCTACTGAATTCACCCGGGTAACAGAAGTAACTGCCTTGGCTATCACGAAGTTAGATGGCACAGCAAAAGGCGGTGTAGTCATCGGTATTTCCGATCAGTTCCAGATTCCGGTGAAGTATATCGGCGTTGGCGAGAAAATCGATGATCTACAGACCTTCGATAAAATGGAGTTTGTCGATTCGTTCTTCAAGAAGGTTGGTTAAACGATTGGGGGTGGTTTGCTGGTCTATACATCAAGTTCATCCAACTACAAACCACCTCAATACCATGCGTACTCTGCTCATTATACTCACCTTCTTTTGCCTGACAACCAGTGCTTTCTGCCAGAAAAAGGCAAAGAAAACCGTGTCTAGAAAACAGGGTATTTGCGGTATGGTGGTTGAGCAAACCGGCAATCAGATGCCCGGCCCCGGAAAAGTGCAATCAAAAGGCACGCCCGTTAGCCGCGAAGTACTGATCTACCCCGCCCTGACGATGGACGGTGTCGAAGGCATGGAAGACGGGTTTATCACCTCGACAAAAGGCGTTGAACCGATTAAAACGGTCATGTCGGGGAAAGATGGAACATTTTGCCTCTACGGTATTCCCGCCGGTACGTACTCGGTACTCGTCCGCGAGCCAAAAGGGCTATATGCCAGTATGTTCGATATGGAAGGTCGCCTGAACGCCGTGACGGTCAGGCAATATTCGATCACGCAGCACACGATTCAAATCACCTATCAGGCCGCTTTCTGACGATGGGTACGTTCCTGCTATTCGCTGTTCCCTTTTCCCTGGTTGGCTGGCTGATCTACATCATGCTGCGCTATACCCGCGAATCCATCGGAGAAGATTCACCACTGAAACGAGTAGTTGTTTACCAATACGGCGAATGGGATTTCCTGAAATGGGCCAATACGCCCATACTTGTCCTGCTTAGTTTTATGGTCATATGGATATGCTGGTTGTTATTTACGAATTCAGACACCGCTGCCAAACCTTGGCATTACATACTCATCGGTTCAGCGTTCCTATTCTGTGCTGGCTTGTTCTACATTGTGTACAAAGTGAGTCAGCTAGAGAAGCGGTTCTGGGCAATCATTGACGACACGGCCCTGGAACTTGATCCCGCGACAAAATCGATTACTGTTTTCCGCGCAGGTACGTCGACCTCACTGACTGCCGACACCGTTGCGTTGATTGAATCGCACGTAGTTGAACGGAGCAGTAAATCTCCCTACTACTTTTATCGATTTATTGATTATGATGACAACGTCACGTACTTCTTCGATTACGGAAAAGGATTACGATTTGCCATCGAGGAATATTTCAAAGGTGTTCCGATGACGTGGGTTGAACACAAGTTTCCTTTCAACACCGTGCTTGCTTCGTGAATGAGTTACATTCCTAACAAGCCTGAATTTCATTTCACCCCCTCCCGCCGCCTTTCCATCTCATCGGCCACGTGATGTGATTCAATATCGTCGCGCTGACGGAGTTGATCGATAATGGCGGCGTGATTTACGTCGTCCCGATTCTGGCTCAGTTTGGCGGCTCCCTGCATCGTTTCGATGGTCATTTCGAAGGCCACCAGCCCCTTCATTTGCTGACGAACATACGCCTCGGTCATGCTCTCGATTGAAACTGGACAGGCCGAGGCGGCTTCGTATTTATCCACCTGCTTCCGAAGCAGATCGAACGTTTCGTCATCGGTCAGCACACGGGTACGTCCATACACATGCACCGACAGATAGTTCCAGGTAGGTACATTCACATGGTCGTACCACGATGAGGAGATGTAGGCGTGCGGCCCCGAGAAAACGGCAAGCGCCTGACTGTCTGCACCAAACAGTTTCGCCTGCGGATTGGCCTTCGAGACATGACCGATCAACCGCGCCGTGTCATTAGTGTTGATGTTGAGTTCGATGGGTAGATGTGTCGCAATGGGCACACCGGCTTCATTGGTCAGCACAAGTAATGCGAACGAGTGCGCACGGATGAACTGGAGCAGTTGCTCACGGTCGTTCTCCTGGAAGTGTTTGGGTACGTACATAGTGTGATAAGGTAGCGCCGAAGCTCCAGCTTCGGTAGTGCCATTCACTCAAATTTCCCTACCGAAGCTGGAGCTTCGGCGCTACATAGGTAACCCGGCAACTCCACCGTATTGTGTTCGGCAGGAATGGGTGTTGCGCGAATAGTCTGTAGCGGAATCACACCGGCCCAGGTTAGTAGATCAACATCTTCGGGATCGTCGCCGGGACCACCGGTGCGGAGTTTGGCAGAGGCTTCGGCTAGTGAAAACACCAATACGGTTGTCTTCTGTAGTTCACTGGCTGTTGTTGGGCGCAGATCGGCCCAGCGGTTGGGGATCAGGTGATCAGTGATGAGTGCCAATGCGTGCATTTTTTCGACGTCATCGACTACTTTTTCTGCCGTAGCGAAAATGACAACCGACCGGTAATTGACCGAATGATGAAACGCCGACTTTGCCAACACCAGTCCATCGGCCAGCATGACCGTGATGCAGACAGGTACAGCCTGCCCCGCTTGAGCGGGGTTGTTTTCGATGCTTCTGATGAAATGGCTCCCTACCGATCCATGAATGTAGATCCGATCTCCATTACGGGCAAACGCCGTCGGAATGGCCATTGGTTGCCCATCCATCACATAGCTGACAGTGCAGAACAGAGCTTCGTCTAAGATCGGGTGAATGGTCTGGGCATCGTAATGTGCGCGTTTCGCAAGGCGGCTGGGCGTGGTTCGTGGCGTTTTCATAGCACAAACGTCGTACCTTACCGGACTATCTCTTTAGACCACTTTCTGAAATTTAACCAGTCCGATTTTTTTGATATGCTGCCTTACGCGACGTTACTTCAGCTTGATAAACTGGCGGCTACACCGCTGTATGTACAACTCAGCGAACAACTTGGTCAGCTCATCCGCGTAGGTACGTTGGCGGCAGAGCAGCGATTACCCGGCACCAGACAGTTAGCCAGTCAGTTGGCGCTCAATCGGCAAACAGTCGTAGCCGCTTACGATGATCTGCTGGCGCAGGGTTGGCTCGAAAGCCGAAGCGGGTCAGGTACGTTCGTGGCCGCCCATATGCCCACCGTTACGCCCCAACCGGTTAGCCTTTCGCCACGTACCCAGCCACCCACCGGGCAACCGGGCTACACCTTCGAGCAACGTACCTACCTGACCCGCCCGGCGCTGGGGAGTCCGGCTGGCCTCCGGTTCGACGATGGCCTGCCAGATAGTCGACTGGCTCCGCTTGATGAACTGAGTCGGGCTTACCGATCCTACGCACGCTGGGGAAACCCGCAGGCGCACTTCGGTTATGGCGACACAAAAGGGCATCCCTTGTTACGGGAAGCGTTATCGGTGCACTTGAACGAGACACGCGGTTTGCAGACAACGGCGACCAATATTCTCATTACGCGGGGCAGCATCATGGGCATTCACCTGGCCTGTCAGGTGCTGCTACGCCCCGGTGATGGCGTTGTTACCGGCGCAACAACCTGGACGGGCGCGACCATGAATGCCCTGCAAGCGGGGGCGCAGTTGTTCACCGTACCCGTCGATGCACACGGCATGAACATGGATACCCTGGCCGATTTATGCGCCCGCCAACCCATTCGGATGGTGTACGTTACGCCGCATCACCACTACCCTACTACCGTGACCATGCGAGCCGACCGACGCATCCGGCTTCGGCAACTGGCCGAACAGTATCGATTCGTCATTTTGGAAGATGATTACGACTATGATTTTCATTACCTCGGCCGGCCCATTTTGCCCCTAGCCAGCGCCGACCCGCAAGGCATGGTTATCTACATCGGTTCGCTTACCAAATCGGTTGCCCCAGCATTTCGGATTGGGTACGTGGTTGGGCCAACGGCAGTTATCGATGAAATGGCCCGGCTCCGGCGCATCATTGACCGGCAGGGTGATCCAGCCCTCGAGTTCGCCATTGGCCAGTTGTTTCAGTCGGGCGAGATGAAACGGCATTTCCGGAAGGCGATACGTACCTACGAAGCACGCCGCGATTACCTGTGCCAGTTGCTCACCACAGAATTGCCCGACCACATTCAGTTCACCAAACCCGACGGCGGTCTGGCACTTTGGGCCACATTTAACAAGGACATCGATTTACCAGCTGTAGCCGAGCGAGCCGGAAAAGCGGGGCTGTATCTGTCGGCAGGTCTGGTACATAATCTACCGGGCCAGTTACTGAACAGTACACGCATGGGCTTTGCGTCGTCTACCGAAGCAGAGCTGGAACAGGCGGTAGCTGTATTGAAGCAGGTGATTGCTTCACCCTGAGCCTGTCGGGGACGCCTAGTCGAAGGGCCACGCGACAGCAACCTCACCACGAAAGCCAATCAAACCGAAAAAAAGCGGTGTATTGCCTGTTTTACAGATTAATAGACGGACGAATGAAATTTGCATTATTCTCACGTAAATTTGATTTTCTACAACAACGACTTTCTTAAACTGTATGGCATACCGGGCACCAAAGCCAATTCGTTATGGCGTATTCACACTGGCACTTGGCCTGTTTGGCGGCGTAATCTGGTCATCGTGCAGTCAGTTCAGCAGCGTGACCAAACCGGCCGATGTGGTGGCGGCGGAGTTGAACGTACCTGAAAAGGTCGACTATAACCTGCACATCAAGCCCATTCTGTCTGACCGATGCTTTGCCTGTCATGGACCCGACCAGAATAAGCAACAAGCCGGCCTGCGGCTCGATACGCCCGAAGGCGCGTATGCAGCATTAGAAAAAAGCGGCAAAAAGGCCATCGTCCCCGGCGACCTAGCCAGTAGCGAATTATTCCATCGGATTACTAGTACGGACCCCGATGAGATGATGCCCACGCCTAAGTCGAACCTGACGTTGAGCGCGGAAGAGAAGGCGATGCTGATCCGGTGGGTTGAACAAGGTGCCGAATACAAGGAACACTGGTCGCTGGTGGCCCCGACCATGCCCGACGTACCTGAGATCAAGAACGATTCGTGGGCACGCAACGACATTGACCGGTTTGTGCTGGCTAAGCTCACTGATAAAACATTAAGACATGCTCCGGAAGCCGACAAAACAACGCTGCTTCGACGGGTCACGCTTGACCTCACGGGCCTGCCCCCGACCCTTGCCGAGATCGACGCCTTTCTGGCCGACAAATCAGCCAATGCCTACGAAAAAGTGGTTGATCGGCTATTGGCCAGTCCGCATTATGGCGAACGGCAGGCTGTGGAATGGCTAGATGTGGCGCGTTATGCCGATACACACGGCTACCAGGACGATGGCCTGCGCACGATGTGGCCCTACCGCGACTGGATTATCCGGTCGTTCAACAAGAATCAGCCCTTCAACCAGTTTGTCACCTGGCAACTGGCGGGCGACCTGCTACCCAAATCCACTAACACGAATGACCGGCGCGATCAGTTGCTGGCCACAGCCTTCAACCGAAATCACCAGCAGTCGCAGGAAGGCGGCATTGTGGATGAGGAATACCGCGTCGAGTATGTGGCCGACCGGGTGGCTACGTTTGGCAAAGCCTTTCTGGGACTGACCACCGAATGTGCCCGTTGCCATGACCACAAATACGATCCCATTTCGCAGAAAGATTACTTTTCGCTGTACGCCTTTTTCAACTCCAACAACGAGCGCGGCCAGATTCCGTATAACGGCGAAGCAGCCCCGACCATCACGCTAACCACGGCTGAAGAGCAGGCTCAACTGGCATTCATTCACAAGAAGTTGACACCGATCCAACAGCAATTGAATCCGAACCGGACGGTTTACCAGAAAGGGTTCGGAAAATGGCTGACGCATGTAGAGACGCAAGATTTTGCCGCACCGGCGGACCGGTCTCTACGCCGATTAACCGTAAACGAAACGGGTCTGGTGGCTCGCTATACCTTCGATGAGGCCAACCGGGGTGATGTGAAAGTGTATGAAGAGAAGAAGTCGGGAGAACGGAAACGTAAAGACGAACAGCGAAAGTTAGCCGAAGCCAAAGCACTGGCGAAGGGCAAGCCAGCACCTGAGGAAAAGAAGGAGCCGCGCAAGCCTAAAACTCGCCTGTCGGTAGAAGAAAATCCGCGTAACATCTTCCTGAACACCGCCAACGACACGTTGCATGCCTATCTGGGCGGCGACGTCGACAACCTGCCTAAGCAGGTAGCGGGTCGGTTCGGCAACGCCCGTTTTCTACCCGGCGATAGTTTCATTGTGCTGCCGTCTGAACTGGCCGCCTTTGACCAGAACCAGCCATTTACGGTCAGCAGTTGGTTCAAACTAAACAAACTCGGCACCGCCATGACGCTGGTCGGCCGTACTACCGGACCAATGGACGGCCAGCGTGGCTACCAACTCGACTTATTAGCCGACGGCCGGTTAAAAGTGATGCTGAGCCACGTTTGGCCCGCCAACGCCATCGATATCGAGTCGGTCGGGAAAGTGCCTGCCAATCAGTGGTTTCAAGTTGCTTTTACCTACGACGGAATGGGTAAGGCGAAGGGTATCTCACTGTATCTGAACGGTCAGCCGATGGCTACGCGAGTAGTTAACGATCACCTGATTCACAGCATCGTTTGGGGCATGAAGAAGTCGCACTGGGCGCAACACCCGTTCTACGTAGGGCGCATGCACGACAATTTCTACAAGGATTTTGCCGTGGATGAACTGCGGATTTACAATCGCTGCCTTACGCCTCTGGAATTGCCCCGACTGGCCGGAAAACCCGACGGAATCACAACCGCCCTGCGTACTCCCGCCGATACCCGTACACCCGAGCAGCGCACCGGGCTGTACACCTACTACATACGTACCCAGGATGCTGGTTACCGCGCCGCCTTCGATAGCGCGATGGTGTATCGGGGCAAACAATTCATGACCCTTACTGATGCCAAGCAAGTGATGGTGATGCATGAGATGAAGCAACCGCGACCAACATACCTGCTGAAACGCGGCGCCTACGATGCCCCCAGCGAAGTTGTAACGCCCGAAACGCCACACTTCCTGCCCGCCCTCGACAGCGACCAGCCCCGTAACCGACTCGGCCTCGCCAACTGGCTGACCAGCGACAAAAACCCGCTCTTTAGCCGGGTAATGGTCAACCGGATCTGGCAGCAATATTTTGGGCAGGGACTCGCCAAAAACCCCGACGATTTCGGCAATCAGGGTGCACTCCCCTCCCACCCCGAACTGCTCGATTATCTGGCCGTTCGATTCCGGGACGGTGCCGATGGCGTTTCTCCGTGGGATGTAAAAGCCATGCACCGGTTCGTTGTTACGTCGGCAACCTACCGGCAATCGTCGTCGGCCAGCCCGGCGGCACGGGAAGCTGATTTCGACAACACGTACCTGAGTCGCGGGCCGAGTTATCGCCTCTCGGCCGAGCAGGTACGTGACAACGCGCTCGCCGCTAGTGGCTTGTTAACGAAAAAACTGGGAGGCCCAAGCGTGTTGCCTTACCAGCCAGCGGGTATCTGGGAAGCGCTGGCCACCCGAAATGCCGTTGTCTACAATCAGCATCACGGCGATACCCTATACCGCCGCAGTATGTATACAATCTGGAAACGGTCGTCGCCACCGCCGATGATGCTCAACTTCGATGCCGCCGAACGTCATGTGTGTACCGTAAAACGCCAGAAAACAGCCACACCCCTTCAAGCGCTCGTGACGCTCAACGACCCGCAGTTTATTGAGGCCGCCCGCGTTATGGCACAGCGAATCATCAGCACGCCAAACGGGCCAAACCAAAACAAAGCAATCGTAGATGCCTTTTTCCGCCGCGTCATCAGTCGCCCGGCACGTAGCCAGGAGGTGGCGTTGATGCAGCAACTGTATAATGAAGAGCTGGCCGATTTTAAGCAAAATCCAAAGCGGGCACAGGAGTTACTGACAGTCGGCGAATACCCGATCAATAAACAGCAAAACCCCGCCGAACTCGCCGCCTGGACCGTAGTGGCCAGCACGATCATGAATTTCGACGAAGCAATTGTGAAGAGGTAAAGAAAACACTATGCTGTCATTATGCCTGCGGCGTCATTAGGTAGTCATTATGCTGCGCTGTCATTTATCGTCAGCAACGAATGACAGCGCAGCATAATGACTACCTAATGACGCCGCAGGCATAATGACATTTTAACTATGGATATTCAGGACGAAATACACGACACCCTTAGCCGCCGGAATTTTCTGGGGCAAACCGGTGCGGGGCTGGGTACGTTGGCATTGGCTTCTCTGCTAAATCCCGGCCAGCTTTTTGGTGGGAACGCAATCAGGCCGGGAGATACTCCGGCGTTGGGAAAACCGCATTTTCCACCTAAAGTGAAGCGGGTGATCTACCTGTTCCAAAGCGGAGCGCCATCGCAGCTGGAGTTGTTCGACTACAAACCGAAGCTGGAGACCATGTGGGGGCAGGACCTGCCCGCTTCAGTGCGGAACGGGCAACGACTCACGGGCATGAGCGCGGGACAAAGCAAATTCCCGCTGGCGGCCTCCAAGTTTAAATTTGCGCAACACGGCCCCGGTCGAATGTGGGTCAGCGAGCTGTTACCCAACATCGCGAAGATCGCCGGTGACGCTACTTTCATCCGAACGCTGAACACCGACGCCATCAACCACGACCCGGCCATTACGTTTATTCAGACCGGCAGTCAGCAGGGCGGGCGGCCTAGTTTTGGGTCATGGGTAAGCTACGGCCTGGGCTCCGACAATCAGAATATGCCTTCGTTTGTGGTCTTACTCTCGAAAGGCCGGGGTGGCGACCAACCTCTGTATGCCAAGCTGTGGAGTAACGGGTTTCTGCCGTCAGTGCATCAGGGCGTGGTGTTCCGGTCTGGTCCCGACCCGGTATTTTACCTCAACAACCCGCCGGGCATTGACCGAACCAGCCGCCGCCGCATGCTCGATTACCTGACCAAACTCCACGCCGAGCAAAGCAAACACGTGCTCGACCCGGAGATAAACAACCGGATGCAACAGTACGAAATGGCCTACCGTATGCAGGCGTCGGTACCCGAAACGCTAAACCTCGACAAAGAGCCCGATTACATTTTCGATATGTACGGCCCCGAAAGCCGTAAGCCAGGTACGTTCGCCGCCAACTGTTTGCTGGCTCGCAAGCTGATTGAGAAAGACGTAAAGTTTGTGCAGCTCTATCATCAGGGTTGGGATCAGCACGGTAACCTACCCAACGATATTCAGATCCAGACCAAGAGCGTGGATCAGGCCTCGGCGGCGCTGGTCAACGACCTTCGTCAACGTGGCTTGCTTGATGATACACTCGTGATCTGGGGCGGCGAATTTGGCCGGGGGCCGTATTCGCAGGGCAAACTTACCCGCGACAACTACGGCCGCGACCATCACCCGCGTGCCTACACCATCTGGATGGCGGGTGCCGGCGTAAAGAAAGGGCTGGTTTACGGCGAGACAGATGATTTCGGCTATAACGTAGTGAAAGACCCCGTCCACGTTCACGATTTCCAAGCCACGATCATGCACCTGATGGGCGTCGACCACGAAAAGCTGACCTTCAAACACCAGGGCCGACGTTACCGCCTAACCGACGTGCATGGCAAAGTGATCAAGCCGTTGCTGGCATAAGAAGAAGGAAAAGGAGTACCGGGGGAAAGGAGGAAAGGTTGCGACACACATGATACGTACCTGTGCGCAGCAACCTTTCCTCCTTTCCCCCGGTACTCCCTTTTAGTATATTGTGTGACCAAACTGACATGCCGATGCAAGCCACTGCCCAGAAAATACCGGATTCACTGGAAGACGATGAGTTGCTGCGCCTGCCAGCCACCTGGGAAGAGTATCTCGACGTAATTGATAATGATGTACCCTACGCCGTTCAATTCTTAAACGACGAGATCATTATGAGTCAGGCATAGGCCGATCATGAAAAGCTAATTATTCGCATCGGTGCCTTACTGATGATGTATTTCGATCAGCTGGAAACGTCTCATAGTGTACTGAGTAGTAATGTAAAGATCATCATTCCAAATCATCAGGGCGATTTTAACGCAGATATTTCTGTTGTGAAAGAGCCTATTCGCTATGGCACTACTCCCGGCGGCAAACCATCGACAATGCGCATCGAGAATCCGCTGATCGTAGTGGAAGTACTCTCGAAGAGCACGAGGAAGTTCGATCAGGGCGAGAAAATGAACTATTACAAGCTGATTCCTTCGCTGCAACACATCGTATTCATCGACCAGTTACAGCCCTTCGCCTCCGTTTATTCTCGCACCAACGTACCTGACGAGTGGCTCAATCACGATTACCGGACGCTGGAATCGGTTGTAAAGCTCGGTGCACTTGAACTGCCCATGTCGGCTATTTACAAAAAAGTGACGTTTGCTTAAATGGCGCTATTCGTCTCCAGGCGGTTACTATTTACTCAATTTATCGATCTGCTGACGAATCGGCTTATTTGCTGAGCAACAGGTGGCTTAACCCTTGCTATTCAGCTAAATACACCGTACATTTGCACTCCCGTTTTAGGGCGGGAATCTTTTTGTTCTGTGCAATCGTCTGTTAATCAATAAATACCGCTCACAATCCAGTGGATACGTTAAGCTACAAAACTGTTTCGGCCAATAGAGGGACCGCAAACAAGGAGTGGATCGTCGTTGACGCCAAGGATGCCATTGTTGGTCGTTTCGCCTCTCAGGTGGCGTCGCGCATTCGTGGCAAACACAAGCCCAACTTCACTCCCCACGTTGATACCGGTGACAATGTCATCATCATCAACGCCGAAAAAATTCGTTTCACAGGTCGTAAAATGGCCGACAAAGTATACGTTCGTCACACGGGTTATCCCGGTGGTCAGCGTTTTGCTTCGCCGCGTCTATGGCTAGAGAAACACCCTGAGCGTGTGCTCGAGCATGCCATTCGTGGTATGTTGCCCAAAAACCGTCTGGGCCGCCGTTTATTCACCAATCTGTACGTGTACACGGGTGACAGCCACCCCCACGCGGCGCAGCAACCGAAAGAAATTAAATTCTAACCAATGGAGCGTATTAACACCATAGGTCGCCGGAAAACCGCTGTTGCCCGCATTTACATGCAAGCTGGCAACGGAACCATCACGGTTAACGGAAAAGAACTGAACGCATACTTCCCGACCGAAGTACTGCAAATTATCACCCGCCAGCCTTTCGCTACTGTAAAAGCCGACACGACGTATGACGTGAAAGTGAACGTACGGGGTGGTGGCGTAACGGGTCAGGCCGAAGCTACACGTATGGCCATCAGCCGTGCCTTAGTTGAAGCCAACGCTGAAAACCGTCCAGCCCTTAAGAAAGAAGGCTTCCTGACACGGGATTCACGCATGGTAGAACGGAAAAAGCCAGGTCGTAAGAAAGCCCGTCGGAAATTCCAGTTCTCGAAACGTTAAAAACAGTTATCAGTTACCAGTAAGCAGTTACCAATTTTCGCTATTGAACGCTGTTCACTGATAACTGCAAACTGATAACTGAATCAGTCCAGACTGCGCTTAGAAGATGCCGACGCGCGGTGCTGCGTATTTTCACATTTCATAAGTATTTGTTCCTTAAAGAAAATGGCACAAGTCGAATATAAAGACCTCCTTGACGCCGGTGTGCACTTTGGCCACCTTACGCGTAAGTGGGATCCCCGGATGGCTCCGTATATCTTCATGGAGAAGAACGGCATCCACATTATTGACCTGAATAAAACACTTGCTTCGCTCGACGAAGCGTGCAATGCTATCAAAGGTATTGTTCGCTCGGGCCGCAAGGTGATGTTCGTGGCAACCAAGAAGCAGGCTCAGGAAATCGTTTCGGAAGAAGCACGCCGGTTGAAAATGCCGTACGTGACTGACCGCTGGCTCGGTGGTATGATGACCAACTTCGCTACGATCCGCAAGTCGCTGAAAAAGCTGCAAACGCTGGAGAAGATGCTCAAAGACGAGGTCCTCGTTAAGAACGTCGCCAAGCGGGAACGGCTGACACTGACGCGCGAAAAAGAAAAACTGGAGCGTGTATTGGGTGGTATCGTTGACCTGACTCGTTTGCCTGCGGCTTTGTTCGTAGTAGACGTAAAGCGGGAAAACATTGCTGTTCTGGAAGCTATCCGTTTAGGCATTCCCGTGTTTGCCATGTGCGACACGAACTCAAACCCTAACCTCGTTGATTTCGCCATTCCGGCAAACGACGATGCCTACAAATCGATCTCGCTGATTACGCTGGCGATTGGTAAGGCAATTGAAGAGGGTCTGATGGAGCGCAAGCAGGATAAAGACAGTCAGGCTGCACAGGAAGAGGAAGACGCTAAACGTCAGGAAGCGAATCGCGCTGCCGCCGCTGAAGGAGCTGATGCTCCGGTAGCAGCTGCCGCAGAGGTAGCCCCTGTAGCAGTAGAAGTAGAAGAAGCTCCCGTAGCTGAAGCTGCCCCTCTCGATGTAACGCCAGAAGGCAACACCGATTAGTATTAATTAACAGACACAGACGATTGACCGGATAGCCCGTAGCCCCAACACGGCTATGGGCTATTTTCTTAACAATTAGTTCAACGTCCAAAAGTCTAAAAGTCAAAGTTTATCGCGTTTATGTAGCGCAACTTTAGACATTAGACTTTAGACATTTAAACAATCAGAAAATGGCAGCTATCACAGCAGCAGACGTGAATAAACTCCGGCAGGAAACAGGTGCCGGTATGATGGATTGTAAAAAAGCGCTCGTTGAAGCCGATGGTAACTTCGAAGATGCCAAAGCTATTTTGCGGAAGCAGGGGCAGAAAATTGCTGACAAGCGGGCCGACAACGCCACCGCAGAAGGCGTAGTGCTTGCCCACGTTAGCGAAGATGGCAAATCGGGCAAAGTGGTAGCCGTAGCTTGCGAAACAGAGCCTGTTTCGAAAGTTCCTGATTTCCAGAACCTGGCGATGAGCATTCTGAGCAACGCTGTTGCCGACCACGTGACTACTAAAGAAGCGCTACTGGCTGAAGTACAAGCTGACGGCCGCTCTCTGCAGGATCACATCACCGACCTGATGGGTAAAATCGGTGAAAAAATCGACGTTGTTTCGTTTGAATCTGTTACCGCTGATAAAGTGGTGTCGTACATCCACTCAAACGGCAAACTGGGCGTTTTAGTAGGCCTGAGCAACACCAGCGGAACCGACGTGACTGAAGTAGGAAGAGACGTAGCGATGCAAATTGCTGCTATGAAACCCCTTGCTCTTGACAAAGATGGAATCGATGCCAGCGTAGTTGAGCGTGAAATTGAGATCGGTAAAGATCAGGCTCGTCAGGAAGGTAAACCAGAAGCAATGCTGGAAAAAATTGCCCTGGGTAAATTGAATAAATTTTACAAAGACAATACCCTGCTGAATCAGGAATTTGTAAAAGACAGCTCATTAACAATTGCCCAACTACTCGATAAAACAAGCAAAGGCCTAACCGTCTCTTCGTTCAAACGGGTATCAATTGGTTAATTTGAAGCTAGAAACTTCTTTTTTTGAAAAAAGCCTGACCAATTGGTCAGGCTTTTTTCGTGTTTTGCGTTACTTTCCGGCACGCTAGTTGTCTCACTTATACTTAGCATGAAACACTTATCCGACGAAGAGTTGGTACAACTGTACATCTCAACGCAACGAAATAGTTATTTTGAAGCCTTATACACACGCTATTGCGACAAGGTGTTTCGCAAATGCCTGTCGTTCACGAAGAATAGAGAACGTGCCGAAGATTTCACGCACGATATTTTCATTCGCGTAGCGACTAAACTAGGCAGTTTCCGTGAACAGGCTAAGTTTTCTACCTGGCTTTATTCCGTGACCTACAACTATTGCATGGATCAACTTCGCAGCCCAAAGCAGAAAGAAGTTTTTTCAGACGACCCCTATGAAACATTAGCCAATTACGCCGACGATGAAGACAGCGACATGGCAGAAATGGAAGCTCAGCGACTTAATCAGGCGCTCGACTACCTAACACCCGATGAACGGGGTTTGCTGATGATGAAATACCAGGATGATATCAGCATCCGTGAAATTGCCGAAGGGCAAAAACTAACTGAAAGTGCCGTGAAAATGCGCCTGATGCGGGCCAAAGAAAAACTCCGCCGCAGGTACGTAGAAGCACTTATATTCTGGGTTCTGGTTGGTATTAAAGCATTGACGTTCTGGAAGTAACAGCCTATTTATATTGTAATCAAGATGGAAAATCCGTTTAAACTTATCGAACCAGAGGGTGTTTGCCCACCCCATTTGAAAGAGCAAATTGTGTCGGAAATTGACCTGATCCGCAACGCGTTAAAAGTCGTTGAGCTTTACTCCGGCGATTTATTCGGCTCGCTCTCGGTCTTACTTAGCCGCGCCCCCGACAGTGATTTGCCTGCTGCCTAACCAAGCTTCTCCCATCATACATACCTTTTTCGATTTCCACCGCTAATGGCTCCCGAACTTCCTAATATCACCGAAATACTAATCAACACGTTCAAAACGCTGATCGCGCAGTTCATCGACTTCGTACCCAAATTCATTGGGGCGGCTGTTGTACTGGGTATTGGTCTCCTGGTTGCCAAAATATTGGCGGCCGTTGTGCAACGGGTATTAAAAAGCGCTGGTTTCGACCGATTTGGCGACAAGCTGAATGAGATTGACGTCATCAGACAGCTTCAGACCGAGATCAAGCTGAGCGAAATTGTGGCGAAGGTGCTCTATTACTTCGTGCTACTGGTTTTCATCACCGCAGCCACCGAAACGCTGGGCGTTGCAGCCATCACCGGCATGGTTACTTCGCTGGTCAATTTCATTCCGAAGCTCATTGCTGCTGCCATTATGCTACAGGTTGGCGTGTTGGTGGCCGATGTGCTGAAGCAGGGCGTTGTAAGCCTATGCGCATCGTTCGGTATCTCGTCGGGCCGTTTGCTGGGTATGGTTGTCTTTTTCTTTTTTCTGGTCATCACCATTATTTCAGCCCTGGGTCAGGCAGGTATCAATACAGAACTGCTTGAGTCTAGTTTCAATCTGCTTATCGGCGGCGTTTTCCTCGCGTTCGCCGTGGGTTATGGCCTCGCCTCCCGCGATGTGATGGCCAATCTCCTGTCTTCGTTCTACTCGAAGAACAAGTTTAAAGAAGGCCAGACAATTCGCATAGAAGGAATCACAGGTCAGATCATTTCGGTCGATAGCACATCGCTAACCCTAAAAACCGGCGAATCGACTACTACCATCCCCATGCAGCTATTGCAGACCAAAACAATTGAGTTTTTGTCGGTTTAAACCGCCTACATTTTTTACCACCGTAATCTCACCACCTAGAAGCCACCTGTTGTATGAACTACAGCATATTCTACACCACTATTGCTACCTGTTTTACCCTTTCGGTATACGCACAAGACCCTACCAATCAGCAGGTAACTACGAACTTTAAAGACACCGTTTCTGTAAAGCCAGACACTACCTACTGGCAAAAATCAATAACCGGTGGGGTTAACTTCAATCAGGCCAGTTTCAACAACTGGGTTGGCGGAGGCGTAAACTCTGTTGCTATTGGTGGGGTTGTAGCCGCCCGAGCGCTCTATGAAAAAGGCAAAACGTCGTGGGACAATACGGCTGATTTTCAGCTAGGCTACATTACCCAACGGGGCATTACCCGTAAAGCCTCTGATCAGTTGATCATCATCTCGGTGTTGGGACACAAGATTAAGCCAAAATGGGATTTGTTTGCCTCAGGTACGTTCAACACCTATTTCGCCCCCGGTTTCAGGTATGACAACCTGCCAGCAGGCAGGACCGATTTTAAAACATCGAGCTTTTTTGCACCAGCTCAATTTGCCCTCGCCTGGGGATTGGCTTATAAACCCAACGGCGAGTTTTCGATGCGAATCAGCCCGTTCGCACCTCGGTTTACATTCTTATTCGATGATGATGTCCGTTTTCGGGTAGGGGCCGACAAAGTGATTATTCCAGACCGCAATGCTTCGGCTTATGGTGTAGAGGCAGGGAAGAGCGTTAGATCTGAATGGCTGGCTCTGCAACTTCAAACCGTTTGGAACAAGAAACTAAGTGAGAACGTAAGCCTCAATGCCCGTTATCAGCTGTATGCTAACTACCAGACGCTTAACGCTATCGATCACCGCATCGACCTACTCATTGCGGCCAAGCTGAATCGGTACCTCAGCACCACCTTTGGCTTTATTGGTCTGTACGACAAAGACTTCTATGATGGTCTTCAGATTCAGCAGACGCTGGGCATTGGGCTGATCTACAACGCCAGCACATTCAGAAAAAAGTAATGCGCGTAGAAAAGTAAAATTCACCATCACTAAAATTCAATTAACATGTTAAAGGAATTCCGAACATTCATTGTACAAGGCAACGTACTCGACCTCGCCGTTGGCGTAATTATCGGGGCTGCTTTTGGTAAAATCACGGCTTCGCTCGTCGAAGACATTCTGAATCCGATTCTGGGTTTGGTTATGGGTGGTGTTGATCTCACGCAGCTAAAGTACGTGCTGAAAGAAGCAGTCGGCACGGCACCCGAAGTGGCGATTCGTTACGGAAATTTTTTAAACACAATTCTTCAATTTCTGATGATTGCCTGGGTTATCTTCCTGATTGTGAAGGCAACAAACCGGATGCGCAAGCCAGATCCAGCTTAAACCAGAACGTACCTGATACAGAAAAGCCCCGGCCAACCAACCGGGGCTTTTCTGTATTCGCTACTTTTGAAAGAAAAAAGAGTTTCACGTTTCAGGTTTCAAGTGGCGCTGCTAACTCAACCATTCTGAAGATAGGCAGCGCCACCTGAAACGTGAAACTCAAAACTGTCTATGCGATTAGTAATTCTGGGTGGTGGTGAATCGGGAGTTGGGGCTGCTTTGCTGGGGCAGGCCAAAGGCTACGACGTATTCTTGTCGGATCGGAGCCCGCTACAGGCAACGTATCTGCAAACGCTCACCGAAGCGGGAATCCCTTTTGAACAGGGCCAACATACCGAAAGCCTGATTCTGAACGCGACCGAAGTTGTAAAGAGCCCCGGTATTCCCGATACGGTACCGCTGGTACTGAAACTCAAATCGTTGAAGATTCCGGTTATCTCAGAAATCGAGTTTGCGGCGCGCTACACCAAGGCTAAACTCGTCGGTATCACCGGCAGCAACGGCAAAACCACCACTACCTTACTCACCTACCATCTGCTAAAAACGGCTGGCTTCAACGTCGGATTAGCAGGTAACATTGGCGACAGCTTTGCCAAGCAGGTCATCAACGATACGTTCGATTATTTTGTGCTTGAGCTGAGCAGCTTCCAGCTCGACAGCATGTATGAAACCCGGCTCGATACGGCCGTTTTACTCAACATTACACCCGATCACCTGGATCGATACGGGTACGATTTTCGGAATTATGTAGCGAGTAAGTTTCGCATTTTACAAAATCTGAAGCCCGATGATACGTTTATCTTTTTCCAGGAAAACGCGCCAACCGTAGAGGAATTAAACGACCGTAAACCTGACGTATATGCACTTCCGATTTCTCTGGAGACAATCAGCTTACCGGGTGGCTATGCGCAAAATGGCCAGTTGACAACCCGTTTCCGCGACCGAAACTTCACCATCGATACGGCCGATTTACCGCTAAAGGGCCCCCACAACGCTCTGAATATGCTGGCGGCTATTCTGGCAGCCCAGTCGATGAACGTACCTGACAAGGCGATCGCCGATGGGTTACACAGCTTTGAAAATGCGTCGCACCGAATGGAGCCCGTTGGCACAATTAACGGCATTCAGTTTATCAATGATTCGAAAGCCACAAACGTCGATTCGGTCTTTTATGCCCTCTCGAGCATGAATACCCCAACGATCTGGATTGCCGGTGGGCAGGATAAAGGCAACGACTACAGCCAATTAGATGAAGTCGTAGGCCAACATGTAAAAGCGTTGATTTGCCTGGGCAAAGACAACCAGAAGCTGGTCGGTTATTTTGGTGATAAGCTACCTGAAATTCGGGAAACACAACAGGTTGGGGAAGCGATTCAACTAGCACTAGCTTTGGGCCAACCCGGTGATACTGTGCTACTTTCACCAGCGTGCGCCAGCTTCGATCTATTCAAAAACTACGAAGACCGGGGCAACCAGTTCAAGAATGCAGTTATCAGTAAACAGCAACCAGTTAGCAATACCCAAACACGCATTGAATAGACCAGTCAGAACGCCCTTACCTTTGTGAGCATCTGTAATTGATAACTGACAATTGTTCACTGATAACTGTTACACCCATGACCTATTCTATCCGCGACTGGACTCGTGACAACCTGAAGGGTGACCGGCAAATCTGGTGGATCGTGCTGTTCCTATCCATCTTGAGCGTACTGGTCGTATACAGTGCTACTGGTACCATTGCCTACCAGAAAATGGGGGGTAACACCGAAGCGTATCTGTTCAAACATGGCGCGCTGGTCGTACTGGGGCTTGTATGTATGTTTGTGGCGCACCGGATCAACTACATTCATTACGCCCGCCTGTCGAAGTTTGGCCTTTGGCTGTCGGTTCCTTTGCTGATGTGGGCCTACTTCAAAGGCACCAATCTCAACGACGCTTCCCGCTGGATCACCATCCCCATTATAAACCAGACCTTTCAACCCTCTGATCTGGCCAAATTGGCGCTCATCTCAAACCTGGCGGCCATGCTGGCCAAGCGGCAGCGCGTCTCCTACGAACCGCAGGTGCTCGTGAATATGATTGGCTGGATTGGCGTCATCTGCGCCCTGATTGTCATTTCCAACACATCTACGGCCTTGTTGCTAGGGCTTACTTGTTTTCTGCTCATGTACATTGGCCGTGTACCGCGCAGTTACCTCGCAGGCATGGTCGTTTTCTGTATCGTCGTGGGTGGCTTCGCGTTGGTGCTTGGGCAACGGTACGAAACGGTACTTGGGCGGTTGAACCGGTTTCAGGATACGGAGAAGATCGATTTTCAGGTCGAACAATCCTACATCGCCCTTGCCCATGGCGGCATCACTGGAAAAGGACCGGGCAACAGCCATCAGCGCAATTTTTTGCCTCACCCCTATTCTGATTTCATTTTTGCCATCATTGTTGAAGAATACGGCCTGCTCGGTGGCGTAGCGGTCTTGGCAGCCTACCTATGGCTACTTATGCGGGGCATGAGAGCGATTCGAAGTAGTAACCGACCGTTTGGCGGGCTACTCTCGGCCGGTCTTACCTTCAGCATTGTCATTCAGGCCATGATCAACATGGCCGTAGCAGTGGGGTTGGTACCAGTAACCGGATTACCTCTACCACTACTCAGCATGGGCGGAACATCCCTCCTTTTCACAGGGGCCGCCATTGGCATTGTCATTGGCGTAAGCCGGGATGAAGCCGACGAAAGCAAACTTTAAAAACAGTCTTGAAAGTCGTTTTTGTAATGTAGTCCTCAGTCTGGAAAGTCGTGAGGGGAGCGCTTACAACTGAAAAACTATCTTTCCAGACTGAGGACTACACTACAAAAACGACTTTCAAGACCCAAAAATGAAAGTAATCATATCAGGTGGCGGCACGGGCGGACACATCTACCCGGCCATTGCCATTGCCAACGAATTGAAGCGCCTCGACCCCACTACAGACATTTTGTTTGTGGGGGCCGAAGGCAAGATGGAGATGGAGAAAGTGCCGCGCGCCGGCTACCGAATCGAAGGGTTACCGGTGGTGGGCATCAAGCGAGAATTTACATTGGCCAACCTCGCATTTCCACTAAAACTAGGCCGCAGTCTGCTCCGGGCCAGGCAACTAGTCCGTGATTTTAAGCCCGATGTAGCCGTTGGGGTGGGTGGTTATGCCAGCGGCCCCACCTTACTGGCCGCTGCATTGGCTAACGTACCTATCCTGATTCAGGAACAAAACTCATTTGCAGGCCTGACCAACAAAATACTGGCTCGCTGGGCATCGCGCATTTGCGTGGCCTATCCGGGAATGGATACTTTTTTCCCAGCCTCTAAAATCAGGCTGACGGGCAATCCTGTGCGTAGCGATATTCAGTTGGCCGATCAACAGATCGAGGCAGGCCGAGTGCAGTTTGGTCTTTCGCCGAACGTACCTACGCTATTGGTCATTGGGGGCAGTCAGGGAGCCCGAACCCTGAACGAAAGCATCGAAGCCGGTTTACCGCAGTTGAAAGAGGCCGGTATACAGGTGATCTGGCAAACCGGCACTGCCTTCATTGATCGCGCACGAAAAGCAGTAACACAAGCGGGCGCAACACAGGTACAACCCCATGAATTTATTTACGACATGGATAAGGTCTATGCCGTAGCCGACGCCGTAGTGTCGCGGGCGGGTGCACTGTCGGTGTCGGAATTATGTCTTGTGGGGCGCCCGGCCATTCTTGTTCCGCTACCAACCGCAGCCGAAGACCACCAGACCCATAACGCCATGGCGCTGGTTAATCGCGAAGCTGCCCTGCTGGTGAATGACCGCGACGCCCGAAATACGCTGGTAGCCGAGGCATTACGCTTGTTATCTGATCAAAGCCAAAGAAAAACATTAAGTGAACAAATTCGCTTATTCGCTTTCCCAACCGCGGCTATCGACATTGCCCGGGAAATAATAAATCTTACCTCAAGCAAAAAAGGAGTATAAACCCCTTGCGGATTTGTAAATCACCAACTTACTTTTGTAGAACTACACCTGACCTGGCATTGACACCTTCATCCTTATCCACTATTCGTAACGTTTACTTCCTGGGCATAGGCGGCATTGGCATGAGCGCTTTGGCCCGATGGTTCCTGGTTAACGGCTATAATGTAGCCGGTTACGATCGCACAGTTACCCCTTTAACCAATGCATTGATGGCCGAAGGAATGGCCATTCACTTTGAGGAAGATGTAGCACAGATACCAGCCGATTTCCGGGCCAATCCGGCGGAGACGCTCGTTGTGTATACCCCTGCCGTTCCTGTTTCACACGCCGAATACATTTACCTGACCGCAAATGGCTTCACCCTGCAAAAACGATCGCAGGTGCTTGGCTTACTGGCCGGACGTATGACAACGATCGGAGTGGCCGGTACGCACGGGAAAACCACAACCTCGTCGATGGTTGCTCATTTATTGCGGCAGGCGGGCGTGAATTGTGCTGCTTTTCTGGGTGGCATCACGCAGAATTACGGCACTAATTTTTTGCTTAATGAACCGGCAGACGATCTGTCGAGCGTTATCTGCGTGGTAGAAGCCGATGAGTTTGACCGCTCGTTTCTAACGCTTTTCCCGCAGTATGCCATTGTTACCTCAACCGATGCCGATCACCTCGATATCTACGGCGATCATAACTCGGTGCTTGACTCGTTTGCCGCTTATGTGAGTCAGATCAAGCCCAACGGAGTTTTATTTCAGCGGCAGGGGCTGGCTTTGGCCGATAAGACTACCGCCGAGGTACGTACCTATTCGCTCAATGAAGGCGCGGATCAGGCTCCCGCTTATCATGCCACCAACCTCCGCATCGAGAAAGCACGCTTCGTATTTGATTTGACGTATCCGGGAGGCTCTATCACCGATATTCGGATGGTAATTCCGGGCTTTCATAACGTAGAAAATGCTGTGGCAGCCGGGGCCGTAGCGCTCGAAGTGGGCGTTTCACCAGAGGCCGTGCGTGAAGGCTTGACCACTTACCGGGGCGTAAAACGTCGGTTCGAGTACATACTCGATACCGATGAGATGGTGTTTATCGATGATTATGCTCACCACCCGGCAGAGGTACAGGCCTTTCTGTCGTCGGTTAAAGCGCTTTATCCCGATCGCGAACTGACCGTTATTTTTCAGCCGCATTTATTCAGTCGCACCCGTGATTTTGCCGAAGGGTTTGCCGAAAGCCTTTCATTAGCCGATCATTTAATTTTGCTGGATATTTATCCGGCCCGTGAATTACCAATTGAGGGGGTTACCTCTGACCTGATTTTGCAGGGCGTTACCTCACAATCGAAACAAATTAGTACCAAAGAAGCCCTACCCGGCGTTCTGCGGGAGATAAAGCCCAACTTACTGGTTACCGTTGGTGCGGGAGATATTGATCAGCAACTTTTGGCCCTTAAGGTTTTATTTGACACCAATAGATAAAATAATTAATCGGCGGAATTAGCTTATCTACAGATGTTTTCTACTTTTAGTAACCGAAAAAAATGGCTATGGCAAACAATAGGGGTAATAACTCTTTTTTGTTTACTGGCGTTTACCGAACAACGCCTACACCAACGCCAGTGCGAAGCCATTCTTGTCAGTATTGATGAGATAGCCGGGCAACGGTTTCTGACCCGAAGAGATGTCACTGGTTTTTTAACCAATAACGGGTCTGATCCCATCGTCGGACAGTCTTTCGATGAGATCAACCTCAGTAAACTTGAGCAACGGCTCAGGCAGTATAGTTTGATAAAACAGGCACATGTTTCGCGTGACTTAGCCGGGAACCTGATCGTCCAGATTGAACAGCCTAAACCTGTAGCACGCTTAGTGCCGGGGGGAGAAGGCATACGGGCTATCAGTGGACAGTATATCAGCAGCGAAGGTCGTTTCTTTCCATTGTCGATGAATTATTCGGCAAGGGTGCCCCTGATTTCAGGGGCATGGTTTCAAACCCATCGGAACTTAAGCGATCAGGCTGGTCAACCGCTATTAGCGCTCCTTCAGTATATCCAGGCATCGGATTTATGGCGGGCGCAGATTGCCGAGGTTAGCGTTGATCAGTCGGGTAGCGTAACAATGTGGCCGCAAGTTGGAAATTACCAGATTGACTTTGGTATGCCCGACGCGATTGAAACGAAGTTTAAAAAAGTGAAACTGTTTTATACCCAGATAGCCCCCCAAAAAGGGTGGGACCGCTATCACCGGGTAAGTGTACAGTACCGTAACCAGTTAGTTTGCGAATGATGACCCATCATCAAATGGATGACAAGATTGTGGTAGGACTCGACATTGGCAGCACGAAAGTGTGTGCTGTGGCGGGTCGGTTGTCTCGAAGCAGCAACAACCAGCCAATGCTGGAAGTACTGGGCGTGAGCCGGGCCAATTCGGAAGGCGTGACGAAAGGTAAGGTGATGAACATTACCCGGACGGTCGACGCCATCAACCGGGCTATAGAAGAAGTGTCGAATCAGTCCAACGTTGATATTGGCCTGGTTAACGTCAGCTTCAGTAACCATAATATCAACTCACAGAAACAACCCGGTAGTATCACGCGCCTTTCGCCCGGCGACGAAGTGACGCCCGCCGATATTGATCATCTGCTGCGCGATATGTACCGAACTCCCCTGCTGGCAGGTAAAGAGATTGTACACGTATTGCCGATGGATTTCACGGTCGATAGCGAGTCGGGCGTTGAAGACCCGGTTGGCCGTAACGGCGTGAAACTCGGGGCCGATTTTCAGATCATTACTACCCAATCCGACGCAGCCGTGAACGTGCGGCGTTGCATTGAGCGTACGGCTAGTCATCTCCAGCGCGATCAGGTATTGCTGTCTCCATTGGCTTCGGCTATGGCTGTATTGACGCCTGAAGAACGGGAAGCCGGTGTAGCCCTTGTTGATATTGGTGGCGGCACAACGGACCTGGCTGTTTACCATCGTAATGTGCTAAGGCACGTAGCGGTGTTTCCCTGGGCGGGCAATTGCCTGACCAACGATATTCAGGACGGTTGCAAGGTTTTGCCCCAACAGGCTGAAGTGCTGAAGACCAAGTTCGGCAACGCCAATCCATCTACCTACCGCCTCAACGAAGTGGTGTCGGTGCCAGGCTTGCCGGGTCGCCAGCCAAAAGATGTATTACTTCGTAACGTTTCTATTATTATTGCCGAGCGCCTGAAAGAAATTGCCGCGCTGGTTCAGGCCGAAATTATCCGGTCGGGCTATAAAGACAAGTTGCTCGGCGGCATTGTTCTTACCGGCGGTTCGGCCCTGATTGATGGCATCGACGAAATTTTTCGGACGGTAGCCGACATGGACGTGCGCGTAGGTTATCCCGAACAGTTGGAATACAATTTGCGGGCTGATTTGGTCAGCGATCCGGCTTATGCCACGGCAGTGGGTTTGGTATGGGCAGGGTTCAGAAATGTAGATGACCGAATTTCGTTTATCAGTGATCCGGGGCAGCCTGTTCCACAAGTAAATGGGCAGGTACGTTCGGCAGATACTAACCGCACGCCTCAGAAGAGTAACGCTGGCAATCCAACGCCGCGCGTAGCACCCGAACCAGAGGTTGAGAAACCAGAAACGGGTATATTTGATTGGTTAAAAAAATTATTTAATCCTAAACTGGGTGATGTAAACGATTCGTACCGGGACTAATTCCGGCTTACCATTTACTGTTAAGCAACTGACATATCATTAACGGTCAGTTCCATAACATATCCAGACTATAAAATTAAAGTGCCAAATTGCTTTACCCACTGTTATCATGACAACTCGAACCCCACTCCGAAATCAGGCTATGCTGGACCACGGATTTACCTACGAATTGCCCGACGGTAATGCCCCCATTATTAAAGTAATTGGTGTGGGCGGTGGCGGCAGCAATGCCGTTCAGCACATGGTGGCGATGGGTGTGAAAGATGTTGAGTTTGCCATATGCAACACAGACCGCCAGGCCCTGATTAGCAGCAATGTGCAAACAAAGCTGAAATTAGGTACTGGACTAGAAGGAGCTGGCATGGACGTTGAGGTGGGGCGTAAAGCCGCACTGGAAAGCATCGACGAGCTTCGTAACCTGCTGGGCGGATCCATTAAAATGGTTTTTATTACCGCTGGTATGGGCGGTGGTACCGGAACTGGTGCGGCACCGGTAGTGGCCGAAGTTGCCCGCGAGATGGGGCTATTGACGGTTGCCGTTGTTACAGCGCCTTACAAATATGAAGGTATAGATAAACGGCAACAGGCTGCTGAAGGTATTGAGTTACTTAAGAAAAGTTGCGATACCGTGCTGGTCGTGATGAACGATAAGCTGGCTGATCTGTACGGAAAGCTCAGCATTCGTAAAGCATTTGCCCACGCCGATAATGTACTAGCCACTGCCGTTAAAAGCATTGCCGAGGTAATCACCACACGGGGTGATGTAAACACCGACTTCATGGACGTGAAGAAGGTGTTGCAGGAAGCAGGCCCTTCGGTAATGGGTTCTGCCGATGCTGAAGGAGACGACCGCGCTCTGAAAGCCATTCAGGAAGCCCTGAACTCACCGCTGTTGAACGACAGCGACATTGTAGGTGCCAAACGAATTTTGCTCACTATCTCGTCAAGTTCGGAATACGAAGCTACGCTCGAAGAACAGACGGTCATCTCGAACTACATTGTTGAGAAGATCGGCGAAGAGGCTCGATTATTCAAAATTGGTGCCATTTTCGACGATACGCTGGGAGCGCGCATGCGAGTCACTATTATAGCCGCTGGCTTTGAAACGGCTAATTTTGTAGAGCCTACGCCACCACCCGTTGCCGTTGCTACACCAGCCGCTGTACCCATTGACGATGCAGGTACGTCGGCCGAATTAGTTGCTGACAACTTTGAGCAGAAACCTGCCGAGAATACAGTAACGCCCAGGCTTGTTGCCGAAGAGGTTGACGTGCGTACCCCTACATTTACCCACGGTGGACCAACTACACTTCCCCCAGCCGGAGGCTATGCCAATGGTCTTTCTGGCGTGGGTTACGGCAGCCAAAACGGCATTAGCCTGAACCCAACCCGGCAGGAAGATCCCGAAGAGATTAAACAGTTGATCAACGATTTTCTGAATAATCGGTTTAGCGAGCGCGAACTGGAAGCACCCGCTTTCAGTCGTCACCGGGTAGTATTGCACGAAATGCCCCTGTTGCCCGATCACGAAATCATCAGAACGCGCTTGTTCGATTAAGTGACAATCTCATTATGAAATACAGCGACGTTCGGGCGGCAATTATGGCCCTCGAACAACCTGAACGGGCTTCCTTTGTTTCTCGCTACTTTAAAAACCACCCTGGCCAATACGGCGAGGGTGATGTTTTTTTAGGCCTCTCCATGCCACAGCAACATGAGCTTGCCCGTCAGTTTGTGAGCTTACCACTCGACGAAACAGAGCAGTTAGTCAGAGACGAACATCATGAATGCCGCATGGTAGGGCTAATCATCTGGACGTTGCAATCGAAAAAAGGGGGTAACCTGGTCAGGCAGGAAATTGCCGACAGGTACGTTGCTAATCGTGCGTACGTTAACAACTGGGATCTGGTCGACTCGTCTTGCCCAACGCTGCTTGGCTTGCCACTCTTGACCAGTGATCGGTCTTTGCTGTATGAACTAGCCCATGAAAATCACCTGTGGAGCCAGCGTATTGCCATAGTTTCTACCTGGCAGTTTATCCGTCATAATCAGTTTACAGACACCTTTTTACTGGCCGAAAAATTGATCGGGTATAAACACGACCTGATTCATAAAGCCATGGGCTGGATGCTCCGCGAAGTAGGAAAACGCAATCAGGCTGCGCTCGACGAGTTTTTGCATGATCACATTCGGCAGTTGCCCCGCACGGCCTTGCGCTATGCCATTGAACGGCACGAGCCCGCACAACGGCAGTATTTTATGAGCCTGTGAACGGCTGAAGACCTACCTACTCGAAGGTGATGACGAGTGTACACCCTATTTCCTTCGTATCTTTACCCTTCCATTTATCATCAACAGGTAAATCGGCTCTTAAAGTCAACCCATTAGTTGAAGATGGATATAGCAAAGACAAACAATATGTCCTGGTTTATACGTAAAGATAAAGGGATACAGACCCCAACCGAAATGAAGCGGGAGGCTCCCGACGGGTTGTGGTATCAGTGCCCAAGTTGCAAGCAGGTAATGCACACCCGCGAACACAAGATGAACGCCTATACCTGTGCGCACTGCAACTTTCATGAGAAAATTGGCTCCGATGCCTATTTCTCTATTCTGTTCGATGAGAACGTATTCACCGAACTGGATGCCAATCTGACATCAGCCGATCCGCTTTCGTTTACTGACACCAAAAAATATCCGGAACGCATCAAGGCCACCATGAACAAAACGGGTCTGAAAGATGCTGTCAGAACGGCACACGGGCCAATGGATGGCGTTGACATCACCATTGCCTGTATGGATTTCAACTTCATTGGTGGGTCGATGGGGTCGGTGGTAGGCGAAAAAATTGCCCGTGCTATCGATTATGCACTAGCCAATCGCACCCCATTTTTGATGATCTCCCGGTCGGGTGGAGCGCGGATGATGGAGGCCGGCTTTTCGCTGATGCAGATGGCCAAAACGTCCGCCAAGCTAGCCCGCCTGTCGGAAGCCAAACTCCCTTACATTTCGCTGTTGACTGACCCAACCACGGGTGGCGTTACAGCCTCCTACGCTATGCTGGGCGATTTCAACATTGCCGAACCCAATGCACTCATTGGTTTCGCCGGGCCGCGTGTTATTCGTGAAACTATTGGTAAAGACCTGCCCAAAGGCTTCCAAAGCGCCGAATTTGTGCTCGAACACGGCTTCCTCGACTTTATCGTCGACCGCAAAGACCTCAAAGACAAACTGGCAAGTTTGTTGAAAATGATACAATAGAGGAGGAAAGGGAAGAAAGGGACTAGAGGGAGGAAAGGGATAGCGTTGCTCAAATACGTTGCGGCATCTTCTCCCCTCTCCCTCTAGTCCCTTTCTTCCCTTTCCTCCCTATCCATCCATGCGCCTCGTTCGACATCCGGTTCTCTGCAATTACTACGTCACCTATCGCTGTAATGCGAGCTGTAGTTTCTGCGACATCTGGGAGCGGCCTTCGCCCTACGTCACCCTCGAGCACGCACGCGACAACTTCCGTGATCTGAAACGCCTTGGCGTGCGGGTCATCGACTTCACGGGCGGTGAACCTCTCCTGCACCGTCAACTACCCGAATTGCTCGCCGAAGCCAAAAGACAGGGTTTTATTACGACAGTAACGACCAACGGCCTCCTGTACCCCAAACAAGCCGACAGCCTCCGTGGGCTGGTCGATATGCTTCACTTTTCGCTCGATTCACCCAACGCCGATGAGCATGACACCGGGCGCGGGGTACGTTGCTTCGATAAAGTGATGGAATCGATCACCATTGCCCGATCATTTGGCGAACGGCCCGATATTCTGTTCACGGTCTTCGAGCATAACATCGACCAGATCGAGGCCATGTACACCAACATATGCCAACCCAACGACCTGGTGTTGATCCTCAATCCAGTCTTTTCGTACAATACCGTCGACACAGGGGGTGCCTTGTCAGAAAAGGCGTTGCAACGCCTGACCGACTGGGGAAAACGGCCCGGTGTATACCTCAACGATGGGTTTGTGCAACTCCGGCGCGACGGCGGCAACCATACCGACAAACCGGTTTGTCGGGCGGCCAGTACAACCCTTGTCATTTCGCCACAAAACGAACTGGTGCTTCCCTGTTATCACCTTGGGCTTAAGAACGTACCTATAAACGGACGGCTTTATGAAGTTTATCGTTCAGAAGATGTACAAAAACTGGTAGCCCTCGAAGGGCGGCTCCCCGCCTGCGAAGGTTGCGCCATCAACTGCTACATGCAGCCCTCTTTTGCCGTCGAAGTGTCGAAATACTGGTGGAAAGCTCTGCCCAGCACCCTGAAATACAACTATATGAAAGGCACCTGGAAACAACTGTTCTAACTCACCGCTTCAACACTTTCCGGGTCATCTGCCTTCTGCCACTTTCGACCCGAATCAAGTACAAGCCGGCAGGTTTACCCGTTAAGTCGAACGTGTGCTTGTACCGACCTTCAGGCAGATTCAACCGAATTGTTTCGTAAACACGGCCCTGACTGTCAATCAATTCCAGAACGGTTAATCCAGAACGACCGGCTAAGAACTCGACCTGGGCCGATTCGCCTGTTACCGGATTGGGTGCAACAAGCAACACCATTTCGGACGCACCCGTTTCTGGAATGGCCGTAACTAGCGACGACGATTGTGCTGGTTCATAAGCAGGAGGTGTCACGATAGCACCACCTCGGTCTGCAACCGTAATTATTACTTCGTGCTGTGTTTGACTAATCAGCCCCCCGGCCCTCCATTCCGACACCAGAATAGCTGCGGCATATTGTCCCTCTTCGGTAGGTACGTCCCAATTCAGTAACCCGGTTCGGCCGTTCAGGCGGTAGGTTCCTTTCTGGCTAACATCGTTAGGAAACTGGTAACCGGCTATGTCATTGGTAAATGACGCACAACGAATCGCCGTGGCTCCGTCACTAACAGAGCTAGTCAGCGGTATGGCCAATGAGAAAGTAAGACTGTCTCCATCGGCATCGGTAGCCCCTAGTTGAAGCGCGGCACGCTGATTTAGCCCAACAATTAATCCGGTAGCCGGAAGTGAGACGACCGGCGTCTGATTTTGCCGATCGGCACTAATCCAAATTGTGGTATTAAGAGAAAAAGCCTGTTCTATAGAGGCACCTCCTTTGATATTTCTGGTATTGCTATTGCGGTTGATGGCCGTTGCCTGAATAGCATACACACCCGCCCCAGGATACGTACGCGTAGTGGTATACTCATTCACAGTAAAACGCCCCTGCTCGGCTGGGAATGGGCGAACACTGGTTCGGTTAATCATTTCCGCGTTGCTATTATCCCCGAAACAAACATACAAACTAGTGGCCGCCTGGGCGGCTCCGCTTCCCGCAGTAGCGTCGTAATACATGGTCACGGTGATCTGATAGGTCAATGCCCGACCCGCTACGGGCGTAGCCCGGATATAACCGCCCGAAACATGGGTAGCGAACGAAACCAGCGAACTGGCCATAAGCAGCAGAAAGCAGTAAAGAGAGCGCATAAAGGAACAGGGTTTATTCCGTTGTAACTGCTTAACTCATCAGGAGTTAGTTTACGTATACACTTGTCTGAAAATTTATTCGATAACCGGCTTCTTACCACGCGCTACTTTCCTCTCGCTTCTATTTGTTAGGTTTGACCTATGATTAAACGGATTCGCTTCCTGCTCTTCGTTGAACTGCTGCTTGCCATTGGCCCGCCCATGCAGGCTCAGCCGATGCCCATGGCTACTCCTGGAGAGCCAGGTATTAACCAGGGGCGGTTTATTGGTGTGGTAGCTGGAACAACCGTATTTTATACCGTCACGCTGTTGCTTTTGCGCAAACAATGGTACAAGAAGAAGATGCCGTTCCATACCTTCAACGATAATCGAGAGTGGTTGCAGATGGACAAAGTGGGCCACACAGCCACGGCCTACTGCATGAGTCGGGGCGGTTACGAACTCATGCGCTGGAGCGGGGTCAATGAACGGGCAAGCATTCTGACGGGCGGGCTACTCGCTCTGCTGTTCCAGAGTACGCTGGAAGTTTACGATGGCCACGCCGAAGGTTGGGGTTTCTCGAAAGGCGACATGGTGGCCAACGTGGCTGGCACAGCCTTGTTTATGGGGCAACAGTTTGGGGCTGGTCAGCAGGTGGTAAGTATGAAGTACGGTTTCCGGAAAACGATTTATCCACCTTTCCGGCCCAATTTACTGGGTAAAACCACCGGACAGCAGATGCTTAAAGACTACAACGGACAGCAATATTGGCTCTCGGTCAATCTGGCGTCGGTATTACCGGTGGGACCTGATTTCCCGCGTTGGTTGAATCTGAATGTAGGTTACAGCGCCAGCGGCATGACGGGTGGACATGAGAACCCGCCCATGACCGACGTAACAGGTAAACCCATTGTATTTAAGCGGTTTCGACAGTTTTTCCTCTCGCCCGACGCCGACCTGTCGCGTATTAATCAGCGCGATCCGTTACAGCCCCTACCCTGGCAGCGATTGGTGGGCACGGTACAGTTCATGAAGATTGCGGCACCATCGCTGGAATACAATGCGGTGAACGGCCTTCGGTTTCACCCGTTGCTGTTACCAAAAGAGTAAGTCTTAGTAGGCAGTAGCCGGCCCAATGAAACAGTAAGGTTGACGATTGAGCTTATTTACGAAACTATTTGAGACTATAAGCCTGTAGAATCCCCCTTTGTGGGGACGCGCAGCGATGGGCAGTTACTCAACTTTGTCATGTTGTTTATCTATCCACGTTTCTCCTCAGGTTTCTTATGTTTACTCATTACACAAGTGTTCGCTCTCTGGTGGCTAGCCTGTTGCTCATTGTTTGCCTGTTTGCCTGCAAAAAAGCAGATGTAGATCCTCAGGAAACGCTCATCGACCCCTCTGACGCCAACAGCCTGAGCCCGGTACTGCTGTTACCTGCCGGTGCCACACGCGTACAGGGCGATGCCCCCGCGCCTACCGGTGGGTCGGCAGCACCTCAAGCGGCTAACCCTGTTCAGTCGGTTATTTCGTCTAATGGCAGTACCGTGCTGATTCCGTTCAACTATGCGAACGTATCCGGCAATTTGGCCGGCTGTTATGCACAGGTAGTAGGGGCCAGCCAGTACATCAACATTCCGTATAACAGCACGTCGGGAGCCGCCGGGTCTTTACAGCTTTCGCTGGGCATTCCAACCCGGGTTGATCAGGGCTCTTTTCGCGTTGCTTTCTGCGTGTATGACCGCAATGGGCGGGTAAGTCAGGTGGTTTATGTTACTGTGAACGTGTTACGACTAGGCACAGGAGCCTTGCAGATCAGCCTGTCGTGGAGTACACCCACCGATCAGGATTTGCACGTGGTAGATCCATCTGGCGATGAAATCTATTATGGTAACCCCTCATCGAGTACGGGGGGCGAACTCGACCGTGATGATCTTGACGGATATGGCCCTGAGAACATTTTCTGGCTCGATGCGGCGCCGGATGGCTCGTATAAAGTGACGGTGGAAGATTACGACTATACCTCGACCCCCAACCCATTCGTGGTAACGGTAAGCTCGCCGGGTAAATCAAAATCGTTCAGCGGGCAAACCCTCCGTGGCAATACCGTCAACGTAGTAACGATTCAGAAATCGGGAACAACCTACACTTACTAATTCCGAATCAGCGCAGTTTTATCGGCAGAAGGCAGGATACTGTCCGGAACGTACCTACCGGATAATCAATCGCCCTGAATAATCGACTGCTCACCCCGTATTCATGGGTGCTCACCCGGTTAGGCTTGCCTTCGGCTCAAACAACGCCGCATATTAACTGTCACAAACGCACTACCATACGGTAAGATAGCTCATCCCCTCTTTATGGGATTTTCTGACCATCAAGTAGTTAGTAGGTTTGTTCGATCGTAAAACGCACGGATTCAACAGTATTCCAGGCGGGTTATGATCGAACAAACGGCTGAACGAGACCCGCATCTGGTTCGGCGCATTATCACATCCACACCCTCTTTTTGATATGGTTTCTATTGCCTACACCGACGCCTTGCGTCAGGCTGTTCAGATAGCCCAAGCCATTGCTCGTGAGCATCAGCACCCCGACTTAGCCCCCGGCCATTTACTGGCAGGAGTGCTACACAACGATGTTGGGCTTGCCTCGCAACTGGTATTATGGGATGTGGACGTAACGTACCTGCGCGACTGGGCCGACATTCGGATCGAAGCCTGTCCGAAATCGGCCCGGATCACCGACGACCCACGCGCCACCGATACCACTCGAGCCTTGCTCGAAGTAGCCGATGTGGTGCGCATGAAGCTGGGCGAAACCGAACTGAGTCCGTTGGCGGTGCTGACGGCGATGACCAAGCCTAATCTGGCGTTTTCGACTGATCAGCTAAAGTCGTTTCCCATCACCGAGCAACAACTGCTTGAATACGCCCTTCGCGATACGGTGCTACGGCAAACCATCGGAGGTTCTATGTCGGGGGGCGATACCCCAAATGGGCAGGCGACGAAAACTGCTACGGCGGCCACTAAAACCGTGAAGGTACTTTTCAAGTATTGTACCGACTGTACGGCCGCCGCCCGCGAAGGTCGCTACGATGCCATTATTGGCCGTGAACGCGAAACCGGGCAACTGCTTGAAATTCTGGGGCGTAGGCTCAAACCTAACGTGCTGATCGTGGGCGAACCCGGCGTAGGCAAAACGGCGCTGGTAGAAGGGCTGGCGCAGCAGATTGTGGCCGGTCAGGTAACGCCTAAACTTCAGGGGGCCACGCTTTTGCAACTGGATGTGGGCTCGTTGGTGGCGGGGGCGTCGTATAAAGGCGAGGTAGAAGAACGGCTCAAAAGCATTCTGGCTGAACTGAAACTGTTCGATAAGGCTGTACTCTTCATCGACGAAATTCACATGCTGCTCGATCCGAACGGAGGGGCTATGGGCACGGTAAACCTGCTGAAGCCCGAACTGGCGCGTGGCGAACTGACCCTAATCGGTGCTACTACCAACGACGAATACCGGAAATACATCGAGAAAGACGAAGCCTTTTCGCGCCGGTTTGAACTACTACCAGTCGACGAGCCCGACGAGCAAACGGCTACGCGGATGGTGAGCACGGTGGTGCCTGCTTTTGAGGCGTATCATGGCGTAACACTGGCATCCGGCACCGTGGCTGAGTCGGTTAGGCTGGCGCGTCGCTACCTCAAAGACCGCCGCCTACCCGATGCCGCCATTGACCTGATCGACCGCACGATGTCGGCCCTGAAACTAGCCAACAGCACCACTACGCCCGAACTGGAACGCCTGCGCGCCGAACTGCAAGGTCTGACCGAGCAGCACACGCAGAGCCTACCCGAACTAGCCCTGCCAGACCTACGCTGGTTTGAACGCCAACTTAACAATCGGCTCAGTCCGGTGCTGCTGGGGCAGATTGAAGACGAAACCGACAGCACCGCCTTCGAATTGCCCGACGCCCTGACTGAGCACCTGAATGGCCTGCTCGACCGTCTCGATACCCTCAGCCAAACCCTGGGTGAACACGTTGGCTCGGCCGAAATTGCCGCTGTGGTGGCCCGCCGAACGGGTATTCCGCTGGGAAAAATTCAGTCGAAAGAGCGCGAGAAATTGCTGGTCCTGGCCGAGCATCTGCAACAGCGGGTCGTGGGCCAGGACCACGCTACCCAAATCATTGCCGACGCTATTCTCGAAAACCGGTCGGGCCTGAGTCGGGCGGGGCAACCCATTGGGTCATTCTTTTTCAGCGGACCAACCGGCACCGGAAAAACCGAACTGGCCAAGTCAATCGCCGATTTTCTGTTCAACGACGAGCGCGCCCTGATTCGGTTCGATATGTCGGAGTTCAAGGAAGAGCACTCGGCAGCGTTGCTTTATGGGGCACCTCCCGGGTACGTTGGCTACGAAAACGGTGGATTGCTGGTGACCAAAATCCGACAACAACCGTTTGCGGTGGTTCTCTTCGACGAAATCGAGAAAGCCCACCCGTCGGTGTTCGACATTTTTCTGCAAATTCTGGACGAAGGCCTGTTGCACGACCGCCTCGGTCGCGAAGGTGATTTCTCAAACGCCATTATTCTGTTCACCTCCAACATCGGTTCTGACTGGGTTGTCGAGAAAGCGGCGAAGAACGAACTGGCTACGTCGGGCGAATTGATGGACATTATGGGGCGTTTTTTCCGGCCCGAATTTCTGGGTCGCCTCACCGAGATCATTCCTTTTCTGCCCATTTCAGAGGCGGCAGTGATCAGCATTTTCAACATACAACTGAAACCCTTGCTTACGGCCCTGGCCAAGCAGGGCATCACGCTCACCATCGACGAAGCGGCCCGGCGGCAACTGGCGCTGGAAGGCTACACGCCCAAATACGGAGCCCGCCCCCTACGCGGTGTCATCCGCAACCGTCTCCGCCGCCCCCTCTCGCGCATGATCGTTTCCGGCGAAATCAGCAAAGGCAGTGTGCTGAACCTGAGCGTTGGCGAAGGCGGCGAACTGGTTTGGGGGAAGTAACCAGAAAAAAGCGAACTATCTAAACACCTATTCATATGGCTTTTGAAGGAAACGAAATGATTAGTTGCCCGGCCGAAATGTATGACTTTGGCCATACCTCGGTTATTGTCGTTTCGGGCGCTGGCATCAACGCTTGCGGACACATGCTTCTGGCAGTGGGCAGTGGAGCAAGTACCATTTACATGCACGTAGCGGGCGGTAGTGGCAGTTCGGGCGACGGTTGGGCAGAGCAGAGCGGACTTCGAGCAACCCCCAAATGGATGAACCAGCAAGGATATCGGCAGTATATGGCCGAAGCCGGAAAACGTGAACTGCGCCGAATTGCTATTCGAATACCAAGACCGGAAGGGGCTATGCTTAAGCTGGAGCAACTACTGGCAGCACGCTGGACATGGGGGGTACTACCACATAATTGTACCTCATTCGTGGAAGAAATCATTCAGGCCGGCGGGAACAGGGGCGGGCTATATCTGAACTGCCCCGCCATGGCTAGTCAAAGTGATTTTGATTGAACGGCAAAACGAATACCATTAAACCACACCCCTTACAATCATGATGGACTACGGAATCGGCGGGCAGGAACGCAAAGGAGACGACGCCAACGAAGCAATCTCCGACATTCAGAAAAACCGCACACTACTGGTGCAAAAACTCACCGCCAACGCGCCTTTCAAACCGGTGATCGAAGAAAAACTCGAAACGGTCGACGCGGTATTTGCCCGCTACAAACCCAACATCGACGTCAGCTTCGATGATGCTGAAGGGCAGGGTGTCGACGAGACGCTCCGGTTTCAGAACCTCGGCGACTTTGGGCGGAAAGGCATCACAGCACAGAGCCCTTTTCTGCAGGGACTGAACGGACAACAGGAAGATTATCAGAAGTTTATCAAGCAACTGAAGTCGAACAAAGTCCTTCAGAAAATTCTGGCTGATCCTGCTTCAAAAGCCATCTACCTCACCGCCCTACAAGCCATGATTCAGGAGTTGGAAGGCTAGGTACGTACCTACACCCTGCTTACAGTCATCAGAAAATTCTATTCATCATGGAACAGATCAGTAGCGGCAAGACAGCCGAAAAAGAACGGGTACGGATAGCCAACCCCGCCCAGCAGGTAGCCGACAGCGCCCACCAACTAGAACGGTTCGGCGGTTTCGAGTTTGTGGAAACGACCGTAGAAGGTGCCCAAAACCTGAACCCAGCCAAGAAGGCCCGTAAAGGCATCTTCCTGACCGAAAAAGGCAGCGAGAAAGAGCGCAAACTGCTCAAGAAACGCCTCGAAGCCTGGACCGACCTGCTGGCCAATCACGAGAACGTGGCCGACATGGTGGGCGAAGCCGAGCAGAAAACCGAACTCGCCGCCAGTACCCTGCGCCGCAACCTGAAGAAAGCCATCGACGAAACCAAAGACCTCGAAACGGCCTACCGGTCGGTGGCGCTTTTCTACAAAAACGCCGACACCGAGAAGATCAAAAACATCTCGATTGTCAACGCTGACGCCGAGCAAGTTCAGGATCTGGACAATACCCTGTTTTTCGACGCCATTGCCGAAGAGTTGCGCCAGAACTACGACAAACTCGACCTGCGTCAGAATTATTCGCTGATGGTGTTGCCGGGTTATCTCGGGTCTAAAAAAGTGGTGGATAAGTGGGCTCGTCTGGCCCATGAAACCAAGGCAATGCTGCTCACCGACTACCGCCATGTAGACACGCCCGACGATGTAATGGAACTGTTTGGCGAGGAAGATATGCCCTCGGCCGACGCCTACAAGGCCAACGTGATGATGACCTGCAACTACCTGGTGGGTCGCGAAGCCTTTACCGATCTGGGCGAAGAAGAGCCACTTTACGTGCCGCCCTCAACGGCGCTGGCCGGTAAAATTTACAAGACACAGCTTCAGCAACCCGTGGCAGGCAGCAAGCACGGCACCCTCAACGAGGTAGACGGCGTGCGGTTCAACCTGAAAAAGAGTGAAATCGCCTCGCTCGAAAAAATGGGATTGGTGCCGATGGTCAACGAGTTCAACAAGGTGATGGCCTATTCGGCTAAAACGCTGTTCAACGGGGATAATCAGGGCCTTCAGACCTACTCGGTGGTGCGCGTATTCGACTGGATCATGAAAGTACTGATAGACTTCCTCAACCGCCGGGCCTTTGAAAACTGGACCTACGACGCCGAAAAAGACCTGCGGGCGCAAATCGTGAAGTTTCTGAACAGCGTGACCGGGGCCGACAAGATCATCGAAGATTTCAAGATTCTGCGGTTCGAGCGCGACAAGGACGTGAAAGACCGCGTGTTTCTTGACATCCACATCAAGCCCTACTTTCCGGCTAAGAGCTTCCTGGTTCGCCTCGATGGCACCAAGGGCGACGACGCCAACGACTGGAAAGGCGGTGTTGAGCAGCAGTAATCTTCTCCCTCAACTAGTTCATTCTTAATCAATTCACACTTAACAAATCAATTATCGCCATGGCTTTCAAGGCATTTTTAAAACTCGACGGGCAGGAGTTCCGTCTGTTACACTGCAGCTACTCGCTCGGGCAAAACACCGATTATACCACCGGCAAACCAACCTCCGACGTGATGGGTGGGCAGGTAAACGCTGAATTTGAGTCAACGAAAGAGTCGAAGGCATTCGAGCTGATGATCGACCCGCACAAGAAGTTCAGCGGCGGCATCACCTTCTTCAAACAGGATGAAGAGTCGCCGATGAAAGAAGTAAAATTTGAAGACGCCTTTCTGACCGGCTACTCCGAGAGCATGGACGCTCGTACTAACACGCCGATGAGCACGACCGTGGTCATATCGGCCCGCAAACTGAGCGTTGGCGGTGCATCGCACGAGAACAAGTGGGCTCAATAATCAACTAATTCACAGACCTATAAGGTCTCCTTTAGACCTTATAGGTTTTCTGACAGATTTATTGAACATGGCAGACTATAGTCCAAACACGACCTGGATTGGCGTAGGTAACAAATCGGGAGGAATTGTTATGGTAGCTGGAATAGAAAGCGTTACCGGCAAGCTTTGGCGGCTAGACGGTAGCCAATCCGTTAGTTTCAGCTACACCAATGCCCGCCTAGGTTTAGGCTTAGGCGGAACGGTAGGATCAGCGGTACTCGTTGCCGCCTTCGGTTGCCCCGACCCCGCTACAATCAGCCGCATCAACACTAACGACTGGAGCGTTGCCTTTTCTACGGGCAGCAACTTGGCTGGTATTCTACGTGGGCTACCTCGATACGGGCAAATGCTCCGACTAGCCAGAATCCTCAATTCTGGCCTAAACCGAGCAGTACGTGTCGACGTAGAAAACCTGCGCAGTTTAGGATCGGTGCTTTATACCCACGTCGATATGGCAACGGCCAATAACGAACCTAAGCTAATCACCGTCGACCTGCCTTATCTCAGCGCGTCGGTCGAGATTTCGGCCAGCTACAGCCTTGGCACCGGCCAAATCAGCGTGTATCCCTAAATCAAGCCAACCTTCTCTTTTCCCGTTTTCCACACCATGAGTAACTTATCCACTGTACGAATTGAGATTGGCGGCAGGCATGTGCCGATCTTTTCGCGGGTCAGCGTCCGGCAGTGGATCGACCGGCACCACACTTTCGAGCTGACAGTTCCTATCGAGCAGGTCGAAGGCGAGGGTGGTATGACCATCAACCAGTCGAAAAACTTCATTGGGCAAACGGCCCGCATCACCATCAGGTACCGGCAGGGCGCGGGCGATTCGTTCGTCTTCAGGGGATTCGTTACCCAACTGTATCTGTCGAAACAGGCGTCGTCGGGCAGCTCAGTGGTAATCCGGGGTTCCAGCGCGTCGATTTTGCTGGAACAGGGGTCTCGGTTCAAGGCTTTTTATCAGTATGATCACAGCCAGATTGTTAACATTATTCTGAAGGAATACGACCTGGATCTGTTGCAACCCAGCGTATCGCCGCGCGCCACCCGGAAGGAGGACTATGTGGTGAAGTTCAACGAAACGAGCTACAATTTTCTGCATCGCTTCGCCGCCGCTACCGGCAACTGGTTCTATTTCGACGGCGAGAAAACCGTATTTGGCGACGTACCCAACGAATCGCCCATCCGGCTGACCTACGGCGAAGACATGAACGCCTTCGACATGCAGATGAGTCTGCCCGGCGGCGAGTTTTTCATCAATGATTACAACCCGATGAAAGACGAAAACGCCAAAAGCCACTCGAAAGACGTGCGCGTGTCGGGCCTGGGCGAGTACGGTCAGTTTTTGATCGACAAGGCCGAAAATCTGTACCCCGAACGTACCTACAGTCGCCCGCCCCTACCCGCCCTGACCGATGCCGACGCCAAACTGTTTGCCGGTTACGAAAAGAAAGCATCGGTTGCCAACGCGGTCATTTTCAGCGGCTCCAGTAATAAAGTTGGACTGAAGCTGGGGTCGGTTGTTACGGTGGGTGAAGAGAGCGGCATGGCGGGTCAACGAACGGCCAGTTTCGGGCAGTACCGCATCATTAGCATCAGCCACGACGCCGATCTGGGCGGCGGCTACAGCAACCGGTTCGAGGCCATTCCGGCGGGGGTCGAGTTCCGGACTAACCCCTCCTTCTACGTACCCAGAGCCACCATGCAAACGGGTACCGTATTGCACAACGACGACCCCGAACACCTGGGCCGGGTGCGCGTGCTGTTCGACTGGCAGGAAGCTCAGGGCGATGCCGAAAGTTCAACCTGGATACGGGTGCTGGCACCCCAGAACTTCACGGCCGACCAGGGCGTGTATTTCGTGCCGGAGGTGAGCAACAAAGTAATGGTACTCTTTGAAAACGAAGACCCGGCCCGGCCCGTAGTGGCGGGAGTCACCTACGACAAAAGCACCAAACAGAACGCTTTTTACAGCCAGGACAATCTCTATAAAACCATCATTACCAAAGGCGGCAACCACATTGTGATTGGCGATGAGAAGGGCAAAGAGTTTATCAGCCTGTATAACAGAGACAAGAAGAACCACATCAAACTGTCGCTCGACAGTACGCACATCACCGTCAAGAGCGAAGGAACGATCAACCTCGAAGCGGATACGATCAACCTGAAAGCCAGCAAATTCAACGTCGATGCCAGCGACGAATGGAACGTAAAAGCGGGCAAAGCTGACATGCAGGTCAATGGCGACCTGAGCATAGATGCCATAGGTACTGCCTCATTGTCGGGCAACGAAACCGATATCGGCGGGCTCACCACTACTATAAACGGAAAAACAAGTATGAAAGTCAGTAGTAGCGCCATGCTCGAACTCGACGGCGGGCCAATGACCACCCTGAAAGGGGCTATGGTTATGATTAACTGACAACGCCACGACCATGAACGCCTACACGCTTTTTGCGCCATTTACCCGCCTGATGGAGCCTCAGCCCCTGCCGCGCGTGTCTCTGGTCGACGCCATTCGGCAGCACATCGATCTGCTGCTGGCAACCCGGCTGGGCGAGTGCCGCTACGACCCCAACATGGGCAGTGCGGTCTGGCTGGGCGATTACGCGTCGATTACCAACCCGACCCTGTGGAAAGGCGAAACCGAGCAAACCCTGAACGAACTCATCAAGCAATACGAAAAACGAATTCAGAACACGCAGGTCGCCATAGACGTGGATGAGTTGGAAGAAACCGACCGCGACGGGGTACGTCGCCGCGCCCGCAAACGCCTGACCATTCGGGTAAACGGTACGCTGATCGACCTCGGCGAACGGCTTCCTGAACTCACATTTACCCTGTATATCAACCCCGTAGCCAGTCAGTAATCATGAACAGCCTAGACACCCGCGACCAGATAAAAGCCCGGCTGCTGCGCGATGCCAGCCGACTTTGGGGGCTGACAGACCGGCAGCTCGATACCGGCGATATTGCCACGGCTTTCGACCCGCTGGTAGATTTGCTGTTTGGGGCACTGGCAACTGAATCGGAGCGAATTTACGGCGAAATCCTGGCGTCGCGCGGGCGTATTCTGGAACGGCTGGTGCAGGTGCTGTTGCCCGAAGCCGTAACCGGTCCGAAGCCCGCCCACGGCCTGGCCATGGCCCAGCCCACTGAAGCAACGGCGACAATCGGGGCTGATATTTCGTTCACGACGCGCCACCCACAAACCGGTGATGAGTTGGGCCTGTTGCCTGCCGGGCGCTTTTCGCTCATCAACGGGCGGGTGGTCTGTGGCGCGGCAGGGGCTCAGCTCTGGCGCATCGACGAGCAGTATAATCGCGCTACTATTGCCACCGCCCCGCCCCACCGTCGCCTGCCCGACTACACCCTCTGGCTTGGCCTTGAACTACCCGGAAATCTCCCTTCCGACGCACAGGCACGGTTCTATTTTAACTGGAAAAACCAGCCCGACGCCCTGCACCGCTGCGAACAACTGGGCCAAACCCGCTGGGTGCTGGAAACCAACGCCACCGAACAGCCGCTGACAGCTATACACACGCTTCAGGCCGAACCCGCCGACCAAACCGGCATTGACAACACGTCCCTGCTAACGCTGGAACAGCACGCCCAACGCTACTACCGGCCTCATTTTGTAACCGTATCGCTCGGCAACTCAGGTGCAGCCCGCCCCGCCTCGGCGGGGTTTCCGGCCAGCAGTGCCCCTGCTACACTGAGCGAGTCATTCGACGCGGCGCTGTTGCAGTCCCTGCCACCACTGGTTTGGTTGCGGGTGTCGTTTCCGCCCACGTTCAGTGCCGAGATCCTGCAACAGACCGACTGTTTGCTCAACGCCTTTCCGGTGCTGAACGTCGAGCTGGTTAAGCCTGCGCATCGGTTCAACGAGGTCATGAACGTGTTTCCGCTCCAGACCGACCGGCCCTTACTCGCTATTATCGACGTGACCGATAGCGACGGAAACCGCTACGTACCCCACGCCGTTGGCGACGATCCTATGCAGCGCAGCTATGCCCTGCGCCACCGGGGCGTTGGCCGGTTCGATAGCCGACAGGCGGCCGAACTGGTGCAGCACACCCTCGATCAACTCCGAGACGACAGCGTTGCTTTTTCGCCGCTGGGTATCGACGATCTTCAGAAAAGTATGCTGCGTATTCGTCAACAGTTGACGGGATCCGCCGCGACACTCCCCGGTGAGCCAACGCCCTTCATGGTGATTAATAACGCACCGGTTTCAGGTACGTTGTTTGTTCGCTGCTGGACCACCGCCGCAGAACGGGCCAACCGGCTACCCGCTTCGGCCAAATTGGATACCTCGTCGGCCACACTCCGGCGCGACAAACTGGCTCTACTGCAACCCTTGCAGGGCGGTATGGCCCGCTTAAATGATGCCGCCAGTTTGCCCGCTTTCCGGCGTACGTTGCTGACAAGGGGCCGGGCCCTGACAGCCGAAGACCTCCGAGCCATTGCCCTGGCTACCGCCCCCGACCTCATTGCCGACGTCAGCGTTCAGAAAAGCGTGGTGGTAGGCAACGAAGCCCGGCAGGGACTTAGCCGGGTACTCGATGTCAGGCTGACTTTCCGGCCGGGTCGGCAACTGCCCGACGAGGAGAAACAGCACTGGTGCCGTGAGGTTGCCGCGCAGCTAGACGGGCTCTGGTCGGGCCTGTTGCCTATTCGCGTTTTAGCCAAAACCGCCTCATGAACAAGCCACTAGCTACCGACATTCGGGCCGAGGTCTGGTTGGCCCGGCAGCTTGCTGAACCTACCCAGGCTAATGTGGTGGTACGGCACCTGGGTACGTTCGCCCGGCCTTACAGCCCCGATCTGGTTGCCATAGACGATGTGACCGAGCAACCGGGGCAACCCGATACGCGCTACGTGGATCTGAGCCGCGAAGGGTTTTACGATATGTTGCCCGAAGCCTTGTTTCACCCGCCACGCCCCGCCAATGCCCGTCCCGAAGCCCCCACAGCCTTATCGAAACGGTTGCGGGAGGAAGAAAAGAAGGGACGGCAATTCTGGCTTCCCGCCGAGCAGGAAATGATGCGGTTACGCGTGCGGATCGAGCAGCAGGAACAGCAAACGCTGGAACAGGCAACGGGTCCTGTTTGGCAGGAAGTGTTCGACTGGCTTTTGTCTATTCGCGGCTACTCATTTAGTGCGCAACAGCAGATCTGTTTGCTGGCCATCTGGATGAATGCGCACCGGGTAGTGGGCAACTGGCCCGAAACAGCCGCTTATTTCAGTCGCTTTTTGCAAGTACCCGTACAGATCACGCACGGGCCACGTCAGGCAAACGAACCGGCAACGCAATCGATAACTGCCATTAGCCCCGGACAATCGCCGCGCCTGGGGGTAAGCCGTGTTGGGATCGACTGGATTTTGCCGCCTTCACAGGGCATCACCGACGACGGGGGCGTGATCCGACTGACCATTGGCCCGCTGACGCCGAAGCAACTCGCCGATTACCTGCCCAATCAGATTGGCTGGCGGTATGTATCGTTACTGGCAGGCTACCTCTTACCGGCCGATGCTGATTATCAGGTGGTGCCTGTACCGAAGGGCAACGAAGCCTGCTTCACCCTAGCCGACTCGGCCACCGCCGGTCGACTTGGTCTGACTACCGAACTTCCCCATTCCAACGCAACTCGCTTATGACTACCGACCTCATCTTAACGCTTGTTTCGCTGTTCAGCATCGGGCTGGCCGCGCTGGTGCTGCTGATCGTACGCCGGAAAGCTGATATCCTGACCAAAAAAGTAGCACTGTACCTCCTGGCATCCGGGATACTAGCCGGGGGGCTGGGTGCCGCCCTGGCACAGGTTGAATCGGTCACGGCCGGTTTTTACTGGCTCGAAGGCATTGTCTTGCTACTTGGCGCGGCGCACCTCGTGCTGGCTCGGCAGCAGTTTGGCTGGCTACATACAGCCCCGATCGGTGATGAACTAAGCCTGCTAACCCTGACGGCCGCTTTGCTGGCTATGATCCAGTTGCTAGTCTACGGCCTGATGGTATCGGCAGGTACGTTTCTGCCCGCGATGGCACTGGGTTGGCTTCCCTTCCTGCTGCCCACACTGTTTATGCTGGCTTACGAAGCTTTCGTCCGAATTCCGGCGCGGGTGTACCGCAAGTGGTTTTACCCCGTCGACCGTGAAGTGCCGCTACTCGAACTGGTGGATACCATCCGGCTGCATGTGCAGGTAAGTAAAGTACCCGACCAGCCTCAACTGACAACCTACACGGTAAAAGCCCCCATTGACCGGACTTTGCACGATCTGTTTCACTACATGATCTATTCGCACAACAACGAAGAAGAGCCCGACGACCCCATTCAGTACCACGAGGTAGACACGGAAGGCAGCCTGTTGGGTTGGGTCTTTTACCAGCCCAAACTCGGCGGATTCCTGAAACAGTACCTCGACCCGAGCCTGTCGCTGAGCCGGAGCAACCTGAAACCCGATACGGTCATCGTAGCCCGCAGCTACGTCAGCAGCAAACTGACTAACTAAAAAAGATATGCTTCCCCAACTGAACCACTGGCCTGTGAACTGGGCCGACGGCATGAAAATCACCCGGAGCCACCTGTTGGCTACCGACGATGCTACCCGTGACCTGGCCCGCGATGCGGCCGGGTCGTTGCTGTCGGGCCTCGACTATGGCCTGCTGACACCCGCTGCCGGGCATGAATCACCCCTGACCATCACCTGCGACGGCGATTCGGTGGTGCTGTCGGTTTGTCGGGCCATTACGCCGGGAGGCGCTCGTATTGAGTTGAGTACCAATCCCACCGATTCGCTGCACCTGCCCCTGTCGACCGTTCGTGAAAGCTGGGTACGTACCGGTCTGTCGGCTGGGTACGTGGTGGTCGAAGTCAATCCGTTTGATCCGCAGCCGCATGGTGAGCCCAACCCCGACGAAGAACCGCTGCGTTTCCCATCTGTCCGGCCTAACCTGCGGATCAGCGCTGTTTCGGTAGATAAACTGCATACTACACTGGCATCGGCCTATCATATTCCGGTGGCTAAACTACTGCTGGCCAATGGCGTATTCAGTCTGGCTATCGATTACTTACCCCCAACCCGCGCCGTAGGGTCGCACCAGGACTACCGCGACCTGTACCATAAGTTGCGTAAACGGCTGGGCGAGTTGCTTCAGTATGCCACAGCCATTGTGGTGCGAGTGCGTACCAATGCCCGCTCGGGTCAGCCCAATGCCTTAGCCACCAGCATCGGCTACGTGGCCGAAGCCTGCCTGCACAGCCTCGGCAATCAGCTCGACGACTTTCAACTGCGGGGATTACACGATGCACCCGTGGGGCTGGTGAGCACGGGAAAACGACTGGCGCGGCATCTGCAAATTGCCATTCAGAGTACCCCCGACCGGGAACGGGAAGCCATGTTCAACTACATCAAAAACTGGACATCAGTAACGCCCGTAGAATGGGAAACAGCCCTGCAGCAACTGCTCGACACGCCCTACGAACACGCTGACTGCCAGCCGGTGATGCTGGCCTTTGTTCGCCTCAACGAGTGCCTGATCAAGCTGTTCTCGAAGTTGAGCGAACTGAATTACCACGAACGCTCGAAAGACGAATTCTTTGTTGAAAAACAGGACGTACCTGCGCCTAAACCCGCTGGCATACGCAGCGGATTCTGGAGCAAGTAACGACCAGTAAAACCACACAGCACATGGGACAACCTGCTGCCCGAATGGGCGATAATCACGTCTGCCCGATGGTAACGCCGGGTACACCACCCATTCCGCACGTGGGTGGCCCTATTCTGCCCCCCGGCACACCTACCGTGCTGATTGGCGGACAACCAGCCGCCTGCATGGGCGATATGTGTGTGTGCGTTGGTCCGCCCGATTCCATTCTAATGGGGTCAGTCACCGTACTGATCGGAGGGAAACCCGCCGCCCGGATGGGTGACCAAACCGCACACGGCGGCGCCATCGTTACCGGTCTACCTACCGTATTGATCGGCTGAATACTATGCTTCGCGTCATTACGCTGCGCTGTTATTGTGCTGCGCTGTCATTAGGTGGTCATTTGCCTTTGGCGTCATTAAGTGGTCATTTTTTGCAGGGTCTATAAATGACCACCTAATGGCAGCGCAGCGTAATAACTACCTAATGACAGCGAAGCGTAATGACAGCGAAGCATAATGACAATTAACTCACACCAGACATGAACACATCGTTTATCAAATTTTCGCTGATTACGCTGCTTATCGGCCTTAGCGTGGTGGGGGGCATCTACTGGCTGGCGGGAAAAGGCGGGGCGGGCCGGCAGTCGATCACCACTGAGCAGGAGCAACGCTACGTGGCCGATGCCGCCCTAGCCGACAGCCTGGTACGGCAACTGAAAAAGACCGACCCCATCGAGAAAGCCAGCGACTTTTCGACCATCCGATTCCAGCTTCAGGAAACCATCGGGAGACTTGAAAGTGGCTACGGAGCCGACAGCCTCTTTACCCAACTCACGGGCACTACCGGGCAGAATTACCAGAAACTGCTGGACCTGATTGCCCTGCAAACCACCAATCGACAAAACCGCCAGGTGGCTAAGGCGCAGATCAAGCTACAACTCGATGGCCTCAACACCGCCGTTCAGATGCTGCAGACCCAGGTACTGATGAAACAAGCGAACCTGGATAATATACGTGCCATGAAAGCCAGCCAACGCCCATGAAAGCCGAAAACTACACCGACCGTAAGCGCCGCCAATTCCGTTTTGGCCTAACGTACCTGGCTCTGCTGAGCCTGTTGGGCCTATGTAGCTGGGCGTCGTTCCGCACCATTCCGGCCCTGGCCGATGAGCAGCATAGTGAATCGGCGGGGCGGCTGGCCACCTACCGTACCCAACTGACCCGCACCGATATTCACCTGTCAGTACTCAGCAGCGGTGCCCCCATCGACGAACCCTGGCTCAGCACCTTCTTCGGGCAGGCCGACGCCCTCGATCAGCAATTCAGCGAGGGGCCTTTTGTGAGCACAACCCGTAGTTACCGCCGACTGGTAGCTGAATATGAAGATGGCCGGCAGAATGGCGACCCCGAGTTACAGCAACTTTCGGCTCAGCGCACCGACCTGGAAACCAAGCAGATGGGCTTACAAGCCGCGCTGGGTAGCCTGAACCGCGCCATTGCGGCGGCAGCTGGTGGCGGCGGCGGGGCCGCACCGCCACCAGCGCCAGCCCGAAATAATGCTAACATGCACCCGGCCATTTTTACGGGGCATTTTGGTCCGTTCAAACCGTTGCTGGTACGGGGATCGGGCGAGTTTGGCAGCAATGATCCGCAGGTAAACGCCTCGGCACAGGTGATCGTGGTCGATGAGCGGCAGGTCATTCTGAGCGTTTATTTCGAAGTAAGTGACAACAGCACATTTGCCAAAACCACCGAACGCTTCGAACTCTACACCGCCCCGCCCGGCCTGCGTATCGCCACCATTTCGGCCCCGAAAAACACACCCTGGCGCATCAACTACACCGATCGCACGCAACAGGAAGACCGTTTTCCAGCCGGCGACGGGCTGTTCATGTTTCAGGTTCAGGCCAATACGCCCGGCCTCGATGTGGGTGGCCCCGGCGGCAGTTCGCTCACCATCCGGCTCAATCGCCCCATCCGCATGGAACTGGTCAAATAACGAAGTCCTGACAGGCCTACCCTTTACTAAGTAGACCGGGACATACCCTTTTTATGGGATTCGCGGCGTTTCACCCCACCCGACCTTTGGGGTGAACGCTGCTCAACCTTCTCCTTTTCAACCAATTACTATTTACACCATAAACACTTTCCCCATGAAAAAGCTACGTACTCTGCTGTCGTTAAGTTTGTTGCTGACAAGCCTGTTTTCTCAGCTTATCAGCCTGGGTCAGGCAAGCCGACGCCCCGATCAGATCGTTCTGTACAACAACACCGTGATCGAAGGCCTGATCAGCGAAATCAACGAAACCCTGGTTGTCTATCGCAAAGTGTCGGCTCCGCAGGGCGCTCGATTCCAGGTAAAAAAATCGGAAGTAGACCATGTCCGCTACGCCAATAACGACATTGAGCGGTTCGACGGAAAAGGCAACAAAGCAACGCCAGCAAAACGGACTGCGGCACCAGTGGCCTCTGCTAAAAAGCCCGTTTCGGCCCGCGACGTACCCGTTCGTCAGGCCCAGCCACAGGCAGCAGATGCTGACAATAGAACCCGTTTCGGCCTCACGTTAGGGGCTGGTGGAGGCCTCTGGATGGCAGAAGGCGAAAGCTCCGACATGGGGTTGGCGTTCCGGGGTGGTATTACGGCCGAAATCCCATTGGGCAGCAGTGTAGCGCTGGCCCCTTCGGTCGAATTCATGCAACTGTCGCAGGGAGAGAGCCCCAGCACCGTTGCGCTCAACTACGGCGTGGCTACCCTGGCCATTGCTTCACTCTACAAGCCCGGCCGCTCGGTAAACCTGTTTTATTCGGCCGGTGTCTACGGCGCTTATGGCATCAACATAACAGCTAATGGCGAGAGCGCCACCTTCGATGAAGCGAATTTCAGCCCCTTGCACGTCGGAGCCGAATTGAAGCTGGGCGCCCGCTTCAGTCCCGCCTTCACTGTTTATGGACAAGGCAATTATGGCATCACCAGCATGATCTCCGTGTCGGGTGCCCCCGCTGTATCGCAAGTCACCTTCGGCGTTGGTCTTCGCTATTTATTCGGACAGTAAGCCCCTCCACACCATGCAATACCGTCTGATTTTACCCTTTATTCTGCTGTGTCTGTTTAGCACGGCCAACGCACAAAGCAACATCGGCCCGGCTGGTGATGCGATTTATCTGGCCAACGGAACCCGCTTCAAAAACGCCCAGATTATCGAGATCACCGAAGAGCGGGTGAAGTTTACCGTAAAACGCGGCGAAACGCTGACGCCCTACAACTACGGACGCGACCTGGTCTTAATGGCCTTTACCCAGGAAGGTAATTTTCTGGTAATCGACGAAGTAAGTAAAGACAACGCCGAAGCCGATCAGCAACTGAAAGATTTCCTGATGGCACCGGCCCGTACGTCATCTACCGACGTGCTGGTTCGGCGGACCCCGCTGGAGGTGTTGCGCGGTCAGATTTCGTACGAAAGCGAAGAGGTCGTTAACTACCAGCCCGTTAGCGGTGGAGCGGGATCGATCAGCAAGAATGAGCTGATGATAATTTTTTACCGCGACGGCAAACACCAGGTACTGACCGACTTTGTGGAGATGGCCCCCATTCTGACCGAGCTACGCCCACAACTCATCACGCCCGTTTCGCGCCCGGTGATTGCACCCAGCCCGCCTAACGTTCCGGTTACCGAGCCTATAGCTGAAACGCCCGTTGCCGAAGCGCCCGTTGTCCGCCCTACACCCAGCCGACCTGAACGCGTGATCAATACGCCGCCCGCCCCGGTACGTCCCCCTGCTCCGGCACCCGCCGCGGCGATTTCGGGGAAACCATCGCTGAACGAAACGGAGTATATCACCTACCGAACCAAGGCCGTACAGCGAGTTGATGAGTTTGTGGCGTACATCAACATCATTACCGACAAAAGCGCATCGGGCGACGATAAAGACCGGGCCATTAGAGAAGCACAGTCCTTGTTTATGCCCGACGCCAAGATCGAAGTCACCTCGGCCAACAAGACCATTCCGCCCCGCAGCATGAGCATCAGTACGTACCTGAACCGGCTCAAACTGTTGCCCTACACCTACACCGAAGTCACCTGGTCGAACGTGCAGTATGTGAAAGAACTGACCCAGGGGCCAGATGGCAATTACTACGGCATGATTGCCGGTCAGCAGAAATTCACCGGCTACGGCAAAGGCAATCAGGTTGATTATGAGGACGTAACCGAGAAAAATGTTCGGGTAAAGCTGAAATCCAATCAGAAACTCATTGACGGACAAACCGAAACTAGCTGGCAGGTTCTGCTGGGTAGTGTGGGCGTTGGCTCCAAGTAGTAGATCGTGGTCAGCACGGTTGAGTACTACCCTAATAGTGTTTACCCGTGCCGGCCACACAGATCCTGTCAGCCTCTTTAAACTCGTAAAACCAATGCGCTTTCTCTTGTTGTTCTTTGGTTTTTGGCCGGTCAATCTGGTCTCGGCTACCACTGGGCCCGTTGCCTATGGTCAGGCGTGCGTTCGGCTGGTTGGCGTGGTGCAGGATTTCAGCACGCACCGACCATTGGCGGCTACTTTTTCGGTACGGTCGGCAAGCGGGCGGGCGGTACTTGGCAACAGCGCCGATGGTACCGGCCAGTTTGCCATTGATATCGCCTGTACCGCCACAGCCCTACTGATTGAGCGCACCGGCTACCGCGCCCAGCGCCTACCCCTGAATTTGGCCACAGTAGCGCCCATCGGCGAAGTATACGTCGTTATTCCGCTGGTAGCCACCGATCAGCAAGCCACTGACCGACCTTATTTACAAACCGAGCAGAAACATTATGTTCAACCAACTGGCAACCGGGTAGCTGGTCAGGTACAGCATAACACCTTTGCCGTAAGCGATGCCATGGCCGGTCTGCCCCTGCGGGCAAAGGTCTGTTTTTACTTCACGAAATCGGGTCAGAAAACCTGCCTCGATACCGACGCTCAGGGAAACTGCACCACCGATTTTACCGAGAAAGACATTGTGGCCATGGAAGTTCAGGCACCGGGCTACCAGCCGTATCAGGGCAATATCCGGGTAGAACAGTTGGGCGGACCAACGCTTCATCATACCGTGCGCCTGCTGCGCGAACTGGTCCTGCTTTCTGTGCAAAGCACCCCCGTGTCTACCTCACCGCTCCGGGGTGTACTGCGGCGCGAAGGCAGCAAAACACCCCTATTGATGGCGTCGGTAGCCAATAAACCGGGCGTTTTCACCTCCTCGGAATTGTTGCCCAACCGCTATGAGCTATTGCTAATGAATCAGCAACAGACCGTACTTCACCGGCAACTGATCACCGTTGAACCGGGTTTGAATGTCCAGACCATTACCCTGCCCGACCCTAAGGCCGCCTTGCCAATGGCTAGGGCCAACGTACCTGACCGCATTGCTCCACCTGCCTCGGTCACACTGACCCCCGACCGAACATCCCCGCTTCCAGACGACAACCTGCCCGCGCTATTGTTCGCCGAGGGAAGTTACACCTTGACAGAGGCCGCTTGTGCTACGCTGCAGCAAGTGGGCACGTACCTACAACAACACCCCGAGATACACCTACGGCTGGTGGGGCACACCGACCGCCTGGGCGACGAACGGCTGAACAAATCACTCGGCGAAAATCGGGCGAAAGTAGCGGCCAGTCACCTGCACTGGCGGTGGGGAATTGCCGACGAGCGACTTCACATTCAGGGCTTTGGCAGCCGGTTTCTGATCGGTAGCGGAAGCGATGCCGAAAGCCATAGCCGCAACCGCCGCGTGTCGCTGAAGTTTATTCCTGCCCGCCCCGAAACCGCTAGCACAAACTGATAAACAGACCGTTATGAATAAACTGCTACTTTTTGTACTGGGTTGCCTGGTCTTACTGCTGGGATGCCACGAAGAGCCCGACTTGTCGGCGGCGCAGATTCCGCCAGCCTGCCGGATCGGCATGGTCGAGATCATTCGGGAAGGCGGCAACGTGAGTCGGCAGGTATATCTCTACAACACGTTTGGCGATCTGACCCAAGCCTATCAGGAAAACCAAAGCGGGCAGCGTAGCCTGACGCAGACGTACGTGTATGATACGGCTCATTATGTGAAAACGCGCGAAGACAAAACGCCCGCTGGAACGACCCTCTACGCCTACACGTATAACGGCCCCAACAACCGCATCAGCCGCATTGCGCCCGTGCAGGGCAACGGCAACACGCTCGAATACGCCTGGGAAGGGAACACACTGAAAAGCCTGACTACCAAAGAGGCCAACGGCAGCGTTTACGAACAACTTACCTTTCGGGCCAACGGCAAGCTGGAAACACGTACCCGGCCCGGCACCAGCGAACGCTTCGCCGTTGACCCCGTCAGTGGCTACGTCACCTCCTACACGCATGCCAACGGTGTGTTCGAAACCTTCACGGTCAACGACAGGGGCAATCATCTGGTGAAAACATATAACGAACCGGCCATCAGTAAGCTGACCAGTTCAACCTATACCTACGCCACCTCCGGCTATTATGGTGATACGCAACTGCGCTTTCGGGGCATTCCCGATGTGCAGGATGGCAGCGGCGAGCCCGGCCTGCTCTCTGAATACGTATTGAACCAGTTCAGAAACGGCCAACTCATGCTGATCGAGCGCGTCCGGTTTCGGTACACGTATAACAGCGAAGGCTATGCGTTGGGCTACGCCGCCGATACCGGCGAGCGCGGCAAGTTTTATTACGCCAACTGCTCATCCCGGTAGCCATGAAAACGCAACGCCTGTTTCGGCCAATTTACTGGCTACTACCCGGTCTGCTGCTGTTGACCCTTGGAGCGGCATGGGCGCAGGAGCGACCCTACGCCGAAAACGATCGGATAGAGATACGGCGGTTGGCCAGAGAACGAATCGAAAAAAACCTCCCGGCACTGATCAATAACATCGTTGTCGAAGACCTTCCTGCCTCCGAGGCCAACTACATGATTTCAAACTCATTTCTGCCGGGCGACAATGATGTCAGGCTCTTCATTAACGACGAAGTGCTGGTAGAAGATGATATTGATCCTGACCACGTTAGCTCCGCCAACGTGGCCGATAAGAGCATTAAAAAATACCTGAACGACATACTGCTGTATTACGGGAAGAACGCTAACGCCGACGTACCCAGCTTTATCATCAAAAGCGTAACGGTTGGCGAACCAATCGTTGAAACCGCGTCTTCGGCGCTCATCGAGGTGAACTACACCTCCCTGTTTAAAGGCAAGCATAAATCAGGGCGAACGTATCAGAACCTGATGCGGGTGGCACAGTTGCGGGCTACCCGCATCGGCAACACCAAAAAGTGGGAGGTATTCATTAACCTGATCCGTTTTTACCGGCCGGGTGCCGGGCAAACGCAAACCGTGGCCACAACCGCGCCCGCAACAACAACGGTAGCCGAAACGCCGCCCCCGCCCCCCATCGACATTCGGGAGCCAACGGCCATTTTCAGGCAGGAAGATTACGATTTCAATGTAACGGTCCGATACAACAAAAAAGCCCTCGATGTGCTCAAATCGGAGTCGCCCCGACTGCCGATGGGCCAATACCGCCGCCTCAGTGATGGCGATTACGAACTGGCCGGCAACCGAATTCGATTCGAGGAAGCCGATAAAAACAGGTTCAGATACACCAACCGCGACCGCAACATGATGGGTCTGGTACGGGTTGAGCCCCCAAAGCCAACCCCCGCCCCGCCGATAGCCAAACAGCTCCCCGACGTAGTTGCACCCGGTTACTTGCCCCTCGACGAAGACCAACGAAAGCGGAAAGAAAAGTCGCCCGTCAGCACGTCGGCCGCCGAATCGGTAGCCGTTACCACACCCAAAGCCACTCCGGCTGAGCCAAAACCAGTTGTTGACGCTCCCAAACCGGTAGCAGTTGATAAACCGGTTTCTGAACCGCCCAAACCTGCGCCCGCTAAGCCAGTTGCCGAAAAGCCCAAACCGGTAGACGTACCTGCAAAGCCTCTAGTTGACAACGCACCGGCTACGCTCGCTACGCCTACGCCGCCGGTTCTGGCCAACACACCAAAACCAACAGACAAGCCTAAACCCGACAAGCCAATTGTTCAGAAACCCGTAGCCCTGTCGGTTGCCCCTGCGCTGAAAAAGTCGCTCAACAGCGAACAGCAGCGGTTGGTGGCTGGTATGCGGTTGCGCGGCTGGCTACAGGTGGTTGGAGGACTGGCAGCACTGGGTGGTAGCTACATGGCCTACTCAGGCATAAAAAAAGACTACGATGCGTATGCACAACAGATGAGCATACGCAATGCCGACTACAATCTGTACCGCGAACTGTCGAGGCGTGACGTGCCCCCACCCCCCAACACGCTATCAATGATGCAATATGGCAGTCCTGGAATTTACGGCGTATACGGAGGCGGGGCGGCTGGTTTTGGCCTCACAGTCAACGGAATAAGAACGTTGCTACGCGCCGGAAAGATGGGCAAAAAGAAATAATGATGTACCTGTTTAGCGCTCCACACCATGAAAACGATCGTCTACTTACTTGCACTGACCACTGCTTTTCTGCTGCCCCTACAACTGCTGGCGCAATTTCCAACAACGAGTAACGTGGTTGTCAGCCCATCGGCCAGCCCTGTTTGCTGGAATGGGAACCTGACCGTTACCTGGTCGGTAGACGATGACCGCAGTTGGGCCAATCGCTATCAGATCAAAATCAGACCATCAACGGCTACGTTGGCAGACCCTGAACTAGCCATCGTATTCGACGTAGGCACCTACACTGCTTTTGGTGCTACTAACTCTATGCGGGCAGCTATTCAACTTCCCACGTCACTACCCGGTGGTAGCTACAAGGTTACCGTGGTGGCTCAGAATAACAGTAGCACCTTTGTTAATTTCAGCAATGTGTTCACCGTCAGGCCCCGAACAACCGTCACGATTTCGGGCAACCAAACCATCATTGCCGGCACACCTGCTTCCATCAACTTCACCTTTACGGGTACACCTCCTTTCACCATCGATTATAACGATTACGCCAGTGAGGCAGCCCCTTCCTTTCTACGGACGCAGACCTTCAATACATTTACCGCCACGGTTACACCACGGATGAACATTTTTAGTCCGCAGATTACGTACAACGACTTTTTCGTACGAAACCTTCGGGATAACAGCGGATGCCCCGGCCCCAACCTGGTAACGGGTGCAGCGATAGTGTCGGCTACTCCACTGGAATTATCGACCTCTCTCAACCGAACGTCCGTATGTGCAGGCGGCACACTGATAGTCACCTACGCTACCGCCAACAGCACCATTCGTCTTCAGCCAGATTTCATCCCACTGATTCAACTCTCTGACGCAGCGGGTAACTTTTCGGCCCCAACCGATCTGGGCACTGGCTCGCGGGGTAATGTCAACACAACAGTTGTGATTCCCGGTACGGTAGCGGCCGGTAGTAACTACCGCGTACGGGTGATCTCGCCCCGGGCCGATTTCAACGCACTCATTACGCCACGATCAACGCCGCTCACCATTACCAAAACCGTAGCCCCTTCTGTCACGGCCCCACCGTCGCCTTGCCAGTTTGGCACACCCGTAACCCTACAGGCATCGGGCAGTGGTACGCTGAACTGGTACGATTCAAACGGAAACCGGCAGTCAGGTACGCCAACGCAATTGACTGGCAATGCAGGTACGTTCGGCTATAAAGTGTCGCAAACCATCGGTGGCTGCGAAAGTGACCGGGTGGATGTCAATGTGACGATAAAGCCCAAAAGTAGACAACCAACTGTTGACCAGACCATTACCCGGTGCCAGAACCAGCAAATTGACCAGCTTTCTACCTCTGATGGGCCAAATCTGATCTGGTACGACTCGAACCGGAACAGCCTGGGCTCGGAGGCCCCCCGACCCAGCACCAGCACACCCGGCCAACAAACGTTTTTTGTATCGCGCGATGAAAACGGCTGCCGGTCAGATCTGACCCAGATTACCGTTAATATCAACGCCCTACCCGACAAGCCCGGTGTTTCAAATCCAGGTGCGGTTTGCCAATACAAGGAGGCCCAGACACTATCGGCCACTGGCAACGAACTGCGGTGGTATCGGCAGGAAACAGGCGGTAATGCCGAAGGGTCTATCAAACCCAATACCGATCGCGACGGCACCACTTCGTTCTGGGTCAGTCAGGTAGTGAACGGGTGCGAGGGAGGAAGAGCCAAAGTCGATCAGCTCATCAATCCGGCCTCGCCTCCACCCACGGTGTCGTCGCCCAAGCAATTCTGTCAGCGGGAGAATGCCACATCCCTAACCGCTACGGGTCAGCAACTGCGCTGGTACAATGATGACAACAGCTTCATCGGTACCGACGGTCCCCGCCCGCCGACCGACCAGGTACGTGATATGACGTACAAAGTGACCCAAAATAGTAATGGCTGCGAAAGCCAGTTTACGAACTTCGTTGTTCAGGTACGTGAAACGCCCGGTGCGCCAGTTTTACCTGATTTGCCCATATGCCATAATGCCCCTGCGCCAACCCTGTCTATTCAGGCTAGTGACCCGCTTTGGTACAGTGCTGAAACAGGTGGTACAGGAACAGGAAATGCACCCGTAATTTCTACCGCCCAGGTGGGCGATCAAGCGTATTGGGTATCCCAGCGGTTTGGCGCCTGCGAAGGGCCACGGGCCAAAATCACCATAAAGATCATCGCCCTACCACAGGAACCGGTCGTTAATACCCCGCCACCCATTTGTCAGTATGTCGACGTCCCGGTGTTGACGGCGCAGGGGCAGAACCTGCGTTGGTATCGGCAAGTGACAGGGGGGACGGCCGAGAACCAGATTAAGCCAGGTAGCGGATCAGAGGGCAAAACAAGCTTCTGGGTCAGTCAGGTAGTCAACAATTGTGAAGGCCCCCGCGCCCGGATAGAGCAGACGATCAACCCCGCCTCGCCCAACCCTACTACCACTACCCTGCCTCTGTGCCGCGACCAGGCAACCCAGGACCTGACAGCAGGTGGTCAGAATCTGCGCTGGTACGATGGCGGCGGCAGCTTTATTGGCACTACCGCCCCGCAACCGCCCACCGGTCAGGTACGTGATATTCTCTACAAGGTGAGCCAGAACAGCAATGGCTGCGAAAGCCAACTCGTTGATCTTCTGGTTCAGGTACGTGATCGGCCGGGCGCGCCAGGCGTAACTGCCCGATCGCTTTGCCAAAACCAGCCTGCCCAACCTTTAACAGCCAACGGAACAGGCAGTTCACTGCTCTGGTATGATCAGGCAACGGGCGGCACCTCAACCACGAGTTTAACCCCGCAGACCACCACGCTGGGTGAACGTACCTACTGGGTATCCGAACGATTTGGCGTTTGCGAAGGGCCACGGGCTGCCCTGCTCACCACCGTTTATGCCGTACCAGCAGCCCCAACCGCTACAGGACGTACCTACTGCATTGGTGACACACCCACAGCCCTAACCGCCACGGGTCAGAATCTGCGCTGGTATGATGGTAGCGGTACCTCACAAGCCAGTGTTGTTCCCTCCACCACCACGGGTCAGTCGCTTAGCTACGTGGTTACGCAAACGCAGAACGGCTGCGAGAGTGCGGGGCAATCGGTAATCGTTCGAATTCTGAGCCGCGCTACCGTTCGCCTCACCGGCGATTCGGCCAGTGTGCTGTACGATAGCACTGCCATTCGGCTACGGTTTGGCGGCGATGCCCCCTGGCGCGTTCGGCTGTGGGACGGCAGCACCATCACAACCAGTACCAGCCCGTACGTAAAATGGGTGAGGCCAACACAGGCCGGCACCGCCTCGTATGCGATTCAGGCTATAGACAACGACTGTGGCGCTGGCCAAATTTTGAACACCTACCAACTTATTGTGCTGACACCGCTCGCCATTGAACCGCCACAAACGGCCCATGCCGATCTTCGGGTTTATCCCGTGCCGGCCAGTGAAGAAGCCACCATTGAATGGCTGGCCCCCAGCGGAACGGCAGTGACACTGCAACTCATCAACGCTATGGGTCAGGTAAGCTGGCAGGACGGGCGACTCGGCACCGGTAGCCGACAAACCGAGCGAATCGACCTGCGGCAGCAACCCGGCGGTCCGCTGATTCTGAGATTACTGACCGACAGTCAGTTGTCGCGATCGATTCGATTGCTCAAACTGTAAACCAGCCACATTCAGCTCCACTCCTTATGCTCCAGCGTAGCCCGAACAATAATTGATACTCACCAAAAGAACAGACTCAGCAAAACCAGCTGCAAAAACACAGCCACGTTTATCAGATTCTCCATCGAAAAAAAGCTACTGGTGATCTAACCGATCAGCCGCAGACCAAAACCAAATTTTATACAACCGATACAACCGTTCTTACATACATAATTTCGTATGAACATATTTATACCATTAAATTATCTAGTAAAAATTTAATGGTATTATAATTGTTAGTTCATTTCTCGTGTTACTGTTCCATTTTTTCCATCAACTAAAAAGAACACGAGTTTATGAATCGCTTAACCATCTATCTATCATCGCTCCTATTTGGTGCCTTTGTTTTCTCTTGCCAGCAGACAGCCAAGGACACCCCGGTAGCGAACAGTGACAACGAAATTCCGGCGGCCGTTACGGCTCAGGTAAAGAAGTTGGGTTTTAGTACGGAAAACATGAAACGGATTCCCGAAGGCTATCTTGTGGAAGGCGATATCATCCTCGACGAGGAAGCGCTGGAACATAGCCACGGCAAGCAGGAACATTTTCTGCGGGTGGGCAGTGAAGAGCAATACCGTACCTCGGCTTTGGTGGGCGGCCTTCCCCGTACCATTACCATCAGTTTGTCGAGCAGCTTGCCCTCTGTATACACCTCGGCCGTCGATGAGTTAATTCGTCGGTACAACAACGAGGGCCTACAAGTGCGTTTCTCGCGGGTTTCGTCGGGCGGGGCCATTCAGTTCGGGGCGGCTCCTTCAGGTTCTGAGTATCTGGCGTCGGCCGGTTTCCCCAGCAATGGCAACCCCTATAACCGGGTATTGGTGAATGTTTCGTACCTCGGTAGCAGTTCGGGCACAACCCGTGTCAATTACCTGGCTACCATTTTTGCGCATGAGGTTGGCCACTGTATCGGTTTCCGCCACACTGATTATTACAACCGGGCAATCAGTTGCGGTGGCGCTGCCAGCAACGAAGGTAGCAGCGGCATTGGTGCCATCCTGATTCCGGGCACACCATCATCGGCCGATCTAAGTTCGTGGATGCTGGCCTGCGTAGGCAACAATCAGAACCGCCCATTCACCACCAACGACCGGACAGCCCTGAGATACCTTTACTAGTCAATCAAGTTCTTTCGAGTACGAGTTCTACACAACATAACAGTAACACACTGCCCCGGCTCAACGGCCGGGGTTTCTTATTGGGTACGTACCTGAAAACTACACCTGAGCCACCGACATTACCGGATCAGTACCCGTGCCATACGCACTTGACCAGTAGGCGTTTTGAGTTGAAGTATGTGCAGGCCCGGCGGCAGGTTCATCGTTGGCATGTGTTTGATACCGCCCGACAGCAACGCGGAACTGCCACGGCGACCATCGGCCGTAATCCAGGTGCCAACCACTTCCTCGTCGGCCACGAGTACCGACACGGGATTACCAGCCACAACAGGGTTCGGGAAAACAACCTGCTCGTCCGGGCCAACGATATACACGGTTTCTTCACTGGTCAGAATGCTTTCGCCCGTAGCAGTTTGCAACCGAAGGCGATACCGGACAGGGCCAATAGCGGTTGGTCGGTCGGTAAACGAATGAACCAGTTGCCCGCTCGTTGGCCGGATGGTTTGCAGATGCTCAAACCCAGCCTCCGTAGCCCGTTCAAGGCTGATCGCGGTCAGATTCCAACGGGTACTGAGCGTGAGATCGAGCCGGGCGGTGTCGGCCACGGGCAGGCGACTCAGCCAGTTGGCTACGTAACAACCGACACCCTGCTTGCTATAATCGATAAGGAAACTGGGAATCGTTGGTCGGCCATTTTGCAGTGGAGCAACCGCCACGTAGGAACTATCGGCGGGTGATAGAAACGCCACCGTATCGGCCGTTTGCCGTACAGGTTCGAGGTAAGCAGCGCCGAGGCGATAGAGCTGATAAGCCACTACGCCAGGTTGCTTATTCCAGGTCACCGCTACCTGATTCAGTCCATCGTCTGCTTCGGTACAGTTAAGCAAAACGCTCAGGTGCGTTGGCCGGGTCAGCGTAAAGAAATCGGACAGGTACGTGCCAGTGCCAGTAACGAGCCGAACACGGGCCGTTCGATTCTGATCGGGCGCGTTCCACCAGACCAGGTTGTCGGCCAGGCGAACCTCTTCGGCAATTGACTGCCAGCCTGTTTCGCCCTCGAATTGCACCGATAGTGACCCCGTCGCCGTGGCATCGCCCAGCCATTGCCAGCGAATGGGCTGCACCTCTCCGGCCCGAAGCATTGCCCCCGCCGTTGGACTAAACCAGGTCATTGCCGAGTCGAGGCTGTAGGCAAGCGCATACGGCTGTAACGAGTTCAGGTACGTTCCCTGCACCCAAACCCGATACGTACCCGCCGCGGGTTGACTCACCGACACCTGTTCGACGGTATTAACTCTGTCGATGCCCCGACGCGCGGGTAACCGTACCGAATCGGGATGCAGCGCCGACGACAGCACCCACGGCCGAATGAGGGTACCGGTTTCTAGATGTTCGACCCAAAGATCGAGGTCATTCTGAAGCTGTTTTGGGGCATCGGCAGAAGCGGGCGGGTCTATCCAGGAAAGGGCTATGTTGAGCCGGGCGGTGTGGGGTGCTACCGTGAGCGTAATCGATTGTGGTGCGCTGCCGGTCAACGTACCTGTGTGGTACTGCGCCCGGTCAGCTACCGTTACTGCCCCCAACGCATTCAGGCTTCCAAACCCTGTTTCATGGTCGGGACCGGGCAAACCAACATCCTGCGTTGTAGCTACCAGACAGGCTTTTACCCAAGCAGAGCTGGGCAATACCCCATGGCGATTTCGGTACCGCTGCTGCAGCAACAACGCCGTGCCCGATACCAGCGCCGCCGACTCCGACGTGCCGTTGTTTCCGTAGGCGACCAGTTCCGGCTTGATTCGCCCATCGGCCGTTGGGCCGCGTGAACTCTGGCTTTCCAGTACGTTTTGCCTCGTAACTCCACCCACAACCAGCGTATTCTTCGCCTGTTTGAACTCGCCCGTCAACGTGGCGAAAGGCCCCGGCAACGGGCCATCTGTTGCGCCGTCCAGCCCGCTATTTCCCGACGAAAACACGTGTATCAGGCTGGGTTCCAGCATAGCCTGTTCATCATAGGCACGCGCTTCCGGTCCGTAAAACGACTCAATGTCAACACCATACGAATGATTTTGCACCGATACTTTCAGGCTTCGTAACTCGGGCAGCGTATCGGGGAAAAGCCGGCTAAATGATGATGATACCAGACGTGAACCCCAGGCTACCCCCCGGCTGGTAGCGGCCGTATTGCCGGCGCCACCAAGTAGCGTAGTCATCACGTTGGCGTGGTCAGTAAACGGGTTGTTGGCATCGGGCGTGGGCACCACCCGGCCCCGGAAATCAATATCGGTTGTATCGAAGGGCTGTTCTTTGATCGATACCGTCAAGCCATTCCCGGTCAGGTTGGGATACCGAAGATGAACAGCTTGCAGGCCATGCTGCGTAAAATCGTAATCGCCAATGGCTTTACGGGCATGAATTGGCGGGGACTGTGCACAAGCTACCGACATCAGCAACAAGCTCAAGAACAGGCCATTCCGAAAAGCAGACAATACAGCATAGCCCATAAAGTGGTTGAAACAGACGCAGCGAAGCAGATCGATCGCCAAGTTTACAAATTGACAGAAACGAAAATAAGCAGCTCCTTCACCAATACCACTACCCGTGGGCAAAACTTTTGGTTGGGCCGGCGTTTGCAGGTACGTTGTTGTTTAGCCCGACCGGTGTTCAGTTAGTCCCGGCTGTCTCCCTGCCTCACCACATCGACCACGGTACCGTTTTGCTCGTAGATACTGAACTGCGCACCCAGTTCTTCAGCCCTGCGCTTCATGTTATGTATACCGTAGTGTTGCTCGTCGGTTGGGTTTACCTGTTCGTTTAAGCCATGACCATTATCGTGAATGGTCAGGTGAAATGCACCATCGGAATGAACCATCAGTCGAACATTGGCCTGGGTAGCCTCGGCATGTTTAACCACATTACTGAGCGCCTCCTGCACGATTCGGAAGAAATTGAGCACCTGCACCGACGACAGCGGTTCACCAGAATCGCCCTCCACCTGCACGTCTACCTCTAGCCCATTCGTTTGTTGCACGTACCGGTTCACATACTGATTTAGCCGCTCCTCGAACTCATCGATGGTGAACCGTTCCTGATTGATGGCCCAGATGGTTTCGCGGAGGGTTCGAATGGCTTCGCGGGCGTAGCTGACCACGCCCCGAAGTTCATCGGCAAAGCGGGGCATCCGGCTATCGTTTTCTATTCGGGCCGTTTTACCGCTGAGCACCGGCATTTGATCGGCTTGTCGGCTAATGTGTAAGAGACTGGTAATCATAAGCGCTAGCTGCGCGCCAACATTATCGTGCAGATCGCGGGCAATGCGTTCTTTCTCCTGCAACATGCTGTTTTTCAGTGCCAATGATTGCACTTCACTAGCGTAGGAGGTACGTTCTTTTTCACGCTGATTGCTCAACAGTTTATCATTATGATCGCGCATCAATTTGTAGCGATAGGCCAGTCCGAAGGTCAGAGCCGACACTTCAAAAAGCGCCGTTACGGCATACCATCGAAAATCGACCAGCGGGCTGTAGGTGGGTATCAGACCGAAATTGGCCAGAACTTGTCCGATATTAAGCAAGTAGAATGGCGATACGGCAATGAGGTATAACCACCCCGCTGCCACGTAGTACCGTCGCCAGATACTGATCGCCACAAAGGCACCGATCAATGGCATGGGTAACCAGTAAAGCAACACGAACAGGCGTGAAAAAACCATTTCCAGACCCGGCGAATACGTTGTCCACAGCTCGCCGGCCAACATCAACAGGCAGGCAAGTCCGGCCAACAATACGCCGGAACTAAGGCGATGCAGCCAACGGGCAGGCGTTCGTTGAAGCGGCAAAAAAGTGCGGATAAATACAAGCTGTGAGTAGAAGAGCAGAAGTGGGAACAGGAAATAGATATTTTGCCGGGGTAACCAGAACTGCGCGTCAAACGCAAACTGATTCATGAAACCGTCGTTGATAAAGAAGAAGCCGATCAAACACAGCACGCAGAACATATAGCTCCAGTAAATATGGTCGCGGGTGGTGATGAAAAAGAAGAGGCTCATCAGCGCCACAAACAGAAGCGACAACAACACGCCACCCCAAAACAGGTACCCGAGCGGCATATGTGCTTTATAACCGGCTTCGCGCCAGAGCACCAGCGGAATCACCTGCGTACCCCGCATTTTGAACACACGCAGGTACGCCACCCGATCGGCCCCGGCCGGTACGATGATCGGGAAGGTAAAATTGCGGTCGGCCACCGGGCGGGCCGCAACGGGGGTTCGCCAGCCCAGCACAGGCGAGGTAGTCAGCACCGAGTCGCGAACCGGATCAACTACCGACAGTTGCAGTGAATCGAAACACCAGAAGTTAATGCGGGCGTAAAGTTGCACAGGCCTGTGGGTGGCGTTTTGAATCCTGAGGCGTAGCCAAATTGGACTTGGATGGGCCGTTGCTCCTGTGAATCCCACGTTAGGCACCGCCTGACCTACTGGCAAAAACGGCTGTTTGTGAATGGGCAATACGGATTGTTTCCAGGCCGAATCGACGTATATCTCCAGGGCATCGTAGAGCAAGAGCCTAGCCTCAGGATCGTCATCATCGGTCAACACGATGCTGGCAGTTTGGGCACAGACCGTTTTTGGGCCACATAGTCCAACACAAAGCAACAGCCCGAAAAGCCACCCTATTCGCATACATACCAGCAGGTTATAACAAAAATAACCGGCAACGGCTTTTGGCCAAAAAAGTACTGATGCAAAGGAAAATACGCTGCGTAACGGCACCGAAGACCGACAATTCCGGCCCGCTTTTTGCCGTTATTTAGCCACAAACAATTCGTCTCCGATAACGTACTCCGCTCATGCGCCTGTCTGCCCTTTTTCTAGTTCTGCTTCTCGTTGGCTTTTTCCCCGCATTCCGGCCCGCCACCCATCGTTTCGACACCAAATCACCCGTTGGCGAAGGCAAGAAAATAAACTGGATCAGCTTTAAAGAGGCTCACGACCTGAACCAGAAAGCGCCACGCAAAATCATCATCGATGTATACACAGGCTGGTGCGGCTGGTGCAAAGTGATGGACCAGAAAACGTTCAGTCAGCCCGCCATCATCGATTACGTGAACGACCATTTCTACGCCGTCAAGCTCGACGCTGAGCAGGCGGCCGATATTACCGTGGGTGGACAAACGTTCCGCAAGCAGGGTAATGTCCACGAATTGGCTGCGAGTCTGTTGCAGGGGAAAATGAGTTACCCGTCAACCGTTTTTCTGGACGAAAAAATGGCAATGATCCAGCCGATTGCCGGGTATCTGGAGGCGCGCATGTTTCACCAGATCATCACTTATTTCGGCGGCAATTACCAGACCAAAGAAGCGTTCGACGCCTTCAAGGCAGGTACGTATGTAAAAGAATTCCAGCCCGCTATGCCCACACCAGCAACTGGTAAGTAACTTTCAAAATAAATCGATATAACTCCTATCATATATACATTAATCAAATAATATATACCATTAAATAAGTAAGTACCCCCAAACTTGCTTTCATAGTGGGGAATGTTTTGATCCAGATCAAAACATTCCCCACTATGAAAAAATTGTACTTTTTTAGCTTCTGGGCATTATTAGTAGCCTCCACGGTCACATTTGGGCAGTCACCAATCGTCTCTGATTGGAACAGTCAGCCGCAGTTTCCTCGATTGAAAAGGGGGAATGCTTTTCCAGTTATTGACTTTTCGGTAAGTGTACCTCTGTTTAAACGATACACCCAAAGCAGGCAACAAAGGAAATCAGTCAATCTACCCAACCTGCCCCCCTTAGCGTCAATGAGTGGCGAAGAGGGCATTGCATGGACTTACTACGACACAGGCGAGGTTGTTGTAGTTGGTAGACGCAACCGGAGCGAACCTTATGTCAGCCCACACGCGGGCAACTATAGTGGCTCAAGCTACCATCCTAGCATGTTTGACCAAGCAGCAGACGATGGAGGAAGTGGTGGTGGTAATGGCGGAGATTATAGCTCACCATACGATAACGACAAGAAGCCTAAGACCGTCGAAGGAATATGTACAGGTCTCATGACTATGTTGGCTCTACAAAAGCAGGCAGGTAAGGAAGCGGCAGCCTTTGTTACAACAGACGGTAAAGTCATTATTTTGCCGATGAGTGAAAATACAGAAACAGAATCGGCAACCCACAATCAGTATGAAGACAGCGAAGGTCACATCATAGTAAATGTTTATCAGGAAGATGGTAAATGGATGGTTCAACTAAGTGATTTTTCAACTTCTCCCGGAACATCAACCGTTCACCAGCTTGCTTACCATGTACACACCCATCCTCAAAATGGAAACCAAAATATTCCTAGTCCCAGAGACAAAATATTTGCTGGGACAGGCTACCCCGGCTTATCTAAATACATTATCAACAATAAGAAGTTAGTTCGCTACGACGAGAATGGAACCAACGTCACCGCGAATTTGAAAGAACTTTGCCCGTCAAATTAATTCACCACCAGCATGAAATTAAGAAAATATTGGCTCATTGTCTGTCTTTTTGTATCCCTTCCCGCCTTCTCTCAGAAGGGGTATCCACCACCTTGCGGAACTGTGGAAGAAATAAAGCTGGACACAAATGCAGTGCGGCGAAAAGTTCTCAGCAATTTCATCAGCGCATCGCTTTCCAACCAATCATTTAGTGTTAAGTATGATAAGGGCATTATCATACTTAAAGAATATACAAACGCCCACAACGAGTTATGTTGGCTATTATCACCAGATATCGACGATAGCTACAAGGATAACCCACCTACCCGATTCAGTGATTTCAACGGTGATATTGTTCTGGTTTATACAGCAGACTCTACTGGCAACGCGCTAAAAACGCCACAGCCGCATGAGCCGCTCAATCAATGCCTGGAGCAGATTATTGGCGACCGGGTTTTTACCCGCCCCGCAAAACGCAGTCGATGGACAAGTTCGGTGTTTCCCATCACGAACCGCAAAGCCACTGAAGGAGCCCGCCGAAACTTGACTGGCAATGGTGGCGATGTCATCATTATATTCCAAAAAGACGGCACCTATCGGAAAGAATATCCAGCCTAATCTGTATTTTTTGGAGAATTTGCAGTTCATCCTCAGCCTTCTAAGCGAAATCATAACCCATGAACTGGATTAAACGTACCCTCTATAGCTTCACTTTTCTCCTCACGCTTGTAGCATCAAGTATAGCTCAGCCTATTCCCAGAATCTCGCTGTGGGGTCAGAAAATTGTTCCCTTGCTGACTGCCTTCGATACCGAATGTACCAGATTAGATTATAATGGGTTTACCGATATGGGAATTTACCGCGTAGACCGTTACCCGGCTTCTGCCGATAACCCGGAACGATGGCTCGTTACGCTTGTCATCGATGACCGGTACAAAAATGAACCGCCCAAAGAGTTCGCTCAACTTGGCCAAAACATTTATTTCTTCTACGATGCCGTTCCAGGACGGCTCCCCGTAGCGAACCCATCGACGCCGGAAATTTTAGCCTATCAGGATGAATTGATCGGTGACCGACTTTACATTCGTCCGGCTCCTAAACAGCGCTACACCGAACACAAAATCAAGGGCGAAATTGTCAGAGAAGAAATTGGGAGATCCATGAAAGGTGGCTACCCACAATACAGCATCTGGTTTGCCTTCCGTGAAGACGGCACCATCACTCAAAGCAGACCGTTCAGAGACTAATCAAATCGCCTGAAAACAACCACAGCCGGAATTATCCGGCTGTGGTTGTTTTCAGGCGATTTGATTTAGCAAAGCAACAAGCTGTTACCTCAACCATTTTCAGATAATGCTATTCGCGCTTTAGCAAGCTATTACTCTTCGTACGCCCAATCGATGTGGTGTTTCATGTCGCGGATGACGAGGCCCTGCGATTTAAAGTAGGTACGCACCTGAGCTTATAGCGCGTGAGGATCAACGCATTTAAGCTTTTTGATATTTTGAAAATCACGTGTATTATGACTCACAATTGTAGCTTTTTCCACTAAAGCTGTGGCCGCAATAATTGCATCGGGAAGCTTTATTTTATGCTTTCGCCGGAGGGTGATAGTTTGCTCCACCACCTCATCTGTCAGACCTATCACCAGCGACTCATTGACGAAATCAATAATTGGTTGTCCAATCCCAGCAAATCCGAGTAACTCAATCTTCGTCACAACAGAAATACAAGGTTCACTATCAAGAATTTCGCTTAAGAATACCTTACCTGCCTCAGGTAATTTATTCTCCGAAAAATCGATAATTGCGTTTGTATCAATCAGAAATCTCTGTCCCATTCGTCTCGGCTTTGTTGCAGTTCCTCACGCATCCGATTGGCCTGCTCACTAGTAATGCTTCCAGCCAAGCGATCCGAAAGTTTCTGTTTCTTTTTAGGCCCCAACTCTCTGACAACTTCAATAAGTCGTAATGCCTCCAACTCCTCGATTAACTTAAAAGCATGCGGGTTATTTACCCGGATTGTTAGCGTCTGCATAAGCTGATTCTTTTAGCAAGCTATTACTCTTCGTACGCCCAATCGATGCGGTGTTTCATGTCGCGGATGACGAGGCCCTGCGATTTGAAGTAGGTACGTACCTGATCCACTTTGTCGTAGAGGCGCTGGGTTTTGTATTCGCGGTAAAGATCAAGCATACCGCCAACCATAGCCGACTGATCGCGTGTGATCTCTTCCTGCAAGCCAAGTACTTCTTCAAAAAACTGAATGAACGTTGTTTTCAACTGATTGAACGCTTCTTCGCCCAATTGCCCCATCGATACCTGACGCGTGTCGAGCTGATTGACTTTTTTCAGCAGACTAAACAAATGGCCAATCGTTACGGCGGTGTTTAGATCGTCGTTCATGGCGGCGAAAAGAGCCTGATTGTAGTTGGCAATCTCTTCACCCTGTTTCGGGTCTACTTCCGCCCCTTCGTCGGCCAAGTACGTCATCGATTTAATGAGCCGGTAGCCGTTCACGAGTCGTTTATAGCCTTTCTGGGCCGCTTTCAGCGCATCGTTCGAGAAGTCGAGCGTGCTGCGGTAGTGCGATTGCAGCATGAAGAACCGCACTGTCATGGGCGAATACGCCTGATCGAGCAGCGGGTGGTCCCCGGCGAAGAGTTGCGAGGGAAGGAACGAGTTACCCAGCGATTTACTCATCTTCTGGCCGTTGACAGTCAGCATGTTCGAGTGCATCCAGTAGCGAACCGGAGCGCGATCGTTGAGGCCATTTCCCTGGGCAATTTCGCATTCGTGGTGCGGAAACTTCAGATCCATGCCGCCGCCGTGAATATCGAACTGAGTGCCTAAATATTTGGTACTCATGCAGGTACATTCGAGATGCCAGCCAGGAAAACCAATGCCCCAGGGCGACGGCCAACGCATCAGGTGTTCGGGCGATGCGTTTTTCCAAAGTGCAAAATCCAGCGGATTCCGCTTCTCGCTTTGTCCGTCCAGCTCGCGGGTTTCGTTGAGCAGATCGTCGAGAATACGACCCGACAGTTTGCCGTAATCGCCCCCCTTCTTATTATACTGCTCAATATCGAAATACACCGACCCGTTCGACTCGTAGGCCAGCCCCTTATCGATCAGCAGTTTCACGGCTTCGATCTGCTCGATCATATGCCCCGTTGCCGTTGGCTCAATGCTCGGCGGGCGCATGTTGAACTGAAGCAACACATCGTGGAAATCGTTGGTGTAGCGCTGCACAATCTCCATCGGCTCAATCTTTTCCAGCTTCGCCATCCGGCCAATCTTGTCTTCGCCTTCGTCGCCGTCGCCCACCAGGTGCCCCACATCGGTAATGTTCCGAACGTACCTGACCTTGTAGCCAATGAACGTCAGGTACCGAAACAGGCTATCGAAAGTCAGGAAGGTGCGCAGGTTACCGAGGTGAACGTAGTTATAGACCGTTGGACCACACACATAAAGGCCCACATTGGGCGCGCTGATGGGTGTAAACGGTTCTTTCTGGCGGGAAAGTGTATTGTAGAGCGAGAGCGGTTGCATTGCTGTATTCTGAAAATAGGTCACGAAGTTACGAAAGGTCGGGTTAGCTGGCAGAAATCCTTCTCTGTCACTCGCCATGGGCAAGAAGCCGTAGGGACAATGAACGCAAAAATAGAGAGATCCAGACTGACAGATTAACTACAAGATTGCCAAACCTATTTTCTTTACTAAAAACCGTAACCTATCTCGCTATGTCTGAACTGTTGAAAGCCAACGTGCCAGATGCGCCTTATTCCGTCACGCTGACCACAGTCGGTTGGATTGATGTATTTACACGCCAGGCGTATTGCCAAGAGTTGATCAAGAATCTACAATAGCGCGATTATATTCATTACAATCCGGTCAAAGCGGGCGTTGCTCTGAAACCACAATATTACCTGTTTAGTAGTGCCTGCCCAGAATCACCACTCAAGGTGCTGGATTGCTATTGACGAACCCGTCTATTACAGTCCGTTGTCGCTTGCCTGTGGCAAGCGACAACGAAACGGCGATTAATTCGCCGTTTGAACCTACTAGTCAGGTACGTTACTTGCCCCGGCCGCCGCGGCGGTTTTGGCCTTTGGGGGCGGCTCCTTTGGTGCGTTTAGTCTCGCCACCAACCGACTTTGAACGACCACCAGCCGTGGCTGATGTCGCGGTGTTGGCCGCTTTACGACCACGGGCGGCGTTACGTTGGCTTTGATCGATCGGACTGTCAGAACGGCGACTGCGGCCTCCACCCGAACGGCTCGATGAGTCGCGGTTGCTTCCTTCCCAACCGTCTTCGGCCGTTTTGGCGTTATCAGTAATCAGGGCGAAGTCGATGCTGCGGCGGGCCATGTTGGCTTCTTTCACGCGTACCGTTACGGCATCGCCGAAGGTGTACATCTTCTTCGACTTGCGGCCGATGATCCGATAATTGTCTTTATCATACTCGTAGAAATCGTCGGTCAGGTCCTGCATACGCACGAGGCCTTCACAACTGTTTTCGGGAATTTCTACGAAGAAGCCGAACTCGGTCACACCGGCAATCACGCCTGCGAACTCCATGTCTTTCGGCATCCGGCTCATAAACTCTACCTGCTTGTACTTAATGCTGGCGCGTTCGGCTTCGGTAGCCACTTTTTCGCGATCCGATGCGTGTTTGCACCGCGCTTCCAGGGCTTCCCGGTCAACCGACCGCCCTTTGTCGAGGTAGTGTTGCAACAAGCGGTGCGCCATCATGTCGGGGTAGCGACGGATGGGCGACGTGAAGTGCGAATACCGGGCAAACGCCAGACCAAAGTGGCCAAGATCTTCGGTGCTGTAGCGCGCCTTCGACATGGTCCGTACGGCCAGTTGCGAGAGCATTCCCTGCTCAGGCTTGCCTTCGATCTGCTCCATAAACTTGTTCATCGACCGCGACAGCTGCGCATCGTCGACGTTGAGTTTATAGCCTAACCGGCGGGCAAATTCTGAGAAAACACGCAGCCGGTCTTCGTCGGGGCCTTCGTGAACCCGATACACCATCGTATTGGCTTCGTCGCCTTTCGACAGGCGCATTACAAACTCGGCTACCCGCTTGTTGGCCAGCAACATAAATTCCTCGATCAGCTTGTTGGTATCCTGCCGAATTTTGGGCACTACCGCCAGCGGTACCCCGTTTTCGTCGAGTTTGAAGCGAACTTCGGGCGTTTCAAAGTTGATGGCCCCATGCTGAAACCGTTCGTCGCGCATTTTGTGAGCCAGGTCATTCAGGAGGGTTAGCTCTTTCACAAAATCGCCCTGCCCTTCGTTCAAAATCCCTTGCGCTTCTTCGTACGAGAAACGGCGGTCGGAGTGAATCGCGGTGCGGCCAAACCATTCCTTGCTGATTTTTCCTTCGTCGTTCATCTCGAACACGGCCGAGAACGTCAGTTTATCTTCGTTGGGTCGAAGTGAACAAACGCCGTTCGACAGTTTTTCGGGCAGCATCGGCACTACTCGGTCGACCAGATAAACCGACGTGGCGCGTTTGTAGGCTTCTTCTTCCAGTTCGGTACCGGGCGTGACGTAGTGCGTGACGTCGGCAATGTGTATACCGATTTCGTACGTGCCATTATCGAGGTATTTCACCGACAGGGCATCGTCAAAATCCTTCGCATCGACCGGGTCAATGGTGAACGTGGTCGTGGTGCGGAAGTCGCGGCGGCGGGCAAACTCAGCCTCGTCGATCTCTACCGGAATTTCTTCTGACTCTTTCTCCACTTCAGCCGGAAACTCGATCGGCAGCCCAAATTCCGCCAGAATAGCGTGCATTTCGGTGTTGTGATCACCAGCCATACCCAACACGCTCATCACTTCGCCTTCGAAATGGCCGTCGCGGTTGTCGCTTTCGGGATATTTCGTGAGACGGACAATTACCTTTTCGTTCTCATTCGCGCCACCAAGTTTATCGGCCGGAATCAGAATATCGTGGTAGATGCGGCGGCTATCCGGGGTTACAAAAACCTGATTACCGTGCCGTTCCAACGTACCTACAATTTCGGGTTTACCCCGCTCGGCAATGCTCACTACGCGCCCAACAATGCGGCGGGCCATCTGCCGCGTACCACGCTGCCGCGAATCGCTGAAAGCAATGACCCGAACCATGTCGCCGTCAATGGCCCCGCCGAGGTCTTCGGCCGGAATCCAGATGTCGTTATCACGATCGCGGTTGCCGTTTTGGGGGACAATGAATGCAAACTTGGTGTTCACGTGCTCGACCTTCCCGAGAATGGTATTCTGATTCTGGTTGAACTGATACCGGCCATCGGGCAGGCGCGTCAGGCGGCCTTCGTCGTGCAGTTCACCGATCAGGCCCTGAACCATCAGCTTCAGCTTCCGATCATCGGCATCGAAATTCTCGACCACATCCATCGTACTCCATTGGCCGGTGTTGTTGATCTCGAAAAAAGCAGCGACGTCGTTCTTCAACTCGTCGATGTATGAATTAGCTTGTTTGAAACCAGACGCGGTTGCCGCTTTGATTTCTTTTCCATAATTACCCCGGCGGGTGCTGCTTTTCTGCTGCCCCTGCGCCGATGGTGATTTGGCGTATTTGTTCTGTTTGGGTTTCATTAGGAAAGGGAGTCGATAGTCGTAAGTCGATAGTCTGGAAGGTCGTTTTAGTGTTGCTGACGCAAACGTATTGCTGACGCGTAAGCAACACTAAACCGACTTTCCAGACTACCGACTATCGACTTACGACTTTAAACATGTAATATGCCTTCCAGCCCGAGCGCGGGTACGTTGACCAGGTGTTGCTCGGTGATGCTGTCGGGCACGAAGATGAATTTTTTGTCGTAAATCTGGTTGCCAATAAAATAACTGACCCAGTATTCATTATTCAGGTGAAACACATCGGGAATAATGGTTTCAACCAGTTCGTAGGCATTGGGTTCAATAGAGACAAAGAAGTGGCGGAGGGTCGCCGTTTTCTGTTCTTCGCCGTCTTTTTCGCCATAACCACGCGAGGTAACGAATACGGTATGAATGGGTTGCTCATTCTGGTTGATGAGGAACACCTGCCAGTCATATTCGTTGATCTCATTCAATTTGCGGGCCACAACTACCTGTATGCCCTCAACGGGTAAAAAAGGAATGTCTTTTTTCATTGGAAATTTACCTCACCCCCAACCCCTCTCCTGAAAACCAGGAGAGGGGAGTCGCTCTACAATAGCTTTGCTAGGTCACTAAATAGTAAGTTAGCAAAGCTATTGTAGTGCAACTCCCCTCCCCTGTTTTCAGGGGAGGGGCCGGGGGTGGGGTCACATTTTCATCTCAAACAAATTAACAAGGTGCCGTTGCACGTGTTGGGCTACTTCGGCTACTGGAACCGGGTGGCCTAGCTCCTGCTGCATGGAGGTCACGGCTTTATCGGCAATGCCACAGGGGACAATATGGCCAAAATAACTCAGGTCGGTGTTCACGTTTAAGGCAAAACCGTGCATCGTTACCCAACGGCTCGCTTTCACGCCCATTGCGCAGATCTTTCGCTGGCCTTTGTCATCGTCGAGCCACACGCCGGTCAGCCCATCGATCCGGCCCGCGTTGATGCCGTACTCGTTCACGGCCAGGATAATGGCCTCTTCCAATAACCGCATATAGCGGTGAATGTCGGTGAAAAAATTATCCAAATCCAGGATGGGGTAACCCACCAGTTGGCCGGGGCCGTGGTAGGTGATATCGCCACCCCGATTGATGCGGTGATAGGTGGCGCCAATGTGCTTCAGAAACTCATCGTTGGCCAGCAAGTGACTTTCATGCCCGCTTTTCCCGAGGGTATACACGTGGGGATGTTCGCAGAAAAGCAGGTAGTTAGGCGTCGGCTGCTGCTCGTCGGACGGGAGCTGACGGTTGGCAATCTTGATGGCGACGGTATCGGCAAAAACGCGTTCCTGCTCGTCCCAGGCGGTTTGGTAATCGATCAGGCCGAGGTCGCGGACGGTTACTGATTTGTTCTGAAGCGTAGTGGTACTCATTATATAAACACAACACGCTGAGGCGGTAAGGGGTTCGTTCGGGTATGGCCGAGGTAAGTTGGTTCGATTTGTAGCTGTTTATGCCGGAATAGTGGCCGACATGACAGCAACACCAGCTGCACAGCGAGCGTATTCATTAATGAACTACAACGCTCTTTATGCACTCTTCATTTGTCAAAGCCACGCTCTTGCTCTTGCTTTCCCTTGTGGTTGGCTACGCCTGCAAATCAACAGACAACACAACGGTCACACCCACGACCTCGGCTACGGTATCGGCCTTAACCTGCGGTTCCACCACGTTTTCCGCTACGGCCGTAAGTGGTGTTGCTTACACCGGCACGGCTACCGTACCGTATACGGGCGGCAACAGCGCGGCCTACACAGCAGGCACGGCTATCGCCTCTACCGGCGTTACCGGCCTGAACGCCACCCTGCAGGCTGGTACGCTGGCCAATGGTGCTGGCAATCTCGTCTACGCCATTAGCGGTACGCCCGGCGGAGCAGGCACAGCCCAGTTTGCGCTCAGTTTTGGTGGACAGACCTGCAACCTGGCATTCACGGTATCATCACCGGGCTCTACTACCACACCCGTCACCACCAACTGCACATCGGTTACCGGAGTAGCGCGTGTCGTTTGTCTGGCCGAAGCCTTCAAAGCCACGCTCACAGCTGCTCAGTTGGCCACCGTACAGTTAGCCTACTCGAAAACAGATGCGACCAAATGGTCGAACCTACCCGACGGATTGTATAACGGGCGAGTGGGCATCAAATTAAGTGCGCTCACCGCCACACAGCTGACGGCATTTTACAACCTGATGGGGGCTGTACTGACGCAAAACGTAGCCAACGAAGGCCTCGACGAACTGGAAGGCGGTTTGGTAGCCGATGATTACCTGGGAGCCAACGGCGGCGGAACGACCTACAGCCGGGGAAATTTCCACCTGGCTTTTCTGGGTACACCCAGTACCACCGGCCTGTGGGAATTGCAGTTTGGCGGGCACCACTACACCTTCGCCAATACCTACAATGCAGGAAAACTCACCGGCACTACGCCTTCGTTCAGAGCTATTGAACCCATGGCTGCCGTAACAGCCAATGGCAAAACGTACCAGCCCATGGAGCAGGAACGGGTAGCTTTTGCCAATCTATTATCGGGACTTAGCGCTGCCGAACAGACCACCGCCAAACTCACCTCTACTTTTACCGATATATTGCTCGGCCCCGGTAAAGACGGTCAGTTCCCAAGCACCAGAGTTGGCTTGAAAGTGGGCGACCTGTCAGCCGCGAAGAAAACGTTGGTGCTCAATGCCATACAATTGTATGTCAATGATTTAGATTCGGAATCGGCGGCCACTGTGATGGCCAAATACACGGCCGAACTAGACAATACGTACATCGGTTATGCGGGCACAACCACAGTAACGGCACAGAATGACTATATCCGTATCGATGGCCCAAGCGTCTGGATCGAGTTTTCGTACCAGGGCGGCATCGTGATTCGGGGTGTACCACATCCCCACTCGGTTTGGCGCGACCGCACCGGCGATTATGGTGGAAACTAAGCCGTTTATTGGCGTATTAAATTCGGGCAACGGGTTCATGAGCTGGTTGATGCGGAGTTTTGCTGGATCACTGGGCCTGTTACTGGCTATATCGTTCGTACTGCCGGTAGCCGCTCACCCAATGCCCAACTCGGTGGTGTTACTGCGGGTACATACCAATCGCATCGAGGCCGACGTACAGATTCCGCTGAGCGAGCTACAGGCGGCAGTGGGGCAGGGCGTCGACGATGATGCGGCGGGGCTGGTAGAGCGGCGGGGAGCCTTTCTGCGCTCGTATCTGACACAGCATCTGCGCGTACAAACGGCCGACCAACGTACCTGGCACGTTCGGGTAGGTACGTTGGCGGTGCAGGAAACCACCAATTCTATCAATGGCCTATACCGCGAACTGGTGGCGCAGGTAGAGCTGCTCCCCCCCGCCGGCATCAGTGCCCGCCAGTTTGTTCTCTACTACGACGCGGTGTTGCATCAGGTGGTGACGCATAAGGTTCTGGTATCGGTGCAACAAGACTGGGAACGGGGACTGGTTGAAACGGAATCACCCGTTCAGGTGGGGGTCATCGAATTAGACATTGTTAATAACCGGATCAATCCGTTGAGGGTTAACCTGGCAACGGGCAGTACATGGCAAGGCTTTCGGGCAATGCTCCGGCTGGGGGTCGACCATATCGCCGAAGGAACTGACCACCTGCTGTTTTTACTCGTGCTGCTATTGCCCGCGCCGCTACTGGTACAGAGCCGTCGGTGGGGGGCGTTTGGCGGTACGCGCTACAGCGTTTGGCGCATCCTGAAAATCGTTACTGCCTTCACGCTTGGTCACTCGCTTACCCTTCTGGCTGGGGTTGTGGCTGCTCAAAACCCTGATTGGGTACGTATACCCAGTCAGCCCGTTGAAGTGCTCATTGCCGTCTCGATTTTAGTATCGGCTGTGCACGCGTTGCGGCCCCTGTTTCCCGGTCGTGAAGGCTGGGTGGCAGCGGGCTTCGGCCTGGTGCATGGTTTGGCCTTCGCCGATACGCTCACCAACCTTCGCCTCGATGCAGGACCAATGGCCCTCAGCCTACTGGGTTTCAACCTCGGCATCGAAGCCATGCAACTCGTCATTATTGCCCTCACGCTACCCTGGTTACTGCTTCTCAGTCGCACGCCGATCTATTCGTTTGTGCGCGTCGGCGGTGCCTTGCTGGCCACACTGGCGGCGGTAGCCTGGGTCTTTGAGCGTATTTCGGGACAGGCAAACGCCATCACAAACGGAATAACACGGGTAGCTCCGTTGGCTCCCTACGGACTGGCAGCGCTGGCCCTGCTGGCCGTTACAGCATGGTACATCAACGCGTACGGCGTCTTCAAAAGCGCGGCATATCAAGCCTGTCGGCCTTCGCGAAATTCGGTGGGCGACAGGCCGGTGTGTTTACGAAAAAATCGAGCGAAGTAGTTTGGGTACTCAAAATGCAGTAGATAGGCAATTTCAGAGACCGAATAACTGGTGTAGGTCAAATACTTACGTGCTTCGTCGAGGATATGGGCCTGTATTAACTGACTGGCCGATTTCCCCGAAATGGCTTGGCAAATGCGGTTCAGATGCACGGGCGTAATGGCCAGTTCATCGGCTATCTGAACAATGCTGTGCGTGGTGCCCACCTGCCGAACGAGTTGCTGAAACGACCTGAAGTGCCGAATACCCGGCGTACCGGGGCTTGTACTTACTACCTCGCCGTGTCGCCAGAGCCGAAACAACACCAAAAACAACCGCTGCAAACAGGCATGCAGCATCGCCTTTTTCTCGGGTTGGCTGTCGAAGAGTTCCGTGTCAATTTCACGAATCAACTGGCTTATGGTGGCGGGCGAAATCAAGGCATCGAAGTCAGTGAGGCATTGCACCGAGGCGAGCATGGGAGCCATTGATTCGCCCACATGGGTTGTGCTGGTTGCCTTGGGGAACAGGCTATCAACGAGCGCATCGGAAAGGGTCAGGATGCGGCCTGTAGCATCGGCAGAATACACAAAACCGTGCAGCGCCGTGGGCGGAATCAACAAAACGAAGGGGCCGGTAAGCTGGCGTTGGCGCGTGGCTTCCTGAAACTGAACCTCTCCCGTTTGCACAAAAAACACCTGATACAGCCGGGCATGAATGTGAGGCTGAATCACCCAGTCAAAAGTACGACTACGTGTTTCCAGCAATTCCGAGAACAAATAATCGCCGTCGGGATAGCCATTGGCTTCGCCATAAATACCGTCGAATTGAGTGATGCGCTGCAAGGTGTATCAGGATTATGCGGTGCCGCTGATGTTATAAAACTATCGCAATCGATCTATCAAATCAACTCAAAAGCAAGCATTTACTGATAAGTATGTTCTATTTGTTACTGTTGTTTATCGAATTGTTTCCGATACGACCGTTCACAAACGCACAACTTTGTCTTTCTAAAAAATCGGTCATACGCCGATGAATGCATATGTGTATCGGCCGAATCCTGAACTCTTTTTTTATGAGGCAAGTCACTCGTTTTTCCTTGGCGGTATCCATCATTTTCCTGACCAGCCTGGTCGTAACAGATGCCGCCCTAGCTCAGGTCAACGACCCGCTCCGGTTCACCCCGGCTCAAAAATCGGTCGAGAAGACCCTTACTTTCCCGAATGGAAAAACCGTGAACTATCGGGCCTACGAGCAGCTTTTTTATGTCGCTAACGTAGTTGACCCAGCATATCAGTACCTCAACGTCTACGTACCTGAGTCGGCCAACTCCCAATCGCCTATTCTCCTGCGAAATTACGTGGGCGGCTATTTTGCCTCGAAAGCACAGGCTCCTTCGGCCATCGACGCATCGGGGCGGGCGTTGCTGGAGGGCTACGTCGTGGTGATTCCCGGTGCGCGGGGCTGGAACGCGAAAGTGACGGGTTCCACTGGAAACACGACCTTCACGGGGAAAGCCCCGGCGGGAATCGTTGACTTGAAAGCTGCGGTTCGCTATCTGCGCTATAACGACAAGGTCATGCCCGGCGATGCCGAACGCATCATCACCGACGGCACAAGCGCGGGCGGGGCTATGTCGTCGCTATTGGGTGCTACCGGCAACCATCCCGCCTACGAACCGTATTTGCAGGCATTGGGTGCCGCCAAAACCCGCGACGACGTATTTGCTACGGTTGCCTACTGCCCCATCATTGATCTCGAACACGCCGATATGGCCTATGAATGGCTCTACAGCGGTATCAACAGCGGGTCGCGATCGCCAACCGCTTCAGCGCAATTGGTGGTGTCGACAGAGTTGGCGGCGCAGTTTCCTGCCTATCAAAACAGCCTCGGCCTGAAAAAGCCCGACGGCACGTACCTGACCGCCGATACCTACCGTAATTACCTGAAAAGTTGGTTGATGAAATCGGCACAGCGGGCGCGGGATGCGGGTGCCGATATACCGGCATCTACAGGCGTAACATTTAACACTGGCTTTCGCGGATCACCGGGCGAGTTTGTCACTGACCTCGACCTCGACAAATACCTGAGTTATCTGGTAACGAAAACGCCCCTGAAGGCCCCACCTGCTTTCGACAAAATGGGCGTGCTGAGCCCCGACGCTACGCCCGAGAACCAGGTCTTTGGCGATGCCACCGGCAAGCCCGCCAACTATACGGTCTATAGTCTGCAGAAGGCGACCCAAAACCCGTCGGCTTCGTTAGACAAAGCCCTGACCGACCGGGTGTACCTCCTGAACCCCATGAACTTCATCGGCGATAAAAAGGCGACCACTGCCAAACACTGGTTTATCCGGCACGGTGCTGCCGACCGCGATACTGGGTTTCAAATTCCGATCAATCTGGCTACCAAACTGGCCAACCAGGGCTACAACGTCGATTTTGCCCTTCCCTGGAACCGCCCCCATAGCGGCGACTACGACCTGAACGATCTATTCGGCTGGATGAATGTGGTGGTAAAATCAGCCCGGAAATGAACGTACCCACCAACGAACCCGTCTGGGACATAGCGCATTTGGCGCATGTGGAGATGCTTACGCCAAAACCTGAGGAAAGCCTTCACTTCTTCACTCAGATTATGGGTATGTCGATAACGGCCACGCAGGGCGATTCGGTCTACCTGCGGGCGTATGACGATTATGAACACCACACCCTGAAACTCACGGCCTACCGTCAGGCCGGCATGCGCCACTTTGCCTGGCGCACCCGCAGTCCACAGGCGTTGGCCCGGCGTGTGGCAGCGCTGGAAGCCTCCGGACTGGGTATTGGCTGGAACGACGGCGACCTGGGCCACGGCCCCGCCTACGAGTTTCGTTCGCCCGATGGTCACCTCACCGAAATTTACTTTGATAGCGAAAAGTATCGCTGTTCCCCCCACGACCAATCGGCTCTAAAAAACACGGCGAGCCGCTTTCCGGCGCGGGGCATTAACGTACGGCGTATCGATCACCTTAACCTGTTTGCCCAGGATGTGCGGGCATTCCGCGATTTCCAACTGGGTACGTTAGGCGGTATTCTGACCGAGACAATCGTGGATAACCTCACCGATCTGAATCCAAAGGCGGTTTGGTTCATGGTCAATTCCAAGTCGTACGACCTCGCCGTTACGGAAGATCACCTCGGTTTGAACGGACGGTTCCACCACGTCACCTACGCCGTTAACAGTCGCGAAGAGGTCTTGATTGCGGCTGACATATGCCTTGAGAACGGTATCCAGATTGAGACGGGGCCGCACAAACACACCATCCAGCAAACGTTTTTTTTGTACGTCCATGAACCTGGCGGCAACCGTATCGAGATTGCCAACACCACCGCCCGCCTCATTACCGACCCTGACTACCAAACCGTTGTCTGGACGCAGGAAGAGCGCAAAAAAGGGCAGGCCTGGGGTCTGCAAACCGTACCCACGTTTCACACGCATGGCACGCCGATGCCGGGGGGTGATGTGGTGAAGGGTGAATTGGTGAAGGGTGAGGGGTGAAGGGCGTAAGTTTGTTTGCGAAAAACGAAGCAATTATGGAAGAGGACCTTTGGGGGTGGGTTGGTGACTTGGCGGACTCGGTGGCTGGCGAAGCGGCAACGGAATATAGCGTTCAGCCAGGTAGACCGTTCATCGACGATCTGGAACGGCGATTGAAGCAGTTCATGGTCCGGTGCGTGAAGGTGTGCCGTTCGTTACCAAAATCGTATGATGCCCAACATTTTAGCCATCAATTGATTCGCTCATCGTCGTCCGCAGCGGCTAACTTCAGGGCGGTCCGCAGGGGACGTAGTACCAAAGAATACTATGCTAAACTGAGCCTTTCAATTGAAGAACTGGACGAGTCTGTTTTCTGGCTTGAAACGCTCATTCTGACTGAACTTCTACCTGAAAACCGCTTATCTGACTTGATCGATGAAGGGTATCAACTTCTAAAAATTCTAGCCAAATCAAGAAAAACAGCCAAAGAACGAATGGCGAAGGGTGAAGTGGTGAAGTGGTGAAGGGTGAGGGGTGATGTGGTGAGGGGTGAAGGGTGAAGGGTGAAGGGTGAAGGGCGAAGGGTGAAGGGTGAAAAAGCTTCGCCTAATCACCCCTTCACCCCTCACCACTTCACCCCTCACCATTCACCCCTCACCCCTCACCCCTCACCCCTCACCCCTCACCACTTCACCCCTCACCACATCACCCTTCACCCTTCACCCCTCACCCCTCACCCTTCACCCTCACCCCATGAAAAAACTCCTTGTCATTGGTGCCCATAGCGGCGATTTTGTTTGGCGGGCGGCGGGCACTATCGCCAAAGCCCTGGAAGAAGGAGCCGAAACGCTCGTGGTCGCGCTATCGTATGGCGAACGGGGCGAGTCGGGCGAGCTCTGGAAAGAAGACCCCAACCGCACCGTCGAGAGCGTGAAGGCAATTCGTCACACGCAGGCGCAACAGGCCGCCGACATCCTGGGTACGCCTATTCAGTTTCTGGATTGGGGCGACTACCCCATGCTGCTCACCGATGCACGCATTGAGCAGCTCACCAACCTGATCGGTGATTTTGAGCCCACGGTTATCCTGACGCACTCGGAGAAAGACCCCTTCAACCCCGACCATCCGCTGGCGTTTCAGGCGGTGCAGCGGGCACGGTTGCTGAGTTCGGGCGCGGGCGTACCCAGTGCGTTCAAAAACATTGACCCGCCGGTGTGGTACTCCTTCGAGCCGCATCAACCCGAATTATGCGGCTTTGTGCCCGACACGTTTATCGATATCACCTCGGTGATGGCGAAGAAACAGGCCGCGATGGCCTGCATGGGTGCCCAAACGTACCTGCGCGATTATTACGCCGAACTCGCCGCCCGCCGCGCCAACCATGCCCGCCGTATTTCGGGTCAAAAGCAGGTTCAGTTTGCCGAAAGCTTCCAGAGTCAGGTGCCACGCGTAACAAACAGTATTTTTTAACCGGTATGACTACACATGCGCTGTCCCGCTTCTCGGCCGCTACCATCCACGAAGCGCTTGGCAAAATCGGCAACCTGCCCTCGGCCATTAAACCAATAAGCCCCGGCATGACCATCTGTGGCCCGGCCTACACCGTACAGACCATTCCGGGCGACAATAAAATTCTGCACCGGGCCTACGCCAACGCCCAACCCGGCGACGTACTGGTCGTTTCCTGCTCAGGTTACTACGAAGCCGGTTATTGGGGCGACCTGATGAGCCTTGGTGCCAAAACCAGAGGCCTTGCCGGGCTGGTGATCGATGCCTGCGTCCGCGATGCCAACGACATTGAAGCGATGGACTTTCCGGTGTTCAGTCGGGGGTTGTGCATTCGGGGTACGTCGAGCCTGGAAGGCGGCACACTAAACGAACCTATCATCATCGGTGAGGTCATTATCACCCCCGGCGATTACATCGTGGGCGACCGCGACGGGGTGGTGGTCGTTCCCCAAGACCGTATCGACGAGGTCATTGAAAAGGCCATTGCTCGCGAAGCCCGCGAAGAGTGGGTACGTGACCAGTTACGGCAAGGTAAAACGTCTATTCAAATTTATGGGTGGTAAGCTCAGCGCATACATTCTGGTTTTTCTGACATAGCATAACATCAGTATGACAATCGCCATTCTTGGCCTGGGTGAAGCGGGGAGCCACTTCGCTAATGATTTAAGCAAGTTGGGTTTAACGGTAATAGGCTACGACCCGGCTCCGAAACGGGTACTGCACCCGGCTATAACGCTGGCGAAGAGCAACGCCGAAGCGGCTCGCGGTGCCGACATTATTCTGAGTGTGAATCTCTCGGCAGTGGCAGACTCGGTGGCAACGGAGGTGTTTCCGGTGTTGCAGCCGGGCCAACTGTATGCCGAAATGAACACGGCGTCTCCCGACACCAAACGGGCTGTTGCGGCCATCATTGCGCAATCGCCGGGCGCGTTGCCGGTCGATGTGGCCATTATGGCACCGGTGCCCCCCAAGGGTATCCTGACCCCGTTCCTGATTTCAGGGCCGGGGGCGGATCTATTCGCCGAAAAGCTCGCTCCGTTTGGGTTGGATATCAGCGTATTGAGCAATGAAATGGGAGAAGCCGCCACACGAAAACTGCTTCGGTCAATTGTGTACAAAGGCGTGGCGGCGGTAATTGGCGAGGCGGTGGCAGCAGGTCGTTCATTTGGGTTGGAAACTTACATTCGTGAGCAGATCCGGTCGGTGATTGGGGGTAACGATGCGCTCATCGACCGGTTTCTGGAAGGGAGCAAAACTCACGCCCTCCGCCGCAGCCATGAATTGGAAGCCGTTGTGCAGATGCTCACCGCCCTTGACATTGAGCCGGTGATGAGCCGCGCCACGCTGGAAAGCCTGGAAAACCTGATTGATGTACCAGGAAACTAGCTAACAGACATCTATGCCGCAACGCGCTATTCCATTCATGCAATTTCGGGGGGGCTCCTCGAAGGGTGTTTTTTTCAACGCCCGAGACCTGCCATCCAGCGTACCTGAACGCGATCAGGTTATACTGGCCGCCATGGAGGGCGTTGGCCCCGGCGACCCTCGCCAGATCGACGGGTTGGGCGGGGGAACACCTCTGACCAGCAAAGTGGCCGTAATCAGCCCGTCTGCCTCGCCCGACGCCGACCTGGATTATCTGTTTTTGCAAGTGGTGGTGGGAGCAGGACGGGTATCGGCGGGGCAAAACTGCGGCAATATTCTGGCGGGCGTACTGCCGTTTGCCATCGAATCAGGGCTATTTCCGGCAGGCGATCCGACTACTACCGCCCGGATCAACATGGTGAATACAGGCGGTATTTGTGAGGTGACGCTACAAACGCCGGACGGTGTGGTCAACTACGTAGATGGAACGGCCAAAGTCGATGGCGTGTACGGCACCGCAGCACCGATCGTCTGCAATTACCTCGGCACGGCAGGCTCTACCTGTGGGGCGTTACTACCCACCGGTAATGTACTCGATATAATTGACGGATTGGCCGTTACCTGCATCGACAACGGGATGCCTGAAGTAGTGCTCCGCGCGGCTGATTTCGGGCTGACGGGCTATGAAAGCCCCGCCGAACTGGAAGCTAACGAGCCGCTTAAGCACCGCCTCGAACGTATCCGGCTACTGGCAGGTCCGCTGATGAATCTTGGCGACGTATCCCGGAAAACTATTCCAAAGCTATGCCTCATTGCACCGCCGCAGCAGGGGGGCGTGGTCAGCACACGCACATTTATTCCGCATGTGGTGCATGAAGCGATCGGTGTGTTAGGGGCTGTATCCACCGCTACAGCCTGCGCCCTACCCGGCTCTGTGGCCGAGGGCATTGCCCAACTTCCCGCCAACCTCAGTCAGGGCTATTCCGTTGAGCATCCGTCGGGTGAGTTTACGGTCCGGTTAGAGTTGACCACGCATAACGGTGCCGTTCAGATTGGCAAATCAGGCGTAATTCGAACGGCGCGGTTGCTAAGCCGGGGTGACATGTTGGTGCCCTTTTAGTTACATCTTCCGTCAGAAAACACCAGCTATAATGGCCAAAGACGAGAATCAATAATCAATGCATCTTCGGCAACAACCCTAATCTGGGTAAAATCAGGGTGACCAGCATGGAGGAGGTAATTTACACCTGATGGCATGACGGATGACGGAACCCCAAATGCCAACACATCTGGAGAGGTCAACCAATTACCCAGCACCGTTTGGCTACGAGCATAGTTTTTTTCACACCAAACAGACGGAAGCTCATTGGCCGTCACAATGCGCTGCGACTGATCAGGAATCTCAAGCGTAAATAACCGATAGGCGGGCAGTTCGGCATACGGAACACGAGGGGCGTGTACCAGAATCTCGATCAAGGCCAGCGCCGGATGTTCAGCCGTATACAGAAGGCCAACACCGGGCGGATTCCAGCGGCCACCGTACAGGCGTGTCCCTTCAACAGATAGGGGTTGATTGGCGTATTTCTGGCGAATAACGCGATAAACAACTGCCATATCTACCCAAAAATACCATGATCAAGTCGCCCTAATACCCGATCAACCAAGGTGAAGCCAGTGACTGTATCGAGAGTCTGTAGCGGCGTTTGATCATCTAACTCAGCGATCGGTGTACGTAGCCAGTTGAGCACCGTCGTAGCACGGCCTTCGAAGGTGTCTAAGCCGTGACAAAGTAGGTTTTCGAGCAAAAGCAATCGCTCCGATGCCTCCTGACTCATTGGCTGCTGGGGCTGTAGCCGGTGCAGATAGCTCGTTGACAGACCAAGTGCAATAGCTAGTTCTTTATCAGCCAGTTTAACTAAGCCCGCTACCCGATCAGCCTCAGCACGCAAAACACCCTGCCGACTACTCCTGATGATTTCCTGCTCAGTAAATGGCCGAATAGGCGGCTGGGGGTGGTATGAATTTACAGCTTGCATATACTGAACTTTTACACCAAACCAAGTGAATTAGTTCATCTTTTGCAGGAAGGCGGCAATCTCCATTAACCATGCAATGCCAATGTGAATGAACAGACCACCCCAGATGCTTCGGGTAGAAAGTGCTAGAACGCCCAGAATGTAGCCGCCAAACAGCGATGAAACCGTTTCGCCCAGCGGCCGGCCAAAGTGAATCGTGGCGTACCAGACAATCATGGGCAATACCGGGCCGGGCCGCGACAGGCCGAGCGTCGCTACGCCGGATTGCGTTAGGCTAGACCGTGATGGATTAGAGTCAGGTACGTTCTGTTGTAGAATCCGGCTGAGGCCGATGACCAGGAAGCCACGAAAAAGCAGTTCGGTCGGCACGAAGTCCCAGCCGTAGGCCAGTTCGTAGCCTAATGCCGTAACCCACTCAGGTACGTTCAACAGGGTATGGGCACCGGTATTCCGATACGCTGGATAGGCTTGCAGAAAGTCGGGCTGGAACGAGGCATAGGTAACAACCGGCACCATCAGCGCCAATAACGTAGCGTAGACCAGTAGGCCTTTCCGCTTGGGCTTCATCCCGTAAAACCCATTGGCGGGTTTGTCGATTAGCAGATAATACATAGCAAGAGGCAGCACAATCGTCACCACAGAATGCACGTTGCTTAGCACTTTGAACACGTACACATACAGGCCAAAGTCGGGAAAACGTACCCGCGCCCAGTCGGAATAGGCGATGAACCCCGCGTAGTAGGAATAAGCGATCAGCGCTACGAGCGTATGCAGCCAGAACCAGCGGTTTCGCCAGATGTCGCGGCGGTTATGAAACCAGCTCCATAAGCCAAAAGCCCCGTAATAGGCCGTAGCGTACATTCCGAAATACCATACTTGCCGCCAGGGACTATGAGGTTGCCGATCAATGATGGCATTTTCAACGCTGAACGTGTAGTTGATGGTAATCAACAGGCTCACCCATAAAGCCGTTGCGAGGTACAACCCGAGCTTGAAGTCAGCCCGCAGGTAGGTACGTATGTCCCGGAGAAGTTCGGTCATCAGGTGGGCTCTTCCAGATTTGCAATCTGGAAGTTATTAACCGCACGTTTGTAACGTGCAGAATGCGACAGTAGTCTTTTTTTCATGCGCGTTACAAACGCGCAGTTAATAACTTCCAGATTGCAAATCTGGAAGAGCGGCTCCCGTCGCCTTTTCAATCAACCCCTCGATATGCGCCCGAAAATCGGCTTCGGCTTGTTCTTGCTGTTCGGGCGTCCAGCTACGTTCGATGGCTAGCAGACGGGCGGTGACGGGCAGGGCTTCCAACGTGGCTTTCCAGTCGATGAGGCCGAGGCGGATACGGCGCATCAGGACGTCGGGCAGGGTTTGGGCCATTTCGGTGCGGGCCGCGTAAATCACTTCGGCCTGAATAAACGGGTGACCTACGGCCAATCGCGTGATCCAGTCGGATTCTTCACGCAGGAGACGCAGCACATTCAGCGCGTCGGTGCCGTAGGTGTTGGCCAGATGATCGAGCACATCGGCGGGGTATTCGGGGTAGCTATCCGTCAGGTGTTGCCGGTATTTCCGGTTATAGCCGTCGGCTCCTTGTAAGAGCAGCGTTTCCGTTTGGCAGGGAGGCAACGTACCCAGCATTTGGCAACAGGCATCGATCGTTTCCTGCGCCATAAGCCGGTAGGTCGTCCATTTACCACCCATGATACTCACCAAACCCGACTGCTCGTCAATCTCCACCTCATGATCACGCACCAACGATTGACTGGCCGCATTAGGATCGGCCTGCAACAGTGGACGAAGACCGGCGAAACCTCCCGTTAGTGCGCCGATAGGAATCGGGTTCTTTACGTACTGATTTACATGGTCGAGCAGGTACGTTGCCTCGTCGGGCAGTAGCGCAGGTACGTCGTTGGGGTCGGCTTCAGTGTCGGTGGTGCCGATAATCCATTGACCGCGCCACGGAATAGCGAAAAGCACACGACCGTCTTTGGTTTTGGGCACCAGCAACGCCGCAGGGTCAGTTTGTCCGGTAGCGACGGGTAACGCCGATCCGCGCAGCACCACGTGAGCCCCTTTACTGGCCCGCATGCGCTCGCCCTGCTTTGGGTTGGCTCCCTGCCGTATACCATCGGCTCGCGTCCCTGTAGCGTTGATAAACACCTTCGCTTTCACCGAAAAGCGCATGCCCGTCAACTTGTCTACAACCTCAACGGCGGTTACTTTTCCGGTTGCATCGGTGGTCATTTTCTCAACCAGCACATGATTGGCTGCGGCTGCCCCTTTTGCCACTGCCGTTTGTACCAAACTTAGGTTCAGTCGAATATCATCGAATTGCCCGTCATAATACATCACCGCGCTATGCAGCTTTTCGGGATCGAAAGCGGGAAAGTGGCGCAACGTACTGGCTTTGCTAAGCCAACGGCTGGGCGCCATGCGTCGGCTACCGGCCAGCAAATCATAAATTTTCAGACCAATGGCGTAGTAAGCCCCTTCGATCAGGTTGTTTACGGGCGTGAGTAGCGCCAGCGGATGGCACAGGTGCGGTGCAATATGCAGTAGCGTCCGGCGTTCATGCAACGCTTTCCTGACCAACGATAACTGTTTAGGATCGAACGTCTTGACAGCCTGCTCTAAGTAACGTACCCCGCCGTGCACCAGCTTGGTCGACGTACCTGACGTACCGGCACCAAAATCGTCGGCTTCGAGCAGGGCTACGCGTAGGCCCCGGCTAGCGGCATCAGCGGCACAACCTGCCCCCGATGCGCCTGCGCCAATAATACACAGATCGAACGCGTCGGTTTGCAGTCGGGCAAGGTTGGCAGCACGGTTCATTTTTTGTCGTATTTCTTCGGTGCATACAGAAAGCCAAACGCTTCGGCTCCCTCGCGGGTGTGCACTTTGTGGTGTACATAATGCGCCCGCATGATCCGTACCAGATATGGATTGGTCGTTTTGAAGCTGATCTTTATCCGACGGTGCACAATGATGTCGTGGAAAACAAAATAGCCGATTCCGTAGAGCGTAACACCTATTCCGATAGGGGCCAAAAACCACAGCGACGGTATCTCGAAGCCGGCAACAACCAGGCCAACGGCTACGCCACTGAACAATACACTAAACAGGTCGTTCACCTCAAAGAAGCCTTTGTGCGCATTATGGTGCGAGTGGTGCCAGTTCCACATAACACCATGCATGATGTACTTATGTGTGAACCAGGCTACCCCTTCCATCGTGATCAGGGTAGCAAGAGCGATGGCAACGTTTGTTAGCATTTTTGCGTTTAGAAAGTAATCGCGTTTGGTTGAATAACGACCTTCGCCCTTGAAAAGTTGGCGAATAATCTATCCGCTAAGTTAAGCTTTGGTGAAACCTCTGCGGCAGGCCGTTTGCAAATTCGCCGGTAGGTAGTACATTTAGGTGTGATCGTAACGCATCATGGTGGGCAGATCAAGTACAGACTATAAAATGCTCAAAGAACTGGTTCGCCGGGGAGAAGGGCATTCGCTTGAGTTTAAACTCAAGACCAATCATCCCGAAAAGATTGTGCGGGAGATCGTAGCGTTCGCCAATACCGACGGCGGCACGCTTCTGATCGGTGTCGGCGATGATGGCACCATTCCGGGCCTTAAATACGCCGACGAAGATGAGTACCTGCTCGTTCGGGCCATCGAAAAATTCTGCTTTCCGGCTATTCAGTATACCCTCGAACGTGTTCCACTCCACGATGAACGCGAGGTGCTGTTGCTCCGTATTCCGCGCAGCCCAAACCGCCCGCACTACGTTCTGCCCGACCCTACTGACCCCGAAAACAAAAAAGTCTATGTACGTGTGGCCGACAAATCGGTTCAGGCGAGCAAAGAGGTGCGGGAAATCATGAAGGGCGAACGCGCCGACCGGAATGTGCGCTTCACCTATGGCGACAAAGAGCGCGTGCTGATGAACCACCTCGGCCAGAACACATCGATCACGGTCGATGCCTTTGCCATGCTGGCCAATATTCCCCGGAAAATTGCCTCACGCACGCTGGTCCTCCTCGTGCTGGCCAACGTGCTAGACATTCACCCCAGCGACGTCATGGATAAATACACGACGAAGCTGGTGTTGTAGTAAGGTACAGCCCACCCCGCCTCTGCGGGGTTACCGACTGATCTCATCAGGCTAATCAACGTTGCGTATTACGTCAGTTTAAACACCCAAACGGGCTGGTTTGCCAATTGTTGACGTACTTTTTCAGGTACGTTCACCACAATGCCGTTGCTTGCCTTCTTCCACTTTAGGGGTTGCTTGCTACCCAAAATGGTCAGGATTTTTGTCGGCGTAACGGGCAGTGTCAGGCTGACAGGAAGTACCGTTTCAGCTTCCGTAGGCAGATATGACGCGTAGGTGGCCTGCCCGTTGCTGGTAAACGCCCACTGTTCCTGCCGATACGGCGCCAGGGGTTTGGTGCCATAAATCGACTCGCTATTGATCTGCATCCAATTGCCAATCTGGGCCAGACGCTGATACGCCTCCTCGTGCCATTCCCCATCGGGACCGGGCGCGATGTTCAACAGCATATTGCCATTCTTTGCCACCACATCGACCAGAATCTGCACCAGTTTCCGGGCCGATTTGAAATTTTCTTTGGGAATATACGACCAGCTATCGCCCATGGTCAGGCAGGTTTCCCAGGGAATGGGCATGTAGTGGTCGGGGATCTGCTGTTCGGGTGTCACGTAGTTTTCAAACTCACCCGACACGGTGCGATCGACTACCAGCAAACCGGGCTGTTTCTGGCGGGCCGCCGCTGCAATCCGGGCCATGTCGATATCCTGGTCGAAGGGAATAGTGCGCTGCCAGCTCACGGTTGAGTCGATGGTGCTGAAAGGACGTACCCAGCCACCGTCGAGCCACAGAATATCGACCTTTCCGTAGTCGGTCATCAATTCCTGAATCTGATTGTAGGTGAAGGTTTTGAATTTCACCCATTCATCGGGGTACTTCTTCGGATCGTAGTTAACGTTGCGGTCTTTGGGTGGGAAATAAGGTTTCCAGTAGCTGTCGGTATGCCAGTCGGGCTTCGAGAAATACGTGCCTACCATAAAGTCTTTTGCCCGGAACGACTGCAAAATCTCCTTCGTCACGTTGCTGCGGGGGTTGGATGAGAATGGCGTTTTAGTGCTCGTGATTTTGTAGTCGGTCTGCTTCGTGTCGAACATACAAAACCCGTCGTGGTGCTTGGTCGTGAAAATCATGTATTTCATTCCCGCCTGTTGCGCCGCTACCGCCCATCGGTCAGGATTGAATTTTACCGGATTAAACGTTGTCTGAAGAGCTTCGTACCCTTTTTTGTATTCATACCAGTTGCTGGCGGTAGGGCCTTTGCGTTCGCACCAGCCTTCATCTTCGGGACAGAGCGACCACGACTCCACAATGCCGCGCTCGCTGTAGGTGCCCCAGTGCATCAGCAAGCCAAATTTTATATCCTGCCAGTTACCGAGCTTTTGCCGGACGGCCTCGTCTTTAGGCCAGATGTATTTGCTGTGATTCTGTTCGGAATGCTGCTGACCGAAAACGGTTGTCGTTAGCAGCAGACCACTGAACAATGCCAGGTACGTTAGTTTCATAAACAGGTCAATGTAGTTTTCGACGATTTTTCGTTGGCGGACCGGTAAAGCCCTTGCCCTGCCCCTTCTGCCGAACAGCCAAGGCCAGAACACATCGCCTAAGGTAATATTTTCACGAATCGGTCGGGTTTCTTTTTCTACCAAGACGCAACCAAAATACGGTAGCAAGGCTTATTTTTGGCTGATACCAGCCCCGTATTTAGCTATGCTCATGTCACTTACTCTTCGCTTCATCAATCGTCTTTATGTGGTCACGGGCCTGCTTGTTGTCGGCCTGGCCAACACGCTTCCCGCGCAGGTAGCCCGGCCCGTGGTGATTGGGTATGTATCAGGCGGAGGCTGGACAAAAGAACAGATTGAAGCTAACAAGCTGACACACATAAACTACGCTTTTGCCGTGCCCGCCGCCAACGGAAAATTGGCCCCGCTCACTACACGCGACTCCGTGAATCTGGCAGCGCTGACGTCGTTGCGGGCGATTAATAAAGACCTGAAAATTCTGATTTCGATTGGGGGCTGGGGCGGTTGTAAGTACTTCTCGGATGCTGCGTTGACGCCCGCTTCCCGCCAGAAATTTACCGACGATGCCGTGGCACTGCTCAGAAAACATAAGCTCGACGGACTGGATATTGACTGGGAATACCCGGCTCAGATTGGCGCGGGCAATATTTTTCGCCCCGAAGACAAACAGACATTTACACTTTTTCTGAAAGCTTTACGCGATGGTCTCGATCAACAAGGAAAGCTCGACAAACGTACCCGCGCCAACCACTACCTGCTTACGGCAGCCACCGGGGGCGACACGGCTTTCGTGAGCCACACCGAACTCGACAAGGCGCACAAGTACCTGGATTACGTGAACATCATGACCTATGACCTCTACCACGGAAACGATAAAGTGACAGGTCACCACAGCCCGTTGGGTCAGTCAAAAAAAGGTGATCAGTCGCGTAATAGCTCAATTTCTGCCGTTGAGGGGCACATCCGCGCGGGCGTTCCGGCTAGCAAAATCGTGCTGGGTATTCCGTTTTACGGCCGGGGCTGGAAAGACGTGACCGCCGTGGATAACGGACTGTATCAACCTGCTAAAGGTGAGCATCTGTTCATTAGCCACGATGAGCTGATGGATAAATACATCAACAAAAACGGCTACACGCGTTTCTGGGATGACGACGCGAAGGCTCCCTATCTCTGGAACCCCACAACGCGCACCTTCATCACCTACGCCGACGAGGCCTCATTCACACCAAAGGCTGCCTACGTAAAACAGAAAGGGCTGGCCGGCGTCATGTTCTGGGAGTACATCTACGACTTTAAGCACAAGATGCTACTAGACGCGCTGATTCGTGATTTAAAGTAACAGAACCCTCAGCTCCAGCGCTTTCGTTGTCGCTTGCCTATGGCGAGTGACAATGAGATTCCGCTCAGTTCTCTATTGCATCGAGCCCTAATTCCCTGAGTTTAGCTAATCCGTCTTTCATGGCCTTGAGCTTTTCTGGGGCATGCCCTTGCCAGTTGATAACCTCGCCAATCACTTTAAGCGGATGAAGTGAGCGGTAAGACATGGTTGGGTTACCCGGAAACTTCTTGTTGGTGACATTCGGATCATCTTCGATGGCACCCGTGGGTTCTACCAGATAAATCCGTTCACGGCCCTCGCCAAGGGCCAGTTCAGCGCCCCAGACAGCCGCATCAAGCGTTGCGGTGAAGTAAATGTGAGTCAACTGACCATCCTGAACATAGTTTGAGTTGAACCCGGCTGTCATAAAGTCCCCAACCTCTAGGTCGGCTTTTGTTCCGTGTAGGAATGTCTGTGCGAAGGGGCTGTGAAACGCGTTTTGTTCGCTTTGGGCTTTTTCCATCGGTATAAGTTGAGCGTTTTAGGTAAGCAAATTACAAGTCGGCAGATAGGGTAACCCTACTCTGCTGCTTCAGCTGCACCTGTTGCGTTGAACAGCACGTGCCAGTAACACGGTCGGGTTGTCTTCTATTTGTCCACTCCAGTGGCTTGGCTCAACTCACGTTCCAGGTCCTCAACACTCGGCAACGTACCCCGCAGGTCGGCAGGAATACTTTCAGTAAGGCGATATTCGGCAATGCCAATGGGCTTATTTATGTCTTTTAAGGCGTATTCGGCAACCACTTTGTCTTTATCCTGACAAATCAACAGGCCGACACTCGGTTGGTCGTTCTCGGTTTTGAGTTGGTCATCAACAACAGACAGATAGAAGTTCAATTTACCAGCGAACTCAGGCTGGAACTTCCCACGCTTCAGCTCGATGACCACGTAGCTGCGTAGTTTCAAATGGTAAAATAGTAAGTCGAGGTAAAAATCCTGTTCGCCAACTTCGAGGTGGTACTGCTTACCAACGTATGCAAACCCCGCGCCCAATTCAAGGAGAAACTTGGTAATGTGCTCAGTCAGGGCATTTTCGAGGTCTTTCTCCTGGTAATCTTCCTGTAACGTCAGGAAATCGAACAGGTAGGGGTCTTTGGTCAACTGTTGTGCAAGGTCTGATTGTAAAGCAGGCAGGCGATCATCGAAGTTGGTAATTGCTTTTCCCTGCCGCTCGTGCAACCCTGACTTGATTTGCAGATTGAGTATATCACGTGACCAGCCGTTCTCAAGTGCTTTGGCAATGTAGAAGTTACGTATTTCGGCCGATTTAACCTTGTCGAGCAAGATGACATGGTGCGCCCAGGGTAATTGTGCAACAGGCCGTTGCACGAATTCACTACCAGGGTAGGCTTCCGCAAATTGGCGCATGTAAAACAAATTACGACGCGACAAACCCTGCATATCGGGGAAATCTGACCGTAAGTCTTCTGCTAGCTTTTCTATCACTTTCGAACCCCACTGCGCGGTTTGTTGCCTCTCTAGGATGGCTTTTCCAATGTGCCAGTAAAGGCGTAATAATTCTGCATTGGCTACGACGATAGCCCGCAGGCGGGTTTGGCGAATGGTCGCTTTAAGATCAGCCAGCAAATGGCCATAATCATCGGGTAGTACTTGTGTCATAGTTACGGTATGTACGTGTGGTGTTAGCCAATCCGCCCTTATTACTCTACTACCTCAGCGGCACCCATTGCATCGAACAGCGTGTGCCAATAACGAGTCACGGTCGGGTTGTTTTCTTTAGCCGAGGCCGTGGCGGCGAAGGGCAACACGAGCCGGATCGTGGGCGAGCCGATGACGTATTGCGCTGATAGCTTTTTAGCGTCGGCTTTGGCCCATTCGTCGGCTTGTTCGTTGCTCGCGGGGGGCGTTTTGTGGAAATCGCGGCGACCGGGGGCGTTCATGCTCTCGACCATATCGCTCAGGTAATAGGCACGTACCTGTTTCCCCGATTCATCGGCCCGGGCCAGTACGTCGAGGCTTCCCCACAAATCGGTATGCTGGTTCGAGAGGTCGGTGTTAGGCTGATCGAGTTTGGTCAGGACTTGTCGTTGCATCGTGGCCTGTTCGCGGGTGAGCTGCAGTTCATAATCCGACTGAGCAGCTTCACGGTCGGTGGGGCTGGCTCCTTCCGAATCGGGCAACTGGGTACGGGCCGTCAGCGAAAGGGCGCGGGCTTTGGCTGTGTTATCGTGCACGTAATACACCACCACTTTATCGCCTTTCTGATGCACATTCTCGGTAATAGCTTCCCGAATTATACGTTCATAAGTAGCTCGTGCTTCTGACAGACTGCTATTACTCAGGCTTTTGTCAATAAAGAACAGCGTGTAGCTTGGTTCGTCGGCAGCAGCCTGAGTACGTTCCTTTTTGTCGGAACAGGCCGTGAGCAGAAGCAGGAAGAGAAAGGCGATTCTGGGCATGATTAATAGTCGTTCTCAAACCTATAAGGTTTGGGAAACCTTATAGGTTTTTTTAGATCGCAGAAAGCGCAGCGCTGCCAGAAAGCCCAGAGCACTGAACACCAGATTGACCAGCGTGATGATGGCGTGTGAAAATGTAGCCCAGACCGTACCCGCCAGGATAGGCAGCCCGTAGGCCACCAACCCACGACTGGCCAAAAAATGATAGGAGCCGATACTTGCCTGCGTAGGGATGGTCAGGCTGCCGAGCGAGGTGAGGGCAAAAACGGTTAACGCCGCCGAATTGGGCAATGTTTCGGTGATCGGTAAGGCACGGAAAAGGGCCGTCAGCACCACCAGCGACAGGCTATGGATGAAAAACGTGGTCAGCCAGTAGAGCGACGGGCTACTTACGAGCCGGATACTCAGCAATCCCCGCCGGAAACCGTCGACGCGTTCGCGCACCTTAAAACGGGTGGCGAGCCGTTGAACCGAGGCTTGCTTCGCCAGACTTTTCAACCCCCAAACTCCTAGCAGAACAGATACACCAACAGCTACGGCGATGCCAATCCACTGCCCGGTTGTCACAGCTACCAACCAGGGCGGCGGTTGCATATATTGGCGCACGTAGGCCAGTAGTCGGCCCGATTCGAGCAAAATCGTTACGATCAGAAACACAGCGGTGGCCAGCAGATCGACCAGCCGCTCGGTGATGATCGAGCCCACACTTTCGGTGATAGGTACGTTGTCGCTTCGTTGCAGCAGCGTACAGCGCAGCAACTCGCCTGAGCCCGGAATGATCAGACCCGACGCACTACCTGCGAGCATGGCCGACATGGCCCGGCCGGTCGAGGGTGTATAGCCGAGGCCCTGTAGCAACATCCGCCAACGAACGGCGCGTAACAGCGTTTGTAGACCCATAACGAGGGCGGTAATCGTTATCCAGAATGGCGACGCTTTATAGAGTTGATCGAGCAGGCTGGCCAGGGGCATTCCCCGCAGCGCGTAGGCCAGTAGGGCGAACGCCAAAACAATGGGCAAAAGCTGTTTAAGCGTCTTTTTCATGGAGACAGATCGAGTTGGCACAGCCTTTGATGTGGGGACTTAATAACCGGCTTAAGGGGTCGAAAATAACAGGTCGACTGGAATCCCCTACCGGCAAAATTGGTAAATTTGTCTGATTAGGCTACACTGTTACCAAGTCTTGTCTTCATTAAGTGATCAGAACCTCATGCTGGCATTTAACGTAAGCAGTGCTTGATGAGTACCCAACAGTGCAGTGGAATGCCCTTTTAGTGCCCGACCCATACTGAACAAATGAGTAAAAAAGGTAAAAAACCAGCCGATTCGCCGGCGACTGAACGTCCACGTCCTGTTGCCTCTCCTGTGGCGCCGCCTCCGGTGCGGTCTGCTCCCGTTGCTTCAGCCCCCGTTGTTCCTCCAGCCCCGCCTAAACCTACGCCAACGGCTCCTCCAGGTACGTTGATCTGGTTCGATAAACGCGTAAAAATCACGTTGGGTGTGTTTGTCGGCGTATTTCTAATGTTCGTTCTTTTCAAATGGCACTACGTATCGCTGCCTGCCTGGAACGAGATTCTTCCCGACGGTGGCCCTGCTAAACGCGGCTTGGTAGCCGGTACACCGAAACGCATTCGGATGGACGACTACGCCGTAGGTGCCCCCTGGATTTTATCAAACGCCAACACTGGTTTCACCGCCGAAAACGAAGCGGTTGGCGGGCTAAAAACGCCGCTACTGACGCTTCCGGTAAAACATCCGATTGCTTTGTTCAAAATCGGATACTGGGGCTTCATGTTTCTCGACGTAGAGCGCGGCTACTCCTGGATGTATTGTAGCAGTCCGCTCATTCTGTTGCTGGGTACGTTCCTATTTTTCCTGCTCGTAACCCGCAATCAATACTGGCTTTCGCTGACGGGGTCACTCACGTTGCTGCTCTCGTCGGGCACGGTCTGGTGGTCGTTTATCCCTTCCTCGATGATCGGCTATTGCGGGGCGGCGTTTGTGGCTGCGGTGTATCTGATCCGAAGCACCAATCCGCGCGTGTACATTCCCGTTGCGTTTTTGCTGATCTGGCTGGCTGTTTCTTACGCTACCGGGCTGTATCCGCCGTATCAGGTGCCAATGGCCTACCTCTTCGTCTTTCTTTTGATTGGGTACGTTATCAACGAACGCGAAGCCATTTTTCCGATCAAAGCCATTCCGGTCAAGCTGGTCAGTCTGGTTGGTGCCGTTGCGCTGGCGGGTATCGTTGCCTACATTTTCAAGAACGATATTGAGGAAACAATTAAAGCCGTTACCAGTACGGTCTATCCCGGCAAGCGCAGCGAAACGGGCGGTACAGGCTTTGTGGCCAACTGGTATTCTGAGTATTACAGCTGGTTTTTCAACGATCAGCAGTTTCCGAAAGGGTGGATGAACATCTGCGAACTATCGCACTACCTGAACTTCGCTCCGGTAATAATGCCTCTGGCCATTGCCTTGTTTGCCTTTACCCGCCGCATTGACTGGATGCTGGTTGGCGCGATGGCGTTCGTTTGCCTGATGTGGCTCTGGATCGAAGTGGGTTACCCCGCAGCCATTGCTAATGCTTCGCTCATGAGCATGGTACCTACCCGGCGCGGACAGATTCCGATGGGCGTGGGTAGCATTGTGCTGCTGTTCCTGTACCTCGCCGCGCTCCGTAACGTGAGCCTTGCCGACATTAAACAGTCCATTCCTGGCTGGTTTACGCCCGTTGCCATTGTCGGCATCATCGCCTTTGTAGTGTACACGGCCTACGTGAACGTGAACGATTCGGACGGTATGCTTCGGTCTGACCAGACGTTTATGCCGGTGCTGTTTTTCATTCTGATGAACGGGTTGCTGCTGTTTTCGCTGAACATCCGCTATCGCATCGCCTTGTTCTGTGGGGGTATCATCCTGTTCCTGCTACCGAATCTAAAAGCTAATCCGCTTTCGAAGGGCCTTACACCGTTAACCGAAAACATCGTGTACCAGAATGTGAAAACGCTGGTCGATAAAGACCCCGATGCCCGTTGGGTTGTCAATGGTAGTCAGTTCGTGGCTTACATGGTCACGGCCACCGGCGCGAAACAGATTACGGGGGTGAAATACATTCCGAACCGGAAGCAGATTTTCAGCGTGCTGGACCCGACCATGAAGCGCGACTCGGCCTACAACCGCTATGCCCACGTGACGTTCCAGACGTACATCAACGGCGCACAGGGCGACACCACGATTCTGGCCCAGCAATACGAAGATGGGTACGTAATCGCGGGCGATCCCTGCTCACCGAAATTCAAGAAACTGAACGTCAAATACATGCTCTACGACCACCCGCCGCAGATTCCGTACGAGATACGTTGCATGAAAAAAGCGGTTGAACTAGGCTCAATGACCATCTACGAACGAATTGACTAAAACGAGTTGGTGGTTTGTTGTGTGTAGTTTGTAGTTGCGCTGCTATAGCACGGATTTCTCTACAGCAGCGCAACTACAAACCACACACGACAAACCACAGACCCTTAATTCATTTTGAAGATCCTCATCGTCATACCGTGTTTCAACGAGCAGGCCTCTATTGCGGAGGTGGTGCGCACTATTCAGCACACAACCCGGCAGCAGGGCTTCGATGCCGACGTGCTGGTGGTCAATGACTGCTCGACGGATAAGTCGATCGAGATCATTCGGACGCTGGGTTGTCTGTACCTCGATTTGCCGGTGAACTTGGGTATTGGCGGCGCTATGCACGCTGGCTACAAGTACGCTTACCGTCACGGTTACGATGCGGCGGTGCAGATGGACGGTGATGGGCAACATCCGGCCAATGAATTGTCGAAGATTCTGACGCCCCTCTTGCAGGATAAGGCCGACGTAGTGATTGGCTCACGGTTTCTGACCAAAGAAGGGTTTCAGTCCTCGCTAACCCGGCGAATGGGTATCCAGTATTTCCGGTGGCTGAATCAGTTGCTCATCGGGCAAACGGTACACGACAGCACGTCGGGTTTTCGGGCGTTCAACCGCAAAACACTGGCCGTGGTAGAGCGTTATTACCCCGACGAATACCCTGAACCAGAAGCCATTGTGCAATTCGGCCTGTACGGACTACGGATGATGGAAGTACCCGTCTTGATGCAGGAGCGGCAAGGCGGCGTATCGAGCATCAACAGCAGTCGCGCCGTTTATTACATGGCCAAAGTATCGCTCGGCATTCTGTTCATCTACCTGCGGTTGCGGGGAAAGGGACTGAAGGCAGTTTGAAAAAGTTTACTGTTTACCGTTTGCTGCTTACTGTTGCGCTGCCTGATCAACGTAACTTGCCTAAGCAGCGCAACGGTAAACAGCAAACGGTAAACAGTAAACTCTTTTACAAATGGAAGGTCTATCATTTGTCATACAGCTGGTCAGCATCGTCGGGGCGTCGATCTTTATGATCATGATCTTCCGGCTGATCATTCAGGGGCGGCTGCGCGAAGAGTATTCCATTGTCTGGATTCTCTGCACGCTGATCCTGATCGTGTTCTCGATCTGGCGAAAAGGGCTCGAGCAGATTTCACTTTGGCTGGGTGTGTATTACCCGCCTTCGCTGATCTTCCTGGCGGCCATTTTTGCCATCATTGTCTTTCTGGTTCACCTCTCGGTGGTCAACTCCAAGCTGCAAAGCCAGATCAAAACCTTGACCCACGAAATGGCCTACATGAAGCTGGAACTCCAACGACAACAGCAGCTCATTGCCGAAAAAGAGCCAGTATCAGCTGTTGAGTAGGCCGTATAAGTAATCACTTGGTTGCTCTTTCCGATTTGCAATCGGGAAGCTACTGACAGCGCGTTTGTAACGCGCAGACGAATGAATTTCCTCACTCGCGTTACAAACGCGCTGTTCTAACTTCCCGATTCCAAATCGGGAAGAGCTCATATGCTGCCTTCCATTACCGTTATCACGCCATCGTACAATCAGGGGCAGTTCATCGGCCAAACCATTGAGTCTGTACTAAGCCAGGGATACCCGAACCTGCAATACCTGATCATCGACGGCGCTTCGACCGACCACACCGCCGACGTAGTAGCCCCGTACCGCGGCCAGCTGACGTTCATTACCGAGCGTGACCGGGGGCAAACCGATGCAATCAATAAAGGCCTGCGTATGGCTACCGGCGACATTGTTTGCTGGCTCAATTCCGACGATTATTTTCTGCCCGGTACGCTACAAGCTGTAGGTACGTTCTTCGCCGCCAATCCCGATACGGTCTGGCTAACGGGCGACTGCCAGATTGTAGACGAAGCAGGGCAGACCATTCAGGAGCCCATTCGTCAGTATAAACGGCTGCTTCGGTCCCTATCCCCCGCTGCTTTTCTGGGTGTTACCAATGCCGTTTGCCAGCCCGCCACGTTCTGGCGGCGGTCAGTACACCAGCAGTTGGGCTACCTGCGCGAAGACCTGCGCTACACGATGGATTATGACTGGTGGCTCCGGCTGGCGCAATTACAGGCTCCAGCGGTTAGTAAGCAGCTATTTTCGGTCTTTCGCATTCATTCAGCCTCGAAAGGTGGAAGTCAGTACGTACCTCAGTTTCAGGAAGATTTCGAAACCCTCCGTCGGCACATGTCGTCGCCCCTTGTTCGAGGATTACACAGCCTGCACAATCAACTTATCACGGGCGTGTATCGGGTGTTGAAGTAGCCTTTAAGCAAGAGTCGCTTTACGCACTGTGGTGCTTTCGCGTGGCCTTTTAAGTCTTTTTTTGTCATCCCGACGTCAGGAGGGATCTTCGGTAACAGCAAGCATTGTTAGCTACTAGCCAAGATCCCTCCTGACGTCGGGATGACAAAAAACGCGGTCGTTACAGTTCTGCACTAACTCCCTCCGGCGCAGCCAATAGCCGGCTCAGATTAGTGGTAGTTTTCTCCCAGTTAAACTGCTCGGCGTGGCGAATGGCGCCTTCTGATAAGCGTTGCCAGAGGGAATCATCCGATAAGAGACGATGGAGTTGCCGGGCAAGATCGGCTTCACTCTGGTAATCGAAATACAGGCCCGACACGTTATTTTCAACGGTTTCGGCGGTGCCTCCGGTTCCGGTAACTACAGCGGGCGTGCCACACGCCATTGCCTCGATGGGCGACAATCCGAAGGGCTCGTTATGTGCAGCATGAACAAACACGCGACTGCTACATAGCAAGTCGGCCAGTTGGTCACCAGAGTAGAACTGGTCGATGATCTGCACCGAATCGGTCAGGCCTAATTCATTGACTAGCTGACGCAGATTCTCTTTTTCAAAGCCTTTTCCCTTGATCAGTAATTGGGTACGTTCGAATCCCGGCTGTTGCTGAAGCAGCTTCAGGGCCCGGATCACTACGTCTACACGCTTGAACTTCGTTAACGTACCCACCACGGCGATCTGCGGTTTCCGAACGATTTCGGGCCGGGGCCGGAAGGTGTCATGGTCGATGCCGCAGTACACCAACTTCACCCTGGCCGGGTCCAGTTGCGGGAACGTACCCAGCACCGTACGCTCCGAATAGGCGGAGTTTACCACTACTTCGTCGGTACAGGGCATGAGCGTATGCTCGACCCAGCGGAAGATCGGGTTCATCAGTTTCAAGCCCCAACGCATGTAATCGGGCTTGATGGAATTGATCCAGGCCATCTCGAAAATAAAGGCCGTAGGCTCGTGGCAGATATAGACCAGCCGGACCGATGGGTTCAACTTTTTGTAAAACCACCCCCACCAATTGGCGGGAAACGGCTCCGACACGATCACTGGCGAGCCTATCTGCTTCGTGGCCCGATGTACGCGCCAGTACATAAGCGGATAGAGCACCCAAAACCAGATCGAGGAGGACAGCGGCCCACCCACATCGACAAACTGCACACCTGCTGCCTTAGCCTCGGCCACAATAGCCGGGTCAGACTGCACCGACACCACGTAGACCGACTGTCCGGCACGCACCAGTCGCCGCGTTTCTTCCAACAGAACCGTGGTGGCTCCCCCGGCCAACATGCAGTGAGGATGAAGAAAAGTGACAGATGTGTTCAAGGTATTAGACTACGATTACTTTACACCAACATACTTTAGTAGCGTTTTAAAGGCCGCCGTTTCGGTCAGTTTAGACAGTGTACTCCACACGATATGCGGATGGGCCAACGGCCTTTCGTAAACAGCGTTATAGAGCGCACAAGCACCGAAAATATCGACCACGCCATAATGTGGCGCGTCTACAATAACGACTAAATCCTTGAGCCTCGATACCACGCTTACGGCCGACGAAGCGATCATAGTGCGATTTTCGAGATCAGCCGAATCGTACTCAGGTACGTTGTTCTTCTGCGCAATTTCGCGGATGTTTCGGTAGATCTCCTCTTTCTGCCCTACCCCCGTGGTATTTGCTTCCCGGATAGCCGCTTCGAAGAAAATTTGCCAGTCGAACTTCGCTTTCCAGGCCTGATTTAATCCCGCGTCGAATGATTGAAGCAGTGATTCGCCGATAATCAACCCGATCGATTTACCGAGTGTATTTGACGCCATCGGGTGAATAGGAATCGTTTCCTCCTGATAAAAGAGTTTGGCGACGGCTTCGTTCCCCGGTTTTCCCAAGTGAGCAGCTCCGTTGCTCTTGCCCGATACGCCAAACACTTTCAAGCTTTTTTGCGAATACACAAACGTATCGAGCAGACCGGTGATGGCTACGCTCGAATACACGTCGGGAATCTGCGAATGGAAGAACGTACCTGTCGGCTGTTTGGCAGCCTCGATCAGCGAGCAGTGGATAAAGGAGTTATACAGACAGGGGATGGCCAGATAATGCTTTTTCCCGGCGATAACATGGCCTAATTCAGCAGCCGCATCCAGCGTTTGATAGCCAGACCGAAAGCTGACGTGTAGCTGGTTGGCCCGGCTAGCATCGAATACAGACGGCCACCAGTACAGCCCGTAATTGGTAGATAAGGCTTTGGTACCCGTTTTAGCAATAATCGTAGCTGCTTCCCGAACGGCTCCCGGCGTAAATCCGTCGTCGTCGCCCAGCACACTCACGTAGCCGCTCGTCACGTGCGAAAGCGCAAATTCCCAGTGGTGCGACATGCTGAGTGATTTACCCGGATTGATATACTCCACACGGGGATCACCACAAGCCGCGACCACCTGTCGCGTATCATCTGAACTCATATTGTCAGAAACGATAATCCGCAGGTGGTCGTAGTCTTGTTCGGTACAGGTGCGTAGGGTATGAACCAGCGTTTCCGCCCTGTTTCTGGTCGGAATAATAATGGTTAGCTGAGGCAATTGCGCCATAAAGTGCTTGACGATAACGCTTACTTCACCCGCTTCAGATAGCCTTCCGGTGCTACAGAGATCAGCAGTTTATTGTCGATGCTGTGATCAATTTCGAAGTTATCGTTCGTTTTCATGTACTCCCAAACGGCGGTTTTCGGGTTGTTACCCACATCCCAGGGTCGTTCGTAAGCACCTTTGGGCATATCTTCAACGATCGTGTCGAACACAACGCAGTATGAACCAACCGTTACGAAAGGTGCGTATAGTTCGAGTTCGCGCAGTACGTGGTCGTGCGTGTGGTTTGAGTCGAGGCAGACCATGATCGTCTGTTTGCCTTCGGCCCGGCGGGCTACTTCGGCCACCAATTCTTCATCAATCGCCGACCCCTGAATCATCTGAATTCGCTTGAACATCGGGTGCGCTTCAATCTCGCGGCGATTATGCTCGCGAATGTCAATGTCGATGCCGATCACTTCGCCTTTTCCGATGAGTTCCATCAGCGAGGCGTAGTAGATTAGCGAACCACCGTGGGCAATCCCCGTTTCGATAATCAGGTCAGGCTTAATGTCCCAGATCAGTTCCTGCATGGCAATCATGTCTTGCGGATACTGAATAATGGGGCGACCCATCCACGAGAAGTTGTACGAATACTTGTCGCGATTCGACGTAACGTTGAACGCGGCGGCGGCTTCGCGCAAATCACTTGGTTGGGCATAAGTGGCTACGCGCTCGGCACGTTCCTGCTTAAATTCCTCGACGGGGTTGGCTGTTGTGGTCATACAATTTTCTGGGTTTATCGCTTCGACTTTAAATTGGCGACTTCTTGTTTTAACTCACTGATTTGCTGTTTCTGTTCGATCAGATACAGCGTTAGTTCTTCTATTTTTTCCAACAACTTGGCATTCAACTGGGCAACATCAATACCCTCTTTCACCACCGTTTCGGCGGAGGGAACTGATGGCAGGTGATGCGCTTTTTTAACGAAGGCAGCTACTTCCTCAAGCGGCATTAGCTTATAGGTTGGTGAGAAAACCTTATCGCTCCAATCAGTTACCTGGCTGATCTGTAGGCGATAACGACCTTTCACGACCTCTCCTTTCTCATTCACTGTCAAAAATTGATCCGTATTAGCTGTTACAGGGCTATTGGCCGTAAGTTTTTCTAAACGAAGACCTGATTCGTCCGCATTTTCGCCAACAACGTGTAATCGGCTGGTTGGCGAGGACGTACCCACACCAACATTGGCGTTGTTTCCCAACACAATTGCGTCGCTGACGGCAACCTTGGCCCCTGCGCCCACCGCTGTTGCATTGTGAAGCGGTTGATTGTTAGCAGCTAATACTCCTGATTCGGTTCCAAGGAATGTATTCTGAGAACCCTGATCTAACTGTCCGGCTTCATAACCAACATACACGTTGTCATCTGTATTGGTCGCGGCTGGACCAGCGTTACGGCCAACATACGTATTACGGCTGCCGCTTACATTATTACGGCCAGCATTAGCACCGAAGTATGTATTGCTTTTACCACCTACGAGCTGATAGCCGGCCTTATAGCCAACACACGTATTTGAGTCTGCCTGAGCACTATAACCCGCCTGATATCCCACGTATGTACCGTATTGGTTCACTTGATTCGCGAAACCTGCTTGATAGCCAACAAACGCATTTTGACTACCGTTATAGTTTTGATAACCTGCCTGATAACCAAGGAATGCATTGGCATTGCCTGAGTTGTTGTTGTATCCAGACATGTACCCCATGAAAGCATTACTTGTACCTGTTTGCCCCCAAAGCCCTGATAAAGCCCCTACATATGTGTTATAATTTCCGTAGATATTTTCAAGACCAGCTCCATGCCCAATAAAAGCATTGTACGATCCCTCAGTATTCTTGTAACCCGTAGATGTACCAATGAAGGCATTATTATTTCCGGTTGTGTTGAAATGACCAGCATCACCACCTATGAAAGCATTATAGAATCCTGTTGTATTTAAAAGTCCGGCCTGAGTGCCGAAGAAAGAATTACTATATCCTTCCGTATTACTTACGCCTGCCCCTTGTCCAATAAAGGTGTTGTATGCTCCTGTCGTGTTTAAAATACCTGATCGATAGCCGATGAACATGTTTCTTGTACCGGTTGTGCTGACACGTCCAGCCTGTTGGCCGATAAACATGTTGTCAGATCCAGACGTCAGACTCATGCCTGTTTCAATACCAATAGCCATGTTATTACCTCCTGTCATTGTTGCATTGCCAACGTTGATACCATGTAGGAAATTATTGGCTCCAGGCGTAGCAGAAGCAGACCCCATCTGCACATAATTATTTTGCGCATACAGGGTAGAGGATAAGCAGATAGTAAATAGGAGGGATAGGTATTTCATAGTGAATGAAATTTGCTTTTGGTTGACAAAAGTCAAAGCTATGAAATAGTGCTATAGTACAAAACTGAGAATCGGTTATACACATAGAGGTTATTATTAATCCTCATATGCTCTTTAACTTTTTGTTGTTGCCCCAGAACGCCATGGGTTCGTAATCGGGGTATGGGTAATGGCCTAAATTTAACGTAATAAGGGCATTGAGCCGTTGAAGGTGTTCTTCGACTAATCTCCGCACCGAAATGGGTTGTCCACTGCAACAGTTGATAACGCCCGTCACCGCCCGCTGTTCAGCAATCTGACTCAGGTACGTTGCCACCGTTTCAATAGGCAAATAATCACGCAATTGTTCGCCGCCCGACATGTTGAATACCGGTTCGCCCGCCGCCACGGCCCGCTCCAGCAACGGCAGGATCGAGTTGGGGCTTTGGCCGGGACCGTACATATAAAACAGCCTCGCCCACTTCAGAACAAACGAATATTCGGTCTGCAACGTACCCAGAAAACGCCGGAGCGAGTCCTTGGCAAGTCCATACGGATTGGCTGGGTACGTTACCAGTTCTTCGGATAAACAACCACTTTGCATACCGTACTCAAAACACGTGCCAGTAACCGTTATATCAGTTAACCCATTCTTAATCAGATTTTTAAGAAACAGGTAATGCGGAAACAGGTTTTGATCGAGGTGAAACGACGACCTGTAATTGGGTAACCCCTGCCAGGCAAGGTGCATCAGCGCGTCGGGCTGGCCGAAGTAGGTGTACAGATTCTGATTATCACCCGCCGTTGGCAACGTATACGGTACAACCGTCACCTGATCGGCCCAGTCGAACTGAGCCAGCTTGTCGGACTTCGTTGCCGAGGCCGTAACGCGATGCCCACGCGCAAGCAACGCCCGCACCACGTGCTGCCCCACAAACCCCGATGCGCCGGTGACGAGAATATGCATTTGTGAACTGTAGCACCGAAGCTCCAGCTTCGGTAATGGTTATGTATTTCAATAACTACCGAAGCTGGAGCTTCGGTGCTACAATTACAACACTTTCACTTCCGGAATGGGCATAACGAACTGTCCGCCCCACTCCGAAATGTACGACAGTTGCTTCGTGATTTCGTCGCGGAGGTTCCAAGGGAGAATCAGCACAAAGTCGGGTTTCCGAGCCTTCAGCGTTGCTTCATCGACAACCGGGATGTGGCTGGCGGGGAGAAACTTGTTCTGTTTAGCCGGGTTGGCATCCACCACGAAATCGATCAGGTCGCTTTTTACGCCGCAGTAGTTCAGGAGCGTGTTTCCTTTCGCCGCTGCCCCATAGGCCGCCACTGATTTACCCGCCCGCTTTTGTTTCGTCAGGAAGTCGAGCAGATCAAGCTTCACGTTTAAAGCGCGCTGCTGGAAACCTTCGTAATACGCCATCGTGGTCAGGCCCGTTTCGGCTTCTTTCTGGATCATCGCCGCCACGTTAGGCGAGATTGACTTGCTCTGATCAGCTTCATGTTTGGCGTAAATCCGCAGTGAGCCGCCGTGGGTGGGCAGTTCATCGACGTCGAACATGACCAGCCCCTGCGCCGCAAAAATCTGGCTGACAGTCGTGAACGAGAGGTACGAGAAATGCTCGTGGTATATGGTGTCGAACTGGTTGTTTTCGACCAACTGCAACAGGTGCGGAAACTCCATCGTGACCACGCCTTCGGGATTGAGCAGGATGCTCATACCCTTCACAAAATCAACGATGTTGGGTACGTGTGCCAGCACGTTATTACCCAGGAGCAAATCAGCACCGGTGCCCTGACCTCTCAGCTCGCTCGCCAGTTCGGTACCGAAGAAACGGGTGATGGTTGTCACACCTTTTTCGATAGCGGCGGCGGCGGTATTGGCAGTTGGTTCAATACCCAGCACCGGAATCTGTTTCTCCACGAAATACTGAAGCAGGTAGCCATCATTCGAGGCTACTTCCACCACCAGCGACTGCCCGTTTAGCCCGAACCGCTCGGTCATGGCCTCCACGTAGCGTTTTGAGTGAGCCAGCCAGCTAGTCGAAAACGACGAAAAGTAGACGTAGTCGCTGTCGAAAATAGCGTCCGACTTCTTGTACTCATCGACCTGCACCAAGAAACAGGTTGGACAGGTAAAGACCTTTAACGGATAAAACGTTTCGGGCTCATTGAGCTGTTCGGCCGTCAGAAACGAGTTCGAGGCGGGTGAATTGAACAGGTCAATAAAGACGTGCTCAAGCGGTGTATGGCAGAATCGGCAGGTCATATTTCAATTAAGAATGAAGAATTAAGAATGAAGAATCACCGCGCTGCATTCCAGCCTTAATTCTTCATTCTTAATTCTTAATTGAGTGAAGCGAACCCCAAATCACGGGCAGATATATCCGCTATGGGCAGGGGCCAGGTTATGTTTAGTTTCGGATCGTTGTAACGAACGCCATCCTCATATTCGGGGGCGTAGGCGGTGCTGTGGCAATAAACCAGTTCGCAATTGGGTTCGAGTGTCTGAAAACCGTGGGCGCATCCTTCGGGAATGTACAGCATCTGCTGATTTTCGGCCGATAGCTCAGCGCCAAACCACTGCCTATGCGTGGGCGAATCGGGCCGGAGATCGACCAGCACATCGAACACGCGACCGGCTACGCAACGAACCAGTTTTATTTCGGCCGCAGGTACGTGCTGAAAATGCATGCCCCGAATGCTGCCCGTAGTAACAGTCATGGAGTGATTCATCTGCACCCAATCAGCACAAAGACCTTTCGCCAGAAATGCCTCGCGGTCAAACGTGCGCATGAACCAGCCGCGATGGTCGCCACGGGGGGCAGGCGTGATCAGGTACGCTCCGGGTATGTCTAGTTGGTGGAAGATCATGAATTGAGGGAGTTTAAGGTCCAAGGTCTAATGTCCAAAGCGTTACTAATCAGCACATAAGATCGCTTTTTAAGTACTAAACGTTGGACTTTAAACATTGGACATTAGACTTTTAGACATCGAACATTTCACATCGCCCAGGGTTGGTTAGCCGCCTCGGCCTGCGACGTGTAGGCCCGCAGATCGGCGTCGGTATGCACGGCTCCGTTCTGGTAATAATCGCGGTACCAGGCTATCGTGCGCTGAATGGCGGTTTCGGTGTTCCAGACGGGTGTCCAGCCTAGTTGCTGATGCGCTTTGGTACAATCCAGCGACAGCAGATGCGCCTCGTGCGGATTCGCGTCCGACGGATGTTCGTTGCACTGAATGGCCGACCATTCGGCGCGGGCGTGGGCAATGACGTCGCGAACGGGCAACACATCGGTAGGTGCAGGGCCAAAATTCCAGCCCTCGGCGGCAGGTATCTTGCCTTCCAGGAGCTTCTGCCCAACCAGCAAATAGCCCGATAGCGGTTCCAACACGTGTTGCCACGGACGAACCGCCAGCGGATTCCGAATCTCTACCGGAATATTGAGTTGGGTACTCCGAATCAGGTCGGGAATGAGTCGGTCAACTGCCCAATCGCCGCCGCCAATGACGTTGCCCGCTCGCACGCTCGCCACCAGCACCTGATGCGATTGACCGTATTGAGCCGAGTTGAAAAACGAGTTGCGGTAGCTAGCCGTAATCAGTTCAGCCGCCCCTTTCGAGACGCTGTACGGATCGAAGCCACCCATCGGATCGGTCTCGCGCAATGGGCGACCGTCTTCCGGGTTCTCATAGCATTTATCGCTGGTCACGATCACGACGGCCCGTACCGACGGCGTTTGCCGAACGGCTTCCAGCAGGCGGGCAGTGCCCAGAATATTGGTTTCCAGCGTTTCCAGCGGTGTTCGATACGATTCGCGCACCAACGGCTGAGCGGCCATGTGAATGACGATCTCAGGCTGTGCGGTATGCATCGCCTTCGTCAGCTCAGGTACGTTGTTCAGATCGGCCAGCGTTTCCGGTTGCCCCAGCGCCAGCAGCGCGTGGTGGCTCGGCGTAGTAGGCGCAGGCAGCGAATAGCCAACCACGTTGGCCCCCAGCTGTTTCAGCCAATACGACAGCCACGACCCCTTAAAGCCCGTATGCCCCGTCAGAAAAACGGTTTTATGTTGGTAGATATCGTTGAACATGAACAGATTGGTTTGTCGTTTGATGTTTGTGGTTTGATGTTGCGCTGCTAAGTCAACATGTGGTTGATAGGCAACGTCAAACCACAAACATCAAACGACAAACTCTTTTTTACCAAACTTTCCATTCCGCCTGACCACTTGTCCAGGCGTTTTCGAGTTCGGTTTTGTCGCGCAGGGTATCCATTGGTTTCCAGAAGCCGTTGTGGCGGAAGGCCATCATCTCGCCTTCGGCAGCCAGTGTTTCCATGGGATAACGCTCCCAGGTGGTGTCGTCGCCTTCGATGAGGTCAATGACAGAGGGGTCGCAAACAAAAAAGCCGCCGTTGATCCAGGCACCGTCACCTTTTGGCTTTTCGAGGAACGACCGAACGCCGTTGATGTCGTTCACATCGAGGGCACCGAACCGGGCCGAGGGCTGCACCGCCGTGAGGCTGCATTTCTTGCCATGCGCTTCGTGAAACGCAACGAGCTTTGTGATATCAACGTCGCCGACGCCGTCACCATAGGTTAGCATAAACGGCTCGTTGCCAATATGATGACGTACCCGACGAAGCCGACCGCCGGTCATGCTGTTCAATCCCGTATCAACGAGGGTCACTTTCCAGGGTTCGGCCTGTGACGTGTGTACCGATATTTCGTTGGTACTTAAGTCGATCGTGACGTCAGACTGGTGGAGGAAGTAGTTCGCGAAGAACTCTTTAATGATATATCCTTTATAACCCAGGCAAACGATGAACTCGTTATAGCCGTGAGCCGAATATATTTTCATGATGTGCCAAAGAATCGGCATACCGCCGATTTCGACCATCGGTTTGGGCTTTACGACCGTTTCCTCGCTGAGACGAGTACCGAGGCCGCCGGCCAGAATCACAACTTTCATGGGTGCGCGGGCTACTACGCTATGGGTTAGCTCAGGCAAGTTAAGGCAACCTACCTGATGATAAATAGGCCCACTCCAATTTTCATGCCATTAATCTGGCTAGCGCAGGCTGGCGCGAGTGTTTACTCGTGCCTATAATGTCGCAAGCATCTGCTTGCACAGCGCGAAAGCGCAATATGGTAGAGTAAGAGCCATTTTCTTCTTGCTACCATATTGCCCTGACGGGCTGTGCAAGCATATGCTTGCAACATAAAAGGCACGAGCACATGCTCGCGCCAGCGATAGCGAGTAAACACTCGTGCCAGCCCCCTACCGCACGTACACGTTCAGATCGAGGAATTTGTTGCGGAATTTACCGGTCGGGTCATACATACGGGCCAGTTGCAAAAATTCGGGAAGCATTTCGTAGCGCTCTTTGATCACTTTCGGATCTATCTTGAACAGCTTCCCCCAGTGCGGTCGGGCAGTGAACGGAGCTAAAGCCGCTTCGATCTGCGGCAGAATCTGGCGCACTTCTTCCCAGTTCTGTTTCCACGTAAAATGAAACGCCACAGAGTCCTGATTGTAGCAGGGACTCATCCAGAAACTGTCGGCCGCAATGGTGCGAATTTCCGAGATCATCAGTTGCGGATAAATCACACTACCCAGCTTTTCGAGCGCTAGAAACGCGTCGACGGCGTTCATTTTAGGTACGAAATATTCCGATTGTAACTCCTCGCCGCTGCTGGGTGTAAAGCCCATTTTGAAGTGCGGCAACCGCTCGTACCACGGGCCAGGCACGCCCATTTGCTCGGTACAGTTTTCGGCCGACATGGTCGTGATCGGGTGCAGGTTTTTGGTAGCCGCCTTAGCCCCGAAAAAATCCGGCCCCAACGCTTTCGTGTCCGGCTCGACCTTCCGCTTTATCCAGACCTGGCTAATCTTCTTATCCTGCCAATCGGTAAACAGGCTCACGCTGTAGCCGCTACCCAGAATCTCGTCGAAATGATCGACCAGCGATTGCAGCGGCAGATCTTGGAACAGATCCTGACGTACCTGATAGGTTTTTTGAATGTCGAGCGTCACCTTGGTGATCATGCCCAGCGCGCCCAGGTTAACAACTGCGCCGTTGAATAAAGTCGCGTCTTTATCCCGGCTGAGTGTGACAACTTCACCGCTGGGCGTAATTAACTCTAAACCAGCTACCGCCGAGGCCAGGTTGCCGTTTTTCACGCCAGACCCGTGCGTGGCCGTGGCGCAGGCTCCGGCTACGGAAATGTGCGGCAGTGATGCCAGATTATGCAGGGCATATCCCCGCTTGTCAAGCTCCGGCGCAAACTGACCGTAGCGCGCACCGCCCTCGACAGTAACGGTCATAGCCTGCTCATCAATCGACAGCATTTTATCGAAATGTTTGGTCGAAATCTGGGCCAAGGGACTATCGGCAATGTCGTTGAAGCAGTGGCACGAGCCAAGCGCTTTCTGGTGGCCCGCCCGCTTCAGTACCGTCTGTAATTCGTCGATCGTTTTGGGCTCGTAAAATTCTTTGGCCTGATACGTGTAGTTACCCGCCCAGTTTTTACGAACCGTTTTACCCTGCCCATCGCAGGAAAGTAGGGGTGAGAACATAGTGCCAGCCACCAGAACAGATGATGTTTTCAAGAATTCGTTACGTTTCATAGGTTGGAGATTAACGCGAAAGCTACAGTGATGGTGGAGTTGGCGTTGCCGCCACAAAAGGTAAAGCCTCGTGGGGGGAGAACCTAATTGTGTACGCCAACTCACGTTGGTTGACCGGTAAGATATACCTGATAATAATGTCCATCTTCAACGTACAGGTAACAAAAAAAGCGCCCCGACCAGTTGGTCAAGGCGCCTTCACAAATCATAGTTGGATAGGTAATCAATTTCTTTTCTGTATGATACAGACGCCATATATACGTATCGAATCAACCATTTGGATTTAGAATCCCCGTAAAAAGTATGACACGGCACGTTTTGGCGTAACTTTGGGTTCCGAAAATAAAGCCGTACGCGTCCATCACTTTATGAAAGTAACGCTTCAACAAACCGATCGTTTTGAAGACCGTCACAACGGTCAATTTGACCAGGATTTCAACCAGATGCTCGAAGCAGTGGGCGTTGATACCATCGACGAACTCATTGAACAGACCGTACCGGCCAATATCCGGCTCCCCCGCCCACTCGACCTGCCCGCTCCGAAAGGTGAACATGAGTTCTTAAGCGACTTCAAAAAGCTGGCGCAGCAGAACAAAATCTTCACATCGTACATTGGTCAGGGCTATTACGATACCCTCACGCCGAACGTCATTCTCCGTAACATTCTGGAGAACCCGGCCTGGTACACAGCTTATACGCCTTACCAGGCCGAAATTGCCCAGGGCCGCCTTGAAGCCCTGCTGAATTTCCAGACGGTGGTGTGCGACCTGACAGGTATGCCGATTGCTAACGCCTCATTGCTCGACGAGGCAACGGCCGCCGCCGAGGCTATGACCATGCTGCACAGCCTGCGTCCCGCTTCGCGTAAAAAAGCAGAAACGTTCTTTGTATCAGACCGTTGCCACCCGCAAACCATTGAGGTGGTACGTACCCGCGCAACCCCGCTGAATATCCGCGTGGTAGTGGGCGATCACCGGATGGCCGATCTGACGTCGGGCGCCATTTTTGCCATGTTGCTGCAATACCCCGCCACCGATGGTGAGGTATTCGACTATACCGATCTGATTACAGCGGCCCACGAATTGGGTATCAATATTGCCGTGGCTGCCGATCTGATGGCGCTGACGATGTTGACGCCTCCCGGCGAAATGGGTGCCGACGTAGTAGTTGGCTCAGCCCAGCGTTTTGGCGTACCCATGGGTTTTGGTGGTCCACACGCGGCATTCTTCGCCACGAAAGACGTGTACAAGCGTCAGATTCCGGGTCGGATTATCGGGATGTCGGTCGATGCGCAAGGCAATCCGGCGTTACGGATGGCCTTACAGACTCGTGAGCAGCATATCCGTCGCGAGAAAGCAACCTCGAATATCTGTACGGCGCAGGTTCTGCTGGCTGTCATGGCCGGTAGCTACGCCGTGTACCACGGTCCACAGCGCCTTCGCGAGATTGCCGAACGTACCCACGGCCTCACCCGGTTATTTGCCAAAGCAGCCCAACGGGCAGGTTTCGAGATTCTCTCTGAGAATTATTTCGATACAGTTACCCTACGTACGAACGATATTGAGTCATTAAAAAAATCGGCACGGGCGGCACAAATCAACCTTCGCTACGCCAGTAACGGCGAGCAGGTCACTATTTCGTTCGACGAAGCTAAAACGCTCGACGACCTGAAGATTCTGCTCGATGTGTTCGGCATTCAGGTTACCGACGATAGCCTGTCAGACATGATCGACAGCCTGGAACTGACCTGGCCCGAGCGCCTGATTCGTCAGTCGACGTACCTGACGCATCCGGTTTTCAACACGCACCATACCGAACACGAGATGTTGCGTTACCTGAAATCGCTGGAAGAGAAAGACCTTTCGCTGGTGCACTCGATGATTTCGTTGGGAAGCTGCACCATGAAACTCAACGCCACCGCCGAAATGATTCCGGTGACCTGGCCTGAGTTTGGCAAAATGCACCCCTTCGCACCAAAAGAGCAGACTGCCGGTTATCAGCAACTTTTCGCCGACCTAAACACCTGGCTGTGCGAAATCACTGGCTTTGCGGCCATGTCGCTGCAACCAAACTCGGGCGCGCAGGGAGAATATGCGGGCTTGATGGTTATTCGGGCGTATCACGAAAGCCGGGGCGATGAGCACCGCAATGTGGCCCTGATTCCGCAGTCAGCCCACGGCACTAACCCTGCCAGCGCCGTAATGGCCGGCATGAAGGTGGTGATCGTGAAATGCGACGAACGTGGCAACATCGACGTACCTGACCTGAAAGCGAAAGCCGAACAGTACGCCGCCGATCTGTCGTGCCTGATGGTAACGTACCCAAGTACTCACGGTGTTTTCGAGGAAAGCATCATCGACATCTGCGACACGATTCACCAGTTTGGCGGTCAGGTGTACATGGACGGTGCCAACATGAACGCGCAGGTAGGTCTGACGTCCCCCGCTACGATCGGTGCCGACGTGTGTCACCTCAATCTGCACAAAACCTTCTGCATTCCGCATGGCGGCGGTGGTCCGGGTATGGGGCCAATCGGCGTAGCTGAGCAACTGGTGCCATTCCTGCCGGGTAAAGGGTCGGGGGCTGTGTCGGCAGCGCCTTACGGGTCGGCCAGCATTCTGACTATCTCGTATGCGTACATTGCCATGATGGGCGGCGAAGGACTGACCAACGCCACCAAGCGGGCTATCCTGAACGCTAACTACATCAAGTCGCGGCTCGACGGTCATTTCGAAACGTTGTACACGGCCGCCAGCGGTCGCGCGGCGCACGAAATGATCATTGACTGCCGTCCGTTGAAACAGTCTGTTGGCATCGAAGTAGAAGATATTGCCAAGCGCCTGATGGACTATGGTTTCCATGCGCCAACGGTATCGTTCCCGGTAGCGGGTACGATGATGATCGAGCCAACGGAATCAGAGTCGAAAGCCGAACTAGATCGGTTCTGTGACGCTATGATCGCCATTCGGAACGAGATTCGTGAAATCGAAAGCGGCGCGGTCGACAAGACCGAAAACGTGCTGAAATACGCGCCGCACACCGCCCTGGTAGCTCTGGCCGATGACTGGACCCGGCCATATACCCGTGAGAAAGCCGTTTTCCCACTGCCTTATGTTCGTGCCCGCAAGTTCTGGCCAAGTGTAAGCCGCATCGATTCGGCCTATGGTGACCGCAACCTGGTATGCTCATGCGTACCAACCGACGCCTACGCCGAAGTAACCGCCGAAGCCGACATGGTAGCCACAGATATGGTGTCGCCGGCCTAAACTAAGTTTGTGGTTTGTCGTTTGAAGTTTGTGGTTGCGCTGCTGATCTAACCAGGTCATGGATTAGCAGAGCAACCACAAACCTCAAACGACAAACCACAAACTATTTTTCCCAACGTTATGCAAGACATTGAGCCTTTCTATGGCTGGGAGAAGTACTATGCCGCATCCGACGACCCGCAGTCGCCGTTTCATGAGCGGACGTATAATACGCTCCAGTACGAAAACGATATTTACGGATACTACATCCACCCGTTTTGGGACGAAATCGGTTCTGAAACGCTCTACTGCAAGATTCTTTACGCCAATTATGACCGGCAGGCCGTGGTCATCGAACTGTTCGGCGAGTGGAATGACACGTTGCACAACGACATCATGCACCTGAAACGGCAGGTCATTGACCCACTTGTGCAGGAAGGCATCAAGTACTTTCTGCTCATCGGCGAAAACGTGCTCAACTTCCACGGCTCCGACGATAGCTACTACGAAGAGTGGTTCGACGATGTAGAAGACGGCTGGATCACGGCGATCAACTTCCCCGAATTTGTGGAGCAGGAATGGAAACGATTCCGCCTCGACTACTACATCAACTTCGGCGGAACGCTAAACCTCGTCAACTGGCGAACCCTGAAACCCATGAATCTGATCGAAGCCGTAGGTACGTTGATTACCAGAAGGCTGGGGTAAAAAAGTTTGCAGTTTGCTGCGGTCCGACGTATCGGTTTCTGTTTGCTGTTGCGTTGCTGACTTTACGTAGTGTAACTTGGCAGCGCAACTGTAAATAGAAAACTGCAAACTGATATAATGGATAATAAAACCACCGCCGCTGAGCAAATTCAGGCCACTAAAGCCGCTGCCGCTGAAAAATTAGACGCGTTTAAAACGGAGGCTGGCGAACACCTGAACGCCGCCGCCGCTCAACTCGATGAGTTGAAGGATCAACTGGTTGCCAAAGCACATGAATTGGGCGATAAAGTAGACATCGAAGACCTGAAAGCGAAAGCGGCTTTGCATGTTGAAACCGTAAAAGCTACCACGGCCGAAACGCTGACAAACCTACAGGCTCAGGCTGAAACCGCGTACACAGCCGCCTCTGCCAAGGCTGATGAACTCGCCGACGCTGCTGAAGATAAATTTGATGAGGTTCGCGCTGAGGCTAACGTGCAGTTGGAAGCCGCTCAGGTTAAACTCGACGAACTGAAAGCCGAAGCCGCGCATCAGGTCGAAGCGGCTAAAGAGAAAGCCAAAGCCGTTTGGAATCAGCTGTTTGGCGAGTAGATAGCCTTACACTTATTGCAGAAATCCCATCGTACAACTCATCACGGCAAGTGTAGAGTTGTACGATGGGATTTTTAGTACCCGACCAATGGCTTTCGGTGCTATTCGCCGGACAAGATCGTTCTGAACTACTCTCAATTCTTAAGCGTAAAGCGCCGTTTCTCCACCGGAGCCGTCTTGTCTCTAGCTTCTCATCTATCAATTCTTAATTCACAACCGGGTGCTTCCTGTGCCAATCGGTCGCGTCCTGATAGGCCTTGGCAACAGCCAGTACCGATCCTTCGGCGAAAAGCTGTCCGTTGAAAGTGATACTGGTGAGGGTTTGCTGCGCGTTGAAACCGTTGGGCAGCACCACACAGGGGTGACCCGTTAGGTTGGTCAGTTGCAGGTTCCCCCCGGCATAGGCGGGCGTGATGTATACGTCGACCTGCGCTTTTTTCAGCACCTCATGCATCTGGTTAATAAGCTGGGTACGTATGCGATTGGCCTGTATGTATTCGACCGCCGGAATAAAGCGCGATGACCGAAATTCGTTGGGCCAGGCCCCTTTTCCCTGCCGAACCATCAGACTGTCGCGGCCCGAACGGGTCAGTTCGTCGAAAGCGGCGGCACCTTCTACGCCGATGATCATGGTCAGCGCGCCGTAGCGGAAGGGGGGTAACTCAATGGGTACCAGCGTAGCGCCAAGTTTCTTGAGTAAGTCGAGTGTGGCCTGATCGTTGGCTTTATTTGGGTACGTGCTATCGAAGGCTTTTTGAACAACCCCGATTCTGACACCTTTGAGCGAGGCCATGGGCGCATATCGAAACGGCACGTTTATAACCGTTGGATCGAGGTTATCGGGGCCCTGAATGGCGTTAAAAACCAGCGCACAATCTTCTACAGAGCGAGTCATGGGGCCAATTTTATCCATCGACCACGAAAGCGCCATGGCTCCGTGACGGCTCACACGTCCGTAGGTGGGGCGCAGGCCGGTAACGCCACAAACCGTTGACGGTGACACAATGGAGCCCAGCGTTTCGGTGCCGATCGCAAATGGCAGCAACCCTGCCGATACGGTACTGCCCGACCCCGCCGATGAACCGCTGGAGCCTGTTTCCTGCTTCCAGGGATTTCGACTTTTGCCGCCAAACCAGACGTCGCCCATCGCCAGTTCGCCCATCGCCAGTTTGGCGCACAGCACGGCACCGGCGTCTTCGAGTTTTTTGATAACAGTGGCGTCATAATCGAGCACCTGATCTTTGTAAGGCACCGACCCCCAGGTGGTTTTATAGCCCCGGCGGGCCAGCAAATCTTTGGCCCCGTACGGAATGCCGTGGAGTGGTCCGCGGTATTTGCCGGCTTTGAGTTCAGCATCGGCGCGGCGTGCCTGTTCCAGAGCCAGCTTTTCCGTAAGAGTGACTACGTTGAACAGCGTTGGGCCGTAGGTTTTCAGGCGCGTCAGGAAAAACTGAGTCAAGGATTCCGACGAAATCTGCTTCGTGCGGATCAACTCACCCAATTGCGCCACGGTGTAGAACGCCAGATCGTCGCGGTTGGCGGGCATACGTACCTGACCCGGTGCCGATGCCTTGAACGAACTGGCTCCGGTGGGCATGACAAAACCGGTGGGTAGTGGGTTGAAATAAAGGGCCGGAGCAACGTCGTTGGTGAGGTTAACGGTTCGTATCGTCTCAAAATCGCGGCGCTGATCCATGAGGTTGTCGAGCATGGAATCGCGCTCGGCACGGGTAAACGACAACCCGAATATGTTCGAGGCTACGTCGGCCATTTCGGCCGTGATGGGTTTCCTGGGATCGTCGTAGCTGGTAATGAATGCCCCAGCGGCGAAACTAACGGCGCAAAGGATCAGAAGGCGTACAGGTTTGTGCATGAAGTTGGTTGGTTGTATAAACCATTAAAAGTAAACAGAGTACTGGATATTAGATACTGTCTGTTTATTTGCCCAACCGTCGGGGTATCCTGATAGTGAATATTATTGATCCTTATACACTTTGAGTCAGATAAAATCAGAAACCCTCAGCAACGCCCATTTATTGGTCATCGTAGTGGCACAATTTGCCGGCACGTCGCTATGGTTCGCCGGGAACGCCATTCTGCCTAATTTACAACCGTTATTAGGCACCACGGCACTGAGCGGCTGGATCACCTCGGCGGTGCAACTGGGTTTCATTGCCGGTACGTTGGTCTATACCCTGTACCGTATTCCCGATACGTACCCGGCCACCCGCGTTTTCCTGATATCGGTGGTGGCGGCAGCCCTTTTCAATCTGCTTATTCTGCTGTTGCCGCTTCGGTCGGGTTGGGTATTGCTGAGTCGGTTCGGAACGGGCTTTTTTCTGGCGGGCGTTTATCCGGTCGGCATGAAAATCGCCGCCGACTGGTTTCGGCCGGTGTTGGGTCGGGCCATGGGGTTTCTGGTGGGTGCGCTTGTGTTGGGTACCGCCCTGCCGCACCTGATTCGGGGCGTGGGTCAATCGCTGCCGTATGAGGGCGTATTGCTCACCGTGAGCGCGCTGGCCGTGGCAGGTGGCCTGTTGCTGGCGTGGGCTATTCCCGCAACGTCGGTTCCCCGTCGACCAGGTACGTTCAGTCTGCGTGTCTTTCCGTTGTTGTTTCAGCCCGGGCCATTGCGGGCCGGTGTATTGGGTTACTTCGGACATATGTGGGAACTGTATGCGCTGTGGGCGTTTCTCCCGGCTTTGCTGACTATCTACAGTCAGTATCACCCCAACACTCTCGTTAATACGCCGATTTGGGCATTCTGGGGCATTGCCGCTGGCTTTGTGGGTTGTGCCGGTGGCGGACTGCTGGCACTTCGCTTTGGCAGCAAACGTGTAGCTACGGCTAATTTGCTCATTTCCGGCCTCTGCACCGCACTCATTCCACTGATGGTTTATGCACCACCAGCCCTGTTTTTGGGTTTCCTGCTCATCTACGGCATCACAATCGCGGGCGACTCTCCGCAACTGACCACGATCGTATCAACCAACGTACCTGACGATATGCGGGGAAGTTTACTAACGCTGGTGACCTGCCTTGGCTTTTCAATCACCATCGTCTCCATTCAATCGCTGGCCTGGTTGTTATCGTATTCGGGTGGTTCTGTCTGGGCGTTTTGGCTGCTGGTGCCGGGGCCGATATTGGGGCTTTGGGGAATGATGAACAAGCGGTCTATTGGGTAGTTGTTGAGTAGAACTATCTGTTTATTACGGCAAACGCCAATTCCTACCCATCAAATCACACAGAAGACGTACTTTTGGACGTTCTGACAACAAACCGATTTTGGTTGTTCGACCATTTTTTACTCATGAAAAAAACCCTCCTGGCCTTTCTGGCCTGTGCGCTGGTTATTGTAGCCTGCGACGATAAAAAAAGTAGCTCGTCGGAGACCACGCAGACCGAAACGAAGCTGGTAGCTGCCCCCACTTTTTCCGGCGACTCAGCCTATACCTTTATCGAAAAGCAGATCGCCATTGGGCCTCGCGTACCCAATACGCCCGCTCACATACGTGGTGGCGATTACATTGTGGCGACGTTGAAATCGTATGGTGTTGAGGTGATTGAACAACCATTTACCGCCAAAGGCTGGGACGGTGTCATGGTGACAGGCCGTAATATCATCGGCGTGATAAACCCGAAAGCGGAAAAACGTCTGTTGTTTTCTTCGCACTGGGATTCGCGCCGTTTTTCTGATCAGGACAGTCTGGCAACCAACTACACCAAACCGGTTCCAGCCGCCAATGATGGCGCGAGTGGCGTGGCCGTGTTGCTAGAAATGGCCCGGGTTATTCAGCAGGCCAAAGAAAAACCAACCGTAGGTGTTGATCTTATCTTCTTCGACGCCGAGGACTGGGGCGACGGTCAGCGTGCTGTGGGTGACAAAGAGGCAGGGTATCCCGATTATGATTATCTGGGTTTCTGCCTGGGTTCGCGCCATTGGGCCAAAAATCCGCACAAACCGGGCTACACAGCCTATTATGGTGTTTTGCTCGACATGGTCGGAGCTAAAAACGCTACATTTCTGAAAGAGGGCTATTCAATGCAGTTTGCGCCCAGTGTAGCGCAAACCATCTGGAATACGGCCAGCCAACTGGGGTATACGCAGTATTTCGTCGACAAAGCCGGTGGTCCCATCACGGATGATCACCTGGCACCCAACACCATCGCTAAAATTCCGATGATCGACATCATTCACCTGGATACCACAACGGGTTCGTTCTTTGAAGATTGGCACACATCGGAAGACGATATGCGGAATATTGACCCGAATACGCTAAAAGCCGTTGGGCAAACGCTGATTCAGACGGTATATAACGAAAAACCGTAATTGGTATGAGTTTAGTCTTTCACTAACGAGTTAATCGATACCACCATCCAATGATTTCTGTAAAATCAATAGTCCTTTTAGGAGCAGCAACGCTTTTGTTTTCGTGTGGTGGCCCCGACAAGCTGGGTACGTTAGACCTCAAGGTCTGGCGCAATGACCGGGGCGGCTGCAAGGGCGACCGCCAGGGAGAATTGGCTAATTTCATGGCTGTACGCGAACAGTTCAAAGGCCTCCACGTCAATGACCTGGGTAAAATGCTGGGTCGGCCCGACGTAAACGAAATCACCGACCGAAACGGAAAAGTGTATGTTTATTACGTAGAGAAAGGCCCGCATTGCAGCGAAAACACCGGCGCTAAATCAGGCGCAAAGAGTGTGGCGCTCCGCGTTAGCTCAATCGGGTTAGTAACGGAGGTAACTACACAGAACGGGACGCCGTAGGTGAGTCCAATGTTCAAGGTCTAATAGTCTAATGTTCAACGTCGCTTTGCCGGGTACCAAAACGGTACGTAGCAAAGCGACGTTGAACATTAGACTATTAGACCTTGAACTCATTTATATGTAAAACTTCTTCCGTTCGATCATTTCCTCAACCACATCGGGCACCATGTAGCGGATGGAGCGATTGGTGCGGATGGCTTCGCGGATGTAGGTAGCTGAGATATCGAGCAGGGGGGCTGCGATCAGGCGCACGTTTGGATGCTCACGGAAAGGTGAAACTATGGTTGGTTCACCGGGGCGTGCCGGTCGTGGATATACGTAAAGACCAAACTCCGTCAGAATTCGCTCATACTGCTTCCAGTTGGCAAACTGATCCAGGTTGTCTTCGCCCATAATCAGTTTGAACGTGTGTTGCGGAAACTTCTGACGCAGTACATCCAGCGTATCGATGGTGTAGCTGGGTTTAGGCATCGAAAATTCCACATCAGTGGCTTTCAGGCGGCTATTATCGGCAATAGCGCGCTCTACCATATCCAGCCTGTCGAATTCGTGCAACAGACTTTTCGTCTTTTTAAACGGATTTTGCGGCGATACCACAAACCAGACCTGCTCCAGATCGGCGCTCGTAGCCATGGTATTCGCCACAATCAAATGCCCAACGTGTATGGGGTTAAACGAGCCGAAAAAAAGACCGATTTTCAACTTAGTTTGTGGTTTGTTGTTTGAGGTTTGTGGTTGCGCTGCTGAGGGTAAAAATGGTAACTCAGCGGCGCAACCACAAACCTCAAACAACAAACCACAAACTATATTATCGTTGCTTTTGCCGGGACGATGCCTTCGTTGATGAAGTCGTCGATTAGTTTCTGGGCTTTGGCGTATGACTCTTCGAGGTCATCATTGACCAGAATAACATCGAACTGATCCTGGAACGACATTTCGAAGTGGACTTTAAAGAGTCGTTTCGAGAGGCTGTCTTCGGTTTCTGTACCCCGGCCAATCAGGCGTTGCTTCAGTGTTTCTTCGTCGGGGACTTTCACAAAAACGGCCAACGCCCGATCGCCGTAATACTGCTTTAATTTCAGGCCGCCTTTTACATCTACATCGAACAGCACGTGCTTTCCGGTATTCCAAACCCGCTGAATCTCTGATTTCAGTGTGCCATAAAACGCACCAACGTACACCTCTTCCCATTCTACAAATTCATCGGCGTCGATTTTGTGCTTAAACTCGTCGGGCGTCAGGAAGTAGTAATCCTGGCCATTTTGTTCGGCACGGCCCCGGCGGTCGCGGGTGCAGGCCGAGATAGAGAAGCCAAGGTTTTTGTTGGTTTCCAGCAGGTGATGAACAATGGTTGTTTTACCAGAGCCGGAAGGGGCCGAAAAGATGATCAGTTTACCGTCCAAGTTGGGGGGGAAGTTTAATGGAAATGTCAATAACCGACATGACATTTATGCTGTAAAGGTACTGAAAAACGAATCGGGGTAAGCGAGGAGCCAATTGGCTTACTCACTTACCCCGATTGTATTGGGTCAAAATGGCTTAATTGAAGGTAGCAATGCGGTTACGGATATCTTCGATAATCCTTTCTGGACAGCACCTTTTTTCCATCTTGTTTTGAAGGAGCGCTTTCATCTCTTTCTCAAGGTGGTACATTTTAATACAGGGCTGGCACGATTCCAGATTGCGCTTCAATTTCTCGAGGTCTTGTTCAGTCGCTGCTCCGTCGAGTACCGATTGAATAAACTTCAGACAGTCGCTTTGGTGTTCACACGAATTCTTCATACTCCTCAGTACCTCTGGCGACGATGTTGGCAAAGACGTTTGCATTGGAAAAATTTTATTTATTCCAAAATTAGTTATATTGTTGCTATTGGTCTAACCAAAGTCTGTATCGTATTAGTTCGATTTAGTCGTCAATATTTTCGTTATAACCCATCGACGCCGCATAATCTCTCAGCTTTTCCTTCAGCAGGTTACGTGCCCGGTGCAAACGCGACCGAACTGTACCGATAGGGATGTCGAGAATCTTAGCCATTTCTTCATACGTGAATCCTTCGATATCACACAAAATGATGACGGTACGAAAATCGACTGGTAGTGAGTTTAGGGCAGTAGCAACTTCATCGCCGATCAGATCCGACACGGTCTCGGCCCGAAGGTCGACAGTATGTTCGGTTTCTGAATCTTCTGAATTGTAAGTCGTCTCAACGTCCTGGTAATCAACCTTGGCTGGCTCCTTACTTTTCTTCCGATAATCATTAATGAAGCTATTCTTCAGGATTCTGAACAGCCATGCTTTTGCGTTGGTTCCCTGTTCAAACGAGGAGATAAACCGGAAGGCTTTCAGGTACGTATCCTGCACAAGGTCGTTGGCATCGTCTTCGTCCATGGTAAGACGAAAGGCGAAGTTGTACATGGAGTCGATGTGCGGCATGAACTCCTTGTTGAAAATCCGGTATTTCTGGTCGTCGGTATAACCGCGAGTGGGCGTCGTATCTGACATAGTTTCGGGCATTGTCGACATAAAAGTAGGCGTTAAAGTCGGTTTGCCTCGACAGCCGCCAGATTTTACGCTGATCTGAAAAGCAGACCGCGCTGGCAGAGGCCGGTATACAGTCTACTGCAAAAATCAAACCTTTGTTCAACCAAAAAGTTTAGCGGCCAAAATGGCAGAACCAAACTCGAGCTGCTTATGTTGGCAGTGTCCGACCCGAACGGCTCCTAAGGTATGTACGTTATCTCGAAAACGAAAGCGCGTTGGTTTTGCCTATCATTGGGAAGCTGCCACCCCAGCGAGATCGGTAAATGCCGCCAGGGGTAGGCCACAGCGCCAATAACACCTACGCCTAGATCATGGGTGCCATTTATCCAGTCGGCCATCAGGTGTACTTTATGAGGAATCAGTGCCGCTTCGGCGCCAACCATTACGCCTACATTATTACCATCGCCCAGATAATGTTCGTTGCCTAGGTAAAGACCACTGTTGATCCGCAAACGCTCGCTTCTTGACGTCCAGACGGCATTAGCGTAATAAAAATAGGCTAACCGCTCTGATCGGTACTGGGCCATATTGACACCGTTCTGTGCACCGAACCCTAGCTTCCAGTGTTCATTGACAGGCACTCCTTTCTGAACATTGATCATGACTAGCGGTGAAAAAGGGTCGTTTTGAAGCACGTCGTTTTTCAAAAAGTCATGCAAAGACGGGGAATAATCGATGCCAAGAAGATTAACGCCAATTTCCCAATCATGCTTCAGGCCATAATCGAGGGTGGTATTTAACTGGATAATACTGCTGAAGTTAACCTGCTGCTGAAAAAACAGCTTGCCTTTAGGCGTTATTTCCGACGAAGGCACGTTGAAAAGGCTCTGCTGAGCGCAGGCTATGGTGGTAAACAAGCATAAACAGATTGCTATGCCAGCAAACCGGATAGAGAAAGATGGACGGTACATGGTAAGTAGCTAAGAAAATTTCTACTTACCCAAGTACCGGCAAAAGGTCATCTATGAAATGAAAAGGAGGTTATAATGCCAATTATCGACGGGCAAAAAACTGAATCAGAATGATGCTTACGGTTGTAAACAGGGCGCTGGCGAGTGTACGCAAGAGAGTTGGTACGATGAGCGACAGGCTACCGGCTTCGATCAGAAAGAGGGCCGCGTGGTGAATGAGTACGAGCACAAACACGTATTTGAAAAACTCACCGAATCCCAGTTCCTGTAGTGTGAAAATGACCCGCGACTCCTGAATGCGCTGACTCATTTGTACCCGAATAATCAAAGGGCGCACATATGTCATCAGCACAGTAGCGGCCGCATGAATGCCCAGCGTATTATAAAATGTATCAATGATGACACCGGTGGCGAAGGCAAGCAGCAAAAGCCAGGTCTGGCTTATTTCGTTGGGCATGAGCAAAATACAGGCTACATACACAAAGCAAAAGCCATAATCGAACAGCACCAGATTTCGGACAAACAAAATCTGGAGGATGATGTACAACAGGAATAAAGAAATCAGAACAACAATTTCGCGAAGGGTCATGCCATCAATCGGTGGGGCGGTAGGTAGTACAAAGTGCTGGTTATTTCTCGCTTTCGACCTGCTTTTCGATCTGAGCCTGTTCGGCAGCCAGGGTATTCTCAACTACGTAAACGTAGGCTAGATTACCAAAATTTGTGGAGAGATCGATAACCAAGTCGTGAAAGGTTTGGTTGGCTTGCAGGCCAATAGTGCGTACCCGACCAATCAGGATTCCCGGAGGAAAAACTGAGTTTTGGTCTGACGTTACCACCGAATCGCCTTTACTGACCGGTTTGTAACGCGAAATGTCGAGCAGCGCCATTTTGGTAGGATCGCTACCCATCCAGCGGGCGGTACCAATATCACCTGCCTTAATCAGATTGGCCGATACGCGAAACTCGGAGTGCAGAATGGATGTGGCCACCGAAAAATGTTCGTTACAGAAGCGTATCCGGCCGACGATACCCGTCGGTGAAATAACACCCATACCGGGTTTGATGCCATCGGCGGTGCCTTTATCGATGGTGAGGTAATTATTGGCCAGCGTGGTGGTATTGTTAATTACTTTACCAACGGTGAACTTGAAGCGGGTGGCAAAGATAGAGTCGGCCTTGTAGAGCGGCGGGCTTTGCGGGGTACGTTCCTGCTGCCGCTCTGTCAGCTGGGTACGTAAGCGCAGATTCTCGGCGGCCAGATCGGCATTTACCTGTCGTAAACTAGTGTACTCATGCGCCGTGTTGGACCAGGTAAGCATTTGCGCTGCATACCGATTCGATGTATTGAAAAAGCTTGCGCTCCAGTAGTTGTTTGTGTTAATAATGAAATAGAAGCACAGCACTTCCAGCAACACAAACAGAATGAAGTTGCGGCTTTGAGCAATAAAGGCAAAGAGTTGTTCCACGTTTAAAAAGAGACAAGAAGCAAGAGATAAGAAACAAGAAGTAGGCGGCAAAAACAAGACAGAGTTAGTTCACTATGTCGTTTACCACGTATTTCTTGTTTCTTATCTCTTGCTTCTTGTTTCTACTTCTTAAGAAATAAGTACTGACTTATACAGATCGAGGTTCTTGATGACTTCACCCGTTCCTTTCACTACAGCCTTGAGCGGATCGTCGGCTACGTGGATAGGCAATTTGGTTTTGCTGGCGAGCCGCTTGTCGAGGCCGTGCAACAATGCACCGCCACCCGTAAGGTGAATACCGTTGGTATAAATATCGGCCGAGAGTTCGGGCGGCGATACTTCCAGGGCTTTCATTACCGCTTCTTCAATCTTCGAGATCGATTTGTCGAGGGCGTAGGCGATTTCGCTGTAGGTAACCTTAATTTCTTTAGGAATACCGGTCATCAAATCACGACCACGGATTTCGTAATCGGCGGGTGGGTTGTCGAGTTCAGGCAGGGCCGAGCCAACTTCCATTTTGATCTGTTCGGCCGATCGTTCACCGATGAGCAGGTTGTGCTCACGACGCATGTAATCCACGATGTCGCGGGTGAACACGTCACCAGCAATGCGGATCGACTGTTCGCAGACAATGCCGGAGAGGGCGATAACAGCAATTTCGGTTGTACCACCTCCGATATCGACAATCATAGTGCCGTTTGGCTGGGTGATATCGATGCCGATACCAATGGCGGCGGCGATTGGTTCGTGTACCATGTACACTTCCTTGGCTCCCGCGTGTTCGGCTGAGTCTTTAACAGCCCTTTTCTCTACTTCGGTGATGCCCGAAGGAATACAGATGACCATACGATGTGAGGGGGAGAATAGCCGGTTACCCGACTCAATCATTTTAATCAACCCCCGAATCATCAACTCCGCTGCTGTAAAGTCAGCAATTACCCCGTCTTTCAGCGGGCGGATCGTCTTAATGTTTTCGTTTGTTTTTTCGTGCATCTGCATCGCCTTATGGCCAATCGCCAGCACTTTCCCGCTGACTTTGTCCATGGCTATGATAGATGGCTCGTCGACCACAATACGGTCTTTATGAATAATAAGGGTGTTAGCCGTACCCAAATCAATAGCAATGTCGCTGGTCAAAAAATTAAATAGTCCCATTTCGGCAGGTTACGTATAGAACGCTATGCTGGATTTCTAAACAATACACAAAAGTAGGGATAATAAAAGACAAGTTTAGCCCACTGTTTGTGTCGACTTTTCTTTTTACGCGTGATTGTCAGCTTATAAACGCCAAACCCGCCCGAACAGAGGTGTTCGGGCGGGTTTGACTGATAACGGTAAGAAAAACCAACTATTTAACAGCAGCGTTTTTCTGGTCCTGAACTTCTGAACGGATCTGCTGGGCCATTGTTTTCAGGTCCTGCATACCTTTCCGTACACGAGTTCCGGCAGCCTGATTCTTTTTGTCATAGAATTTATCGAAGTCGCCTTCTAGTGACATAATCAGGTTTTTTACTTCCTCAAAGCGTGTCATACGATTGGGGTTTAAGTGTGAAAAGTGCTCAAATGCGCTAAAAACGCGTATTTGAGCGAAATATAGCTATTCTGTTATAGATCGCAAGAGCACCAACAAAAAAATACCCGAATAATACAACTTAAAGCCCTATACCTTACTCAGCGGCAGACTCCGTGACCCCTATTTGGGCTAATTCAGCCATTCCGGTGGGTTTTTGCTGTACGTAGTAACCATTTTTGAGTTTTTCTACAATCTCACTAAACACAGTCAGCGTGTAGTTAACATCATCGAGCGAATGCGCAGCCGTTGGAATGACTCGCAGCATGATTATTTCTTTTGGCACAACCGGGTACGTTACGATTGAGCAGAAAATACCATAGCTCTCCCGCAGTTCGCGTACCATTGCCGTTGCCGCTACAATACCGCCGTCGTTTTGCAACAGCACGGGCGTAACCGGTGAAGTTGTTTCACCAATATTAAAACCACGCGCGCGCAAACCGCTTTGCAGAGCCCGAACATTTTCCCACAGTTTTTCGCGGAGTTCCGGATGTTTTTTAATTAACTCAAGCCGTTTCATGGCACCTAAAACAAGGGGCATCGGTAACGCCTTAGCGTAGATCTGCGACCGCATGTTATACTTCAGGTACTTGATAATGTCGGCATCGGCGGCTACGAACGCACCGATCGACGCCATTGATTTGGCGAAGGTCGAGAAATACACGTCGATACCATCCTGACAACCGTAATGCTCGCCAACACCAGCCCCTGTGGCACCCATCGTACCAAAACCGTGGGCATCATCGACGAAGAACCGGAAGTTGTATTTTTCTTTCAGCGCAACGATCTGATCCAGGCTACCTACTTTACCCGACATACCGAAAACGCCTTCGCTGATGACCAGAACACCACCCCCGTTTTCGTCAGCTTTTTTAGTAGCGCGTTTCAGGTTCGTTTCAAGGCTGGCCATATCGTTATGGTTGAACTTGTAGTAGTCGCCCATTTTGGCTTTGTGCAACCGGATACCGTCGATAATGCAGGCATGACACTCGGCGTCGTACACGATCACATCGCGACGATCAACCAACGCTTCTACCGCCGACATGACACCCTGGTAGCCAAAGTTTAGCAGGAACGAGTCTTCTTTGCCAACAAATTGAGCCAGTTGTTGCTCCAGTTCTTCATGCTGATCGGTGTTACCCGACATGAGCCGGGCACCCATTGGATAGGCAAGACCCCAATCGGCGGCCGCTTTAGCGTCGGCTTCGCGCACTTCGGGGTGATTAGCCAGGCCCAGGTAGTTGTTGAGGCTCCAGTTCAGCATCTTCTTACCGAAGAACATCATGTGAGGCCCTAGCTCTCCGGTTAGGCGAGGAAAGGCAAAATAATGGTGCCCGTCGAAGAGTTGTGAATTGGAGCCTATCGGGCCCAGGTTGTTGCGTAGTTTCTCAAATAAATCCACTTTATGATGCCGTTTAAGGGCCTAAAGCCCTGTTTTCGATCTATTTAGTGCAAAAATAGGAAAAAGAGTTAAGATATAAGATACGAGAGGCAAGAGACAAGAATTGCGCCGCTGCATAAAGATCAGTTTCTCTGGCGGATCCGTCCAATCGCTTGCTTCTTACATCGTACACTAATAGTGCTGAACTTTCAAAGATTACCCGACGAAATTACCATAGTGATCTTAACACACGCTATAACAGACTATTAACAACTAAAATCAGGCAATTACCGCAAGGGGCGTTTAGCTTCAACTGTTTAGAATCCTTCTGTATATTTTCGATAACATATAGATTTAGTACAATTTGTTCGTCACTTTAAAGAACATCGTATTCGTTTTGTCCTAATCTTGCTGTATTTTTGCAGGCTTGCGTAATCGCCTGGCTGTCAGGCGGGGAATCAGGGGAAACATTATCTTCTACTGATTTGTTTACAATCGACATTAACACTTCACGCAGTATACCATGCTGATTACCCCCGGCAACCTGTTAGCGACCATTCGCACTCCTGAAGATCTGCGTAAACTCCCTAAGTCAAGCTTACCCCAAGTCTGTGATGAACTGCGCCAATATATCATTGACGTTGTCTCTATCTACGGAGGCCACTTTGGGTCGAGCCTGGGTGTGGTTGAGTTGACAACAGCACTGCATTATGTATTCAATACTCCTGATGATCAGCTAATCTGGGATGTCGGGCATCAGGCTTACGGTCATAAAATTCTGACCGGTCGGCGTGAGAATTTCCACACTAACCGGTTCTACGGCGGCCTGTCGGGCTTTCCGAAACGCAAAGAGAGCGAATACGATGCCTTTGGCGTAGGTCACTCATCGACCTCTATTTCGGCCGCTTTGGGCATGGCCGTTGCCTCTCAAATTCAGGGTAATTCAACACGCAACCATATTGCTGTCATTGGCGACGGGTCGATGACCGCCGGATTGGCGTTTGAAGGGATGAACCACGCCGGAGCCACCGATGCCAACCTGCTGATTGTGCTGAACGACAATTGCATGAGCATTGACCCCAACGTGGGTGCCCTGCGCGAATACCTGACCGACATTACTACTTCGCCCACGTATAATAAGGTGAAAGATGAGGTCTGGAATCTGCTGGGTAAATTCAGCACGTTCGGCAAATCGGCGCAGGAAATTGTTTCGACCGTAGAAACGGCCATCAAATCGTCGGTACTGTCGCAGAGCAACCTGTTCGAGTCGCTGAACCTGCGTTACTTCGGCCCCATCGATGGACACGACGTTGACCGCCTCGCCGATGTGCTGGCCGATCTGAAAACCATTCCTGGTCCCAAGATCCTGCACGTGCTGACGGTGAAAGGCAAAGGCTACGGCCCCGCCGAGAAAGATCAGACCAAGTGGCACGCTCCCGGTTTGTTCGATAAGCTGACCGGCGAGATCAAGAAAAAGACATTTGCTACGCCACAAGCGCCTAAATATCAGGACGTTTTCGGTAACACGCTGGTTGAACTGGCCGAACAAAATCCGCGCATTGTGGGTGTTACGCCCGCCATGCCATCGGGCTCATCGATGAACATCATGATGAAGGCCATGCCAACGCGGGCGTTCGACGTGGGTATTGCCGAGCAACATGCCGTGACTTTCTCGGCCGGTATGGCTACGCGGGGCGAAGTGGTGTTCTGCAACATCTACTCTACGTTTATGCAGCGGGCCTACGATCAGGTCATTCACGATGTGTGTATTCAGGAATTGCCGGTGATCTTCTGCCTCGACCGGGCGGGTTTTGCGGGTGCCGACGGACCTACGCACCACGGCGCCTATGATATTGCGTACATGCGCTGTATTCCCAACATGATTGTGGCCGCGCCTATGAATGAGCAGGAGCTACGCAACATGATGTTTACGGCTGCTTCGGATACGGTACAGAAAGGTAAACAGGCCTACACCATCCGCTACCCACGCGGCGAAGGCGTTATGCCCAACTGGAAAACCCCACTTGAAGAATTGCCAATCGGTAAAGCCCGCCTGATACAGGATGGCGAAGACGTAGCGATTCTGACACTGGGCCACATTGGCAACTACGCCGTAACGGCCACGAAGCAACTGGCCAAAGAAGGCATACGCCCGGCTCACGTTGATATGCGCTACGCCAAGCCATTGGATGAAGCCATGCTGCACCAGATTTTCAGCCGGTTCGATAAAATTCTGACTGTTGAAGATGGTTGTTTGGTGGGCGGTTTTGGCTCAGCGGTGCTGGAGTTTATGGCCAACCACGGCTACATGGCCCGCGTGAAACGCCTCGGCATTCCCGATGCCATCATCGAGCATGGCGAACAAATCGAGCTTCACCATGAATGCGGCTTCGACCCCGAAGGCATTGCCGATGCGGTGCGCGAACTGCTGTATGCTGGCCAGAAAATCGGCGTGTAACGTACCTACAACATAAAGACGTACCCAAGCCGGGCGAAGACACGACCATGTCTGTACCCGGCTTTTTTTCTTCCTGTAATATGGTGCTCAGACCCGCACTTAGTAAGACAGGCTGTACCGTAACCATTGACAGACAACGTAACCTGTTTTACGAACCGAAAATTTGTACTTTTGGTACAGATATTGCCTCATGATCATATAAAAGTGCTACCAATCAATACGATACCACCGTGTCTTCGAGTAAACCTAGTTGATCTCGTGAGGAAAATGGGCTAACTGGTTAGTACACAAACCCAAATTTCTATCTTGTCTATTCTCTTTATAGTCTTGTATATTTCTTTACGGACTGTAAAACAACGGTAGGTACGTTGGTTGTTATGATATATACCACGCTCACAAGCGGTTGGGTTAAGTCAACATCTACCGAATTCCTTGCACGTTTCCTCACCGAAGCCTGTATATTTGATTCCGAAACCAACGTACAACTTGAAACGAAGCTCGCCTCTTTCTGACGAATCCGTCCTTGTCGAACAGCTGCTTAAGCGAGACGACAAAGCGTTTCAGTGGTTGTACGAACACTACTCGGCCGCGCTGTATGGTGTTTTACTCAAGATTGTGCGGGAGGAAGAGCAGGCGCAGGACCTGATGCAGGAGGTTTTTATCAAGATCTGGAACAACCTCGGCAGCTACGATACGCAGAAAGGTCGCCTCTTCACCTGGATGTTGAACATTGCCCGGAACGCAGCTATAGACAGTATCCGGTCGGGCAAGGCCATGAGCCGCCCCGCCTCGGCCCAGACCATTTCGACCGATGATGACGGAACCTATGCCGTTGACAGGCAACATGCCGTGCCGCCCGAGAATACTGACTTCATTGGTTTGAAAGACGTAGTGGATCAACTCCGCCCCGAACGCAGGCAGCTGATTGATCTGGTTTATTTCAATGGATATACCCACGAAGAAGCAGCGGAGGAGCTTTCTTTGCCCCTTGGCACCGTAAAAACCCGGATTCGATCCGCCCTTCAGGAGTTGAAGCAACTCTTTAATCGGTAAAACTGCCGACTTTTCTCTACATTTTCGGGTTAAACCGGCACTTTGCCACACCCCTTTTCCTCACAACTGCCCGATCAGATAGCCGCTAATTGCCTCTGACTGTCAACCGTTTACACAAACTGTGGTGCGTAGGCTCTGGTCTTGTAAACAAACTGGGCCTTAATTTGTCATATACCATAGGTATATAGACCAAGCCCGCAACACGTCATGTTAGAACGTCTGGAAGAAATTCGCGAAAATATATTTCGCTACATCGAAGCCCGTATCGAGCTTTTTACGCTCGAAACCCGTGGTAAGGTAGAAGAGGGGGCCGTTACAGCGGTCCATGGAGTCATTCTGGGCTTTCTGGCTACCATCACCACTATTTTCCTGTTTAGTTTGCTGGCTGCTTACCTCAACGAAGTAACAGACAGCCGGTATATAGGTTTCCTGATTGTTGCTGCCTTCTTCCTGATTCTGACCATCGTTTGGGCCATATCGAAGCCATCGATGATTGGTATGATTCGTAAAATTGCCTACAAAGCGATGAAAGAAAGTCAACAGAAAAAAGCGGATGACAAATCGCAAGCCGTTCAGGATTTAATGAACCAGACCACAAAGTCGCTGAACCAAAGCGGCCAGTTTTTGCAGTGACCCGTGGGGGTGACTATCTAACCTTAAATTCAGTATACTCAACAATTTTAGTTTATTTTTAGCCTGTTAAACTCATGGAAGACCCAAAAATACCTTTTGCTGACACTACCGCCCGCCGCGCCCAATTGATGGAAGCTACCGAACGATTCAAATCCTCGATTCAGGATAGTGTCGATTCACTAAAGACGGATGCATCTGAAGTTGGAAAAACCACGGCATTGGTAGCGGGTGTAGCTTTCGGCGTATTTTTGCTGGCAAGCCTTATTCTGCCAAAATCTGACGAATACCGGTACGCCGAGAAATATGGTGAACCCGAAGATCGTGACTATATGGATGATGCCGACGAAGATGAAGACGGTTATCAGCCAAGACAGCAGCGTAAGGCCATTAAGCAACAAGCCAAAGAGACCCAGAAATCAGCAGCTGCTTCTGGTTTGATCGGAGGTTTACTCACATCAGTATTGACCAGCATTGCTCGTGAGCAAATTGGCGGTTTACTGACTCGAATTCGGACAAATAATGCAATCAATCCCACAGCGCAACCCGCTGATGCCCGTTATCACGAAAAAGCCTCGAATCAGCCTGTTAGCTACACTGAACAGCTATAAGGAGTCGGGACGAAAATCGTTTGCCGTATTGCTCGACCCGGATAAGGTCGGGCAATACGATTTTGCAGAAACTGTCAGCCGGGCCGTAGCGCATGAGGCTGACTTTTTTTTCGTAGGGGGCAGCCTGATTACCGATTATGTGCAGCACGAGATGATTACCCTTATCCGGCAGCAAACAACCACGCCCATTGTTCTGTTTCCGGGCAATTCGCTCCACATTGATCCCTCGGCCGATTCGCTACTGCTCCTATCACTAATCTCGGGCCGAAACCCGGACCTGCTGATTGGTCAGCATGTTATTGCTGCCCCGTTGCTGAAGCGAAGTGGCCTCGATATAGTATCAACGGCCTATATGCTGGTCGATGGCGGCGCTCAGACCACCGTTTCGTACATCAGCAACACCATGCCCCTCCCCCACGACAAACCCGGAGTGGCGGCCTGCACAGCTATAGCGGGTGAATTGCTCGGCCTGCGGCTAACGTACCTGGACGCGGGCAGTGGCGCCCGACGGCCAGTGCCGGCCGAGTTGATTGCGGCCGTTCGACAAGCTGTCGACACGCCCATTGTAGTGGGTGGCGGCATCAACACGGGCGAAAAAGCGTATCAGGCCCTTAAAGCCGGAGCCGATCTTATTGTGGTGGGTAACGGTATTGAGCAAAATCTGGATTTACTGCCCGAAATTGCGGCGGTTGTTTCTTCGTTCAATAATCAACCCGTTCGAGACCTTCAGGCCTGAATGTCCTCTTCTGTGTCTCCACGCAATTAGCCGTAAACACGTACCCTTACATGCGTTCCTTTTTCTCAACTCATTGCACCGGCAGTTACCGGATAGTCATGCTTGCCTTGTTCGCTACGCTGACGTGGTCATCTGCCTCAGCCCAGGAAGCAGAAGTCGTAGCTCCGAAGTATCCGGGTAAGTATTATACGTCTGTTGAGCGATTGGCTCAGTTTCCGGGTGGCCGCTCAGCCATGCTCCGGTTTCTGGCGCAACACATCGAATTCCCCAATTCGCTCGATCGAATCAACTACCAGACCGGGCCTATCAAAGTACGGTTCATTGTGGCCCCCGACGGGAAACTTTACGACATCACAGTCGACTCTCAGCCGGTTACCACTCCCGAGGCCGAAAAAGGCATGGACGAATACCGGATCAGCATTATCCGGGCCATCGAAAAAATGCCCCGCTGGCAACCAGCCCGCATGGGCGGCCTACCCGTAGCCATGCTCTACACGATTCCACTTAAAGTTGACAACTAATTCAGTTAAGAGTTAAGAGTTAAGAATTAAGAGCGGTCCGCCGCTGCGGTTGGCGCTGCTTTGCCAAGCGTTTGATCAATAGCAGAGCCAACCGCAGC